>OZ001196.2:3162500-4012500 GCA_963921265.3 Kordiimonas sp.
CCGCGCAGGGTGAGTCGGCTCCTAAGGCGAGGCCGAAAGGCGTAGTCGATGGGAAACAGGTTAATATTCCTGTACCAGGTGGAATGTGACGAATGGCGTAAGTTGTGCATCCTTATTGGATTGGATGTGCCGCGAAGCTGTTCCAGGAAATAGCACCACCATTAATGACCGTACCCGAAACCGACACAGGTGGGATGGTAGAGCATACCAAGGCGCTTGAGAGAACTATGCTGAAGGAACTCGGCAAATTGCCTCCGTAACTTCGGGAGAAGGAGGCCCACCATTGAGGCAACTCTTTGGTGGGGGCACAGAAGAGGGGGTGGCGACTGTTTACTAAAAACACAGGGCTCTGCGAAGTGGTCAACACGACGTATAGGGTCTGACGCCTGCCCGGTGCCGGAAGGTTAAGAGGAGCGGTGAGAGCTGCGAATTGAAGCCCCGGTAAACGGCGGCCGTAACTATAACGGTCCTAAGGTAGCGAAATTCCTTGTCGGGTAAGTTCCGACCTGCACGAATGGCGTAACGACTTCCCCACTGTCTCCAGCATAGACTCAGCGAAATTGAATTCTCCGTGAAGATGCGGAGTACCCGCGGTCAGACGGAAAGACCCCGTGCACCTTTACTACAGCTTCAGAGTGGTATTAGGGATAACATGTGTAGCATAGGTGGGAGGCTTTGAAGCAGGGACGCCAGTTCTTGTGGAGCCACCCTTGAAATACCACCCTTGTTGTCTCTGATATCTAACCACGATCCATGAACCTGGATCTGGGACCCTCTGTGGTGGGTAGTTTGACTGGGGCGGTCGCCTCCCAAATGGTAACGGAGGCGCGCGAAGGTAGGCTCAGACCGGTTGGAAATCGGTCGTTGAGTGCAAAGGCATAAGCCTGCCTGACTGCGAGACTGACAGGTCGAGCAGAGACGAAAGTCGGTCTTAGTGATCCGGTGGTTCTGAGTGGAAGGGCCATCGCTCAACGGATAAAAGGTACGCCGGGGATAACAGGCTGATACTGCCCAAGAGCTCATATCGACGGCAGTGTTTGGCACCTCGATGTCGGCTCATCTCATCCTGGGGCTGGAGCAGGTCCCAAGGGTTTGGCTGTTCGCCAATTAAAGAGGTACGTGAGCTGGGTTTAGAACGTCGTGAGACAGTTCGGTCCCTATCTGCCGTGGGCGCAAGAGACTTGAGAGGAGCTGCCCCTAGTACGAGAGGACCGGGGTGGACGGACCTCTGGTGGACCTGTTGTGGCGCCAGCCGCATTGCAGGGTAGCTATGTCCGGAAGGGATAACCGCTGAAAGCATCTAAGCGGGAAGCCCCCCTCAAGATAAGGTCTCTCTGAGAGCCGTGGAAGACCACCACGTTGATAGGTCAGGTGTGGAAGCGCAGTAATGTGTGAAGCTAACTGATACTAATTGCTCGATAGGCTTTAGAGCCTCTCCATAGACAGAAACCAAAACTCATTGGTTCCAGATATGAAGAACAAGTTCAAAGCATGCTAAAACTCGCAAAATACTCTTTTGTTGATCTGGTGGTTATAACAAGATTGTCCCACCCGGTCCCATCCCGAACCCGGAAGTGAAAGGTCTTTGTGCCGATGGTACTTCGTCTTAAGGCGCGGAAGAGTAGGTCGCCGCCAGATCTACAAAAGAGTATGCACATAGCCACAATCTCGAATGCACATCAAACCGGCAAACGCCGGTTTTTGTGTTTAAAAATACATCCTTGACGCGGGATGGAGCAGCCCGGTAGCTCGTCAGGCTCATAACCTGAAGGTCGCAGGTTCAAATCCTGCTCCCGCAACCAAAGTCAAAACGCCTCACCCTCCGGGTGGGGCGTTTTACTTTTTGGGTTACAGGAACAGTTTTGAACCTGTGGAAAAGCAGGTTCGAGCGCAGCCGCAGCCGAGCGGAAGCGCGGCGCCTCGGCGGCAAGCTAATGCAAGCGTAGCGAAGCAATAAATCCTGCTCCCGCAACCAATTAAAGGGTCGGACCCCACAAGGGGCCCGGCCCTTTAACTTTGTTACCGGAGTATGGTGAATGAAGCTGTGTTCATACGCAGCGAAGCGGAGTGACGAAGAGCGTAGCGATGAGACTAATCCTGCTCCCGCAACCAACAATAAACCCTGGTCCTCCGGACCGGGGTTTTTTGTTGTCTGCCGGGTCGCGGATTTAAACTGCCGTTCGGCCGAAACAAAGTGAAGGCAACACGAGGAAGATCAACGTGAGGGACATCGTCCCGAAACGGTAAAGCCTAAGCCCAAAACCAATACGATAAAAAGGGCCCCTGACGGGCCCCAGCCCTTCCCGGCGAAGAAAGTTGCTGCATTTCGTGCTTGAATTGCTGCAGGATACCAAATCGAATGATTGTTGCCCTTCGGGTGCAGCAATCGAAGAGATGTTTCAAGTAACCTTATTGATCTTTCATTGGGGGCAGGGAGGCTCATTATGGCATCAGGAAACCAATCGGTTACCTATAGCAAAACAGAAGACGGTTATCTCGAGAAGCGCGAACTGAAGCGATACGCAGGGGGATGGTCGCTGTGGGCGCTTGGTGTGGGCGCGGTGATATCCGGCGATTTTTTCGGCTGGAACTTTGGTCTAAGTGTTGCCGGTTTTGGCGGCTTATTGGTCGCAACCGTTATTATTGCCATCATGTATATTGGCCTTTGTTATTCGATTGCGGAAATGTCACCAGCATTGCCGCACACAGGCGGGGCTTATTCTTTCGCCCGCACAGCAATGGGCCCCTGGGCTGGTTACATCACGGGCCTTGCCGAGAATATGGAATATGTCCTGACGCCAGCGGTGATTGTTGTTGGTATCGGGGGGTATATGGGCGCCATATTTAACAGCCTCTTTGGCATCGACCTGGCGCCGCCAATATGGTGGCTGATCTCCTACACCATATTTGTTGGTATTAATATCATCGGTGTGGAGGTCACTTTCAAATTTACTGTGGTTATTACTTTTCTTGCGCTCGCCATACTCGCGATTTTCTGGATCGGCGCCATCCCACACTTTTCCTGGGAACATGCCCTGAATATCGCGCCTTCTGAGGGCAATTCCATCTGGTTTCCGATGGGTCTGTCGGGCATTGCTGCCGCGCTGCCGTTCGCTATATGGTTTTATCTTGCGATAGAGCAGTTACCGCTCGCTGCGGAAGAAGAAGCCCATGATCCGGTTCGTGATATGCCAAGAGGCCTGATGTATGGCATCTTGACGTTGATTATTGCCTCTTTCCTAACCCTATTCCTCAACGCCGGCATCCCGCCGGGCGCTGAGGCTGTGGGTCAATCCGACGAGCCCCTTTTCCTCGCTTTTCAAACTATCTTTGGGGATGGCATTGGCACGTCTCTGCTGGCACTTGTGGCGGTTGCTGGACTGATAGCGAGCTTCCACAGCATTATTTACGCCTATGGGCGCAACATCTATTCACTGTCGCGTGCGGGCTATTTCCCCAAATGGCTTTCTGTCACCCACTCAACACGCAAGACACCCCATGTGGCGCTGATCGCAGGTGCAATTCTTGGTTATCTTGTTGCGCTCGCCATTCAATACGGTGAAGCCATTTTTGGCGCAGTACCGGTTGGTGCAGTACTTTTGAACATGGCCGTGTTTGGTGCAGTCATTGCCTATATCATGCAGATGCTCGCCTTCCTCAAACTCAGGCTGATTGACCATATTGAAAGACCTTACGTTAGCCCGCTTGGTAATGCGGGCGCGATTGTTGCGGGTCTTATCGCGCTTGTCACGTTGGTGTTCCTTTTCCTGAATGCGGATTACCGGGTCGGGGTGTATGGCTGTGCTGTGTGGTTTGCACTCGGGCTCGCCTATTTTGCTTTCTATGCGCGCCACCGCATGATTTTGTCCCCGGAGGAGGAGTTTGCAATGGACCACAGCCGAAATGGGGAGGATACGTAATGCAAACTCATGAAGGCGTGATCGACCTGATTGAAAAAGAGGGCTTTGACTATGTCAAAGTTGGTGCCTTTGATATTGATGGTATCCTGCGTGGCAAATATATGGGGCGCGACAAGGTTATCTCAGCGCTCAAAAAAGGCTTTGGTTTTTGCGATGTCGTCTTGGGCTGGGACAGCAATGATCAATTGTATGATAATGTGTCTTTTACGGGCTGGCATACTGGTTACCCGGACGCGGAAGTTCGATTGTTGCCGGAAACTCTGCGCAAAATGCCTTTTGAAGATGGACTTCCTCTTATTCTGGGTGAATTCGCGGGAAAAGCGGAAGCCCTTTGTCCACGCGGACTCTTGCGCCGCATAGTCGACAAAGCAAATCAGATGGGGTTTGTGCCATTCGCGGGGTGCGAGTTCGAATTTTTCCTGTTTGAAGAAACGCCGCACAGCGTGCGGGACAAAAATTACCGCGGCATGCAGCCCATTACGCCCGGTTTTTTTGGTTACTCCGGGCTACGTTCCGGCGTGCATGCCGAGTTTTACCATGAATTGATGGATACGTGTCTGGAAATGGGCATGCCGCTAGAGGGATTGCATACAGAAACTGGTCCCGGCGTTCTGGAGGCGGCGATTAAAGTGGACGGCGCACTTGAAGCTGCAGACAAGGCTTCCCTGTTTAAGACCGTCACCAAAATCCTGGCTCAACGACGTGGCTGGATGGCTACTTTCATGGCGAAATGGTCGCCTGATTGGCCCGGCCAGAGCGGCCATATTCATCTTTCCCTGCGGGACCAGAATGGTAGCAATGTATTTTATCAGGAAACTGCAGATCACTATATGAGTGAAACTATGCGCCACTTTATCGGTGGTCAGCAGGCGTTGATGCCGGAGTTTCTTGCCATGGTAGCGCCAACTGTGAACAGCTTCCGGCGCTTGATCCCGGGTTTCTGGGCGCCCACAGATGCGTCATGGGGTGTTGAGAACCGGACGTGCGCGCTACGGGCAATCCCAGGCAGTGCGTCTTCACAGCGCGTTGAATATCGCGTTTCAGCGGCAGACATTAACCCTTACGTCGCGGTTGCCGCAGCGCTTGCAAGCGGGCTCTATGGCATCGAGCAAAAAATCGAGCCTGATGAACCGGTAATTGGCAATGCCTATGACTTGACTTTCCCAGCCGAGCGGCAACTACCACGTACGCTTATGGAGGCCTCAGCGCGCCTCAAGGAAAGCGAGGCTGCTAATGCTCTATTTGGAAAGGCCTTTGTTGACCATTATTCTGCAACAAGAGAGTGGGAAGAAAGAGAGTTCAGGAGAGCGATCACGGACTGGGAAATGGATCGTTACTTTGAAATCATTTAACAGGTGACGACCTTTATGACCAAAGATCTTGTTTGTATTTCGCCCATAGATGGCAGCGAGGTGGCTCGCCGTCCGGCAATGCCGGAAAATGAGGTGGCGGCAGCAGTGCGGCAAGCGAGGAACGCACAAGAAGCCTGGCAGGTTACATCTTTGCAAGACCGTGCCGCTTATTGCCGCAAGGCTGTGGATGCCATGCTGGCGATGACCGATCACATTGGCCCTGAACTTAGCCGTTGCATGGGTCGACCCGTGCGGTATGGAGCAGGAGAAATGAACGGCTTCAAAGAGCGTGCGCTCTTTATGATCGATGCCGCTGAAGAAGCCTTAGCGCCGCTCAAGCCCGATCAGATTGAAGGCTTTGATCGCTACGTCAGTCGGGTGCCCCTTGGCACCATGTTGACGATTGCACCCTGGAACTATCCTTACCTGACGACGGTCAACTCAGTGATCCCGGCCTTGATGGCGGGCAATGCTGTCATGCTAAAACCGGCTCAACAAACTATGCTGACCGGCGACCGGTTTCAAATGGCATTCGACGCGGCCGGACTGCCTGAGGGTCTATTTCAGACACTGGCTCTCACTCATGATCAAACAAGCGGGTTGATCGAATCGGGTGCCGTGGACATGGTCTGTTTCACCGGTTCTGTTGCTGGTGGGGCTGCAATGGAAAACGCTGCTGCAGGACAGTTTATTCCAGTGGGATTGGAGTTGGGGGGCAAGGACGCGGCATATGTCCGCGGCGACGCTAACCTTGACGTGAGCGTTGCAAACCTGATCGATGGCGCGTTTTTCAACTCAGGTCAAAGCTGCTGCGGAATCGAACGCATTTATGTGCTCGAAAGTCTTTACGATATTTTTGTTGAAAAATTTGTCGAAGGAACAAAGGCCTATATTCTTGGTAACCCATTGGATGAGGCTACAACGCTCGGTCCCATGGTGAATGCGCGCGCCGCCGCGTTTGCGCGCCAGCAAGTGGCAGATGCTGTTGCAGCAGGCGCCTGCACTCATATTGACCCTGAACTGTTCCCCATGGATGCATTGGACAGTCCTTATATGGCGCCGCAAGTGCTAACCAACGTGGATCACACAATGTCCGTGATGAAAGACGAGAGTTTTGCACCCATCGTAGGCATCATGCCGGTGAAGAGTGACGAAGAGGCCGTTGCTCTGATCAACGACAGCGAGTTCGGACTAACAGCGAGCATATGGACCTTAGACAAGGAAGCGGCTGAGTTGATTGGGGACCAGCTTGACGTCGGTACTGTGTTCATGAATCGCTGCGATTATCTAGACCCTGCACTTGCTTGGACTGGCGTTAAAAACACGGGCCGAGGCTGTACGCTCTCTGCAGTTGGGTTTGAGCAATTAACCCGGCCAAAGTCATACCACCTGAAAACATCGCTTTAGGATGCAACTGATGGATTTAATCGGTACCTGGAACTACCCCACCAGTTATATTTTTGGCGCGGGCCGCATTAATTGCCTGCCGGAACAGGCTGCATTGATGGGGATGAAGCGACCATTGCTTGTAACTGACCCTGGCCTTGCGTCTCTTGATTTCGTTGAAAAAATGGTATCAGACCTTCGCACAGCGGGTCTTTCCACGGACGTTTTTTCGGACATTAAAGCCAACCCCACCGGGGCGAACGTTAAGGACGGCATCGAGGCCTACCGCGCAGGGGGGCATGATGGTGCAATTGTGGTAGGTGGTGGCAGCGCACTGGACGCTGGCAAGGCTATAGCTCTTTTATCGCGTCAATCGCTTGATGTTTGGGATGTGGTAGATGAAGGCGATAACTGGACACGGGTAGATGCTGGTCTTGTGCCCCCGATCATCGCTGTGCCAACAACGGCAGGGACTGGGTCTGAAGTTGGTAGGGCCTCCGTTATTACGGATGAAATGGCACACGCCAAAAAGATTATCTTCCACCCCAAAATGTTGCCGGGGCTTGTTATCGCTGACGCTGAACTAACTGTGGGCTTGCCAGCTGGGCTGACAGCTGCAACCGGCATGGACGCCTTATCCCACAATCTGGAAGCTTTTTGTGCCCCCGGATATCATCCCATGGCTCGGGGCATCGCTGTTGAGGGAATGCGGCTTATCAAAAACTGGTTGCCGGCAGCAGTGGCAGACGGCAGTAATATTGAAGCGCGGTCACACATGCTTGTGGCCTCTTCAATGGGAGCAACCGCATTTCAGCGCGGATTGGGTGCCATGCACGCGCTGGCGCATCCACTTGGGGCCCTTTATGACGCACACCATGGAACGCTCAATGCCGTTTTGATGCCTTATGTTCTTGTCGCTAATCGCGAGGCGATAGAGGATGAAATCACTGAACTCACGCACGCCCTCTGCTTCGAGAGGAAAGGCTTCAATGCTTTCCTTGATTGGGTGCTGGCGCTCAGGGAGGACCTCAAGATGCCCCATACGCTGGCTGAAATTGGCATCGACGATAGTCATGCCGAGGATATTGGTGCCATGGCAGTCGCCGACCCAACCGCGGCGACCAATCCGGTCCCGCATAATGCGGACGCGTATGCCATGATTTTGAGACAAAGTGTGGAGGGTTTGCTCTAGTTATAAGCTCAAATCAAAAGAAGTCAGTTGCTGGCGGAAATTCTTGTCAGTTCCTGCAACTAGAAACTGGCGCTTCACAAGTAACGCGATATGATAGCCCCATGGACATTAGAACTGCAGAGTCAGAAGAAGTTCCCACACTTCGAAATTTGATTGCCAAATCCGCTCGTGGGTTGTGCCAGAAAGACTATAGCCCCGAACAAATCGAAGCAGCACTTCAAGGCGCCTGGGCGGTTGATACCCAGCTCATCGAAGACAAAACCTATTTTGTGTGTTTGCACGACGACCAAATTATTGGTTGTGGTGGGTGGAGTTACCGCACAACCCTGTTTGGCGGCGATGCATTTGAGCAAAGAGACGCAAAATTTTTGGATCCCATGAAGGACAATGCGAAAATCCGCGCTTTTTTTGTTGATCCCGATTTTGTCGGGCATGATGTGGGACAAGCATTGCTGAATACGTGTGAAACAGCAGCCATGGCAGCAGGTTTTAAGTCTTTTGAACTCATGGCAACCTTGACAGGAGCCCGGTTCTATCGGCGGCACGGATACCTAGGAGATGAGACAGAAGTAGTCAAACTCGCCTGCGGTACCACGCTGGACTTTATTCCAATGTGCAAATCTGGTCCAAAATAGCTCTAACGTGCCGTTGGTGCAGCTATAAGTAGATTTTACTGCGGCAACGTTTCAATTGGGCAAAATTCATTTTCGCCGAACAAAAACCTTCGCTTAATAGCTTTTCCAACGGCTATCAGGCACACCCTCTTGCCGCCTAAAGGTTTGTCCGCCGAGAGGAAAACCGCTGAAAAGGGCCAGTTGCAGCTGCTAAGCGAAAGATTAGCTAATGCTAAGGCTTAGCTATAAGTGTCAAAAACATCACACTGGCTAATATAAAGTTGCGCATCGCAAAACATAAACTTTATTGGAATTGCCTGTCTCAAATCGTTGCTGTTTTATTACAGAGGAGTTCGACGCCGTGCTTCAGCGTCGTCTTTTTGTATTAAGTAACCAAGTTTTTGGCGGAGTTGCAGTGAAGTGGGCCGTCAGAAACAAGAAGCCACTCTAGTTTGTAGTACCAATTTGATCGCAAGATTTTGCAAGGGAGACTGTATGCGAGAGCGATCGTGGGTTCCACATTCTGTGACCAGGCACGTTCATATATGACGATGACTTGGCACATAACCCTGAAAAAGAAGGAAAAATTGCTGAGTGCAGGTGTCTCCTGGGCTGGAAACGCATTTTTCCTTGGCAAATTGGGGTCGAACAATTCAGGTCGGGCAATCCCCACGGCCTGTTACAACTCATGGGAGAAATAATTTGACTAAACCATTTAACAGGCCGATGGCCTTTATGGCATCAACGGCATTGCTTTCGAGCATTGTTGCTATGCCAGCCACTGCCCAGTCCGCGGATGCGGACGATGAAGGGGCGGCGGTTGAAGAGATCGTGACCGTTGGCTCACGGCGCCCAGGTAGGTCGGCGAGCGACTCGCCCGCACCTGTAGACGTAATTGGCGTTTCCGAGTTCCGGCAAAGCGCTTCTGCGGACGTGCAGGATTTGTTGCGGACAGCAGTGCCTTCGTTCAACGTTAACTCACAACCCATTTCAGATGCAGCGACGATCATTCGTCCCGCAAACCTTCGTGGATTGTCTCCGGACAACACGTTGGTGCTGATCAACGGAAAACGGCGTCACCGTGGTTCCGTCATCTCATTCCTTGGGGGAGGTATTGCAGATGGTGCGCAGGGCGTTGATATTTCTGCTATTCCATCTTTGGCGCTGAAACGCGTGGAAGTTCTGCGTGACGGTGCGTCCTCACAGTATGGTTCCGATGCGATCGCTGGCGTGTTGAACTTTGTGCTGCGCGATGACCGCGAGGGTGGTCAAGTCGAAGTCACCTATGGCTCCACATATGCTGGAGACGGCGACAACTACCGCATCGCGGCTAACCTTGGCCTGCCAATTGGTGACACCGGTTTCGTGAATATCACGGCGGAATATGGTGACACAGATGGTACGGTTCGTTCCGTTGTGCGCGACGACGTTCTGGCGCTCATTGCCGCTGGCAATGCTGACGCAGCCGATTTCCGCACAATCAACTCCTACACTGACGAAGTACCACAATATTGGGGTACACCGGATGTAGAAGATGACATCAAGGTCTTCGTCAATTCAGCGATCGAACTGAGCGAGTCTGTTGAAGTCTACGCTTTTGGTAGTTACGCAGAGCGGACCGCGACCGGTGGTTTCTTCTATCGTAATCCAACCAACCGCGGCGGCGTGTATCGTGGCCCAACCGTTGACCCGCTTACAGGTCTTGCTGACCCGGACGGTGTTGCCTCTGTTCTTGTAGGTGATCTGGATGGTGTCGGTGTTGGCGAAGCCTGTCCGGCGGGTATTCCGCTGACTGGCACTGCTGGTCTTATTCCAGACGCCGACATTCTGGCCCAGGTTGTTGCGAGCGATAACTGTTTCTCATTCATCGAAACGATCCCTGGCGGCTTTGTGCCACGCTTTGGTGGTGACAACCGTGACTATGCCATTTCAGGCGGTGTACGCGGTCAGTTCGATGTCGGTGAAGGCCTGTCGTATGACCTGAACATTACGCATGGTTCCAACCGTACTGACTTCTTCATTCGCAACACTGTGAACGCTTCACTTGGTCCAAACACGCCACGTGACTTTGTACCTGGTGGTCAGGAACAAATCGAAACTGTAATCAGTGCAGACTTTGTTACGCCATTCCAAGCGGCTTTGCTTCTGACATCAACTTTGCGTTTGGTGGCCAGTACCGCGAAGAGACATTTGATCTGTTTGCTGGTGACCCGGCGTCATTCGCGCTTGGCCCACTTTCTGATCAGGGCTTCTCTTCAAGCTCCAACGGTTTTGGTGGTTTCCCGAACAGTTCTTCGAACTCACAGGACAGCTACGCTGCGTACATTGATGTTGAAACCGACATCACTCAGGACTTAACACTGCAGGCAGCGCTTCGCTATGAGGACTACAACCTGTTTGGCGATACGCTCGACTACAAGATTGCCTTCTTGTACCGTGCTGATGATTCGCTCAGCATCCGTGCCGCCTACTCAACTGGCTTCCACGCGCCTACTGCAGGTCAGGCAAACATCACTAACGTGACAACACAGAACGTTGGCGGTGTTTTGGTTGACCAAGGTACGCTCCCGCTGTCGTCTGCGGCAGGCCAGCTTGCTGCGGACTTCATCGAAAGCCAAGGCAATGGTCGTCCTGGACTTACGACAGAGGAAGCACGGAACATTTCCTTTGGTTTCGCATTTGACTGGGGTGAAGCATCCTGGACAGTCGATTTCTTCGACATCAAAGTGGAAGACCGTGTAGCACTTGGTGCGAATGTGAACTTCCTGGAAGCTCTCAATTTTGCGGGCGGTGGCTCGAACTTCACAACCGTATCTGCGGCACTGACAGGACTTGACGCGCAAGGCATCATTAATCGTCAGGACTTCCTTGGCCTTGATGACCTGTCTCAGTTCCGCTTCTTCTCCAACAGCTTCAGCACCAAAACACAGGGTATTGATATTGTTGGCCGGTATCCGTTTGCTCTCGGTGATGGTGACTCGAACCTCATCCTTGCGGCGAACTATACTCGCACAGAAGTAACCGACGTTGGTACGCTGAACCCAATCAGTGCCGGCCGTGTGGCGGCTCTCGAGGACCTGCTGCCTAACATCAAAGGTAGCCTGACCTGGACCCATGCACAGGGCCCTTGGAACACCATGTTCCGTGTGAACTACTATGGTGGTTGGGATGACACTGGCAACGGTGTAAACGGCATCGGTGCCGAATGGTTGTTTGATGTTGAACTGGCCTATGAAGTCTTTGAAGGCTTCCAGCTTGTGGGTGGTGTTGACAACTTGCTTAGCAACCACTCAGACCGCAACCCGTTTGCGGGCAGCCTTGGTCAGCTTTATCCTGAAGCCGGTCCATTCGGCTTCAACGGTGGTACATACTACCTTAGAGCACGCTACCAGTTCTAAGCGATCTGGATAATGAATTAGAAAGAGGGCCAGTTGGCCCTCTTTTTTTGTTGGGGCAATTGAAAAGGGCTTTTCAGTTATCTTCTGACAGGGCTTTCCAAAGCGCAGCTTGCACCGGCCCCATTAGTGCCCCACGCTTGCGGATCGCGAACACGTCTGAGCGCCGGACCGGGAACCCTTCCACATCAATCGCAATCAGGTCGCCCTGAGCAAGCTCATCTTTCACTAAATGTTCTGGCATACCGCCCCAGCCCATGCATGCTAACAAAGCTGCTTTTTTGGTTTGAAAATCGGACACCGTCCATCGTCTCCCACCGGGCATGATATCTCTACTTTGCTCGCTGTCACCGCCAACGGAATCTGCTACAATCACCTGCAGATAGGCTTGCATTTCTGAAACGGAACGCACACCAGCCAACTGGGCAGGCGGAAAATCCCGGTGGCACACCGGAATAATTGAAACACGGCCAAACAACTGCAGTTCAACTTCATCGACTGGAACCCCGTCAAGCGTGGCGATAATTAAGTCCGCGTCACCACCCATCAGCCGGGATATCGGCCCACCCATCATGTCGGAAATTAAGCGAATGTCAGTGCCAGGATACTTGTCGCTTATGGGTTTCAATACATCAAAGAGAGGCTGGACTGGCATCGTCGCAGTCGCAGAGATACGCAGCACAGGCTCCTGCTCTGCCTTCAGGCGCCCCACAGTTGTTTGCAAACCTCGCATGTGATGCAGAATACGAACGGCTTCGCTGTAAAAAACTTCACCCTTTGGTGTCAACTGCGGCCGATATGAGGAGCGTGAAAACAGCTCAAACTGCAATTCGTCCTCAAGCTTCCTGATTTGGTGACTGATCGCTGACTGGGCTTTGTTCAATCTGTCCGCCGCACCGCGAAAAGTGCCGCAGGCCACTATGGCGTCCATTGCCAACAATTGATCCAGAGTCATCCCACATCCTTTGATCTAATAATCAGATCATTAATATGAAATAACAATATTATTATTGGATCATATTGCCACCTATGTCTTGGGCATCAAGAACTGCCAAGAAAGGTTGAACCATGAAACTTTATTATATCCCTGGTGCTTGTTCCATGGCGACGCATATCATTTTGCGCGAGATGGAATTGGATTTTGAACTGGAGGCTGTAGATCCCGGAATCGGTAAAACAGAATTGGGACGAGACTTTAAATCCATAAATCAAAAAGGATATGTCCCGGCTTTGGAGCTTGAAAGTGGTGTCGTCCTAACAGAAGGGGCAGCAGTCCTTTCGTGTCTCGCGGACAGCACCATTCCGGTTGCCAAGTTGGCTGAACATGATGCATTGAGCCGCAGTCGCGTTCTGGAATGGCTTACTTTCACATCCAGTGAACTGCACAAGTCATTCAGCCCGTTGTTTGCGGCAGGGTCTTCCGAGGAACAAAAAAACGCCGCGATAAAGACTATTGGGCTCAAATTCAACTATTTGGAGTCGGTCTTGGCTGATGGTAGGCAGTTTATTTTGAGCAACCTATTCACGGTTGCAGATGCTTATCTGTTTGTTGTTGTGAACTGGAGCAACTTCAAAGGCATCAGCCTCGAGCCGTGGCCCAATTTCAATGATTATGTCATGCGCATCAGTAAACGCCCATCAGTTGTTGCAGCGATGCAGGCTGAAGGTTTGGGATCATGAAGCCCCAGCAAAAGCATGCCGTCATGCAGCTAATTGAGACCTATGTTGAGGGTTTGTTTTACGCAGACAGTCTTATTCTCAGAGACGTTTTCCACCCTGACCTTTTGTACGTCAATGCGTCGCAACAAGGCTATGTGGGGCTTAGATTGGAATCATACCTGGCTGAGGTTGATCAACGGACTTCTCCGTTTGAGCAGGGTGAAACCCGACAGTTCGAAGTTGAAAAGATTGAGTTTGCCAATGACCAAATGGCAATTGTTGGGGCCTCCATACGCATGATGGGGCGCGATTACCAAGACTTGTTGACTGTAATTGCCACTCCGGAAGGGTGGCGGATCATTTCGAAAGTTTTCACGTACACAGAATTGGAGGCCTAAGGCATGCCTTATGTGAATATTAAAGTAACGCGCGAAGGTGAGCCGGACGGCACTGGCCCGAGTGCGGATGAAAAAACGCAGCTGATTAACGGGGTGACCCTTTTGTTGCAGCAGGTACTGGGCAAAAGCCCACCTACCACATTTGTTGTTATCGATGAGGTATCAACTGACAACTGGGGCATCTCTGGTCGATCAGTAACTGACATCAGAACCCAGAGTTCCCCAAATCGTTGACTGGACAAAGGCACCAGCCTTTAGAAAGATGCGACCGATGGCAGCCTCCTCGCCGCTATAAGCAGTGAGGAGGTTTGCTTGGAAACAAACATATATGAGAAGGACACACGATGCAGATTTCACAAGTGGGCCTGTTTGCACTCATGCTGGCGGCAGGTGTGGGTATACCCGTCATGGCTGCCTTGAATAGTGGACTTGGCCAAAAACTGGGTAACCCGTTTGCGGCAGTGTTTGTCCTTTGTTTGGTCGCGACGTTTACAGTGGTGGTCTTGCTTTTTGCAACAGGATGGCCTCCCCTTAAAACGATTGTTGCTCCATCTCCCGCTCAGTTGACTGCCGGTGCGCTTTTCATTTTTTACATTGCTTCAATTACTTATGTCGCACCGAAAATTGGCCTGGGCAACGCCGTGTTTTTTGTTTTGCTGGGGCAGCTTGTTTGTGCCGCATTGATTGACCATTTTGCGCTATTGGGCGCCCAACAATCGTCGTTGTCGGCCAAACGAGCAGTGGGCCTTGCCCTGATGGTGGCAGGTGTTTATCTGGCGCGATCAGAGGTGGTCGCGCCAGCGAGTTGACTGAGCCCAAAAATAACCTCAGTCCCCCTGAACTTTGATTGTCCCTTTGGCATTTGCTTCCACGTCAGCGCGCTTGAAATAGATCGGGCGCCACTGTTTCGCAGAAAATAGCCTTGTCTGGTCGATATAGTTCTCGTCAGTTGGTTCGCCAGATTGCCCGTACGTCAGGAAGGCTTCAGCAACCGGTCCATCCCCGCCGTACGCCAGCGTATAAACAAAACTGGTGCCCCCTGAAACCAGATACCCTTTGTCTGACAAATTGCTGCCAGCCTTATATTTGGCACCCACTGGGAAAGGTCCAATTGTGTCATTTGGGCGCTGATCTATTAAATTGGCAACGCCCTCAAGACTAAAGCCGCCATGCATCGGGACGCGAGTGTCACCGCGCACAGCCACCTGGACTGAACCGAGCGTGGCATCCAGGGGAATTTCCGCTTGATTGAGGAGTTCAATGGCTGTTTCAAGTGCCTGCATGGCAAGCGCTTGTGACCCGAGGCCAGAAGGCGTGCCTACAGGGTCCGAGGCGTCAAACGGCACGGCGAACAGTGGCGAACCAGATTGTGTTGCAAGGCCATAATAGGCAAATACCCATTCGCGGAACAGAACCGCGCCAGGGCTGCCGACGTTCAGTTCGCCATTATAGTCTGCGAGAACCGCACAGGCACCTGCGTTCACCTCCTCGGTCTCGCAAAGTGTAAGCAGGTCAGGCAGCAAAATGTCTGCGGTAAGGCTCTCGTTTGAAAGCACCCTGTTCTGGATTTCAGCCAGAGACCATTTGCCATCAGCACCCCGGGCACCTCCATCTTCAAGGTGTGTGATATTCATGCGAGTACGCGGCGTGCGACTGGTGTCTGTGGGTCCATATAGCGGAGAAAAGCCTGTCATAGGTTCACGCGGGGACGAGAGCCAATAGCTGTCATTTGAATTGAAAACATAATCACGGCGAGTGATTTGCGGTCTTTTTGCATAGGGTACCGTGCCAGTAACGGGCGCGCCGTCATCGACAAATTCATTCATCGTTTTGCTGCCATCCAGAATAACCAGACGCGAGCGGTCATAAGCCTGTTTAATGGCCGGAATTGCATCATATGCAGCGCGCCATGTTGCGATGGCTTCGTCAGACAAATTGCCAACGGTTGAATTGTCAATGTAAGCGGCCTGGCCGTCGCGACTGGTGGCGATGGTGTTCACCCAAGGCAGTGCATTTGACTTTTCGTGGGCAGCCTTGAAGCTATCCATACTGTCAGCAAGACCCATTTCCATCCATTGAACATACGTGAGATCATTGTCACGATTGGCGTCGCGCACCGCGTATGCTTTTCCATCTGCCCAGCCCATGCCTGGCAAGGCAACCAGCGGCCCATGGTGCGAATGGTACATCGTAGCAGGCATATCTGTTAGGCTGCCGTCTGCCTGTTTCACCGGGATTGTGAAAGTGCGAACTTCGAGCGGTTTCTCTTCACCCTCATAAGAATAACTGAGCGGATTGGTTTCGCTCATGGTCAGCTGGTAGATGACCAGTCGCTGGCTGTTTGAGACAGTATGCGACCACCCAATGTCTTTGTTGAAACCGATTTGCACACCGGGGGTGCCGACAAGGGAAACGCCGTAAATATCCACTTTGCCCGGGATGGTGAGGTGTTTTTCCCAAAACCGATTAGAGCCAAACCAGGGATAGTGCGGGTTGCCAAGCAGCATGCCGCCGCCAGTTTCTGTCATTTCCGAGCCAAATGCCCATGCGTTGGAACCAAAACCACCAAAATTCAGTGCTTCCACAGATGCATGCATTGCAGCGTCCGGAACAGCAGACATACTGCTTTGCTCTGCTGGTGGTTGGGCCGCATAAAGTGCGCCGCCGAGCCTGGGCAGAGTCTCAGTAATATACCGCGCGCGGGCAAATATGTCTGAGCCTGTAATTGGCTGCACCCATTCGGCGCCGTCACACCAATGTTGGCCCCCGTCACCTGCTTGATATTCGGCGAGGTATTTGTTGAAACCAGCGGCATACCCTTCCAGCATGTCCTGAATAAACTGCGCCTGCCCGGAGTATCCAACTTCATACCGTGCGGGCATGCCCAGCCCATGGACGGCATAATCTGAAAGCAGGTTCGCGTTCCCGTCGCCGGGTCCAAACGTGCGGGCAAGTTCACCTTTCGCGCGCAAAACAATATGGCTGATGTTGCACAGGTGATCACCCGCTGCGACATATCCTTCGCCGTAGCCCAGGCTACCATAGTCATCTGCGACAATGTGTGGGATGCCAAAGTCCGTGAAGGTGATCTCTGCACTATATTTTGGTGCGTCGGGTGCTGGTGCCTGGTCACAACTTGTAACAAGGGCCAAAGTGGCAACAGCCGCGAGCGGACGGACGAGCATGAGCATGCAATCTTCCTTTGTTTTTAAAGGGTTGGGATTGAATACTCTTAACAAACTTGGCGCAGTCTAAAAGAAGGTACAGCGCAATGTCTAGCTGAACTGCATTACTCCGTCGTCCAGGCGTTCAAACTTCAAGTGCAGCAGGTCGGCCACATAATTGTGGTGGATCCGCCATGGTTGCGCCTGGCCCTGCTTGGGGATTTCGTCCTTGGCGCGCTGGATATAGCCTGATGTCAGGTTTAAAATCGGCGCAGTATCAAGTGTGCCTTCCTCAAGTTGCGGCATGCAAACCCTGTAGCCATGTTTGTCCATATGATTGAGCAATCGACACACATAATTGGATGTGAGGTCTGCCTTGAGCGTCCAGGAGGCGTTGGTGTAGCCCACGGTCCAGGCGAAGTTGGGCACGTTGCTGAGAGTGAAGCCCTTATAATTTGTGGTTTCGCCAATGACGATACCCTTGCCATCCACTTCAACGGCCATGCCGCCAAGCGACTGCAACTTGAGTCCGGTGGCCGGCACAATAATGTCGGCCTTTAATTCTTCACCGGACTTGAGTTTAATACCGCCCTGCGTGAACCGGTCAATATGATCGGTGACCACCGATGCCTTCTTCAGACGTAGCGCCTCAAAAAGATCAGCGTCCGGGACAGCACACAGGCGCTGGTCCCAAGGATTGTAACGCGGCGTAAAATGAGTTTTTACGTCAAAGTCAGGACCCAATTCTTTTTCAACAAGCTCAATCAGGCGTTTTTTCATACCCTTTGGATATTTTTTTGACAGGCTGAAAAACAGCATGGTCAGCAAAACATTTTTTGTGCGCACAATTTTATATGCGAGCCAATTTGGCAGAAACTTCCTGAGCCCGTTTGCGAGGGCATCTTGTTGGGGCCGGGAGGCAATATAAGTGGGGGAGCGCTGCAACATGTTAACATGCTCCGCCGTTTCGGCCATTGCAGGCACCACTGTGACGGCGGTTGCGCCACTGCCAATTACCACCACTTTTTTGCCAGAATAATCCAGATCAGTCGGCCAATGCTGAGGATGAGCAATTGTGCCTTCAAAGTCTTTGTAACCTTCGAACTCAGGCAAATAGCCTTGCTCATAGTTATAGTAGCCGCTGCACATAAATAGATAGTTGCAGCGAAGCGTACGTGTGCTGCCGCTGGCTCCATCTGAAATGGTCAACGTCCATTCAGCGTTTTCAGTGGACCAAGAGGCTTTCTGAACCCGTTGCTGGAACTGGATATTGTCTTTTAGGTTATGTTCTTCAACAGTTTCACCCAGATACTTAAGGATGCTATCACCGTCCGCGATTGCTTCGCCTTCTTTCCAGGGTTTGAAGGAATACCCAAGGGTGTACATATCTGAATCAGAACGTATGCCAGGATAACGGAACAAATCCCAAGTGCCACCGATGTTTTCTCGCGCTTCGAGGATAGTATAGCTTCGGTTCTTGGCTTTCTTCTGCAGATGGCATGCTGCGCCAATGCCAGAAATTCCGGCTCCAACAATGATTACATCAAAATAGTCCTGCCGGTTGGCCATGTTTGCTCTTCCCACTCTCGGCGCCTTAAGGCGCTTCCCGTATTGACTATATTATCATTTAGGATGGTCTGGCAAAAAGTAAAGCCAGTCTCATCAGTCTTGAAAATGTGATAAAGTAACACTAGGCTGCCTTTTCATATTTCAGACATTGGGGGAAATCATGCGGATGCCATACCGTATCGTATCTGTGCTTTTACTATGTCTGACGCTTGCCAGTGCAAGCGTGGCTCAGGTGCGCGATGAAAACTCGACAGATGAAGTTATTGTATCCGAAGCGGCGTCCTTCAGGGTGGAAACAATTGCCGAAGGTTTCCATGTTCCCTGGGGTGCCGCTTTTCTGTCCGGCGAAGAATTGCTTATTGGAGAACGTGAGCCGGGTCGCCTGTGGCGCGTTAATGTTGACACGGGAGACCGAACCGAAATCACAGGTCTGCCGGACATGCTCAAGGATGATGCGATCAGTTCTGGCCTCTTTGATATCCGCCTCCACCCTGATTATGCGCAAAACGGCTGGATCTACATTGCATACGGGGTCGGCACGGCGGACGCCAATGGTCTTGCGGTCTCGCGTATTCGCATAAACAGCAATGCCGTGAGTGAAATGGAAACCATTTTTGAGAGCCGTACACGCATCGCAGGCAAATGGCATTTTGGCGGGCGGCTCGGGTTTTCAGGCAACCATCTTTATATAACCACGGGCGATGGCTACGACTATTCCGATCATTCACAAGATGTGGGTTCTCACGCGGGCAAAGTCCTGCGTGTGATGGATGACGGGAACATACCGGCTGATAATCCGTTTGTAGGCCAGTCTGACGCCATGCCCGAAATATGGTCGCTCGGTGTGCGAAATCCGCAAGGCATGGCGATCCATCCTGAAACCGGCGAACCCTGGCTGAACGAGCATGGGCCGCAAGGGGGTGATGAGGTGAACGTCGCCCGAGCCGGCGCAAACTACGGCTGGCCTGTGATAACTTACGGCGAAGAATATGGTGGTGGCCCTGTTGGTGAAGGTATTACCCATAAAGAAGGGTTGGAGCAGCCACACTATTATTGGGTGCCATCGATTGCACCAAGTGGTGCATCCTTCTACGAGGGAGATGCCTTTCCAAACTGGCGTGGCAATATGTTCGGGGGGCGCTCGCTCTCACTCATATCAACCGGTTGGTTGTTGAAGGGGGGCGTATCCTGCACGAGGAACGCCTGTTGGATGAGAAGGGCTGGCGCGTGCGCTTTGTTGAGCCTGGTCCAGACGGATACCTTTATTTCGCGGTGGATGATGGCATGCTGATGCGGCTGGTGCCGGTGAACTAGTTTAGAACGCTAACGTAGCATTAAGAGGGCGCCGTCAATTGGTCCGGCTTGCGCGTCCACGATATGGCTTTTGGCGTCCGTTGGAAGATGCACCTCGATAATGGGTGCCAATCCGCCGATCAAAGCAATCTTGTCCACCCCTTTTTTGACCAACCCCATTACGAACTGTCCAATATGGCTGCCGGCCAGTGTCAGCAATTGCTCTGCTTGCGGGCAGCCGCTGTGCACTGCTATGGGGGCCAGTGCTGCATAGTCTGTTGCGTGCGCTCGCGCGAGCCAGTGTGCGACGTCAGCAACAGACCCTCCCATTGCTGAGTATATTCTGTCGGTGAAGTCGCTGGATGGGATAAGGCCGTCTGCGGCGGCGAGCGCCAACCGCGAAGCGTGCAAACCAATGAAGGCCCCGCTGCCTTCGTCTGACGCGGGAAAGCCGTGGCCGCCAACGCGTCGCACTTCACCGCCAACAAGACCATACCCAATGGAACCGGTGCCAATAATGATAATTCCACCGTCCTCACCTTTATGAGCGCCGACACAGGCGATATGACCATCTGACACCGCAATCACATCTTGCATTCCATGCAACACAAGTGCGGCTTTCAGTTCATCAATAGACCCGGGGCGCTCGCTGCTGGCTATGCCAATGCAGACCTTCAAAATGGATATTGTGTTTGCCGGAAGTCCGCCATCTGCAATAGCCCGCTTGGTGGCATTGGCAATGCTATCCGCAGCAGCTGTGCCGCCGAGCCTGAGCGTCGCCGGCCCCGATTTACCGTCACCTACGATGCGACCATCAACCGTTTCAATCCTTACACGGCAGGTCGACCCGCCTGCGTCCACCCCCATCAACAGTGTATCGCTCATGCACTGTCCTCCTTGGTGCCGGGTGCCGCTGCACAAACCACAAAGGCGATGAGTGTGCCAATACAGAGCTGCCAGGAAAAAGCGAGGGAATTCCAGCTTTCAGGTAGGCCTAAACTGTCGACAATATAACTTTGCTGCGCCAACGTAACAAAGAAGCCAATTGCAAGCGCGGCGATCACGCTTGCTGTGGACCCGCGATTTGTGAACACGACAGTGAAGTAAACGCCGAGCAAGCCTGAATAGGCAAACACCATCACCGATAGGGCAAAATCCAAAAGCGCCATATCCGTATATCGCTGCCAAAAAAAGCACAGCACGGCGGTGGCGAACAGCGCCAGACCCACGAGCCCCATACTGATCTGACCAGCTTTCACAAAATGAGTTTCAGGGGCGTTTGTTCTGGCTTCTTTCCACGGCCTGTAAAAATCCTGAACAATCACTGATGACATGGAATTCAAGCCGGAGTTGATAGTTGAAACGGCAGCAGCAATCACTCCCACTGTGACCAGACCACGCAGTCCTGCGGGCATTTCATTCAGGATATAATGCATGAAAATGGTGATACGCTCACCGCTGAACTCGCCCGTCACACTTGCGCCTATTCCCGCTCCCATCAATTCAGGTCGGTCATAAAACACATGCAATAGTTGGCCGATTGACACAAAAAGCCAGACAACAGGGATAGCAACTATGACAGAGAGATAAAGCGCGCGTGTACCCTCGTTTGCAGTCTTGCAGGTAAGAAGGCGCTGGCTGGTGTCCTGATCGAGGCCAAAATTGCCAATGTTCAAAAGAACAAGGCCGGTCACGATTGAAATCATGGCAAAGGGTGCAGAGAGGTCGAGATCGAAGTTGAAAAACTGCATTTTGTTTTGCCCGCCTGGCGCGTTCTGTAGGCCGTCCAGAATTTGTGGTGCAGTTGCCGGGATTGCAGTCCAAAGGAAATAAAGTACCATGACGGCGGCTAATACATAGATGGCAAACTGCGCCAGATCGCTCCATAGCACTGACCTGATGCCGCCCATGAAGGTGACAAGAAAACCAATCATCATCATAACGAATGCCGCGCTGATAATACTATCAGCTTGAATATTGCCATATAGGATCATGGCAACTGCGATGGCTGCCATATAAAGCCGGGAGCCACTGGCAAGCAGTCGGCCCGCCAGATACATGCCGCCAGCCGACTTCATGGCAACAACGCCGTAGCGTTCGTTCAAGAGTTCATAAACGGTAGATGCCCGCATGGCATAAAAGCGCGGCACTAAAAACTTAGCGACGAACAAGGCAGCTAAAATGGCACCAATGTTGGTGGCAACATAGGTGTAGTCACCCCGGTAACCCTGATCCGGGCCACCCAGGAAAGTTGCGGCGGACTGACTGGTGGCAAGCACGGAAACCGCAACCACCCAGAAGGACATCTGGTTGCCCCCCAGAAAATAATCACGCGCATTTTCTGCCGTTTGACGATTCAAAAACCAACCTAGCGTCGCCAGCAGCGCAAAGTAACTGCCAACGATTATCCAATCGATGGTCGTAAAACCGCCGCTCACGAAAGTTTCCTCGAAACTTGAAATGTGCGCAAAGACGCTCTCCCCATTCCCCAAAAGCAACTGTTCCACAGGCTGCGAAGAAATTCCAGAGCCGGATTGAGGAATAATCTTGGGGCTGGTGCGCGCAAGCCTTTGCGGTAGCTGCCAGAATGTGGATAATCTTGAATAACCATTGAGGGGAAGCAATTGAACCATGACCGAAGCTGTTAGCGACAGATACGCGGAGCTGGATAACTGGAGCGCCGCAGATGCGATTGAGGCGATGCACGAAGGCCAGATGGCGGCGCTCGCGGCTATTCGGCCTTCGCTCGGCGACATCGCGGCGGCGGTTGAGGCCGCAGCCAAGCGGTTGGGTGACAAAGGCAGGCTTGTTTATGTTGGCGCGGGCACATCGGGCAGGCTTGCAGTGCAGGACGGTGCAGAGCTGACCCCGACATTCAATTGGCCCCCAGAACGGACAGTTTTCTGTATGGCTGGCGGGCTTGACGCGCTGGTGACCAGCGTTGAAGGGGCTGAAGATTCGGTGGACGCCGCCGCACAGGAAATGCACCAGCACAATGTTGGTGCCAACGATGTGGTGATAGCGGTGGCGGCAAGCGGGCGCACGCCGTCTACACTAAGTGCGCTTCGGGAAGCCAAGCGTTGCGGTGCGCTCACCATTGGCATTGCCATGAACGCAGCCACCCCGATCATTAAAGATGCGGATCATGCCATATTGGCGGAAACCGGTAGTGAGCTGGTAGCCGGCTCCACCCGCATGAAAGCCGGCACAGCACAAAAAGTGATCCTGAATATGATTTCCACCGGCATCATGGTGCAGCTCGGGCGGGTGTATGGTGGCTATATGGTCGATATGGTTGTTTCCAATAACAAGTTGGCGGAACGTGCGGTGCGCATCGTTAGTGATATTGCCGGATGCAGCGTTAATGTTGCGCGGAAAGCGCTTACGACAGCCAACAATAACATCAAAGAAGCAGTGCTGATCAGCATGGGGCACAGTCAGGCGGTGGCTGCAGATATGTTGGCGGAAAAGTCCGGTAATTTGCGGCAGGTGCTAACGGCGTTGCAGGCAACCGATGGGAGGCGTGACAATGGATGATCTTGTTTCCTTGCTAATGGAAGAACTCGGTGAGGCCGCAGTTCTAACAGGCAAAGATGTTGCGGCACGCGCAACCAGCTATTGGGATGCCTCACCAATGCAGGCCAAAGCGATTGTGCGCCCGGGCAGCACGGCGGAAGTTTCAGCCGTGCTTAAGCTTTGTTATGAACGTGGCCAAAAAGTCGTCACGCACGGCGGGTTAACAGGATGTGTGCAAGGGTCCCAGTCTGATGGTGGCGACATCGTGATTTCGATGGAACGCATGAACCAGATTGAGGATATTGACACGGTTGCCCATACGCTCACGGTTCAGGCTGGCGCTGTCCTGGAGACCGTACAAAATGATGTGGCGGACCAAGGCATGTTCCTGCCGCTTGATTTGGGTGCGCGAGGGTCCTGCACCATTGGTGGTAATGTAGCGACGAACGCTGGTGGCATTAATGTGATCAGGTATGGCATGGCACGCGCGCTGGTCCTCGGCCTTGAGGCGGTTCTGCCGGACGGCACGGTGCTGTCATCAATGAACAAGATGCTCAAAAACAATGCGGGTTTTGACCTGAAGCAACTGTTCATAGGCACGGAAGGTGCTCTTGGTATTGTCACTCGTGTCGTGCTCAGGCTTCAACCACAGGCAACAACCCGCAATACCGCACTGGCGGCGCTCCCCAATTTTGGTGCAATACCGGCGCTTCTGAATCACCTCAAATCAACCGTTGGTGCGAGCCTATCGGCGTTTGAAGCCATGTGGGGCAACTATTTTGCGGGTGTCACAGAAGAGGGTTGGCACAAAGCACCCATGGGCCGCGATCATAGCCACTATATCTTGTTCGAGTGCGATGGCAGTGATCCAGCGCGCGATGATGAGCGCTTTATGGAAGTGGTCGAACAAGCCTTTGAAAAAGGCATCATTGAAGATGCAGTGATCCCCAAGTCAGAGGCGGAGCGCAGTGCGCTTTGGGCCATTCGGGATGACTTTGAAGCCATTGTCTCGGTGAAACCTGTTTTCCTTTATGACGTCAGTTTGCCCATTACTTCAATGGAGGCTTATGTGGCGGATGTGGAGGCCCTGCTGGCAACACTGTTGCCGACAGCAAAAATTTATACACTTGGCCACATCGGGGACGGCAATCTGCATTTCTTTGTGCAAGCCCATACAGATAACGCCGAAGCGCGCGAACGCTCGGACCGGGCGATCTACGAGCCGCTTGCCAACTATGAAGGGTCTGTATCTGCCGAGCATGGTATTGGGTTTGAAAAGAAGGAATGGCTTACCCAGTCTCGAAGCGCCGCAGAAATTGCGGTGATGCAGCAGCTCAAAAACACGTTTGATCCCAAGCATTTGTTAAACGCTGGCGTTGTGGTGGATTAGGCGGTGGCTGACGTGTCAATCGACGTTGAACGCGCGCTTGTCTCGGGCGACATTCTCACTAATGTCACCCTTCAGGCTCAAGACGGTCTGATAGCGGACATTCAGGCCAATTCCCCAGGGAAATCAATGCATCCCGGCACGCTCGTCTCCGGCTTTTTTGACCTTCAAGTTAACGGCGGTGGGGGTGCTCTTTTCAATGCAAACCCGTCCATTGAAACCATCAAAGTCATTTCGGATGCGCATCGAAAATTTGGCACAACCCGGATGCTGCCAACCCTGATTAGTGATGATCTTGAGAAAGTCGAAGCTGCCATACAAGCAGTGGATTCCGCGATTGAAGCCAATATGCCCGGCATTATGGGTATTCATCTTGAAGGTCCGTTCCTGAATACGGCAAAAAAAGGTGTGCACGATGCAGAAAAGTTACAAAAAATACTGATTTCACACGTGCCGCTGCTGTCGTCGCTCAAAAATGGCAAGACACTTTTAACGCTCGCCCCAGAACTTGCTGATGCGGAAGTTGTGCAGGCGTTACTTAACGCAGGCGTCATCTTGTCGGCAGGTCATACTGCTGCCTCCTATGAGCAAATGAAGCTCGCAATCAAATTGGGCGTGTCAGGCTTCACCCATCTCTTTAACGCCATGACCGGTTTTGAAAGCCGGGCACCGGGTGTGGTGGGTGCCGCGTTTGACAGCCCGAGCACTTTTGCGGGTGTGATCGCCGATGGCCATCACGTGCATCCGGCCAGTCTGAAGCATGCCATCAAAACACTTGGTCCAGAGCGCACAATGCTGGTGACAGATGCTATGCCGACGGTTGGGGCGGAGGACAAGTCGTTCGAGCTTTACGGCGAAACCATCGTTGCTGAGAGTGGACGCTGCGCAACAACAAACGGTGTGCTTGCCGGTTCTGACCTCGATATGGCGTCTGCGGTGCGATACACAGCTGAAACACTCGGCTTTGGGCTTAATGATGCGGTCACGATGGCCAGCCTGACCCCGGCACGCTTCATGGGGCTTGATGCCGACTTTGGCACCATCGCACCCGGCAAGCGCGCCGACATGGTGCTGCTAGACGAGAACCAACAGGTTTCCGCCGTTTGGGTCGATGGAAAGCGCCGGGTGTAACGCTTGACCTTGGCCTAGGTCAGCTTATCTGACGTATCACAAAGAATTGCGCACACTTCGACTTGCACCAGGGGCTATTTATCGCTTTGATAAAGACGGGTGCAACCCGCATGTGCCATGCGCACCGGTGGGCAAAGAGAAGCAGGCCGCGCGGCTAAGCGCGGGGGCATGATAAACTAAAGGGACTGAGTATGAAAAAGGGCTTGATTGTCTTTTCGACGCTGATTGCATTGGCGTCAGGCGCTGCCACTGCAGACGCCGTCAAGCAAACCAAAGCAAAATTCGACGACAAATTCCGGCAACTGGATGAAGTGCTGCCAACAGCCAACGTCTACCGGAATGCAGCGGGTGAACCCGGCCACGAATATTGGCAGCAAAAAGTCGACTATAAAATCAAAGTGGCGCTGAATGAAGCGAAGCGCAGCATCACGGCGTCTGAAACAGTTAGCTATCAAAATAACTCCCCGGATACGCTCAAGTATCTTTGGTTGCAGCTGGACCAGAACAAGTTCAAGCGCGATTCGATGGCCGAGAAAACCACCGCGTTTGCCGGCATTGGCCGCCGCGGTCCGGCAACACGCGCGGCAAATGGCAATACGCCCGCGAAACTCAGCTTTTCAGAGCTGCGCCGCCAGCAATTCATGGACGACCATGAGCTTGGCTATGAGATCCGCAATGTTGTTGACGGTCGCGGCAGGCCGCTGAACTTTGTCATTGTCGGCACCAACATGCGCATTGATCTGGCCTCCCCGCTCGCGCCCGGTGACAGCACCGAATTCAGCCTCGATTTTGCGTTCAACATGGTTGACGAAAACACTGTTTCTGCGCGCGGCGGCTACGAGCATTTTCCGGATGACGCGCGCGAGGGCGGCAACGATATTTTCCTGCTGGCGCAGTGGTTCCCGCGCCTGCACGCCTACACCGACTATGAAGCCTGGACCAACAAAGAGTTCCTGGGCCGCGGTGAGTTCACACTCGAGTTCGGTAACTATGAGGTTGAGATGACCGTGCCTGCTGATCATATCGTCAGCTCCACAGGTGTGCTTCAAAACCCGAACCAGGTGCTGACGCGCGAGCAGCGCAACCGCCTGGATGAGGCTCGCACGGCTGAGCGTCCGGTGTTCATCGTAACCGCCGAAGAAGCGCTTGAGAATGAGCGCGAAGGCACAGACGAGATTAAAACCTGGCGTTTTGCCGCAGAAAATGTGCGGGACTTTGCCTGGGCAACGTCACGCAAATTCATGTGGGACGCCAAGGGCTACAATCAGGGCGGCGATGTGCAGCCTTTTGTTATGGCCATGTCCTTCTACCCAAAAGAGGGCGGTGACCTCTGGAAGAAATATTCAACCGAAGCTGTCGTGCACACCATGGAAGTCTATGGCCGTTTCTCGTTCGATTATCCGTACCCCGTTTCCCAGTCTGTGAACGGCCCTGTGGGCGGCATGGAATATCCAATGATCACCTTCAACGGCCCGCGCACCACACTGAATGACGATGGCAGCCGCACATACAGCCAGGCAGAAAAACGCTATCTGATCGGCGTGGTAATCCACGAAGTTGGCCACAATTATTTCCCGATGATTGTCAACTCTGATGAGCGCCAGTGGACCTGGATGGATGAAGGCCTCAACAGCTATCTGGACGGTGTTGCCGGCCGCGAGTGGGACCCAACCATCCCGTGGGGCGTTGAGCCACGTGACATCACCGGTTATATGAAGTCCCAGCGTCAAGTGCCGATCATGACCCAGTCAGACAGCATCTGGCGCATTGGGCCAAACGCTTACACCAAGCCTGCGGCCGCGCTCAATATCCTGCGCGAAACCATCCTTGGCCGCGAGCTGTTTGACTTTGCGTTTAAGGAATATGCAAACCGCTGGCGCTTCAAGCGGCCAACACCGTCTGACTTTTTCCGCACTATGGAGGAAGCCTCCGGCGTCGACCTTGACTGGTTCTGGCGTGGCTGGTTCTACAGTACAGACCATGTGGATATCTCGCTCGACCGCGTCTATAAGCTGCGGCTTGATACCGAAGATCCGGACATTGATTACGCCCGCTTGCGTGAGGCAGAGGAAGACAAGCCAGTATCTCTGTTCGTGGAGCGCAACAAAGCAGAGGGCAAGCGCCTGTGGGTTGAACTGAACCCCGATGTGACAGACTTCTACGACGAAAACGACCGATTCACTGTCACCAACAAGGAGCGCAACAAGTACCGCAGCTTCATGGCTAAACTTGAAGACTGGGAGCGGGACGTGCTCACGCGCGCTGTTGAAGAAGACAAGAATTATTATGTTCTCGACTTCTCGAACAAAGGTGGCCTTGTGATGCCAATCATCCTGCAGATGACGTTTGCGGATGGCACCACAGAAGACCTGCACATCCCGGCTGAAATCTGGCGCCGCACGCCAGATGCGGTCAAAAAGCTGATTGTGACAGACAAAGAAGTCACCCAGATTGTTGTCGATCCATATTGGGAAACGGCGGATGTGGACGTGGAAAACAACCATTATCCGCGCCGCATTATCCCAAGCCGGGTTGAGGCCTTCAAAGACCCTTCATCAAGCGGCCTTGTGCGCCGTGACATCATGCAGGACTCTAAGGTCAAGCTGAAAACACCCGGGGATGACGATAACTGATGCCAGGAGCCTTGTTCAGAGTTTGGCTATTGGTGACAGCACTCCTTGTGGGGGCTTTGACCCCCTCCGCGACGGCGCACCAGCAAAAGGCAGCGATCACCAAGGTCCTGTTTAACCCGCGCACCGGTAATATAGAGGTGATGCACCGCTTTTACCTGCATGACGCAGAGCATGCGGTGCGCCATATATTTGGCAGGAAGGCCGATATCATTGGCTCCAAGGAAACACAGCAGCAGTTCGCCGACTATGTGAGCGAGCGTTTTGCCCTCTCGGCGGACGGCGTTAGCCCTCTGCCACTTGCGCCCGTTGGCTTTGAAATAGAGCGCCGGTTTTTCTGGGTGTATCAGGAAACACCCATGCAGGACGGCATTGAAGAGCTGACGTTCCGGCATGACGCACTCCGGGACCTGTGGCCGGAGCAGATCAATACCATCAATGTTGAGGGTATTGGAGATATTCGCACCGCAACGCTTGAAGGCAGCATCGAAGTCGCGAGCGTGACGCTCGACACACCAAAAAACTAGTCAGCTATTCTCGCCCAAATTTCGAACGTGCTTCAGAAACGTGGCAATTACGTCCCGCTCCGTCGCGTCGAAGGGTGCGAGCATTTCCTCGTTGAGTTCTTTGGTGCGCGCTGTGTGACGCTTGATCAGGTCGCGGCCGGCCTGGGTGATATGAAGGGTGTGCACCCTGCCATCACCTTCGGAGGTGCGCCGTTTCAGTAACTTCTTGGCTTCAAGCGTGTCCACCAAATTGGTCAGCCTGGACTTGCTGTGGCCGGCGCGTTTCGCGACGTCTGACGCCCTCAGGCCATCCTCAATAGTCAAAGTAAACAGGATCACCTGATGGGCGGTTGTGATGCCTTCACTGGCACGCATGTGCCGGTCAGCGGCCCGAAAAAGAGCGCCGTGCGCCATATGCAATTGGTGAAAAACGCGTAAGGGTTTTGACATTAGTTCAACCTTGAACTATTTAATTCAATCTTGAACTAATGATCTTCCTTTTGTGGAAGAATAGCAAGTGGCCAATGCCATTTGGCGATGGGATTTGAAAGGAAGCTCGACGATGTTGGAAGTCATATTGGTCGCAAACGCAATCTGGTTTGGTATGGCGTTCGAAGCCTTTTACCTGCGGCGAAAGATATTCGCCAAAGTACTAGTGCCGAACCGGGACCACCGCGACAACACAGCCTATGCGGCCATCGAAGAATCCGGAAAATTCCTGGGTGGCTTTAACCTGGCGATATCGCTGTTGAATGTTGGTCTGGTGTTTAACGTTGGCGGGTTCGAGAGCCCAATGCAGTGGGTGCTTTTGCTTGCTTTCAATTCGCTGGCGCACGGCAGCCAGTTTTGGGGCAATGTGCCCATGGCCCTTCAAAACCGCAAAGGTGGTGGGCTTTGGAACGTTTTCAAAGGCGTGATGCTGCGCATTTTTGTGATCGATTTTGCGCTGATGCTCGCGAATGCGGTTTTGGCAATCCTTTTTATCATCTAAAAACTGTCTCATTCGCGCTCACTCCTGACAGTTTCTGTCAGTTGGTGATGCTATGACCGCTCGCAACAAATACAGCGAGTGGGATACTACAATGAAAATGAATTACATCGTTCTGGGCACAAACGACCTGGAAGCCGCCACTAAATTTTATGAGACCCTGTTTGCAGGCACCGACGTCGCGCAAATCGGAGCCACTGAGCGTATGGTTTATTGGCAGGTTGGCGAGGGTGCTTTTGCGATCGCGACCCCTTTCGACGGAGAAGCTGCCACCAAGGGTAACGGCACTATGATTGGGCTGGATGCGGGCTCAGCCGAAGACGTGGACAGGCTTTATAGTCTGGCACTGGAATTGGGTGGAATGGATGAGGGCGCACCGAGCCCAAAAGGCCCGCGCTACTCCGGTTATGTCAGGGACCTGGACCATAACAAGCTATGCTTTTATTCATCCCCTGAATAAGGCGTAGCGGTTGCCTGCTTTACCGCCGCCCAAACAGCTTTTCGATGTCCGCGAGCTTGAGTTCTACATAGGTGGGGCGGCCGTGGTTGCATTGGCCCGAATGGGGGGTTTCTTCCATTTCGCGCAGGAGCGCATTCATCTCTTCCACCGTCAGGCGGCGTCCTGCGCGCACACTACCGTGGCAGGCCATGGTGCCGCACACATCCTCAAGCTTTTCCTTGAGCGAAAGCGCTTCATCCAGTTCGGTGATTTCGTCGGCAAGATCGCGTATAAGGCCCTTCACGTCGAGTTTGCCAAGCATAGCGGGCACTTCGCGCACCATAATGGCGCCTTCACCAAACGGCTCAACAATCAGTCCCAGGGATGCCAGCTCCTCCGCGCGCTTGATCAGGCGTTCGGCAGGGGCTTCTTCAAGCTCTACGACTTCCGGCAGCAGGAGGGCCTGCCGCGCCACGCCGGTGGCGGCGATCTGCTTTTTCATGCGCTCATAAACAAGCCGCTCATGCGCTGCGTGCTGGTCGACAATTACGAGGCCATCAGCGGTCTGGCTGACGATATAGGTGGCATGCAATTGCCCGCGCGCAGTACCAAGCGGATAGTCTGCGTCTGCTTGGGTGGGGGCAGGGGCTTCAACAGGGCGCGCGCTTGGGGCGGCCATTTCGCCCCGCGTTTCAAAGCCCATTTGCTCACCTTCACCAAAACCCGCTTGGCGTGGCTGGTCTGGCGCGTATATCTGGTTGACCACATCCTGAAACCCGCTTGGCAGGGTTGGTCTGCCCTCTGCTGACCGTGCCCACGGCATGGCGGGTGTGCCTGATTGTGGTTTCAAGGCACCAAGTGCGGCGTCCGCGACAGTCGTCGATGCCCTGTGGCCAGCGGCAGCGAGTGCGTGCCGGAGCGACGAGACAATCAGTCCGCGCACAAGCCCGGCATCCTTGAAGCGTACCTCGGCTTTCGCCGGGTGCACATTCACATCAACAAAACTTGCGGGCACATCAAGAAACAGCGCCAGCGCCGGGTGCCGGTCGCGCGCCAGATAGTCCTGATACGCGCCGCGCACCGCCCCCGTCAGCAATTTGTCTTTCACCGGGCGGCCATTAACAAACAGATACTGCTGCATCGCATTGCCGCGGTTGTAGGTGGGCAGGCCGGCAAAACCCGTAAGGCGCAACCCTTCGCGCTCTGCGTCGATCTCCAGTGCGTTATCGCGGAATTCGCGCCCGAGTATGGCACCCAGCCGCTCCAGTCGGGCGTCGCCCGCGAGTGTGCCCATGTGCGGCGCACGAAAGGTGGTGCGGTCCCCGTCCGAGAGTGTAAAGGCGACTTCCGGGTGCGCCATCGCGAGGCGCTTCATAATATCAGACGCTTGGCCATATTCGGTGCGGTTGGTCTTCAGGAACTTCAGCCGTGCTGGCGTGGCATAAAAAAGGTCACGCACTTCAATAACGGTGCCAGCGGTTAGGGCTGCGGGCATAATCTCCGACTTCAGGCCACCATCGACGCGCACCATCCAGGCCTCACCCGCCCCAAATGCGCGGGAGGTGACAGCGAGGTGCGACACCGCGCCGATGGACGCCAGCGCCTCGCCCCGAAAACCAAGCGAACCGATATTCACCAGGTCTTCGTCACTGAGTTTTGACGTAGCATGACGCTCAACGGCAAGCTCAAGCTCATCCGGGTTCATGCCGCAGCCATCGTCTTTGACTTGAATAAGCGCCCGGCCGCCTCGCGCATCACCACATCGATGGCGGTTGCGCCCGCGTCGATCGCATTTTCAACAAGTTCTTTCACCGCACTGGCCGGACGCTCGACCACCTCACCCGCGGCGATGCGGTTGATGGTGCGCTCTGACAAAAGCCGGATGATACCGGCGCTGGTGGGCAACTCTGAACGGTCTGGGTGGGTCATGCAGGGACAATATCAGGGCACGCGCCCGGTTGGAAGCACCAGATAAGGGAATTTTGGCCAAGCTGTCGCGGGGGCAATCTGGTGGGCGCGCTGGGCCGTAAAAAACCGCTGGAACTAGGGAACAAAAAAGCGCTGACACAGCCACTACATATCGTTTGGTTCAAGCGGGATCTTCGGATTGAGGATCACCGTCCGCTGGCACGTGCGGTAGCAAGTGGAGCGGTTCTGCCCCTTTATGTGGTGGAGCGTGATTATTGGGCGCTTCCGGACACATCAGAGCGGCAATACCTGTTTGTTCGCGAATCGCTGGTGGAACTGCGCGGGCAACTCACACTTGCCGGGCAGCCACTTGTGGTGCGCACGGGCGACGCGGTTGAGCTGCTAGATCGCTTGCGGCGCAAGCGCGGCGTGGCGGGACTTTATAGTCATCAGGAAACCGGCAACGGTTGGACGTATGCGCGGGACCTGAAAGTGAAAGACTGGTGCACGCAGCATGGTATCCCGTGGCACGAGGACCGGCAGGGCGGTGTGATCCGGCGGCTCAAATCCCGCGAAGGCTGGGCGCGCCGCTGGGACCGCCACATGGCTGAAGCCGTTACACCAGCGCCGCATGGACTTGAGCCCATTGAGGGGATTGACCCCGGTGAGCTGCCAGAACCTGCCGAGCTGGGCCTTGTGCCTGACGATTGTTCCGCGCGCCAACCAGGTGGGCGTGAAGCGGGCTTGTCGCTCCTATACAGCTTCCTGCACGAGCGCGGCGAGCCGTATCAGCGTGCCATGTCGAGCCCGGTGAGTGCCGCGAGTGCATGCTCGCGCCTGTCACCGCATCTGGCGCATGGCACACTTTCGGTGCGCGAAGTGGCGCAGGCCACTTGGGCGCGGCAAAAAGAACTCAAGGACTGGCCAGCACGCGAGGCCGGCACCTGGCGGCGGGCGCTGTCGTCTTTTTCCGGGCGTTTGCATTGGCGCTGCCACTTTATGCAAAAGCTGGAGGACGAACCGCCGATTGAGTTCAAAAGCATGCATCCCGCCTATGATGGCCTGCGGGACGCGGCGGATGATAACCCGCTCTTTGATGCCTGGGCCACCGGCATGACCGGGCTGCCGTTTCTGGATGCCTGCATGCGCTCGCTTATTGCCACCGGGTGGATCAACTTCCGCATGCGCGCGATGATGATGGCGGTCGCGAGCTACCATCTCTGGCTTGATTGGCGGCGTACGGGTGAACATATGGCGCGCCTGTTCAATGACTATGAACCAGGCATTCACTGGTCGCAGGTTCAGATGCAGTCGGGCACTACCGGGATTAACGCCGTACGCGTTTATAACCCGGTGAAGCAAGGCTATACCCAGGACCCGGAGGGGCATTTCATTCGCCGCTGGGTGCCGGAACTCGCGACAGTGCCCACGGACTATATTCACGAACCCTGGACATGGGGCCAGTTTGACACTGAATGTGCTGGCTACCCGCGCCCGGTTCTCGATCACGAGCAGGCCGCGCGGGCGGCGAAAGAGAAGATTTTTGCGGTGCGGCGATCAGTTGGCCACAAGGATGTGGCGCGTGCGGTTGTTGCCAAGCACGGCAGCCGCAAAAGTGGTATTCGCCAGCATATGAGCACAAACAAACGCCGCAAGCCGAAGAAGACCGACAACCAGATGAGCTTGTTTGATTGATGGCGAAGATGCGTAAAAAGGCGGATTTGCCACAGAAAATATGCGCCGCATGCGGTTTGCCATTCACCTGGCGCAAAAAATGGGCGCGCGACTGGGATAATGTAAAATACTGCTCGGAGCGCTGCCGCAGAGCGCCCAACAAAAGTCAGGCCTGATCAAGTTTTGTAAGGAAGGCGTCTGCGGTTGCAAGATACTCTTCGCGCTTATCATCCGCCATACGACCCCAGGTCCGATATACGTTCATCAAGCGGCCATTGTTGCCAATCTGGTGTTTGTGTCGCTCCAGGAAATGCCAATAAAGACTGTTGAACGGGCAGGCGTCTGGCCCTGTTTTCTGTTTCACGTCATAGCGGCAGCTGGCACAATAATTGGACATTTTATTAATATAATTGCCGCCCGAGATGTAGGGCTTTGACCCGAGAAGTCCGCCGTCGGCAAACTGGCTCATGCCGATGGTGTTAGGCATCTCCACCCACTCAAAGGCATCGGTATATACCGCCAGATACCATTCGTGCAACTCATGAGGGTCGACCCCAATTAGAAGCGCAAAGTTGCCCGTTACCATCAGGCGCTGGATATGGTGAGCATAGGCTTCTTCTTTGGTTTGCGTGATCGCCTCTTTCAGGCACAGCAGGTCTGTGTCGCCGGTCCAGTAGAAGTCGGGCAGGGTGCGTGAGGCATCGAAGAAGTTTTTGGCGCCGTAGCCCGGCATCTCCCGCCAATAGATGCCGCGGACATATTCGCGCCAACCGATAATTTGCCTTATGAAGCCTTCAGCTGAGTTTAGCGGTATGCCGCCCGAGTGGTATTCGGCCTCAACACGCTTGCAAACATGTAAGGGGTCCAAAAGCCCGACATTGATATATAGCGATATCACCGAGTGATAGAGGAAGCGCTCGCCGACGAGCATTGCGTCCTGATACGTGCCAAAATCAGTAAGTGCAGTGGTCACAAAATGTTCAAGCGCTTCTTCGGCCTGCTTGTGTGTAGCCGCGAACCAAAAAGGCTCAAGGTCGCCGAAATTATCGGCAAATGTTTCGCCAACCAGCGTGAGAACACCCCCGGTGATCGTGTCGGCAGGGAATTGTTTGGGGGCTGGCATGAACATGTTGCCTTCGGCGGGCTTGCGGTTTTCTGTGTCAAAGTTCCACTTGCCGCCTTCGGGTTGGTCCCCTGCCATCAACAGACCGGTCTTGCGTCGCATGTCGCGGTAGAAAAACTCCATGCGCAGGCTTTTGCGCCCCTCAGCCCAATTGTTGAACTCTTCTAGCGTGGCAACAAACCGGTCATCGTCACGCATCTCCAGCTCAGTGTCGGACTGCGCCGCCCAATTGCTGAGCGCTTCCTTCACGCGCCATTCGCCGGGGTGGGTTACGACCACTTTGGCGGGTGTATGATCTGCAATCGTCCGGTTAAGCTCTCCGACAAACGAGCCGCTGTTGGCAGCATCATTGAGGCGGGTGTACTCTACGGAATAGCCCTGTTCCCTGAGTGCCTCAGCGAAGTGCCGCATCGCAGAAAAAATGAAGGCGATTTTCTTTTTGTGGTGGCCCACATAGCTGGTCTCTTCCGCGACCTCTGCCATCAAAATCACGTCCTGCGCCGGGTCAAATCCCTGCAGGCTGCTGACATGATGGCTGAGTTGGTCGCCGAGGATAAGGACCAGATTGCGCGTCATGCGTGCTCGTCGAGTGCCTTAAGAACGATGTTCCAGACTTTTGCATTAAGGCCAAGGCCCATGTGCGAGCAATTCACTTCATGATGCATGGCGCGCGGGCTGGTGTGATCAAGGGAAGCCTGCCAACCCACAACACCGTCACGTTTGCTGTAGATTACCGAGACAGGCTGTGTGATTGGGCGCGCTTTTCGCTTCTCAATCTCTTCCTCAATCCAGTCTACATCAAGACCACGGGCGCGGAACAGCGGTGCAACAGTGGTGTATTTTGGCCCACCGGAGATCGGCGAACCGAGCGTTATCACAGTAGACACATGATCCGGCAGATCGCGGGCTACTTCCCGGGCGATATACCCCCCGAGACTCCAGCCTACCAGCGCGATTGGGGCACCCACTTCTTTAGAGCGTGCGAGCACCCGGTCCGTCATCTGGTCACAGAGTGCTGGTACTTCTACTTCACCAGAGTTGGGGCGGTCCCGGTCTACTTCCCAGCGGTCTGAGAGTTCGCTGAGATCCTTGGCAAGGCCGCGGCCACCGGTGTTGATGCCAAGACCCCAACCCTCAGCCCGGTAACCCTGTTTGGAGAGAAAATACCGAAGCGGTGCAGTAGACGCGTCATTGGCCCCAAAGCCCGGCAAGACCATCACAGTAGCCTTCTTTTGACCTGCCACGGCTTGGGTGCGGCTTGCGTCAAACAGCGCGCGTGGCAGGCCAAGCAGATCGATGCCAACCAGCGCTTCGCGCGCAATGCTCAGGCCAGATGGGCCCTTAAGGGGGTGATGGTTCATCGGTTTCTCTCCCGTTGTTGGGGCTTCTTACGTGGCTGCCCGCTTTTTAGTTTTGTACGCACGAAAAAATGGAGCGCGGGGGCGATAGGTCAAATATTCAACCCTTTGGTTGACAATTAGAAAATTATTCTTATATTTAACCATATGGTTGAATATACGTCAGATCAGTTAGACACTGTTTTCCACGCCCTGTCAGACCCGACACGGCGCGGCATGCTCTCCGCCCTGCAAACTGGGCCCAGTACGATCAGCGATTTAGCGGAGCCTTACGCCATGTCGCTCGCTGCAGCGTCAAAGCATGTGAAGAAGCTGGAAGCCGCAGGGCTTATTGAGCGCGAAGTTGTAGGCCGTGTGCACCATTGCCGGCTGACACCAGAAGCCCTGAAGGCCGCGGGTGATTGGATCAGAGCGTATGAGCGCTTCTGGACCAGCCGCCTGGATATCCTTGATGACCTGCTGAAGGCCGAGGACGAGATGAATGACAACCAACAACAAAAGAAGGAGGGATGGGATCATGCCAATGACGAATGAAGCCACAGTAGAGCTGACAGCCCCAGGCACCATGGTGCTTGAGCGGATGTTACCCGGACCAATTGAGCGCGTGTGGGCCTATCTTACAGAGGGGGAAAAACGGCAAAAATGGATCGCCGCCGGTGATATGGACCTGAAGCCTGGTGGTGAATATGAGTATATTTTTGATCATGACCAGATTTCCGAGGACGCTGAACCTGTGCCAGAAAAGTATGCGGAGGAATGTTATCCCGGTATGGTGATGAAGGGGCACGTTATTGCCGTTGAGCCGCCACGCATGCTTCACATGACCTGGGCTGAGGGTTCAGATGAGAGTTCCGAGGTCAAGTTTGTACTTGAAGAAGTCGGAGACAAAGTGAAGCTGACACTCACGCATTCCAAGCTGTTTGACAAGGATCTGTTGCTGGGTGTTTGTGCCGGCTGGCACGCCCATGTCGATATCATGGCAGACAATCTGGACGGTTTGCCCGGGCGGCAATTCTGGTCCAACCATATGCGCCTCGAGGAAGAATATAAAAAGACGCTGTTTTAAAGCGCCCAAAAATCAAAACGCACTCAAACAAAAAAGGCACCGTTCGAGGTGCCTTTTTTAATGGTAGATCGGGACGGCGTTAGTTACTGCCGTCGTCGCCCGTCGCGATACGAACCACTCGCACATTGTCCGGACGCAGTGTGCGTTCTTCCATTTCAAGCAAGTCGGCCAGAATCACCGTCTTCTTCACGACATCAATGTCTTTTTGCCCCACATTGGATCGAACGTCGGGGTCCGCACGGCCAACCAATGCGAGCAGTCCGTCTTCGCTTCGGCTTTTTGGTGGTGAAGGCTTGTATTCCTTGCCCGGAAACAGGGCTTCGAACGCGCGGCGACCCGGGTCCATTGGCTGAGCGCGAGGCTCGCCGGGGCGTGGCGGCGTCAATTCCGCTTCTGGGGGAATAACCAGCGGTGGGCGGTCAACAACCGCAAACTCGTCCGGGGAATTTTTCCCACTACCACACGCAACAAGCACCAGGCTCGAAACAACTGCAACAGACAGATGCCTGAAATTCATGAAGACTCTCCTTGTCGGCCAGTTTCATCCTGACCGCTGTTTGAGGCTTTTTTAGGGCTTTTGCCGCCGTCTCGCAAGCCATCAATCAAAAGCATGATCACACCAATGGTAATGGCACTGTCGGCGACGTTAAAAACGTAGAAACTATAGTTGTAGGCATAGAAATGCAGGAAATCGACTACAGCGCCATGCACAAAACGGTCGATCAGGTTACCGATGGCACCGCTCAAGATCAGCACAAGGGCACTGGCTTCAAATAACCGCGTCGAACGTTTGAGCCAAAACAGCAACCAAACACTGATCGCCCCTGTCATAACCACAATGCCCCAGCGACCCAGCGCATCGCCAAGCGCCAGCCCCATGGAAATGCCCGTATTCCAAACCATCGTGAGGCTGAAAAACGGAAGAATTTCCACTGAGCCTTTGGCGGGCAGGTCAAACACCTCAAGGACCCACCATTTACTAAGCTGGTCAAGCGCCATCAAAAGGATGATGAAGCCAAGTCCACGCTTGAAATAGGGGCCCATTGTGGTGCGCTTAGTCATTGTCAGGCAGCAGCATCATGAGCTGCAACGGCATCCATGCAGCGATCGCATAAGCAACCGTTTTTGGTCACTTCATGAGACACAACCCAGCAACGCTCACACTTCTCGCCTTCAGCAACGGATACCTCGGCTTTGTCTTCGTCGCCAAGCGAGATAGTTGCCCCGGATGTGATGAAGATTTCCGCCGCATCAAGCCCTGCAAAGGCATCAATCGTTGCCTGGTCTGCAAGTGTAACGGCGACCGAGGCTTGCAGGCTGGAGCCAATCACCTTGTCGCGGCGCATCACCTCAATGGCTGCGGTTACAACACCGCGCGCAGAGCGGATTTTCGCCCATTTTTCAGCCAGAGCATCATCGCGCCAATCCGCTGGTGTTTCTGGCCAAACCTGGCGGTGAACACTTGGTGCGTCGGCACCAAATCGAGCCTGCCAAACTTCTTCAGAAGTGAAGGACAGGATCGGCGCAAGCCAAAGCACAAGGCGGTTGAACACTGCGTCCAGCACCGTGCGTACTGCGCGGCGACGCATGTCGTCCGGTCGGTCGCAATAAAGCGAGTCTTTTCGGATGTCGAAATAGAAAGCCGATAGTTCAACGATGCAGAACTGGTAGAGCTCCCGGAAAACCGGGTTGAAGTCATACTCAGCCGCGCGCTCGTGCAGGAAGGTATCCAGCTCGGCAAGGCGGTGCAGCATGAAGCGGTCCAGTTCCGGCATTTCGCCTACAGGCAGTTTTTCTCCTCCGGTGAAGCCATGCAGATTACCGAGCATGTAGCGCATGGTGTTGCGGATTTTCCGGTAAGCGTCCACCTGGCCTTTGATGATTTCATCCGAGATTCGCACGTCTTCCTTATAGTCAACGGCAGCAACCCATAGGCGCAGAATGTCGGCACCATACTGGTCAACGATCTTTTGTGGGGATACGGTGTTGCCCAATGATTTGGACATTTTCCGGCCTTCACCATCGAGCGCAAAGCCGTGCGTCATCACGTCCTTGTAGGGCGCGCGGCCACGGGTGCCAGAACCCTCTAGCAGGCTTGACTGGAACCAGCCACGGTGCTGGTCAGAGCCTTCCATATAAAGGTCGGCCGGCCAGGTCAGCTCTTCGCGCTCCTCGAGCACAAAAGCGTGTGTGCAGCCGCTGTCGAACCAGACGTCCAGAATGTCGTGGATCTGCTCATAGTCATCGGCGTCATATTTGTTGCCAAGGAAATCTTGCGCTGGTGTTGCGACCCATGCGTCCGCACCGCCTTCGCTTACGGCGGCCACGATGCGTTTGTTGACGTCTTCATCGACGAGATAGTCACCGGTTTTTTTGTTCACAAACACGGTGATCGGCACACCCCAGGCACGCTGGCGTGAGATTACCCAGTCAGGCCGGTCACCAACCATCGCACTGATGCGGTTTTTGCTGACTGCCGGATACCAATTGGTGTCGTCTATGGCTTGCATGGCTTTGTCGCGCAGGCCGTTCTTCTCCATGGAGATGAACCACTGAGGGGTGTTGCGGAAAATAAGCGGTGCTTTGGAGCGCCAGCTATGCGGATAGCTGTGTGTAAGCGTGCCTTTTGCCATCAGCGAGGATACGCCGTTCAAAAGCTCACATACTTCATCAGCAACTTTGTAAACATGGCGACCAGGTACAAGTGCCACGTCGTCATAATAACAGCCCGCTTCGTTAACTGTGTAAGGCACTGGAATGCCAAATTGAACGTGGCCGACCTGATAGTCATCGTCACCGTGGCCGGGTGCTGTGTGCACAAAACCGGTACCCGCTTCTGTTGTTACATGGTCGCCTGGCAGCAGCGGCACATCAAAATCATAAAAGCCGTCCGCGTCCGCATGGCCGCGCCACGGATGGGCCAAAATGCTGCCTTCAAGCGCTGCGCCTTTCAGGTGCGCGACAACTTCATGCCCTGTGATGCCCGCCCGGCCAGCGAAATCTGCAAGCAAGGCTTCGGCAATCATCAATTCGTCGCCGACTTTGGCAAAACCGTCTTCGGCTACTTCGGTGACACGCACACGCACATAGTCGATGTCGTTGCCATAGCACACGGCCCGGTTGGCCGGAATTGTCCAGGGTGTTGTTGTCCAGATAACCACACGCGCGCCATTAAGGTCGGCGCAATTGGTGCTGACAACCTCAAAGGCCACATCGATCTGTGTGCTTTTGTGGTCGTGGTATTCAACTTCCGCTTCCGCGAGCGCCGTTTTCTCCACCGGTGACCACATTACAGGCTTTGAGCCCCGATAAAGCGAGCCGTCCTCGGCGAACTTCAGAAGTTCCTCGACGATTTTGGCTTCGGCGTCGAAACTCATGGTGGTGTAGGGGTTGTCCCAGTCACCAAAGATGCCAAGGCGCTTGAACTGCTCGCGCTGTACGCCGATCCAATGGTCAGCAAACTCGCGGCACTCACGGCGGAACTCCACAGGGTCCACGTCATCCTTGTTCTTCTTTTTCTTGCGGTATTTTTCTTCGATCTTCCACTCGATCGGCAGGCCGTGACAGTCCCAGCCCGGCACAAAAGGTGCGTCTTTGCCCTGCATCTGCTGGGATTTGACGATGATGTCCTTGAGGGTTTTCTGCATGGCGTGGCCGAAGTGGATGTCACCGTTGGCATACGGTGGGCCATCATGCAGCACAAATTTTTCTTTGCCCGCGCTGTCCGTGCGCAGAGTTTTATAAATGTCTTCCTTCTGCCATTTGGCAAGGAACTCAGGCTCGCGTTTTGGCAAGCCTGCCCGCATCGGAAAGTCGGTTTGCGGTAGAAATACAGTGTCGCGGTAGTCGCGTTTATCTTGATTGTCAGCAGACATGGAATGTCGTCTCATCATAACGGGCGCTCTCAAATATGCGCCTCAGTTTCGCATCAATAAGTGAAATAAAAAATCTCCCGGTCGCTTCTAGAGCGCCGGGCCAGTAATTCGTATGATTGGGCTAAGGCCCACGGGCGCCTGTAATTGCGCTGAATTCCGGTCAAAAAACATGGCTGAAAGCTTTATCAGCCAAGCGATTGGCTGTCGAGCGGAAACATGGGTCAAATGTCAGCTTTTGACGCCGAACATAACCTTGCGTTGCTGATCGACCGAAATGATCTTGGACTGATCCTTGCGACGCTCTGGTCCCGAATATGGCTTGGCACCCGCCCGGCGGCGGTCGGGGCCATTGTAGGAGCTGTCCTGAACAATTGGCTTGATCTCATTCAAAGTGCTGGAAACCGCCTTGATAAGGCTCTGACCCGTCAGCGGCATGGCAACAATTTTGGTGGCGCCAGCATCCCGCGCCTGTAACACGGTTTCCTGGTTAGGGTTGTGCAGGCCCAGAATGATTGGCGCAACCGACACTGCGACATTCGTGAGGCGCAGAAACCGACAGAAATCAAAGCCGCCCAGTTCCGGGAACCGGTCGTCAATCACAATCATGTTGAAGTTTTGCTCTTTGAGCTTGGCAAGCGCGTCATAATTGCTGTCGACAGCAATGGCCTTGCCAACACCGTTCGAGCGTAAAATTGGCTTGAACGCCTCTGCGGCTTGCCCATTGGAAAGCGCAAGCAAAATAGACAGCTTTGGAAACAAATCTACAGACATTAATACTCAACCCCGCTGGCACTATAGCTGCCATTAATGAGAGATGCTAGCGGGGGAGAATTAAAAAATTCTAAATAAGCTAGAAGGACTGGGTGTTTAGATCACTGCCCTGGTTATCAAAGTCGACAACCAACAGCCATTTGCTGTCCGTTTTTTCGAAGATTAACAGAACGCGGCCAAATGCGTGCGCAATGGTATTATCTTTCTGAGGAATATTGACGCGGTACTTTCCTGCGATGTGCCCAAACCGTGGGCCAGCGGCGACAAGCTCTTCCGCAAAATCAATAGTGACCTCCGGTGATGCCGAGAATTGAGCCCGGTAGTTTTCAATGATGGCAGAGACGTTCAGTGCAAGCTTGTTGCCATTGTTGGCGTAATAGATCTTGTCGCTGTATAGCGTAGCCAATCTGTCGGCATCTTTTGAATTAAAAGCCTCAAGCCACGTCTGCATTCTGCCACGGATTACGTCTTCATCAACAGAGGCTGCGCTGGTTGAGGGCGCAGCAAGCAGCATCACCAGTGCCCAGCATTTTACCAGCTTGCGCATGCTAACTTTCGCTTTTCTGAGCTTCTTTTTTCTTGCGGCGGCCGCGCGACACCAGATTGAGCGTTTCGACCCCCAGTGAGAATGCCATGGCAAAATAGATGTAACCTTTCGGTACATGGAAGCCGAGGCCTTCGGCGACCAAAAACACGCCGATCAGCATAATAAAGGACAGGGCAAGAATTTTGAGCGTTAGGTATTTTTCGATAATGCCGGCGATGAAACCGCTTGAGAAAATCATCACCAGCATGGCAACGGTCATGGCCGCGACAATCACCGGAATTACCAGTGTCAGGCCAACGGCAGTCATCACGCTGTCGAACGAGAAAACAATGTCAATCAAGACGACCTGCATAACAACTGACATGAAACCACCGGAAACTGCGGTTTTGAGGTCGGTTTTATAGTCTCCGGTTACCTCGTCATGGATACTGTTTGTGCCCTTATAAAGTAGAAAAGCACCACCAATCAGCATCAGGATGTCTTTGCCAGACAGCTCCTGACCCAAAAGCTCAAACCAGGGTTCTTGCAGGCTGATAATCCAGGCCACACCAAAGAGCAGGGCGATCCGCATCACGAGTGCGAGCGTCAGACCCAACACACGGGCGCGTTCGCGCTGTTTTTCAGGCAGGTGCTGGACCATAAGGGCAACAAACACCACGTTATCGATACCCAGAATGATCTCGAGTGCAGACAGTGTCAGAAAACTGACCCAGATATTATAGTCGAGCAAAAGTTCCATGGTGTCCCCGGCGGATCGAACGGTTGTGACTTAGCCACTTATCATTGTTCAGGCAGGATGCCATCATTTATTTGTTTTTGATAGATCATCTCGCGCTCGGCTTCCGGATAGTTGGAGAAAAAGCGCTCAAGGATTTCCGCATATCGGCCTGAAGCGATCAATTTATCCAGGCCTTGATCAAATTTTTCCTTCAGGGCGAGGCCGTCGGCGTCTTTGGTGAATATCACATGTTGTGTGTTTGCCCAGCCGCTCGGAACTGGAATACTATAAAGCCTGATATCCTGGTTGGCATCACCTGCACCTTTTTTTCCCGTCACCTGCTTAAGGAAATGCAGCGCAGTCAGTCTCGGCATATAGACTATGTTGGTACGATTCGCCTGAACCAACTCCATGCAAAAACGAGGATGACTTGGCGAAACCTGCTGCACCATGTTTTGATCTACAAGTGATTGAACTTCTGCGCCAACTTTCCAACCCGTCGGCACACAAATAATTGGTTTCTCTCCTGCTTTTGCTATGTCGATCAACTGCCTCCAGTCCGCCAAATCCGGATATGTCGTCAATAGTTCGTTCGAGGTGCTGAAAAGGGGCTTGGATATATGAACCATCGCTGCGCGCTCCGCACTCATGGCCCAAGAAAAAGACGCGTCAATTTCGCCAATGCTTACGGCACGAAATGAGCGGCGCCAATTAATGATTGTGTAGTCAGGCTCAATCCCAGCCAGAGCAAAGCTTTCTTTTACAATAACACTGATAAAGCCGTCGTCAGGTTCTTCATCCGAGATATAAGGGGGGAAATCCAGAAAAGTGGCCACCTTTGGCCCCGTGTTTTCCTGGGGTTGTGCGAAAACCCCCTGGCCAACCAAACTGATCAATAACCAAAAGGATACAATTCTTAACACGTATGACCCCCCACAGGCTGTTGAGCCCGAATGGTTGCCAAGTTTGCTCCGGAGTTCAAGCGGAAACCGTCAACATGTTGACGAGCGACAAACAGTTACAGGTGTTTAGCGGGCCCGAACGTGTGGCTCGGGAAAGAGATCCAGATAGCGTTCCAGCGATGGAGCTTCCAGATGATCGGCCGCATTTTCTGGTTCTGCCAGCACGATTTTGGCGACCCGGCTGTCCTGTTTGATCTGAGCTTTGAGGGCGTCAATGCCGTCAAACTTCTGCTCTTCGCGCAAAAAGGCCACCAGCTGCACCCGCAGATGTTTGTTATAAAGGTCGCCCTCAAAATCAAATAAATGTGCCTCCAGCAGAATATCGCGTTTGTCAAAAGTGGGTCGTTTTCCAACGTTCGCTACACCATTATAGGTGCGCCCATCCTCTTCCACCTCAACCCGAACTGCATAGACGCCGAGTTTTGGCTGCAGGCTCTCACCCAATTCAATGTTTGCTGTAGGAAAACCAATTGTGCGGCCGCGCTGGTCACCTTGGCTTACCCGACCATTAATGCTCCACCAGTGACCGAGCAGAGCAGCGGCCTTTCTGGCCTCACCGTTTTGCAAGGCTTTGCGCACCAGAGTGGAAGAATAAACGTCACCAGCATACCCTTCAAGGCCAACGGTAACCGGTTGAATGACGGACAGGCCAAAACCTTCCATGTCGCCCATGTATCCAAGCACATCAGTGCCACCGCCCCGCCCTTTGCCAAACCGATAGTCATAGCCCACACAAACATGCAGTGCGCCAACAGCATCAAGAAGGATGTTTTGTACAAAGTCTTGTGCAGCCAATCCGGCCAAGTCTTTATCAAAAGGCAGAACAAGCAGTTGGTCCACGCCAAAAGACTCAAGAAGTTGGGCGCGTTCTCGAAACGGGGTCAGGCGAAACGGGGGCGCTTTGGGAGCAAAAAAACTTACAGGATGGGGCTCAGTAACAACCACCGTCAGGTTTACGCCCATGTGGCGTGCCAACCTTCCGGCTTCGCCGATGACGACCTGGTGCCCTCGGTGGAAGCCATCAAAATTTCCAAGGGCGACAATGGCCCCTTTGTCAGAAGCTGAATATTCGTCTGGATGACGGAAGACTCGCACTGGCGATAATCCTTGAATAGCGAACCACGAGCGGCTCTGGGTTTCCGGCTGGATACACCAAGCGTGGGGGGCGGCTCAACTAGAAATCTGTTACGCTTTCGAATCGATCGCTGTAGACTTATGCTGTAATAATATTGGCGTAGCCCCAAAAACCGGAATTATGTCTCAGGTAATTAATTGAATATTAGTGACCTTTCAGTTAACCAATTCTTCACTACATCGGGTCTAGGGTCCGATTTATGGGGCGGGAGACAAGACGCGACTGGGCCGTTCCGCTAGTCAAAGGTGCAACTAAAAAGTCTGAGGTAATATTATGGCCGTTGATATGGGCATGCCGATCCTGATCGTCGACGACTACAAAACGATGCTACGAATCGTGCGCAATCTGCTTAAGCAATTGGGTTTCAATAACGTTGATGAAGCAACTGATGGTGCGCAAGCACTCGAGAAATCTCGTGCAAAGCAGTATGGTCTGATCATTTCCGATTGGAACATGGAGCCGATGACGGGCTACGAATTTTTGAAAGAAGTCCGTGCTGATAACCAGTTGAAAGACACCCCTTTCATTATGGTTACAGCTGAATCAAAAACAGATAACGTGATTGCGGCTAAAAAGGCCGGCGTAAACAACTATATTGTGAAGCCGTTTAATGCCGCGACACTCAAGACCAAATTGGTGGCCGTTCTCGGAGACTTCTAATGGTTGACAGCGGTCTCCCAAAACAAATCGAATTGTTGGTCGATAATCTGCGCAAGCAGAACACGGCTGCTATGTCTCTGACGGAAGTAGCGTCTGTGACAGAAGTGCTTATCGGCACAATGAACGCTTTCTATAGGTCGATTGACACTTCGATTTACCGGGAATGCCGCGCGCTCAGCGATTACATCACCAATGCCCGCAAAGAAATTGCTTCGCTCCAGCCTGTTGATTTGGAGAGTGCCCGCATTCCGCGCGCAGGCCTGGAACTTGATGCCATCGTTCAGCAGACGGAAGAAGCAACAAACACCATCATGGAAGCCGCCGAAGAGATTATGGGGGCCGACACAGAAAACCATGAGGCTTATCAGGCTACCACGCAAGATGCGGTGATGCGTATCTTTGAGGCTTGTTCGTTCCAGGACATTACCGGTCAACGGATTTCCAAGGTGGTGCAAACACTGTCTCACATCGAACAGCGCGTGCTGGAGTTGCGGAACCTGATGGGCGTGACCGAAGAAGATGTGCAAGCCGCCATGGAGGACGCAGAGCCAACTGGTGATGCTGCGCTTCTATCGGGCCCAGCTCTAAAAGGCGAAGGCATTGATCAGACGGAAGTAGACAGTCTTATGGACGGCGGCCCAGTGGCAGCAGCCCAGGACCCCGCGCCTGCTCCGGCTCCAGCGCCTGCGCCAGAGCCGGCACCCGCTCCTGCAGCGGCGGCTCCTGCTCCTGCGCCAGCCCCGGCCCCTACGCCAGCACCTGCCCCGAAACCGGAAGCTCCGAAAGCAGTGAGCCCGGCTGAATTGGACGCCATGTTCGACGAAGATTTTGACCCGGTCGCAGATTTGGAAGCCAAAAAAGAAGCTGAGACCGAGAAGAAAGAAGAGAAAAAAGCTGACGAGGCGGAAGTTAACCTGCCTGCAGGCGAAGAAGTCAGTCAGGACGATATCGACGCTCTCTTTGGCTGATCGATGAGATCCCAGGCCAAGCGGGTCTTCTTACCAAACCAGATTTTTCATCATGAAGCTTGGGCGCGGTTTGCCGGCGCCCAATAACTGGTCAAAAGCGGCTGGGTTCAGTGCACCATTGTTGTCCAGTGCCTGTTCGATAGCTGGCCATTCCTCACGGTGGATGCCACCTGCAATGAACAGACTGTTACAATTTGCTGCCATCGCACCTGCGATGTCAGTTTGCAGACTATCCCCAATCATCAAGATTTTGTCGCCAGGCGTTTCGGGGCTCAGGCCACGCTCCGTCACACACGTCTGAAGCGATTCGGGTGTGGGTTTGCCGAACCAGCGTACCGGCCCCCCCATACTTTCGTACAAATCGGCAACGGCACCAGCGCATGTGTACAACTTGTCACCAACATGCACCACACGGTCTGGATTGGCGCACAAAAGGGGTACCTGTTTTTCGCGAGCTTTCGCCAGCCAGCCGCGATGGTTTTCGACATCCCGAAAGCCCAGGTCTGTGGCAAATATCACGTCCGCGAAGTCAGGGTGGGTGACTTCCTCGACGGGCAAGCCGTCAACGGTGTTCCTGTCGCCTTCTGGTCCCATATGATAGAGCTTTGCTCCATCAAAGTCTTCCCGCACGGCGTCGCGCGCAAGACCACCCGATGTCACGACATAGTCGGTAAGCGTGGCGGGAATGCCCATCGCAGTCAGCTGGTCGCGCACATGATATCGAGGCCTTGGCGCGTTGGAGAGAAAGACGCTGGCCACCCCTGATTCGCGAAGGCGCTGAATGGCTTCAACGGCCATCGGATTGGCCTGAAGTCCGTTGTGCATAACACCCCAAAGATCACATATGACAAGGTCAAGCGATGCCGCGATCTCACTCAGGCCCTTGATGTGCTGCACGGGTCTACCGTCCAAGTTTGCCATAAAGTTTCTCTGTGAAGATTAGAGGTCGGTGTCGATTTCGTCTGCCGACAGAGGTTCACCAAAAAGATAGCCTTGCGCCAATTCGATCTGATTATCAAGGGCCTCAATCACCATGTCTTCACTTTCAATCTTGCTGGTGATGAGTTGCATACCGCGGGCACGCAGATAATCGCGTTGTTCTTCGATTTCGCCGGGTTCCGGGTGCAATTCAACAACGTCCGTGAGGTCAGATTTAATGAATTTGAAATTGCGCTTTTCAAGCTCGACAAAGTCCTGATCAAAATCGTCGACCAGGTCCATTGAAAAGGCAAAGCCCTTGCGGCCGAGCGTGCCAAGGCGATCAATTTCTTCCTCTTCAAGGGTCATATAATCTTCTTGGGAAATTTCAAAAACTATACGCTCGGCAAACTCAATGTTGGACGCCATGAAGTCTATGAATTGAGGCAAAAATTCGCGGTCGGAAATCGAATAGCGCGACATGTTCATGAAGAAGCGCACATCAGGTCTGCGACGGCCCAGTTTCCGTACAAGCTGGATTAGCCGGAAAAGAAGCAAGTTATCAATGGTGCCAATCAGCCCCTTCGTTTCTGCCACTTTCATATATTGCCGCGGCAGAACTACCCGACCTTCTTCATCGCGCACACGCGAAAAACACTCGAAATGTGCCGTTTTCCGGGATGGCAGCGAAACGATTGGCTGCAAATAAAGGTCCACCCGGTTGTCAGACAGCGACTTCTTGATGACAGACAGCAACTGATCCTCGCGCTTGATTAACCTAATCGGCGCGCGCTTTTTGGCTGCAGCTGCACGGCGCTGTGCATGCGTTTGGTTGCGCTGGCGTGCCTCCTGCGGTTCTGCGGTACGTGTTGGTACTGGTGCTGGTGTCGGTTTTGGCGCAGGTTTTGGCTTTGGCGCAGGTTTTGGCTCGGCTACAGATGCAGATTTTTGGGCCGATTCGTTATCATCTTTGACGTCGCCCGAGGATTCTTGCTCAAGGCCCAGAACGTCCTCGTCCCGATCAAAATCTTCTTCAATTGGAGCAGCTTCTTCTTCAACCTCGTCAAGGGCGCGGGCAATTTCTTCTTCGCTTTGCGCTTCCGTGTCGTCCTCATCGTCCACCACGATCATGGCGGCTTCTTCGGGTGCAAGGCCAAGTTCTTCAATCTCTTCCGCTGTCATCTGGTCGTCTTTGGAAGGAGCAGGTGGCGCCGCCTTGGCAGGTTTGGCAACTTTGCTGCCTTTACTTTCCTTCTGCATGACCTGGATCAGAAATTCCTGCAGCATTTTAAGCTCTGAAACGAGCTTCTTGTCTTTTGCGTCGCCTTTTTCATTTTGTTCTTCTATGGCGTCCTGCAGATCCTCAACATTGCCTTTTAACTTGAGAACCAGTTTTTCAATCTCATCGACCCTGTGCATGTCGATTTCATCGATGTCATCTTTTTTGGTGAAAAAGGTGGCTTGCGCTTGCCACGCGCCAAAAAACACCAAAAGGCCAAGCATTTGCGCACTCGCGCTGCTGACGCCAACAAGTGGTAAAATGAATGCGACCAGAATGCCTGCGACCGCAAACCCAATTAAAAATATCAACTGTGTTACTTTATTCATTTCGACAAAATCCCAGCGCGAAATTGAGCACCAATTTGCCTTGCAACAGGTAGGCCAATTTGGCGGTGAGCGGCCCTGCACCTGATAAGCTGTTATATTTTCTAGCGAATTCCTCTTCCCATATCAATGTTTGCACATCCCACCGGGCAGGTTAAGCCTTTTATAGGCATGCAAAAGAAATAGGACTTACATTTTCTTGCCGTATTGGCATGATATGGAACTTCACAAACGGCATTCTGTTGCCAAAGGTGATTGTTGTCAGGAGGGCAAGCTATGAAGAAACTGTTTATCGGTCTTTTGCTGATCATCGCGATTATTGGCGTGGTTGGATATACACAGATGAATTCCCTCGTGAAAACGGGCGTTGAAACAGCGGGCCCACAGGCATTGTCGGTGCCCGTTACTGTCGGCAGCGTTTCAATCTCGCCGCTTTCGGGGCGTGTTCAGGTTACTGATTTTGCGGTGGGTCAGCCGGATGGCTTTGGTGAAGGCTCGCTCATGTCACTGGGTGCGCTGGACCTGAAAGTAGATACAGACACACTTCTCAATGACCACATCATAGTTGATGAGATTATCATCGACCGCCCAATGTTTGATGCGCGAGTGATAGGCAGCCAGTCCAATTTCCAGGCACTGCAGCAAAAATTGGCCGAGAATGCCGGCCCCAGCGAAATTGATGGGCAGCCTATTACATTGACGATCAGGAGCCTTGCGGTGCGGGATCCTCAAATTTCAGTTCAAAAGGAAGGTGGTATCCTTCAGGTTGATGAAGATGTTAATTTGGCCGACTTTACACTGACAGACCTTGGCACTGACGAGCAGGGCTTGGCGCCACGTGAGATCGCCCGTCACATTATGGATACATTGCAGCCGCAAATCACAAAGGCTCTTGTGACAGCCGGTGCCGGCGACACCCTTAAAGGGCTTGCGAAAGACGCCCGCGGTGAGCTTGAGAAGCAGGCCGGGAGCCTTTTTAATAAGCTGCGTTCCAAGCGCAAAAGTGACGATGATGATAATAACTGATTGATTTATGGACGCGTCGGTCCAATATTCTGTGCATCGTCAACGGAGATACCTATGAACCTCGAACAAATTACTGAAGAAATGCGCGGCCGCGTTGGCGCGCACTCACCCATTTCCGCTATCATCAAGTTTGATTTTGGCGACGACGGCGTTGTGCGCATCGACGGCAAGTCTTCACCAACTGTTATCGACAATGATGACAGCGACGCAGATTGCACGGTGAAAGTGACCATCGAAAACTTCCTGAAAGTTGCATCTGGTGACCTGAACCCGCAAATGGCGTTCATGACCGGCAAGATTCGCGTGGAAGGCGATATGAGCCTGGCGCTGCAACTGGGTTCAATCCTCGGTTAACACACAGCCATGCTGGACCGTTTTCGATCCCTGATTATTGGCCTCAGCCTGATAGCTATTGTTGGGCTGCTGGCTTTATATTTCATAGTTCAGATCGGTGGCGGTGAAGATGTTTTTGGTGGCAGGGAAGGGTCTTTGCCACCAGTGGATTTTGCGACCCTTGCCTATGAGCCTGAAGATAACGGCTATCTAATCTGTGCCCCTGGCGCCTGTGGGGCCGCGACGGCAGATAGCATTTCGCCCACGTTTCCAGTGGATGCAGGCCAGCTTCGTCAGATTTTCGCAGACTTTGCAGACAGCAATCCGACCATTCAGACATTTCGGTTTGATCTGGTCGAAAACCAATTCGATTTCACCGAGCGCTTGCCCGGCAATACGTTCCCTGCCGTTGTGACTGTTAAGATTCAGCCGGTAGATTCCTATAACTCAACGATCTCGCTTTACAGCCGGCAGCCTGTAGGCAGCAGCAGCAAAAGCGACCATTCAGATCGAGTTAGCCGCTGGTTAAGGGTTCTCCTTACTGCAACCGGCGCTCCTCAGGCCTAATAGTAGTATTTCATTCAACAGGCAAAAGGGCTCGTCCGGTGATGACGGGCCCCGTTGAGTTAACTATTTGGTGTTGCAGTTGCAGCCACACTCACTGCCGCAATTTGGTTTACAACAACAATCACATTCGCAGACTGGGCCACAGGAACAATCCGGACCGCATTTGCAGTTTTGCTTTTTCTCTTCAGACACGGTTTTTCCTTTCACTTGTTTATTGACTGATCAAAGCCTACAATCTGTAGTGACTACAGATTCAAGAGAAAAATGCATGCGACATTCAATTGGTAAACTCAGCAAAGAAACCGGGGTTAATATCGAGACCATCCGATACTATGAGCGCGTTGGTCTGATGCCGCCTCCGTTTAGAAGTGAAGGCGGGCATCGGATATATGATGAGCAGCACCAAGCTCGACTGCTTTTTGTCAGAAGATGCCGAGATCTCGGTTTCCCACTTGAAGATATTCGTGACCTGTTGGCGCTCGCTGACGAGGATGAGCCGTGTGGCAGCATGCGTCCGGCGCTACACAATCAACTAACCGTGGTACAGGCGAAAATTGAAGCGTTGAAGGAAATGGAGAGCGCCCTTTCAACCTTGATGGACTGTTGCAAAGATTGTTCAACGACCGACTGCAGCGTATCTGACGCTTTGTATGGTTGCGCGCAAAACAGCTGCGCCTGTTCAGGGACATGTGACCTGACTATGCCTGCACTAGCTTGAGACGGTTTTAGTTAAGCAGAAGTGTCTTGGCCGTCGGCGTTCGGCACATTGCTGTTGGCTGCTGCAATCTGAGCGATGCCAATAGTCTCACGCACGGCTGCCTGACCTTGCGCGTAGCTATTGGTTGCTTGATCGAGCGTTGATCTGTCCACAAAGTCAGATTGGTCTTCTTGTGTGCGTGTTTCTGCCAAAATCAGCTTAACATTGCTGGAAAGCCGTGCTGCGCCGGGCTCCGATGCAATAACCGGTGGAGGTGCTTCCACTTCAATTGGGCGCGCTACAGCGAGGCTATGGGTGAAAGCTTGGGGTGTCGGGGCGAGCGCAGAAACCGGACGAAGCGCGTTTACACGACTTTGTCCACTTGCACTTGATGTGCGCGAAATAGAATTGTTGCCTGCGGCTGCACCAGCCGCAATGCTTGCATCTGCCATAATGGCACCCACGTTTTACCCGTGGCCAGTATAACAATCGCTAAGTAAAAAACCAGTTAAAGCACCCTTTGACGGCGTTCACACTGCCGTGACGACCTGAATTGGGCGGAATTCTTGGGGTTTGGTTGATTCCGCGCTGGCATGCCTTCTGGGCTTGTGCTATCGCTCCCGGTCGGAATAAGCGCTGTTTTGACCAGACGTTGTTAAATGTGGTTTTGGGGGGGACTGGAGCCACGGCGTCTGCTCAGCGCTTGAGAGCAACAATAACGAGATACTTTGAGTTATGGATCAGAATACACTCGCGATCTACATTCACGAGCTTCGCAATCAATGTCTGCATGCAGAAGCTGCGTTCAATCTTTTTAATCAAGCCATGGGTAACCGCGCCGGACCGGGGGTTTTGTTCGCTAGCCAGATGGTTTTGATGCCTGCCAGCCAAATTGCTGGCTTGTTGTGGCCAACACGCGCGCGTTCACGTGGACGCGGTGAGCAGCTCAGGAAAGTTCTGCAACTTCAAGAAAAACATCCTTTGAATGATCGCCGTTTGGCGGAGTTGTGGGAACGTACGGACCAGAAAACTGAAGAATGGGTTGGCGCGACAAAGGGCCAGCAAGTTGTGTTTGACTATGTTGGTGATCTGAAACAACTGGGTGACGGCAATACACCTGAAGGCTGCCTCTATCGTGCGTTCAGCACAGCAGATAATGTGTTCTATTATCAGGGCGTTGGCTATAATTTCCAAGCGATTGCAAACGCCATTTCTGACGTTGCGGGCCGCGTAAACCAGATTTACCGCCAGCTATTCCCTGAACTTGCCAAGCAAGAAGACGAGGAGCGAGCAAAAGCGATGGCAGCCCAGCAAGCCGCGGCAGAGCAACAACCGGCACCTGCGCCGGCTCCTGAAGCGGAAGCGCCTGAAAAAGCAGCACCGAAAAAAGCGCCAGCAAAAAAGGCTGCGGCTAAAAAGCCGGCGGCCAAGAAAGCGCCAGCGAAAAAAGCTGCTGCTAAAAAGCCAGCCGCTAAAAAGGCTTCAGCTAAAAAGGACTAGTAATGGGTCGGCGTGCCAACTTGCCGGCGCGCCGTTCATTTGCCATTCAAGCAATTATGCGTAAAATGCGCGCAGACTTTGTAAATGAGTGTGGGGTGATGACATGAATAAATTCCTGACCCTGGTAGCTGGGCTTTCACTTTTTGCCGGTTCTGCAGTGAACGCGGCAGATTGCGGCGAACCACCACTGGATATGCCTTTTGTGCCCACTGGTGAAAATGCCACTGCCGAAGATATTCGGACGGCGCGCACAAGTGTGCTTGCTTATTCCGCGACTGTAGACGAGTTCATTGCTTGCATGGAGCGTCGTACTGCTCTGGTGTCGCCGTATATGACCAAAGAGCAGATAGAGCGCCGCCAGAATGACCTGAATGATTTGCATAACGAGCGCCGTGATCTTCAGATTAAGTTGAATGAAGCGATACGCGCGTACCGCAGGACACAGAGCAGTAGCTAATCAGGTTGGCTTGATACAGATTTTCCAAGGGAGCTTTTGGCTCCCTTTTTTTGTTTTTTGGGCTGGTAATAAAAAGTGGACTGATCAGTCCATTTAATTTGACAAGCACACCTGACTGACCCATCTTCACTTACAAGCGAGAGAATGCAGGGCTGAATTTGGGAGAGACAAGTAATGCTGGCGCAGCGTGCAATTTACGAAGAAGAGCATCACATTTTCAGGGATGCCGTCCGCAAATTTTTCCAGACCGAGGCGACGCCAAACGGTCAAGAATGGAGCAAAGCCGGCAAGGTGCCGCGCGAGTTTTGGAATAAGCTCGGGGACGCAGGCCTATTGTGCCCGCAAATGCCTGAACAATACGGCGGTGTCGACGGGGACTATCGCTTCAACTGCATTATTAATGAAGAACAGATTTACAACAGGGGCGGCGGCGCCGGCATTGCTGTGCACTCTGACATCGTTGCACCATATCTTTTGGATTATGGCTCTGACGAGTTGAAGGAACGTATCCTGCCCAAAATGGCAACCGGTGAGATGGTTGGTGCCATCGCGATGACGGAGCCGGGAACAGGTAGTGACCTTCAAGGTATCAAGACCACAGCCAAACTTGATGGCAATCACTATGTGATCAATGGCCAGAAGACCTTTATATCCAACGGCCAAAACTGCGATTTTGTGATTGTTGCCTGTAAAACCAATCCAGAGGAGGGCGCGCGCGGCGTCAGCCTGATTGTGGTTGAGGCTGACCGCGAAGGCTTCCGTCGGGGCCGCAACCTCGACAAAATAGGTCAGCATTCATCTGATACGTCAGAATTGTTTTTCGATGAAGTGCGGGTGCCGACCACAAATATGATTGGTCATGAAAACGCTGGCTTTATGTATTTGATGCAACAGCTGCCACAAGAACGCCTATCTATCGGTTTCATTGCTATGGCTGGCGCACAGCGCGCTTTTGATATCACTGTTGATTATGTGAAAGAGCGACAGGCGTTTGGCAGGCCAATTTCGAAGTTCCAAAACACACGCTTCAAACTGGCCGAAATGAAAACCGAGCTTGAGGTTGGTTGGGCCTTTGTGGATCAGTGTCTGCAAAAACACTTGAAAGGTGAGCTGGACGCCGCCGGCGGGGCCATGTCGAAACTTTGGACCACTGAAATGCAGGGCCGGGTGGTTGATACATGCGTGCAACTGCATGGTGGCTATGGTTTCATGTCCGAGTATGAAATCGCTCATCACTATACTGATAGCCGCGTGCAAAGGATCTACGGCGGCACGTCGGAAATTATGAAAGAGCTGATTGGCCGCACGATCTAGTTTCTGACAGCAAATTAACGAAAAAGGGCGCTTCATCTGAAGCGCCCTTTAAGTGTTTAATGGCCGGCTTTCCGCCAGGCGATCCACCACAGCCGTGCACCCAGGAACAGGGTGGCTGCAATCAACCCGGCGGTAAGACCGTACCAGATGCCAACGGCGCCAAAAGAAGTGCCAAGACCCAGGTACAGGGCAATTGGAAACCCGATTACCCAGTAGCTTACGCCCGTGAGATACATTGGCCAGCGTACATCCTTAAGGCCACGTAACAGCTGGTTTGCAGCTACTTGGCCCGCATCAAAGATCATGAACGCTGCCGCAATTGGCAGGAACAGCAACACCAGACGTATAACCTCGCTATTCTTGGGGTCATCGATGTCCAGATAGAATGCGGCAACATTCATCGGGAACACCGCAATGACCAGTGCCAGCGCAACAACCGAAAGCGTTGCCGCCACAAGGGTTACGGCCGCGGCTCTCTGGGTTGCCGCAATATTTTCAGCACCTTTGGCAAGACCAATGCGCACCGCACCTGCCATCGACAGGCCCCACGGCAGCATGAAAGCAAGCGCCACCACATTAATCGAAATCTGGTAAGCGGCCACTTCCATGATGCCAATCAGGCCCATCATGATCACAGCGGTATTGAAAAGCATGCCTTCAAAAATGGTGGTCAGGCTGATCGGCCATCCAAGTGCCACCACTTCTTTGAGGCGCTGCCAGTCCGACACCCAAAAGCGATCAAACAGGTCGAATTTTTTTGCCTGCTTGTCGATCAGGATGTAGGCCACGAACAAGAAGAACCCGCTGGTGTATGAGAGGGATGAGGCAATGCCTGCCCCTACCAACTCCAGCCTAGGGAAACCAAACGCACCAAAGATCAGCAAATAGTTCAGACCTGCGTTGAGGGCAGTTGTTACCGCAACCAATACAAGAGGAACTTTTGTTTTCTCTAGCGCCGCCAAAAAGTTGCGCAGCGCCATTGTGGCAAGCGCAAAAGGCCAGCCAAATGCCAGTGCAAAAACATAGGCACCAGCTTTTGCCGAAACACCAGGGTCTTGGCCAAGTGCTAGCGCCACCGGTTCCGTGAACGCGAGGGCAATCAAAGCAACCGGGAACATCAGGAAGATGGCCCACAATGCCATGCGCACTGAGCGTCGAACATCCCGTGTGTCGTTCTGATTTGCACCCAGCGCCTGACTGACGAGCGGCGAAATCGCCATAATGGGCCCAGAGCCCACCATCCAAAGGGCAAAATAGATCACTGTGCCGAGGGATGCCGCAGCCAGGTCTTCGGGCGAGATGCGCCCAATCATCAACACATCAATGGTATAAACAGCAAATGCAATAAGCTGCGTCAGGGCCATGGGAATGCCGAGTGACAGCAAAATGCGCGTTTCACCTTGCCAATTTTTTGGCAGGTCTGCTTTTTGAATATTTTCTGTGGCTAAAGTCGCCATAATATCAATTCCGTATCAGGAGTTTGAATAAACGCTACGGATTGATTTTCTGGTGATCCGAGCGTCTTGGTGTGCTCGGATGGACAGAATGGGTGGCTGTTAAGCCAGGTCAGACCCACTCGAGCACAAAACAACAGCAAACGACGTGCGGCAACGGCCGGCAGCGTGCTGTGTTGTGTATGTCGAGTTTTTTGTCATTGGACCTCTCACTTTGTGTGGACGGATTGGTAAGCGATTGATCCGTGCCCGTCAATAAACACGAACACCAAAATCCTTGTGTTGAAAAAATGACACCCTTTTTGTTGCATCTGGGCAACTACTTGGATTAACTGACGCAATTCCTTAGGTATTTTTCAGCAGTCGGAATTCTGTGTGGCAGACCCAAAGCTTACAGCCGTAATTTGCTTCGCTAACGAAGGTGCGGAAGTTGAAAAAACAGTCGCAAGCCTGCGGGAAACCTGTGGCGATGATGTCGATGTCTTGCTTATCAATGACGCCTCAAACGATGGTTTCGATTATGAAAGCGTGGCTGACAAATACGGCTGCCGTTATTTCGTGAATGACGAACAAATCGGCCCTGCTCATTGCCGCCACAAAGGGTTGAACTGGGCGAAAACAGACAATGTCATCTTTCTGGATGCGCACATGCGCTTTTATGGGGAAGGGTGGCATCGGCGCGTAAATGACATTATCGCCCGAGACCCCAACACTCTCTATTGCACACGTAGTGTGCCCTTGAAGCCCGGCGGTGATCCAAGTGGTGCCCCAATTGGAATGGGTGCCAGTATCCAGATGAGTGAGCCGCGATTTGAAAACTGGCTTAAGGCTGACTGGAACATCAGTGCGCGAAGTGACGACGAAACCAGTTTTGTACCCTGTGTGCTGGGTGGATGCTATGCTGTCAGTCGGAGTTTCATGCAGTCGATCGGCGGATACCGGGGTTTACATCGATATGGCGGCGAGGAACCGCTTATCAGCATTAAAGCCTGGTTATCAGGTGGAACGTGTCGGGTGATTAATTCTGTAGATATTGGACATATCTATCGCGGGGGCAAACCTGCGCCCTGGACTGACACTATCCGTTACTTCCACTTCAACAAACTGGCAACAGCCCGCATTGTTATGGATGATAAAGCGTTTGCAGAGGCGGAACACAAACTTTCTGCGGTTAAAAACGCTGGAAACGTGCGTGAAGTATTCAGGAGCCGTGAAAATCTTGTGAATACGGCGCGTGCGGACTTTTTGAAAATTCAAAAAAAACCTCTGGAATATTTTCTTGCACTTAATGCGGCTTTTCGTGGCGGCGAGACGATCACACCTTGATTGCACACGGGCTTTTCACGGCCTCAAAGCCGTGCTAGAGACCGGCGCATTGATGGCGCAATGACGAAGTGAGGAGCCAAACATGGCACGCAAGCGCGTAACGCTAAAGGCAGTTTTGGGCCGCGGCGAGTTTTATTGGGTTACAGATGTAGACGCCAACAGCGAAGAAGAAGCAATCGTTGCTGCGGAAAACCTCTTCCTCGCTGAAATGGAGCGTATAGGCGAATGGGAATTCACTGATTTTGACGTTCAGTAGACCAAAGGGTGCCTGCCCAGCAAGTAGCAGCTACCCCAACAGTTCCAGTCAAAATTTCGATAAATTGTGTCCTATCGACATTTTGTTGACATATTTACAACCTATAGCAGTTAATTGCGCGGTAAAAGTTCGTGCGACGATAACAATCGCTGGGGGTTGAAATGGAACCAATATTCAAACGGAAATTCGGAATGAGGGCGGCGTTCCTCACTTTGCTCGGTGCTGGGACCACGCTGTCTTGGCACGCGGCGATGGCCGCCACAGTCAATATTTCGCCGGGAATGAGCACTTCGGCTATTCAACAAGCAATTTTGAATGCGAATAGTCACGATGAAATACACTTTGCCGCGGGCACCTATAATATAACCGGGTTGGGCGCCGGCGATATCCTTGCTGACCTTGATGGCAAGTCCAACATCACCGTCAAAGGGAATGCCAGTACCATATTAATCGACGACAATCACTCCGTTGTTTTCAACATGCGCAACAGCAATACGATCACCGTACAAGACCTTACGGTTCGGCGCAGCACGCGGCCTTATTCCCAGGGTGATGTAACGTCCGTTTCACCAAGCACCAAAACAATTACAGTATCTCTTGCTTCGAGCTTTGCCAAATTCGATGAGTCTTATTTCATCGGTCAGTTGGAAGGAAACTTCACGCACAGCACCGAGAAGAAACGACTGAAGCGTGAGACATTGCAGGCGTATGAAGCGGAGGGCACGCCTTCCTGTACATCCAGCAGTTGCACGATAGAGTTTGACGATGAAGAAGCTGGTCCCGCCTTGGCGCAAAGTCTTCAAAACGTCTCTGTGGGTGATGGTTTCATATGGCGCATGAAGACAACGGGTTACCTTTTTCATCTGAATGACAGCGATAATATTACCATCAAAGATGTGACTGCCATGGATGCGCCTGCCGTTTTGGTAAGGGGCCGACACAATGGCAAAGTGACGGTGGAACGCTTGCACGCACAGCCTTATGACACAGGATGGACCGCTAGTAATGCTGGAGGTGTAGTATTGGCGGGTAGTAGTGATGCCGTTAGTGTTACATACAGTACGTTTGATGCCATCGGGGACGATGCAATAAACGTATTTGGAACCCGCCGCACGATTACCAATATGGTCGATGATCTACATGTTGATGTAGCGCGCCACAACCCCCTCCAGTCGCAGTCGCAAGTGCCCTTGGCAGTTGGTGACGAAATATCGATTCTTGAGCCAAGCACTGGAAAGCTGGTCGCCACCAGATCAATTGCCTCGATTCAACCACTAGGGTGTGGCAATGGTGTTTGTAATGCGGACAGGATTGAATTTGATAATGCGATCACAGCGGCGTATACCCTGCAAGCCTCAGTTTTCAACGAAGGCTATCTAAATCCTAATTTCCGTTTCGGCCGCAACACCATTACGTTTGGTAGGCGTAACGGTATAATCGTCCAAGGCAGCAATGGAATTATATGGCGAAACACCATACGTGACATGGGTGCGGGTGGCATTTATGCCGGATCTACTGCTAACTATAGCAAGGGTGGTTATCTCTTAAGGGATACGGTTATTCATACCAACATCATTCGGGATACGTCGCTTTCAGTTACCAATCAACCAGCAGCGATCACAGTTGGAACTCATCGACAGGGTGGCGTTGCCGCGCAGTCGAAAGTTAATCAAAATAATATTATCCGCGACAACTTGATTTGGGACTATGACGGCGTTGGTATTAGCCTGCGCGCCGGCCGGTATGTTGATGTTTGGGACAATAGTTTTGCAGGTTCGGTGCCCTTTGCTGAAACGACGGGTAATTATGTGTTTTCACTAGAGAGGACCAACGATGTTGCATTTGTCGGAAATGACGCGTCAGGCGATACACGTGCAAACTTGAACCTTTGCCTGGATATTGATGGGATCAGCACATACACCCCTTTGGGCGGTACTTCGCACGATATATGTGCTGTGACCATTCCGTGACGCAAGTCCAGCAAATTTAATTGGGAAAAGACGCACCTCGGTGCGCCTTCTCCTCAATATTTTCAGCCTTACACTAAAATAGTGCTGAATTCCAAAGCAAATAAACTGAACCCCACGCAACCACAATCACGTTGGTGAAGGCACCCACAGCTCTGAGGGGGTGTGGTTTCCCGTATTCATTTATCAGCCCGAGGCCGTGCAACAGGCGTGCGACCGCGTAAGCAGCAGCCAGTCCAGCAACCATTGTTGTTGGTGCCGCCGAATACTCAAGGGCGGCGATTAATAATATTGCGATCGGCGCCCATTCGGCCAAATTACCATGCGCACGAATGGCGCGCATCAGGCGCGGGTCGCTACCGGGGCCCAGGAGTGTGCTTGTTTGGGCTCGGACAATCCCGACATTGATCCCAAATCCGAGATAGATAAGACCGACGGTGGCTATAAGGGTCATTGTGATGGGCATGGTTTCCTCCAGCTTAAGGTGTTTCAGAACTGAAAACGCTGGAGTTGGGAGGCTGGTTCGCGGGTCTTCGGCCTTATGTGTTTTTGCAGGCCGTATCTTCCTGTTTTACCCAGCGCTCCATTGCATCAAATGAGGCACTTAAGCGGTCTTGGTGTCGACTACGTGCACTGAAAAACCAAAAACGGTCCAGATATTCTTTTGGTTCAATAATCTCTTCGATGTCCAGGCGCGTTGTGCAGGCATCGATAACGGTTAAAGACATTGTCACCCATCTCGTGTCGCGGTCCGATGACTGTTCGAACGAGAGAATGCGGCCCTTCAGGCTGTCGCGGGTCCGCTCAACCGCCTGCCAGCGTTTGAGCCCCCGCTTCCAGAAAATAAGCCGTGTGGCGCCTGGCTCTGCTGTTGGGCCCGTGAGTTCCACAAGGTCAATCATTTCGGCCTGCCACCTGTCACGGTTGTTGTCCTGAGACAAAAGGCTCCAGACACTTTCCGCGCTTGAATTGATTTCCCGGCCGTCAGTCACTTCAAAGGCTGTATCAATAACCAGTATGCCTCTCAGCACGATACCGAAAGCGAGCGCCGAGACGAGCGCCGCCACCGACTTGTGATACAAATTCCAATCGCCAAAGCGTTCTTTCATGTCCGGTCCTTGAACACGTGATTGAACAGCTTGCGCTGATCGCCGAATGCAGGAGTACTTGACCAATCTCTATTTCCCGACCACAGTTTTGTCGGGACTAGATCATGGGGAGAAACCATATGACCATCACGCTCATATCAGCAAGTTTTTTGGGCCTGCTTTTAGTTTATCTATCTTACAATGTGTCGAAAAACCGGCTGCGGGCAAAAGTTAGCCTTGGCACCGGAGATGATGAAGGCCTGCTGACGGCAAGCCGGGCTCAAGGCAACTTCATTGAATACGCACCATTTGGCCTGATTTTGGTCGGGCTGTTGGAGTACTCGCGCGTGAGCTGGTACCTCGTTATGGGGTGCGCGGTGGCACTGGTTGTTGGCCGTTATATGCATGGCCTGTCGCTTGGAAAGTTTGAAGGTAACAACCCGTTTCGCTTTTACGGTACTTTGCTGACCTGGCTATCGATTTTGATAGCGAGTATCGCAGGTTTGTTGAAAGGTTACGGCATACTCTAGCAAGCGAGCAGCACCCATAAACTGATTACAGAAAATGCTGAAAAGACCCGCCTCAATGTGTGCGGGTCTTTTTTTAATTATTTAGAAGGGAAATCCGATATAGCCTCGTAACAGATGAGGGAAGCAAGAACGGACGCGGTATTTTTGGGAATCGCGTTCACTAGAGGATTGGATTTTTTATGCGATTTTTGAATAGTGGCAAGCGTGCTGCCAAAGCAGCGGCTTGCGCTTGTGCCATAATTCTTGGTGGCTGCAATGGCGGGGATGATGCAGGCACAACGACCACAACCGTGGGAACCAATACTGCGGCTGCAAGCACAAACAATGCGCCAACGGTTGACAATATTGTGCCTGATCAAACGGCCACCGTTGGGCTTTCATTTAATTTTGATGCGTCGCAGGGCGATACAACTTTTTCAGATGCCGACGGCGACCTTTTGGCTTACAGCATCAGTTTTGATGTTGCCGACACGGGCCTTTCGGCCAACGGCGCAGTTATTTCCGGCGTACCATCAGTTGCGACAACGGTGCTTGTCACTATCACAGCAGATGATGGAAACGGTGGGAGCGAAACCGACAGTTTTCTAATAACGATTGTTGCCGCCTCGGCAGACCAGCCTAACCTGCCAGCGACCTTGTTTAACTATGCAAACCAGGACCTGCCCAATCACTATACGCAACCGAACGCCGCGCTTGGTAATGTGGCACGCACGGACAACACGCCGGGCAACAATTCGATTACGGATGCGGGTGCGACACTTGGGCGTGTTCTCTTTTATGACAAAAAGCTATCTGCGAACGACACCGTGGCGTGCGCGTCTTGTCATGTTCAAGCCAACGGATTTAGTGACCCGGCGGTCCTGAGTGTTGGGTTTGATGGCGGTGAAACGGGTCGGCATTCCATGAGACTTGGCAATGCCCGCTATTATGAACGCGGCCGGTTCTTTTGGGACGAACGTGCTGAAACCCTCGAGGATCAGGTATTGCAGCCTATCCAGGACGAGGTGGAAATGGGCATGACGTTGACGCAACTTGAGGCCAAGCTAATGGACGTGGACTATTACGGGCCGCTGTTTGAGGATGCATTTGGCGATGACCTCGTGACTTCGGATCGCATTTCATTGGCGCTTGCGCAGTTTGTTCGCTCATTGACCACTTATCAGTCACGCTTCGATGAAGCTTACATCGCCGCGGACGGCGACCCTGACAATTTTGATCTGGTGTTTAACGCGTCGGAAATGCGCGGCATGGGTATTTTTCGCGGCCGCGGGCGCTGTGACCAATGCCACAGCACGAGCGCACATGTGAGCGACAACGTGCATAACAATGGCCTTGATGTTAGTACGGCAGGCGACCAGGGTGCAGGCAACCAGCGCTTTAAGTCACCATCATTGCGCAATGTGGAAGTGGGTGGTCCGTTTATGCATGACGGCCGATTTGCAACACTCGAAGATGTTGTGGATTTCTACAGTGACGGTGTTCAGGCAAATCCAAACTTATCCAACCGGCTAAGAAACCAGGACGATACACCGCGACGGCTCAATTTGAACGCAGGAGAAAAAGCCGATCTGGTGGCGTTCCTGCAAACCTTAACTGACGAGACTTTTTTAACCGACGAAAAATTCTCGGATCCTTTCGAAAACTAAACTGCGGCAAATTTGCGAGGCACGCTTGGTTGACCAATTCGCCGCGCTGTTCCATAACGGCGCGGCTTGCTCCCCTCTGCATGGAGATGTTGGTGTTACCTGCCGACCAGAACACGCCTTTCATTTTGCTGGATGATAGCCGCGCGCCAGAACTGGCCGGTAGTTCACTGTTGTTTGCGAACCCAGAGAAAATTATCTGCGCGCAGACGGTGGACGAAGTTCCGGGTGCGTTGCAGGCTATCGACGATGCGCAGGCGTCCGGCTTTTATGTTGCAGGCTGGATTGCTTATGAAGCAGCGGCGGCATTTGAACCCAAGGTGCGGGAAGTGATAAGCAGATGGCCGGAAGAGCCTCTGATCTGGATGTTGGTCTGCAAGACTTGTGCGCGCCTTGACCGCAAGGCAGTGGACCAAATCATTCGGGAGCGAATTCGATATGCCGAAAGTGATGTCTGGTTTTGCGGCGACGGAGTGACTGCAGCCGAGTATTCGAACCGTGTATCGAGTATTAAAGACTATATAGATGCCGGTGACATATATCAGGCGAATTATACCTTTCCCAAACACTGCCAGCTCGCAGGCGACCCGCTTGACCTGTACGGAAAACTCAGGCGTGAGCAACCGGTCGAGTATGGAGCCTTCATTCAAACTGGCGAGCATGTCGTGCTGTCTTTTTCGCCTGAACTTTTTGTCCGCCGCACTGGCGATCAATTGATAGCAAGACCCATGAAAGGTACCGCAGCGCGCCACAGCAATATTGTTGAAGACCGCGAAGCAGCTATCGCGCTTTCTGCCGATGAAAAAACGCGAGCCGAAAACTTGATGATCGTCGACTTGCTGCGAAACGATTTGAGCCGACTAGCGATGCGCGGGTCTGTGCGTGTGTCTGACTTATTCACGATCGAGACCTATCCAACGCTGCATCAGATGACGTCAGGAATTGAAGCGGATTGCCGCCCGGGATTAAAACCATCCGAATTGCTGGAAGCATTGTTCCCATGTGGATCTGTTACCGGGGCGCCAAAAATTCGAGCAATGGAAGTGATAGCGGAGCAGGAAAATGCTGTTAGGGGTGTTTATTGTGGCGCAATTGGATATTTCGGTCCGTCTGAATCCGATCAGCCCGCCAATTGGTCTTTAAACGTTCCGATAAGGACGATGGTGTTTGACACCTCTGGGCAAGGCAGACTTGGTGTAGGTAGTGGGATTGTTGCAGACAGCATCATCACCGCTGAATTTGATGAGTGCCATTTGAAGAGCCGGTTCGTTGAGTTGCAAAGCGACGCGGGTTTCCATCTCATCGAAACCATGCGCTGCGAATTTGGCCAGATTGAATTGCTCGATCTACATCTGGACAGGATGGAGAAAAGTGCAAGCGCCTTCAAAATCTCTTTCCGCCGAGAGCAAGCCCGTCATGAGGCCGTGCAGGCGTCTGTTAATCAAGCATTGGCGAGTGTCCGCATGTGCTTAAACCGGTTTGGCGAGCTTGAAGTGACAGTGTCACCGTTTGCGCGCGCAAAAAATGATGAGGGTGAAGCATTGTACGTAGGACTGGCTGCACATAAGCTGCAGTCAGACAACCCGTCGTTGGGCTACAAGAGCAGCCAGCGCTCTGTCTATAATCACGCAATACATAAAGCCAGGGAATTGGGACTGGCAGATATTCTGTTTTTTAATGAGCAAAATGAGCTTGTTGAGGGCGCCATCAGCAATGTTTTTGTTGAAATAGATGGCACTCTTAAAACGCCACCGACGTCGGCTGGTGCACTGCCTGGAGTGATGCGTCAGGCGGTAATGTCGGACGAAAATTTCAATACGCTCGAGTCTTCAATCTCGCGATCAGACCTTATGAGTGCTGATCGGATTTATTTGTCCAATGGCCTGCGCGGTTTGCGTGAAGTACAGATTAAATCTGACAGGCTCTCGGTGCAATTGCTCGCTGATTCTTGACTAATTAGGCAGGACTCTCGAAGGCGAATCGACGCTTGGTCCCGGCAACGTTAACTTTTGTCCCGGCCATTTTAACTGTTTTGTTAATCTTTTGTTGGGAACTGTTGAGTACATTGTTGCTTGTCGGACGCTGCCAGGTGTCCAAAATAATAATAAAGACAGAGAGCACCGAATGAGCAGCAACGTCGCTTACCAAGAGACAGAATCAGTCGGCACCAGTACTGGTGTTTCAGACCAGACGCGTGCGCTCGCGCGACGCCTTGCAGGGCATATGGGTTTAGATGCTGCAATTCAGATCAGCACTGGAAACCAATGGCATGGCGTGGTTTCGGTCCTGCAAGAAATGAAAGACTCTGGCCACTCCGGTCGCTAAACGCATTCGCACTTAACAATCAACAAAGCTTGTAACGGTTCGCTTACCGGACGGGCGCACAGCGCATAAAACTTTTGACTCCAAATCACTTTTGGTTATATTATTACATAATTGATTGCGCTGGAAAAAAGCAACTGGCCAAGAGCGACAAGCAAGATTCACATGGGAGAATTTGAGAAAAGTAAAATTTTTGCTTGGAATCGAACAAGATTCTTGGATGATAGGTTCCGAGCTGGATCTGAAGCTTCAGCCGATCCGCATCTGGAGGTGCGGTGAGGAAAAATGAGATTGCCTACCACGTGCCAGCAAATGGCAATACAAGGGCGACGGAAGCGGGTGATACTTTCACCGATGATCTGGACAATTGGGAGAGGTACGGGAAAACCATTATTTGGGCATGTATTCAAACCAGACTGAATGTCAGTTGTGGTTGAGGATGTATGTTGAACGGCACCCAATTTATTTAGGGGTAAAGGTGCGGAGTAAGATTTCAGATTCTCCATATCTTTATAAGGTTAAAACAGCCGTCGAGGCATTCAGGTAACTGGAGACCAAAATGGCAATATCAAACCCATGTGGGCAGAAAATGGATAAGGCTAAAGTGAAACGGATAGCTGTCTCTACAGCGGCGGTCGCCTCGTTCCTTCTAGGGGCAACTGCAGCAAACGCACAGGAAGAGCGCATCAAGTCGATCGTCGACGAAGTGAATGAAGCCAACAAGCTTGCGGTTCAATCACAACAGACCATTGACGGAGTTGCAGACGCAACTGCGCAGCTTTTCAACGATTACAAGGCGGTTTTGAAAACCAACGCTGGTCTTGAAGCTTACAACGCGCAGCAAAATCGCGTGATTGTCAAACAAGAGGAAGAGATCGCGAAGATCAGAACTTCCATTGGCCACATTGACGAAATCAAGCGGCAAATTACGCCTTTGATGCTCGACATGATCGACAACTTGGAAGAGTTCATTAATGCTGATGTGCCTTTCCTTGTGGAAGAGCGCCTTGATCGCATTCAAAGTCTTCGTGACGCAATGGATGACCCGAACGTGAGCGACCCAGAGCGGTTTCGTATCGTTCTTGAGGCATACAAAACTGAAGTTCAGTACGGTCGGACTTTCTTTGCCTACGAGGGCATGGATGATCAGAACCGCTCGGTGAACTTTGTTCGTCTTGGTCGCGTTGGTTTTTACTTCCAAACCAAAGACACGACAGAAACAAAAGCTTGGGATGCTGAGAGCAAGACCTGGGTTGATGTTTCCGGCGAATTTACAACGCCAGTTCGTCAGCTGATCCGTATGGCTCAGCGTCGTACTCAGTCAGACGTAACTGTTCTGCCAATCGCTGCACCGGGGAACTAAGATGAAAAAGATTATTACATCCGCAGCCCTGATTGCACTCGGGCTAACCGCAAATGTTTCGGCGCAAGACGCCGACATGAGCTCTCTTCTCGACAAGGTTCGTGAAGGTCGTGTGTCTGAATCTGCTGACCACAAAGCACGTGAAGCCGAGTTCCAGGCTCGTCGTGACCAGCAGCAGCAGCTTCTTCAGCAAGCTCAGCAGCGCAAGCAGGTGCTGGAGCGTGAGAGTGCCCGCCTTGAAGGTGTGCGCCGCGACAATGAAGAAGAAATCACGCGTCAACTGGAAATCCAGCGCGAGCGCCTTGGTCAGCTGTCTGAACTCTTTGGTGTTCTTCAGCAAGCCGCAGGTGATGCTCGTTCCATCATTTCAAGCTCTCATGTTTCGATCGATAATGCCGGTCGGATGGAAGAGATTGATACTCTCGTTTCAAAGGCAGCTGAATCTTCCGAGCTTCCAACACTCGCGGAAATTCGCGCATGGCCTGCTCAAATGATGCTTGAAATGATTGGTTCTTCAGAAGTTAAGAAGTTCAATCATGAAGTTCGCCTGAATGATGGCACAACCCAAAACATGGAAATTGTCCGTGTGGGTGATTTTGGCCTTGTTGGTGATGGCAAGTTCCTTCAACTGACAACTTCTGGTGAGGTTGCTGAGCTTCAGCGCCAGCCTTCTACGCGTTTCACTGGAACAGTTGCACCGTTTGAGGCTGCAACAAGTGGTTTGCACGGCCTTGGTATCGACCCAACTCGTGGCCAGTTGCTGAACCTCGAAGTTGAGAAGCCAACCATTCAAGAGCGCTTGGACCAGGGTGGTTTCATTGGTTACCTTACACTGTCGCTGGGTGCGATTGGCGTATTGCTCGCCATCTTCCAGTGGTTCTACCTCTTCATGGTAGGCAGCAAAGTGAAGAAGCAGGTTAAGTCCGAAGTTGCCGACGTGAACAACCCACTGGGTCGTGTGCTGGCAGTATATGACCAGAACCGCAACGTCGACGTTGAAACTCTTGAACTGAAACTTGACGAAGCAATTCTGAAAGAAACACCAGCTCTTGAGCGCTTCCTGACAATCATCAAACTGATCTCTGCGGTGGCACCGCTGTTTGGTCTCCTTGGTACCGTTACCGGTATGATCGAAACCTTCCAGGCGATCACGCTGTTCGGTACTGGTGACCCATCACAGATGGCAGGTGGTATTTCTGCAGCCCTGATGACCACAGTGGAAGGTCTGGTTGTTGCGATCCCAACTCTGCTGCTTCACAGCTTCGTGTCTGGTGCTTCTAAGGGCGTAGTACACGTTCTGGAAGAGCAGTCTGCTGGAATTATTGCGGTTCACGCCGAGAAAGAACACGCGAATGCTAGCGCTTAGTGAAGCATTTGACGCGATCAGAGCGTTCATGGAACGGGGCGGCGACGTCCTGTACCTGATCCTCGTGGTCACGTTCATAATGTGGGTGCTGATCGTCGAACGCCTCTGGTTCTATTCGCTTGAATATCGCAAGCATCGGAACCGGGTGGTGGGCGCATGGGAAGCCCGGCCAGAACGGAAATCATGGTACGCACACAAAATTCGCATCGCCATGATTTCCGAGATCAACCACGACCTGTTCCAGGGTGTGAATTTGATCAAAACACTGGTGGCGCTTTGCCCATTGGTTGGCCTGCTTGGAACGGTTACCGGCATGATCGACGTGTTCGACGTGATGGGGACCCAGGGCAGTTCAAACGCCCGCGCGATGGCGGCAGGCGTGTCGAAAGCAACAATTCCGACAATGGCGGGTATGGTTGCGGCACTGTCTGGCGTGTTCCTGAGCACTTACATTGAACGGCGCGCTAAGCGTGAGGCTGAGCGTCTTGAAGACAGCCTGACCATGGACCACTAGGCGAAGGTTGGAGATTTAACAAATGCGTAAATTCTCAAAAGGTGAGGAAGAAGCGGAAGTAAACATGACGCCGATGCTCGACATCGTGTTTATCATGCTGATTTTCTTCATCGTTACCGCGTCCTTCGTCAAAGAGTCGGGGATTGAGATCAACAAGCCTGAGGACAATGACACTCAGAATGATCCGCCGCCACCAGACGATGAAACGCGTGCGATTGCCTTCATTATCGATGAAAACAATCGCATCACGCATGACTTCCTGCGTGTTGATATATCGTCAGTGTCGTCGATCATTAAGAAGGAGAGTGTGGAGCGTCCAAAGGCCCCTGTTGTTATTCAGGCTGCTGAAGGATCACACCTCGGTCTTTCGATCCGGATTTATGACGCTGCGCTCGATATCGGCATTGCACGCGAACAGATTGTAATGACGCCGAAAAAATAATGGATCGGCGGGCATGCCCGCCGTCCAACCCCTGCGGAACAAGAAACCGCAGGCAACCAAATAGGGGCTAGGCGCCTGGGAAGCCCCAGGCGAAGTGGAGATTAGAATGCGTAACCATTCGCAACAGGAAGAAGATACCGAGATCAACATGACTCCGATGCTCGACATCGTATTTATCATGCTGATCTTCTTCATCGTGACGGCTGTTTTCGTCAAGGAAGCCGGAATCAGCGTCCTGAAACCAGATGCCGAAACTGCAGTTTTGCAAAAGCAGGTAAGTATCCTGATTGCCGTGACTGCCGACGATGAAATTTATATCAACCGTGAAGAGACCAAGATTGAGGCGCTTCGTACAGCGGTTGAAAAGCTGCATGCCGAGAACCCAAAAGGCTCTGTCGCTATCCAAGGTGACGAAGAGGCGGACGCGGTTCTTGTAATGCAAGTGTATGACGCTATCCGAGACGCTGGTGTCGAGACGATAGCAATAGCAACGGAGACCAACTAATGATTGCTCGGTTCGCAACTGCATTGGCCGCTGCTTCAGGCGTTACCTTTGGTCTGTTTCTTGTGATGAACTTCCTCGTCGCTGGTGATGGTGAAGTGAACATTGATAACAGCGAGCGTGCTCGGTTTGTCGATGTCGTCCAGGATATCGACGAACAGCCACCACAACGCATGGAGCGTGAAGTTGAGAAGCCACCAGAAGTGGAAGCTCCTCCGCCAGAAATTGATACGCCGCAACTGGACGTAAAAGGTCCGGACAAGCTCAACCTGTCAATTGGCCGCGCAAACGCCGGCGCAGGTGTTGACCTTGGCCAGATAAGCCTGGGTGCTGCAACAGACGGTGACTATCTGCCGCTTGTTCGCGTTCAGCCTCAATATCCTCGCCGTGCACAGGAGCGTGGTATTGAAGGGTACGCTATTGTAGAGCTGACGGTTGCCGAAGACGGGACTGTTCCGCCGGATTCAATCGTCGTGATTGAAGCTGATCCAAAAGGGTATTTTGAGCGTGCTGCCATCAAGGCTGCTTCAAAGTTCAAGTACAAGCCAAAGATCATCAACGGCAAAGGTCAGAAAGTGACTGGTGTTCGCTATCGGTTTACCTTCGGTCTTGCTGACAAATAAGCCCAAGGAAAGGTATGAGCATGGTTAAGTTTATTAGATCCATACCAATGGCCCTGGCAGCCGCGGCAGTACTTGCTGTGATGCCAGTTCCTGAGGGTTCACCGACATATTCAGCGGTTTCTGCACAGGACCAAGCACCGAAGAAGCGCCAGAAAACACGGAAAGTGCAGGCGATTCCGCTTTCGTTCCAGAAAAAGCTGGAGAAAATTGCTGAGCAACTGTCGCCTGAAGAGATGTCTGAAGAAGAGCAGGCGGCAACGCTGGTTCAGCGGCTCAACCGCGCTGAAGAGCTTCTTGATGACGCGTTCAACAGCCGCGGTACGAATGAATACTCTCAATCTATTGTTTGGCAGTATCGGGCGCAGGTCGCTTTTGAGCGAGACGACACACCCGGTGCCATTCGTGCCTATGAGGAAGTACTCAAACTTGCCGACTTCATTCCTGAAGCTCAGGAACACGGCATCATGTACAACCTTTCGCAGCTCTATTATTCGATCGAAAACTATCAGAAAGCGATTGATTATGTGCGGCGCTGGGAGGCGGCCGTTAGTGCAGTAGACCCGGCTTTGGTGGGTATCACACAAAAGGTTTTCATCTCCCAACTGTATTACACGACGGAAAACTACCCGGAAGCTATCCGTTACATCGATACGGCAATTCGTGAAGCGGAGTTGGTGGATACCGTTGAAGTAAAAGAAAACTGGTATGGCCTGAAGCTGTCGGCTCACTATGAACAAGCACAGTATCCTGAGGTGCGCGATGTTCTGATCACTTTGATCATGAATTGGCCAAACCCGAACTATTGGATTCAGCTTGCTGGTGTCCATCAGGAACTTGGCGAAGACGAGGCCTTCTATTCCTTGATGGAAGCGGCTTACAAACAGGGCTTCCTGGACGATAAAGAGTCGCAGTTGATCAACGTGGCTCAAATCCAGATGAGCCGTGATGCGCCAATCAAATGTGCATGGATCATGGAGCGTGCCTTTTCTGAAACATTGATTGAAAACGACGCAGGCAACCAGCGTACGCTTGGCCAATGTTATCTGATGGCAAGCGAGTATCGCAAAGCAATTGCACCACTCGCTGTCGCTGCTGAAGAAGAGAGCGACGGAGACCTATGGTTCCAGATCGGGCAAGTGCAAATGCAAGTGGACCGGTATGCAGACGCTGCTGAGTCATTTGTGAAAATGCAAAACGCCTACGAAGACGATACGGAAAATGCTGACAAGAATGCTTCCAAGCTCTTGTCCGGTGTAATGATGTATGGTCAGGTTTTGACTGAATTGAAGCGCTTTGAGGACGCGAAACGCGCATTCTCGAAAGCCAATCGTTTGGCCAAAAATGCTCGTGACCGTCGTGCCGTCAAGAATTGGCGCGATTATCTCGCGGCAGAGGAAGCGCGTGAGCAACTGCTGACCGGTCGTTGATCCAGTCTGTATTTCCCATATTTTGGAACGGCGCCTCCGGGCGCCGTTTTTTATTTTCCTGATTTCCGCTTTAATAATCTGCTGCTAGACTTCACCTATGTTGCTTGTTGCCATAGTTGCCGTTCTTATCGCTGTTTGCGTGCTCTATATGATGCGCGATGAAATCACTTCGGGGTATGCCCGCGCAAACGACTATCTTCTGACAACGCCCCTCCTGTATGGAGCCGCTGCAGGTGTTGCACTGGTTGCGGGCCTGCTGCCTGAAGCAGGTGGAATACTGGCGGTGGTCGTCGTTTTGGTTCGCGCCATCCTTGCCTTCGCCTTATTGGTTTTTGTTTGGGCTGGCACCTTGACGTTGGGCTCCTTCTTGCTTCGCAAATTTGTTAATTCTTCAACCCGGTAGAATATCGAACATCGGCAGAGGCCGCCTCCAACACAAAAAAGTTATACTATAACTTTACAATCAACGTTGGTTTATGTATTGTTATGATATAACAATATGGAGAATGGCTATGAGCTCACAACGACTTTTTGCAGCCGGACCTATTGCTGGCTTGGCAACCGCAGGCTTGTTTCTGACTATGAACGGATTGCTCGCCGATAGCGGCGAGGTGCTGTTGGACGAACGACCGCCGCTTCGCATTGTTGAATATGTACAAGATGAAACCCCGCCCCTGGACCCGCAGAAAAAGTGGGAAGTCATTGAGCCAGAGGAAGTGAAGCTTCCACCAGTTGAGGATATACCTGAGACAAGCTGTGATTGTGAAGACGTACCAACCGTCGGGCCTATTGCACCTGAACCCCCCACGCTGAGCGAGAGTGGGCCTACTTTTGGCGGGCTTGCGGATGGTGCCCAATTGCCGCTCGTGCGCGTTCAGCCTCAATATCCAAGACGGGCGATGGAACGTGGTATTGAAGGGTATGTCGTGGTGTCACTGACCGTGGCGCCAGATGGCACGGTTCCTTTTGACTCAATTCTGATTGCAGATGAGGAACCGGTAGGCGTGTTTGATAAGGCGGCAAAAAAAGCGGCGTCTAAGTTCAAGTATAAGCCCAAAGTAGTTGATGGTGTGGCGCAGGCAGTATCGGGTGTTCAGTACCGATTTACCTTCGAGTTCAAGCAGTGAAATGTAAAACACCAAGACAGCGTCCGACCAGACATGACACCCATGCTGGACATTGTGTTCATCATGCTGATCTTCTTTATCATTACAGCGAGCTTCGTTCACGAAGAAGGTTTGCAAATGGGCAGGTCCGAGGGGGTGGTACCCTTTCCCCCTGAGATGCCTGAGAACAGCCTGACTTTCAGGTTGCTCGCTGATTATCGGATTGAAGTGAACGGCCGCCTGGTGGACCTCTGGTCGGCGGCGGCTCTGATCAAAGAGTTTCATACCGAACACCCTGAACAGCCTGTTGGCATCAAGCTGGAAGTCGGGGCGCGTCACCGCCCGATGGTCCGGCTGATTGACACGGCGTACGAAGCCGGTCTTCCGGTCGGGCGTGTGATCGTCGAGTAAAAAAAAGCGGGCCCACGAGCCCGCTTTTACAAGACATATCAAGCCAACAATCAGTCAGCGTCTACATAGATTTTGTCCCGCAGTTCATTCCTGAGCGGGTAAATACCAGAGGGCAAAATGTTGGTCATGAAAATGGCCACTAATTCATCTTTTGGATCGATCCAGAAAATGGTGTTTGCCATGCCACCCCAAAAATATTCACCTTCATTGGTGGCACCGCCTTGTTTGGCAACATCTTTTACAACGGCAAACCCAAGACCAAAATCAAGTCCTTGGTTGCCACCTGCGATACCTTTCAGGTTGCTGGGAAGATGGTTCTGCCGCATCAGGTCAACAGTGCTCTCTTTCAGAAGCCTCACACCATTCAGTTCGCCGCCATTCGCAACCATTTGTGCAAAGCGCCAGTAATCAAGCGTCGTGGATACAAGGCCGCCTCCGCCAGATTCAGAGTTTGGCTTCACGGTATAGTCGCTAAAGAAATCGCCGCGATACGCCACCAGCTGTTTTTGCTCTTCGTTAGGCGCATAAATCTCAACAAAGCGGTCCAGTTGATCCGGGCGTACAAAGAAGCCCGTATCAACCATGCCAAGCGGAGCGAAAATGCGTTCAGCAAAAAACTCGCCCAGGCTCTGGCCTGAAAGAACTTCGATCAGGCGGCCCTGCACATCCACAGAAAGCGAATACACCCAGGCCTGCCCTGGCTGATAAAGAAGTGGCAATCCGCCGAGGATTTCTGTTTGTTCGGCAAGAGTAAGCTCTGGGTTAAACAGGCCCGCCTTGAGATACAATTGGTCAATGGGGGTGTTGCCAAACACACCGTATGTCAGGCCCGCCGTATGGGTCAGCAAATCACGAACGGTAGACTCGCGTTCAACCGGCACTGTTTGCAATGAGCCATCTTCATTGGCACCAGTAAACACTCGTTGATTGGCAAACTCAGGCAAATATTTGGAAACCGGGTCATCCAGTTTGAATTTGCCTTCTTCCCACAACATCATAAGGCCCACGCCGGTGATTGGCTTGGTCATGGAGTAAATGCGAAACACGGCATCCTCGGACATGTTGGTGCCGTTTTCCTTGTTAATCTGACCATAGGTTTCGAAGTGTGCGATCTTGCCTTTTTTGGCAACCAGTGTTGTTGCCCCGACAAGGCGGCCAGTGTCGACATAGCTGGCCACGTGCGCCCGCAGCGCAGCCATCCGGTCTGCGGATAAACCAACCTCAGCTGGTGCTGCGAATTCATTTTCACTCTGTGCCGGAACAGTGGCTGATGATACCGCTGTCAGAAGCACAAAAGCGCTTACAAAGTATTTTTTAATCATTTTAACTCTCCCACGCTGTCATTTAGCGCATCAGAGCCTAGCGTCAACGTGGCTGGCTCACAAATGTAAAGGAGTCTTTGCGTCCAAATACTGCCAAAATATGGCGGCCTTAGGCTGAACATATGCTGAATGACAAAGGAGACCTGCACGGGACACAAAGCGTGTTGCGGTTTATCGGGTGTGGGCCTATTTTCAGTTGCAAATGACCGCGCGAGGGAGAGCAATATGTCGGCTGCGAGCACAACACTTCTGGACGAGTATCGAATTGATGGCGACGGCCTGGAGGTGCAAAACCCAGCAAACGGTATCCATGTTGCCACCGTAAAAGACTATTCCGTTGGCGAGGTCGAGGCTGCAATCGCCGCCGCCAAAACAGCAATGCCCGCATGGGCGGCACGCACGGCCAAGGACCGCGCAGTTGTACTGAAGCGATGGTTTTCCCTTATTATGGAGCACCAGGAAGAACTCGCCCGGCTGGTAACAGCAGAGTGCGGCAAGCCACTTGCTGAATCGCGGGGCGAAGTAGCGTATGGCGCTTCATTCGTCGAATGGTTTGCTGAAGAAGGTAAACGGGCTTACGGAGAAGTTATCCCCACCCACAATCCTGCGGCTCGCATAGTTGTTGTTAAGCAGCCTGTTGGGGTTGTCTCTGCGATCACGCCTTGGAATTTTCCGGTTGCCATGATTACGCGCAAGGCCGCGCCGGCGCTTGCCGCGGGTTGCCCGATGATTGTGAAACCCGCGGAGGCAACTCCTTTGTCGGCTTTGGCAATTGAGAAGCTGGCCCTTGACGCAGGCGTTCCAGAAGGTCTGTTCAAAATTGTAACAACACGCGAACCGGCAAAAATTGGTGAGGTGCTCACAACGCACCCGGACATTCGCAAGATCTCTTTCACTGGCTCCACAGCCGTTGGTAAAATCCTGATGCAGCAAGCAGCCGGCACCGTGAAACGCTCCAGCATGGAGCTTGGTGGCAATGCGCCTTTCATTGTCTTTGATGATGCTGATTTGGACCAAGCCGTTGCTGGCGCGATTGCATCCAAATACCGCAATGCCGGGCAGACCTGTGTGTGCGCCAATCGCTTTTATGTACAAAGCGGCATTTATGACGCCTTTGTCGAGAAATTTTCTGAGAAAGTTGCAGCTTTAACGGTGGGCGACGGTGCGGACGATGGAACGGACGTGGGTCCACTGATCAACGATGCTGCTATGGAAAAAGTATCAAGCCTTGTTAAATCTGCCATGAATGCCGGGGCAACTGCCGTCGTTGGCGGAGCGCCTGCAGGTATTGGTGGCAACTTTTACACGCCAACTGTGCTTGCTGACACAACACCAGAAATGGAGATTTCGTCCGCAGAAATCTTTGGCCCTGTTGCTCCAGTGTTCAAGTTTGAAGACGAAGCCGACGTAATCGCGCTTGCGAACAATACTCCTTATGGCTTGGCGGCGTATTTTTATGCGCGCGACCTGGGATGCGTTTGGCGGGTTGCTGAGGCGCTCGAGTACGGCATGGTAGGGGTGAACGAAGGCATTCTTTCCACAGAAGTAGCACCTTTTGGCGGCGTGAAAGAGTCTGGCGTTGGCCGCGAGGGTGCGCGCCAGGGCTTGGACGAATATTTAGAGACCAAATATATGTTGATGGGTGGACTGTAAGCGCGGCTAACGTTTGGTGAGCCACCATCTCAGAATGTCTTCCTCCACACGGTAAAGGGGGCTGGTGCCAGCTGGCGCGTTTGCTGGATCGTCGGCTGTACCTGTTATTATGGTCGCAATACCATCACCTGTTGCTGGGTCAAAAAGGGCATGGCTCAGCACGCCGTATGCCTCGCCCAAATGCCCGACCAATATACCTTCACCCATGCCCCATTCGGCGAGATGAATGCGATGCACCGAGAGGCCGTAGCTGGTCATCAGTCCTTCTGTTGGACCGCCTGGCTCACCTTCTCCCGTAGTATTACCGTTTTGCGCAACCGGGTTATAGATCCACTCTGGCGCCAGCAGCTCCAACACCGACTTTTCCGATAAAATGCGTGTGCCATTCAATTCGCCGCCGCCCACCATTAGCTGCATAATGACAAGCAAGTCGTTGGCACTTGCGCGCAGGCCACCCTGCGGTGAAAACAGGGTGCCGTTGGTTCCGAGTATGTAACTGTCTTCAAATGCCTTGATGGCTGCTTCATCGCGCTGTTGCATACCATAGAAGCACACCGGTGGGCCCGCATCCACTTGAGCCACCCACGGGCCATCCGGATTCCATCCGTCAGACCCGCCTTTTCTGAAGGCAGCTGCACGCAGGTCTTCAGGAACGTCGCATGCATTATAGCTTGCTGTCAGGCCCAATGGTTTCAGCACATGTCGTGTCATGTATTTGTCGAAGCGTTCGCCGCTCGCGATTTCCATCAGGCTTGCCAGCACTCCAAAGTTGATATTGGCGTAATTGAAATAATCACCAGGGCTTTGGTTTGCGAAATGAACTCCGCCTTCAAAGTCAGCGCCGCTAGGAAAAAAACGATCTAATGTCGGCACCTGCGGGCAACCAGTATTTGTCTGCGTCCCGCAGTGATGAGGTATGTGCCAGAAGCTGGCGCGCTGTAATGGGCGTGTCCGGGAAATTCGGGTTACGCAACGACCAGCCGAGCACCTTTGAAATATCTGCATCCAGATCAAGCTTTCCGGTTTCAACCAACTGCATGAAACCGATGGCCATGACCATTTTGGAAATAGAAGCCACACGCACTTTGTGGGCTTCGGTTAATGGCGTAGAAGTGAGGCTTGATTGCTGTGCCATGCCGAATGCCAAAGAACTGACGGGCTCCCCTGCTTTCATTGTGCTGACCTGCAATCCGCTTAACTTTGACGTTACGCCTTTACCATCAACGATAGCTGCAAGCATATTGTCGGCAGAGGCAGCCGATGACATAAGCAAACAAAGCAAAATAGTAGCTGCGAAAGCCTTCAAGATGAAAACTCCTTTTCCAGGCGACTGATCAGCCTGTCACTAGCCCGCGTATGAGTTTTCTCGGTTTGAATTATGGAACGGGCAAGTTGATGGCGAATTCTATCAACGTCGATCGAACTGCATACAGCGTCCGGTCCGGCGGCATCGCACAAAAAATCAACCAGTCGGTTGGCCGCATGAATTCGGCCCCAAATATAATCGTTTTCCCGTGCGCGCCGACTGAAGAAGGCGCCAAAATTGAACAGTTTTTCACCCAAAAGCGGGGACTTTCCTGTGGCATGAAGATGCTGGCAGTCCAATGGACTGATGCGGTCCACCCTGACTTCGTCAATTTCCTGAAGGTCGACATGTGCTGTCATGGGAAGCGTGAGAACATCATAAAAGGCGAAGCCCACATAAGCTCTGAATAGCGTAAGGCGCAGTGGTTCGTCCCCAATTTCATTGATGGCTTCTGCAAGCATCTGGTCTTCTTCTATATCGAGATCTTCAAGTGCCATTTTGGTGGCGATCGCATCAAGCGTTTGCTCCAGCGTCCAATCATGCGGCACACTTTCGTAAAAACCAGGGTGCCAACGCTCGCGGTATCGCGCGATGCTGTCGTAAATTTTAGACTTCAGGTCGCCGAAGGATATCTGTTCGGCAATCCGGGGGTTTTCCTGCAGATAGATGTTAAGACGCCTGATCAAAAAGCGTAGACGCCGCACCCGGAAGTCCACATCAAAAGCGCGGAAGAATGGGATGGAGTTTCTACAGCTTTCATCTTCTGCACCTAAATAGCCTTTTGCCTCAGCCCACGCGGTGACCGAGTTTTCCGAGGCATCGCCAGCGTTCGCGTTGCGAGCCTTGTGAAATTCGTCCAGGAATTTGGACAGCCGCTCTACCAGATGGGCAGCTTTGTTTTCTACGTAACTGCCATAAGCAAAACCCGACTCTTTATGCGCCTCTTCATGCGCCCGCTCACGCCAACTTGCCAGCATGGCTGTAGAAACCTTGGTGTCGGGTTCCAGCGTTAAAATTTTGTCGACGAGGCCAGCTACATCCTGGTCAATTCTCTTCATCACGAGCTCCAGCCTGCGTGCATTCCGGTTGCTGGCCTCAATGTCTTTCAAGTCCTCCAGAATTGGTTCGTCGCGAGGGATCGCGGCAATGGAAGCAAGAATTGTTTTGAAAAATCCTGGAATGCCACTTTTGTCTTTCTTCCGTGGTTGGTTATTCTGGCGGGCATCTTCTGGCCGCGGATCGACGAAAATAACGCGCCGATCAACCTCCCGGTGAGCTGGCTTATCGCTGATGGCTTTGATGGCGGAAGAAAATGGTTTGTTATTGGTGACGCCACCATCAATGAAGGCCATGTCCCGCACTGATGGCAGGTCCTCTGATAGAGTGCCAAAATTCTTTGCCATAAAATCGTTTTCATGTGCCCACGGCAGGTCATTTAGGCGCAGATAGTCCCGCAAATCCTTCAACCGAACCGGTGGGAACGCACCCGGAAAACTGGATGTGGCGCGGGCCGCAAAACCTAGTCCCGGAATGTTTGTGTCGTCGAAATCGCTGTGCCGGGCCGATCTTCGGCCCTGAATATGATTGAACTTGAGGCTGACCTTATGTTGTTGTTCTTCAATGGTTTTTGGGTCATGTAAGCTGACTATGTGCTTTTGGCCGTAAAAGTTGGTCAGACTTACAAACAAATCCAATTGATGGCCGCGAGGCATCAAGCTGCTGCCGGGTTTCGCTTCCCCCATATTGGTGTTGGCGTCCAGCATCCACTGAAGCATGCGGGTGCCGGAAAACGGTGGTTCGAACCACCTTGACCTGATGAAACGTGAGAGTTTGCGTCGTGCTTCGTTGTGGGTTTTCTCGCCGTCCCAAATTCTGTCACCAAACAACCACAGGATTGGATACATATATATCTTGCTCCAGCGCTGGGCGAGGGTCTCTTCCTCCATCAATTCTTCGATGTCCCCAAGACGCATCCACATGTCACGCAGGGGATCAAAATCGAGATCAAACGCCAGCGCTCGTGCGAGAAAAATACCGTTAATCCCACCAGCGGACGCGCCTGAAACAACATCAACCACAACGCGCAAATCGATAGTTTTGCCGATACCCCGCAGTAGCTCGAAATAGACTTCTTCCGTGTCTGTATTGTAGGGGAGCGAAGGAGCGCAGTTTCTGTAAGTCAGGCTTGGATCGGCTTTTTCAGCCGCTGAAAGGCTGTGATACACTTTTGAGGCGCGTACAAGCTTCAGAATTTCATGCGAGACACCGTTCATATAGACAGCGAGAGACGCGCCACCAAAGCAAACCAGTGCCAGACGAACCTCAAGTTCCCGCATAAGCCGAGCTCAATTCCATAACTTCCAGTGCAATTACTATTATTTTGCCGCCAAAGCGACCAAATCAAAAGCGTTAACTTGTTCTGGGTTGGGAGGCCGTTTCAGACACGCCGAGGATGAGAATGCGTTGCTGGCCCTGAGCACGATCGTCAAGGAGTTCAAAATTGTTCGGAACTTCCACAGTTTCGTCAGTTGCCAGTTCGCAAATCACTGCACTGCCTGCAGTGATCCAGCCTTGCCGCTCAAGGGACTTGAGGGCTGGCAAGATCAAATCCTGCCGGTACGGCGGGTCCATAAAAATGAAGTCAAAAGGTTCACTGGATTTTGGTAGGCGGGTGGCTGATCCAGCAAAAACCTTGGTGGTCTGTTCAGCTTTTAATGTCGCGATATTGATGCGCAGAGCATGCAAAGAAGGGCGAGCCTGTTCCACAAAAGTGACATGGGCTGCGCCGCGAGACAAAGCCTCGAGACCCAAAGCGCCGGTCCCTGCAAACAGGTCTGCGACGCGTGCTCCTTCCATTTCCGGATAGCGATGGTGGGTCAGGATCGAAAACAAACGTTCGCGCATGCGATCAGTTGTCGGGCGTACGTCGCGCCCTTTTGGCACATCTAAGCGACGGCCTCGAAAGTCACCTGCGATTATCCGGGTCATGGACGTTTATTGCGCGGTCCGGATTTCGCGGCTCCTTTGCGCGCTTGGGCGTTGTTGTTTTTGCGGCGGTTACTGTTTTGGGCGCGATCATCACCCTGGGGCTTGCGCCGGCGAGATGCACCGGGCTTTTTGCGGCCTTCTTTTTTTGCTTTTGCCCACTTGGACGGGTCCCGCTGTTTGCTGGGTGCGGCAACGCTCGCGGGTGCATCACCAAAAAACTCAGGCATTACGTCATGAAGTTGTTTGTCGTTTACCTTTGCGACTGAACCACCAGGCAGGGTGCCAAGGGAGAAGGGGCCATAGTGTGTGCGGATCAAGCGGTTCACTGTTAGGCCCAAATGTTCCATCACCCGGCGTACTTCACGGTTTTTACCCTCACGGATTGCCACGGTTAGCCAGCTATTTGCCGAGGTTTGCGCGACCGCACCTTCCTCGGCCTGTTTTTTGGATTTGCTCTCAAGCTTTGCGTCCACCTCGCCGTAATGCACGCCGTCGATGGTGATACCTTCCTTGAGCTTTACGAGCGCTTTCGGGTCAACGCGACCGTACACGCGTACACGGTATTTGCGCACAAGTGCGTTTGCGGGCAGTTCCATCCACCGTGCGAGCGCACCGTCGTTGGTGAGCAAGAGCAGGCCTTCCGTGTTCATATCAAGGCGGCCAACTGATATCACCCGCCCCATGTGATTTGGCAACTTGTCAAAAACTGTGCGTCGGCCTTCGGGGTCCTTGTGGGTCGTGAGTGTGCCTTTGGTTTTATGCATGCGCCACAGTTTGGTGGCTTCCGCCTGCGCGACCACTTCACCGTCTACTTTTATGCCCTCAAGGCTTTTCACCAGAACAGCAGGTGACTCCAGTGTTTTGCCGTTCAGAGATATACGGCCTTCGCCGATCATACGCTCCACATCACGGCGGGAGCCAACGCCCGCGCGCGCCAGCGCTTTGGCAATGCGCTCGCCTTTATCTTCAGTGCTATGTTGGTCTTCACTCATGGGGCGCACCATAGGCTTCAGTCCGCCTGCATACAAGCGAATAGCGGCTTACTCTTGACGGAATGGCCTTGTAGGTGAATGCTGCGCGCCATGATCGATGATTTCCCATTCATGAGACAAGGCCTGGCGGAGGCGCGTTTCGCTGCCGCGCGCGGCGAGGTACCAATTGGTGCGGTTATCGTGGGCCCCAAAGGGCGTATTATCTCTGCCGCCGGTAACGATGTTATTGGCCCCAAGGATCCAACCGGCCACGCCGAAATGATTGCGATCAGAAAAGCCGCGGACATCATGCAATCTGAACGACTGGAGGGCTGCGACATGTATGTGACGCTGGAGCCCTGCGCCATGTGTGCGCAGGCAATAGCATTCGCCCGCATCAGACGACTATATTTTGGTGCGGAAGACCCCAAAGGTGGCGGTGTCACCGTCGGCGCCCGCATCTTTGAACAGCCAACAACTCATCACCGGCCTGAAGTTTACGGCGGCATCCTTGAGAAGGAAGCCGCGCAATTGCTTAGAGACTTTTTCGCTGAACGGCGTTAGTGTTCCGTCATGGAAGAGGGGCTTCTTGAACAAGCAACCGTTTACCTGCTGGAGACCTGGGCGTGGCTCCAGACCAATTTCCTTGAACCCGAACGGCTGATTGAACTCGTCATCATCGGTGTGGCGATCTTTATATCCAATTTCACCTGCAAGTGGATTCACAAAGGCATACTAACTGCCGTAGGCGACCATCCGCTTGTGCAAAAAGCTGATAAGCGCTTTTTGCACCCGGTTCTGACGGCGGCCATTTCCATCCTGCTGATTTATACTGCACAGCTTTTACTGCAGCCATTGATGGCCACCTATTTGCTGAATATCGCCGCCAGCCTGCTGACGGCGTGGCTCTTTATTCGGCTTGCGGTTGGCATGCTTGCAAACCGGGAACTGGCGCGCATGATCGCAGCTGGTGCCTGGACACTTGCCGCGCTCAACATCATGGGTCTTCTCGATCCCTTAATGACGGTGCTTGACGAAGCACAGTTGCCGCTTGGTGAAGTTGAAATCAGTGTGCTGGATATCTTAACCGGCATCATCAGTTTCGGCTTTTTGATGTGGCTTGCTTTTGCGCTGTCGGCCGTTCTTGAGAAACGCCTGCAGTCGGCTGATGGCGTGCCACCGAGCATTCGCGCACTGATGACCAAGTTTGGTAAAATCCTGCTGGTCTCTGTTGCGTTTCTAATATCACTCAACGCTACCGGTATCGATCTGACAGCGCTCGCGGTCTTTGGTGGTGCGCTGGGTGTTGGTATCGGTTTTGGCCTTCAGAAGGTTGTTGGTAATTTCATCTCAGGTATCATTCTTTTGGTCGATCGGTCCATTAAGCCGGGCGATGTTATCGAAACTGGCGGCACCTATGGCACCATCAACCGCCTGGCTGCTCGCTATACCTCTGTGATTACGCGGGACGGTACAGAGTTCCTAATTCCGAACGAAGACATGATCACACAACCGGTGACCAACTGGTCGCATACGCACAGGCTGGTGCGTCGTAAAATCCCGGTGCAGGTTAGTTACGAAAGTGATGTGAAAAAAGCGATGGACCTGATGGTTCAGGCTGCGAGCGAACAAAACCGCACGTTGAAAGTACCCGAACCTCGCACGCTGATGAAAGGCTTCGGCGAAAGCGGCGTGGATCTTGAACTTCGCATGTGGATTGATGATCCCCAAAATGGTGTTTCAAACATCGCCAGCGAGGTGATGGTGCGCATCTGGGATTTGTTTCACGAGAACGATATTGAGTTCCCGTATCCAACGCGTGTTGTGCATGTCAAAAACGGGGGAATTCAATCGTCGTAACTTAGATTGGGGATTTTGTTCGGAGTATCCATAGCAACGTGAGGGGGAAACACATGTCTATTGGAAAATATATTCTGCACGTCGTAATCGCATATGTGATTTACGCCATTATGTACATTTTACTGACCATGGTGGTTTTTGGCGACCTGTTCATGGCGAACGCCGATATGATGCGGCCGCCTGAGGACCCAGTTGCCATGTATGCCTATGCTGGGCACTTGTTGCAAACCTGTGTCGTGGTCGCGTTGTTCAACATGGCTGTTGGCGGCAGTGACGTAGGTAAGGGTGTCCGTTTTGGCCTGTTGATGGGTGGCTATCTCGCCGCCACCGACATGGCCTTCTATTTTGGCATGAAGCTGTCCACAGCACCATTGCTGATATCTATCATCATTCATTTGGTTGTGGGCGCGATCATCGGTTTCACGCTTGCCAAGTTGAATGGAATTGGGGCTGCCAAAGAAGAAGCCGCCTAATCAGGCATCCATAAAGTCAAAATAAGCGTCAACAAGGCGTTTGGCGACGGGGCCCGGTGTGCCGTCGCCAATTTTTTTGCCGTCGAGGTTGACGATCGGTGTTGCACAACTTGTTGAGCTTGTCAGAAACATCTCTTTGGCATCCAGGGCCTCTTCAACCGTAAAGGCTGTCTCCTGAATTGCCATCTGAAGGCCTTCGGCGATTGTTTTGACCCGGGCGCGCGTGATGCCCGCGAGGATGTTGTCGCTGGTGGGCCGTGTTTTCAGCTTGCCGTCTTGTGTCACGATCCACATGTTCGTGCTGCTGCCTTCGGTGACATAACCTTGTGCGTCCACCAACACAGCTTCAAATCCACCCGCTTCTTTCGCAGCCTGTTTGGCCAGAATGTTGGGCAACAGCGATGTGCTTTTTACATCGCATCGGCCCCAGCGTATGTCTGGTTGAGTTGATGCGGCAACGCCCGTTTTGGCGCGTGCTTTCACACCGTTCAGATCGAGCTGGCGGCAGGTCGCCACAAGCGAGGGCACGGAAAAATCAGGAAACGCGTGATCACGCACAGCTTCACCGCGCGTAATCTGAATATACAGAAAGCCGTCAGCAATACGGTTACGGCGGATGAGTTCCTTGAACACAAGCCGCATGGGCGCGCGCGCCATTGGTTCGTCCATTTTAAGCTCTTGCATGGATCGCCACAAGCGGTCGAGATGTGGTTCCAGGTCAATCATGTCACCCTTGCGGACCGTCACCCCCTCATAAACACCATCCGCAAACTGGTACCCGCGGTCATTGATATGAACAAAGGCATCGGACGTTGGCACATAAGCGCCATTCACATAGGCGATACGGGACATGGTTGTTCCTTTAACTCTCTTCCGCTGGTTCTTCTGCAGGCGGTTCATAAGGTGCAATGAATATCATCAGCAGCAATGATGGCAACACAATGAAAAATACGGCGAGTGTGAGAGTCCAAAGGCCAACTGTAATGAAGGGCGCCACCAGCGCTGTGCAGCCAGAGGCAATCATGGTGACAAAGAAAATGAGAAGAGCGGAAGCCCGATCATCATCGCCCTCTGCTGCCGACAGCGCACGCACGAACCCTGGTCCACCCCGCACCCCGAGGCCGACGTTTAACAGCCAGAACAGGTACTTGAGATGCGTCGGGTTATTTTGCCCAAACAGCGAATAAGTCAGCAAAGCAAGTGTGCCCGTAACCGAGATTACGGCACCGGCCATAATGACCCTCTCAACACCAAAACGTGCAACAAGATGCCCAGCCACATTTGCTGAAATGATAAAAGTGGTTACGCCGACAACTTGCATGATAATGAAATCGTCAATGGTACCACCCATTGTTTGCACGATGACAGCGGGGGCGGAGAAAACAAATGTTAATAGTCCACCGAGCACCAAAGCGTGTCCAAGAGCATAGCGTAGATAGGTTGGGTTTTTCAAAAGCCTTCCATAACTGCCGCCGCTTCCCGCCTGTTTGGTGCCGATGCTTGGCAAAAGGCTGGGCCGCATCAAAATGATGAGCACGAGCACACCAGTCAGAGCTGCTGTGACAGTGAAGGACGCTTCCCATCCGTAAGCGCTAAACAGCCAGGCGCCCAAAATGGGTGCGAGGCCGGGTGTGAGCGATTCGATGCTTCCCATGGCTGCAATCGCTCTTATGGCACCAAGTTCGGAAAAGAGATTGCGGATCAAACCAGGGGCAAGTACCGCTGGGCCGCTCGCTGCAGCACCCTGAAGAAAACGCGTAATATTTAGCACTTCAATCGATGTAGACAGTGCAGACACGGCAGACGAAATAGCAAACAAAACAAGCGACAGGATGAACAAACGCCGCCTGCCGATGTGAGCAGCGAGGCTACCAAAAGCTAATAGGCCAATGGCGCTGCCTGCTACATAAAGTGCGAGCACTAGCTGCGCGGTCGCGACACTGGTGTCAAACACGTCAGGCAGGGACGGAACGGCAGGTAAAACAAGGTCCATGCCCGAAAGGCCTAATACGGTTCCGCTTATGATTACGGCGCAAGCGAGCAACGCCGTCAAACGGGTTGGTCGGTCCGATGTGGCATATGCTTTGTCTGCTGCCATGGTTGCCTCGCGCATCAAAAGAATGACGGCAAGCATTATCCCAAACTGGCAAGGCTGGAAAGTGAAAGCTTGATTTCAGTTGCTATGAATAAGACCCGGCAAATTCTTCAGCATTGCCTTTGGCCTGTTTTTCCACAATGCAATCGTGAAACTTGAGGACCAATTCAGACACAGCCGCGGGGTCTTCAATTTGCGGGAAATGACCAATGCCAGGCAGGCGTGCCAGCTTGGCCTTAGGCACGAGTTTAGAAAAACCATCGGCGGCGTGAGCGCCAGAGACAGGGTCCTCGATACCATTGATCATCATCATGGGTAGCTTTGCGTCTCGCACGGCACCAACCCAGCGATCGGCGTGCTCGCGCCGTTCCGCCATATAGCGAATGCGCCGCGCCATGGCACCACGACCATTGGCGCCGACAACAACTGGCCACAGTTCGTCGAGCATTTTACCTTCCGGTTTGGTGTTTGGACCAAACACCTCCGCCAGACCCGCGAGCATTTTTTTCTTCGGCGCAATACGCGCAAACAGGGGGCCCAGTGGACCCGCGAGCAGGGTCTGAGCCGCCCGTGGCCGGTGCAGGTCTGGGATGATGCCGCCATTGAGAAAAATGACGCTCTTGATTCTGAACGAAAGCGAGCTTTCGTTATGGCGTGCCAACAACTCCTGCGCGACGGTGTCGCCCAGGTCATGCGCCAAAACATGAGCGTCCGGCATATTGCGGTGTGCCATCAAAGCTTCGATCATGTCGGCCTGCAGCTGCACAGAGCAGGGTTTTTTACTGGCGTTTAACGATAAGCCGTAATCTAACAGGTCAGGCAACAGCATGTGGAAGCGGTCAACAAAATTGCGCGAGATCCAGCACCAATCCCAAGACGCTGTTGGGAAGCCGTGAATCATCAAAAGGGGCTCGCCGTTTCCACCACGCTGATAGAAAACGTGATGGTCACCCCATTCAAAGTATTTCCCGCACTGTCGCCATTTCTCAAAAGAAATGGGAGCTTGTTCCAACATACTCTTATCCACTCACACCGTTTCCGACGCTATGGTTTCTGCTTTCTCGATGTGCGGCGATAAAAGTCCGGGTGCTTGCGGGCAACCCATTTTACAAAGGTTTGTATGTCTTCATTCGCCAACAACGCATCAAGGGTGCAATAGCTGCGCGCCAGTTCCTTTTCGTTAAATAGGGCGTGGATCTTACGGTGGCAAATCGCGTGCAGGGGAATTGTTTCTGTGCCGCCCTTTGATCTGGGTACAAGGTGATGTTTTTCAACATTTTTTCCAAATGGCCGTCCGCACAAACCGCATACAGTCAGTTCTTTTTTTTGTGCCGATTCAGGCCAGGTCTGAAGTTTGCTGCGAATTCTTGGCATTGAAGGCTTGCTAGGTGTGCGATCGTAGAATAACCAGTATTTCAGGAATGCTAGACTGTCTGGACTTTTCCAGAAAGAGGAAACCGTGCCCAAATCATATATTACGCACTTTGAATGCAGCCTTACAGGTAACACAGATTATCCTGCGGGCCAGGTCCATAACTTGTCCAAAGCTGGTCGGCCATTATTGGCGCGGTATGATTTGCAGGCTATCAAGTCTACGATAAGTAAAGAACAAGTATGGGCACGACCTGGTGGGTTTTGGAAGTGGCGTGAATTGCTGCCAGTTCAAAACGAAAAAAACATTGTGAGTCTGGGTGAAATTGAAACGCCGCTCACCGCTTTGCCAAGGGCGGCAAAACACTTCGGTCATGCCGGTGAATTAATAGTCAAAGACGAAGGCAGGTTACCGACCTCCAGCTTTAAAGCACGCGGTTTGGGCCTGGCGGTATCTATGGCAAAAGAGCTGGGCATCACCCGAATTGCTATGCCGACAAATGGTAACGCAGGCGCAGCTCTTGCCGCGTATGCAGCACCTGCAGGCATCGAGACTTTCATTTTTTGCCCGGACGACACGCCCCTGATCAACGTGCAGGAAGCTGCACTGCTCGGCGCAAAAATATGGCGCGTGAACGGTTACATCGACGATTGCGGCCATATTGTTGCCGATGGCATCGAAAAAATGGGCTGGTTCAATGTCTCAACGCTAAAGGAACCCTATCGCCTGGAAGGCAAGAAAACCTTGGCGTTCGAGTTTGCCGCGCAACTTGATTGGGAGCTACCAGACGTTGTTATGTTTCCTACGGGCGGTGGCACGGCTGTCATTGCAATGTGGAAGGCTTTTGAAGAAATGGAAGCACTGGGGTGGATCGGTTCGAAACGTCCCAAAATGGTAGCCGTTCAGGCGGCCGGTTGTGCGCCGCTTGCCAAAGCGTTTGACGAAGGCGAACGTTTTGCCACCCGCTGGGACAATGCCCATACAAAGGCGGCGGGCATCCGCGTACCGCAAGCGGTAGGTGACTTTCTCGTACTTGATGCGTTGCGGGCCTCAGGTGGTAAAGGCGTCGCTGTTGACGAAGCTGATATATTTGAAGCCCAGGCAATCGTTGGCTCCCTGGAGGGTTACATGGTGTGCCCCGAAGCTGCGGCATCCTTTGTTGCCCTTAAGAAAGGTGCAGAAGAAGGTTGGATAAAATCAACGGACCGTGTGCTATTGATCAATAGCGGCAATGGCCTGAAGTATGAAATGCCTGATAATGCGGGCCTTCTGAACAAAGATGAGCCCATCGATTTTGACGCAATGCTGACCTAGCAAAATTCATTTCAACTATAGTTGAAGCTGCTTTTGGCGACTTGTGCGCAACCTACGCAGTCGTTAGTCTCCCACCCACACAACAGATGATAATGGGGACCATCTGTGATGCTCGGGAAGGGACGTGTCATGCTGAAATTAATTAAACACATTGCATTGATTATTGTGGTTGCAGCAGTGCCAGCTGCTGCGGAACCGCTTGATTATTATTTGGTGCCTGGCGTCAGCTATGATCAAACAGTGTTAAAACCTGCGGAAGTATTTGGACATGATATCGGGGATCAGCCGTTAAGACATGACCTTTTGGTATCCTATATTCGTGAGTTGGCAGCCAATAGCCCACGAATGAATGTGGAAACCATTGGATACAGTCACGAAAATCGCCCCATTCTATTTGTCACGGTGAGCTTACCGGAAAATCTGGCGCGAATTGACGAAATCAAAGCGCAGCATGTTCTTCGAACTGACCCTGAGCGTGCGTCGGAGGCTTCAGATGATTTGCCAGTGGTGACTTGGGTAAACTACGGTGTACACGGTGCAGAATCCAGCGGTATGGATTCCGCTATCCCTACACTGTACCACCTCGCCGCTGCGCAGGATGAAGCGACCCTCAGCCAACTTCAAAACAGTGTAATCCTGATTACAGCGGTGTTTAATCCTGATGGCCATGCACGCCGTGTCAGCTGGGTGACGCAGTATGGTTCAGACGTCAGGGCGACAGACCCGGCTCATGAAATTCACAACCAGGTGTGGCCCGGCGGTCGCACCAACCATTATTGGTTTGATCTCAACCGCCAATGGCTGTTGCAGACACAGCCCGAAAGCCGAGCGTGGCTCACGAAATGGCACGAGTGGCGCCCACAGGTTTCCGCCGATATGCATGAGATGGGACCAAACAGCACCTACTATTTCCATCCGGGCGTGCCGACCCGCAAATATCCGCTGGTCCCGGGTCGGGCGCGAGAACTTCTGGTTGAAATTGCCGGTTATCACCAAGCCTTCATGGACGCAGATGGAAAACTCTATTTCTCTGAAGAAGGGTTCGACAATTTCTATGTGGGTAAGGGTTCGACATACCCGCAAATCAATGGCTCCCTTGGCATTCTTTTTGAAGCCGGAGCCCAGATGGGTATCGCACGCGAAAGCGACCAAGGCCTGAAAACAATGGCTGAAAACATTCGCACCCACTTTCGCACCAGTCTGACCACCATCGAGGGAGCAGCAGCGATGCGTGAGAAGCTGCATGCTTTCCAGCGAGACTTCTACGCCGAAGCTGAGGGTTTGGCGCGCTCCGACAGAGTGAAAGCATATGTGTTTCGTGCGCCGGAAGACCCGGTACGGCTGAACATGTTCCTGGATCTTCTCGCCCGCCACCGTGTGGAGGTGCACCAGGTCTCTGGCACCGTTCGTGCCGGGGGTAAAAACTATGGTGAAGATAGTTTCATTGTAAGCCTGGACCAATCCCAGTACCGCATGGCGAAAGCCATGTTTAACCGCATTACAGAATTCCCGGACAAAGTCTTTTATGACGTGTCTGGCTGGACGCTGCCGCTAGCATACGGCCTCGAGTATGATGAGGTAACCAACAACCCTTCAAATCGCATGGGGGCTCCTGCGACGGCGAATTTTGCCCCGGGCCTGACGCCAGATGAGACAACCTATGCGTATGTGTTCCGCTGGTCGGATTATTATGCGCCGCGGGCTGTGAACGAGCTTCTGCAAGCGGGTGTTATGGCGCGTGTTTCCAAAGAGCCGATCCGGGTTCAAACCAGCCGTGGGGTGGTATCGTTCAACAGGGGTGCGATCATAGTACAAAAAGAGCACCAAACCGTTTCGCAAGCCAGCATTCATGCCATGATGGTTAAGTTCGCTGAGCGCGACGGTATAACCATTCACTCTGCGATATCAGGCCATTCGCTGGACGCAGGTGCTGACCTGGGCGGGCGCAACAGCGTTTCAGATCTGGAGGCGCCAAGCGTGCTGTTGGTCACGGGGCCGGGCCTTACAGCGTACGACGCGGGTGAAGTGTGGCATCAGCTGGATCACCGTATGAATATTCCCGTCACCCTTGTGCGCAAAGAACGACTTGGGCGCGTTGATCTTGATCGCTATACGCATATGGTTTTGGTTGGTGGAAGCGGTGCTCGCCTTAGCGACTCTATGACTGAGGAAGTTGAACATTGGGTAAGGGAAGGCGGCACTTTCGTTGCTTACCGTCACGGCGCGCGCTGGGCGACAGAGAACTTGTTCGTTGAAAAGAAAAAGAAACAAGGACCAGAAAAAAGTGCTCCGCAGCGTTTTGCCTACTCTGATAAAGGTCAAAAAGACGCTGAGCACGTGATCGGGGGGGCCTTGTTTGAAAGTGATTTGGATATCACACATCCGCTTGGCTTTGGCTACGTGCGTCGCAATGTGACAACAAACAGAAATACCAGCATCATTTTGCCCGTACCGCATGATCCCTACGCGCAGGTTGCGGTTTATACTGATCAGCCGCTTCTTTCAGGCTATGCATCACCTAGGCGTATCGATGAAATAAAAGGCACGCCAATGATGACAGCTGAACGCAAAGGCCGGGGCTCGGTCGTATTGTTCGCAGACAATCCAAACTTCAGGGCAACGTATGTTGGCGCAGAAAAACTATTCTTAAACGCTCTGTTTTTCTCAACGGCTTTTGACCGCTCCCGGGCAGATGAGGACGCTGAAGCGCACACACACGCTGTGGAAGAATAACTAGTCGGCTTTGGTATAAAATGCCGGGGGTGGGTTCAACCCCGGCAATTGATATACGTCGTCAAACAAGCCGGACTGAATGCCTTTTGCCAAGGCTTCGCTGATAGCAGTTGCCTTGTCTCTGTGCTTCTTGTGCAGCATGTGGTGGAACGGAATTGAACGCCATGCGTATATTATCGGCTGGTCATCTGTGCCGTCATAAGTTGCTTTGATTTGCTCCGCACGAACACCATCTGTTGCAAAAACGTCAAACCGCCCACGTGCCAGCAAATCCTTTATGGGGACACCTGAGGGCATTTCAACAACGATTGCCCCTGTCTCAGGCAGGTTTTTTTCCAGCCACCGAAACCCGGCCTGATACCCCACTCTTCGACCTTTTAGATCTGCGACTGTGCCATCAAAATCTGACCTGTCGGTCGTGACGAGTTTTGCTTCCATTTGGAATAGTGCGGGCTCAAGGGCGATAAGATCCACTGCAAACAGGTCTGGATACCCCTCCACCCGGATCCAATCCCCGTCCAGCCCACCGGACGCAATCAAGTTTTCTATCCGTTTTGGCGAAAGGGGCACAGAAACGGCACAAAACCCAGCGTCTGAGTAGACCTGTGCAATGGCATTTTCAAATAGAGCGTAAAACTGGGCAAGACTTTGGTCTGCGCCCAAGCGAAGGCAGTCAGGGGAGGGTGCTTGTCCTTGAGCAAGCACGGCCGACACATGAGTGCTAACGGCAACAAAGGCAGCTGCCGCCAGATTAACTATTGAGCTGATGTTTCTTCGCGCAACCATTCAATGAAGTCTTGTACGCGCTCATTCTTAATTTTCTCTTTCGGGTAAACAATATAGTGCGCAAAGTTGATGGGAACGGCTTCGCCGAAAGGGGTGATCAGACGACCGGCCTTAATATCCTCTTCTGCAATTGCCGAACGCGCAAGCGCTATGCCCCGGCCTGCAACCGCAGCTTCGATGGCAAGTGCATTTGTATTGAAATGCAAGGCTGGAACACCTTCTGGTGGCGAAACGCCTGCTGCTTTAAGCCACATTGTCCAGTCGGGGGCGCTCTCGTCCTCAACAGTGCTGTCATCGTGAATAAGAGTGTGGTTCAGCACGGCGCACGGTGTGGCGGCCTCACCGTCAAACATATCAGGTGCGCATACGGGGAAAATAGTCTCCCGCAACAGTTCTTCCGACTCGAGACCATCATAGTTACCCAGTCCGTAACGGATGGCGACATCAACGTCTTCGGCCTTAAAGTCGGCTACCTGCATTGTTGCATTGATTTTAACAATCGCATCGGGTCGGCGCTCGTAGAAGCCAGCCAGCCTTGGCACAAGCCATTTGCTTGCAAAGGATGGGGACACACTAACCCTGAGAACATTCGATGTGATCGAGTCCGTGATGATATCAACGGCTTCCTCAAGTTTTTCAAAACCCTCTTTCAGCGGCACGAGCGAAAGCTGCGCGGCGTCAGTCAGGACAAGCGATCTGTTTGTGCGCCGGAACAGGTCGACGCCCAGAAAATCTTCAAGGGATCTGATTTGTTGGCTGATGGCAGCCGGTGTCACAGCCAGGTCGTCTGCAGCGTGCTTGAAGCTCATATGCCGGGCGGCAGCATCAAAGGCTCGCAAGGCGTTGAGAGGGAGTAGGGAACGTTTCATAAGGCAATTGCCTCTTGCTTGGAAGTTGGCCCAAATTACATTAGAAAATCTAACGCGCTCATCCTAAATGGGAACGCCGATAATGCAAAGCAAGTGTCTTATGAAAATAATGTGAATAAGGCATGCAGCAATGCATAGCTTGTCTTAAGGCGCGCTATTTAGACGAGAGAATCTTGTTGTTCTCAGTCAGCGTGAGGTGGATGCCACACTCTGTTTTGCTTTGGCCGCGCCAACGACCTGCACGTTCGCTTTCACCCTCTTCCACCCGGTCGGTACACGGCATGCACCCGATCGAGGCAAACCCTTCTGCCACCAAGGGGTGTTGAGGCAGGCCGTGCTGTTCACGGTATTCAACGACGTCGTCTTTGGTCCAGAATGCCAGCGGGTTTACCTTCACACGCCCGTCAGATGCCTCAAAGTGGGGAAGCAACGAGCGAACACCGCCCTGAAAGCGCTTGCGGCCCGAAGCCCAGCCTTCAAAACCCTGAAGCGCTTGCGATAACGGCACCACCTTTCGAATGTAACAACAGGCGTTTGTGTCTGTTGCCCACAAGGCCCCTTTTGGGTCCTTTGCGTTCAAGTCGTTCACATCAGGTGAGAGCGTGCGAACATCATTGAGACCCAATTGTTCTATTAGTTGATCGCGGTAGCGTTTGGTTTCGCCAAATAATTTGCCGGTATCCAGAAACAACACCGGAATGTCTTTCGAAACCTCGGCCGCAATATGCAACAAGACCGCAGACTCTGATCCAAAGGAAGAAACGAGAGCAAACCGGCGGCCGAAATACTTCAACGCACCATCAATAACATCGTGCGGCGAAGCGCTCGCATAGCGGGCATCGAGATAGTCAACAGCCGACAGCGCATCGAAATAATTCGCATCTTCTATGGCGACAACGGCGCTCACGACGCTTTCCTTTGCCCCTCACCTGAGTGGCGCGCGTGCGCGACAGATACCTGACCACCAAAATCAGTCTGATAAAAAGCGGGGAAGCGCTCAAGCGCTGCCTCAAAGGCTTCTTTGCGATCATCGACCGCCTCTACGGTATCGAAACCGGCTCGTAGAAGAAAAAGCGCTTGGTCTGGAATAACAGGGCCCACTGCGCGAATTTCGCCTTTGAACGCATAGTCTTTGCGAAGCCGAACCGCGAGCGAAAAGCCTCGACCATCACCAAAGGCTGGGAATTCGATCACAGCAAACGCAATCTTGTCTGAAATTGCCGCCAGAGCATCATAAGATGTCTCTGTGTCGATGATTGCACCAATACTGCCCGCGGTCGCAAAGAATGCATCTTCCACCTCTAGTAGGCGCTTGAGCGGCACAGCCACTGTCGCGCCCTCGCTTGGGCTCGCATCTTCGCCGAGAACCTCATAGTCGGTGGGCTGAATGCCTGTCAGATTAATGAGCGCCATAAACCGCCTCCTTGAATGTGTCTGGGCCAAGCCTTCTATAGGCCGCCAGAAATTCTTCACCTTCTTCACGCTCGCCGAGATAAACGGCGACCACCTTTTCAACCGCATCGACAATGCCGTTTTCGTCAAAACCTGGTCCCAGGATGGCGGCTTTTGATGCATCTTCAGCACCCGAACCACCCAACAAAATCTGGTAGTTTTCAGCGCCTCTACGGTCTACGCCCAAGATGCCGATATGGCCTGCATGGTGATGACCACAGCTGTTGATGCAGCCTGAGATTTTGATCTTTAGTGGACCGATGTCCATCAAGCGCTTCATGTCGTCAAAGCGCTCGGTGATCATCTGTGCGATCGGAATCGAACGTGTGTTTGCGAGCGAGCAATAATCGAGGCCCGGACATGCGATAATGTCTGTTAGCAAACCGGCGTTTGGCGTACCAAGTCCTGCTTCATCCAGCTTTTGCCATAGCTCGGGCAGGTCCTTTTTCGCCACATGGGGCAAAATAAGGTTCTGTTCGTGGCTCACACGAATTTCGCTTTGGCTGTAATGATCTGCAAGGTCAGCAACAAGGTCCATCTGTTCGTCCGACGCATCACCTGGAATGCCGCCATGTGGCTTTAGGGAAATGGTCACATTAGAATAGCCCGGCACTTTATGAGCGCCGGTATTGTTGGCGAGCCAGGATTTGAAGATGAAATTCTTGGAAGCGAGCTCGTCAACCGATGGAACATCGTTGGAAAGCACGGCAAGCGGAGGCGGCGCAAAAAACGCTTTGATGCGTGCAATTTCCTCTTCTGGCACATCAATTGGAATATGGCGGATTTTTTCCCATTCAGCCTCGACCTGACGGGTGTATTCCTCAACACCCATGGCTTCTACCAATATCTTGATGCGTGCCTTATACTTGTTATCACGGCGACCTTGCTCATTATAAACTCGTAGCATGGCCTCCAGATAGCTCAACAAATCCTGCACTGGCAGGAAGTCGCGCACTGTTTTAGCAATTACTGGTGTCCGGCCCATGCCGCCACCTGCAAGCACTTCAAATCCAATCTCGCCTTCGTTGTTTTCTTTCACCACCAAGCCGATGTCATGCCATTTGATGGCAGCGCGGTCTTCTTTCGCGCCTGTGATTGCAATTTTAAACTTGCGCGGCAGGAACGAAAACTCGGGGTGGAACGATGACCATTGACGAATAAGTTCAGCATACGGCCGTGGGTCTGCAACCTCGTCTGCCGTTGCACCGGCGAACTGGTCAGTCGTCACATTGCGGATACAGTTACCGGATGTTTGCACTGCATGCATCTCGACGTCCGCCAACTCCTGCAGGATGTCGGGGGTTTCGGAGAGCTTTGGCCAATTGTACTGAATGTTCTGGCGCGTAGTGAAGTGCCCATACCCTTTGTCATATTTGCGGGCAATATGCGCCAGCTTGCGCATCTGGTCCGCAGACAAGGTGCCATAGGGAATAGCAACTCGCAGCATGTATGCATGAAGCTGCAAATAGAGGCCGTTCATCAGTCGCAGCGGACGGAATTCTTCCTCTGTTAGCTCACCGTTCATGCGGCGCTCCACCTGATCGCGAAACTCTGCGACCCGGGCATTCACCATGGCATGATCAAAGGTATCGTACGCGTACATGTATATTACTCCCAGTTTGGGGAAACTTGGTAACCAAGGTCCGACCGCACGCTCGGGCCTTTGGACTGCATGGCAAACTTGATGTGGGCGGGCGCAACTGCACCGCCGTCAACGTCAGCGGCAACAGGTGTCACGCTCACAACATGATTTGAAACTTCAGCAGCTTGCGCAACGCTCAGAAGACCTGTGAGTTCTTCTTCATTGTTCGCAACAGCTGCTTCGGCAACTTGCTTGGACCATTCGCCGGCAGCTGTCAGAAAAACTGCACGGCCATCATCTAGTCGGTTCGCAAGAATGAGTTGAGGTCCTGTAATTTTCTTCGCCATTTTTCTCTCCGTTAAACGGCTTCAGCCTGCAAAAGCGGCAGGTATTTATCCAAATTCAAGTCACGAGCATTTTTGACTACATCGCCAATCAGCAACAGGGCAGGGCTTTTGACTGCATTTTCTTTCACGAGTTCTGGCAGCGTGTTCAATGTGCCGTAGAATCGACGCTCATTGGCACGGGTACCGTTTTCAACGACGGCCACAGGCGTGTTGCCTCTCACGCCTTCGCCGATCAATCCGGCGGAAATTTTGGGTGCGCCGCGTACGCCCATGTAAACGGCAAGCGTTTGACCTTCGCCCGCGAGCCGCGCCCAGTCTTTGAACGCACCATCCTTGAGATGGCCGGTCACAAGTGTCAGGCTTGAGCTATACTCCCGGTCAGTCATCGGGATCTGTGTGGATGCTGCTATGCCTTGAAAGGCACTGATGCCAGGCACCACCTCCGTGTGAATGTCGTGTTCCCTCAGCGCTTCCAGCTCTTCACCAGCGCGGGCAAACAGCATGGGGTCACCGCCCTTCAGGCGAACAACGCGCTTACCTTTAAGCGCTTCTTCAACCAGAATTTTATGGATGCCTTCCTGGCCAACGCCGTGTTCGCCTTCGCGCTTGCCGACAAAAATAAGGTCTGCGTCGCGGCGAGCAAGTGCAAGCACATCTCGGCTCACCAGCCGGTCATAGACAATGACATCAGCCTGCTGCAGTGCCCGGTGCGCTTTAATGGTCAACAGGTCCGGGTCACCCGGGCCCGCGCCCACAAGCTGTACTTGACCGGTGGTTGCGCCCATACGGTGGTTCTTGGCAGCTTCCACCACCAAGCGTTCAACTTCGGCCTGCTCCATGTCGGCATAAAGACCAGCGTTGTCGTACAAGCGGTCCCAAAACAGGCGGCGGCGAGTGCCATCCGGAATGATGGACTTTATTTTCCCGCGCATATTGCCCGCCGCATCAGCTAGCACGCCCAGTGACGGGGGCAAAATACGCTCAAGGCTACTGCGCAAGCGGCGTACAAACACCGGCGCAGACCCGCCGGAGGAAAATGCCACTTGTAGCGGCCCACGGGTGAATTGCGCCGGTGTGATAAAGTTGGATTTGGCGGGTTTATCAATCACGTTAACTGGCATTTTTCGCGCGTTCGCAAGGCGCAGAATACGCTCTTCCGAGATGTCGTCCTCAACACCAATGTAAACAAGTGATTTGTCGTTCAGGTCGTCCTGAGCAAAAGGCCGGTCATGAATTGAAAGAGTGTCTACGCCGGTTTGCTCTGGTGCTAGGCCAGCTGCTGTTGCGGCTTCCAGGCTGCCATGACCGACAAGCGTGATGCGTACGCCTGTGTTCATAAACAGCGCCAACTTTGCCATGGCGGCCGATGTTGCGCCCACCAGCAAAAGGTGATGTTTCTCTGCGGTCAGATAAACCGGAATATTACTCATGGCCCTGTCTCCTGGGGGCATCCCTCTCATCCAAAAGCAAAGCTCACGGGAGGCCCTTCAACGCTGCTACAAATAGTTTGTGGAACCTAGTCCTACAAACGAGAAGATATTATGGTATTAAGTAGAAAAATTTTCCTCAATGTCACACACGATTCTGTGAAAACGTAAAAATTTTCCTCTAATTAGGAAAAATTAGGCGTTTTAGTTGATGTTTTCATCATTGTTGGAATTTTCGTCTTTTGCGTGAGCGCTCTTTAGAAGAGCCAGAAATCTAACTTCTTGACATGGAACCCATTCGCCCCTAAATATAACCTTAAGGTATCAAAAAGAGGTGTTAGGGTTTCTTTTTGGTAAGTTTGTGACAAAGGACATAATGATGAGTGAAGAAAAAGCACAAGAGCCAATGGCCCAGCTTTATGATCGCTTTTTACACCGATCTGCGATTGGCATGTTTTTGCTGGCACTACTGTTTGCCGTCACGGCGTTTGAACAGTCTGCTGTTAGCGCGGTACCCAGCGTTTTGAAATACGCCGAAAAGGCTATTGCCATTCTAATTATAGTGTTTGTGGGGCCGGTGACTTTCCAGGTTTATCGACGCAAAAGAAGCTTTGTGAGCAACTGCGAGGAACCAGAGGGTTTCCTGACAAGTGCTTTCCAGAAAGCGGCGATGCGTGCCTTCACAGGCAGTTTCATCTTGCTCATTGTATTGAATGTGCTTTTGGAAAAAGAGACGGTCGACTGGCCGGCGGCGGTCATTGTTCCAGCGCTGTTGGCGTTTAACCTGGGGGCCGCGAGCCTCTCGTTTTTCCTCGATAACATTGGCGACGACGATGACGACTCTGGTGAAGAGGACGCGGCGTGAGCCGGCTTGATAACAGAATTCGGGTTTACCGTGCCGAACACCGCATGAGCCAGGGCGACCTTGCCATTGCGATCGGGGTTTCCCGAAAAACCATCAGTACCATTGAGGTCGGCAAATTTGTGCCTTCAACAGTGATCGCTCTCAAGATCGCACGCCTCTTTGAGGTTCCAGTAGAAGACATATTTTCGCTGGCGGAGGAATGAGCCGCTGGCACCAACAACAGGGCAAAGGCCCGAGACACGACAGGAGACAAAAATGACAGACAAAACTGACAAAAAGAAAACTATATCCAACGCCATCATCTGGGCAGCGATGATGCTCGCGACCGCGCTGGTGGTTGGGGACAGTGAGAAATCGTCCGCGATGATTGCCATTCTGATTGCTGGATGGATTGCGTCGGCGCAGCTGTTGGTTGGCAAGGGCGGCATGCAGAAAGAGTGCGCCATGTGGCGCAAGCTGCTGGGCATTCAAAAGACAGCTGACTAACCGCCTTCCCAAAACCCAAGAGACGACCCCATCACTTTATCCAGGTGATTTAACTTCGGGGCAGCTCACGCTGCCCCTTTTTTGCGCCAAACCAAGATGCGACATTTAAGGCTGCTGCAATTGTAGCGTTAGGTAACATGATATTCTCAGTCGCTCAGCTGCTGGAGCGCGTAAACTGCCTGAAGGGCGTCTGTATAGGCGCGCTGTTTTAAGTTCGCCGCGGCTGAGTGTCCACCTTCCGTATTTTCATAATAAAGGACTGGTTTTTCATATTCTGTCAAACGAGCCGCCATCTTGCGTGCATGGCCCGGGTGCACCCGGTCATCCTTGGTGGATGTGTAGATAAACATCTCAGGATAGTCCGCTGCAGGGTCTACATTTTGGTACGGTGAATAGGCCCGAATGAAAGCGCGCTCTTCTGGCACATCCGGGTCGCCGTATTCACCAATCCAGGATGCACCAGCGAGAAGCGTGTGATAGCGCATCATGTCGAGAAGTGGCACCGCACAGATCACTGCATTGAATAGATCGGGCCGCTGAGTGATCGCTGCCCCAACCAACAACCCGCCGTTTGAGCCGCCCCTAATGCCGAGACGCCGCGATGATGTCAGGCCGGTGGCGACCAAATGTTCTGCAACCGCAATAAAATCGTCGTAGGCGAGCTGTCGGTTTTCTTTCAGTGCCGCTTGGTGCCATGCGGGGCCATATTCCCCGCCACCCCGAATATTGGCGATTACATAAGCCCCACCATTTTCAATCCATAACTTTCCAAAACCCTGCAGGTATGTCGGAGTAAGTGATATTTCAAAGCCGCCATAGCCGTAGAGCATCGTTGGCGTGTCGCCGTTCATCTCGGTATCTGCGCGGCGGATCACAAAATAAGGCACCTGAGTACCATCTTCACTTGTGGCGAACTTTTGTTCCGTGACGAGGCCTTCCGCGTCAAACCGTGCTGGCAAGCTTTGTACTGGTTGAGGCTCGATACCCCGTTCGACGGCATAGAGCGTATCGGGCTGCAGGAAGCTCTCGTAGTTAAACATCGCTGCGTCCCACCAGGCGTCAGCCGAAACAATATTCAGATTGCCGTTAGCGGGCAGGGCGACTGATTCGATATCCCAGCCCTTATTGGACGGTTTGACGGTGATTATTTTGCCCGCAACATCTTCAAGCACGCTGATGTAGATGCGGTCTTTGCCGATATCGACAGCATCGATGGATCCGTTGGCGTCCGGCGCATAAATGAGCTTGAGGTTTTGCCCGGTGGAGCCGCCTACTGCATCCAAAATATTGACGGACACCAGCGCGCCCGCTGGCAAGTCATGGTCTTTGATCCTCCAGGGTTTGCGCAGCTGAATGATCGCGTCGTTGCCAAAAATGCCCTTAAAGTCGATAGCGCGCGGCAGGTCCATCTGCCTCATCTCATAACTTTCTGGCTCATAAATGTAGAGGATCTGAGTGAAAAAATCGGGCAACTGGATAACACCTGTGTAGGTGCCGTCTGGTCTGTGGCTCGCAAAGGGGAAACTGCCCATGTCGGTTGTTTCGCCTTCATGTACAACCCGTTCTTGGGTCAGTGGGTAACCGCGCCGCCACACTTTGATACGGTTAGGGTAGCCTGATTCTGTTAGCGTTCCTTCGCCAAAGTCAGTGCCAATCAATACGGTGTCAGGGTCCAGCCAAACCAAGTCTTGTTTGGCTTCATTAGTGACAAAACCGCCGGCGACCCAACGTTTCATAACGGCATCAAACTCGCGGGTAACAATGGCATCGCCGCCACCGCGCGACAATTCCACCAGACAGCGGCCAAAATCAGGTGGCAGGCACTTGCGGCCTTTCATGACCCAGTTTTCACCTTCCGCTTTAGCGACCTCGTCCAGGTCCATAAGGTTGACCCAGCGTGGATTGCCAGACTTGTAAGATCTTAGACTTGCACGCCGCCACAGGCCTCGCACATTTGTTTCGTCCTGCCAGAAGTTGTGAACAACACCGCCCAGAAGACTGCCGTAAGCGATTTTGTCGTCCGCGTTATAGTCCTTGAGCGCGCCTTCCATAAGGCCCTGGAAGCGCTCGTCCGCTTCGAGCACACCAAGCGAGCGGGTGTTTTGCTCTGCCACCCACTCAAGCGCACGCTCGCCCTCTACTTCTTCAAGCCAGATGTAGGGGTCCTCATCTTGGGCGCTCACAGCGCCTAAAATTGCTGCACTCATAACTAGTCCTGCCATTAACTTTTTCATATGGGTCTCCTTCACGCTTGCTGCGTGATGGTTAAAAATTGTCCTTGCGTTTCCTAACCTCAGCAAACACTGCTGGTAGCGGCGCGCCAATCAGGCCAACAGTTTCCTGCAAGCTCTCATCCATTGGCCGAAGGAAGGGGTTGGTCGCTTTTTCAAGGCCAATGGTGGTGGGTACCGTTGGTATGTCGCGGGACCGCAGGTCCTCTACCTCACGCACACGTGCTTGCAGGTCTGCATTCTGCGGGTCCACAGTCAGGGCAAATTTGCCATTGGCCATTGTGTATTCATGCGCACAGTAGACAGTTGTCTCGTCCGGCAAAGCCATAAGTTTGGTGAGGCTGGACCACATCTCTTCAGGCGTGCCTTCAAACAAGCGTCCGCAGCCCATGGCAAACAAGGTGTCGCCGCAAAATAGCACGCCATCGTCAGCAAAATGATAGGCGATATGCCCGCTGGTGTGACCCGGCACAAATATGACATCTGCGGCAATGCCACCCAGGTGCACTTTGTCGCCTTCACCCACTGCCACGTCGATACCGGGAATACGCTCCCGATCCGCGGCCGGACCTACAATTGTAAGGCCATATTTTTCCTTAAGCGCGAGATTGGCGCCCACATGGTCCCAATGATGATGGGTGTTGAAGATATGAGTGGGGGTCCAGTCACGCTCTTCAAGTGCCGCAATGGTGTCTTCTTCAACTGCTGGGTCCACGATGGCAGTTTCGCCAGTTACCGGATCGTTGATAAGGAAAAGATAGTTGTCATTCAGTACAGGAACTTGTGCAATTTCGAGCCCTTGATGTGACATACGCGTCCTCCAATTCGCGGGAAGTATATCAGCAAGAAGAATTGGTGCGAGTCTGAATGAAACCACGCGGGCGATTAGTGCTTGCATGAAGGTTGTTTTCGCGCCATCAGATGGCGAGTTCATTCAACCATAAAGGCCAGTAACGTGAAAAAAGTGCTACATGTGGGATGTGCCGGTCTGACCCTTGCGAACATGCCCAAAGGATTCCGGAACGGCGAATGGCAGGAGGTGCGTTTCGATATCGACCCTGACTGCAGGCCAGACATTGTTGGCACTATCTTGGATATGAAGGCGGTTCCTGACGAGTCGATGGACGCTGTTTATTCATCACATAACATCGAACATGTTTATTATCATGAAGTTCCCCTTGTTTTGAGTGAGTTCAAACGCGTGCTGAAACCAGATGGCTTTTGTGTAATTTTTTGCCCAGACATTCAGGAGGTGGCGCGTTTTATGGCGGAAGGCCTGATGGACGACCCGCTTTACCAATCCACCATGGGCCCGATATCACCGCTGGATATCATGTATGGCCATAGTGCGTCGATTGAGGACGGAAAGGTCTACATGGCCCATAAAACCGGGTTCAGCCTGAAATTGTTGGCAAAACGCGTTGAAGAGGCAGGCTTTCAACGATTTCGGGCTGCCAACAATAAAAGACAACAGGAATTACGCATTTTAGCGAACAAAGGGCCACTCGACCTCGAGACCATTAAAGCCATGTTTGAAAGTTACACCACCATCGACCGAAAGCGCGCTCCCTCATAAAACGCTCGTTTGTGTGCACCCTGCCTTAATGCTTCAATACCGGTGGTTTTGTGTAATCAACCGCTTTTTGGAAGTCAGTTTTTGATGCGTCCCCGTCAATACTCCAGCCGCCTTTCTGGCTGAACAGGCCGCCAATGGTTGCAAACTGGCAATTATCCATTGATGCCAAATAAGCCATCATCAGTGCAATCTGATCGGCATAGAACAGCTTGGTGGATTTGCTGCGACAGTGGTCGATATGACCCGCTAACGCGTTGGCTACCCGCCAGGCGAAAGCAAGGTTTTCTGGTGTATTTTTGATGGCCATTGAGCCCGCGGCTATCGCTTCCCACAGTAAGCGACTAACAGAATGTTTTTTGCCAACCATGCGGCCTGCCAGCATGATGGTGTTCTCACTTTCTTCCCATAGGCTGTCCAATGGCCGAAGAATGACGCCGTCCACGTCACTGACGGCGACCTTGTCATAGAGCTCCATGTAGTGGGGCAAATATAAGTAGCGGGCACTGGCGCAGTAGCCGTTAAACAGATGTTTGGCGCGCAAAAAGTCCGCAAACCGGTCTTCAGTGAAATTGATCTTGACTTTGGTTGCCCGCTCTAACGCTTGGCATTTTTCGATTTCAGGCCGAAACCCAACGCAGTGGAGGTGAATGAGCCCACCGGGGTTCCAGTGTCCAAATGAGGCAAGCAGTGTTTCTACGTAACGCTGGAAATAAAGCTCATCCAACGAGACAAGAAGCACGCAATTGCCTTCTGCGCCATGTTTTATGTGGTGCAGCAGGTTTTGACTGTAGTCGCCTACCTTTTTGCTGGGCTGGGCCACCAATGCATTTGGATCAGAAAACAAATCCAGCCGTTCAAACAAAATAATCAGTTTCCCAGGCAGTTTTTGCGCTTTCAAAAGCAACTGAAGGGACAGCCGCAAATTTGCCCGCAATGATGCAATGACGCTGCGATAAAAAGTGATGTTTTTAGTATTTTCGCCGATCGCAGCCGCACACGTTTCAACAATCGCTTCAAGTGCATCTACATCGGTACGACTCATCGTATTTGCTTCATATTTTTTCAGCAGCATTCGATAATTTGCGAGCAGCAGCCAATCACAGGCGATATGGGCCTGCCAGTCTTTGGTGGGTAGCTTTTGGATGGCAGCTTTGGCCGCTATATTAAGCCCGCGCCAGTGCGGTAACGCGCGGTATATGTTGCCAAGCTCAAACAGTGTGATTGTATCTGCACAGGCTTCAATTCTTGCCTTCATGAGCTTGGTCAATGGCCCAATGTCGACCGATTTTCCGCTGTTCAAGCGCATGGTAACGCCAATAGCGATTGTTTGAGCCGTTAAACAGTCGGGATGATCTGCTGACAGGTTTGCCAATAGTATCCGGGCTGTTTCCTTTAGATTTGCATCCAACTTGTGTTCATAGCGAAAGTAGGGAATGCGCTGAACATCAGGCCCGTCTTGCTCTGCCTCCAGGTCGTGCAAATTCGTCAGTAACGTCAGGCCTGTTTGAGGCGAGGGAGCAGTTACAAAGGGTTCAAAAAAATCTGCAATCATTTGCTGGTTCACTCGCCCTGATGAGATGCTGTTGTCTCACCTGCATTTGAACTTTGCAAGCGTGTCGTTAGTTGGCCAAAACATCAAGGTAGGGTTGATAAACGATTGCCGACAAGCCGACGCCAGAGATTTTGTCACCCGCCCGAAGGGCCGAAGTCTGAACACCGATGATATGCCAACCATCTCCAACTTTTTGCAGGATTGGGCCCCCGCTGTCCCCTTTGAGGGCAATGCAGCTTGTCAGCAAAATTCGGCCCTCGTTAGCTGTGGTGATGATATTGCAGTTTTCCTCCAACGACAGAATGTGTTTGCGGTCGCCCGGGTAACCAGCCGTTGTGATATCAGAGGTAATTTGCACCTTGCGTTTGGTCGGCCTTGGCAGGGCGGTCGGTTTTGGCGGCTCGAACCATCCTTCGGGCACAGTCAGAAACCCAAGTTCATTACCCAAAGATTCTTCAAGCACCAACAGCGCCCAGTCATGTTGAACATTTTCACGGGTCGCGCCTTCCTCGCCGCGGTAACCATCCCCAACTCTGTATGTCTTGACCTTGGAGTGCCCCAAATGCTCTCCGCGAGAGTAGCCCGCCACAAAATGCACTATGCCCGGCACTACCATTTGGCCGCTCGCTTTTGAAAACAAGCAGTGTGCTGCTGTCAAAACAATGTTTGCGGCGACCAGTGTGCCGCTGCAATGGGCTCGACCGCCAATATTGACGCGGCCAACAGTTCGCCAAGGCATTTCATTACTGTCTACAGCGCGGCGATGGAAACTGGTAACATTGTTTTCTGGGCGCAAATGCGGGGGCAGATTTTTGCGAATGCCTTCCTGAGCCGACGCATTTGCGCTGGCCAAGACAATCATAAAAAGTGCCAAAATCTGTTTCATGGATTGCACCATAAAGGCTTAAAAGCGCTGAGTCACCTGCGATACGCTTCAAGTCTTCGTTAAAAAAACAGGCCACCGAAGTGGCCTGAGTGCTTATTAAGAGGATCGTAATTCCAACCCAAATTGGATTGGGGGTTATCTTCGCTGTCGTGTCGCAAGTTCAGTTGCTTGGTTACAAAGTAACAGCAACTGTGTGGTCTGCTACCAGCCTGCGGCCAAACGAGCGATCGACGCGATGAAATGTTACAAAGTAACTTTCTTGTGATTTTCGGCTATTCCGTTGAGGTGCTGAGCGTGACTTTACCGTCCTGGATGGCGTCAGGACCAAAAGGGATTTTGCGGTAAAAACAGTTGGGATAGCCGACGTGACAACATTTGCCACCCTGCTGTTCAACAACGAGCCAAAGCGCGTCTTGGTCGCAGTCGATGCGAAACTCTTTCACAATTTGCAGTTCACCCGACGTGGCGCCTTTATGCCAAAGTTCTTGTCGGGAACGGCTGTAATAGTGGACTTCGCCCGTTTCTATGGTTTTTTCAATCGCTTCCGCATTCATCCAGGCCTGCATCAAAGCCCGTCCTGTATTAGCGCAGGTGGTGAAAACGGGAATCAGGCCGCGCGCGTCGAACTTGGGCGCCAAGCCGGTACCAGTTTCAAGCTCTTTTCGGTCCGAAGGTTCTGCAAACGTGAGCGTCATAACAAATGCCCTAAAAAATAAAGCGGCATAGTCGGGTAACCATGCCGCTTCTTCAAGCTTTATGTGGGATTAATCTCTAGCCTTTGATCAAATCCCAGAAACGGCGTTCTTGGTCGTATTCCTTGAACACACCGCGGAACTGGCGCGTGATGGTGTAAACACCGTCATGCTTCACGCCGCGGCTGGTCATGCATTGGTGTGTCGCATCAACAATCACCGCGATACCTTTTGGCTTCAGATGCTCTTCGATGGCATCTGCGATCTGTGCCGTCATGGTTTCCTGCGTTTGAAGGCGCTTGGAGAACGCCTCTACTACGCGCGCCAGCTTCGAAATACCAACCACTTTGCCGTCGGGGATATAGGCAACATGTGCGATGCCATGAATCGGCACCATATGGTGTTCACAGTGGCTTTGTACTTTAACATTCCGAAGCACAACCATGTCGTCGTAGCCTTCAACCTCTTCGAAGGTACGCGACAAAATTTCGCCAATGTCTTGTTTATAACCGTTAAAAAATTCTTCGTAAGCCTTCACAACACGCTTTGGCGTGTCGACAAGGCCTTCTCTCGTGGGGTCATCGCCAGCCCATCTAAGGAGGGTGCGAACCGCGGCTTCTGCCTCGGCCCGTGTGGGGCTTTCAGCGCTGTCCTGCGGGATTACCTTCAGTTCGGAGCTGTCGTTCGCTCTTTCAAGTACGGCATCCATAAGGATAATCCTTTCGATTGTGGCTCTGCCTGTTTGGCAGAGTATGTGTATATTTGTTGTCTCGAGTAATCCTTTACTGAATTAACAGTTGCTTGGATCATAAATAGGCAACAAACCTCGATGATATGGGGGATGAACACGCGAAATCAAGCACTTGTCGTGGTGGAGCAATGTCCTCACCAAGAGTTGACAAGCGTCGAGTTGGTCAATTTTACACACCGTAGAACTATATTTAGAGGTGATTACGGCGCTGCCTGACAGATGATTGTGTCCGACGTGCTCTCTGGCGCAAGTTGTTCTCCTGCGGGGCACGCCCCGAACCCACTTGGGTCGGGATCAAGTGCCAGGAAACCATCCGTTTCAATTGTTGAGCCTGGGAAAAGATCAAATAACTGATCATCAGGTGTACCTTGCCAGAAATTGTTGCGGGCACTGACGTTGACCGCATGATCGCTAGCGAAATCAAGCGTATTGCCAAATATTCGGTTAGTGCCTTCCGAGTTTAGTGTGCCACCGCCAAGGTCGATGACGCGGGCGCCTTCGCCGTCTGGTTGGACTGTCAGCGGGAAGAATGAAAAGTTAAAGGCCGTGCCACTTCCCACCACTGTGTTGCCGCTGGCATTGAAGAACAAGTCAGCCGCCTGCACGACCGCAATGTCGACAGCTGTGCCAGTATGATAAGTGAACTGATTATTGACCAGATTGACCGTAATGTTTGAACGCGCTGCAACTGAAACCGCTGAACTGCCAAGACTGCCGAGGATAAAGTTGTTCACCAAATTAACTTCAACATTAGGGGTTTCATAGAAAGTGCTGATGCCAACGCCGGAACCACTCCCGACATATCTGGAGTTGGTGATATTGATGACGATTGGTTCGTTGGCTGCTTCGGCACCTCTGGCCGCAGCAACTAGAATTCCTGTACCATTTTGGTTCGATGGATCAGTTTCATCAAAAAATACCCCCTCAGTACTGACTATTACATCGTCAATATTGAGAAATTCGCCGGATTCCAGGTCGGCAGTTATCGCGGGTGCGCCGAGGCCGCGCAGGTTCAATCCTGAGATAAAGTTATTGCCTGTCGCGAGTATTACACCTTCAGGTCTTGTCGGTCCTTCGGTGTCTTCTATGAACAACTGCGGTCGCTCGCCGGGTGCGATCAAATCAGCCCCTAAAGCTCGTAAGCCGCTCGCTTCACCAATAAGGCTTTGACCCGGAAGCAGTTGTACAATTGTTTCGTACCTGCCTTCACCGGCATAAACGAACAGAATGTCACCTTCACCTGTTGAATGTGGAACTCTGTTTTCGTCGTAGAAGTCATTATAGGGGTTTTCAAACGTGCCATCTCCGCCCTCTGGTGCGGAGTTATCGAAGAAACGGTAAACCTGATCCGAAACCTGCGTTTCAACCACTCGTTCGCTGCGGGCAATAGTTGTCGAGGCAGCTACATTTGTCACCACGTCAAAGTCGCGGCGTATCCATTCGGTCATACGATCTCGAACGCGGGCAGATGCCTTGTGTTCTCTTGCTTTGCCGAATGGAACGGTCAGCCGCACGCCACCGGAAAATTCGCTGCCGCGCACGTCATCGTCCGTGAAGGCACCCGTAAAGGTAACATCGAAGCCCCAGTCTTTGCTGAAACTGTCCGCAACATTCCATTCTACGCGCCCTTTAGGGCCGCTAATATCGGCATTCAGCGCACTGAAATCATAATAGCCGCCAAAAGCGCGCAAACCCTTGAATAGTTCATACCCGGCTTCGGCTTCCCAGCCATTGTTTGCACGTTCGAATATCCGTGTCGTGCGCGCAGTATCCGTAATGGTTTGATTGGCAAACAGGAAGTTGCCCGACAAGAACAGGTCATTGCCGGTAATTGCCGAGGAAACACTCGATACTTCCGTGTCGCTTGACAACAGGCGCGTCTGATTGAAGGCGCGGTAGTAATTAAACCGCACATCCCAGCGTTCGGCCATTATCTCGCCGCCAAAAACTGCCTGATTGAATCTATTGCCATTGTCGCTGCTGAAACGGTCATATATGCCGTAGGCACCAACAATAAATTTGTCATCCATCAGATGGCGTATGCCAGCCCCGATGCTCGCTTGTTCTTCTCCGGCGCTGTTGATGAGACCGCGGGCGTTTAGAAACAGCAGTGTTTGTTCATTCTGTAGCACAGGGACAACAAACTCGAGTTCCCCAATGGAGCGAGCGCTGGAGAAGTCACCACTTGCGTATCCTTGGGTGCTGAAGTCATTTCCAGAAACGCCAGTTGTCAACAAGGCGAGTGTTGATGTCGCTGCTAAAAGCAGCTGCATGCGATGTGCCATAGAATGCGATTCCCCAATCGATAATATAAAGTGTTAATACCACACACAGTGCCGGCTGTATAGCTGGTTGAAGTTGAAGTTTGTTGAAGGTTTATTGAGTTCACTTAACCTCTGTGGACTTGGCAAAAGGGCCGAATACCATTAGGTACAGTGCATATACGGGTTCTTGGAAGCACAAGGCACAATGAGCGAGCTTTACAACACAGAAATCCTGCGGCTGACGACGCAAATCCCGCACACAAAGCGGCTTGAAAATGCAGATGTGTCTGCGGTGAAAACCAGCCGCATTTGCGGCAGCCGAATTACCGCGGACGCTTGCGTTCGGGACGGAGCAATAACCGGGTTTGGACAGGAAGTTAAGGCCTGCGCGCTGGGGCAGGCAAGCGCCGCCATTGTTGGTGAACAAGTGATTGGCCTGACGGAAGCTGAGTTAACGGACATTGCCGCCCGGTTTCGTCAGATGGTGAAGACCGGTGAAACAGATTTTCCCGAAAAATGGCAAAAACTTGTGTTGCTCGCTCCGGTAAAGGATCACCCCGGTCGGCATGGCAGCGTTGTTTTGCCATTTGAGGTCCTTGAGCAAATGTTTGCTGACCTGAAAGCCGACAGTTCGGCGGCATGATGCGCGCAACTGACGCAGAAAAAGCCCTCGCCGCTGACATCTGGGGCCATTTTCTTGGCGAACGATACGACGCGGCCCGCACCCTTCTTGATAGCGCTTTGCGCGAAAGCAAACACCCGCGGTTTAAACGTATCGAAGCCCGCTTTCTTTTGTTTGAAGGCAGGGAAGCTCAGTCGGCAGCCATTTTATCAGACATCATTGAAACGGCTTGGAATCCAGGGGCGTGGGAATTGGCGTTGGCTGGCGTGCCTGTAGGCCGCGCCAAAGTTTTGGACGCGCACAAAATCCTGTTTTTTCCGGTGCGAAAATGTGGATGCACAAGTGTGCTCAATCTGTTGAAGCTGATAGAGGGCAAGAGTATGCGCGGTGAGCATATTCATCAGGAAGACACAAACAATCAGCCTGTTCGTTTTGATGCACTCAAGAATACCTATTCGGAATATTTCTCCTGCGCCTTGGTCAGGGAGCCTGCGGCGCGGCTGATGTCGTATCATCACGGCAATATCGTGGCGCGAGACCAATTGGCTGTGCATCATGATGGCAGAGGCGAATTTTACGGGGTATCGACCCGGCCTACTTGGGGCGAGTTTTTGGAAAATTTGGCACGGTACCGGCAAGTTTTTGTCACTGCCCGCAATCACACTGACCCGGTAACCAGCTTTTTGGGCAACGATCCGAGCATTTATTCCTGGGTTGGGGGAATGAATGAATTCCCCTCGCTTGTCGCTCGCCTGTCGGCAACATCCGGTACAGAGTTGCCAGAGGTATCAGAAATGCGCTCGCCGTCGCCCACGAAAGATTTGCCAGACATGCCGGCAGAGCTTGAACAGCTCTACAAAGACGATTTCACGGTATATGGCCGTTATTTTTAAGCCCTATATATATTGGCTGGCCCACGCCGACAGCACACGCGCCACATACTGGCCGTCTGCCGCGTTTTTCATTAGCAGATGGTCGGCTTTATCAAGCGACACGTAGCTTTTTGGGTGTTTTGCTGCCTCATAAATCTTGCGGGCATGATCAATGCCCACAGTTTCATCAATGGGGCTGTGCATAACAAGCAGGGGCTTTTTAAGCGCTGCGATATGATCCGCAACATTCTGACTGTGGGCATCTTCAATGAACTGCTTTTTCATTTTAAACGGGCGACCCGCCAGCATCACCTCTGCTTCGCCGTCTGCCTCGATGGCGTTGATGTCATTCTTGAACTGCTTGAGCACATTGACGCTGTCAAAGGGTGCTCCAATCGTGGCGACTGCCTTCACTTCAGCAACCCGACCCGCAGCAACCAGTGTCGCCGCCCCGCCCAGGCTGTGCCCCATCATGATGGTGGGTGCGATCATCGTCTCCCGCATAAAATCGGCAGCACGCACCAGATCTTCGACATTGGAACTGAAGTTCGTGTTGGCAAAGTCGCCGTTTGAAAGGCCAAGGCCGGTGAAATCAAAACGAAACATGCCAATACCGTCGGCGGCAAGCGCTCTGGCAATGCGATTGATGGCGTTCAAGTCTTTGCCGCATGTGAAACAGTGCGCAAACAAAGCCATGGCACGGGGGTCTTCGTCCGGCCCGTCATAACGGGCCGCAAGTTCAAACCCTTGAGACCCGGTGAAAACAACTTTCTCTGATTTCATGCCTTGTGTCCTTTCCTGATCCGCACCGCATAGTGAGACCATCGCGGACGAGGCGCAAGACCTATCCTCAGGCTTTTGACGGCTGTCAAAGATTATTCACGATAGCGCGCTACGATGGATGCATAAGGATTGGGAACAGAGACCATGAGTAAGCAAATTCTGATCATTCAAGGACACCCGGACAGCGACGACAGGCACCTGTGTCATAGTCTTGCAGACGCGTACAAGCACGGCGCTCGTGAGGCCGGGTTCGACGTCGAGATGCTTGACGTCGGTACGCTGGATTTCCCGGTCTTGCGAAGCGGTGATGAATGGAAGGAAAAGGAAGCCCCCAGGGGGCTTAGGGAAGCGCAGCAAAAGATACTGAATGCCGATCATTTGGTCATTATCTACCCGCTTTGGCTTGGAACCATGCCAGCGCTTTTGAAGGCGTTTTTTGAACAGGCCGTGCGGCCAAGCATGGTACCCGGCGACACGGAAAGCCTGGGTCATCTGCATGGTCTGTTGAAAGGCAAATCCGCCCGGATCGTTGTCACCATGGGCATGCCAGCACTTGCCTATCGGTTTTGGTTTCGCATGCACAGCGTTAAGTCATTGCAGCGAAACATTCTTGGCTTTGTTGGGGTTGGGCCAATTTTCACCACGCTGATCGGTCAGGTAGAAAACATGACGCCCAAGCGCGCCGAAAAACTGATGCAACAAATGACTTTGCTGGGCCGCTCTGCGCGCTAAGTGGCATTGCCAGTGATGAACTCCTGCTCAATTGCCCGTGAGCAATCGTTATTGGCGCCCATTCACATAATTGGTTTAGTCTAAATCTCGGATTGGAATCAGGGAGAGACATTATGGACATGGGCCAATTGTTAGACATTGTTGTCGGACTTCTCGAAATCTTATCGTTTTTGTTCATCTTTGCAATTGGCGTCGGCATTTTGTGGGTGCTTGTGCTGTATGTGCACGACAGAATGCAAACGGAAAGCACGTTAAAGCGCAACTATCCGGTGATTGCGCGATTTCGCTACCTATTTGAGCATTTGGGCGAGTTTTTCCGCCAGTATTTCTTTGCTCTAGACCGGGAAGAAATGCCCTTCAACCGGGCGGAGCGTTCCTGGGTTTACCGCGCAGCAAAGAATGTGGATTCGACTGTCGCTTTTGGCTCCACGCGGGATTTGCGCCCAACGGGAACGGTGTATTTTGTGAATTGCCCCTTCCCAACACTTGAGGAACACGCGTCAGATCCATGTGAAGTCACCATTGGACCCTATTGCAAGCACCCTTACACCACCGACTCCATCTTCAATATTTCCGGCATGAGCTACGGTGCTATTTCGATCCCGGCTGTTAAAGCCCTGTCAGCAGGTGCCAAGAAAGCGGGTATCTGGATGAACACAGGCGAGGGTGGTCTGTCGCCCTATCACCTTGAAGGCGGTGCCGACATCGTATTCCAGATCGGTACTGGCAAGTTTGGTGTGCGTAAACCAGAAGGCGGATTTGATGAAGACAAACTGCGGGCGGTTGCCGAGCATGATGCCGTCAAAATGTTTGAAATCAAACTTAGCCAGGGTGCAAAGCCGGGCAAGGGCGGCATTCTGCCGGGCGCCAAGGTAACAGAAGAAATTGCGCGCATCCGCGGCCTGGAGGTAGGACAAGACGCAATCAGTCCCAATCGTCATCCCGAAATTGATAGCATTGGTGACCTCCTCGATATGATCAAATATGTGCGGGATGTGACCGGCAAACCAGTCGGCTTTAAAGCCGTTATCGGCGCCTACGGCTTCTTCGATAATCTGTGCAAATTGATCAAGGAACGCGGCATTGAAAGCGCGCCAGACTTTATCACCATCGATAGCGCAGATGGTGGCACCGGTGCCGCACCCATGAGTCTGATCGACAATATGGGCATGCCAGTCAGGGAAAGCCTGCCACTTGTTGTGGATATTCTGAAACAGCATGGTCTGCGCGAGCGCGTGAAAGTGTGTGCCAGCGGCAAGATGATCAACCCGTCAGAGGTGGCGTGGGCTTTCTGCGCCGGGGCAGATTTTGTGAATTCGGCGCGCGGGTTCATGTTTGCGCTTGGCTGCATTCAGGCCCTTCAGTGCAACAAAAATACTTGCCCAACCGGCATCACCACGCACGACAAAAAACTGCAATATGGTCTGGACCCGGCAAGCAAGGCGGTGCGCGTAGAGCAGTATGCCAAAAACATGAAAAAAGAAGTTGGCATTCTGGCGCACAGTTGCGGCGTGCCCGAGCCGCGCTTATTGAAGCGCTATCATGCGCGCATTGTGCTTGATAACGGCAGAAGCGTTGCGATGGACGAACTATTTCCAGAGCCTGAAGTGAAAGCGGCGGAGTAGCGCACCGCGCCGAAGCTTGTTAGTCTCTCCCTATTCAAGTCAGGGGAGAGACTTATGAACTATGAAACTTTATACAGCGCCGCCAATCTGGCGGTGATGCCAGCGTGGCTGCTGCTCGCGCTATTGCCCAAATCAGAAATTACCAAGCGACTGGTGCACAGTGGGGTTTACCCCCTGATCTATGGTGCCTTTTATCTGGTGCTGTTTGTGCGGGCCACCTTTATGGGACACGGCGCCGAAGGTGGAGGGTTTGACACGCTGGATACCGTGATGATTGCCTTCACGCACCCAAACGTGGCGCTGATGGGCTGGGCGCACTATCTGGTGTTTGACCTGTTTGTGGGTGCCTGGATCGGCCGCGACGCTGCCGCACGCGGTGTGAACCACTTTGCGATCATTCCGTGCCTTGTGTTCACGTTTCTGGCTGGGCCAATTGGTCTGTTGATGTATTTGCTGCTACGCCAATTCACCGGCAAATGCAGTGCGCTAACGCTAGAGGAACGCGCAGCGGACTAGGGATTAAGCGCAGCGCCCATTTCCTGGATGCGCTCGATTTTGCTGTAGAAGGGCGACCAGTCGTCCTTCTCGGCAATCGGGGCCCACAGGTCCTCCACTTCGTCAATCAGCAGGGTTTCCGGACCTTCACCGAGGAAATAACTGGTGTTGAGTGCTTGTGGATTGTTGGGTTCATAGGTCTTGAGCATCTTGAAAAACTCACCATAACTCTCTTTGCCATACCGGTGCGCGTCTGGTGCGCCCATCGCCCGGTCTGCGCTTGCTGACCCGCCGTACCAGTCAAAGAAAAAGCGCTCATAAGGGAAGTTTTCCTTCGCCATAAACTCGTTCACGTGGGTGAGCAGCTCATCATCAGGTGTGTCGCCCTTGGGCTTAACGCCCAGCCGCTTAAGGAGCTTTTCCCGGATAGCGTCCAGATATATGCGCGGAAAGTCAGCGAGCGCTTTTTTAAGCTCGTTTTCCTCACAAATGTCCGCGAGCGCACCACCCAGCTGATACACATTCCAGTGCAGCGCATCAGGCTGTCGGCCAAAAGCATAGAGCCCGGTTTCATCGAAATAGGCCGCCGTGAAGGCCAGATCCATTGTCGGCAAAAACCGCCAGGGGCCAAAATCAAACACTTCGCCCGTGATGTTGATATTGTCGGTGTTTAAAACGCCGTGCACAAACCCGGCTGCCATCAGCTCAGCACCTTGAATGGCAACCTTTTCCGCAACAAGGGACAGGAATTTTAGCGCACGGTCCTGCGCGCTGCCGGCAGGTGTTTCGCCGTAATAGTGTGTGAGGCAATAGTCGACGAGTGTCTCGAGCCTCTCGGTGTCTGAATAAAAGGCGTGTCGCTGGAAGGTGCCGATACGGATGTGACCATGGTTCAAACGCACCATAACAGCCGAGCGGGTAGGGGACGGTTCATCCCCCCGGTGCAGGCTTTCGCCTGTTTCGATGATTGAGAATGTCTTGGAAGTGTTAACACCGAGCGCCTCAAGCATCTCGGTGGCCATGATCTCACGCACACCGCCCTTGAGTGTCAGCCTCCCGTCACCAGAGCGCGAATAGGGCGTGGTGCCGCTGCCTTTGGTGCCCAGGTCCATGAGGCGACCTTGATTGTCCTGCATCTGGGCAAAAAGGAAACCGCGACCGTCGCCAATTTCGGGGTTATAGTGCCGAAACTGATGGCCATGATAACGCTGGGCCAATGGCTTTGTCAGTGTACCCGGCAGTGGCTCAAACCGCCCAAAATGGTTGATCCATTCCTCGTCTGTAAGGCCATCAAGTCCAACGGATTTGGCTGCGCGGTCGTTCCTGTACCGGATGATTGTTTTCGGGAAATCGGCGGCCTTCACAGGGTCCGCGAAGCCATCGCCGAGTTCTAGAAATGTGGATGCAGGGCGATAGCTTTTACCAAGGTACATTTTATCTCAATTCTAAGTCGGTTTCAGTCTGGTGAGAACTTTTGTGCTCACCCAACGAACTTCGGGCGGCAGGCCGCCACCAGCAACTGTATAAATCATATAGGCACCATCAGGCGAAATGGTAGCCGCAGTTTCATACCGTTCCGTATTTACCGGTGCCCCAATGTTGATGGGGTCACCGTACCCTTGTTCGTTTCTGAAGCTGATATAGATGTCGGTTGCACCAAAACCATCCGGTCTTCGTGACTGAAACAGCATAAAACCGCCGTCCGAACTGAAATAGGGGTCCCATTCAAAATCGGGCGTATTGAAGGGCGCGGGTAAATGTTCAATTGACCAGCCGTCAGGGCCCTCAGTTGCGCGGTAGAAATCACCTTCGCCAAAACTGTCATCAAGAGTTGCACCAAAATAAAGAATGCCGGGCGCGGGGGAGAAGGGGTACCAAAACCCTTCTTGCGTGTCGCGATCGATCACCAGTTCAGGGGCAGCCCACTCACCAGAGGGTAGCCTGTTTGCACGCCAGATGCGGCCATTCATTGGCGGGTTTCCTGGCGGGCGCGTGGAATTGAAATAGATGGTCTTATTGTCCTGGGTGATAAATTGTTCCAGATTGCGCCCCGCGTCCGAGAAACTGGCACGCACAGGATCGCTCCAGCCAGTACCGCTTTTTTTCATGACAAATATGTTTTTGCTAATGCCATCGGCAAAATAGAATTCAGTGCCATCGGGTGACCAGATCGGGTTACCAACTTCAAACCCTTCGGGCACAACCGTTTCAAACGGAAAGCGGTCCGGCGTTTCACCCGGCGGGGTGACCCCAAAATAGTCGAACTCCTGCGATGCGGCAGGGCCTGTGATCAGGCCCGCCAAAATGCATACCGTCAGCGAAAAATTTATCATGTGATGCCCTCCCAAACCGTGAGCAACTATGGCTGTTGGGCGCAGGCTGCCAAGCTGGCAAATGGTCATAGACCTATGGTTTAGGCCAGCCCCAGGTTACATGATCTTCAAAGTTCGGGCGCGGGCGCTCTGTCGTGTAGCATTCGCCGTGATGGCCAAAAAAGAGGAAGCCCGCAATACGCTCTTTTTCGCTCATCCGCAGGTCTGCACGCACGCTTGGGCTGTAGCTGCCCCAGCCGGTCAGCCACTGCACAGCGTAGCCAAGTGCGGTGGCGGCAATCAGCATATTCTGGCACGCCGCGCCGGTTGAAAGCTGTTGTTCCCACTCCGGAATGGGGCGATTATCTTTGGGGCTATATATAGCAACGACGAGCACGGGGCCTTGCGTCGCATAGCCCTTCATCTTTTCGGCGATCTTTTCGCTGGTTTCCTGTTCTTCCACGAGTGCTTTGGCAATCGTGTCACCCAGTTTTTCGCGGTCTGCGCCCTCCAGTACTACAAAACGCCAGGGAGCGAGCTTGCCATGGTCCGGCACCCGCATACCGGCGCGCAGGATCTTCTCCATCACTTCCCGGTTTGGACCCGGGACTTCCATGTCCTTCGCCTTCACAGACCGACGGTTCATCAGAAGGTCATAGGTGGCTTTGTTAGGCACGTTGAATGTTGGGGTATCCATTGAGTTCACTTTCGAAGACAGGTCTACAGTTTTGTCGAATTGACTTTTGGCGCAGGTGGGCGCAAATCACATTTTATTGTGTTTCACATCAAACCCACGAACGGCTATAGCTACCGCCAACATGGGTTCTTTTTGGGAGGGAGAAAAGGCATGAAAGCAAATATTTTTGGTGCAAGCCTTCTGATTGCAACGATTGCAGGCGGTGCGAATGCCGCTTCCACCATTGGACTGGCAGAAGACGCGCCGGTTGATCCCACTACTGGCATCAGTTTGCCTGCTGGCTTCAAAGCCACTGTTTTTGCAGATGAAATTGGGCAGGCACGGCACATTTATGCAGCAGAAAATGGCTGGGTTTATGTGGCTTTGCGTCGCCCTGTCGACGGTAACGGCGCGGTTGCATTGAGTGACACTGACGGTGACGGCGTCGCCGACGTGCGGGAGTATTTCGCTGCTGGTATGCAGGGCACGGGTGTCGCCGTGCATGACGGCCACCTCTATTATTCTACTGACGTCGCAGTCATGCGCTGGCCGCTGCCAGCCTCTGGTGCGCCGGTAGGGGACGCTACTGTTATTGCTGAAGGCTTTGTTCCGGAGACCCAGCACGCTTCCAAAAACATCGATTTTGATGAAAGCGGCAACCTTTATGTAAACGTGGGTGCCCCCTCAAATGCCTGCATGCGTGAAATGCGCAAAAAGGGGTCGCCCGGCATGCGGCCATGCCCCATCCTTGAAAAATACGCAGGCATATGGCGCTTTGACGCGGCAAAACCAAACCAAGACCAGATGTCAGACGGATACCGCTATTCAACTGGTATCAGGAACGGTCTCGCGATGGCCTGGAACCCGCACGCTGATGCACTTTATATGGCGCAGCACGGCCGCGATCAATTCGCGAGCTTTTTCCCGGAAATGTTCTCGAACGAACAAAGCGCCGAGCTACCTTCCGAGGAATTCCACCGCCTATCAGACGGCTATGATGTCGGCTGGCCTTATAGCTACTACGACCATGAGCAAGGTAAGCGCATGGTGATGCCAGAGTATGGCGGCGACGGCAAAACCGAGTCTGATGAGGGTGAAATGCCACTTGTTGGTTTCCCGGGCCACTGGGCGCCAAATGACATGCTTTTCCTGACCAGTGACGCCATGCCTGAAGCTTACCAGAAAGGTGCTTACATCGCGTTCCATGGGTCATGGAACCGGGCACCGCTGCCGCAGCAGGGGTACCGTGTGGTGTATGTGCCATTGGACGGTGATGGTAGTGTTTCAGGTGATTGGGTCACTTTCGCAAACGGTTTTGCGGGTCCAGACCCTGTTATGAGCCCGCGTGCAGCATTGCACCGCCCGATGGGGCTTGCCGAAGGGCCAGATGGTGCCATTTATATCACAAGCCTGATGTCAGGTGGGCGCGTATGGAAAGTGACGTATGACGGTAACTAGATTGCTTGCAGCTGCTGCTTTTGCTGCGGCCGCATCAACCGCAAGTCTGGGGCAGGACGACCCCGGCAAAACAGGATATGAAACGCACTGCGCCGTATGCCATCAATATGATGGCGGCGGCGTTCCCTTTATGCAGCCCGAGCTCTTTGCCCGTCCGCGGGCCAATGGCCCAAAGGGCGGGGTGATTGACATGATCTTGCTTGGCAGCAAAGCGCCGGGTGCAGGACAGGGTGAATATTCAAATGAAATGCCGGGATTTGATTTCCTGAGCGATGAAGAAATAGCAGCGATAGCCACATATGTACGAACCAATTTTGAAAACAACGGCGGTGCTGTCACTGCTGACGACGTTAAATCCCGCCGCTAGCGCGCAGGACACTCAAGCAGACATCGAAGAGATCAGTATCACCGGCGATCGCCTGCCGGTTCGTGTGGTGGCGCAGTCGGTTGTCGATGTGGACGTGCGCAATCAGGCCACGTTCCGACTGGATAGTGCGCTTGGCAGTGTGCCCGGCCTTGGCCTGTTTCGCCGCGCCAACAGCTTTACCGCACACCCAACGACGCAAGGGTTGACCATGCGCGGCGTTGGTGCCAATGCGGCGGGCCGCACGCTCGTTACTCTTGACGGCATTCCACAAAACGACCCATTTGGTGGCTGGGTTTATTGGTCCGGCTATCAGGGTGTCTCGATTACCAGTGCGCGGGTTCGGCGCGGTGGGTCTCCTGGTGCGTATGGCGCGCAGGCACTGGCTGGCGCGGTGGATCTTTCAACTGAACCCCGGAACGCAGTTTCTGCTTTTTACGGCTCCGATGACACATTTGCCGTTGATGGCAGTGCCATGTTCTACGCCCCACACGGTGATTTCACCGTTGAGGGTGGCTATTTCGAAACGGACGGGGATTTCCTGCTCGCAGAGGCTGACCGCGGCGCCGTTGACGCACGGGCAGCAAGTGAAGCCTATTCAGTGGGTGGCTCTTACAAACACAAGTTTTCTGCCGATACCAGCCTGACAGCGCGGGCGCGCTTTTACGGTGAAGACCGGGTAAACGGCTTTTCGCTCGCGGTGAACGAGACCGATGGCTATGACTTGTCGCTTCGCCTGCTGCATGAGCCCACAAACGGTGCCAAGTATGAGCTGACCGCCTATTACCGTGAGCGGGACTTCGCGAATGTGTTCGCGTCCGCGCGCGACGAGCGCACGACAGAGCGCGCAGTACTCGATCAGTTCGATGTACCCGCATGGGGTGCTGGGTTCCTGGCGCGTGTGCAAGTTGGTGAATTTGAGTTTGGCCTTGATGGTCGCCGCATGAGCGGTGAAACCAATGAGCGTTTCCGTAACCTGGGCGCGGGCTTTACACGTCAGCGCCGCGCCGGCGGTGACCAATGGATCATTGGCGGGTACGGCGAATATGCCACCCGTAGTGACTGGGGCGAACTGTCGGCAACCGTGCGGCTTGATCGCTGGCGCACTTTCAACGGCGAACGCGTGGAAACGAGCCTTGAAGACAGTTCGTCGGTACGCGACGACATCGTTCCCAATCGGGGCGACTGGATCGGCAGCGGTCGCATCGGATATGAGCGCAACCTGACGGGTGCGATCACATTCCGTAGTGCGGCCTTTAAAAGCTGGCGCCTGCCAACACTGAATGAGTATTACCGTCCGTTCCGGGTTGTGAATGACATCACCGAAGCCAACCCAAACCTGAGCCCCGAGAGCCTTTACGGCATTGAAGCAGGGTTTGATTATCAGCCACTGAATACAGTGAGCGCGAGCGTGACTTATTTCCGCAACTGGTTCCATGATGCGGTCGGAAATGTGACGATAGGCTTTGGCCCCGGCTTCTTCCCGCTGGGTGGTTTTGTACCGCCGGGTGGTGTCTTGAGGCAGCGCGCCAACATCGACCGCACAACAGTGGATGGAATTGAGCTGGCGGGTCGAATTGAGCTTGATGGTAGCCTGACTTTAGAGGGCAATTACCTTTACTCCCGTGCACGCATTACCCGCTTTGACGCGAACCCAGCTCTGGAGAGTAACCGGCCAGTTCAGACGCCGCGGCATGCGGCCACGGCAAGTGCCACACAGTCTTTTGACAGCGGTTTCTGGCGCATTGAAGCGCGGTATGCCGGTGAGCAGTTTGATGATGACCTGAACACCCGCCGCCTTGATGACATTTTCACTTTCAATGCGGCGGCCGGGTATGATTTGCGCGATGGTATCCGCGTGACAGCCAATGTTGAAAACCTGTTTGATGCGAAGGTCGTGTCCGCAGTCACTTCAGGTGGTCTGGAGACCGTTGCACAGCGACGTTTTGTACGAGTTGGGTTTGAAGCAAGCTTTTAGGCAAGCTCGCTGCTTTTAGAAGTCTTCCGGCTCTGCCTCATAGAGCCGGAGTGACTTGTCCGTTATGCCTGCCTCAACCCAGCACTCTCGCCATTCAGTCAAATGAATGGAATTTATATGTGCGTCCAGAACCTCCCGGTTCTCCCAGCGTTCGCTGATATGCACAATCGTTGGATCAAGCACGTCTATCGAATAGGCATAAGCGATGCAGCCATGCTCTGCCCGGCTTTTATTGATCATGGTTTCCATGTGTGGTCGCGCAATTTCCAGATTTGCCACCCGAATGGTGCCCTCAACAACAATCATGATGTGCCTCCCCATGCATGAATGGGCTTGAATTTCCGAAGTCTCGCCATTACACCAGACCCATAAACAAAAAACAAACCACACAACGACACAAAGAGGATACGATCCATGAAAGCATTTCACGTCACATTTGCGACTGTCGCAGCCTTTACGCTGGGCGCTTGCTCCATCAGTGTTACGGATGACGGTGTTAGCCGCTATAATCGCGACTATGGCCAGGACAGGGTAACCGTTACTCTGCCCAACGGTGACCGCGACGGCTTCAGCTGCCCGGAAGGCACATCAAGTTTTGTCATCAACAAAAAGGATGAAGGCCTTGGCATGGCTTATGGCTGCCGCACAAACGGCTCGCCAGAAGTTGAGTTTGACGGTGGCCTGTAGCCGCACGCATTTCTAAACGTGAAAAGCCGGGGACTTTCCCGGCTTTTTTTGTGCGTTTATCGGGCTGTTGCCATGGTGATCCAAGCCTCCGGCGCGTTCGGCTTAACCTCTATAGGAGTTGAAGCAACCACCGAGAAAAGTGTTTGGCCGCTTTTACCCAATAATTCGAAACCTGATGAGGCTACATAGTCGCCTTCTGCAATGCGTTGCATAACTTCGAATGGCAGGCTTTGCTTGGCTCGATCGGCGAACGTCGCCAGTTCTCGGTGAAGGGCGGCGGGATCAGCTTTCTGTGCAAATAAATGACAGTTGCGCTGGTTCCCCATGACAAAGGCAAAGCTTCCTTTGGGAAACTGGGCTAACCATACCTCACCGTCATCAAGCCCAACAGGCTCCAGGAAATACCGCTTACGACTTTCGTCGGTCATTCGCTCGAACAATTGATTGAGGGTATTTGCTGCGCTATTTGGCGTTATAATTTCGGCGAAACATGTCCTTGAAAACAGCCTGACAGCAATTTGAGCGCTCTCGATGCGTGCGGTGCGGTTTTCATCTGCTGCGACAGCTGCGCTGAAATACGAGGAAAAAAACAGGACCAGAAATGAAGCGCGCGTTTGCTGTTTAAACATATATCTCTCGTCAGCTTGATCCCTTCACGACATCCAGCATTGGACCTGAAAAGCAGGGACACTCTGTTTCAAAAAACCGGATTGCCCTGGTTTCAAGAAATTTGAACAATGACGACCCTAGTTATCCGCTTCTGCGGTCAAGGCGTCCAATTCAGTACGAGCGGTTTTGTTTTCCGGTTTAAGTGAGAGCGCTTTTTCAAATGCAGTTGCGGCTTCCTGCACTTCGTCATTTGCTTTGAGGCCTAGGCCGAGGCTTATCCATGCATTCGCACTGCCAGGGTAATTTGCTGTATTCAGCCTGAAATGTACCAGCGCCTTTTCAAGATCGGGCCGTTTGAGATATGTCATCAAATTGTGGCCCATAAAATTGATCGCGCCCTCATTGGGTGCGATCTTGGTGCCGAGGCGCGATGAGAGCGCCTGATACTGCGGTGCAAGTCTTTCAGGTGAGCGGTACAGTGTTTCGAGCGTGGGTTTATGACCTTCAAAAATATGTTTGAGGCCGTCCATAAAAGCGGTGAGCTGCAGGGTGTGGTGGTTTTCCTGACCATACTCTTTGTGAGCCCAGTGCAGACCCGGCGGGTTGGTTGCGCGCAGGATATCTGCCACGTTGGTTGGGTTTTCCGCTGTTGGGAAATACTGAACGGGGTAGGGCTCGCTCTGTGTCGCCAGATAAAGGGCCTTATTCTCATAGGAACGGGTAGCAAAATAGTCTGCTGCACGTTTGTAAATCAGGAAATCATCCCACCACTGACTTGGGTCGATGGCGATGTAGGCACCGAACATCTCTGGCCGCATAAAAAGCGAATGCAGGACAGGTAGGCCATTGAAAGAATAACCAGCAAGTATGCGATAGTCGCTTGCAGCATAGCTCATTTCAATGTGGGGCATCAGTTCCTGCGCCATAAAATCCAGGAACTTGTCTGCCCCACCACTTGATGCATAGCCCTGGTCCTCTATTCCTTCGTAGCCAGTGAGCGACTTGGTGGGGCTTGCGTCCCGCACGCGCTGGCCATCATTCGACACACCAACAATGATCATTTCTGGAATGTGGGGACTGACGTCTGCTGCCATCTGCCGAGCGGCCGATGCGAATGGCGTAAAATACCAATTGCCATCGAGGATATAAACAACCGGGTAGCGTCGATAGTCCTTCGACCAGCTATAGCTTTCGGGTAGCGCAACAAAGTAAGTTCTTTCTTCTGCAAGAATGTCGGACTGGATGGTGTGGCGCGTGCCAATGTTCACTGGCTCTTGGCCATGCGCGGCGCTAACTGTGCCTAACGCGCACAAAAATAGGACAAAAAAACGAAATACAAATGCGCGCATGGTGCTGCCTCCTCTGGACGAGCGGACTATAAAAAAAGAATGAGGCTGTTCAAGCGTCATTCTCGAAAATCAGCTGCGTCGCAGTGGCGCAGATTGGTGTGGCAGTCAGGCTTCAGTCATTTCCTGCAGCTTCAGGGCCGTGCGTAGATTACGTACCGTCATCTCAGTCGGTATATGCTGCGCCATTTTCGCAACCAGCTTGGACCTGCCTATGCCGTCGGGTGCGTGCAAATAAAAAACCGCATCCGTCAGCTCGAACTGTTCCGATGGGATGCTGAGTTCTTTGAGCGCTTCCAGGTCAGTGCCGGGTGCCGGTTGAAACAGAAAGCAAAATTGAACTGTTTTGGGCTCACCGTCCGGAAAAGGATTGGATTCAATTGCAGCAGTTAGCGCACCGGCTCTCAACATCAAAACTGATGGACGAAAGCCGAATTTTTGCTCTATTGCATCTTCGATTTGGTTGGTGAGTGCGCCGCCGTCATCAGAACCAGAGCGAAAAACTACGTTCCCGCTCTGGATATAAGTCTTAACACCCTCAAACCCCTGGGCCTTTAGTAACGTGCGCAGGTCTTGCATCGGCAGAATATTATTTCCGCCCACATTGACCCCGCGCAGTAAAGCAACCCAGGTGTTCATGGTGTTGGTTTAGTCCTTGTTTGGACAGATCAGGAATTTCTCGCCTGTTTTCTTGGCATAGTAGCGCGCAACCGTTTCGGCACTGAGCGCGTCAGCCAGTGAAAGCTCGTCTGTGTAATGGCTTGCGAATGTGGTCGTCAGCTCGTCCGCCACGCGCTTGCGCAGGCGGCCTGCCACTTCGTCACCAACACGGGCCAGGAAATTGGGCAACAGCCAACCGCCAACACCCCAGGCCATGCCGTAGCCGCGTGTCAGTACGGTTGGTGACACATCAAGACCACCATAAAGATAAACCTGCTTGTGCTTGATTGAGCCATAGATGCTGTAGGCACCCGGTGTGCGCGCAGCTGCGCCTTCCATGGCGGTCAGAATTGAAGAAGCAAGCGTGCCACCACCTGTCGCATCAAACGCCAGCGTCGCACCAGTGGCGTGCACAGCGTCAATCAGGTCAGGCAGGAAACTGTCGCTTGAGCTGTTCACCACATACTTGGCGCCCATGTCCTTCAACAGGTGTGCCTGCTCGTCCTTGCGTACGATGTTCACAAGCTCCACACCGTCATCTTTGCAGATGCGCACCAGCATCTGGCCGAGATTGGAGGCGGCAGCAGTGTGCACAAGTGCCGTGTGGCCTTCCAGTTTCATCGTTTCAACCATCGACAGGGCAGTCAGTGGGTTCACGAAAGATGATGCGCCGTCGCGCGCAGTGTTGCCTTCATTCAAAGGCAGGCACATGGCCGCTTCCACAAGGGTATATTCCGCATACATGGTGCCGGTCATCACGGCGACTGTTTTGCCAATCAGGCTCTGGGCATAGGCGTCGTCACCTGCCGCAACAACGGTGCCGGCTCCTTCATTACCCACAGACAGATTTTGGCCAAGGCGCGCCTTCATAACCCGCATGCCTTGCTCGCTGACTGGTGCAGACAATACGGTTCCACCGCCACTTCCAGATGAAGAGGCCTGGTCCATGCTGGCCCAGCCGAACATCACACCCTGATCTGAAGGGTTAATGGGTGTTGCTTCCACGCGCACCAGAACCTGAGTGCCCTCCGGCGTTGGCATGTCGCGTTCTTCAAGCTGCATCGTAAGTTTAGCGTCCTCGGATACTGTAGACGTCATTTTAAGGTAGGTGGCTGGTAAAGACATTTTTGTCCCCCTTCACGATTTCATTCTGCTGATGACATAGGGCGTCCGCCCAAGTTGGCGAGAGCAAATTTTTGGTAGCGAAAAAGCGACCACATAATCGCCCTGCCGGGTGCCGGACGAACTGTGCCCGCCAACAGCAATAACCAGATATTGTTTGCCCTCATATTCATAGGTCATGGGTGTCGATTGGCAAAACTGCCAACCCAACGCTGTTCAGTTTAAAAAGTCCTGGGGGTCAACCAGTCGGAATTCGTGAGAGTCGTTGATAAACTGATCCAGTAGAAACTTGTGCCCGGTTCCATATATCACCAGTATGCGATCACCCGGTTCAGCGATGTGACTGATATTGGCAAAGATGTGCAGGTTCCTGCTCCACCAATTACCCATTTCCTCTGCACCCAGGTGATTATCTGCATCGCCAATTTGTGCCATGGTCAGATAAACATTATGTGCTTTTGCAACTTCTTTGCTGTTTTCGTGTAGCAACCTCTCCCGAATAGTGACGTCTGCCGCATTCATGCGCTTGTCTTGTTCTGTCATGCGTGACCTTAAGCCCAAGAGGTATTCCAGCACTTCGCCCTGACCGGTCTGGTTTCCGAGTTCAAATAACCCGTTGATATTCATACCGCCGTTTTTGAAATCGACTGCATATACTTTGGGCAGGCCAAGCTGTGCGGCCAGTCGCAGCCCGATCTGCTGACGCTCTCCAACGCCGAGGGCACGATTACCATTTCGATAATCGGCATACATTTGATTGAATGTGTCTTCTTCTTCGGGAAGCGCCTCAATCGCGATCTTGGTAGGAGAAAAAGCGGTCAATCGGTCCACAACTTCAACTATCTCGCTTTGGCGCTGGGGGGAAAGATAGTTGTCAACCTCCGGGTTCACCACGTCATAGCCGCCGCCCGTAAAATGAAAGGTTCCCAGCACCATGATTTCCGGCTTGCTGTCCCCATTTTCGGCAGCTGGTGTTTCAATTCCCTGGAAACCCATCAGCATAGCTGACAGGCACGTCACTACCCAAAGTTTCATGACGCAATTCTCCCCCGCTTTTTTCTGGCTTAAACACTAAAACACCTGCGCAGAAACGAGTCCAGTAAGGTCGCCTTCGCCATAAACTTTGGTTTGCATGAGGCTGAATTCTATTGCGGGCTCGGTTCAGCTGGCAACTCACGCATCTCCGTATCTAGCGCCAAAGCTTTCATTTGAGCTGCCACGTGCGCAGAAATCGCCTGAAAAGCGACGATTTGCTCACCCTTCTTGCGAGGCTCATTAGGATCAGTGAATTTTTTGTCCGCACTGGTTTTGGCGACAATCACACCGGTTGTCGGGTCAATATAGATGTATTGGTAGTAGATACCTGCCGCATAAAAATCCCCATGCGGGTTTTCGGGGATCCACCATTGGTAGCCATACCCCATGGGATTTGAAGAGTTTGCGGACCCTGGCATCAGATGCGGCGCGTCTGGCGTGATGGAAGCAGTGACCCATTCTGCCGGCACAATGCGTTTGCCATTGAGTTCGCCAAGATGCAGGTAAAGCCGACCGACGCGGGCCATATCCCTGAGCGCCATGTTAAAACCGCCCATGGCCATTTCCATGCCGACACCGTCCGTGAGCCATTTGCCATCAAATTCGGCGCCCATGGGCTGCCATATTTTTTCCTGAACATAGTCTGAGAGGGTTTTGCCGGTTTGTTTCACAAGCAGCATGCCGAGGACATGTGTGTCGACACTCACGTAATTATTGTACGTGCCCGGCTCCCACTGGCGTTCCAGCCCGGTCGCAAAACTGTTAAGCGAGCCGCCGGTTGCGATTGTCAGGCCCATCTGATTCACGTCAGAGAACGGGTCATTATAGTCTTCGTTAAAATAAACACCCGACGACATTTGCAGAATGTCTTTGATACGCACACCCTCATAACCGGAGCCGTTAAGTTCCGGCAGATACTTGGTGATAGGGTCTTCGATGCTGTCAAACACACCTTCAGACAATGCGATACCCAGCGCGGCAGAAACGACAGACTTGGAGACCGAGAACATAATGTGCCGGTCGCTTGCCTGTTCGCCCAAATAATAGTCTTCAGAGATGATGGTGTCGTCTACCGCAACCAAAAACCCGGTGGTGTAGGTGCGTTCCAGCAAATCGCTTAAAGAACGTGTTTCGCCGTTGTATTCGTATGTTTCAGGTAAGGTGATATCGCCGCGGCGATTGAAAGGAAGTGTGTCTTCGGGCGCTTCCAGCGTGTAGGTAGGGAACGTTTCGGATGCGGAACGGAAATTTACCAACAGGTTTTCGGGGTTCGAGAACTCCTGAAACGGTTTGATTTTTTCATAGTAGCTGTAGCCCCAGTAGCTACCGGCCAAAATAAGCCCAAGCACCAAAATGCCAGCAATTTTTCCTCTGCTCACAGAACTCCCCTTCTGCTTAATGATCTTTCGACAGATTTATATTCCCGCCTACAGCATAGGCCTCTGTGACTGTGCCTGTCGATGTCCGAATGTGAACAGGACGTTGTTCGCTATCGAACATTTGCATTCAGTCGATTAAACTTTCGTGTAATAGAGGGTTGATATTATTGGAAAATTTCGCCCCGTCAATTGGCATAAATTCTGCTGCTCTATGCTAAAACATAACAGTGAAGCGAGGATGCCATGTTTGCACACTATATGAAATCTGCCCTGCGGGCGCTGAGACGAGACCAGCAATTTGGCATCATTAACATACTCGGGCTAGCCACTGCGCTAACGGCGGCAATACTTATCCTGCTCTTCATTCGGGATGAGATTTCATACGATGAGTGGGGCCCTGAAACATCACAGTTGTACCGGCTTGAAGGGTCTGCCGAACTTCAGCCCGGAAACAGAGAGTTTTTTGCGCTTGCTCCCGGGCGTATGCGCGACCCCATGGCAGAAAGTTTCCCCGACGACATTGTCGCGATCAGTCGTCTGCTTAGGGACGGCCATTTGTTCGCTCGTGACGGTGAGGCATTCATAGAAACAGTAAGTTATGTGGACCCGGACTTTTTCGAGATTTTTGATATCCCCCTGGTGACGGGCGCCCGCGAGGCCGTATTTGCAGACAATACATCCATACTCATCACCGAAGAAATGGCGTTGAAATACTTTGGAAACGAGGACCCTATCGGCCAGATACTGGACCCTGATGATGAAGATTTTGCGTTCCGCGTTGTTGGTGTCCTTCAGGATTTGCCAGACAACACACATCTTGAGTTCGATTTTATCGCCTATTTCGACCCGGAACGCTATGTCGAGCGGCCTTGGGTTGCGACGCACTGGCAGTCCCACAATGTCTTCACCTACATGAAGCTGGCACCGCACACCGATGCAACGACACTTCAGGCAGCGTTTCCAGATTTTATGGACAGAAATGTTGTTGCAGAAGAGGCCCCGGGCGTTAGCGGACCCTTAAGCGATCGTGTGAAACTCAGGCTGATGCCGGTTAAAGACATTCACCTAAAATCGCTGGGCCGTTTCCAAATGAAACCGGGCGGCGACCTTCGACTGGTGATCAGTTTTGGCATCATAGCTGCGCTGATCGTCTTCATCGCGTGTGTGAACTTCATCAATCTGGCAACAGCGCGGGCGAGCTCCCGGTCAAAGGAAATCGCGCTCAGGAAAGTTGTTGGAGCGAGGCGTAACCAGCTCATCCAACAGTTTTTGCTTGAGACAGTCCTGGCGGTGGGACTTGCGCTCTTGATCGCGCTTGCGCTTGTTGAGCTTGCCTTACCGTTTTTCAACGAGTTCATTGCTAAGTTCCTCGCGCTTAATCTTGCGTCTGATCCCGTTGCGATGGCCATGATGATGGGGCTGTTGGCAGTTGTTGCCTTGGGGGCGGGCCTTCAGCCGGCGATGCAGATTACCCGCGTCCGGCCTGCGCGTGTGCTTCACTCCAGCGGATCGGCAAAATTTCAGGCCAGCCGCATACGGTCTGCGCTTGTAACACTTCAATTTGCCATTTCGATCGGCTTGATGGTGGTTACTTTTGTGGTGACCAGCCAAACGCAATATGCGCGCAACAAAGACTTGGGGTTCGATATTCAGGACAAGCTCACGCTGCGTTTCATGAATTATCAGGATGTGGCACCAATTGCCCAGGCCATGCGGCGTGAAATTGAGCAACTGCCCAGTGTGATTGGCACCCCGTTTTCTGTGAGGCCGTTACCGCTTGCCGGTCAGTGGGGATTTTCTTTCCAGAAAATCGGCGACCCGACCAACACAACATATAATCTCGAAGACATTAGGGTGGACCATGAAACGCTGAATTTCATCGACGCTCAGTTGATAGCTGGCCGCATGTTCGACCGGAACAGGGCGCTTGATAAGCAGCACGACGCAGCAGGAGAAGAGGGCGTCATTGAGGTGCCAAGCATTCTCAGCCGGTACGCAGTGCAATATATGGGGTACGATTCACCGGAAGCGGCGATTGGAGAGAGCTTCAGCTACGAGCAGTTGGGGGATATTTTCAGGGTCACCATAATCGGGGTGGTGGAAGACATGAATATGCGCAGCCTTCGTGACGGGCTTGAGCCCCTACATTTCCATATCCCCCGGCGTGTCGATGACCCGGAAAATATGTTCCAGATCCTCAATATACAGGCGGCTGAGGGACAGCTTAACGAGGCCCAGCGGGCCATTGAGATGATCTGGAAGCGGCATGTGCCGAATTTCCCAGTGAGAATTTCGTCCTATGAAGAAAACTATGGCCAGCTTTATGAGGCCGACCGTCAACGCGGCGAAATATTCGGGGTGTTCTCTGTGTTCGCCATATTTGTTTCGGCAATCGGTTTGTTCAGCCAGGCGGCTTACACAGCCCAACTTCGGTCCAAGGAAATTGGCCTCAGGAAACTGATGGGTGCCAGTACTTATGCTGTGGTTCGACTGATGGTGTGGCAGTTCTCAAGGCCGGTGCTGATCGCCAACTTGATTGCGTGGCCGGTCGCGTGGATTGTCACCAGCGAATGGCTGGATGGGTTCGCGTTCCGTGTGGACCTGACACCTCTGCCGTTTTTGACAGCAAGTATACTTGCATTCCTGATTGCGGTGGTAACAGTTAGCTTTCATGCCATGCGCGCGTCAAACAGCAGCCCGGTACAAATCCTGAAACATGAATAGAGGTTTTGTGCGAAGGGGGCTGGTTTATGCGGCAGCATTCATTCTGATGATGCTTCGGTAGCCGTGCGCAATTTCCATCTCTTTGCCAAAGCCTTTCGAGAGCATGATTTTGTGCACTTCCGGCAGGCGCCAGCAGGGCACAAAAGGCACCATATGGTGTTCAATGTGATAGTTCACAAAATAAGGGGCGAAGGTCATGCGCTCCCATGCGCTCGCGAGCGTCGTGCGGCTGTTCTTTAGCGGGTCATCCAGATCCGGCACTGTCGCATGTTCGGCAATGTTGCGGATGCGCAGGAAAAACTGCTGGGTGGTCATTATCGGTACCATCCACATCAGCAGAAACAGGTCTAGCCGACCTGCCATAGCGAACGCCGCGATGAACACGGCATAAAAGACCACAATTGTGCGGTAAAATGCATAAAGACGCGCCCAGCGGCCTTCTTTCTCACCCCACAAGAAGCGGAACAAGCCAAATTGTGTGCGCAGGAACACGATGCCGGTGAAGTCCCGAAAGATTTTGCGCCCCATGCTCGCTTTGCTCACGGGGAAAGGCGTGTAGAGATAATTTTCCGGGTCCTTGTCAGTGCGGGTAAAGCGATGATGCGCCATGTGCCGGATGCGATAGTTTTTCATGTTGATGAACAAGGGGGCCGCCGCAAGCCACTGGCCCAGCTTTTCGTTCATCCAGCGTGTACGGAACATCATGCCATGACTGGCCTCATGCATCAGGATCGACAGGCCCAGCTGTCGGCTGCCAATCAAGGCTGCACTGATTATGAAGGTAAAAATATTCGGGAAAACAGCAAACAATGCCATGGCGGCGCCAATGATGCCCCAGGCATGAAGAAGCATCCACCACCCCATAAGATCAGAACGCTGGCGCAGCCGGTGCTGTTCCTCGCTGGTCAGGATATCAGAAGGTTTTATGCTGTTCCACTGAGTGGACATGGCTTGCCTCTTGGCTGGTTGCACAACTAATGAGTCGCATTACTTTACCATAAAACTGGTTCAATTGCGACGCGGGGCAAGAAGTTACCTAACAGTCCTGACCGACCCAGCGCAAGCATATGCATCACGGTATTCTCACAGGTTTTTGGCCCGGAAATGCTTTTCAGGCGCAATTTGCTCGTGATAAATTACCCGCATGATCTGGATTCGGCGCTATTTGTGTTTGGTTTTCCTTGTGCTGGGTTACGGCACGCTTGTGCGTGCGGAAGCCGATAACCAACTTCTGAAGCAATTAACCGACGCTCCGCGTATTGCGGCGGCATCGTTGTCTTCGTATGGCCATTATGTTTCGGCCCTTGTCAGGACCGAGGACGGCGGCGCGCAAGTTGCTGTATGGCGTGCTTTTACAGGCCCTGAAAATGCGGACATCCTGCCCTACCGGCGCACAGACGTGAACTGGTTGGCCTGGATCGGGGAAGGGCGACTTCTCCTGTCACTTAAACAGTATGGCCTTGTCCTCTATGACGCGCATATTGGCCGCTTGCGCCCCCTTATTGAAAACGGTGGGCCAAGGCCGCATGAATTGCCACCAACGCTTCTAAGTGCGTTGCCGGATGACCCACGCAATATCCTGATGCAGTGGGAAGACCCGGCTGTGCCGGGGTATCCCGCTGTGTACCGGGTAAACGCGATCACGGGTGTTTCCGAAAAAATTATGGGTGCCTGGCGTCCCATCATTCGTTGGTGGGCAAGTCCATCAGGCGAAGTGGTGATGGGCGAAGGCTATCGTGGCCGACGCCAGTTAATGTTTGGCAAACGGGCAGATGGCTGGGAACAGATCACAGAGAATGACTATTTCCGCGACAGCCCCATTTCCGTTGTGGCAACAGAAGCTGGCGGAGCCACCGCCGCTGTTATCAGTGGGCATGCCAGCAATACCCGCGCCCTTTGGCGCATGAATGTGAGAACCGGCGAATTCATTCGCGAACTCGCAACCAATGCCAGTTTCGATATCACCGCTGCAATTGTTGACCCAATTAACGATTCTGTTGTCGGGGCGACATACGTGGATGATGGGCGCGAACAATTGGTCTGGCAGGCGAAGTTTCGTGCAGAGCTTGATCAGGTTGCAACAGACTTAGGTGTGAAATCGGTAGAGATAATAGCCCGCAGCCGGGATGAACGGGTGACAATGTACCGTGCGCGCAGCAACTGGCGCACTCCACGATATTTTCTAAGGCAATCTGGCGACGAAAATTTTCATGAAGTTGCCCCCGACCCAGAAGCCGAGTCCTTGCCAAAGCCTGCAAAACGCGGCGTGCGTATTCTTCTGAAAGGGAAATGCACCAAAGGTTTGCCAGCTATGCATGCAATACTTTCGGAGCCTGAAGGGGGTAGCAACGGAAAAGCCATTGTGTTGGTGCACGGTGGCCCGGTCAGGCGTGTTTCCAACAGCTTTAGCGCAACCGTAAGCTGGCTCACAGCCAATGGGTATACAGTTCTGCAGCCAAATTTCCGTGGCTCCAGCGGGTTTGGTGAACAGTGGCGCCGCGCCGGCTATGCGCGATGGGGCACAGACATGCAGCAAGATGTACGCACGGCTGCAGAATGGATGCTGGACGCGGGTTATGCCGACGCCGGCAAAATGTGCGTGATGGGCGGGTCCTATGGCGGGTATGCCGCACTTTGGTCTGCCATCCGTGATGATGACCTGTTCGAATGTGCCATCAGTCTAAACGGCGTGACGTCGGTGCCGCATCTGGTAAAGTTCCTCCAAATAGGGCGTTTTCACTTGCTGAGTGTACCGCGTATTCAGGGCAGCCTTTCCACGCGCACACTGCGCAGCCGCTCACCGCTTGATCGCGCAAAGCTGATCCGCTTGCCGGTTCTGTTGTTGCATGCGACGCGTGATGCAAATGTGCCTTTTGATCAAGGCGTGCAGATGGCCAAGGCGCTGCGCGCCTACAACAAAGATCATGAATGGATCGTTTTGAAAGGCTCCGAACATCAGCTGCGGCGACCCCAGGACAGGCGTACTTATTATGATGCGTCCTTGAAATTCCTGAAGAAACACATTGGTTAAGCGACCAACCGCGAAAGACTCGCAATTGAAGGCCAAATATGGTTTGAAGGGGGCGGGAGAGGTTTGGCGGATCATCCGCACATCGCCAGACATCTAAAAGAAGGGAACGGGCGCAGGCTGTTTGCGCGCCTGATAATTTTATTTACGAGGTGGACATGACCGACACAGTTGTCTCAACCGAAGGGTCCCAGGAACGCGAGTTTTTGGGTCACCCAATTGGGCTGGTTATCTGTTTTCTAACTGAAATGTGGGAGCGCTTTTCCTATTATGGCATGCGCACCATTCTAGTTCTTTATTTGATCAAATATCACCTGTTTACCAACGGCGAAGCCAGCATCATTTATGGTGCCTACGCGGGCCTTGTATACATGATGCCAATCATCGGTGGTTACATGGCCGACCGGTACCTGGGAAGCCGAAAAGCGGTCACCTACGGTGCAATTCTGTTGGTTGCAGGGCACACTTTGATGGGCTTCCACGGGCCACAAGCCTATATGGACGGTGACACAATTGTACGCAGTGACTTTTACCTGCAGATATTCTTCCTGGCCCTGGCGCTGATCATTACCGGCGTTGGTTTTCTGAAAGCAAATATCTCAACGATTGTTGGCGCTCTATACGGCCCCAATGACCCACGCAGGGACGGCGGTTTCACGATCTTCTACATGGGGATCAATGTTGGTTCTGTCTTGTCCACGCTTATCGTTGGTTATGTTGGTGAGACCTATGGCTGGAACTGGGGTTTCTTCATCGCTGGTATAGGTATGCTGTTTGGCCTCTTGGTATTCCTTTGGGGCCAGAAATACCTGGACGGACGTGCTGACCCACCAAAGGCGGAAGTGCTTAAAGAAAAGTCACCCATTGGTGTGAACAAGGAAAACGCCATCTATTTGTTTGGTATCGTGCTTGTTGGCGTGTCCTGGATGATGATGCAGTATCAGGAAGTTGTGGGCCAACTGCTTGGCTTCTCAGGTTTTGTGATGATTACCATCATCCTTGTTTATGCCTTCAAGAACTGCACGAAGGTCGAACGTGACCGGCTGATGGTTGCCTGCTTCCTGATCGCCATTCAGTCTGTATTCTGGGCGCTGTTTGAGCAACAGGCGGCAAGCCTGACCGTGCTCGCTGATGAACAGTTTGATCGCAGTATCTTTGGGCTGTTTGAAGTTAAAGCAACACAAGTTCAATCAATGAACCCGTTGTTTATCATTATTTTTGCGCCAGTATTTGCCTGGATGTGGGTCGCTTTGAGCCGCAAGGGACTGGAGCCGTCAACACCCGGCAAGTTTGCAATCGCGATGCTTTTGATTGGCGCAGGCTACATCCTCTTCTCTTGGGGTATGAGCCTTGATGACAGCACCAGCAAAAACTTCATCTGGCTGGTTATTATTTACCTGTCGCTCACACTTGCAGAGCTCTGCCTTAGCCCGGTTGGCCTGTCCATGGTTACCAAATTGAGTGTGTCAAAGATTGTGGGCATGGTGATGGGGACCTGGTTCCTGTTCACCGCGCTTGGAAACTATGTGGCTGGTTGGATCAGCTCACTTACGGGCAGCGGCGCACATGGCGGCGGTGGTGCTGTTCTGGATGTGAATGCCACGATGGAAGTGTATAACGTGATTGGGTACGGCAGTGTTGGCGTGGGTGTTTTCATCCTGCTTCTGACGCCGCTTCTGCGCAAAGGCATGCACGGCGTGCATTAAACCAACCTAAGGGCGTTTGTCCTTGCCTGGCAGAGTGGGCTGTGGTTAACTCTGCTTAAATTTCGCAAGCCTTAAAGGGGCATGCACGGCGTCTGATCCGTCAGGCGCATTTGGTCGAGGGCGGGGACGTATTACGTTCCCGCTTTTTATTGGGATGCACCTGAGTTATGCGATGGCCATGGCGCAATAAAAAAAGGAAAGATGTCCTTCTCATCGGGACGTACCACAAAACGGGTACAGTCTGGATGCAGCGGGTTTTCCTGAATTTGGCTAAAGCCCTTGATACCGGTTTTCAGGGAAGTCATTTGGGTCTTGACCCTATCGACCCGGTACCCGGGTTTTACTTGGATGATAATAGCCAATTTCCACAGAGTTTGCTGAACGCAGACTATGGAGGATTTCGCATGATCAGAGACCCGCGGGACGTAGTTATTTCCGGGGCACATTATCACGTAAAAAGCCATGAAAGCTGGCTTCATACCCCACGAGACGACAAGGACGGCAAGAGCTACCAGCAAGCAATAAACGCCTGCAATACTCAGGTTGAAAAGTATCTGTTTGAGATGAAAAATGTGGCCTTGCATACCTGCCAACAGATGTTAGCGGATTATGAGCGGTTGCCGGATTTTGCGACTGTCCGTTACGAAACCTGGATGACCGACACTGCCATGAGCGATTTTGAAGCGACTATGCAGCAGCTTGGCTTCACAGGACCAGAGCTCCAACAGGCCAAAGATACCTTCTTTCAGTTTTCGCTGTTCGGGGAGCGAAAACATGTGGACCAGCACACCCGTTCAGGAAAGGTGCAGCAATGGCGCAACATCTACACACGCAAGATGGGCGAAGCATTTCTGGAATATTATGGAGATGCGCTGATCACGCTGGGATATGAAAAAAACCACGACTGGGTGGTCAAGCTGGAGAGCTAGTCAAGCTTTTCCCGTATCCGCTGCTTATTGATACGGCGCGAGGGAACTCTGCAGCCAACTCAGCGTGTTTTGGATTTTTCGCGCAGCCAGGCTGCTTTTCCGGCACACAAAATTATAGGTGTGGGTTTCCCCGCCAGCTAACTCAAGCGCGGGCACCAGCTCTGTGCCAAACCCGGGGTAAGCGCGGATGATTGGGTCCATCGCCAGTACAATGCCTAAACCGCGCTCGGCGGCATCCAGCGCACCCAGAATAGAATCAAACCGCATACTGCTATCAAGCGCAGGCAGGTCAGGGTTGTGGGACCATAGCCATCGCTGCCATGCGTCCGGGTTTTGGCTGACGTGAATCAGCGTATGGCCTGTTAGATCGGTGATATCGTTAAGGGGCGGGGCTGATTGAAGGTAGGCGGGCGAGCATACGGGCAAGCCACCTATTTCGATAAGGGGTGTCACGGCAAGCCCATCGGTGTTTGCGTCACCAAACCGAATGGCAGCGTCTACTTCATTATTTGCGATGTCTGCGTATGCGTTTGAGGTTTCAATGCGCAAATCAAGCCGCGGGAACCGGCGTTCAAACTCGCCGTAGTTTGGCAACAGGACTGCACTTGTAAAAAATGGCAAAGCACTTAGCCGAACCGTTGTGGGTTCTTGCGCCGCCACCAACTGTTTTGTCCCTTTTGTGAGAACCTCCAGCGCGTTTTTTACCGTTTGCAAATAAGCAGCACCGGCCGCAGTCAGCTTTACGCTGCGGCCCACCCGTTCAAACAGGGCAACGGCAAAACGTTCTTCCAGATCACGGATTGCATGCGAAATCGCTGACGGTGTTCGATTTAGAGCGTTTGCCGCCAAGGCAAAAGACCCCAGTGTTGCTGCCCGTTCAAAGGCCTGCAAGGTCGGTATCGAAGGCAAATCAATCTCACCCATAGTTGAGCCAAATTCACTATTCATGCGTAATTTTCACTTTTCGTAATTTCGCATTGGACCATATCAATGCAATGAAATTAGTTGGTTTGGAAGTGACATGTCAATTTTCTCAAAAGATGAACAAAACTTGTGGGTTGGTACAGCCTTGGCCCAGGGTCCCTTTCAAGGCCTGCAGGGTGGTGGCCTGGCTGGCCTGATGGTTTATGAGCTTGAAAAAGAAGCAGAACACCAAGGCCTTGGCGTTGCGGTGTCTGCGTCAGTGGAGTTCCATAAACCTACGGCCAACCAACAGCTCCAAACTGAACCCAGGATGGTGCGCAAAGGTCGCCGTGTCAGCTTCATGACCAATGCGATTGTTGTTGACGGCGAGCAAACAGCGACTGCGAGTGTCTGTTTTGTCCAACGGCTGGAGACGCAGGGGTTACCACAAACTGCTGCCACCAATTTTGATCCTCTTGTTGCAAAACAGGCACCGCAACCAAAAGCACCACACGGCGGCCCCTGGATGATGGACAGTTTCAACCTGCGCAGCTCCGTTGACGACAACATCATCTGGTTTCACCAGAAGGTGCCGCTGGTTGACGGCGTAACACCTCTGGCGCGCGTGCTTGTGCCGGCTGACTGGACACACGGCCTGCGCCGACCCAAAACGGCGGGCTTGATCGCAGACCCGAACCTGAACCTTCAGGTGGCTGTCTTGCGCCATCCGGTGGGCGACCACATCGGCATCCGTGCAAAAACAAGTTGGCAAACTTCCGGCATCGGGCTCGGTGAGGGTGAACTTCTTGACGAGCAGGGGCCATTTGGCCGGGTCGCCATGTCCGTGGCCCTTACACCAATGCCGGGGAAAGCGGCATGATCAAACGCTTGGCTGCAAACCTCGATAAAAGAAACTGGCAAGCACGCATTCAATATGCACGCAGGGGTTTTCCGGCTTCTTCCTGCAAGGGCCTTCATTTCTATGAAGACGATGAATGCCTCATCAGGTTTCGCGCGGCGGGAAGTGGCCCCAAGCTCGTGCTTGTTTGTGATCCGCCGGCAACGCTCGAGGCCTACAACCAGTTATTTGACGAACTCAAAAACAGTTTCACGGTTTATGCCTTCGAAATACCAGGCAACGGTTTTTCGGTACCTAAACCGGGTTACGGTTTTGAATTCCAGCCAACCAACAATGTGATTGCCCGGTTCCTGCGTGAACGTGTTGGGGAGGGCGCCATTCTCGCTTTCTCTTGCGGCGCTTGTTATGCCGCCCTTGATATCGCGGCACGCTATCCGGAACTCTGTTCCCGTCTTGTGTTGATGCAGGCCCCCTCCTGGCAAGAAGAACAGAGATGGAAAAAGGGCCGCGACACCACAGGTGTTATCGGTATGCCATTTGTTGGTCAGTTGTTGTTCCCGCGCATGATGGTTAAGCGCGCCCCGGATTGGTTCGAGCTCTGTATGGGCGTGCCTGAGACGATCGCCCATTGCAGCAGCTGTGCTGCGGTGGCGTTTGAACATGGTGCCGCCTTCAGTTTACCCAGCATGTTCCAGTCTTACCTGGTCGGCGAAAAAACACCATTTGAGCGACCGGAACAGCCTGCCCTTGTGATCTGGGGGACTATGGACCAGTCCCATGCCCTAACTGACAAGGCGTCGTCGCGGGACCTGGCCAAAAATGTTGATCTGGTTACATTTGAAAATGTGGGCCATTTTCCGGAACTGGAAAACCCGCAACAGTTCAGGCGCGCCGTGCAAAAACACATAGGCTAGAACCAGCTTAAAGCCCGCCAGTGATGTCCAGAATAGCGCCAGTGGCATAGCCCGCCTCATCTGAGGCCAACCATATGATGGCGTTTGCAATGTCTTCCGCTTCGCCAACACGCCTGAGCGGCGCGGCATCCGCGACCATGTCTGGTCGGTCCGGGTTGCCGTCCCGCTGGTGCACGTCGGTGTCCACAGTGCCGGATCGTACTGCGTTCACGCGAATGCCATCCGGGCCCAATTCTTTTGAAAGTCCTATCGTGAAGCTGTCGACAGCGCCTTTGCTGGCAGCATAATGCACATACTCGCCCGGACTGCCGAGGCGCGACGCCATCGATGAGACATTGATGATCACGCCGCCTTTGCCACCGTTTGATACAGCCATGCGGTTTGCGGCTTCCTGCGCCGCATACATCGCTCCAAACACATTGACGGCAAACGTGCGTTCAAGCGCCTCTGCAGGCAAGTCAGGGAAAGGTCCCATTTTGCCAATGATGCCCGCATTGTTCACCAGCAAGTCTGGTGTGCCGAGCGCGTTGTCGCATGCGGCGAAGAGTGTTTTCACATCTGCCTGCACCGCAACATCGGCCCGAACGGCAAGCGATTTCACACCAGTTTGTTCGCAATCAGCCACTACTTCGTTCGCGGCAGCTTCATCCGAAATATATGACAGGCAAACATCGTACCCGGCGCTTGCGGCAGCGCGCGCAGTCGCGGCGCCAATGCCCCGACTGCCCCCAGTGATGACTGCAACCTTGCGCACGCCGCCCTATAGCGCCAGCAGGGCGCGAATGGCGATGGCAAACAGGAAGATGTTCGAGACAACAAACATCAAAAAACGGATCGCCACTTTGTTGAAGGTGGATTGCACAAGGGAGTGCACAACCCGCGCCCCCACATAACCCCACGCCAGCATCACAGTTGTGCTGTCGGTTATGCCCGCCAGGTGACAATAAACCGCGAGCGCGTAAAAAATTGTCGGTTGCTCATGCAGGTGATTATAATTGTCCGCAATCCGGCGCACGTTTGACGGCAGCACATTCAACGACCCCGGATGGGCTGCATCCTGCGGGTCTACTTCGGCTTTGGTCATGGCCGGTATGCGGGTCATATACATCCATAGCCACATGAACAAGGACCAGCTGATCATCATCAGGATCGGTGTTAAAATCGAATTCATGGTTTCTCTCCCCTTTTAGTCCCCTTGAAACAGGCGAGCTTCGCCTAGTTTTTGTTCTTACTAAGCTTCAGCCACGCAGAAATGCGGAACATCAGTGCGGTTAGCCCAACCACAGCAATAACGCCGCCAGACGGCAGGTTGTCGGGCAGTTCCTTGATTGAGCGCGCAACAAAGATCAACCAGATATAGTAGCTGCCGACCTTATGCAGCCGCTTCCAGTTTTTCGCGCCCATTTTGCGCACCGCCGCATTGTTGCTGGTCAGCGCCATAAGGCCCAAAAACACATACGCAAGGCCGCCGCCCGTGAGCTCTCCAGCCGTGCGGGTTGCCTCCGTGAACGCAAGATTTGATAGCACCAGCCCTGCATGCACAAAATGCACAAGCGCAAACGACAGGCCCAAATAGCGCCTGTTTTTCATGGCCCAGCGGCCATAACTGCTTTTGAAGGAAATCTGAATACTGCTGGCGGTAAAGGCCATGATGAACAACAGGAAGGCAAGCCATGCCGTTGGTTTCATCACGTGCGGCAGCATGCTTATAAAGCCGTCCCACACGAGAATTGAGCCCATAAGGTAGGTGATTAAAACAAAAGCGACCGTGCCAATCAGCATGGGCCCTTCGTTCAGTTTTTTACCGTTTTCCGCCATGTCCCCTTCCTTGCTCCTCAACAAGCTTGCGGCAACTGTTCCATATGGTTACTGCTTGGTCTAGAGATTTTGGGGATGAGCAACCGTGGCAATCACGCTAAAACCAGTGCCAGATGAAGATTTGGAAGCATTTTTTCTGCTGATGGCAGACCCTACGCTTTCGATTAATACAGGCACGATTCCTTACCCCGTAACACGGGAGTGGGCGCAGGAACGCCTTGACGAGCGTCGCCGGGAAGAAACTGAGGGCAAACGGGCAGATCGCGGAATATATGACGGCGAAACGCTTGTCGGCACTGCAGGTTGGTTCTTTAACGAACATGACGAGATGGAAATTGGTTACGCGATCCACAAAGACCATAGGGGCAAGGGCCTGGCGACCCAGGCTGCCGGACTTGTGGTTGAAATGATCCGTGGCGGTGGCTTTGATGGCCCCATCTACGCAAACTACTTCAAAGACAATTTGGCCTCTGGTCGTGTGCTGGAGAAGCTTGGTTTCGCCGCGGTGCGCGAAACTGAGAGCATCTCTGCCGCGCGCGGTGGCAGTGCGCCCGCGTGGGTAATGCGACTGGATTTTGAGGGAGAAGGAGAGCAAGCGTGATAAGAAATTTTGCAATTCTATTGCTGGCACTCGTGATTGGTTCAAACCTGGTCACGGCGCAGGAACAGGAACTCTCTATCAAAGATTATGGGCGACTGGCAGCCCAGTCCTATGTCTATGGCTTTCCGCTTGTCATGATGGATGAAACCCGCCGCGCGACGGTTGGCGATAACTGGAACCGGCTGAACCACCTGCGCAGCTTCCCTGACCACACTTTCCGCCGGGTGGTGCGCCCTAACGTGGACACCATTTATTCGACCATCTGGCTTGACCTCAAAGCGGAACCGGTTGTCATCAGCCTGCCAGACAGTGGCGGGCGCTATGTGGTGATGCCAATCCATGACGCCTGGACCAATGTGTTCGCGAGCATCGGCAGCCGAACAACAGGTACGGCAGCACAAACGATTTTGGTTGCAGGCCCCGATTGGCAGGGCGATGTGCCCGAGGGCATGGACCTGTACAGGTCGCCCACCAATATGGCGTGGGCGATTGCGCGCATGATGTCCACCGGTGGTGATGATATCGCCCTTGTGAACGCTTATCAGGACAAGATGACTGTGCAAACGCTCTCCAGCCATGATGCGGGCGACCCGGCACCACGCGCGCTGGATCAGGGAATGGCAGCGAACGCCGCCGCAAACCCAAAAGACCGGGTGCTCAAGATGGATGCCAAGGCGTTTTTTGGCAGGCTTGCGGCGCTTATGGCCGACAACCCGCCCGCTGAAGCCGACGCTGAGGTGGTTGCCAGAATGCAAAGCCAGTTTGGCTTTGAGGTCGGTGAGGCATTCCCAACAAGTTCGCGCTCTTTTATGCAAAAACGCGCGTCTTCGAAGGCCATTGAAAAAGCGCAGGAACGCTTGCTGCAGGTGGCTGACCGCATACCCAAAAACGATGGCTTTTGGGCAGGCATGCCGGGCGGTGTACGTCTTGGCAGTTATGGCACGCGCTATCCGCTGCGGGCTTATGTGGCGCTGGCTGGGTTGGGCGCAAATTTGCCTGAAGACGCCATGTACCCCAATACGCGGGAGGACGCGGCGGGCGAGCCGCTTGTGGCGGATAAAAACTATGTGCTGCACCTGAGCGCAGACCAGATACCACCCGTAAATGCCTTCTGGTCTTTAACGGCCTATAACGAAGAATTTTACCTGCCCGAAAACCCGATTAATCGTTTCGCTGTCGGAAGCCGGGATGACCTGGTGTTCAATGAGGATGGATCACTAGACATCTATATCCAGCGCGATGCACCCGAGAGTGTGCCGCAAGCCAACTGGTTACCTGCTCCAAAAAAAGGGCACATTGCGCTGAACATGCGGCTGTATTGGCCAACCGAGCATGCGCTATCGGGTGACTGGACCCTGCCGGGCGTGAAAGTGCGGTGATAGGTTTGCGCAGTTTATCAGTCAGTTGCACCATGGGGCCGCGTCAGTACAAACGTGGCTGCACCACCTAGCACAATGGCCTGAATAAGCAGCACCATATCTGAAACCCCCAGCACAAATGACAGGAGCCAGGTGGCCGCCATTGTGACCACTGACACCAGTTTGGTGGGTTTGCTGATCGCGCCGTTGTCGCGCCAGTTTTGAATAAGCGGGCCAAAGTGCGCATGGTCAAGAAGCCAGGCTTCAAGGCGCGGCGAACTGCGCGCAAAGGCAAAGGCCGCCACCAGTAAAAACGGCACTGTTGGCAGGATCGGGGTGACAGCCCCCAGGAAGGCAAGGCCAACGGACGCTAGGCCCAATAAAATCCAGAGAATACGCAACAGACTGGTTCTCGCTTAATGATGGGCGGCGTTTTTGATGGCGTTGCCCAGCGCTTCAAATGTGCTGGCGCGCGGGTTGGTGGCCCGCCAGATAAGGCCAATCATACGCGTTGGGATAGCGTCGCCGAAAGTCGCGATATCAACGGACATATTGCTCGCAATGCCAGCGTCCACCGCCATGCCGGGCAGCAGGGTCATGCCGTGGCCCGCGGCCACCATCGGAAGGATGGTCGCAAGGCTGGTGTTTGCGAGCTCTCGCCCTGCGCGGCGACCCACAAGCGAGCAAGCCTCCAGCGCATGGTCGCGCAGGCAGTGGCCTTCGTCGAGGAGCAGCAGCTTGTCCTCATCCAGGTCATCGGTGCTGATCTCGGCTCCCGGCGCTTCGCCTGACGGATACACCGCAACAAACGGGTCGGCAAACAGCGGCATTTCATGCACGTTGCCGCACTCAAACGGCAGCGCATACAGCACCACGTCCAGGTCGCCTTTTTTCAAAAGATCACACAGGTCTGCCGACTTGTCCTCCCTGAGGTGCAGAACAAGTTCGGGCAGGTCCTTGCCGATCACCGGCATGATTTTGGGCAGCAAATAAGGTGCGATGGTAGGGATCACCCCCATTCTGATGGTGCCCGAAAGCGGATTTTTGGCGGCCTCTGCCATATCGGTCAGGTCATCAACATCATTGAGAATGCCCGTTGCGCGGCGCACCACTTCGTTGCCAAGGGTCGTGAACATCACGGAGCGTTTGGTGCGCTCAACGAGTTGTGCACCCAACAAATTCTCCAGCTCCTGGATGCCGGCAGACAAGGTGGACTGGGTGACATGGCTTGCGTCCGCTGCTTTACCAAAGTGTCCGTGCTTATGCAGTGCCACCAGGTAGCGCAGCTGTTTAAGAGTGGGAGGGAAACTCATCGACCTGTCCGATCAAAACTAATAGTTTGGATTTGAAAGGTCGATGATAAAGCGATGCCCCGGAAACGCAAGGAAGATCGGCCCACCGCGCGTTTTTGCTCAATTCGTCGCAATTCAGCTAAATTTGGCCACATTGCCTGATTCTGGTCACAATTGACTTATTTGATACGGCTCACCAACAGGCGACCGTGTTTTGAGTGCTGTTGGGATTTACCCGGGTATTGCGGCCAGAATGCTCGGATGGGGGGTCAGCAACTTTCCAAAATTGTTCTGCGTTAGGCTCAATTGAAATGGGGTAAACCCAAAAAAAATGGCCGGGTAAAAACCCGGCCCGAGTCACGACAGCGAGGATAGTGTGATCACAAGGTGTGATCACAACAGGAGTGGGCACAACCGAGTCGCGCCCTCTCGCACCTCCTAAAAAAACAAATATTGAGTGCTGGGTCAATGATTCTCTGTGGTATTGACCCAATTTCTGAACATTTTTGTCACTTTTGTTCAATAATGACCACAAATTGTGCCGCATCGGAGGGTTGTGATTCACTTCGTGTTTTTAGGCCGAATTCCCCATTTCGAAACGAACATCTATCGAGTTTCTCGATGATTCGCGCGTCAGGTGATCATTTCGGCTGAAATCTGATTTTTCACCATTGTGCGATACCGGCGACTAACGGGATGCCGGTCACCACTTTTGCAAATGAGCTCCATCTGGCTCTCTCCGTGGTCAAACGCGGTGACATATGCCAGATTCACGGTATGAGACCGGTGGCAGCGAATGAAGGTGTCTGGCAGCATCTCTGTGAATTTCTTCATTGTGCATCGGTGTACCAGGACATCTTCGCCAACTTTGATGCAGATGTAATCCTTACCGGAAACGATGGATTCGATTTCAGCGATATCCAGAAGTTTGGTCGAGAGGCCGTCTTTTACCGCAATGCGTCTGTTGCCCACTGATTGGCCGCCAGTGGCTTCTGAAAGGCCAGCAAGGTCCGCGGGTAAAAGGTCCTCAAGCGCCGCGATCAGGCGCTTGTTCTGGTGGACGGTCTGCTTGGCGTTGATCCGGCTCGCGAGCCTCAAAAGCGTTGCGGTAAACTGCTCGTCCTTAATGGGTTTCAGCAAATAGTCGACAGCATTGACCCTGAATGCCTCAACGGCAAATTCATCATAAGCGGTAATAAAAACAATGTTTTGAGTGCCCTCGGCGCACAAAATGCTCGCGGCTTCAAGCCCGTTCATCTCGGGCATTTCAATGTCCAGGAATATCACGTCGGGCTTGTGATGACGCGCTAGTGCGATGGCGTCTTCACCGTTATCGGTGACCGCACACACTTCAAATGGTGCCCTGTCCCTGAGGCGCAGTTCAATGGCTTCCCGCGCCAGCGGCTCATCGTCCACTATAAGGGCTCTAATCGCCATCGCCGGTCACTCCATGGGTTTTGGGCGTGTGTATCACAACGGTGAAAACCCCGTCTTTTCCGTCGACCGAGAGCTTTGCTCGCCCGCCGTAAAAGGTTTCAAGCCGCTCGCGGGTGTTCGTAAGGCCAATACCAAACCCGGGGGAGGTTTCCGGCCGCATGTCGTTTTCGATGCGCACCAATAGTAAAGCCTCTTCTTCGGAAACCGTCAGCTTCACATACCCGCCTGCGCGCGAATTGATGGCGCCATGTTTGACTGCGTTTTCAACGAGAGGCAGCAGAATGCCGTTCGGAAGCTCCACATCTGGCAGCGTTTCAGGCAGGTCCCACTCATCGCGCAGCCGTTCACCCGCCCTGATTTTTTCAATGTCCAGATAGCTCTCAACGCGCTCAATTTCTGTGCCCAGCGAGACAGCCGGGGCTGGTTCTTGCTCCAGCGTTTGTCGCATGTGATCGCTGAGCTTGCTGATCATCTCTCGCGCAGCAACCACATCTTCTTTGAGAAGCAATGTGTCCACGCCGCTCAGGGCATTAAACAGAAAATGCGGGTTCACCTGGTTTTGCAGCAGTTTCAGCTTGGCGGCCTGCGCCTGCGCATTTGCTTTTGCGGCCTGCAGTTTTTGATGGCTGTAGCTGGTGTAATAAAAATGCGACCAAAAGGCCCCGCTCCACACCAGAAGCTGGGTAGCGGACGTTCGTCCATAGTGAAACAAGCCCCAAAATTCGTAGTTTGGGTTATCAAATTCAAAAATAAAATATTCGATGAGATTATAAGCAGACCGCCAAGCAAGCGCCGCCACAAGCGTCGCAATGATGGCCAAACTCATCTGTGAGCGAACGGTCCAGTTCTCCGCCAACTTAAACAACAGCGCCAGTCCGGTTGATGTTGCAAAGCCGAGTCCGGAATAGGTGAGTAGCTTTCCCCAACCCGGCGTACCGTCTGCAAACCACCACCAACTAATCCAGGTAAGCAGCGCAAGCGAAAACCAGGCAACGGTTTGAATGGTTAGAAATATCTTGGACGTAACGGACGGCATAACGGCAGCCTTTTAGCCGTTTCGCGCCAGCGTCAAAAAGATAAATGGGGCGGACCGTCGCAAAAACGGGATCAGTGGTTGAAGAACCTCATCGATCCCGTGCCTGCTAGTTTTTCATCACGAAGTCATCCACCACCTTGCAAGCGGCGGGGCCCAAGAGCACCACAAACAATGTTGGCAGGATAAACAGAATAAGCGGTACCGTCAGCGTTGCCGGCAGGCGGGCGGCTTTTTCTTCTGCTTTCATCAAGCGTTCGTTCCGGAATTCGGCGGAGAGAACTCGCAGGCTCGTCGCCAGGGGCGTTCCGTAACGCTCTGACTGAATTAGCGTTGTGACAACCCCCCTGAGGGCCGGCAGGTCAACGCGCTCCGAGAGGTTAACCAGTGCCTGCCGCCGCTCCGGTAAAAAACCTAACTCAATGGCAGCAAGGGAAAATTCGTCAGAAAGCTCTGGCGTCGCGCGCTGAAGTTCTTTTGCGACACGGTTCAGTGCGCTATCAAGCGTCAGCCCGGCTTCCGCACACACCACCATCAGATCAAGCGCATCAGGTAGGCCCTTTCGAATGGCTTCCACACGCTTTTGCTTGGTGTTGCTGACATATATGTCAGGCAATTTCAGGCCCAAAAACACCATGCCAGCCGCCATCATGGGGTGGAAGGTTTCATACTGTGGCATCACACCCATGCCGTAAAACAAAAGGATGCCCACGAGCCCCATCACGAGCGGCATGGCGAGGCGCCCCACCTGGTAAATGACAAGGGCGTCCTTGGACCGAAACCCAGCTTGCTGCAGCTGCAGTGTCAGTTTTTTGGTTTGCTCGTTTTGCAGTAACTTGAGCTTGTCAGCGAGTGCGCGCAACTGGCCAACGCCGTCCACTTTTTTAATTTGGGATTTGCGCTGGCTGGTGCGCACCAAACCGGCTTTCAGGGCATCGCGCCGGTCCTGAAGGGTTTTCACCCGGCCGGCCATAGGTTTTTTAACAAGAGCGGTCTGGTAAATCGCCAGCAGCACCATAAAGGCTACCACGCCCGTAAAAATGGAAAGCAGGTCAATGGTTCGAATGCCAAGTATTTCTTCTGCGCCCATGGCTACACCTCAAACTTAATCATTTTGGCCATCACCAGCATGCCCAGCCCCATCCATATCAGCGCGCCGACAGCTGCCATGATGGCGGTGGGGTGCGTAAAGAGAACGATGCCATAATCATAGTTCAACACCATGATCAGCCCCAGCATCACGAACGGCAGCACACCCACAATCCATGCGCTGGCCTTCGCTTCAGAAGACATGGCCCGGATCTTGAGCTTCATGGCCTGGCGCTGCCGCAAAATACCTGAGAGGTTGCTGAGCGTTTCACCCAGGTTGCCGCCGGTTTCCCGCTGCACCACAAGCGAGATGACAAAGAATTTGAAGTCAGCTGTATCCAGCCGGTCTGCAGTTTCCCAAAGAACGTCTTCAAGCTGCTTGCCGAGGCGCATGCCATCGGTGATTTTACGAAACTCGACACCAGCAGGTGCGCTCAGTTCATGCCCGACGTTGGCGATACATTCATTCACCGGCAGACCAGACTTCAGGCCGCGTACCATCAAGTCGATGGCTTCCGGGAACTGCTTGGTGAACCGTTCAATACGCGACGTAATGCGGCGGCCAACGAAAAAATGCGGCAAGCCAAATCCAGCGATAACAGACAGTGCAAGCGACATCGGACCCGGGAAGCCAGCAAGCATCAGGAAAACCATAACCACTATGGCAATCAAACCGCAGGCGGCTGCATAACGGCCCAGTTCAATGTCCATACCGGCCTTCGCGAGCCGCATCTGTATTTGCTCACGCCGCGGCATCAATGCTGAAAGCTGGGCCGCGAAGCCCGTTTCCTGCTGGTTAATTCTGATCGATGTTGCCTGTGAAGACTGCACGGGGCCATCCGCAAACCGGTTTTTAAAACCATCAAGCTTTGCCTGAGTTTGCTTTTGCTTTTTGCCAAGCATACGTCCCAGCACCAAGAGGGCAATCAGTAGCACCACGACCATGAAGCCGGCGGCAAAAAGAATAACGGTTACATTTGCGTCTTGCATGGCTTTATCCGTTCATTGCGTCCATCAGGGCTCGGTCAAGGCCGAAGTATTCTGCGTTTGTAAGGAAGTGTGGCCGCACACCAGTGGAGTTGAAGTTGCCGATCAGGCGACCGCCTTCATCTTCGCCTGTAAACTCAAAACGGAACAGGTCCTGCGTTGTAATGACGTCACCCTCCATGCCAACGACTTCGGTCACATGGGTTGTGCGGCGGCCACCGTCACGCATCCGCTGCACCTGTACGATCAAATCAAGCGATGCAGAGATCTGTTCCCGAATTGCTTTTGGGGGCAGGTTGAGGCCTGCCATATTCACCATGTTTTCAAGGCGGGTCAGGGCCTCGCGCGGGCGGTTCGCGTGAATGGTCCCCATCGAGCCATCGTGGCCTGTGTTCATGGCCTGCAACATGTCGATGGCTTCGCCGCCCCTGATCTCACCAAGGATGATACGGTCGGGGCGCATACGCAGCGCGTTTTTAACAAGGTCGCGCATGTCCACTTCTCCGCTGCCTTCGAGGTTCGGCGGGCGGGTCTCTAGGCGCACCACATGCGGCTGCTGCAGTTGCAGTTCCGCCGCATCCTCGATGGTGACCACACGCTCGCCCTGGTCGATCATGCGACTGAGAGCATTGAGCATCGTGGTTTTACCGGAGCCCGTGCCGCCGGAGATCAGGATGTTAAGACGGCAAGCACCGGCGATCTTGAGCACCTTCGCCAGTGGCGGCGATATACTGTTGAACTCGAGCATTTTGTCGAGCGTGATTTTATCTTTGGTGAACTTCCGAATGGAGATGGAAGCACCGTCAATCGCAAGTGGCGGAGCAATCACATTCACCCGGCTGCCGTCCGCTAGGCGGGCGTCACAGATTGGGGAGCTTTCGTCAACCCGTCGACCAACAGCGGTCACGATCCGCTGTGCAATATTCATCAGGTGCTGATTGTCTCTGAAGGAAACATCAGTCAGGCGCAGCTTGCCTTTTTGCTCCACATAAACCTGCTGCGGTCCATTGATCATGATGTCGGAAATGGTTTCGTCTGCCAGCAATGGCTCCAGTGGGCCGAGGCCCAGCATGTCATCCAAAAGAAGGGTCACCAGATCGCGCTGCTCAGTCAGGTTTAGGTTGATTTTCTCCTGTACCAGCAGCTCCCCGACTACCTCGCCCACTTGCTCGGTAAGCTCGGGGCGAGGTAGCTCGGCGGCAGCCACAGGATCGATATGCTCCATGAGAAGCGCCTGTATCTGTTCTTTGGCGTTATTCAGCGCTTTGCGCTTGTCTTGTTTGCCTTCTTTGGTGTTTTTTCCCTCTTTACTCGGCCCGGTATCGCCGATGGGCCCAATGCTGCTTTCCACCTCGTTCAACAGGTAGGTGGCGACGTCCTTGATCTCGCTGTCCGAGAGGCTGAGATCATCAGCTTCGGCAAGATCAGCCACAATCATTGTCAGTTTTTTTGTGACTTCGCCCTTGGTGGACATACGCAGTTCGTCAGCCGTGAAACAGCTTGGAAGCGCTTGTTCGCCGAGGCTTGCAAGGCGATCTACACTGTTGCCTTCAGGGCTTGGCACCGGCGGCTGTGCAAAGGCGGGGTGATCGTTTGCAGCGTGTGCAGCGACTTCCTCCAGAACGGCTGTTGGTCCGGTTGCTGCCACCGCACCGCGGCCAAAACCGCCGCCCGTTTGGCGTCTCAGTCCTGTTTTTCGCTTGCCAAATGCCTGGGGCTTCATTGGGCTCGCCTTCTCTTATGCGCTCTTTTTAAACAGTTTTGAAAACCAGCCATCATCGGCTTCTGCGTCTTCGTCGACCGCAGAAATGGCGCTCAAAACATCTTTGTAAGCTAGCGCAAGCTTGCTCGTTGGGGTGTCATCCACCACCAATTTGCTGCGCTGGCTTGATGCCATCAGGGTTTTCACATCGCTTGGGATTGCCACATCGGTCTCGTGCTCGATCGAGTTTTCAAAGTCTTTCTGCTCAACCTCCTGAGGGGTGGCGGTGGTGTTGCTCGCAACCACGTGCACACTTGCGTTGGGTGATACCTGCTTGATGTGTGCAAGCAAGCGAATGCAGTCCCGCGCGGCGGTGAGTGAATAGTCGGTCACCAGCACAATGTCTTTTACCGCCGAAAGAAGATCAGAATGATTGCCCACCATTTGGCGCGGCACATCCACCACGACATTTTTGAAATTTTCGGCGAGTGAGCCTACGAGCTGCTGCAACGACCCGTTCACTGGTTCCTGGAGGCTGCCAACAGGGGCTTCGGAGCCCAGTATCGCCAAATTTTCGTGGGGTTTCACAACCGCGCGTTCCAGGAACAGACCGTCAACACGATCCGGGTTTTCAAGCGCGTCTGAAAGGCCGCGGCCTGGTTCCAAATCAAACTGCATGGCGGACGTACCAAAATAGAGGTCGAGGTCCAACAGAACAGTCTTCTCTTTTCGCTCAGCAAGCAGCCACGCCACGTTAGACACGAGCGTGCTGGTGCCAACGCCGCCACGCACACCAATAAAGACGGTACGCTCGCCCGGTGTGGTGTCTTGTGGCTCGTCTTCAACTTCGGTCACCATCATGGCTTCTTGAGCAGTCACAATGGCTTCATTGAGCATTTCAGCAGAGAGAGGCTTTACCAGATAATCGTGCACGCCTGCATTCATCAGGTCGCGGTACAGTGTGACATCGTTGATGGTACCAACCGCCAGCACAACTGTGCCTGCTTCGCATACATCCGCAAGGGATTGCATGTCGGCGCGAGGGTCTGTGCTTTCAGAAAGATCAACGATCATAAACTCCGGGCATGCCATGCCACCCAACATGCGTACACCTGCAGCAATGCCACCCGCGAAAACCATGTCTGCTGGCCAGTCACGATCAACCACAAGGGGGTGCAGGATCTGGCTCGACATCTCATCGCACATGAAGGCAGCAAAGGGAGGGCGCGGGGCGTCGCCTTGCTGACCGTCTAATATGTTGCTGACTGCATTCATCAGATGGTCCTTTCTTAATTGTCGCCGCCGGTGGTGCGCGACGAGCGCGCTACTTCGTCAATGTCTGGTGGCGGTGCCATGTTCGTCAGGCCATCAAGCGACATGGTGATTGTTGGACCCGACGCCTGAGGCGCCGGGCTGTAGATTGCTCCAACAGCAGAGGCGGTAGAATTGCCACTGCCCTGACCTGCGATCAGGTCGCGTGGATTTGCGACCATCAGGCCAAGGTTTGCCATGCTGGCGCAGCCATAGTGTGCGGATGCATTGTTTTTGCGGTTGCCTGATGTTTCTGCGCGCCAAAAGCCACAGTTGGGCGGAATAACCACATGGCGCTCCACATAAAGCGTGATATCGCCGTCCGCCGGTGCGGCGCCAAGCGTCGATACGCCGCCGTAAACGAGACCGCGGTCCCGAATAAATTTGGCGAGGTCGTCAATGCGTTGCTGTGGCACATTGGGCGCGTCAAACAGGATTACATCGGCGTGCCCGGCATCCACGCTACGCAAAAAGAGATTCATTCCCGCGAGGGTGAAACCGGATGGTGTTGCGGTGCCGTCTTCTTCTTTGCGTATGGAAAAGGGCAGGCGCACCATTTTTACTTCGTTCCGCAGCACCGTTTCCGACACAGCAGGTTCAGTGACAGAACCATGCTGGCAGGCGGCAGCCATTAGTCCGGCAGCGAGGGCAAGGGAAATTCTAGAGGCATTTGAAAGCAGGGTTTTCATCGTCTTGTCCTTTCCCTAGTCCAGCTTGAAACCGGCGCGCTGCTTCAGTGATGGGCCAGAACGAGTGTCCTGGTTTTCAAGCGCGCCGGGCTCCACGTCAGCCCAGCGACGCTCACCAAAGAAGCGTTGCATGTCTGTTGGTGCGCGGTATCCATCGGTCGGAAGCGCAAGCTGTCTGTCGCCGACAGGGCGCACGATATAAGGCGTGATCACGATCAGAAGCTCGGTTTCCTCGCGGCGGAATTCTTCAGAGCGAAAAAGGGCACCAATGATCGGAATATCACCGAGCCCGGGGAATTTGTTTGCGTCCTGCACCACATTGTTTTCAATGAGGCCCGCGATCGCGAAGGATTGTCCGGAGCCAAGCTCTACTGTGGTTTCGGCGCGGCGAGTGCTGATGGATGGCACGCTGATGCCCTCCACCCGTATCGCGCCAGCGCTCGAGAGATCACTTACTTCAGGGCGCACATGCATGGAGATGCGGCCTGTGCTCATGACCGTAGGGGTGAAATCAAGCTTCACACCAAATTCCCGGTACTCAATGCCCAGGCCGTCCCGGCTCGGGATCGGGATCGGGAATTCACCTCCGGCGAGGAAGTTGGCCGACTGGCCTGTAAGGGCTGTCAGGTTTGGTTCTGCGAGCACCTTGATGAAGCCTTCTTGATCCAGCGCATCAATGGCGTAGTTGAGGTCAAGGCCACCTGTGAATATTTCACCAAACAATGAATTGCCAACATCAGGGCGGTTAAAAATTTCGACAGGTAACTGGGTAACCGGATCAGCGATGATGTTCGAGACATCGCGGCCGTTTGCGATGCCAAAACCGATATTTGAGCCGGTATAAAAGCCTTCCCAGTTAACACCCAGTTGCTTCAGCACAGTGCGGCTGACCTCTGCAATGCGTACACGCAGGTTTACCTGTGTGGGCTGCAGCACATTGATGCCATTCATTACACGGTCCGTTGATAGAACGTCACGGGCGAGTTGCTCTGCCATCGCGGCTTCAGCCGGCGAACTGACATTACCTTCAAGCACCACAAGTTGGCCCATCATCATGGCGCGCACCGGGGCGCCGGGCAGCATGCGATCATAAGCAGTGCGAAGCGCCGAGAGGTTGCGGGTCACTGAGACGTTGGACGAAAAGATCGTCTGATCATCTTTATCGAGTGCATAGAAGCTGGTTTCACCCTGCGCTTGTCCGAAGATGTAGATCACGCGATTGGATTTAACCTGCACGTCGGCAATATCCGGATTCGCGATGAAAACTTCTGCTGCAGGGCGGTCCAGTCGAATGAGCGTTCCTTTGTTCACTTCAATTGAAAGCGAGCCCTGGCTGGGTGACAGGACGCTGGCCCCGTCTTTTTCAGTGAGCGAAGTCGCGACTGCGCCCACGCTGAGGGATGCTGCCACAGTGAGTGTGGCAGCCAGTTTCACAAAAGACTTAATCATTGTACGTCTCCTCCGCCCTCAGAGCTGCCGCGCAGGGTACGCCCCGTTTCAACGGTGGAGATTCTGTTGCCCCGGCTGACGCGCACCGTGCTTGTTGCTGTATCTTCGTCCATGGCGGGCAGGAAACGGCTGACTTCATGGCCCAGCGTGTGCGTGGTTGTCAGGCTAATAGGAGGGCTGTCGGGGTCCGCAGAAACCGTATAGGTACCATCGTTAGTGAGGCTCCTTAAGCTGAGCGACAGGGTGCCGAGTTTACCCAGCATCGCCACTTTTTCAGCCATTTTTGGAGTGACTTCGATGGTCGCGGTTTTGGCGACCTGGATTTTTTCACCCTGCGCTGCGCTGCGCTGGTCAACCGCCAGAACGCGCACGTTCTGGAATACGGTCTCCGCTGCGGTGTATTTTTCTGCGCGTGACACTTCGATGGTGTGCGTAAGAATTACGTCGACACGATCACCTGGAAAAATAAAGCCACCAACGCTTGCGACAGGCGACAGTTTTACGGTCACAGCGCGCATGCCCGGTGTGAGCACTGCGGCAAGAAAGCCGCGCTCGCCCTGCGCAACAATCGCAGAGGCCGTCATAGGTTCCCCGCGCGTTATTGGTGCGCGCACAACCTTGCCTTCAACGTCCTTGAGTTTCTTTTTGCCGCTCTCGAAATAGGCTTCATTCACGCCGTTTTCGGGCCAGGGCTGCCATTCAACGAGTTCGTTGGTTAAAATGGTGCCAACGGGCAGATCTTTTGCCGCTACTAGAATGCGAGCAGTCGGCGCAGGCGCGCTAACCGTTTGAACTTGCGTCCCTTGTTGTTGCACGCCTGCCAGAAATGACCGGGTGAAAAACACAACGCCGACAACGCCCACCAGGGCCACTGCGAGTAGGATCAGACTTCTGGGGTTCATGTCCTGTCTCCTCAATAATTCTTAACCACCTGCCTTTGCTGAAGGCGTGGTTGGCTCGGGTTGGCTCAGTTGAGCCAAATTTTCTGGAGACAAACCCAAACACCGCCGGCCATGATGGCGACGCCGTACGGCACCTTCACCTGACTGGCAGTTGGTGACGCAGAATTCACATAGGCGTGGACAAGCGAACCAAGCGCGACAAAACCGCCAGCGATGGTCACGAACAGAACAAACGATAAGCTGAGTGATGGCCCGGCAACCAGTGCCACTGCCCCAATCAGTTTAACGTCGCCGCCGCCCATATGCCCAATGGCATAAAGAACAAGGCACAGTCCAAAAATGAGAATTCCAGTGATGAACGGATAAACAAATGCCGTCATGGCACTTACCCCGTTTCCCCATTGCCAAAACGCGAGCAGCCCAAACAGTGCGCATACCATCAAGGGCTGGATATTTGGTATCCGGCGCTCTTTCAGGTCAGTGGCTGCGGCCCAGATAAGGATCGCTGCGACAAACGCATATATGCCTGGTTCGACCAAACTGGTCATGGGTTCCACCTGAGTTTGTTGGACCTTTTGCAACTGCTGCCACAGTCATTTGCGCTTCAGGTCCGTTCCAAAAAAGTAGCCGCCGGAAGGATGTGCCCCCCGGCGGCTTGTCACTAAAAGCCGTTAGGGCTTTTGCTTGCCATTAGCCAGCAGGCGCTGCTGGGTCAGCAGGTGCGCCGCCACCATCGCCAGCCGCAGGTGCGTTGGCATCCAGCGTGTCTGAAACGCCAGTGAACATAGTGTCGAGCGAAGTGCCCAGACCGTTCAGCGCAGTGATAAGTGCAATTGCAACGAGTGCAGCGATCAAACCATATTCAATGGCGGTAGCGCCTTCTTCGTCACGACGAAATTTTTTCATAAACTTGAGCATTTCTTTTCTCCAGCTGCCAAGATTGGATGCCCAAGAGGTAACGCTTCAGGTGTGAACAAAAAGTTAATTTCAAGGCGATAAAAACCAATAAAAACAATGACTTATAGGATAATTACTGTAAAATTTTTGATCAATTTTATGTAAATTAGGAAGCTGTTGAAATGTCGTGGTTTTAGAGCTTGTCGACAATTTTTCCTAAATTGAATTCGCACGCGCGGGCAGCGAAAAAAAACTAAAAAAAGTGCCAGTAAGGGGGAAATTCCGTCACGCGGGACGAAAGCGAACCGCAAAATGTGGCCCAAAATTAACAGACTCACGCGTGGATCCGACCCGATTTAGAATCGGCACAAGTGTCGTAAAACAAACTGCGCTCATGTCTTTCAAAAGAAGAAGCGGTGCCCGGATGCGAAGGGGGGAAGCATCCAGACACCGCCGGGTCTACCTCCCCACTCATGGGTATGCCGATTAGGCGGGGGAGATTCCTTGCTGATGAAGCCTTATTTCCGTTGTTCAAACTCCATCAGAAAATCACATCGGCTGCGAACAGATCATCTTCGTTTAGGCCAGCCAGGAAGATGCTGTCTGTCTCGGTGGTTTCAATCAAAACACCAAACTGGCCATCGATCACTGTTTCAAACGAGTAGAAAAGCAAGTCGTCATAGTTTCGGATGTCATTGATGTGCGTGAACACCAAGGCGTCTTCTATTATGTTGAAGTCGTCGATGGTGTCATCAAAATGCCCGCCCACAACAAGGTCGTTGCCGGAGCCGGCCCAAATCAGGTTTTCAGGCTCGGCACCCACAAGCGCGATAACAAACTCCGGCCCTTCAGCTTCACCAAAATCAAACAGGCCGTTGTCATCCACCAGGCCGTCGTTCCAGCCAATGCCAATGATTGTGTCATCGCCGGCACCACCAATCAGGGTGTCACTGCCGTCAAAACTTGTATCGTCTGGAAGGACGGGTAGTCCAACAAGGCCATCGCCAAACCAGTCGATGTGGAAAATCTCGCCGTCATTAAATCCGCCGCCGATGATGAAGTCATTGCCGTCACCGCCCATCAGATAGTCGTCTCCGCCACCGCCGACAAGAAAATCGTCACCTGCGCCTGCGCTGAAAAAACTATCGCGGCCGGACCCATCAAAATAGGTATTGCCGTTTACTGTGTTTACAAAAGTCATACTGGTCTTCCTCAATCGTGCCTTCGACTCTTTGGTCGTTTGGCTCCCTGTAATAAGCTCACTTTGCACGCGGCATACTGAACTCAAAATGAACAGGGCTGTTGGCTCTGTTCATAGAGAATGGGGTGAGAGGCAAAATTGAGGCGAGGAATAGTGCTAAATTAGGCAGTAGCAGGGGGATTTACCCTGAAACCCTTATTCTTCTGCGGGTGGATCGATGGACTGCAGGGCACCAATGCGGGGGCGAAAGAAGCTTTCCTTGCGCAGCCGCTGTGATGGGATGAACTGAAAGATTACGGGTTCATATTCATAAAAAATTTCAGTTGCCAGTATGGTTTCGTCGTCCCGCATGGTCAGGCCGTCCGGCAGGGTTGGCGGTTCCCCTTCGATACCGAATTCGCTGTTAACATCAAGAGTGCCACCACCGGCGCGTTGCCAAAAAATGCTCGCTGGCACATCTTCTGCCTGACTGATGGACGAGACAATGACGACGGCACCAGCGCCCATTTCAAAGGGGGCCATGATCTGGGGTGCAGCATTAAAAATGTCTGCCATTATCTCCTCAGAGATTTCTTCGTCGCGCGTTACAAGGTCCGCAATGGAAACAACTGAATGCTGAAGTTTCAGGTTAATCAGCAAATAAGTGCCCACTTCCACAATGCCCATCAAAAAGGTGACAAAAAGGGGCAGGGCAAATGCGAGCTCTGCAAGGATGGATCCGCGCTCATCCCGGCGCAGTTTGCGTATTATTCTTGCGGCCAGCGCCTTTTGCTTAGAAGGGCTCATTGCGTACTGCCACAGTTGATTGCACATTCAGCGTGCGATAGGCCCAGTCCATAAACCCGGTAAGGCTGTTGGCTTCATAATTGATGCGATACAGCACAATATCACCCGCGCCGCCTAGGCCCGCAATGGCCATGTCATCATCCCAAACACCGTTACCATTTACGTCAGAAAAATCTTCGCCGTCGTCCCATATCTCGTTGCCATTGTCGTCCGCGAAAGGTTCTGGTTCACCAATGTCACCAAACTGTTCATAAACAAGTGTTTCGATTTGCACGGTGTCCATGTCGACCATGCCGAAGGTTTGTTCTTCGATGATGGCGCGCACTTGGTCTTCGCGCGTGACGCCTTCTTCATTGCCGCCAGTGATGCCAAACCGAGAGGCATGCAATACGGCGTTTTCAACGGATGCTGATACAAAGTAAAAGTTGGCAACTTCAAAAACACCAACCATGGCACTCAAGAGAATTGGCAAACCAAGGGCGGCCTCTACCAGCGCACCACCTTGCTGGTTTTTTTTGAGCGCACGAGCCGCCTTGATCGCTTCCCTGAGTGTCCACCAAATCATTTTGACAGCCTCAAGTTTGAGAGCTGGCGACCGATGGTGTCGAACGCCGTTTCAAGTGACGATGCGGTAGGTGCATGAAAATAAAAGGCGGGGTTGGTTGCACAATTTTCAAATGCGGTCTGCACATCGTCGTCCGGCGTGGACCCAAACGTTATCGAATAAATGATAATGCCATCTGCTTTGGCATTCACGCAGATCCTGTCAAAGCGATCATCCAGGTCATCGCGGGCGTCAGTAATGCTGTCATGGCCCATGTCTACGATTCTGCCGTAGGCGGTATAGTCAGATATCCAGGGCATTGGATCCGGCCATGATGTAGGCTGGATCACTTCGTTTTTGCCGTCCGTCAGAATGACAATCACTTTATCCATAAAGGGTGTGTCATAATCCATGGGTAGGGCTGCATCAGAACCGGCCCAGAATCCGCGCCAGCGCGGGCTCAGGACCCGCCAGCCCCACACCAGTCCCATCGGCGTCGCCGTGCCGCCAAACGACCAGGGTGCCATGTCGTCGATCGCGTCAGTTACTGTGGTTTTTTCAGCCACAAGCGGCGTGATTTGTTCGCCGCAGCCGCGGTTTGGGCCCAGCGCGTCATACCGGTCGTTGGCTTCCACAATGGTAATGGTGTCGCTGTTGGTTTCATCAAACCAATTGTTGTCTGCCTGACCAAATTCCCAAAAGCCCCCGCCGTCATGCCAGCCCTCATAATCGGTGTCATCCCAATAGTATGGCATGAAACCCTCTTCCGTTGGGGGATCGTCTGTTTCATCAAGCCCATCGCCGCGGGCAGCGATGCAGCCCATCCATTCAGTTGTTGGAAAACCAGTGTCTACAAGAGTTTGACCATCAGCAGAAAGCCAACCCTCGTTTGCATTCCCTACATTTACGTGAGTGACATAAGGCACAACACCTACCCACAAGTTGGGGTTGGTTTCATTGTCTTCGCCGTAAACCGTTTGGACAAGGTTGGTAGCTGCTTCCTTCATGGTGTCAATTTTATCGTCGTGGCGCATGGAACCGGTGTTGTCCATTACAAGCACCAATTCCATACCGCGCGTCTCACGGCTGATTTCGGTGCTTGCAGAAACCATGATTTCACCAAAGCCGAAGATGCTCATGAATGTGGAATCAACTGTGGCTTCCGCCGTGAGAGTGATCAATTCGTTGTCTTCGCTGATGGTGATTTGCATGTCCGACGAAGCCGCCAGATTGGCCACCGCACCGATGTTAGCGTCAAAAAATTCGCGCGCATCGGCTTCCATAGTGTCCACGTCCATCGCGTGGCCGGCAGCAAGGCCTGCACTATCGAGAGATTTTTGTAGCACGTCTTTCACGTAAAACATGCGGGCGCCGTCAATCGAGAGCCCCGCCGCGCCTGTCAGCATTAACATGCTGCCTGCAACGGCAGGTACAAGGCTGCCGCGTTCATCACGAACCAGTGCCGGGAAGGATGATTTCAGTAAATTCTTAGTCTGTGACCACATGAACATTGCCTGTCTGCCATTTGAACCACAAAGGGGACTGTATGCGCACAATGCAAAAGACAAGTAAATGAATGCGGACAATTAGAGGTGATTTTTAATATAATAAAATCAATGACTTGGAGGATTTTTGATCTTTATCATACTGGACAGATTGACCGTGTGCACAATATCACCATGCACGATGTAGCGCGTGTGTTGCAGCAACAGTAAGCTTTCTAACCACGGTTTATTGTTGAAACTGGTTCGCAATAATGGCAACACTGCGTTGGTGGGTCGAAAAGAACCCTATGCGGGGATGGAAGGCGGGCGTAAGTCGTGAGTGAGGACAAGCTGCCGACATCTGAGATGTTGGCTGAGGCGAAGGCAAGGCGAAGGGAAGCGCCAGAGGACGCCATATTCAGTTATTTTACCGCTGCTGATGGTGTGCAAATGCGTTTTGCGCGGTTTCCTGCCAGTAAGGTGGTTGAGACCAAAGGCACCATTGTATTCCTGCCGGGCCGCACAGAATTTATCGAAAAATTCCTCGAAGACATTCACCTTTGGAACGATATGGGTTTTGCCTGCGCGGCAATGGACCTGCGAGGGCAAGGTATGTCCCACCGGGTTCACCAAAACCGTGATAAGCACTATGTGGACACGTTCGATCAGCATATCGACGATGTGCACCAATTTTTTGAAGAAGCCCTCGTTAACAAAATGCCCAAGCCCTTTATTTTGATGGGGCACTCGGCGGGTAGCCACGTGATTTTGCGCTTTTTGCATGACCATCCGCGCGACGCTGACGCAGCGATTTTGGTGGCGCCCATGGTGCGCATTGCGGCTGGCGGTATCCCCCGACCCATCACCAAAGGCTTGTCGCAGTTGATGACAAGTATTGGTTTGGGCTCGGCTTATGTTCCAGGCCATACCAAATTCAAAGAAGGCCGTTGGGGATGGCGGCGAAAACTGACGCATGACGATGAACGCTTCGAAGATGATGATTATTTCATAACCACACGCGACAAGCGGCTTGCAGTTGGCGGTGCCACCTACAAGTGGCTCCTTGAAGCCATGAAGTCCTGCGACAAACTGATGGCACCGGGATATGTTGAGTCAATCCAGCACCCGATCCTGATACTTCAGGCGAGCGAAGATCAGATTGTTGACAATGCAGCGCAGTCACATGTTGCTGCCCTGTTGCCGCACGGCAGACTGGCTCCGATAGATGGTGCGATGCACGAAATTCTCAAAGAGTCTGATGAAATCAGGGTAAAAGTGTGGGGTGCAATCGGCGAGTTCATTGATCTGAAGCGCGGGCCCGATTTCTCGGTTCTTTAAAAGGCTGTCAGTCAGTCAGGCCAAGTGATGTCAACACGGCGTCTGCGCTGGCCCAAAGACGGTCCGTGTCGCGGACTTCCTTGCCCATTACATTTATTCCGATCAACAGCGCGACAAGTGCGTCTGAAATCGTCGCAGGGGAAAGCGCAGTTGAAACATCCCCTGTTTCCTGTGCGATGCGGGCTACAAACTCAAACTGATCACGTTTGGTGTCGATGAAAGTTTGTACACCAGCGGGGGCGGGAACATCAGGGCTGGATTGCACATAGCAGTTGATAATCAGGCAGCCCTTGGCGTCTGGATCGGTTGCCAGATTGTTGCAAACTCCCCGGAAAAACGTCCGGACTGCCCGCACGGGGCAAAACCCTTCCAGTTCAGGTGTGAGGACCAGCGAAATACCGGTATCCTGATAGCGCGCCAGCGCTTCTTCGAAAATGGCTTCCCGACTTTCGAAGCTGTTGTAAAAACTGGACCGTGTGATCGACATGGCAGAAGCCAGATCAGACACAGACGTTGGTTCGAATCCTTTTTCCCAAAAGGCGTTCATGGCCAATTCGATTGCATCATCTCGATTGAATTTCGTTGGGCGGCCCAATCCGAATTCGTTGTCGCAGTTGTTTCCACCAGGCAGCGATTCTTTACATCAATTTGCCATGCTAAGACAATGATGCTGATTTGAATAATAAATTAGGTGTGAGGAATGCGCGCTAATTTATTTCAGCCAGGATGCTCTGTGCAAGCTCTTGGTCTCCGACAGCAAGCAGCTTGCCGCTTTCACCTGGTCCGCTGCCGCTCCAACAAGTGGCGCTGCCACCGGCGCCGCGCACAACCGGGATAAGGGCCATCATATCATAGGGCTGCAGGCCACTTTCCATCACGACATCCATAAAGCCAGCAGATAAAACAGCGTAGGCGTAGCAGTCCAGCCCGTAGCGAACCAGCTGGACCTGTTTCAGGATGCTGTCAAAATGGGCGCGTTCATTCGTGTCAAAAAGGTTGGCGTCTGTAGTTGAAAGGGTTGCGGTGCTTAGGCTTTTGCAGGGACGGGTACGAATGGGCTTGTTGTTTAACGTCGCGCCCGTGGTCCAGCCAACATAGCGCTCACCGATATATGGCTGATCAATCACGCCGATGATTGGTACGCCCTCATATTTCAGGCCAATAAGTGTGCCCCAGGTTGGCAAGCCGGAAATGAAGGCGCGCGTACCGTCTATAGGGTCAAGGACCCATTCAAAAGCGCTGCCGGTATCTTTTACACCGTATTCTTCGCCAACAATGGCATGATCCGGAAACTTGGCTTCAATTACCTTGCGGATCGCTTCTTCTGCGCCGCGGTCGGCCAGCGTGACAGGGTCAAACCCGTCTTCACCCAGTTTGTTGTCGATGTTGATGGGCGCTCGAAAGTGCTTCAAAGAAACTTCGGCAGCGGCGGTGGCGAGATCAGCGGCGAAAGCTGACAATTCCTGAATTTTCTGGTCTGAAAGGGTCATGTTGGTGCTGCCTGTTCTTTTTCGCTGTACGGACTGATTGCCCTCTTGCAAAAGCAGATGTCTTAGATCACAAATTGGCGGCTGAGATCAATGGAGTGTGTATGCAAAAGCTTGATTTTCTGATTGTGGGCGCCGGTATCGCTGGGGCTGGTGTGGCGTATCGCCTTGCCGGTCACGGTGCAGCCATGCTTGTCGATATGGAAGAACAGGCCGGGTATCACACAACGGGCAGATCAGCAGCATTTTATGCAGAAACCTACGGCGGCGAAAAACTGCAGCCACTCACAACGGCTTCAAAAGAGTTTTTGCATAGCCCCCCACTGGGGTTCTGCGAAGCACCCCTGATCACCGACCTTGGTGCCATTCATGTTTTTGACGCTGATCAGAAAGCGGCAGCTCAAAAGCTTTATGAGCAGGACAGAAAAAAGCTGCCGCATATCGAGTTGTTGTCAGCAGAAGAGTTGCAGCAAGCAGCACCACAGTTAGCAAGTGGACGATTTGTCGGTGGTATTCGCGACATGGAATGCGGCAATCTGGATGTGGCAGCACTTCATCACGGGTACATTAAAGCAGCCAAGAAAATGGGCGTGGAAGTCAAGCTGGAGGCCCAATTTGAAAAAGCCGAACGCATAGAAGGTGGTTGGCGTGTGCAGCTTGGCCGGGAACAGGTGGAAACGCGCGTTATCATTAACTCTGCTGGTGCGTGGGGCGACCAGATTGCTGAGCGTTGCGGGATCGAGCCGCTGGGGCTTAATCCTTTGCGGCGCACGCTTGTGACTATCCCAAACCCCGATGGGCTGCCTTTTGATAAAAGCCTGCCGGTCATCATTGATTTTGACGAAGACTTTTACTTCAAGCCTGAAGGTGCTGGGTATTTGATTTCACCTGCAGACGAAACGCCGACAGCGGCGTGCGACAGTCAGCCAGATATGGAAGATATCGCGATTGCAGTGGATCATTTCGAGCGGGCGACCGGCTCCAGTGTGATGAAGCTTGAGTCCAAATGGTCGGGCTTGCGCACTTTCGCACCTGATCGCGCGCCAGTTATTGGCTTTGAACCTGACGAAGATGGGTTTTTCTGGAACGTAGGGCAGGGCGGTTACGGCATTCAAACCTCTCCCGCATGGTCGCGCTATGTTGCCTTTCTGCTGCTTGGCAAAGGCATGCCCGATGATTTGAAGCAGGCTGGCGCAAAAGCGAGCTGGTACGATCCAGCCCGCTTCCGCGAGTAATTCATTAGTCGTTAGGCTGCCTTCCACCATGCCGACGTTTGCCAAACAAAAACACAAGCAGAATGGCGCCAACGGTGGCTGAAATCAGGTCGCCAACGATCCCGGTGGTGCTGAAACCGGCAAGGCCGAACAGAAAGTCGCCTAACACGCCGCCAAGTACCCCCAGAAAAATATTGCCAATCGCGCCGTATCCTTCGCCGCGCAGAATGTTGCCCGCCAGATAACCAGCTGCGGCACCAATAAGAATTGCCCAGATCATAACGTGTCTCCCCTAGTTCGTTACGCGTTAGTAACGACCGTAGCGGCGTTCATAATCCATCTCCCGGCGCAGTTCGTCATTGCGATACTGGCTCAGGCTATAGATTGCCCACATTGCCGCCACGGGCCATCCAATAATGGTAAGCCACAGCAATGCGCAGAACAAGCCTTGGAACGGGCGGTTGATGGTAAAGAAAACGACGGGGGGCAAAAATATCGCCATCAAAAGGCGCATGAAATCCTCCTGTAACTCTCGCTGTTAATGTTTTTTTTATCGTTTGTTATCTAGAAGACATAAGTATGCAACGCGCCGATTCAAGATGCGTTGTTGGGGGCGGACCTCGTTGGAAATTTTTGCCAAAACGAATGCAGCCAAACTGTTTTAGGTCTGCTAAAAGGTGTGCGGCACGAGTTTTGGGGTGGCTTGCTTAGTTTTGTAACGTGTTTGGAATGATTGCATGATCGCATTTCTCCGGAATTTTAAAGTCAATGTGCGCATTTGGGCGCTAACGATTTTGTCCCTGTTGGGAACCTTGTTCATTGTTTGGCAATTCAGCTCTCTTGTTCAGGAACTGAATGAGGGTGTCGTTTCTGCGGCTGAAGCTGAAGCCCATCAAACAGAAGTGTATATTTACACCGCCATCCTGTTTGTTTTTGTACTTGGCTTTAGTGTGTCAATCATTGCGAGTGTGATGGGACCGCTTCGGCGCCTTCAGCAAGAACTGGGCGCTTTGTCTGAAGGCAAGTACGACAAACCCGTCACGGATATGGACCATGCTGATGGTATCGCGACCATGGCACGTGCTGCAGAGTTTTTGCGACAGAATTCGCTTGAGACTGAGCGCCTTCGTGAAGAAGCGGAAGACGCGCGGAGAGCACGCGAAGAGCAGCAAAAGCAGGAAACCGCCGAGAAGATGCAGGCCGAGCAAGAGCGCCTGGACGCTGAAAAAGCACAATCGGAAGAGGCTGCGGCTGAGCGCAAGCGCATGCAAGGCGAGCTTGCCAACACGTTTGAACAGGAAATTTCAGGCGTTATTCAGTCGCTATCCGGGTCAGTTGCAGAACTTCAGATGGCGTCAGACACAATGTCAGAGGCAATCGAGCAAACGGGACTGGAAATTAGTTCGGCGGCAGCCGCAACTGATGCAACGGGTCAGGATATGGTTTCCGTTGCAGAGGCAACGGAGGGCTTAACCGGCGCCATCGGCGAAATCCGCAGTCAGGTGGAGTCAGCCAATGGCACATCTATGAAAGCGATGGACGTTGCCAAAGAGGCAGAATCCCGGGTTGGCTCCCTCGCGGCTGCTTCAGACCGGATTGCCGAGGTGATTACACTGATCAACGAAATTGCAGAACAGACGAATTTGCTCGCGCTCAATGCAACTATTGAGGCTGCGCGTGCCGGTGATGCAGGCAAGGGATTTGCCGTTGTGGCCAGTGAGGTAAAGTCGCTCGCCAACCAAACAGCAAAAGCCACACAGGAAATTGAGGATCAGGTGAACGCCATGCAGGCGGCCACCAATGACACAGTGCAGTCGGTGAACTCGATCCGTGATGCAATCAAACAGGTAAGCGAAATCTCAGGCATGATTGCGGCCGCTGTTGTGGAGCAGGAAGCGTCCACAGGCGAGATTAGCCGTAGTGTGCAGAACGCCAGCCAGGGAACGGCGAACCTTGGCCAAAATGTTGGTCGTGTGCAGGAAGTGGCAGAGCGAAGCGCTGGGGCCTCGTCTGTTGTGGGGCAGGCAGCTGGCGGTCTTGCTGAACAGGCGGACGTGCTGGAGCAAGCGGTGAATAACTTCCTCACCCGCGTGCGCGGTTAGAAGCGGAGAGGCTTAAACACAAAAAAGCCGCCCTGAAGGCGGCTTTTTTTATGACTGACTTCTAGGACGTCACGCGCCAAACGCGGCGATATGTTCCTGATACCATTTTGGAAAACCATAGTTGCGGGCAGCGTCTGTCATCAACTTCAAATAGGCTGCGTCTGGTTTGCCACTGGTTTCATGCGCCGCAACATAAACCATTGCTGGCACCATCTTGCCGCCACGAGTGTGCACCATGACTGCTTCGGGCGGATAGGGCACATCCGTTTGTTTCAGTGCATGGGTTTTGTATAGCTGGATTAATTCCTGGTGGTTCAGGTTGGCCAAAATGCCAAACACAACACCGTCGCCGCTATCCACCAGGTTGGCATGGGGCGCAATGACCAGTTCAAACCCCGTGACTGATGCCGGGGCGAACGCCCGCTTGGCTATGCCAGCTGCTTCCAGCATGGGCAGGCTCATGAAAGAGCCATAAAAAAATACTTGGACCTTACGATCACCCACTGTTTTGTACCCCGTCCTAACAACTTCTAATTATTTTGACCCCGCTTGCATTCTTTATAGCAACTAGTTTCTTATCAAATCGTTAGAGCGGAATAATTTCCTTAACTGCATGTATTTATGAAGAAAAAACAGCATCTCTGTTCCACCTAACGTTGTTGGGCGTGATTTTTTTTGTGTGTAATGTCAAAATGCGATGGCCTGGTTCGTTGATGCCGTAACAGGTGATTGGCACCTGTTTTGAACCCGAGACGAAAACAGCGAGAACAAATTATGAATACTTATGCTCTTATGCTTAATCACGCCCCGGACCGCTATGAAGGCCTGTCTGAGGACGACTATATGGACATCATCAAAGACTATATTGCCTGGACGGAAAAAATGACGGCTGACGGTGTGTATGTTGGCGGTGAAAAACTGGCCGATGGCCCTGGCCGGGTTTTGACCCGCACGGATGGCGGCATCGAAGTTCATGAAACGCCTTTGGCAGAGCTTGCAGAGGTGCTTGGTGGTTTCATGCTGATCAAGGCCGAGAATTACGACGCAGCCGTCGAAATCGCAAAAACCTGCCCACACATGGTGCATAATACCGGCCTCGAGGTGCGTGAGATTCACGCTGTAGACTGACAGGCATAGTATGACCGAGCCCCTCACACACGACATCATTCGCCACCAGCTGGAACGCCTCGCTCGCCGCGAACGAGGCCGCCTGGTGGCGGATCTGGTTCATCGCTTGGGGGCAAGCCGCCTGCAGATGGCGGAAGATGTGGTGCAAGATGCTGTTGTCGCGGCTATGGCCACGTGGCCCTTTAAGGGTATGCCCGATAATCCTGCTGCATGGCTCAATCGGGTGGCGCGCAATAAAGCCTTTGATCGCTTGCGTAAACAGGGTCGCGAAACAGCCTTGCCCGAATTTGAAGAGGCGTTAGGCGCCGACCCGGAAGCGAGCGATAATGACACCGCGCATGGTCAGCTTTTTGGTGCGCAGGTGACAGACCCGGAATTGAAGCTGATGTTCCTGTGTTGCCAACCTGCGATCGCGGAAGAAGACCAGCTCATGCTGACGCTCAAGGTGGTCAGCGGGTTTACTGCCACAGACATTGCACTGGCTTTCCTGAAGAAAGACGCAGCCGTTGGCCAGCGTTTGGCCCGGGCAAAGCGCAAGCTGCGGGCCGACGCGGGAACCCTGACGGATGAACTCAGCCGATTTGAAATCAAAAAACGCCTGCCAACGGTTCTGAAAGTTATCTATCTGATGTTCAGCCTTGGCTATGCGCCGCGCCGGGGGGAGGCGTTGATCCTCAGGGATGTTGCCGACGAAGCCGTTCGTCTTGTTCTGGCGCTTGCGGCTCAAACCGATACAAAAACCCCCGAAGTGCATGCCCTTGCCGCTTTGTTGGCGTTTCAGTCCTCGCGGTTTGACGCCCGAACCGACGCAAAAGGGCGGCTGATAACCCTGCGGCACCAAAACCGCAGCCTGTGGGACCGCAAGCTTATTGATCTGGCGTTTCAGCACATGAAACTGGCGCAGGCCGGCGAGGTGTTGACCCGCTATCACCTGGAGGCAGCAATCGCCGCAGGGCATGCAGCTGCGCCAGACTTTGCAAGCACCGACTGGCGCCAAATGCTCAGCGTTTATCGTTCGCTGGAAGCCTTGACGGGTTCCCCTGTTGTGGCGATTAACGCGTGTGTTGCGGAAGCCCAGTCCGGCCAAACTGAAGCCGCGTTTTTAAAGTTGGAAGCTCTCGCAAACCATGAGCAGCTTCAGGGCTTCGCGCCGTATCACACGGCCCGCGCGGAACTTTTGCGGCTGTTGAAAAGGCCAGAAGAAGCGGCCAGGAGTTTTCAGGATGCGCTTGCCTGCGACGCGTCTGCACCGGTGATTGCGCACCTGCAAGACCGCCTTGCAACTTGCGTTTAACTTCATAACGTTACCCTAAAAAAGCAGTTGGTCTTGCCGCAGTTTTCCGCTAGGGTTAACGAGTTCTGGTTGGGGCAAAGGCTCGTTCGCGAGCGCCAGATCATTTGGTTCAACAAGTGATAGGCAGGCCCATGAAAGACCAGATGGATCCTGAAAATAATGACGAGTCCAGCCGTTCGAGAGATCGGCGAGAACTGCTTCGCCTTGGCGTTGCCGGTCTCCCCATGATGATTACCCTCAAGGCATCTGCGCAGCAGGCTGCAGTTTCCCAGTTACAGTGTTTTTTCCGCTTGCCGGAACGCGTGCGGGTGATGGTGAACGCAGACGGTGACGCCTGGGCCAGCACCACCCACAATGTGCGCTTCAGCAGGCGGCGGCAGGCGTATCGCCGCGATGACCTTGAAGAGTTTTTGCAGCCCGGCAATTCAACTCGTTTTATGGGGGGTGTGCCGAGCGGCTACCGCCCATCTTCCTGCTCGAACCCGCCAGACCCCGAAAGCAACTGGATTGATTGCGGCTGGAATAAATTCTCTATTGGTCGAAACGCCAAAATCACGCCCGCCAACTATCTGGTGGGCAGTAGCTGGCAATTAAGCGGCAACAAGGGGCTTTATTTGGCCCTCACCCTGCAGTATGCGCAGGCTGGCGCAAACGGTGGCTGGCCGGGTGTTTCCTGCGTGGTTTCGATTTTGAATTACCTGGGCCAGAACTAGGGACCAAAACCAGCTTCAGGACTGATTGTTTCCGGCCTCTGCGTGCAAGGCTGCCAGCTTGTCGCGCATCGCTTGCTGCTTTCCTTCATGCCGGTTGCCAAAACCAAGTTCGGGCGACTGATCAAAGCCGCCGCCAACAAAGCCAACCTGCATGCCCCAGTCCGCCACCGCTTTTTGCAGGCATAAAAAGTGCGCCGCCTGGTCTGCGTAAAAGAGCGGTTTGCCGACATAGGCGTTGCGGGCAAAAAGGCGCGTGAGATACTGTGCAATAAGCGCAGCAAATCGTCTGCTGTTGGCAGTTGATTTGATGGTGCAATAACCGCCAGAGAGGTTGCCCCAAGGCAAGCGCCAATAGCCGGTGTTCTTTTTCCATATCCAGCTGGAGACAAGGCTGTCGCGTTCGCCAAAGTCTGTCAGGTCTGCAATGGATTTAAGAAGCCAGCCGTCCACATCCGTGATTGTCACGCCCGTGTAAGCCTCCAGATAGTCGGGCAGATAAATGTAGCGTGTGTTAACGCACACACCGCCCTTCAGGTGAGGACGCTCAGCCATCATCTGATTGTCTTCAAATGTATGGTTGATGCGCACCCCGGCGGTTTTGGCGAGTGACGAAAGCTCTGCCTCGGCGGTCGCTTTATCGTCGAAATTAATCAGGTGAAAATGGATTAGTGCATCGGGGTTCGATGTGCCAACAATTTCGGCATAAAGCGCGCCGTACAGTTTGAAATAGGCGGGCTCAACCGCGACTAACAAGGCATGCTCACCCGCGGGCGCATGGGTGAAATGAAACGCCGTTTCGCTGCGCGCATGATACCAGTTCAAATCGTCTGCGCGGGTTTCTTCCGTCAGACTTTCTAGCGGCAGCAGAACCTGTGTTTGCTGAAACACTGGCGAGCGAAACCCGGTTGAGGTAGCAACCTCGCCGTATAGCGTGAGCGCTTCATCAAATTGCCCGCGCATAGCCAGCAGGTTGGCGGATACTGTTTTGGCGGCCATACCACCCGCCGCCATTAATTGCGCAGGCGAGGGCTGCGCTAATAAGCCTTCCAGTTTTTCCAGAAGCGGGACGGGGTTATCCACATAATAGGGCATATAGGGGCGATAGGCACTGAAGAAGAGCGTATCAAGCAGCAGGTCTTTGACGCGGGCATCAAGGCCGGTGTCGCCCGTTATGGCAGGCTCAGCGATTAGTCGCGCGGCCAGCGTGTGAACGGCCTCCCACTTGCGCTCGTGATACGCCAGCATCATCAGCTCAAGCTGCAGGGTGAGGGGCAGATTTTTGCTGTTTTCGATTAGCTCGTTAATGTCCGAGAACAGATTCTTGAGCGGAGCACTGTCTGTACCGGCGCCCCGCACCTGAAGGGCAGCAGCAAAAAGGGTATGCGTGAGCGCATCACCGCCTGCTTGCGGAACTTCGAAAGGGAAACCGTCCAGATAAGCGGTGTCCTCGTCAGCCAGAAGCCGCCAGCGCATCCAGGGCCATTCCATGTTGTTCGCGACCGTGAGTTCAAACCGGTGCAGGGCCGAAAGAATGCTCTCAGTATCCGGCTGCGCAAACGCACCACGCACCACATCGCTCACTGCTGCGGGTGAGGGACGTGTGGGACTGATGTCGCTAGGATCGCTCGGCATTCTGGACAGGCTCGTGTGCATGAACTGGCTTGCGCCAATCTGCCCGAGCGCCTGCTAAAGTGAAGGCAAAGTCCACCCACGGGCATACTCACGCGCGCGAAAACCCACTTGTGTCGGTGCAACCCATAAGGGCATAGTTGTTGAGGGAACAGGGGGACGCCATGGCTGACAACATCATCGATGGTATTGAGTATGAAACTGAACCACACCCGGATTATCTGATCGACGGCAAGCCGGTTTATTACGCCAAAAATGTGCCTGACTTGTTGCGGGGTGAGTTGAGGCTTTCCCGGGCCGAGCTAACTGAATGTACGAATTTAAATCGAAGGGATTTGGTGGACCGTCTGTCCAGCGGCGCTGCGAAATGGAATCTCTGGGTCCAATGGGCTCAACTTGTTAACAAGAGGTGGCTGCAGTTCTCCGAAGACGGGTCAAAGACGTATGTTCGCCTAAAGCGAGAAGGCGACGACAAATACAAATCAGCTGCCTTAAATTTTGCCGAAGCATATGGCGACAGTCGGTACCCCATAAGAGTTGCAGACTTTAGCCAATGTGTTTTTCCTGCTGCCGTCAGTTTTATGAAAGCCGATTTCCAGTGCGATGTTGATCTTAGTGGTAGGCAGTTTGCCGACATGGTGAGCTTTTCCAACGCCAAGTTTACGACGCGCTCGAATTTTTCTAATTGCAAATTTGAGGGCGGCGGAATTTTCAACAACACCAACTTTTCAAATGGCGCAAACTTTGGAAACGCAAAATTCCATAAGTTTTGTCAGCTCAAAAGCGCAGAATTTCGGGAAGAGGCTGACTTTACTTCTATGCGTTCTGAGTGTCATGCGCAGTTTGATGGCGCTCAGTTTCACGGACCCGCATATCTTCATGAAGCGATCTTTATTCAGCAGGCGAACTTTTCAAAGGTTAGGGCCTCAGACCTGATTGCCTTTGGCGGTGCGCAATTCTGTGGCGACGCCTGGTTTGAGAAAGCTGAATTCGGCGGCGGTGTCGCGTTTGACCTAATGCACTTCAAAAGTAGCGCGCATTTTGAAGCGGCTACCTTCCGAGGGTCGAACCTGTTTTCAGTGGCCTCATTTGCAGGGGCTGCTCATTTTGAGAATATCACCTTGGCTGAGGGTGTTTTTCGCATCAACAACGTGGAGTTTGCAAAAAGTACGTCCTTTGAAGGCGCAGTTTTCGACGGGAAGTTTATTTGTTCGAATTCTGCTTTCACGGGAGAGACCACGTTTGCTGAATCAAAATTCAAGCAGTCGTTCCAATGCTCAAAATCGGTGTTTTTTGCAAGGGCCAGTTGGGGTGATGTGAGTTTTGCTGGCACCGCCAATTTTCAGGGTTGCTATTTTTTGTCGAGCTCATTTTTTGCTGGCGCGAGTTTCGAAAACTATGTGAATTTTGACTTTGCCCATTTTGGCAAAGACAAAAACACCAAGTTACCCAAGCAATACAAGCGATGGGGAAAAAGTCTCCAACAAAAATATGATCAATCGGATGTTCGGTCACGCAGCATGACGATTAGCGGTTTTAAAGGGGCCAAGTTTCAGATTGTACCCGAGTTTGGATTGACGGAGGTTGCTGTTCCACCACCGCCAAAGTGGCGCCTCGGGTCTCAAATTCTGCGTTGGGTTGGCTTGCGAAGGTATCCGCGTGTGATTGGAGACAAGCACGCGGCCTCCAAACTGAGGCGCTTGGGAGAATATGCAGCAGCCCGCCACCATCATTTGGCTGAAAAGCGTTTTTTCCGCGCTGAACTGCTATGTCGTCGTGGATGGGAAACCGATGGTTGGCGTGAAGTCGCCATGATCAATGCCTTTGAAGCATTCAGCAAATGTGGGCTCAGTTTCTGGCGGCCCATATTCTGGTGGGCAATAGTCTATGCGATATTTTTCGCAGTCTACGGCCTCACGGCCGGCGTGTTTGATGGGCAAGTATCAGTCGACTATCTATGGCATCTGGTGAATTTTACCTTCTCGAACAGCACACCCGTTTTGGGCGTGATCAAAGCGGACGGGGGCGCTGCGGTGAAAGCATTGTTCGGTGGCGCGCTGCCGCCGATGGTGGCCTTTTTCGGCGGTATTCACAATTTGCTTTCCACCATCTTCCTGTTCTTCGCGCTGCTGGCCATCCGCAACTATTTCAAACTCGGGTAAGCGCATGCCAAAAGGCGGCTTGGCGGGGTGCCGAGCCGCTATCAGAAATTCAAGTCAGGTAGGGTGCCTAGTTGAACAGGCCCTTGATGCTGGCAAAAACACTGCCAGAGGATGCGCTGCCCGCTACCACATTGGTCGCAATTTCATACTCGCGCACGCGGCGGGCGTACTCGGCTTTTTCACACCGTAGGCAAGTGCTGGTTTTTGCGTTTTCATGGGGTTTTCCCTTCGCTTGTCGTGTCGTTTTGTTTTTGTCGCCCGGTTTTTACCGGTGCGCTTTGTTCCACCTAACGTGGTGAGTGTTTTCTAGATTACAAGTAGGGCACAAAAAAGGCGGGAATGGATGAGTGGATGCAGCGGTGCGGCCAGTTGATTTCTGCGTTTGAGCATCAGGCCGCAGCCCTCAGCCATAATTCGCGAAAAAATAGCAAAAACTATCGCATAGGTAATTGAATTCCTTCTATGATCGCGTATATGGGACATTATGGCAATTCTGCCAGATGTAAAATCACGATTGGGGATTCCATGATTTTTGAAGGAACTTTTAGCGACGATTCCATCGTCGGTTCAAACGCTGATGACACGCTGTTTGGCCGCGGCGGTGATGACACCTTGCGCGGCGAAGACGGCAATGACCTGATAAGGGGTGAAGCAGGTGACGACTTTCTTCTTGGTGGTGCCGGAAACGATACTCTTGATCTGGGTGAAAGTGGCGATGGTTCGCGTACATTTGATCAGGCACGCGGTGGTTTAGGTGATGACCTGTTGATTGGCGGTTCTGGCGGTCCAACCCTTCTAACGGGCGGTGCCGGTAACGATACGCTGGATGGCTCGCTCGGCTTCAGTGACGAGGCAGACTATTTTGACGTTGGTTTTGGCGTTGACGGTGGCCCTGTTCAGGCAAACGGCGACGAAACCGGCGTTCATGTTGACCTGAGCGCGGGAGTTACGTTTGATGACGGCGAAGGCGGTTCCGATGTGCTGATCGGCATTGAGAATGTGCGGGGTTCCTTCTTCAACGATCTTATTATTGGTGACTCAGGCAACAACAGCCTGTTTGCCGGCGACGGTGCCGACACCGTTGATGGCGGTGCGGGCGCCGACTTTATCTTTGGCGAAGGCGGCAATGACCTGCTGATCAGTGGCGGTGGCGCTGACTTCATTTTTGGCGGTCTGGGCGCTGACACCTTCACAATTGCAAATTTTGACACTGATTTTGTTTCTATCGCCGACCTGAGTGTTTCAGACGGTGACGTGCTGGACCTAAGCCAAACAACGCTTGGATTGACTGACCTGGACGCCCTTTTGGGCTTCGCCTTCGACTTTGGCAGTGGTGTGGATATTTCTATCGGCGCTGGCAACCTTAGCCTGTCCGGCTTGACGCTGGCGGACCTGTCTGCCCTTGATGCCAATGGCCAGATTCTCTACGGCGGTGACCCTGTTGGGCAGTTGATCATTGGAACGCCGGGTGACGACGACCTCTCCGGCGGATCGGCGGACGACACAATCGAGGGCCGTGGTGGTGATGACACCTTGAGGGGCGCTGAGGGTGACGACTTGTTACGCGGGGAATCCGGAGATGACTTCCTCCTTGGCGGCGCCGGGAATGATACGCTTGATCTCGGCGACAGCGGCGATGGGTCTCGCACGATAGATCAGGCGCGTGGTGGTACAGGCGACGATCTGTTGATCGGCGGCGCGGGCGGGGCCCAACTTTCCTGACAGGCGGTGCCGGCAACGACACGCTTGATGGCTCCCTGGGCACCAGTGACGAAGCTGACTATTTTGATGTTGGTTTTGGCGTTGATGGAGGCCCGGTTCAAGCAAACGGCGATGAAACAGGGGTGCATGTTGATCTGAGCGCCAGCATCGCATTTGACGATGGTGAAGGCGGCTCTGACGTGCTGATTGGCATTGAAAATGTCATCGGTTCCCAGTTCAACGATTTGATCATTGGGGATGACGGTGACAATAACCTGACCGGCAGCGACGGTGACGATACGTTGAGTGCCGGCGATGGTTTTGACAATCTGTCCGGTGATGCCGGAAACGATGTTCTGATTGCTGGCGGTGGCAACAACTCATTGTTTGGCGGCGCGGACGCAGACACATTTGTTATGTCCAACGGTGCCACAGACAGGGCCATCGTCTTTGATCTTAACTTGACCGATGGCGACATACTCGACTTAAGCTCCAACCTGTTTGGCGCCTCTGACCTTGCCAGTCTTCTGCAGTTCGCGAGCGAAGTAACTGCTGGTGTGCGGCTGGACTTTGAAGACCAGTTTATCGGGCTTGTTGGGCTGTCACTTGATGACCTTGCCGCGCTTGATGCAGCAGGCCAGATCATCTACGGCGACGCCATAGCCGGCATCGAGGAAGACGCTGGCAATGGCGCCGACACAGTTGCCGGTAGCCGCGGAAACGATACCCTTGATGGCGGCAACGGCGGTGACCTTGTTTCAGGCGACGCCGGCGCGGACGTTATCGACGGTGGTAACGGCAGCGACACCTTGCTGGGCGGTTTCGGTGATGACAGCATCACCGGTGGCAACGGTGCAGACATTGCAGAGGGCGGTAACGGCAGTGACACCCTGTTGGGTGGTAACGGTAGCGACCAGCTTTCAGGCGGTGCAGGTGCGGATGTCTTAACGGGCAACAATGGCAAAGATACCATTGACGGCGGTGACGGTGACGACACAGTTATTGGTGGTAACGGCGCAGACATTCTGTCTGGCGGAAATGGCGCTGATGCCCTTTCCGGGGACAATGGCAGTGACCTGCTTTCAGGCGGCAATGGCGATGACACCATCGCTGGCGGCAGCGGCCGCGACACGCTTGATGGCGGGGCGGGCAATGATGTCCTCACTGGCAATAACGGCTCCGACACCTTTGTCTTTGCTTCGGGTTCCGGCCAGGACACGGTAACAGACTATCAAGCGCGGCAAGATGTTCTGGATCTCTCCGCTACAGATACGGACTTTATTGATCTGCTCTCTGTTCAGGATGCGTCAACAGAAACGGTCGTTGACGGCGTCAGTGGTGTGTTGATCGACCTTGGTGCCGGCGACAGTGTTTTCCTTCAGAACACACTATTGTCTGACCTGGAGCGCGCAGACTTTATTTTCTAAGGGCGCGAAAGAGCTTGAAAAATCAAAGGCCGGGTGCTTTTTTGCCCGGCCTTTTTGCTGATTGACAGATTACTCAGCCGCTTTTGCGGCCTTTTTGCGCTCATGCGGCAAGAGGTACCGCTTGCGCAGGCGAATGCTCTCGGGTGTTACTTCCACCAACTCATCATCATTGATGTAAGCAAGCGCTTCCTCGAGCGGCAGGACCTTTGGTGTTGTCAGCTTCACGGCTTCATCCTTGCCTGCAGCGCGGATGTTCGTCAGCTGTTTTGCCTTCTGCACATTCACATCAAGGTCATTGTCACGGCTGTGTTCGCCGATGATCATGCCCTCATAGGTCTCGTCACCACCATTGATCATGATGATGCCGCGCTCCTGCAGGTTAAAGAGTGCGTATGTGACGGCCTTGCCGCCACCTGTTGCGATCAAAACACCGCGCTGGCGGCCACGGATCGGGCCTTTGTAAGCGTCATAGCGATCATAAGCGCGGGCCATGATGCCGGTACCGCGTGTGTCGGTTAGGAACTCACCGTGATAGCCAATAAGCCCGCGCGCTGGTGCGTCAAACGTCAGGCGCACCTTACCACCACCTGATGGCACCATACCCGTGAGCTCTGCCTTACGCCCTGTCATCTTTTCAACCACAACGCCCTGATAGGCTTCGTCCACATCTACCTGCACAGTCTCGTATGGCTCCAGGCGCTTGCAGTTTTCGTCCATTTTATAGAGAACACGTGGGCGGCTGATCGCCAGCTCAAAACCCTCGCGGCGCATGGTCTCGATTAGTACACCCAGCTGCAATTCACCGCGCCCCGCCACTTCAAACGCGTCTTTGCTATCGGTTTCAGTGATTTTGATCGCCACATTGCCTTCAGCTTCTTTCAGTAACCGGTCACGGATCACGCGACTGGTCACATGCTTGCCCTCGCGGCCCGAAAGCGGGCTGTCGTTCACCATAAAGGTCATGGCAAGGGTTGGGGGATCAACGGGTGTAGAGTGAAGCGCCTCGGTCACCTCAGGGATCGCGATCGTGTCAGCGACCGTTGCGGTCGCAAGGCCTGCGATCGCGACAATGTCACCCGCTTCGGCTTCTTCAACCGGCACCCGCTCCAGCCCGCGGAATGAAAGCAGCTTCGAAATCCGGCCCGCTTCAATAATTTTATTATCGCGGCTAAGCGCATGGATGGCGTCACCCACTTTGATGCGGCCGGTTTCAATGCGGCCGGTCAGGATACGACCCAGGAAGTTGTCGCGGTCAAGCATGGATACAAGCATCGAAAACGGCTTGTCGGCATTGCCCTCGGTTACCACCTTGGGCGCAGGCACATGCTCAATGATCTTTTCAAACAGCGGGTGCAGGTTTTCGCGCGGGCCATCAAGTTCATTGTCGCACCAACCATCGCGGCCAGACGCATAAAGGATTGGGAAATCAAGCTGATCGTCGTCGGCATCAAGGTTCACAAACAAATCGAAGCAGGCGTCTGTGGCGGCGTCCGGGCCCCCGTCTGGTTTGTCGACTTTGTTCACCACAACAATAGGGCGCAGACCAAGGGCAAGCGCTTTAGCGGTCACAAACTTGGTTTGCGGCATGGGGCCTTCGGCGGCGTCCACCAGAAGCACAACACCGTCCACCATCGAGAGGATGCGTTCCACTTCGCCGCCAAAGTCGGCGTGGCCCGGGGTGTCAACGATGTTGATGCGGGTATCGCCCCACATTACGCTTGTGCATTTCGCGAGAATGGTGATGCCGCGCTCGCGCTCCAGGTCACCGCTGTCCATCGCGCGTTCTTCAACGCGCTGGTTTTCCCGTACGGTACCAGACTGTTTGAACAGGTTATCCACCAGCGTGGTTTTGCCGTGGTCAACGTGCGCGATGATCGCGATGTTGCGAATGTTTTTGCTCATTGTTTTGGTTCCAAATGCCGCTGAACGAACAGCGCGCTAAATCTAAAAAAGAGGCCCTGTTTGCGACAATCGCCGCAGGCCTCTCCCTTCACTTGCGCGCCTTATAGGCGGGAACACGCAGCCTTGCAAGGAAGAAGCCTTCCAAGCTTGAAAAACATGCTTGCTTTCAAGTGTGTTTCACATACGGTTAGTGATCTGTTTAGAGAAGCAGCTAACCAACAGTAACTTATTGTCGGGGAAACTATGGCCAAAATTGGAGTATTTGAAACCACTAGGTTGGCATTCATCCACATGGTTGCCAGTCCGACTGCGCTTTTCAAAATTATGCTTCCCATTGCTTTTCTTGTTGGAGCGATCGAATGGTTCTCCGTCAGCACGGGGCGTCACTTGACAGTGCCGCAAATACTTGTGGAGATCTTTATCGCTTTTTATTGGCACCGCTATGTTCTACTGCGAAGAGGAGTTACTTGGTTCTGGGGACTGACACCACAGCAAAAAGCCTATGAAAAGCGAGTATCCAAAGCAGCTTTTTCGCCTTTCTTGTGGCGCTCAATAGGTTTTTCGGCTGGAATAGTTGTGTCTGCTTTGGTCATTGGACTAAGCCTGCCTGCCGGATTGCAATCTGGTGCTATTAATTTGCTCGTGCTGGCTTTCGCTATTCTTTTGGGTCCAATTTTGTTTAGATTGGCTCTCGTTTTCCCTGCAACAGCAATGGGGAAACCGCACCGGACGTTTGGATTTGCTTGGGACCTGTCTCAAGGCAACGGTATTCGCATCACAGCAGTTTATCTCGTTGCGGGTGCTCCTTTGTTCATTGTTCTTGCTTTGTATGCGGTGGTTATTCCGGATACTTTCTCTCGGGACTCGGTGGCCTATTTTGTTGACTTGGCCGTCAGCGGGTTGGCGGGAAGTTTAGGACCGGTATTGTGGGCGTCGATCAACTCAGCGGTCTACAAGCAACTGGATGGTGAAATTCAGGACTTCATGTCGTTGGAGTCTGACGCTATCGATAGTGAACAACCTTCTGAAGCTGAAATGCCGAAGACTAGAATCGCACACGGCCTAAGGAAGAATGACTAACGCGCGCTGACATCGGCGTTGCAGACGTTGAGTTCGCGCATCAAATCGCGGGCAAGGTCCGGGTGCTCGTCCGCCAAATGGCGCGACAGGGTCAGGAAAACCGGCACCTGGCTACGTAAGGTGGTTTTGACCCGGTTGCGCATCATTTGTTTTGTTTCACCAGGTAGTTTGAAGCGGAAATCAACCGCCAGCACAGCGTCCACTTCACCTGTCAGCAAAGTGTACATAATGCGGTTATGGTCGGCGCTGCCCTCCACAAAGTTATAGCCTTCGCGGCGTAATATATCTTCGAAGATAGAGCCTTTGTAGGCGCTGACCCTGGCCTTCTGCATAAATTCATCTGACGTGACGTCCAAGTCCGCAGACTTGAGCTGATACCAAAGAATATCAACTGTCCCCAGCGGGCCAACCATCCTGCGTTGTTGTTCTGGACTGTCATTGGGGCCGGATGGAAACCACACCATATGGTCGTTGGTATTCAGCATCTTGGTTGCGCGCGACAAGGGGGCAAATTGAAACTCAAAATTAATGCCCAAAGGTCCTGCCGCACAGGCCAGCAAATCGGCAATTTTGCCCGTTACGTTTCTGTCTTTGTCAAACTGCGCGAACCGGGTGTCACCGTGAGTGAAAAAATGGATTGTTGTTGGGGTGTCATGCCAAAACGCCTGCACTGCAGTGCCGGCAACTAAGGTAGCCGCGCATGCGGCAGTGGTTGCAGCTCGCACCAAAGTGCCCATGGTTTGTCGTACGTACCTCATAATCATGTCATAAGTTTAGGGCACATTTGTAAACAAACCATTGCCCATTTTTGCACGGATTTGCGATGGACTCAAAAAACAGCAGACTAGGCAAGGGTATTTTTGTTGATGCTCAGCGCCTGGATAAATTGTTTGGCAACGGTTGCCCAGTCATACAGTTTTGCAAACTGGTTGCAATCCTGGCGATTTAGGCTGAGTGCCACTTGAACGGCACGGTTCAAGTCATCATCAAGTGCCGCGATTTGGTTGGTCCAGTGGGCGAAAGGCCCACACCCAGAGGCACCCACAACATCCAGTGGCCCTTGAACGGGGTAGGCAGCAACTGGTGTTCCAGCAGCAAGTGCTTCTATCATCACAAGGCCGAATGTGTCGGTTTTGGAGGGAAAAACAAACACATCCGCTGCCGCATAAAGGGCAGCCAGTTCTTCTCCAAACTTGGCCCCTAAAAAACGGGCCTGGGGGTATTTGGCCTTGAGTTTATCCCTGGCCGGGCCATCCCCGACGATCAACTTTGTGCCAGGTACGCTGGTCTCCAGAAAGGCCTCGATGTTTTTCTCGACGGCAACCCGTCCAACATACAACTGCAAGGGCCGCGCGACGCCATCAAGCTCTGGCACGGATGACGTGCACATGCGTGGCTTGAAAAGCGATGTGTCGACACCGCGGGTCCAGGGAACGATGTTTTTAAAGCCCTGATCGAGGAGCTGTTGGCGAACAGTTTCGGTCGCCACAAGAACACCGTTACTAGCAGCGTGAAACCGGCGAAATATTGGATAGAACCAACTGGCAGGGAATGGGCTGCGCGCCGCAATATATTCAGGGAACGCTGTATGATAGGCGGTTGTGAATTCTACTTTGTTTTTGATGCACCATCGCCGCGCCGCCCAGCCGAGTGGGCCTTCTGTGGCGATGTGAACTGCGTCCAGTTCTTGCGCGTCCAGCAGTTTGGCGGTCCGGCGCCGGGCACCAAGGCTCAGCCGTATTTCCGGGTAGCTGGGGCAGGGAATTGTGCGAAACAATCGCGGGGTCAGCATCGATACTTTGTGCCCCATCGCTTCCAGGTTTTGACGAAGATTGTCCAGCGTGCGAACAACACCATTAACCTGCGGATGCCAGGCGTCGGTCACGATGCAGATATTCAGGCCTTGGCCATGTGAAAAAGAACCATCCATCGCTTATTCCGCAGCCACCGGGATGGGGGCTTGTTCTTTGCGCTTTTTGCGTTTTTTGTCTTTTTTCTTTGAGCCTTTTTCGGGTTTACCTGGGCGCTTTGCGATTTCATCTGCCCAGTGAATGATGTGAAACTCGCCGTATTCGTCTTCCACCAGTGCTGTGCAGCTTTCAACCCAGTCACCGTCATTCATATATTCGACGCCGTCAAAATTGCGTTTTTCAGCGTGGTGAATATGGCCACAGATCACACCGTCAACGCCGCGCCTTTTGGCTTCTGCCGCGACAGCCTCTTCATACTTTCCAATGTACTCAACTGCGTTTTTTACTTTGTGCTTCAGGTAAGCGGACAAGGACCAATAGTCGTACCCAAAGACACGCCGCATGCTGTTTACTGTGGTGTTTAACTTAAGAAGCAACGCATAGGCGCGGTCTCCAACATGCGCGAGCCACTTGGCATATTTCACGACGCCGTCAAACTGGTCACCGTGCAGCACCCAATAGCGTTTGCCATTGGCGGCCTCGAAAATCAGTTCATGTTCCAGAGAAATGCCGGCAAGGTCGTTACCTTCAAAACCACGCAGGCCCTCGTCATGGTTACCCGGCACATACACAACTTTCACGCCGTGCTTGGCCATTTTCAGAACACGTCGAATGACGTCATTGTGTGTTGTATCCCAATGCCATCTGCGTTGAATTGCCCAGCCGTCCACAATGTCGCCTACCAGGTACAGTTCCTGGCAGCGAACCGTCTTTAGGAAATCAAGCAGCAGATCAACCCGCGCCGCTTTGGTGCCCAGGTGTGTGTCTGAAATAAACACACTGCGATAGGTGTGTTTTTCGCTCTCCTGCTTTTTGAATTCAGCGGGGGAGACATCGTCTTTCATGACTTCCTCGGCTATGGCGCCAATGACAGGAAGCATTGGCCCTTCAGGGCCGTTGTTTTCTCGGAAAAATGAGGGAAGCATTGAAGAGCACCATTCTTTAGGGAACTTGCGTCAGCGGCGATTTCGTCTTTCGTCCGCCCAGATCATTCCTGGATTTGTCCTATCCCTATAAAAGCTCAGGTCCGTCACTGCGTCTTGCAGCGTGACTTTTTTCATTTGTGCGAACCCTCTAACAGCCGTGTGACAGCTGGGTGTCGCTGACATGAAGTTTTTTTGAAACAATCGTTTAGCGCGATTCGCGCCTGATTCTACTGCCAACGGTTGTTAAATTTTTCGCCTTGTACAAAAGCCTGTGGAAAAAAATACCAGAATAGGTACCGCGAAATATTGTGATATTTCAGGGGGCTACGAGCAACACACGGTAAATTCACCGGTTCGTGACAGGGGGGTACCCTTGGCAAAACGATCCGGGGCATTTATCTTAATTTGTGACGAGTGTTGCTCGTCAATGCCCTCCGTGGGCGTTTCCTCCCTGAGCCTGGGCCACGCGAAAGCGTGGCCTTTTTTTTGGCATTACAATCTAATCTCTTTACTTCAACGTAACTTTTGGTGGGGTAAATAATCCAAATTCCAAAGACCTTTACGGGGGGAACTTGATGAAGTCGGTTATCCAAAAACGCTTTTTATTGTCTGGGGCGGTGCTTTTTAGCCTGGCGTGTTCAACTGCCGCTGCTGCTGAAGACTGGACAGTTGAAGTGAAGGGGGCACATCGTGTTCTGTATGAATATCTGGACAACCAATTTCGCCAGGGCCGTGCCGGTGAAGAGGATATTTTCAATTTTAGAACTGGACTGACAGTAACCGCCCAAAATGGGGGATTGTCTGCAGTTGTTGAAATTGAAGATTCGCGCATCTACGGCCTGGACGATGTACGCAACGTTACGCCCGGCCAAGTCAACGCCGTGGAGCCGCTGCAATATTATCTTTCCTATGAATTCGACGCTTCGTCCGTGTTTGGTGCAAAGGCGGGTGTGCGTGCGGGCCGCTTCACGTGGCCCATGGGCAGCGGCCGTATTATCGGGCGCAACGGTTACCGGAACACGCGCTTCAGTTTCATGGGTGCGCGGGCGCACCTTCAAACAGACAATGGCAACCGCGTTGAAGCCTTTTGGATGATGCCTGCAGAAATTCGCCCCAACGACACACCGTCTTTGGACGACAACGAAATTGATCATGACCGTTTCAGCGATGACCTGACGCTTGCGGGCGTATTCGCGGAAAGCAAAACCCTGATTGATGGTGTCACATCTCGTGGCTATGCCGTGTGGCTGGATGAAGAGGATGACGGCGCTAATGGGCGGCAGTCTCGCGACCGCAACCTGTTCACGATTGGGGCGCAGTTTCAAAAGGCGCGCAGCAAAGGTTCGTGGGATTTTGACATCGAAGGCGCGCTCCAGAGCGGCGAGCGCCGTCAAACCGCAAACCCTTTAGACGTCACTGACCTGGATGTGGAAGCAGGTTTTCTGCATGCAGAAGTGGGCTACAGTTTTGCAGACAGCGGTCTGAACCTTGCGGCAACATATGATTTCGCGAGCGGTGACGACGACCCGAACGACGGCGAGTCTGGCCTTTTTGATCCCATTTTTGGTCCTATCCGCGGCGATCTTGGCCCAACCGGACTGTTCACGCTGGTGCATCGCAACAATATCAACGCACCAGGTGCGCGGCTTCTGTATCGTTCGGAAAACAGCTGGGACTTGATGCTGCATTGGCAGGCCGTATGGCTTGATAGTGCGACAGACAGTTTTGGCCGCATCGGCGTGCGCGATATCACTGGTAATTCCGGCACCTTTACCGGGCACCAAATTCAGGGGCGTTTCCGCATGCCAGTGTTTGATGGTAAGGCCCGTTTTGAAGTCGGGGCAGTTTCCTTCCAGAACGGTGAGTTTTTCGATAACGCACCCAATGCAACGGGTAATGGCAACCCGTTCTTCCTTTATTCAGCGATTGAGTTTTTCTTCTAAGGTGCGGTTTTATTCCGCCGCTTTGGCAGGAATGTCAGCAGGAAGCTGGTCGTAAAGCTCGACCAGTGACTGCGCGACTTTGACCATCTTGTCACGCACCTCATGAAATTCGGGCAGCTTCTCGACACGTGTTTCGTCCATATAAATGCCGCGGTTAATTTCAATCTGTAGCGCATGGCATGCCCAACTGGGTTTGCCATAAAAGCGTGTCGCATATCCGCCCGCATACGGGATATTGCGCCGCACCCGCAGGCCCGCTTCAAGGAACAAGCGCTCGGCAAGGCCCGTTAACTCGCGGGAACAACTGGTGCCCCAACAATCACCGAGCACAATGTCAGGCTGTGCTTTGCGCCTGCGCCCAAGTTCGGGCCCAGACGGCATGGAATGACAGTCGATCAAAACCGAGGACCCAAATTGCCTGTGGCGCGCCTGCAGTACGTCTGCCACCTGGTTGTGATAGGGTTCATAAACGGTCTTCAGCCGTTTGAAAGCTTCGCGCACCGGAATTTTGCCATCATAGATGGGCATGCCTTCGCCGATCATGCGTGGGATCACACCCAGTCCGGCTTTTACCCTATTGTTGAGGTCGACCTCGTAAGTTCCGATTTCACCTGAAAACATGCTGGGCTCCAGCTCGTTCTCAGCCCGATTCAAGTCGACAAAGGCGCGCGCGTGGGTTGCAACGACCTGAGTGGCCCCAAAAGACGCAACGCCCGAGAACAGGTCATCAACAAAAGCATCTTCTGACAGGCGTAAGTCTCTGTCGCTCAGGCGTGATCTTTGGCGAAAACTGTCGGGATAGTGCCGACCCGAATGTGGTACGGCGAACAAAAAAGGGCTTGTGACCTCAACAGGCAACCTCAGTACAAACGCTTCGGGCTCCTGGCCCACAGACGCTACCGGGGCTGCAATATCTTTGTGCTCGGTCATGGCTGGCACGCTAACGGCTTTTTGGGATGCTGTCACCCGTGATTGTGGTGAATGTGATCAAATCCCATACGCGGAGTGATAGAAAGAAATTCGACGACCCGAGTGATGCGTGGGGTGAGCCGCCAAACAGGCATCAATTGCCGTGTTATAGTATCACATGAAAGCTGGTGGGGACCGGCATCCACAAGGGGGACATATGATGGCCACACACATCAATCGTCGTACATTTTTGGCTTATGGCTTTGCGGCCGGTACGCTCACGCTTATCGCACCATTGGCGGGTGTTTCGCGCGCATCAGATGCCGATGAAGGGTCAGACCTGACGCCACTTCTGAAGTTGCATGCAGACAATAGCGCGACTTTTTATGGACCGTCTCCTGATATGGGGCAGGGTGTTGATACGTCGCTTGCCATGATGTTCGCTGAAGAACTGGACCTGGATTTCGATGCTCTCGACACCAAACCAATGCCCTACTCAATTATGCGCGGTGAGGACGGCAACATTGCTTTCAAGGCCGTTCCACAAGGCGCGGGTGGATCCACAAGCACACCCCGCAACTGGACCTTGCTGCGCCGCGCAGCCGCAGTTGCGCGCCAGTTGATACTGCAGGCGGCCGCCAAACGCGAAGGCATCCCTATTGCGGAGCTTGGCACAGCCAAATCACATGTGATGACGACGTCTGGTGCACGCATCCCCTACGGCGACCTGATTGAAGCAGCTGCGGACGAGATTTTGCCTGAAGGGTTTGAGCCCACGTTCAAGTCGCGCGCTGATCGCACACTGCTGGGCACAGCGCAGAAACAGAAAGTTGCCAAGGATATTGTCACCGGCAAACCTTTGTATGGCATGGACATGGATTATCCTGGTGCCAAAGTTGCGATGGTCGCCCACTGCCCCTATCTGGATGGTTTTGCTGAGGCGGTCGATGACGTAGCAGCGCGCGCCGTTCCCGGCGTGCGTTCGGTGCATGTATTGGACCGGCCTGACCCTGCGGGCAACTACACATACCTCTCGGCTGGTGTCGCTGTTGTGGCCGACACCTACTGGGCCGCCAAACGCGCTAAAGATTTGCTTGAAATCACCTGGAACCAGGGGCCGCATGCGAACGAAAGTACAGAAAGCCTCGACGAACAGTGCGCGCAGTTGCTGACCACGACCGGCCAGATTGTGCGTAATGATGGCGACTTTGAAACTGCCATGACAGGTGCTGCGACGCGTGTCTCGCATACTTATCGCATTCCAACCGTTTCGCATGCGCAGCTGGAACCGCAAAACTGTATTGCAGATGTGCGCGCTGACAGTGCCACCGTGATTGGCCCTTTCCAAAGCCCGTCGGGCGCATCGCGCATCACTGCGCGCCTTACGGGGTTGGACCGGTTGGACGTTGAGGTGAAATACACCCGTCTTGGCGGTGGGTTCGGGCGTCGGCTAACCAGTGACCATGTGGCCGAAGCTGTAACAATTTCACAGGCCGCTGGTGTCCCCGTTCGCCTGATGTGGACGCGGGAAGACGATCTGGCACATGATTTTTACCGCCCCATGGGCCACCATGAAATGCATGCAGGATTTGACGGCGATGGCAACTTGGTTGCCTGGTCACAGCGCCTTGCGGGCACGCCGAAATATTATCGACGTGACAATGAAACACGTGAAACATATTACCGCGCAGACCTTTACGTAGATGATTTCCCGGCAGGCCGCGTTGATAACATGCGGCTTGAATATCTGGTTGCAGATTCTGGCTTGCCACAAGGCAGTTGGCGCGCGCCGGCGCATACAGCGAATGCTTTTGTGGTCCAGAGTTTCCTCGACGAGATCGCAGCGGCGCTGGATGAAGATCCGCTTGAGTTGCGCTTACGCCTTCTGGGACAAGACGAAGATCTTGAATATGGCCAGCATGGCGGGCCGGTGTTCAGTACCACGCGCCTCAAGAACGTGCTCAGAGAAGCTGCGCGGCTCGCGCGTTGGGGTAAAAGTATGCCTTCGGGCCGCGCTCAGGGCATTGCAGGGCATTTCACCTTTGGTGGTTACTGCGCCCTGGTTGCCGACGTTACGCTGATGGACAGCGGACGTTTCAGGGTAGACCGGGTGTCTGGGGCCGTAGACGTGGGCACCATTATCAACCGCGCAGGCATTCTCGCGCAAATGGAAGGCGGTATTCAGGACGGGCTTTCCACAGCGCTTGCGCAGGAAATCCGTGTTGAAGGTGGCCGTGTGCAAACAGAAAATTTCGACACTTACCCCATGATGCGCATGGTGGACAGCGTGCCAGAAATTGATGTGCATATTGTTGACAGTACCGCTGACCCTTCCGGTATGGGAGAAATGTCCTTGCCGCCGCTCGCGCCAGCAGTTGCCAACGCTGTTGCCCGTGCGGGTGGCCGGCGCATGCGCGCCCAGCCGTTTTTTAGCGAGAGTGCCTAAGCCTCGATACCGTCCCGCGACAGCTCATAATCGGTTGCGAGGTGCGCCTGGTTTTCTGGTTTCTCTTTGTACCAGCTCTCACCTGTGCCGGTGTCTACCGCGTCGCGCACCTTCAATATTGCGAACATGCCGCCCATTGTGATGTATCCCATGGGGCCGCGCGCCTACCATGGGTGTGCTGTTTTCAGGGACCGCCATATGGCCCATGCCAATGTGCATACCGTGGTCGCCCATGCCGTCTGTACCCATGATCATGGTGCCGGGCAGGGCGGGAGCAATCGCTTCTCTAAGTGCGTCGCCGTCCGCGCCAATAAGCAAATCCAGTTCATGGCCCATTTGGGTCATAACATGATGCGTCATATGACAATGCATGGCCCAGTCGCCCGGATTGTTTGCCACAAATTCAATGGTTCGGGTGGCGCCGGTTGGCACCAGCACCGTGGTATCGGGGTGCTGTGCGCTTTCCGGAATTGGGCCACCATCGGTTTCCGTCACGTTAAACGCATACCCGTGCAAATGGATGGGGTGGTGATCCATGGCAGAGAGATTCCCAAGTCGAATGCGTACACGTTCTCCCGTTTGCGCAACCAGCGCATCTGTTCCCGGGTAAGCGCGCGCGTTGAAAGTAAGTACATTGAAATCGGTCATTTCATTTGGGTCTGGACGGCGCGTGCCGGGTTCAATCGCCCATTCGCTCATCATTAGGGCATAATCGCGGTCCGGTATTGGTGCCCTGGGCGCGCGCGGATGCACCACAATCATGCCTAGCATGCCCATCGCCATCTGGGTCATTTCATCATGATGGCTGTGATACATAAAGGTGCCATGCTGCACGAGTTTGAATTCGTAGCGGTAAGTCTCACCGGGTTCGATGGGGGCTTGGTTAAGTCCGCCCACACCGTCCATACCGCTTGGCACAATCAAGCCATGCCAATGCACTGTTGTGGCCGCTGGCAAACGGTTGGTGACATAGATGCGCACAATATCACCCTCGACTGCCTCGATCGTTGGGCCATGCACCCGGCCATTATAGCCCCAGCACTGTGCGGTCAGGCCGGGGGCGAACTCATGGTCCACTTCTTCGGCGATCAGGTGAAACACCTTAATACCGTCTACGATTTTGAAGGGCAGGGTGGCACCATTGGGCGTGATGACAGGCTGATAGTCGACGCCGGGTTTGCCGGGTTCGAACGTATCGCCCGGGTCAACGGTTTGTGCGGCGGCAATGGCATTTTGGGCTTTTGCCTGACTTGCCGCGAGCCCAGTGAGCGCAAGTGCACCACCGAGGCGAAAGGTATCTCTGCGGGAAAGGCTCATCGGTTGATCTCCTCAACGGTCGTCAAGTCGTGTAGCGCCACACCAGCATTAAGGGCGTCCGCCTGAATGTTGGTAAGCGCCCATAATTGTTGCATTTCAACTATGGCAATCTGGTTTTCAAGTTGTTCGGCTTTTGCGGCCAGAAGACCCAAAGGGCCGATCTGCATGCCGTTTAGCTGGCGTTGTTGAAAGTCAAACTCCTGACCAGTTTGAACCAGCAGGTTGGGCGACAAGTTGTTGGCAGCGGTTCGTGCCACGTCCATCATTGACAGGACCGCGCGCGCCCTGTTGGCAACAGCAAATGCAAGGGCGCGGTAGCGAAGCTCCGCCGCTTCAAGCGCCGCCGTTGCGGCACCTGTGCGTGCCCGTCCGCCATAAAAGACCGGCAAACCAAGCCTGGCACCAAAACCGGCGGAGGTATCGCCTTCCTCGCGCTCTAGCGCCACTTCGGCCTCTAGTCCATCAAGCCAAACTGAAACGTTCGCAAGGCCAATCTGGATGCCAAGCGTCTCAATGCGTTTGCGTTCGGCCTTTAAGGTTAGACTGTTTTCAAGGGCAGTTTTCACGAATTCATCTTCATCTGTTTTTGTGGTCGGGGCCATCCGCTCTGTTTTTGCAGATGCATCAGCTGTGACAAGGATGCCGGTTGCGTTCGAAAGCGCCTCCAGCGCATCAATTCGGGCAAGCCGGGCTTGGCCATAAGCAAATTGGCTTTGCACCAGCGCACGCTTATGCATGGCCAGCTCACCCGCTGTGAAATTGCCAGCGCGTGACAGAATTTCTGCCGCCTTTGCAGCCGCTTCGCGAACTGTCACAACTTCATGCAGCAGGCTGAGCTGTTGTTCTGCGGTCCAAAGTGAGATGGTTGCAGCGCGCGCATCGGCAATTGTTCCAACAATTGCTGCGGTTGCCTCTGCTTCTATTTGCTCACGCTCTGCTGTCGCCAGTTTCATTCGGCGGCTGCGGGTCAGCAAGCGCCCCAGTTCAAACGCCAGGCCAAAATCGAGCATGGGACGTACGCCGTCTTCCTCGAACAATATAAGCCCACCAAGGGACGGGTTGACCAGAAGGCCTGCCTGTACTTCCTGCGCGGTGGCGACATTAAGGTCTTCCAGTGCAGCATGCAGGTTGGGGTTGAACTGTAGCGCCAGTCGGACCGCTTCTGCCGGTGTAACTTCACCCGAAAGGGGCACCGGTGTGTTCTGCAGATATTCGGGCAAAATGATCCCGGTGCGGGTTTCAATGTCTGTGCGCACGTTCGGCAGTCGGGCGTCAGGCTCATAGCGTGCGCAGGCTGCTGTGCACAAGGTGACAAGGCCAATAGCGGCCATTCTTGGTTGATACATAAAACTGTTTCCTGAATTTAAGAGTTAGGCGAATGCGCCGCTCTCAAATCCGAAGGCAGTCAAATTTTTCTGTGGGGGTGGTGCACCTTGGCGGGCCACGCCGTCGTTCGAACCCGAATGCAGCTAAATGTGTAACGGGAGCTTGCGAGGCATTTGGTATAACAGCCAGACTATCCAGACCCGCGGGCTTTTGTGGAAGCTCTGTTTTTGCCGTTGCCGCTTCCTGCTCGCAGCAGTCATCGCTCATGACCTCAACCACCTGAACATCGTGGCACTCTTCCATGGCCATATCGATGTTTGGCGACTGATCTGCGGCGACTGCGCACTGGCAACTGGCGAGTACCAGAGACGCCACAAGCATTAGGTGTTGAACGATCTTCATGGGCGGTTTTTTAGCTTATCAGGGTGGGACTGTCGAGTTGCGATGGGTCGCAGCCGAAATACGATCTGGGCGTCGATTTTCCTCTTGCGCCGGGAAATGGTGCGTTTTATACAGGCTTCCCGTTGGCGCGGTCTGCGCCCCTTATGCAAATGGCACGGTCGGTTAGCTCAGTTGGTAGAGCGTTTCGTTGACATCGAAGAGGTCGTTGGTTCGAACCCAATACCGACCACCATTTGAACTTTCATTCCCCATTTTTTAGGCGTCGATACCTTCAGCAAATTGCATTGTCCGAATCAGCAAAGGGCAGGCATTGGTTCAGCATGCAATACTGCTTCAGGCCTCTAAAGACAGCGTTGTCATATGCGCATGACAACTTTGCAGTTCCTTTGTAAAATCTATATATTACAGTAATTTATCGTAAATTCCTTCTAGCAGTGGAGCCAGTCGCCTCCTTCGCTTCACTGGGGTCATGTACCGCGATTACGGGACATGACCAAAGAGTCAAGATTCGATATAACCAACGGCAAGCCAGAGGAATGGCTAACCGCTGCTTCTAGTTTCCCTTTGTTTTCGGGCAAGTGGCAATTTCTGAAACTGACGATGACCTGTAGAAAGACTTTCGAACGCTTAGCCGCGATTCGAATGCCTCCCCTCTTTTTGCTGGTGTCGGAAGGAAGAGGTGAGCACGATGACAGAGGGGTTGAACATAGCGCAATTCGCGATTTTCGCGGACGGAAAACAGTTGCCGGTACCAGAGGTCGCTCGAGAAACCTGGTGCCATGGACAGTTGCTGGAAGTGTATGAAAGTGCACTTGATGAAGGTGCCCGGCATATTTTGGTGGACAAACGCCAAATGATTACGCCTTGGGATGCAACCGTGTGTAAGACATCCGTTCAGGCTGTTGGGCGCACCCTGAATCGTCATCGTGCTCGCCTCGCCGTAGTTATTGACAAAAACGACCATATTGAAAAAGCCGCCTGCCTTGGCATCATGCAACATGGCGGCAAGGTGCTTTCTACGTACGATATGGAAGAAGCACAAAGCTGGTTGGCTGGTAATATTTTTTGAATGTCAGTCAACCAAACCGATCGCCGTGGCACGCAGCACGGCGGTAACACGGTTGGAGACCCCGAGTTTGCCAAAAATACGCCGTAAATAGGTGTCCACCGTGTAGCTTGAGATGCCCAAAATATCAGCGATGACCCCGTTGCTTTTCCCGCGTACCACCCAGGTTAATATCTCAAGCTCCCGGGCTGAAAGCGACATATCCTCTTTGCGTTTGTCGTTCAGGATAGTGCAGTAACGCTGGTGTGCGAGCTGGGCTGCATTCTGAAGCTGCATGATTTTAAGCGCAGAAACTGGCGGCGGATTTTTGCCAAATCCAATGCCAGCATAGCCTACACGTCCATTGGGTCCAAACAGGGGAATGGCCAGGCCATCTCCCAGGTCCTGTTCCTTCAGGATATCCATATAGCGCTGCTCGTCTTCGCTGAGCTCTGGACTTCCGTCCAGCTCAAACCACCACAGTGGTTCACCGCGTTTCAGGGCAAATTTCGGAATAGGGTCTATTTTGTGAAGTTCTTCTTTCACATACCGATTGACCCAGTCTTCCGGAAACCCCTGTGCGGCAACAGCGAGCGCGCGGTCGTGATCGGTGGCACCCACAGGCGGTACATGATGGTAACTTGACATCACTGCGCCGTGTTCGGTGAAAAAATCGGTGCATAGTTGACCGAGCTTGTCCAGGTCGGTTTCTACCGAAACCGCCTGCCCAAACACGGCATGCACAAAGCTGTCTGGACGATCAGCCAGACTGATATCAGGCCCCTCATTTTCCATTCTGGCATGATGCGCCACTCCGAAAATTTTGCAAGGGCTACTGAACCTATTGCGTAAAAACCTATCACAACAAAAAGAAGGGCACCGGCGGAACTCTGCCGATGCCCTCCCTGCCTGGGTGCTTCCCGGGTGGGGAAGTGCCACAGCGACTAGAAGATAAAGTCGTTTGCTTCCAGGGTGCTGTTTACGCCTTGCAACAACACGCTGCCATCAGACCAGCTTACAAGAGTGCTGCCGCCTGACTGGTTGATGGTCAGGTCATTGAAGGTGATGCCAAGGCCGGATAGATCAATAAGGTCCTGATCTTCATACCCGCGAATGACGTCGGCTCCGGCATTTGCCTGGAAGACAAACACGTCACTGCCACTGCCACCATAAAGTGTGTCATCTCCGGTGCCGCCGTTCAGCGTATCGTTGCCGCTACCAGCAAACAGCGTGTCAGATCCGGCACCACCTGATGCGACGTCGTTATCTGACCCTGCGAACAGGAGGTCATTATCGATGCCACCATCCAGGTTGTCGTTGCCGCTGCCGCCGAAGAGTTGGTCATTGCCTGCGCCGCCGTTCATGCTGTCGGCGCCTTGGCGACCGGCAAACAGCACGTCATTTCCATCCTGACCGTTAAGCGTATCATTACCGTCGCCACCACCAAGGGTGTCGTCGTTTCCGCCTGCGATCACCAGGTCATTGCCGTTCCCGGCCCAGATCACGTCAGCACTGTCTGTTGCCGCATTGCCAATTGTGTCACCGGCATCGACATTGCCATCACCGTCATCGGTATAGTTTGAACCAATGATTGTGTCGTCGCCGTCGCCGCCGAAGACATTGTCAGCTCCATCGCCGGTGCCACCGATGTCGCCGCCGACCAGCAGGTCGTTGCCTTTGCCGCCACCGACAATATCGTCGCCTTCACCACCGGAGAAAACATCGTCACCTTCGTCGTCTCTGCCGGCAAAAATTATGTCGTCATTTGCACCGCCATCAATGGTGTCGTTGCCTGCGCCACCAGTGAGGAAGTCATCGCCCTCACCGCCTGCAATGCTGTCGTCTTCGTTGGAGCCCTTGATGACGTCATCTTCGTTTTCAAGCTCTTCGACAAGTTCGCCGATTTCTTCGATCAAGTCTGCTACGTCATCTGATTCAAGGCTATCAGCGGCGCCGGATTCGATCGCACTTATCAGCGCTTCCGCCTGGGCTGTTACGCTTTCAACGGTGGCTGGTGTTTCTTCTTCGCCTACATCACCTTCTTCTGTGTCATCGCCTTCTTCGTCGTCTTCAGCGTCATCATTTCCTTCGGTATCATCGTTGCCTTCACCATCGTCGGTGTCTTCGCCGTCTGTTTCATCGTCTTCGACGTCATCGTTCCCGTCGACGTCATCGTTGCCTTCACCATCATCAGTGTCTTCGCCGTCTGTTTCATCGTCTTCGGCGTCATCGTTTCCTTCGGCGTCATCGTTGCCTTCACCATCATCAGTGTCTTCGCCGTCTGTTTCATCGTCTTCGGCGTCATCGTTTCCTTCGGCGTCGTCGTTGCCTTCACCATCGTCGGTGTCTTCGCCGTCTGTTTCATCGTCTTCGACATCATCGTTCCCGTCGACGTCATCGTTGCCTTCACCATCATCAGTGTCTTCGCCGTCTGTTTCATCGTCTTCGACGTCATCGTTCCCGCCGACGTCATCATTGCCTTCGCTATCTTCGGTCTCATCGCCGTCATCGTCATCATTGTCAGTGTTGTCGCCGCCCGATAGTTCCGCAAGCAGTTCTTGGGCGCCGCTCAGCAACGACTGAATGTCTTCCAGCTCGTCTTCGCTAGTGGTTTGATCAACCAGCGCCATCAGTTTGTTGATTGCAGCGATCAGGTCAGATGTGGTTGCAGCGGCTGTGGGGGTTTCTTCGTTTGCCATGTGTCTAAATCCTTGTGTCCGGCCCAGGTGGGTTGCCCGAGGCCTTCTGTGAGTGCCCACTCTCCCGCGGGCAGGGTTCAACACCGGGTTAACGACTGCCACAGGAATATTATTCCCCGGAAGGCGAATTTTTTGTCCGTGGAGGGCCGAAAAATACAGAAAACCCAGGTGGTGCCTGGGTTTTAGAGGGTTTTAGGGGATGGTGGGTGAACCGACTTGATTATTGCCAGCCCCGGCTGATGAGGGCCTGCTCCTGCTCGGCAGAAAGGCTGTCTCCGCGCATCATTGTACGGATGGTATTGTCAATAAGGCGAGTGTCTGCCGAAGCTGTTGTGAAGCCTTCACTGGCGGCTTCAGCTGGCAGGGTTATGCTGGCACGAACCAACCATCCGCCCGTCGTTTGACAGGCGACACTACGGTTTTCGGTTGCTGCGCTGACAATCGACAGCTCGCGGCAATATCCACCTTCTGTTGCAAAGGTCATGGTGGGTGTGACTGACCAACTGCCTTCTGCCAACTCGACAGTTTGCATACTGTTTGCCGTTTGCAGTACTTCATGGAGCGGGTTAGAGGTATCAATTAAACCAGCCGTTAGCGGTCCCTGGCCCCCCTCGCCTGGAGGGCCATCGAGTTGCATACCTGTGAAGACACCGACAGCAAGTGTAACTGATGCCGCAATTGCCTGTCCCCATGCTGGCCATTGCCGAGCCGTTGGAGCCGGAGCGGGTCTGTTGAAGGTTGCCACATTGTCGTATGGGTCGGCTGTTGCTGTTTCGTGGTTTTTGATTAAATCCAGAGTGCTTTGCCGAATTGGGGATTTTTCCAACGCCACAAACTCATTGCGCAGCCAATCGTCCGCGCCGCGCAATCTTGCCAGGCGTTCAGCCAGTTCGTCTGAACCAGCTAGCGCATCGGTAATGGCGTTCATGTCTTCTTCCGGAAGACCACCGTCAAGATAGGCCGACAATTGTTCGTCGGTGAAGGTCATTGAACTTCTCCACTGACCTGGTTGGGCAACAGGGTTGCAAGTTTTGCACGGGCGCGCGCAAGTCTGCTCATGACGGTCCCAATGGGCACATCAAGCATTTCTGCCACTTCTTTATAAGAATACCCTTCAATCACGACTTGCACCAAAATTACCCTTTGTTCTTCCTGCAGTTGCTGAAGGGCATTCGATAGCTCCTGCAGCTGTATTCGATTTTCCGCATGGCCTTCACCATCGGTGGAGGGTTCATGCTTTGCTTCTGCCGGGTCCAGTGTGGGACCGCGCACTTTTCTTTGCCGCCATTCGTCAAACCAAAGGTTTTTACAAACCCGGAACACCCACCTGTCGAGGTTTGTGCCGTCTTCAAACATGTCAGCTTTCGCCAGCACGCGCTCAACGGTTGAGTGCAGCAGGTCTTCTGCATCCGTCATCGATCCGGTTAAGCTTAGCGCGTACCGCCGAAGCCGGGGCAGAAGGTCCACCAAGTCCTGTTTCCAGGCGGCTGAAGCTGATGGCTTGCTCATGGTTGCCGTTATCCCCTTAACGTGCAGGCTGCATGAATTATTCCCTAAAATTCTACTGATATGTTTTACCGGTGTACCCAGCAACACACGCAACAGGATTTTAGCTTCGACATCAATCTGTTATGGTTAACCCGTATAGGCAAGGGAAAACGCCATTTTCGCTTGCCATGCTTATTGTGTGGGGGACTTTCTTTGGAATAATGTTTTCCGCCAGATCGTTAAGGTATGCAAAGGGGCCAATTGCCCCACAACAAACAATTTAAGGCCTCAGATCGAGTGACACGCCAACCACTATTTCCTGTCCAATTGCGTGCCAAATTAAAGGTTTTGGCAGCTGTCAGCAGCATTGCGCTGATGGTGGTTGCTGCAGGGCCCGCCCCCCATGTTTTTGCCAAAAGCTACCGGCATCAGCTGACAGTGCACACGCAGACACTTGTGGGCGCGGGGAACGCTGCCCAGCCAGAGGACGAGCCTGAAGAAGAAGCAGAAGACGAGGCGGAAGCAGAAGCTGAAGAGGAAGCCGAAGACGAGGCAGAAGCGGAAGCAGAGGGAGAAGCGGAAGACGAAGCCGAGCAAGAGGCGGAAAGAGAAGCCGAAAACGAGGCAGAGCAGGAGGCCGAAGGAGAAGCCGAGGAGGAAGCCGAGGACGAGGCAGAGCGCCAGGCTGAACAAGAAGCCGAGGAGGAAGCCGAAAACGAAGCAGAACGTCAGGCGGAGTTTGAGGCTGAGGAAGAAGCTGAGCGGGAAGCAGAAGATATCGCCGAGCGGGAAGCAGAAGACGACTATGAAGACGAGTTCGAAGATGATGTAGAGGATGACCTCGACGATGAGATAGAAGACGACGCGGAAGATGACTTCGAGGATGACCTTGAAAGAGAGGAAGAGGACGACCTGGAGGGCGAGGCTGAGGAAGAAGTCGAGAGGCAGTCAGAGCAGGAATCCGAAGACGATGCCGAAGACCTGAACGAAGATTTTGATGATGACGTCGACGACGAAGACTTTGATGAAGATGAAGACATCGAAGAAGAAGGCGACGGCGAGGAATTCGACGAGGAGGAAGAAATTGATCGCGATATCGAAGACCTGGACGGTATTGAGCGCGCGCGTCGTGATGTACAGGAAATCGAGCGCATGGATCGCATCGAGTTGATGGCAGACCGGGCCTTTGAAGAGGTTTTCGACGAAGTAGGCGAGTCTTACATTCAGGACGAGGTTTTAGTGTTGCTTGATATCGAGCAGGAACTCGAGCTGGAGGTGGAACGCTACATTGATGAAGATCGTATCCGACTGGACGGGCTCGATATGATGCTGGTACGTGCACGCATCGGCGAAGACTATTCTCTGGATGACAGTGTGCAATCCCTGGGCAACTTGGTCACGGGCGGTGCTGTGGACGTAAACCACGTATTTGAAACTGAAGCGGTTAAACAAACTAGCGAAGAAAGCCCTATGACGCCGGCGGCCTTTGGCCAATTGGTCGGCATGGAGCCAGACTATTCTTCTGGTGCCGCCTTTATCGGGCTTGTCGATACAAGAGTTGAAACAAGTCACCCCGCGTTTACTGGCAGGCAGATCGTCATTGAGGATTTTGCCCGTTTTACCGACAAACGACCCGTGGATCATGGGACTGCGGTGGCCTCCATTTTGGTGGGCGACGGTGATGATGGCTACAGGGGGCTTATGCCAAACGCGCGGCTTTATGCGGCAAGTGTATTTGTTGAACCATCCCCCGGTCGGCAGGTTGCTACAACCGAGAGCTTAATCCTGGCTATCGACTGGATGGTCCGCAATAGCGTGCCGATTGTGAATATGAGCCTGAGCGGCCCCGCCAACGAATTGTTAGAGTTTGCCATCACGCGTGCAGCGTCGCGTGGCAGCCATGTTGTTGCCGCTGTTGGCAATGCCGGGCCCACGCCAAGCCGCTGTATCCTGCGGCATATGAAAATGTGATTGCGGTTACCGCGATTGATCGCGAAAGCCGGGTGTTTCTGCGCGCCAATCGGGGCGGGCATGTTGATTTTTCTGCCCCGGGCGTGAATGTGCTTACCGCACAGCCCAATGGCGGCTATGTCACCAAAACGGGTACGTCCATGGCAGCGCCCTTTGTCACTGCCGTGTTGAGCCGCGGCTTGAGTCATGACCGGGAACAGGGTATGGCGAACCTGTTGCAAACCCTGCGCGCGGCGGCGATGGATCTTGGCGCTCCGGGATTTGACCCGACGTATGGTTATGGACTGATCCAATTGTCATTGCCTGTTACAACTTCTGAAAGTGAATGAAGCCAGACTATGAAATACCTGACACCTTCCATTACAGCTGCCGTGGCAAGTGTATCCCTGTGCCTTGGGTCTTTTACTGTGAATGCGCAAGAAGAGGAAACCTCTGCGGCTGAACCCGGCCCAGATGAGCTGCCCGTCAGTGTTTATGTGGAAGTGGGCGGCGAGTATGACAACAACATCACCGTTGATGACACAGATACCAACTCAGCAGTTGGTGACTTCAGGGCCCGCATTCGCGGTCGTATCGGGTATGACCTTTATGACCAAGGCGATGAGCGGCTAACCGCGCGGTACAGCTTTTTCCAAAGCCTGCATGAAGACCTGACCGACTTTGACCTGCAAATTCATGGTTTTTCTCTGCGTGGTAAAACCAAATGGGGCAAGGTGAATGTCGGTACCACATACCGGTATGACAATATTTCGCTGGGCGGCAACAAGTTTCAGGATGTCCACACCATCCGGCCTGACATCGGGGTTCTGGTTGCGCGCCGAACGTACCTGACAGCATTTTACGAATACCGGAGTCAGAGGTTTGACAATCCGCTGGTGCAGGAACGGGATGCCAACCGCCATACGCTTTCGTCGCGATTGTTTTTCCTTTTGGGGCAAGGCCGAAATGTTACAGCTGGGTATGCCATCTCCCGGCATAACGCTGAAAACGATGCCTTTACCTATTGGGGGCACACTGTAAACGCCAGCTTGAAGTACCCCCTGAGCAACGATGAATTCGCCAGTGTGTTTCGACTTCGCTACCGCTATCGATTGAAGGATTATAAAGCGATCACGCCTTCGATAGGTGAAGTGCGGGAGGATCGGCGTCATACCGTTCGAGCCATCCTTGAAGTGCCGTTTTCCGAAAAATGGCAGGCGCAAGCTGAATACCGGTTTGTCGCTTCAGACTCCAACCTGGCGGCCGTCGATTTCACAAGCCATACGGTCAGGGCGTCCCTTGGCTACAGTTTCTAAGCGAAAAATAAACTATAAATAGTATTATTGAGGGAATTAGACTCTTTTTTACTCGTATTAAGAGTTAATTAAGTAAATCAGCGCGACCCTAAGTGTTCATATTGCACGATTGAGGGAATCGAAGCATGAGACGTGTCGCGCCAGTGAACCAAGAAATACGATTTCGCGAAAGCGAAATTATTGTCTCCAAAACCGATCTGAAGGGCCGCATCGAATATGTAAACGATGTTTTCTGCCGCGTGTCAGAAATGTCGACAACAGATGTTCTTGGCCAACCCCATAGTATTATTCGGCATCCGGATATGCCACGCACCATTTTCAAATTCATGTGGGAAACCATCCAGGCAGGCAGCGAAATATTCGCCTATGTGAAAAACATGTCGGCAACTGGGAAGTTTTACTGGGTGATTGCCCATGTCACCCCCTCCCGGGACGCGAATGGAGACATAATTGGGTATCACTCCAACCGCAGGGTGCCGTCGCGAAAAGGGGTTGAAGACATTGAACCCCTGTACACCAAACTGGTGAACCTGGAACTGGCGGCCAACAACCGAAAACAGGGCCTGTTGGACGGGGAGGCCTACCTGCAGTCCATGCTGACCGACCTCGGTCAAACCTATGAACAATTTATCTGGTCTACAGGAGAGTGAGCATGTTTGGATATGCATCAAAAAATTCACGCGACGATCAAATCCTGGCACTTGAAGAACAACTGAAAACCGAGCGCGCGATTGGCACCCAATATCAGCGCGCATTTGAAGCTGTTACCGCGGTTGCAGACAGAATTCATGCGGGGGATTTGGAAGCCCGCATTACAGACTGGGATCAGCATGGCGATTTGTCTGAAACTCTCTCCAACATGAACCATCTGTTTGATCTTACCGACAGCTTTATCAGGGAAGCTACGGCGTCACTGGAAGCAAGCTCGGAAGGCCGTTTTTATCGCCAGTTTTTAACAACAGGCACTGCGGGTTCGTTTCTGGCGGGGGCAAAGGCTATCAACGAAACCGGTTCCAAAATGAAAGTTCTCAACGAACGCCAACAGCAGCACCGCGACGAGATGGCCAACCATTTTGAAAACAGCGTGATGGAAATCATCAATGTTTTAACCACGTCGGCGGAAACGGTCCGGGATACGTCCGAGCAGCTGGCGGCTTACGCTGCAGCCAATCACGAAATGGCGCAAAGCGTTGCGACTGCTGCAACACAGGCGACAGCGAACGTTCAGACAGTTGCAGCGTCAGCAGAAGAACTCTCGGCATCTGTTGAAGAGATTGCAAGACAGGTCTCTAGTTCGACGAACAAAACATCAGAGGCTGCAAGCACTGCGGAAAGTGCGTCAGGAACTATTCAGGCCCTCAAATCCTCAAGTGATACCATTGGCAAAGTTATTGGCCTTATTAACGATATTGCCGAGCAAACAAATCTGCTTGCACTAAACGCCACCATTGAGGCCGCACGCGCCGGTGATGCTGGCAAAGGTTTTGCCGTGGTTGCCAGCGAAGTGAAATCGCTTGCCCAGCAAACCGCAAACGCAACCGGTGACATCAGTAATCAGGTAAACGCCATTCAGTCGAGCACTGACACATCAGTTGGCGCAGTCGACGAGATTGCCGGCATGATTGGTCATCTGAACGAGATCGCGACGACAATTGCGGCCGCGACCGAGGAGCAGTCTGCCGCCACCATCGAGATAAGCCGCAATGTGCTTGAGGCTTCTTCGGGCACTGAACAGGTTTCAAAGAGCATTGAGCAAGTCAGTCAAACCGCGAGTGAGACCAAAGAACGTGTCCGTGAGTTGGGGCAATCAGCCGAGCAAATGACCAAAATGGTTGAACAGTTGCGCACGCAGTCTGAGGCGTTTTTGCACGATGTGCGGCACTCGGACTAAAAATCTCTCTTTGTGTTGCTGGCACAAGCAAGCTTCACTTTAAATTAATATGGCGTGTGGTATTGTCTCCTTATGGGGACGAGTATGACAATCCGCAGCATTGCCTGTTTGGCTTTGCTTCTTTCAGCGCCACTGGCTCTTGCTGACGAGCATCCGGTTTTTATTTCCGGCGGGCGTGTTCCGCATGTTTTTGATCCCGACAACCCCGGTCCTTACAATAAAGTCATGGATCTGATGCGTGCAGGCCTTGAGCGGCCGGTCGAGATCGATTTTTTCCCGATGCCTATGGCTATGCGCCAGATGTCGGATGACAAATATGATTGTTTTGCCATGGCGTTAAGGCATTCCCCTAACTGGGAACGGCTTGGCCTGGACCCAAACCAATATGTGTTTGTTGGTCCAATTACCTGGCTGAATATCAAGCTTTACACACGGCCAGGGCAGGCCGTCCCCGAAGTTCTTTCTGACGACTTTGTTGTCGCAACAGACGGCACAATATCACCTGTGACAACGGCCTTCGATGGGCATTGGTCTGACCACCAACTTCAGGAAACCGAGAGTTTTGTCGATGCATTGCAACTGCTGGCAGACGGCGCAGTGCACGGTGTGCTCGCTTATGATGTGGATGTCCGATCGCTGGCTGCTGACCACCCGTTGCACGGGACATTTATTGATGCAGGTGTCACAATCGCCGAAATGGAAGATGGCCTAATGTGCAAAAGCACCGCCGGCATGCTGCCAGTTATTTTAGGTTTTCAGGAAAACCTCGATAAGATTGCTGCCGATGGCACGCTCGAGCGCATTTTGAAGCAGTGATAAAGCACTCAGCTACTCATCAAGCCACTTAAGTTTTTCTAGCGGGTAGCCCAAATACCATTTGGTGCGCTCTACGATGGTGCGAATTTTGATCGATTTGACGCCAAGGTCTTCATCGCCGCTGATCTGGTCACACAAGGCATTCACGGCCTGCATGTTGGGTGCGCAGGTGAAGCTGATATAGTCCGTGCCGTCGTTTAGTCGCAGGCAATCCATAAATTCAGGGATGGCGTCAATCGCAGCTTCAAACGCCTTGCGGTGCTTGGCGCTATTGCTTTCCAGTGTGAATTCTACATACGCCAGCACGTGTTCGCAAATGCGGTCCAGATCCATTTCTGTATGAAAGTTGAAAAAGTAACCGGCTTCCTTCAGGGCCTTTGTGCGCTGAAAACAGGCACTGGGCGACAGCCCCACCTCTTCCGCCAGCTCCTGGTTCGAAAGGTCGGCGCGGTGGTGGATTGTTGCCAATATCTTTTTGTTTATGGCGTCCAGCTTCACGCCGGATTTTTTGCTGCTCAATGCGACCTCCTGAATTCACAAAATATCCTACGGAATAGTCGCTTGACTTCAAAAGCCTATTTTGTGTGAGCTATGGCATGGTGGGGGCAATTGAAGTGGGGACATCAAAGTGAGCCATTCCAGTGAATTTTCTGCGGCACCTGTGACCGACGACCAGCTTGTTGCTTGGCCGCGTGTTGCTTCTATCGCCGTCATGGTGGCATTTGCCCTGCCAGTGTTTGTGGCGGGGCTCGAGATGTATCACGCGCTCACTGTCAGTGATTTCCTGATCGCGCTGGTGGTTGGTTCGGTCATTCTCACGCTTATTGGTGCGACGATGGGTTCTATCGGTGCGCGCACGCGGCTCAGCAGTTATCTCCTTGTTCGAATTGCCTTTGGCGACCGGGGTGCGGCATTTGTGAACCTCGCTTTCGCTGTGTCTCTCATCGGCTGGTTTGGCGTCAACATCGACCTGTTTTCCGGCGCTGTCACGCGTCTTGCAGCGGATATTTGGGGCCTTGAGCTCGCGGCTTGGCCGATTGAGATAGCGGCCGGTGTTCTAATGACCACCACCACGGTGTTTGGTTTTCGCGCCATCAATATTCTGGCGAGCTTGCTGTCGCCCGTGCTCGCGGTTGTGACCACCATGCTGTTGATGGGATCTTTTGAAGCCATCAGTATTGGCGAGTTCATGGCAATCGAAAAAACCGCCACATTGACCGTCAGTGACGGTGTTTCAGCTGTGGTGGGCGGCATAATAATTGGTGCCATCATCCTGCCCGACATCACCCGGTTTGTGCGTCACTGGACCGGTGCCATTCAGGTCGCTTTCTGGGCCTATATGGTCGTGGAACTGGTGGTGTTTGGCGTTGCCGGTATTGCGGGTGCTGTGTCTGGCAAAACCGAAATTCTTGATGTGTTGCTGCACTTTGGCTTGGGTATTGGGGCCTTCATTATTGTGATCGCAGGCAGCTGGGTTTTGAACTCGCTTAACCTGTACAGCACGGTTCTAAGTGTCGAAGCCACGTTCCCAAAACTGCAGGGCACGCTTGTTACTGCCGTTCTTGGTGGACTGGGCGTTGTGGCTGCTTTCATGAATATCCTCGACAGTTTCCTTGCATTCCTTGGCTTTTTGGCAGTGATTTTTGTGCCGGTCGCAGGTGTGATCATCACAGACTATCTGTTTGTGCGCCGGGACATCTATGCAGCTGAAACACTGGAAGCCAACACGCATCTTTCTGTACCGGCTTTTGTAAGCTGGGCCGCCGGTGCGGTGGTTGCGGCCGCCGTAAGCTACGGTTGGATGCCGTCGGTGCTTGGCGTCGGTGTACTGGACAGTGTTATCATTTCGGCGCTCTTGTACGGCGCACTCACCTATTTCAAGCGGGAGCGTTAGAGCATGCGGATCGGCATTGATGTTGGGGGTACCCACACAGACGCAGTGCTGTTGAATGGTAGCGATATTGTTGCTTCCACGAAGGCCCTGACGTCAGCGGATGTGCTTACTGGCATCACGAACGCGCTTGATACCGTTATGGCGGATGCAGGCGTGCCGCAAGCGCAAGTGGAAGCCGTTATGATCGGCACCACCCAGTTCACGAATGCAGTGGTGGAACGAAGGGAGCTGTCAAAGGTGGCGGCAATCCGCGTTGGCCTGCCATCGGGTGAAGGTCTGCCGCCCATGGTGGATTGGCCGGATGATATCGCGGACGCACTGGGCCGCACCAACTATATGGTCAAAGGCGGATCGCTTTATGATGGTTGGCCGCTCGCAGAACTTGACGAGGACCAGATCGATGTCGCGGTCGCCGACATCGCCGCCAAAGGCATTGAGAATGTCGCCATTTCGGCCGTGTTTTCGCCGATGAATGCAGCGCCAGAGCGCATGGTGGCCGAAAAAGTGCGGGCTGCCATCCCGGGCGCGCGCATCACTTGTTCCCATTCCATGGGGCGGCTCGGCATTATGGAGCGTGAAAATGCAGCGCTCCTGAACGCCTCCCTGCTTGCCTTTGCAGATCGTGTCGTGGATGCGTTTCTGGAAGCAATCAGGGTGCGGGGCTTCACGTGCCCGATGTATGTCAGCCAAAACGACGGCACGCTGATGAATGCGGATTTTGTGCGCGAATACCCGGCACTTACATTTTCCAGTGGGCCCACCAACAGCCTGCGCGGCGCGTGCAAGCTGACAGGCCTGAATGACGCCATTGTGGTCGATATCGGCGGCACCACCTCTGATATTGGGGTGCTGGAAGGCGGTTTCCCGCGCGAAAGCAATGTGGTGATTGAAGTGGGCGGCGTGCGCACCAATTTCCGCATGCCGGACATTATGGCCGTGGGCCTGGGCGGCGGCAGCATTGTTGCCCCTGACGGTGAAAGTATCGGTCCGCGGTCTGTCGGGCACAGACTGGTGACCGAAGGGATGGTATTCGGCGGCGATACGCTGACCAGCACGGACCTGATTGTTGCTGCCGGGCACGTCGACATTGGTGATAAAAGCTGTGTGGCGGGCCTTGACCCGGCGGTTGTTGCGGCAGGCAACCAAACCATCCACCGTATGCTCGACAACGCGATCGATATGATGAAGCCAAACGCGGACCCGGTGCCGGTTATTCTGGTTGGCGGTGGTGCTGTGCTTGTGTCCGGTAACCTGAAGGCCGCAAGCAAACTGCACAGGCCTGAAAATGCGGGGGTGGCGAACGCCATTGGTGCCGCAATCGCGCAAATCGGCGGGGAGGCTGAGCGGCTCTTGTCCTACTCTCAGTTGCCGCGCGATGCTGCGATTAAAAAGGTGACGAATGAGGCGATAGAGCGTGCCGTTCAGGCGGGCGCAGATGCAGGCACAATCCGTGTTGCGGACATTGAAGAAACCGCGATCCCTTACATGGATGAGGGCAATACCCGTGTACGCGTGAAAGTGATTGGTGACATCGCCGCACTCGCGACAAAGGAGGGCAACTGATGCAGGTAAAAGCAGACGATTTGGCCGACTTGTCATTGGGGGCCGTATTCCTTGCAACGGGTGGTGGCGGTGATCCGCACGTGCCTGAACTGATTTGCAGTGAAGCGCTCAAGACGTATGGCCCCGTGGACTTGGTGGCGGTCGAAGACTTGGCCGATGACGCCCATGTGGTCTCAATCGGCGGCGTGGGCGCCCCGACAGTCAGCCTTGAGATGCTGCCTTCGGTCGATGATGCGGCACGCACGCTTGAAGCCTACGAAAACCATGTGGGCCGGAAAGTGGATGCAATTGTCTCGTTTGAAATTGGCGGCGCAAATTCCCTTATCCCGATCACAGCAGCGGCTGGTCGCGGGCTGCCAGTTGTGGACGGGGACGGCATGGGCCGCGCGCTCCCGGAAGCTCAGATGATGACCTATGCAATCGCCGGTGTGTGCCCGTCACCCGCCGTGGCGTATGACTATGCGGGCAACGTAACCACCTTCACTACGCCGGATACGCACACCTATGAGCGCCACATCCGTGCGCTTGCGATGGCGTCAGGCGGCATGATCACTACGGCGGAGCATCCGATGACAGGCGCTGAGCTGAAGCCCGCCATTATTCCGGGTACGGTCGGCTTTTCGATCAAGCTTGGGCGCGTGTTGCGCGAAAACCGGGGCCGGGCAGACCAGATGCTACCTGCACTTCAGGCCGCGTTTGCGGATTCCGTCTACGGTGAATGCAGGCTTCTCTACTGCGGTAAGGTCTCAGACAAAGCCACGCGTATCATCGGCGGTTATGACATTGGTGAAGCGACCCTCACACCCTTCTCGCACGAGGGTGATGCGCTCACCATCAACATCAAAAACGAATATCTGGTTGCGCGATTGGCTGGCGAGGTTGTGGCCACCGTACCGGACCTAATTGTGATTGTGGATTATGAAACCGGCGCGCCCATCAACGCCGAACGCCTGCGGTACGGCCAGCGGGTTGCCGTGTTTGCAGTGGGCTGCCCCGCCTTTTTCCGCACGCCGCGCGCCCTTCAGGCCGTTGCACCGTCAGCGTTTGGATTTGACTTGCCCTACGTGCCGCTAGAGGATTTGTAGGTCTCACGGGACCACAATCGGACCTTGTTCATTGAATTGATTTGAGCATGCCTTCGCTTTTGCTACTGTCCTTTTGGGGCAAGCGAGGGGGCAACATATGTCGACATTTCCAATGCAGGAACGGTTCACCAACACAAAAACACTCTGGAATTTGTTCTGGGCGACACTTGCGCTCACGCTGACATTCGCTGTCATCATGCAGATTTGGCAATTCGAATTGATTGACGAAATGTCGGATCCGGAGCAAATCCGTGCCCATGTTGCGGGTTTCAGCGAAACCCAAAAGCTTGTGCACGCCTGGATGACAGCGACCGTCGATGTTGCCTATCCACTTGCTTACGGCAGCCTGTTTATTGGCATGGCGCTTCGGTTTTTTGGTCGCTTTGGCATTTGGTTGGCGCTGCCAAGTGTGCTCGTGATCCCCGTTGATCTTGCAGAAGGTTATGTGCAGGTGATGTTCATGCTGGGGGATGACAGCCTGCTCCATCTCAAGAGCATTCTGACACCCCTGAAGCTCGCACTGTTCATTCCAGGTGCAATTATTGCGTTGATTGGCGCTGGTATTGCCTTCAAGCAAAGGCGCAGTCAGGCGTGAAGATTGCGAATAAAGATGCGCGCCGCCTGTGGCTGGCGGGGCAGGGTCTTGCAGACAACCCTACAGGGCCGCTTGATGTCATGCGCATCATCGTTTCGCTGGGTTTCGTGCAACTGGACACCATCCGAAATGTGACGCGCGCGCACCATCACATTTTATGGTCGCGCAACCAGAATTACCGCGAACCAATGCTTGGCAAGCTTCTGAAGGATGAGCGCGCGATTTTTGAGCATTTCACGCATGATGCAAGTGTGCTGCCGATGGAGTTTTACCCCTATTGGCGACGCCAATTTGGCCGTATGGAGCACGCCACCGCCAAATGGTTTGCCAAGGGTGTATCGGAGGCAGACATTAAGCATGTTCGGGAGCGTGTTCGCACCCACGGCGCGCTGTGTACCAAAGACTTTGATACAAAGGTCGAGGGTGAAAAAGAAATGTGGTCCCGCCCTCCGCATAAAAAGGCGCTGGATATGTTGTGGTACGCGGGCGAACTGACAACCTGCCACCGGGAAAACTTCATCAAATATTATGACCTTGCCGAGCGCGTGGTCCCTGCCCACCATTATCAGCATGAAGTGGCTGACGTGGCGCAAATTAACTGGCTTTGCCGTGCGGCGATTGACCGCCTTACGTTTGCGACGCAAGGCGAAATACAGCGCTTTTGGGATGCAGTAAGCGCGAAGGAAGCCAAAGACTGGATCGCCGCCAATGAGGCAGAGCTGGTGCCCGTTGAACTGCAAGCCGCGGATGGCAGCTGGAGCGCGGCGTTTGCGCACAAAGATATTGATGCGCGCCTTGAGGCTGCGCCAAAGGCGACAAGTCGCCTGCGTATCATCAACCCGTTTGACCCGGCGATCCGGGAACGCCCACGCTTGAAGCGCCTGTTTGGGTTTGAGTATGTGAACGAGATGTTTGTTCCAGCCAAGGACCGACAGTGGGGATACTATGTTTATCCGCTCCTGGAGGGGGACCGTTTTGTTGGCAGAACGGAAATTAAAGCTGACCGCGCCACGGGCGTGATGACAGTGCATAAACTCTGGCGCGAACCGGGCGTGAAATGGACTGATGCGCGCGCGAACAAGTTTGACGCTGAGCTTGCCCGCTTTGCCCGCCTTGCGGGTATCAAACAGATTGAGTGGCTGTGCGCTCGAATGCCCGACTAGGGATGTCCCTTTCACATATTTTTTGATTAGCAGGTGCGCTGTTTATGGCGGTCTGAACCAGCTCATCGAAGGCATCTAGAAAAAAGGCGAATGGATGGGTGTGTGACCGTCGTCACATCCTGTTCAGCTTATCTGTTTTAGCGTCGGGAATAACTCTGACCTATATGGGAGAAAATCGTGAGTACAACAGGTGGCCCGCCAGCCCCTCAAAAAAAGACCAAGGGCGAATGGATAAGATGGGGCGTTCTTGTCTCTGTTATTTTGGTGAGTGGATTTTACTCTCTGTATAGAACGTCAGGTAAGATAGAAGACGTGTTCGGGCGTATAGGGGAAGCACCTCAATTTCAGTCGGTTTCCATTGATCCGGAAGCCAGTGATAAGGCAACACAATTTAATCAGCTGATTGCGCTGGAACGACTGGCTATCGAAACTAGAAATCACCGCGCCAGAGAAGCCGTTTCGGGCCGTATCCTGCTGAGCGTCAATGCTGCCATCTTTGGAGGTATCATGGTGGTTTTTGGCAGCATATTCATCGTCTCAAGGATAGAAACTTCTGTTAGCGACTTAAGTGCAGATGCAGCGGCATTCAAAGTCCAGCTGATATCATCGTCACCAGGGATAATATTCGCCGGGCTTGGTCTGTTGGCGCTTGCCGTTCCGTATTTTTTGGCAAGTCAGGTACAGGTGAGCGAGGGTGCAATATATGTTTCGGGTGTCAAAGGCTCCGCAACAGTTTCCACGGACCTAGTGAACCCGGTTGAAGCTGAAATGGAAGGTGCCTACCAGAGTTTCCTCGACAATATGAAGGAACAAAAAGATGAAAGTTAGGTATTTTTTAGTTGCGGCTCTTTCATTTCCATTGGCAGTTTGCCAGCCCGCCATTGGACAGGAGAGTGGGAAAATAAAAGAAGCTTTTGCGGCCGGGTTTAATGCAGGCAAAGAGAAGGGTTTGGAAGAAGGCCGAGCACTTTGTACGCAAACACTCCCGTTGCTTGTGCAGCAATTGCGCTCCAACGGCGGCAATGGCAGTATCGGAACAATAACAAAAAAAACTGAGCTTCAGCAGTTGCAGGCAAGCTTGGAAGAGCTGACCGCAAAAATGAGACAGTTGGAAAGTGCTCAGCAGCTAAAAGACCCAGGATAAACTTACCAGCTTAGTGTACATCGATTTATTGGGGGGTGTTGAGATAGCTATCCAGCCGCTCTTCAACCGTGCGCATAATCAGTGCGCGCCAGTCATCCACACCGGCGCGGGTCGCGCCCATATGGCGGGTAAGGCCGACAAAGCCGTGCAAGAGCGCCCAGAATGTAATGGCAGTTTCCTGAATTTCCTGGCCGGGCGCGCCCACGGGGTGCAACTTGGCGGCATGGTTGCGCAGTTTCTTGAATGCCGCTTGTGCCAATTCCTGCGCTTCCTCTGACGGTGTATAGTCCGGGTCGCTCTCGCCAAAAAACAGCCGGTAATGGGCATAGTGCTGCTCAGCCATATCAAGGTAGGCTTCAGCGTTTGCCATCATGGCTGCTTTGGGTGTTGTGGCACCGTTACCAGCATCCATCGCGGCAGAAACCATATCTGTTGCCTCAATGAAAAGCGTGTCCAGAATGCCCTGCTTGCCATTGAAATGGCTGTAGATGCCGATGGTGGAAACGCCTGCTTTTGCGGCAATGGCCCGCACGCTCATAGCCTTTGCACCACCCTCCAGAAAAAGATCAGAGGCAGCCTCAAGAATCTTCTTTTTGCTTTCGCTCATGGAACCGTCTTTTGGCACGTTCTGTCACACTCCGTTCAGCAACTCTTGACAAACATAACAGTGTTATATATGTCAAGCATAACAGTGTTATGCATAGCTATATCGGATTGCCCATAGTTTGTCCAATTCCATGCATAGGGTCCGCACAAGGCCAAATAAGGCAAAGCGGAATAAACAATAGATATTCAGGAGGGTGCGATGGCACACCACAAACTTGAAGCAGATTATCTGGTCGTTGGCACGGGTGCCGTGGGTATGGCGTTTGCGGACACGATGCTGACAGAAAACAAAGACGCCACCATCATTATGGTGGATCGCCACCATATGCCGGGTGGCCACTGGAATGATGCCTACAGTTTTGTGAACCTGCACCAGCCGTCAGCGTTCTACGGCGTTAGCTCAAAGCCGCTTGGCACAGGCCTTAAGGACGAAGTGGGCCTTAACAAGGGCTTGATGGAGCTGGCATCGGGCCCTGAGGTTAGTGCCTATTTTGATCAGGTAATGAAGCACACCTTCCTGCCAACCGGCCGGGTACAGTATTTCCCGATGTGCGACTATGAAGGCGACGGAAAGTTTCGCGGCATCAGTTCTGGCGACACGTATGAAGTTGACGTGAAGAAAAAGGTCGTTGACGCAACTTACTTTAAAACTTCGGTGCCCTCAACGCACACACCGAGCTATACCATTGATGAGGGCCTCACCCGTGTGCCGCTGAATGCCCTGCCAAACATTCATGATATTCCATCGGCTTATGTGATCGTAGGTGGCGGCAAAACCGGCATTGATGCCATCCTCTGGCTTCTTGAAAAGGGCGTGGATCCAGACATGATCAAATGGATCATGCCACGTGATGGCTGGCTTATCCCGCGTGAAAATACGCAGCCTGCTGCAGAGTTTTTTAAAGCCACGATTGGCGCACAGGCCCGCCAGATGGAATGTATCGCCAAATCAGAGTCGATTGACGATTTGTTCAATCGCCTTGAGGCGGCCAACTGCCTTGTGCGCATTGACCAGGGCGTTAAGCCAGAAATGTATCACGGGGCCACCATCAGCATGCCGGAAATGGAACAGTTGCGGCGTGTGAAAAACGTTATTCGCCTGGGCCGGGTAACACACATTTCTCAAGACGAAATCCAGTTCGAGAAGGGCACCATGCCAACTGACAAGGACGCCCTTTATGTGGATTGTTCGGCGCGTGCCGTGCCGGTCACGGAACAGTATCCAGTGTTTGACGGCAATCTGATCACGATCCAGACCGTTCGCACCATCCAGCCTGTTTTCTCGGGTTCGTTTGCGGCATATGTTGAAGCCCACTATGAAACCGAGCGCGAGAAAAACGACCTGTGCACTGTGGTTCCGCTACCAAACCATAATACAGACTGGATCATCTGTACGGCCGGCCTGATGATGAACCAGATGCGCTGGTCACAAGACAAAGAGCTGCGTGCCTGGATCAAAGACAACCGCCTGGATGGCTTCACGCGCCTTGTGCAGGACGCAGACACCAGCGACCCGGAAAACATGGAAATTCTTATGACCATGAAAAACAACGGTGCGCCCGCGATGATGAAACTGCAGCAGTTCATCGCGGAAATCACGGCCCAACAGGCGGCATAATACCGCATCCGCTTGCGCTTGGGTGCGGCCGTCGCTAGGCTGCGCCCAAGCAAACTATGGGGTGCTTTATTATGTCACGGGTTTTGGGTCAGTCAGTTTGGCAAACATGTTTGGCGATCATCATCGCCTTTAGCTTTTTGGGCGTTCAACACGCCAGCGCAAGCGAAGAAGAGGGCTTCGACAGCCCTTACTTACCTTCAGAAAATGTGATGGCAGAAGTGGATGCAACGCTTGCCAGCGCGCGCGCGAACGGCAAGCTGGCGCTCATTGTTATGGGGCAACCTGGTGCCATGACAGCAGGGGGCTCGCCACCCGTTTCCGCAGCGAAGACGTGGGCGAAGTAATCGAAGACAAATACGAAGTCTTGTACGTGGATGTGGGCTTCCTGTCTGACGCGCGAGCGGTTAACCAGCGCTTTGGCATGCCATCCATTTACGCGACACCGACCGTGATGATTATTGACCCTGAAACGGAGCGGCTTACGAACAGTCGTACCATGCACCAGTGGCGCAATGCGGACAGCATTAGCTACCCTGACACGCGGGCGTATTTTACCCGTGAGGCGGAAACTGCACGGGCGCCTGCGCCAGCGCCCGGCGCGATCCTAAAGGCATATTATGACAGCATTGATGCGTTTGAAGGCCGGGAAGCAGCCCGTCTTGTCACGGGTTACGACCTTATCGGCCCGCAGCTCGCGATGGAGCCAGACTATCCCGAAGGGTTTGAAGACCTGTGGCGCGAGGTGAGAAACTTCCGTTACCAGCTAACCGATGACTTGCTGGCGCTGCGCGCGCAAGCGGAGCAGCTGGCTGCCGAAGGCATCAGTGAACCGCTCGCGTTTCCAAGCTACCCCGCGCTCAGTTGGGAAGGGGAATAACGCCTACCCGGCGCGGTGCGGCATGCCTGTGCCAGTGTCCAGATAGGCTTTTAAACTGCCGCCAAAAAAATGATCCCACCCGGCTGTACAGATGTCAAAGCACAACAGGCTTTGCTTCAGGCCTATGTGGTGCATGCTTATTGAAGAGCCCGTCGCTGTTTCTTCGATTTGAAACGTCACGCGCGTGCCCAACCATTCGGTTTCAATCGCTTCCGGCTGGCCTTCATGTTTGTGCAACGCTTCAACGCACTTCATTTCAACAAAAGCATCAGGGCTCAGTTTGGTGGCCTCGAAGGTCCAGTAGGAAACGCCGGGTGGAAAACCAAATTTCGCCCGGTCGCCAACTTTTTCCAGCAGTCCTTCCGGCTTGGTCCACCAGTGTTCAAATCCCGTTGTGAGGGCGCGGTAGGCTATTTCGGCAGACGCTGACGTTGTGATGGTTTTTGAATAGTCGGTCATTTTTGTATTCTCCTGCATTGCGACGTCACCAGTGGCGCGGCATGGTTTTTTCAAATCCGGGGAGGGAGCTAACTCTTGTTTTCCAGGATGAGATTAAAGGGTATTTTTGCGCGAAATTTGCAAAACCAAGGGCGTCAAGCGTTTCGGGTTTCCTGTCGATGGCGCGCTCCAGTATGCGAACCTCGGGGAAGGCAACGGCGTCAGATGCGCTTGGCCTATTACCAGACAGGAATTGACGGCCCTCCAGCAGCTTTTCAAGGAAGAACAGTTCGTGTTGCATGCTGTCAGCTGCCTGGTTCAGGGTAGCTCGCTCGTCTGAGCCATCCTCAGGTAGCTCCCGGTTCTGAACCAGAATAGGAAACAAAAGCGAGTTTGCCGCATCACGCAGGTAATCGCCGCATTCCAGAGTTGTTTGCCAAGTTGCGGCAGCATCCCGCGAAGTATGGCCAAACAAGGGGGTTTCCGGATAAGCGCGATCAAGCCAGGCGAGCGCACCAATCGAGTCTCGGACAACAGTGTCACCGTCCACCAGAACAGGGACAGTGCCGCGTGGGTTTAGCTTTAAGAACTCGGGGGACTTGTGCTCCCCTTTTGATGCCTCCAGATATTTGATGTCATATTCAAGACCTTTGAATGTCAGGCCTAACAGAACACGCCATGCTCTTGGCGCGCCTGAAACCGCATGTACGGTAATTGTCATTGATTTATTCCTCACTGAATCGATGAGGTAGAAGCTTGCTTTTTCAGTGTAATTTGGCAAGTAGGCAGAAATTTCGTATATAGTAGCAAAAAACATACTATTGTGAAAAATCAATGGATACCGGCCGGATAATGGAGGGCAACATGACTAACAACGAAGAAGAATGGAATTGCCCGATGCCGGATATCGCGGGCTTGATTGGTGGCAAATGGAAACTCATTATTTTGCAAGTATTGATTTTCCGGGGCACCAAACGGTTCAGTGAGCTAAAGCGGGCGATTGAGGGCGTAACGCAGACCATGCTGACCCAGCAGCTGCGCGCGCTGGAAAGGGACGGCCTTGTGGCGCGCAAAGTGTACCCGGAAGTGCCGCCCCGCGTGGAATATACCGCCACGCAGCGGGCGCTTGACCTTACCGACATGTTCCATGCCATGCATGCCTGGTGGGAAAAGGGCCAAAAATAAACCCGCAGGATCGTGGCAATTCATTGCATATCAGGCGTATCTGAGCTGACTGTTTTTTCGATCAAAACTGTCTGCCCAAGGTCAAGTGCGCGGAATTCTGATTCCGGCAAACCTTCACGTTCGCGCGCCTCTTTAAGGCGGCGCGGTGGATCCATCGGCTCTTCCGCGGTTAGCGGATAGGTGCCCCAGTGCATGCCGATACTTTGGGCGGCGCCAATGTCCTTGTGAATGGCGACAGCTTCGTCGGGGTCAACATGATAGGTTTGCATGAAAACGCGCGGGTCATAGGCCCCAATGGGGATAAGGGCCAAGTCAACCGGCCCGGCTTCAGCACCAATTTCCTTGAACAGGCGATCATTATAGCCCGTGTCACCGGCAAACCAGATGCTATGGTCTTCAATCTCTATACGCCAACTGGCCCACAATGTGGCGCGCCGGTCAAACAGCCCGCGCGCAGACCAATGCTGCGATGGCTGAGCCGTGAAGCGGATTTGCTGTGAAATACTTGCCTGATGGTTCTGCCACCAATCAAACACATGTACCTGGTCTTCTGAAACGCCCCGGCCAAGGAACCAATCTTTCAGGCCCAGTGGCACCATATATTCAGGCCCATCGCCCAATAGTTCAACAGCTGTGTCATCCAAATGGTCATAGTGGTTATGGCTGATCACCACGTAATCAATTCGGGGCAGGTCGGCATAATCAACCACATGCGGTGTGTAGCGTTTTGGGCCAGCAAAGCTGGCGGGCGACGCCCTGTCCGAAAAGATCGGGTCAGTGAGAATATTGATGCCGCGATACTGGATCAGAAACGTGGAATGGCCCAGCCAACTGACTTGCAACTGGTTAAGTGGCGGGTTCTGGACCTTGTCCAATTCCAGCATCTGAAATGGCACTTTGCCTGCCGTTTTTTCGTGGTCCGCCCACGGGTGGCCCCCAAACAGGCGCATGCGAATGAAGGAAAAGAAGGATTTGTTCGGCTCTTCGATATAGAGGTTTTTGAACCCGCGCGTTGTATGGTGGGCTGGCGCGCCCTCAATAGCACGTTCAGCAGGCGTGATCGCACAGGAGGCGAGCAATGCCGCCCCCAACAGAAACACAACAAGTTTTCTTGCCGTTTTGATCTGCACTCATCCGTCCGTAGTCCCCCCCATAGCCGCGCTAGCAACAATGACTAGATTTGGTCGTATCGGGCAAAAATGTCAATGCTTGGATGGGCTTCTAGAACTGGCTGGTGACTTCAAATCGAATGGTGTTGCCAAAATCCCTTGTCTGCAGCTCGCGGCCTATAAACGCACCACCCCGGTCCGGATCGAAGAATGAGCGATCACGGTCAAATGCATTACCGGTAAAGCGGTTCCATTCAAGGCGCATTTTCACCCCAAAATAGCGTGTCGTTTCCGCGTAGAAGTTAAAACGGTAAGGACCTTCGAAGTCCAACTGCTCAGACACAAAGAAGTTGGGCTCTTCAAACCCGCCATCCATCTGCACGCCCCAGCTGAAGCGCTCAGATACGATATCATGGCGGAACTCTGCGCTAATAAACTGTTTGGTGATGTCGCTTAATCGGCGGTCACGACCAATGATGGGATCAAACAGGCTGCTTTCCCGCAAACGATACCCGGCCTCAAGCCGACCGCCGGGGATGATGAAATCCAGCGGCAGGATCATATCCGCCTCGATACCGTAAAAGGTTGCGTTGCCGGCGTTGCCAAGGCCAGCACCACCTGAAGGCAGCAGGATTTGCTCAAGTACGTCCTGTCGCCATTCGTGAAACAGCGCAACAACCAATGAACCCTTACTGTTGAAGCGCCAGTCCACTGAACCCTCAAGCCGCCAGGTCTGGTCTGGGCTAAGTTGCGGGTTTCCGGCCAGCACGCGCTCGTCGGTAATGTCGTTGGAGGCTGCAAAATCTTCAAAATTCAGCTGGCCAACCGTGCGGCTTGCACGTAGCTGCAGCTGCAGATTGTCTTTCCAGTTATAGGTGATGTTGGCTGCCGGTTTCAGGAACTTGAACGTCTGAGTGTTTTCACTGTCGCCAGTTACTTTGATGCGGGAAATCTCCCACGTCAGGCCCCCATCAATGGTCAGTTTTGCATTTGCATTCCAAACCAGGTTCGTGAACGCTTCTGCCCGAATTTCGGACACTTTTGCGTTTGCGGATGGAACGTCCAATTCCACAACGCCGTTCTCGTCCTCTTGAAACAGGTCAAACGCACTTTCAAGCTGGTTGTAGGCAACTTCAGCGCCAAACTCTGGCTTCAGCTTCGATGAGCCCACTTTGCCATAAGTCCCGCGGAAAATGCTCTCGAGCCGGTCCTGTGAATTATCAAAGTCACTGCGGAACACCTGGTTGCCACGTGGTGTTTGATCGATAAACTGACTGACAAAGTCCCGCCAGCTCATTTCCGTGAAACTGAGAAGACGGATCTTCCAGTCTTTTGATGTTGTTTTTGTCCAGTCAGCACCTAGCGACGCTTCATAATAGTCCCGGTTCACATCAATCAGAACAAGGCCTTCTGGTGTGCTGTCGGGCAGGCCACCGTCAAATACATCGCGGGACGAGAGAGCATCAAAAGTATCGACGCCCAGAACAGTATTCAGAACAAGCTTGCCACCAAACAGGTCTTTGCTGGCCTCGCCCGTATACCAAAGCCATTTAAAATTCTCCGGGCGCTCTTCTTCGCCGCTGGCGACCAAATCATTGTTTTCGTCGAAGTTCCGGAACGAAATATCGCGCGGTTGACGGCGCAGGGCTGCATCTAGTTTGGAACTCGTCTCCCAGCCATCGATGGTGGTGGAATAGGATGTTTCCGTTTGCGGGCGGATAGAGCCGTCATTTTTTCGCACCAGACGCACCACAGACGTACCCGTGCTTGCGCCTTCAATGCGGATTACGTTTGCTACCACTGTCTGGCCCTGTGTATCACTGGCGCCAACGCCGCCGCGCAGCACTTCAATGCGTGCAACCTGGGCGGCTGGTATGCGCCGCAGCACGTCGTCCAAACTGTTTTTTGAGCCGGGACGTGCGCCGTCCAAAAGGACGTTGCCAGCCGTACCACCGAACCCGCGCGCATCGCTGCCCGCGTCGAAGTTAAAGCCAGGCAGGCGCTGCACCATCTCCAGCGCATTTTGTGGCAGGAACTGATCAAAATAGTCTGAATCATACACCGTGCGCGAGCTGGCGCGGCCTTGTTCGGTACTCGTTTGAATGTCTTGTTCGTCTTCCGCAGCAAGGGCGGCATGAGTGCTAAGAGCAAGCAAACTGACGGCGCAAGTAAGTGCGCCTACAAGTCGTGTAGGTCGGGTGTGGGAGAGGTTCAGACCGCTTCCCCCATCGGTCATATCTCTATACTGCTGTCGCATATTTCTACCAGACTAATCCTTCAGTCCTTTGAACACGGCTGAAGGTTGAAAGCTCTTAACTGGAGTCGGTGTTAACCGGTCCCTGCGCCCGCTCTTATAGTGGAGCTGACGCGGCGTCAATTGCTTGTTAGTTGATGTTATAAGATTACACTTCGGGCTGTGTGCCAGTTTTCGCACCAAATTGGTTTCTTATTCGATGAACCGTTCACCGCACAAGTTGAAGCGAGGAAATTTGCCTTTTAGATCAATGATCACACTTGTGTGATGTCGCCTCACGAAAATCCCTCCCGGGGTCACGTTGGCTTGATTTTGGACATTTTTGTACAAAAAAAGCAGACAAGGTTGTACAAACTTCCCATATGAGATTGGACGCGTCCAGCGAGGCGAATTTGCATAATTGTGCGCAGGTTCATCGCCGCTGCGACGTATCAAAAATTGAATGGTGAAAGGACATCAAGAAAATACCGCGTGCATGGAGGTTGTGTGACCCCATTTCCTCTTGCATCCCTGTCTTGAGTAACAGCAGTGGTTCGTAAAAATTCGCACCCCAAAATGCGAGTTAGTTTTGAGTGAAGACCGATCTGTTGGTGTCGTGGTGTTTTTGTCCTTTTGCCGCTCCTGGCGCTACACATTGGCTGGCGCGACCAGGGGCAGGGCCGGAACCCTTCTCATCCAATCTGGGGTTTTTCCGGTTCCCGGCTTCCGCACGCTCTCTTCCCCCCAGGTACCCAGAGAGCGTGCGGGGCCACCTTTTCATCGAATTGCAATCGAGTCGCCTTGCTTTGCTAAAAGCAATGGTTGAAGGCACAATTTATAATTGTTTTTTCAAGTCGGTATGTTCCGGAGGTCGGCCCCGTATTCCGCTGATTTGTCGTCAATAGATAAAATTGTTCTGATTCCGGATCAATTTAACCAAATGTAAAGACCCAGGGTCGAAATTGGACCAGCAAGCCTCAGGGGTGCGGCGAGCGAAGGACCATAGTCGATGCCGACTTCATTACGTTTTTTGACCATTTATATCGGGGCAACTCTTGTTGCCCTGCTTGTCCTTATGCTTTGGCCGCACAACTCTGACAAACTGCTTGTAATTGTACCTGCCGCGCACGCGGAGGGTACGACTGCATCCCAGTTAACGGATGCACAGTATTTTTCTATTACGGCGAACAGTGATGTGCGTTTGCTCAGCAAAGTTGGCCGAAATGGATATGTGATCGCGGTGCCTGGTGGGGAAGGCGACGCCATTGTGGAGCAACTGTATCGAAAGGGTGCCTTTCTGGTGCTGAACGCAGCTAACTTGGCGAGCTGCGGCGGCGCGAGTGCAAGCACCGGTTTCCGGAGTAACAAACTATGACGACGCTAACCGACATTCAATCATCCGCCGCCAAAGGCATAAGCTATGCCCTGCTGGCCCACATCCCCGTACTTGGTATTTTGGGGGCAGTGATCGGCGCAGAATCGCTTTTGGTCACGCTGATCGTGCTTGCGATTGTTGCGGCCGTACCCACCATCATTCTGTTCACGAGCGGCGAGGGCGATACGCACCGCTATGTTGCAAGTGCTTCTGCGATTTTCATGGCAGCATTTTTTGTATTCATCTTTCGCGGTCACCCCTGGCAAATTGATGCCCACATGTATTTCTTTGCCATGTTGGCCGTGATCTCGGCTTTCTGTGACCCCAAAAGCATTCTGGTTGCAACGGTGGTAACAGCATTGCACCACCTTTTGTTCAACTTTGCGGTGCCCACCTGGGTTTTCCCGGAAGGGGCAGACTTTCTTCGTGTTGTCTTGCATGCCGTCATCGTGGTGCTTGAGGCCGCTGTTCTCTATTGGGCGACAGGAAAGCTTGCCAGTACGCTTACGCAGGCTGACGAGGCCGAAAAACAGGCCAAAGAGCTCGCTGAAATGGCCAAAGCAGAAGCAGCATCTGCCGCGCAGTGTCAGGCAGATGCCGAAGCAGCACTTGCCAAACAGGAGGCAGCAGACGCCGACAAAGAGCGTGCAGAAGAAGAAGCTGCCCAGCAGATCTCCGACCAGCAGGAACGCCAACAACAGGCGCGCGAAGATCTGGCGGCTGAATTTGAAAGCTCCCTTCAGGTATCGGTCAGTGAGCTTGCAGAAGTAAGCCAAGGCCTTCAGGCCGAGGCAGATGCGCTGCAATCGATTTCAGCTGAAAGTGGCAGCGCCATGAAGGTGGCAACCAATGCGACCGGCAATGTGTCACAAAACGTGAGCTCGGTTGCTTCAAGCGCTGAAGAGATGTCAGCTTCTGTCGCTGAAATTGCCCGCCAGGTGAACAAGAGCACCGAAGTTGTGGAGCAAGCGCGGTCCGAAGCCGGCACATCTGAGGCCCGCATCAAAGAACTGGCTGAGCGCGCCGACAAAATTAATGACGTGCTGACCATGATCAATGAAATTGCAGAGCAAACCAACCTGCTTGCCCTGAACGCAACGATTGAAGCCGCGCGCGCCGGTGACGCCGGTAAAGGCTTCGCGGTAGTAGCGAGTGAGGTGAAATCACTCGCTAATCAGTCCGCGGGTGCAACAGAGGAAATCAGCCGATTGCTCGCGGGTATTCGCGAAGCGACCAACGACGCGGTCGAGGTGAACAAAAACATCGTGCGTGTCATTGGTGAAATTGGCGAGAACTCTGCCGGTATCGCTGCTGCCGTTGAGGAGCAGTCAGCTGCTACTGAAGAGATCGCCCGCGCGGCGCAAACGGCAGCGGGTGAAACGGTTGAAGCGTCTCAAGCAGTGCAGAACTTGCAAGCGATGACTGACAAAGTGGACGAAGTATCCTCGATGACGGCAAATGCCGTTTCAGCGCTGTCGGCCCAAACCACGTCGCTCAGCGAAAAGTCGAATGAGTTTGTGGGCCGCATTCGCGCCTAAGCAATCAGACAGGCCCAAGTTCGGGTAAAAAACCAGAGCCCCGGTGCATGCATCGGGGCTTTTTCCTTCCCTGCACGGTCCGAAAACAGCGTGCATTGTATGCTCCGCGCCGCTAAGTTGCCGCCACAGCAAAGCGGAGAGAAAACATGGCACCAACGCCAACCATGGACAGCAAAAGCTGGCTAATGCTGATGATCCTTTCGGTCATTTGGGCCGGCTGGTTTCTACTGACTGAAATTGCGCTGGAGGAGCTGCCTCCACTTGCCATCATGACAGCTCGCGTCACTATCGGGGCGATTGGGCTTTATTGTATGATGCTGGTAGCGGGCGTTGGTTTTCCGTCCCGGGATCACGTGGCACCGTTTAAGCTTGTGGGTGCCTTCATGGTGCTTGGCATCCTGAACAACGTCATTCCCTTTTCGGTACTGGTTTGGGGTCAAACGCATATGAGTGCATCGCTTGCGTCGATCCTGAATGCCACCATGCCGCTTTTTACGGTTATTCTTGCGCACTATTTCACGCTTGATGAAAAAATCACCTTCAACAAACTGGTTGGCGTGCTTATTGGAATTGCTGGTGTGGCTGTAATTGTTGGCGAGTACGGCATCGACTTCAGCTCGGGCTCAAACTTCGCGAAAATCGCTATTCTTGGTGCGCCGTTTTCTTATGCCGTGGCTGCCCTGATCGCGCGCCGGTTCGCCGCCTGGAACCTGAGCCCGCTGTTCGTGGCGTTTGGCCAAAGCGCAGCGGCCGCCGTTGTTGCCTTGCCGCTGACAACCCTGGTCGAAAACCCCTGGGGTATTAGTGTATCTTTGGCTGGGTGGGCGTCGCTGATTGCCCTCGGGTTGTTCTGTTCTTCGGTCGCTTACCTCATTTATTTTCGACTAATCGCCACGGCGGGCGCGACCAACACATCGCTGATTACACTGACCATTCCACCCTTTGCGGTGGTGTCGGGCGTGCTGTTACTGGGGGAGAGTTTGTCGATGGCGCAAGTGGCGGGCATGGCGCTGATTTTGTTTGGGCTTCTGGTCACAGACGGGCGCTTGAAACTGGGAAGCCGGAACAAGGCAAAGGCCTAAAATATTTGGTTTTGGGCTGAAGCCGTACCAACCAAAATCTCTTTGATGCGTTTCCGCCCTGTTTTTTGAAATTTTCATGAAGGCTGTTGACAGCTTGTGAAATCATTGTATGACTCTGCGCTTGTCGTGATCAGGCGCGTGGTGCGTTTGGGGCGGCAAACGATTTGGAAAACGATAGATGACCAACCTTTGGACATATAAACCAACTGGCTCGCTGCAGGCACAAACGTTTGTGCGCGGCGTTAATGCCATTTGCCATGTCCGGGGAGCGGGCCAGCGATCGACCTGATCATATAATCTGAAAATCAGATATTTCGCCCCCCTCCCGGACCCAAGTCCCGGAGGGTTTTTTGTGTTGAACAGCCACTTTTGTGGCACCGCCAATTGGCAGAATGAAAGGCAGAGCAATGAGACAGACAATGCTTGATAGCCCCTACGACCGTAACCAGATGCAAACGCTGTTTGCCATGCTGGACAATGCGTGTGTTCAGGGTCAGGTCATGCTGCCTAAGACCAAACGAAAACATGTTAGGTCGACTGCGGCGGTGGCCCTTTGGTGGCAACGGTTGAAAGCGCAGGTGACAAAACCAGCTGTGCGGTCAGCAGAGAAGAATTTCCCCCAGCGCGCGGTGTCTCCCCGTGTGCCGCGCGACGCCGCCCGGTGGCGGGCCCCAGCCCAGGATGTGAGCGTAGAGTTTTACGCCCTTCTGGACGGAATGGGTGCCCGCCACCAGGCGGCAGCCCGCCGAGACAATTTGATCAAGGCGCTGGAGGCAAACATTCAGGCGCGGCGATAAGCGACCGCGCAAATCATTTCCCGGTCCGACAGCGACGGTATGAGCCAACAGGCCTAAGCCGACACGAAGACAGGGAACAGGAAACAGGGTGCAAGCCGGGCTTGCACAGGCGATCTGAGACGGGCGGCGTTAGCTCCACCGCCCAGTATCAAAAGGCCGCGAGAATATGGTGAACACTCTGTTTCCTGTCACAAAACGGCCCTATATGATAAGATAGAAATGCGCGTTGGATGCAGGGTCCCAAAAAAGCATCCAACAAAGGAAAGAAAAATGTCAGCGGTAGTTTACCTTCCCGGCGCAGCACCCGGGATTGACAGATTTAAAGAGTTCAGAGCGGCCTTGCCGCTTACCGTTTCGCGCGCGCGCCGCGGGTTTGGGGGTTATATCACCTTTGACCTAGGTGCCGAGCAAGGCCGAGACGTCATCACACAGGAAGCCCAGTTTGAGTGGCACCTGTGGGTCTATATGTGCGACTGGGACCTTTATAAAGCAGACAGTCGCATCCTGTGGCGGCGCGAAAGCGATAATGCGCTTGCGGGTGCTGTCCTTGAAATGCTGAACGGTGAAACGCTTGTCGACATCGAGCATGACGAAAAGGACGACTGTTTTGTATTCATGTTCTCAGGTGGCTTCCGCCTGCATATGGACCCGGACTTTTATGATTATGACGGTGATGATGACCTGTTCATGCTGTTTCGCTACGGCGAGCGGGACGCACTGAACTATAGCCCGCGCAAACGCTTTTACCGCGCGGCGTAACTTTGGTGGGCGGCTGATGCCGCCCCCTTTCACCCGCTGATCACAACCTCGTTAACCATGGTTTACTCGTAATTTTTGCGGGCGTTCCCACATGTCGGTTGTGCTAGGGCAAACGCCCACCTGAAAATGAAGACAAAAATTTGAGCGAGGGCATTATGAAAGCCATTTTAAAACCATTCATGGTGATGCTGGGCATCATCATCGGCACAGCAGCCGCTGACGCGGCTTTCGCCGCAGATACAGTTGCCACTGGCGGTTTTTCAAACGTTGCAATGAAAACCAAAGGCACCTGGACCCTGGAAACCCGCGAAGACGGTGTTTATGCCGTGCTGTCAGACGACTTCAAGGCACGCAAGGCGCCAGATCTGAAAATCTTCCTGCATACTGCGGATGCAGGCAGCGTGGACGATGACAACGCAGCTGAAGGTCTGTTTGTTGCCGAACTGACGAGCCACAAGGGTGCGCAGGAATACAAGCTGCCTGAAGGCCTAGACCTGAGCGCATACAAATCATTCGTAATCCACTGTGAGCGCTATTCGAAATTCTGGGCGGCGGGCAACATCAGCTAATCCGACCGGATTAAAACACCTCCCAATTGTTTAGAGTTTGGGCCCGGTTCCCCTCCCAATATTCCCTCCGGGCCTCAAAAGGCAGCCTCCCCCAGGCTGCCTTTTTTATTGGGCTGCCTTTTTTATTGGCCATTGATCAGCCCTCGGTTATGGGTAGGGAAAGGGGAAACCAATGCCAATTGAAACGATTATCGCCTTCACTGTCGCGTCTGTTGTGCTGGCGTTTGCGCCGGGGCCGGACAATATTTTTGTGCTGACCCAAAGCGCGATGAACGGCCCGCGCGCGGGTGTTGCAGTTACCTTTGGGCTCGCGACCGGGCTTATTGTGCACACGGCTGCGGTGGTGTTGGGGCTTGCGGCCCTTATCCAGGTGTCGCCGGTTGCCTTCACGGTGCTGAAGCTCGTGGGGGCAGGGTATCTGCTTTATCTTGCCTGGGGCGCGCTTAGGGCAAAAGCAGAAGACATTGGCGGGGAGGATGCCGGGCTCGGGCTTTTGGCCTACTACAGGCGAGGCATCATTATGAATGCTACCAATCCGAAGGTTTCGATATTTTTCCTGGCGTTCCTGCCGCAGTTTGTTGACCCCAACCTTGGCGGTGCAACCGGCCAGATGCTTACGCTCGCGCTTGTTTTCTTTATTGTGACACTTGTGGTGTTCTCCAGTGTTGCCATGGCTGCCGGATGGCTTGGTGCGGCGCTGAAGCGCTCGCCGCGTGCGCAATTGGTGATTAACCGAATTGCCGGTCTCGTGTTTATCGGCCTGGCGGCGCGCCTGTTAGTTACAGAGCGATGAATAACGCGACCAAAATTCTGGCCTGCGCAGCGCTCATGCACTTCAGTGCACCTGCAACTGCGGCCGACGTTGACAAAAGCTTGCTTTCTGTATGCAGCGATCTGGCAAGCGACACTGCAGCGCCAGAAAGCAAGAGGGCACTTTTGAACCATCCTGTGATGGATAAGTTGAAGCAGGGGTTTGGTGCAGACTTTTCACCCAATACGGACCTTGCCGCAAAGGCCGAACGCGTCGCTGAGACCGTGGCGTTTGTGGAAGCAAACCTGGACGCGCTGGTCGAGCGGGCACATGCGCCCAAAATACTGCTGCCGGATGGTGCGATACCGCCTGATTTCAAAATGCACTTTGTCTGCGGCACACCGTCTGATGGCTATGGTTTTGTTTTTGACGGTAAAACCGAGCTGTTCATCGATGTTGGCAATGTCACTGCAGATTTCCTGCCGCATCTTTTGATGCATGAGTTTTGGCATGTCGGGTTCAAAAACGCTTATCCAGAACAGTTTCAGGCCGAATTCCATTCAGGCGACCCGCTGCGCCGTATCGCCTATCAGATGGTGAACGAGGGCGTTGGGCACTATTATTCCATGCGGCGCCGGCTGGTGCCCAAAATCACGTATCAGGACTGGCATGACCGCACAGCGAAGATATTCAGCCTGCTGCAGGAAAAGGTGCCCGGTGTGCTGTCGGCTGAAACAGCGGACGAGCAAGAGCAGTTGATATTCCGTGGGCATGCGGGCGTTCCCTACTGGCAAAAGTGGCTGGCGGTGCCGGGTGCTATCATCACATACAGACTTCTTCAGCGGGAAGGGGAGGCGGAAGTGGCGCGCTTGATTGCCGCTGGGCCGTGCGCGTTTCTCTCACGCTACAATATACTCGCAGACCCTGAGCGGGGCGAGTTGGTGCCGGAGGGGATACTTGAGGCTGTTTGCGCCGCTTAAGCAAAAAGATCAACTTCTGTGATCCAAAAAACAACCTGCCGCGTAACGATAAATAAGGGATTGCAGGACAGCACGCGTGAACCGAATTCCGCACCCCCAAGCTTGATAGCGAAGCGCGTGTCAGATCACTTTTTTTACCCCAATTCCCCCTTCAGTGATCTGCTTGCAATCCCTTAAAGTTTCGAGTTTGGCTCCCCAAGGCCAATATCCAATTGTGTGAGACTTCAGAGGTTTCCTCCATCTGAGGTCTCACTTTTTTATTGGGGTATTGGATTTGAACGCAATAAATAGGGGTGCGAGCGTCCGGCAAAGCGGCGTTTAGAGCGGGCGTAATTTGGAATTAGGCTGTCCGAAAGTGCCCCTGTCGCCATCAGTGTTTCAATGCGTTTGTTGACATGTTCAATCAAAGCAATCGCCTGTTCGGATTTTATGCACATCAGAGCATCTTCAACCATGCCCAGTTCAAAGTCGGGATGGAAATGGAGCTGCTCTTTGTTCGGATTTCGGGCGACAAAAAGCTGATAGTCATATTCCACCATAAGCGCGGCTTTTGCGCGCCCTTGTAGAAGAAGGGCATGTGCTTGTCTGACCTCTTTCGTGCGTAGTAATTCCATTCCGTTCGGCAGCAGGAAATCCACAGCGCTCAACGATAGGTCGACAGTAACTTTTGCATTTTCCAACACCTCAAGGTCGTTATATTGTGGTTCGGAGGTGCGCGAAAATACGCGGATATAAGACCTATTCACTGGTTTGGAAACTAAAAGTCCGTCGCGGTGCTGGTCGGGGCTTTCATGGTAAATGCTGTCCTGGCTAGCAGGGAACAAGCAATCGGCCCCACCCGAAAAAAATTGCCGTCTTGCGCGCCGAGTTGGCAGGATCGATACTTTTGTCACATGAGACATCTCCGTGAAAAGTTCATCCATCAGATCGTTGTAAGGGCCAGGATGTTGCAGATCGAGAAGCCACGGGATTTGGGGCGCAACAACAGTAAGGGAGGTGAGTTGCTGTTGGTCCTTCAGAGCGTGTGCCGTCGAAGATAATGTGAGCATCATCCCCAGGATCGCATAGCGCATGTTACCCTCCTAAATTCAAAACTTTGCCAGACTAGCCGCGAGCCCCCTGTGCCTGGATCCTAGCCGAAAATTCTATGACTCACCGATTACCAGAACGTAAACGGTGCAAACATTCCTGCCGTGTTTACCGGTCAATTTGTGACGTCACGATCAACGGTGATGGGGGTCGCCAGAAGGTTACTTGGCGGAGCCTGTCTGTTCGATGCCGGCCAGAAAACCCGGTTCGCGCCTTAGAATTTTTGCCAGCGACCCTAGTTCAGTTAGCCGGGCGATGCGCTGGTTCACATGAGCAATCAAGCTGCGTGTGCGCGCGCTTTCCTTGCACATCATGGCGTCTTCTACATGCTGCACCTTATAGTCGGACGCGAATATCAGGCTGTCTTTTTCGGCGTGCCGAACCGCAAACAGCTCATAGTCATAGTCCATCATTAATATTGCATCGACCCTGCCTTTGGTCAGCATTGCGTGCGCCTGCGCTACATTAACGGAATCGACGGTTTCCTTGAGGCCAGGAAACATCTTTTTTATCCTGATGCTGCCGCCCACGCCCAAGTCGACGGCGACCCGCAGTGTGCGCAGTTGTTCAATATTATGAATAGGCTCTTCACCTGCCCGGCTGAAAGCGCGTATGGCAACCCTGTTAAACGGGTTTGAAACGATTACCGAGGTGCGCTCCAGGTTATTTCCTGCGAAGTAAGCCTCTTCATAGTCGCCAACAAAAAAGCAATCCGCATCCCCTTCGAAGAAATGGCGCATGGCCCGCATCAAAGGCAAAATTTCCAGCTTGATCGGGTGAGAGTATGAATACAGCAGCTCTTCCGACAATTTGTTGTAGGGGCCCGGGCGGCTTGTATCCATCAACCAGGGCACCTGCAGTGCAACAATTCTGATAGGTGCGTTTGGCGTGCTGGGATTGGTTGCTTGCGCCCAGACAGATGGCGCACTTGTCATGAACAATAGGGCGGCGAGGAAATATGCCTGCATTGATAAGGCTCCGGTCCAAAATTGACCGCCTTCGTCCCCACTGAAGTCGGAACTCGGCCCCCACCGCGCAAGCTGGAGTGCGCAGCTTACAATGTTCGGTGCTTAAGTAAAATTCAAAAAAGCACAGGCTGGAATTTCCAGCCTGGTGAGCAGTGGTGTCGCCGATAAATTCTCGCCAATGGACGCTGACAAGTTTGCCGGTAGGGACCATCAAGCTCGCCAGCAAAAAATGAAATAATGCTTTGTTTTTTCTCTTGTATTAGAATTAGAATTCTGATTCTAATACAGTATGCGCTCGGGGCGGCGCAGGGTTTCAAAATTCTTGGAGGGGTTCATGACATCAGCGGCCAACACAGTGGTGAGCGAGGCGGGCAGCGCACCGGATCAGGTACAATGGGTGTACCGGGATGCGATCGCGAAACCGGTTCAAATGCGATCCGAAAAATCCTTCTTGCGGTTTTTGGATGCAGCAGAAGCGCTACTGGATGACCGGTCTTGGACTGCACTCACCATCCAGGATGTGGTGGTAACGGCTGATGCTTCTGTTGGGTCATTCTACAACCGGTTTGAAGACAAGATGGCATTGTTGCATTGCCTGGAGGACCGTTTGGGCGCCGATTTTGCTTCTGCCGTTCGGGCCATTGTCGATGAATGCGAGATTTGTGACGGGTTGCTTGCAGATGTGGATGGCTTGATCATCAGCCTGTTTATGCGTCTGTGTTTGCGGCGCGCTGGTGTGATCCGTGCCCTTGATCTGGCGCAGCGTATTGAGTTGCCGCAACCGGGCGGTGAAGCGAGTGAGGGCTTTGCCGGCATTGGTCAAGTGCTGGACAAAGCGTTCGCTGAGTTTGCGGACTATTTGGCTGACAAACCAAATTGCATGAACGGGGCGACAGCTGAAGAGTTGCGCCGCGCCCTTCGGGAGACTTTCTGGCTAACGCGGGAGAACCTGCTTTATGGCCCGGCCGACCCTGATATGCAGGCAATCCACGGATCCTTGAGGCAGCACTTTTTTGCGAGCCTGCGCTTTCCGGCATAGTGTCCCGCCCGGCGTGTGATAGCGCCTGAAGCGCACCCACTTTATCTCCCAGTTTCAACAGCGCAGCCGCGGCAGCGGTTGTGCCTTTTGTATGAGCCGCCGTGTCACGTTCCTGGCCTGCGGGGTGATGAGAGAGCCGCGCGCACAATGCATTGAGGTTCCGCATTGCGGCCTCGCCGATTTTTTCTTCGGCGTCAGCGAGCACCTTTTCAAGTGCCATGGCAGATCTCCGGGCCGTTGAGGCGGGGAGGGGGCTGGCCGTCGTGCGATCTGCCAATTATGTGTGTCCTCATTTGCACAAATTCCGTTGGTCTGCATGGTGGCAGGCCAGGGGAGGAGCCGACCGGGGTCGGCGCAAATAGGCACAGGTTGCTGCATGAGGGTGCATGCGGCTCTCTCCGTTTGTTTGGCGGCCCCTCGATTTTCCTGTCGGGGCTGCCCGGTCCCGCTTCGGCTATAGCGCGCGAAGCCTTGGGGTGCTGTCGGAATGAAAAGCTGGAAGCCAGTAACGCTGGCCGCGCCGTGGGCGGGGTCTTGTCAAACTGCTGTCATGGGCAGTAGTTGACGCTCCCGGCCCTCCATTCGATGCCTCAGTATTATTACGAATATCGAAAATTATAGCAATGCGGAATTACGATCCAAGTAATAACGGCTAGTGTTCGCCTTACAATAGCCGTAAACCCACGCGTAGGATATTTGGCGGTCTGGAGAAGGAGCCGGCAACCTGTTGATGAGCCTTTGTTGAGGGCACTCAAAGCCGATAAGCCCTTATGGTATAGCCGCATTCTGTCCGGTTTGAGCACAATTTGGGGGGATGATGACATCCAATGAGACTGACGCACCACTTCGCTATTCAACCCCACCTTCTGGCGGCGCAGACATTCCTGATGCGTCTACGGCATTACTGACTAAAACAGGTAACACGAAAGCCTGGGCCGGCGATCTGCATCACAGTAAGGTCAGTGGCCGCACTGTGGTGGCACAGCCCAATCAGTGCACGCCGGCGCGCAAGGAAACGGCTGTTTTCAGGAAGCTTCTTCCGGCGTGTAGCGCCGATGTACCCACATCACACCCGCAACTATGTCGTCAGTGCGTACGATTTTATGAGCAGTTGATGCCGTGCCCTCACTTGTACCCGTGACAGTGGCGCCTTTGTCCAAATCGATTGGCAGCATGGAAAAGCGCCAGCTTTCGTATAAGGGGTTATGATTGCGGGGCAGGGGCACCAGCCAGTCTTCCCCTGCGTCTGACCGGAAAAACTGCCTTGCTGTTATGCGCTCATCGTCCAGGCGAACAAGAAAAATTGCGCCGGGCACCATAGGAAAGAAGTGTTTTCGTGGATCGCCTGCAATAATAAGCGATCCTTTCCGGATTTCCTGCTCAAGGCTATCATCTGCCATCTCATAACAAAAAAGGCCGTCAGCTGTTTCGGCATCGGGCGGCACAGCAACATGTGTAATTTTACCGTCTTTTCTGGGTGGGGTGATGATGCCGGTGCCTGTAAGGCCACCCAGCACCTTCAGGCTGGGGCCATCAATATCTGCACCGACTTCAAGCCGCTCGCCAGCCTCCAGGCTGCTCAGGAGCGAGCGTGACGACAGGCCAAGAAGCTTAGAAAGCGGCAGGATTTCATCTGACTGGACTTCGCGCATGCCTTTCAAAATATCGGTCATGCGCGGCGGCGTAATGTTAAGCGCCGCTGCGGCATCCTTCAGCTTAAAGCCCCGCTCTTTCAAGGCGGCTCGTATCCAATCCTGCGCAGGCATTTGGCGACTATTACGAATTTAGTAAAAAAAAGCAACTGCTTTTCGTAGAAATTTTGCTTGCAAAAATAACGAAAAACGTAAATACTGGATTGGTAAAAATTGTCGCCTGCCACGGCTGATCATTCCGCCTTCCTCTGCCATGGGTTGAAGGCGACCGCACCAGTTTCCGATTTTCACTTATAAGGAGCCCTTATGGCTGCATACCCTGCCATGCCGCTGTTCACCGATGCGTACCTTGCCGATACCCGTCATCTCACAACCGAAGAGCACGGCGCGTACCTGCTTTTGTTAATGTGTGCCTGGCGATCAAAAGACTGTGCGCTTGCAGACGATGACGGTGCACTTGCACGCATTGCAGGTTTATCCCCGACCAAATGGCGGCGCATGAAACCGGTGCTCAGGAGTTTTTTCGATATAGAAGACGGGCGTTGGCGGCAGGCCAAGCTGCTGAGTGTATATGAAGGTGTGGCGGCCCGGGTCGCACGCAACCGCGCGAGCGGTGCCAAAGGGGGTAGGGCCAGTGCATTAAAACAATCGGCAAAGCAACCGCCCAATCAATCTGGCGACCGAACGGGCAACAATGCTGCAAGCAAACCACAAGCAACCAAAGCCAAAGCGGCTGCTGAGCCTGATAGTTTGGTTTTGGATTCTACTGCCAGTTGGCGGGACCGGCTTGCGGGTTTATGTGGGCTGGCTGTGGTGCTGGACGAGCAAACCCTCTGTGCCTGGCAATCAGCCGGGGCCGATTTTGAAACAACTATCAAGCCCACCATTGAGCGGCTGATGATGCGGGAGCAAAAGCGCACCGGCAGTATGCCCAAACGTCTTGCTTACTATCGGGACGCGGTACTGGAAGCCCATGCGTCAGCGCCGCCCCAGGCCACGCCGCAATCAGCGAAAACCGTATTTGAGCCCCAAAATGTTGAGCATTGGCGGCGCTTGCTAGGTGATCCCAAAAGTCAGTTTCGCGGTGATTACATGAGCCAGCACTGGTTCATCCCGGCCGATCACCCAGAGTTCGCCGCCCGCACGCTTGGAGCCAATCCCCGGTTGGCGGCCGCGCCGCTGATCCCCGCCGCCATAAAAGCTGAATATGGCCGCGCATGGAATTGGCAGCGAAGCGCCTAACCCCCACCCAGCGAAGACCCCATTTCCCATTCAAGAAAGGCACCCCTATGACAGTTACTGCGCAACTCAAAAAGACTGCATCGACCATGCCGGCAATGGCTGGTGTTTCGCACCTCGCGGCCTCCGCTACCAGTCTGCCAAAAGGAGAGCAGGCATCGCTTGACGCGCTTATCGATCTGGTTGAAGCGCGTCTTGTGAACGCAACATGGACGTTGCGCCGGCTACCTGATCGGGACCGGGGCCTCTTGTCGATGCGAACAATGATCTGGCCCGACGCAAACGCAAGCGCTGGTGATTATGCGCCGGCCTCTCTCACCAGTTTTCAGGCGCGAAAACGTGCGCGTATTGACCCGAAAGACATCGACCAGATGCAGCCCACGCTTGATCTGTTGCCTTTGTTGCCGGACGTAACAGACCGACAGCTTCTTTTTTGGGCTGCCTGGCATCAGGGCGGTGAGCGCCAGGCCAAATTGCCATGGGCAAAAGTGCGCCGCAGCATGGGGGTATCTTTGTCGCGCTGGACCCTTAAGCGACGCTACGAAAATGGCCTTAAGTGGTTAAGTAGTATCATTTTGGCACATTCTTAGGCTTGTGTTATGGTCTCAGTGGGATTTCGAAACGCTATGCTTGGCAGGGGCTGTGCAAACCTGCCAATGGGGACGAGGGGGACAACAGTGATTGGGACCGCAGGGTTCGATCAACTAACCCAATATTGGCATGGTTTGAAGGCGCGGGCAGATGGCCAGCTGCCAAAACGGTCGCTGTTTAATCCGGCAGATATTGTGCCTTTGTTGCCCAATATCTATTTGCTGGAGCGTATCAGCGCTGACCAGGTTGATATCCGACTTTGCGGTACAGCACTGGATGAAATCACCGGCGTTCCGCTCACGGGTTTGAACTACCTTGCAATTTGCCCACCAGAAGACAAACCCATATACCGCGAAGTCGTGCATAACATGCTTGCCATTCCCTGTGGCGCCATCCTGGAACGCGAAGTCACATTTGAAAATGGTAAGATCTTTCATGTGCGCAGCCAGGTTTTCCCACTGGCTGACCCAAATGGAATACCCAGATTTTCAATTGGCTTGATGATACCACTGGCGGTCATGACTGTGGCGGATACAAAAAACGGACCTGTACTCAAGTCCGTTTTAAGAAGGTTGGATTATGTTGACCTCGGCTTTGGTATGCCGACAAAGAGCTAAAACCAGCGGGCGGATTGCGCCCAAATCAGGTTTGGTTATCCTAAACGGTAACAGATAGGCTCCAGTATAAAACGCCGCCAATAACACCAAAGAAGCTAAGCATCCCGGCCCAGCACGCCACCCCATGACGCGCGCGAGCGTTCCAGTAATTCTGACGCATCTTGATCGTCTCCCTAAATCAATCAGTCAGTATGTAAAACAACCAGTACCCAACTGGCTGTGCCCCCTAGTGGCAACTTCCATAGCGAGAATTTTCGTAAAATTCCAGTCATAATTCTGGAGCGACCTTGGCTTCCTGCGGGTTGGGCTTTAGGGGTGTGCAGGTTTTCACGCCAAATCAAGCGCTTAGCGAATCTTGACCAAATGGGCAGGGTAGTTAGCGATTTTTCGAAAAAAACGCTTGCTTAAACGGTGGTAATGTTGCACTCTCGTACAAGCCATAGTGACTGAATTAGCTCGCTCTCGGGGCCTAGCCCCGGAGCGGGCTTTTTCTTTTTTTACGCCTGAAAACCGCATCAATCCGGGCTTTTGAGATAAAATTACGAAAAACGTAAAATAATGCTTGCACCCTAAAGCATCTTGGTGCACCATAGGGACAGTTAAACGAACATCCTTGCGTCGACGCCGCGGCAACCCTGCCGGGGCGTTTTTTTATGGGAGCTTCTGTGTGAGCACAAAGAATGCTGGCGGGTCGACAAGCACGGATCGCGCACGGCATGTCGGCGAAGTGCGTGAACAGAAACAAGTCTTCATAAATGCGCTCTCCGCGGGCAATAGTGTACGCACCGCTGCAGACGCCGCAGGTGTCACTTTCGATAAACCCTATGAGTGGCGAGAGGCCGACCCAGAGTTTGCAGAACGGTGGCAGTTTGCGGAAGAAGCAGGCACAGACCTTATCGAAGAAGAAGCCTACCGCCGTGCCGTTAAAGGGGTGGAAAAACCCATCTACCGTGGCGGCGAAGTGGTGGGGCATGTGGCTGACTATTCGGATTCCATGTTGATGTTTATCGGGTGGGTTTGTGGTTTGGCGCTTGCCTGGCACTTTTTGGGCTACGATCTGGCAAACTGGCTGCGGCTTGCTTTTTTCCCCGAAACGCCCGCGCCACCTGCGCTTAATGGCACGGAAACGCTCGTGACGGTTCTTTTCTCCATGCTTGGCCTTGGCGGTCTCCGCACCGTTGAAAAACTAAAAGGCGTCAGCCGCGAAAAATGGAAGCGTTAGCGGTCTATTGCATTTGCCTTGATGATATAGGCTTTAGTGTCGCTCTTTAGCGCTTCCAGCGCCTCGTGAAGCTCGACGGATAGATTGTACACTTGAAGAGCCGACACCTCATAGAATTCATAATCAACGGTCTCTTCCCCCTCATCGATTGCTTCCCAGGAGCCAATGTAAGCATTTTCAAGCTTTTCAACGACGGCGCTATCCAGGTCTGAAACCTTGTCAAATTTGTTGTTCGTCCAGGAATAGTCAGCCTCCGAAGTTATGGAGCGTTCGTGCAAATCAAACAAAGGCTTGAGGTCAGCCAGTGACAATGCAAAACCATAGCTTTGCCTTTCGCTGGAAACTATCCATGCGTCATGTATAGGCATTGACCGAATGAGTTGGTGCATCAACCTGGCAGGGCGGCCCGCATTCAGCACCTGCATTCTTACTGTGCGGCCCACTATTTGGTCGTAAGGTGTCGCGGCTTCTGCTCCCGTTGCTTCTATAGCTCTGACTAAATTAAGGGCTTCGTTGGTTACCCTCATCAGGCCCGCAATATGAACATCGGCGATTAAACCTTCCGGATTTTTGGCGTTTTCACCCGCACTCTCCAAATACATGTCTTCTGTTCTGGTTTCTGTGCATTCTGCATCGAGCTGCATGCTGGTGTTTAACAAACTGACCAAATCACGACATGCTCTATCAACCAAACCGGCCTCACGAGGATCCAAAATTTCCCGATATTCGTCCAGGATCATGGGCAGGTTTTTTGCGGCCTGCTCCAATTCCGCAAAAATTGATGTGGCCAGTGCCTTTGCTTCCGGGTTCGATTGTCCTTCCTCTGCAGTAGCAAGTGGATGGACCAAAACTAATTTGGTTGCGGCCATCAGGAGATTTTCTACACCCTCAAGAGTGTCTCTGGGATACGGGCGGACCGCCTCCTGTTCGGGCTGGGGCAAGCATCCTGTCAGCAACAGCATTCCCGCCAATCCAATAACCACTAACCGCTGCATAGATCGCTCCCCTATGGCTCTCAACTTATAGGGGATTTCATACACCAAGCATGTGAACAAATAAAGAACATTCTAAATGGTCGATTTTTACAAAATGAAGTCGAGTGTGGGGACAAAGGCCCGCAATCACTATGCAGACGTTGCGTTTATTCAACTTATAGTCAAGCGCAATGGTGGCCTGATCCGTGATGCAGGGCGGAGGCAGGTGATCAACGGTTTGTACAGCGATCAGTTGCTCAAGTCGCTTGGAGACCTAATCGGTTATGGTTCGGGAAAGGTTCGGCATTTCGGAGGCTCCAGTAAAACGTACGTTCTGACAAAATCCGCCAAAATGCCGAACAGGATTTTACCACCAGAATTTCAGGACCAACGCCTGTTCATAGGCGGCGTTCGGGCCTCTGCACTCATGCTGTTGCCAGCGAACACAGCTTCCGAAAAAACACCACTTCGCGTCAGTGCAAACGAGGTTACGCTTCCGGATACGCAAAAACGCTATTTATTGGGTTTCCTGTCGATTTTGTCACGCCACACGCATGTGGTGCCGCGCATGGACAGGATACATGTGGACGATGCCAGGTTTCATGTGCATGTCACTTTCACCGGCGGCAAGCGCATTGACAATCAAACGGGTGCCATCGTGCAGGCAGGTGAGCATTCCTGGCGCACAAAAGGTGCGTCCGGTTTGCTGGATCACCTTAAGGCGGTGATAGAAGAGGAAAAGCTACACCGACACTTGGGCAACCAATGGTCCGTTAAGTTTGATGATGGACTCAAACTGGTGACCAAAAAACAGTTCCCGGTCTTGCGGATTACCGGTAGAGACAAGCATAACATCTTGAGAAGCCTGCCTTATCCGGGCAAGCGAGCCAAAATAAAAGGCGGCGCGGTTCAAACCTGTTATGCAGCGTATGAAATAGCCCGTAATAGCGGCACGCTGACGCCAGCGCAGCGAGAAGAGTTTTTGGGCTGCTTTGGTTCTGATGCTGGCATTATTCTTCGGAATGAGAAAACCCGCAAAGCAGCTTGTTCCACATGGTTAGCCAAACAAGCAAAACTGGTTGAAGAACAGAAGAAGCTTGGTGACAAGCTGAAAGAGCTCAAGGACGATATCGATGCATCAGAGGACGCCAGAGAGGCTTTTGACGCATCAGGCTACTATCCGGTGATTGCCGAAGTCGTATTCGCTTTGGTCAGCCCACACGCTGGTAAGGCTGGTAGTGTAGTTGGCAGGAGTTTGGATGCGAGATCGCCCCAAATACGGGCCAGGAACGCCAAGCTTGGTGGTGAAATAGCATCTGCATCAACAACTGCGGCAGGCATCGCTTTGTTTCCGGTGGAGGATATTGCCGACGGCTTGGTTCTTAGCCTTTCGGTTGCCGCAGGATTGGCTTTGTTGTTTGCCGTTACGGCACCTGCCGCACCGTTTTTAACCGCTGCCGCTGCGGTCGGCGGTGCAGCCGATGCGATCTGGGATTATTTCCAAGAGAGTGCTGAACTGGATGAGGATGTCAGAAGATCAATCGAGAAGCACACCCGCGAGGCTCCCAATCTGTTGGCACAAATTGCTAGCAACACCGAGAGCATCGGCCTGTTGCTAACTGCCATGAAAAATGAGGGCTGCGACCGTTCAATCGCTGACTTTCTGGAGCATGGCAACCACGGTGTTACACGCGAAGACATCGCAAAGGATTGGCGCTCTCGACGTTATTTCGATAGATCTGATTTCAGACCCTGAAATTCCCCTATTTACGCTAAGCGATTCTGACTGTTGCAATTTTACGCTAACCGCCAGATTCCAAAGCCTAAAATTCTATTATTCTGCCCCCAGATTGTTTGACGCCCGGAATAGTTGCTGGTAGCTTGGCCCCAAATATTTGTTCCAGTTAGGATATTGGGGTTTTCAAATGGGCGTTTTTACCGGCACCACGGGTGATGATCTTCTGCCATCAGGCGGCGCATGCACCGACAGCGATACAATCAACGGCTTGGCTGGTAACGATACCGCCGATGGTGGGGCAGGCAATGATACCGTCAACGGCGGTGCTGGCAATGACAGCATCACGGGTGGTGCTGGCCAGGACGTTCTGTTCGGTAATGCCGACAATGACACCATTTTTGGTAACGAAGACAACGATAACATTAACGGCGGCGCAGGCAACGATACGCTGGATGGTGGTACGGGTAATGATGTTCTGGTCGGTGAAGCCGGTACAGACAGCATCGAAGGCGGCGCTGGTGCCGACGAAATTTTCGGTTGCGACGATAGTGACACTCTGTCCGGTGGTGATGGCAACGATACCCTGTTTGGTGAAGCTGCAAATGATACGCTGAGCGGCGGTAATGATAGCGATAACCTGGATGGTGGCGCTGGTAACGATACGCTGAGCGGTGGCAATGGCAACGATATCCTTGTTGGCGCTGGTGGACAGGACACCCTGTCTGGCGATGACGGCAACGACCAGCTGTTCGGGTGCGATGACAATGATACGCTTGAGGGCGGCGCGGGCAACGATACCCTGGACGGCGGCGACGGCATCGATAGCCTCGAAGGCGGAGACGGTGTGGACAGCCTTTTAGGTGCGGCGGGTAATGACACCCTCAACGGGGGTAACGGCTCTGACAATATTGATGGTGGCACGGGTGATGACATCATCTCGGGCGGCAATGATAATGATCTGGTCAATGCTGGCCTGGGCAACGATAGCATCCTTGGCGGTAGCGGCGTTGATACCCTGCGCGGGGATGACAATAACGATACTCTGCGCGGTGAAGACGGTAACGACCGTCTGGAAGGTGGCGCCAATGATGACTCGCTATTCGGTGGCGCTGGTAGCGATATCATCGACGGCGGCGCAGGCACAGATACAGCCAACTTTGACGGCGAAGTTGATGCAACCAGCGACATCACAACCATTTCTGGTGGGTTCCGCGTTAACGTAGAAGGCACCGATACTGTTACCAACGTTGAAACGCTTCAGTTTGACAACGTAACGCTCTTGTCCAACACCGATGCAGACATTGGTGTTTCTGTAAGCACTTCCACCACATCCGGTAATTCGTCCACGTCCACGTTTGGCTCGCAGGTGCTGTCATGGACACCGTCCGGTAGCAGTGCACTGACCAGCCCGTATCAAGACAACGACTGGACCGTCACCAACATCGGCGGTACGGCTGTTGCTAACCATGATGATTCCGTTACCGTTAGCCTTGGTACCCTGACCATCCTGGACACAAACGGCGACGGTATGGCTGAAACCATCCGGTTCACAGGCAATAATGACCTGAGGAACGAAGAGGCAGACCAAACGCAAGCCGTAACGGTCACCATTCGAAATTCAGACAACACCTCGACAACCACGTTTACCCTGAATCTTACGCTGACAGGTGACAATAACTATGATGCTGACGCTGGCGGTAGCACACTAACCGGTGGCAATGATGCCGAGACCTTCACCGGTGCTGCAGGCAATGACAGCATCACCGGCGGAAACGGCGACGACAGCATCACTGGTGGCAACGGTCAAGACACGCTCAATGGCGGCAACGGCAATGACAGTATTGACGGTGGTACAGACACCAGCGCCGATGTCATTAACGGCGGCGAAGGCAATGACACGCTCATTGGTAGTAATGGTGACAATACCATCGACGGCGGCAACGGCGATGATACCATCGATACGCGCGACGGAAACACCACTGGTGACACCGCAACGGGCGGTAACGGCAACGATACCATTACGGGCGGCTCTGGTGATGACACACTCAACGGTGAAGCAAACAACGACCAACTGACTGGCAACAATGGGGACGATAGCCTCATTGGCGGTGACGGCAACGATAGCCTTGTTGGTGGTAACAACAACGACACCCTGAACGGTGGCAACGGAAATGACACGCTGGACGGCGGCGAAAACAACGACAGCCTCGTTGGCGGTGCCAATGATGACCTGCTGACGGGTGGTAACGGTGATGACGTAATCGATGGCGGATCGGAGAACGATACTGCGATATTCAGCGGTTCCATTACGGCAGCAGGCAACATTGATGATGGCACTGGCGGTGCAGACTTTAATGTCCTGATCCAGGGTACTGACAACGTAACCAATGTCGAAACCCTGCGATTTGACAATGTGACCCTGACGTCAACCGCCAACGAAGACATTCCGGTTGATTTCTCGCTTTCTGCTGCTGCTGGCACGGGCGTCACGGATACGGTTGCTCAGTATGTGCTGCAGTGGGAGCCCGGCTCTTCAGGCGACCCGCTGACACAATACACCAACAACGAATGGAACATCATCAGTGTCAATGGTTCCACGGCCACAGACGGGCGGTCATTCTCGTTCGACCTGGGTGATATTATTGTTTCTGATGCAGACTCTGATGGGAACATTGATACCGTTACCTTTAACGCTGACGCAGACGAAGCAAATGACCCCAGCCAACAGTCGCAGGTTGTCACTATTCGCCTGCAGAATTCGACCACTAACGAAACGGTGGATGTCGATGTAACGCTGGTTATCCCGGCTGACGGTTCAATTGATGGCAATGCCGGCAACAACCTCATCAACGGTAACGACACGGCCGAGACCATAAATGGCCTGGCAGGCAACGATACCCTGAATGGTAACGGTGGCAACGACACCTTGAACGGTGGTTCCGGCAATGACAGCATTGCAGGTGGCAATGGCGATGATCAGGCCCAGGGCGGAGACGGCGCCGATAATATTACTGGCGGCGAAGGCAATGACACCCTTACAGGTGACACATCCTTCGATACGGCCAATGACACGTTGGCTGGTGGCAATGGTGACGACAGCCTCGTTGGTGGTCGCGGCGATGATCTCCTGATTGGCGATCTGGGTAACGATACCCTGAACGGTGACGGCGGAACCGACATTGCTCGATTTGATGGTAATATCGACGCTGCCTCTGATGTTACAGCGTCGGGTGGCAACTACATCGTCGCGGTAGAAGGAACGGACACGGTATCTGACGTGGAAACCCTTCAGTTCGACAATGTGACCCTGTCGTCGACGGCTTGTCAGGATATTGTTTTTGACTTGGATTTGTTTGCTGACGCTGGTTCTGCCAACACCGATGCCTTTGCAGATGGTATTCTGGCTTGGAACCCAACATCAGGCACGCCTCTGACGGCCTACACAGACAACGCTTGGACTATCACGCAAGTTGGCGGGCAAGCCGTTTCAGCCGGAAGCGTTGTTCAGACGCAGTACGGTACCCTGACAGTGACAGATGCGGTGGGTAGCGATGGCAACATCGATACGTTTACGTTCAATGCGAACTCAAGTCTGGCAAACTCAGCATCAAACCTGGACGAAACTATCCAGGTCACCATTCGCAATGTTGCAACGAACCAAACTGACACGCTGAATGTAAACTTGCGGGTTACCGCGGACGTTGACTTTACAGCAAGCGCCAGTGGTGGCTTGATCACTGGTAGTAGCGCAAACGAAGTGTTCGCGGGCGGTATCGGCCAGGACAGACTGCGCGGTGAGGGTGGTAACGATTCGTTCGATGCCGGCGCCGGTGACGACACGGTCAACGGTGGTAACGGTGACGACACTGTTCTCGGTGGATCTGGGAACGATTTTGTGTTCTCTGGCTCTAACGATGATGGCCAGGATCGAATCCGCGGTGACGGCGGCAGTGATACGCTGTTTGGCGGTGGCAACAACGATGTCATTGTGGGTGGCGGTGCGTCTTCTACCCTGTTTGGTGCGGCATCTTCCGATACAACAGCTGATGACGGCGTCGACGTCATATTTGGCGGCGCCGGTAATGACGTGATCGTCACCGGTACCTGGAACGATCGGGGCGGTGACAACAACGGCGTCGTGGCGATCGGGGAGACCAGCAACACCACTAGTGACGGTTTCAATATCGCTTACGGTGGTAACGACGATGACACTGTTTACGGTTCGGGCAGTAACGAAATTCTCGGTGGTGGCCAGGGCTGTGATGATATCTTTGCTCAGGACGGAAATGACACTGTCTACGGTGGCGCGGGTGGTAATGATGATACTTCCCGGGACAATATCGACGGCGGCAATGGTAACGATGTTATCTTCGCTGGTTCGGGTATCGATACGATTGTCGGCGGTGCGGGCAACGACCAACTGTTTGGTGGTGCTGGCAATGATGACGTCACAGGCAATGCCGGCAATGACGAGATATTCGGCGGTGACGGCAACGACAGCCTGACTGGCAATGCGGGTGACGATACCATCCGCGGTGGCGCCGGAAACGACACTCTTGTCGGTGGCGCAGGAAACAATGTGCTCAGAGGCAATGCCGGTGATGACGTATTCGTCTTTGGTGCAGATTCCAACAGCAACACCACTATTATCGATTTCAACGTGAATGATGATGTGTTGAACTTGTCCGCGGCAGGCGCAAGTTTTGCCAACTTGAATGCAGTGAAAAATCAGTCGATCGAAACCTCGCAAGATGGATTTGATGGCGTACTGATTTCGCTTGGCAACAATTCAACGGTCTTTGTTCGCGGCGTTACACTCAATGACCTGACAACCGATCAGGTAACGGTGTAAACTCTTGAAATCCTGATTTTGAGGCCCCGGTAACGCCGGGGCCTTTTTTATTGCCGCCTTTTCTTCCAGTTCTCCCTCCCTTCCTTTCTTTTTTCCTCTCTTACTCTTTTCTCCACAGACCGATCTGCTATCACTCATATATGAGTGATTTGCCAACAGTTGCGTTTACTGTTCGTGCGGCCGACCCGGCGCTTAGCCAACAGGATGTACTTTCAGATGCTGAGCATGATCGTCTGGCTGGAATGCATGAAGGCGCTCGTCCCGCATTTGTGACTGCGCGGACGATGTTACGGTCCAAACTTGCTCACATCATGGGTTTGACCCCGGCTGCTGTGCCGCTACTTCAAGAAGGAGCAGGGCGCATCTTCATTGAAGGTTTCCAATCTCATGAGCCTCCCTATTTCTCAGTTTCACATACAGGTGCTGCTGAGGCGGGCATTGCCGCAGTAGCAACATCCGAGCTTACGCCCATTGGCATAGACATTCAGCAGGTTGATCTTGTGATTGACTGGCGGCGTGTTGCTGAACGTCGCTTTCCCCCTCATGAATGGCAAATGATGAGTGCAATGCCGGAAGAAGAGGGGCGCATGCTGTTTTTCACGCTCTGGGCTATCAAAGAAGCTTGTGTGAAGCTCGAAGACGGAGCCCTAATGCCCTACTTGCGCGGCGTTGAAATTGATCTGGCAGGCGGGCGTTTTGATCTTTTGTCTCCGACCCCTGGCGGGCTGGAAAATATTAATGTGTTTTTCAACTTTGTGCCGGAATTCGAACTTGTAATGGCGTGCGTTTCCCGTGATCCGGCACATGTTCAGCTAGATTGCAGAATTGAGCCGCCAGCGCCAAAAGCAGACTCTCTTAACAACCCTGGGGCAGACTAATCCTTGCGCTTTCTGCGCTGGCAGGCTAGCCAGAGAAACAAACAAAAAAACTACGGGAAGGGGCTTATGGCTCGTAGCGTTCGCATAACTGACGACATCACCGTCGCCAACGAAAAACCCTTTGTTCTTTTTGCTGGAATGAACGTGCTGGAAAGCCGCGATCTTGCCTTTGAAGTGGCGGCGGCCTTTAAGGAAGTTACCGAAACGCTCGCTATTCCTAACGTGTTTAAAGCGAGCTTCGACAAGGCGAACCGCAGCTCCGTACACTCGTTTCGAGGCCCGGGCTTGGACGAGGGGTTGCAACTGCTCGCTGACATAAAAAAAGAGTTTAACGTACCAATCCTGACTGACGTGCATGAGCCAGACCAGGCGGCTCTTGCCGCTGAAGTTGCCGATGTCATCCAATTGCCGGCATTTCTCGCCCGACAAACGGATTTGGTGGCAGCGATGGCTGCGACAGATGCCATTGTGAATGTGAAAAAGCCCCAGTTTTTGGCACCTCAGGAAATGGCGCATATCATCAGGAAGTTTCGTGAGAGCGGTAAAAGCGAGGTGATGCTGTGCGAGCGTGGCACAAGCTTTGGATACAACAATCTGGTGGTTGATATGCTGGGTATGGATGTCATGAAACAGATGGGCCCGGTGATTTTTGATGCGACGCACGCGCTGCAACGGCCTGGCGGCCGGTCAGACAGTGCAGATGGCCGGCGCGATCAAGCGGGCGCGCTTGCCCGCTCGGGTATGGCGCTGGGGATTGCGGGGCTGTTTCTTGAGGCTCATCCCAATCCGGACGAAGCGCTGTGTGATGGACCGTGCGCCCTGCCACTTCATGCCCTTCGGCCGTTTTTGGAGCAGATGAAGGCAGTTGATGAGCTCGTTAAATCCTTTGACCCGGTGATCACGGAGTAGCTTCATGGATATCAAGCTTCTGTGCCTTGATGTGGACGGTGTGATGACCGACGGAACTATCCTTTATACCGAACACGGTGAAGAGATTAAGGCCTTTCATGCACATGATGGCATCGGTATCAAATATCTGCGCAAGGCGGGTGTGGAAGTTGCCGTTATTTCAGGCCGCAGAAGCAAGCCGCTTGAGCGCAGGCTTGGGGACCTTGGCATTCGCCGTGCCCGCTTCAAATGTTCGGATAAGTCCTCGGCCCTTGCTGACATTTGCGATGATATGGGTATCGGTTTTGAAAATTGCGCATTCATGGGCGATGACTGGATTGATCTGGATGTCATGGGGCGGGTTGCATACCCGATGGCATCGGACAATGCTGTGCCGGAGGTGAAAGCCCTCGCAAAATGGACATCTAAAAAAAGCAGGTGGGCACGGTGCGGTGCGCGAAGCCTGCGAACATATTGCAGAAAAAATGGGCATTAAGCTCGTAGACCTTGTGAAGCCTTCAGAGTACATTTAGGCGTTATGAAAATCGCCATTCCAGCCCGTCATGCGTCGACCCGGTTCCCCGGAAAGCCGCTTGCCCTCATTGCAGGCAAGCCGATGATTGAGCGCGTGTGGGAAAGGGCCGTGGCTGCCGCAGGACATGAAGGCGACGTCTATGTGGCAACGGATGACCACCGTATTGCTGAGGCCGTTAAGGCCTTTGGCGGCCAGTGTGTTATGACCCGGCCTGACCATGAAAACGGCTCAGACCGGTTGGCGGAGTTGGTGGACCTGCTGGGATCTGACGATACAGACGTTATTGTTAATGTGCAGGGGGACGAGCCGCTGATTGATCCTGCCCTCATCCGCCTTGTTGGTGAAGCACTTACGGAAAACCCTGCTGCAGCGTTGTCAACCGCAGCCGATGTAATTACCGATCCAACCGATTTCACCAGTCCGGATATTGTGAAGGTCGTTTGCGACAAGTTTGGCTTTGCTCACTATTTTTCCCGGGCACCTATCCCGTTTGTGCGGGACGCAAGTGACCGTGTAGAACCGCTGCGCCATATCGGTATTTATGCCTACAGAGCGCAAACTTTGCGCAGTTTGAAGGTTGCGGAGCCAGCGCCCACTGAACAGCTTGAGAAGTTGGAGCAACTGCGTGCGTTATGGCACGGCATGAAAATCCATGTGTCTTTATATGATGGGCCCAGGTCGATTGGTGTTGATACGCCGGATGATGTTGCCAAGGTTGAGGCAGTACTTGCGGAGCAGGCACCATGAAAGCAGTAACTGCTTCGCGTGGTATCGCGCGGGACAAAGCCTTGCCAACTTTGTTGGACTGCCCAGTTTCCTACGGCCTCAGCGCCCGCAGCGGCGATGTGGTTGTTGGCTGGGGTGAAAAGGAAAATACTGAAAAAGCAAGGGCTTACGCCCAGAAGAATCGGCTTGAATACTGGCGCCTTGAGGATGGCTTCATTGGCTACCTCAGTCACCCTTCGGTTGATGATCGCAGACTGTCGCTGGTTGTGGACAAAAGCGGTATTTATTATGACGCGCATGGCTCCAGCGACCTTGAAAAACTGTTGAACCGCGACGACTGGATTACAGATGAACTCCGGGCTCGGGCACGCCGAGCCATCGACCGCATGCTTAAATGGCGGATCAGCAAATACAATCACGCCGCGTTTGACCTTTCTGTAGAGCTTACAGAGCAGCTGCAGGCCTTCAAGGGTCCGAAAGTACTGCTTGTGGACCAGACTTTTGGAGACAAGTCGATCGGCCATGGCATGGCGAATGACGGCATGTTCAAGGAGATGCTTGAAGCCGCGCTGGAGGAAAACCCAACGTCACTTGTTATTGTGAAGGTGCATCCGGATGTGCTTGCAGGCACCAAGCAAGGGCATTTTGATTTGCGCGAAGTTGCTACGCGGGACAGTGACCGGGTCCTTTTTGTTGCAGAAAATTGCAATCCTCATGCCCTGATGGCCAAAGTGGATCATGTCTATGTGGTTACCAGCCAACTGGGTTTCGAAGGGCTTATGGCAGGCAAGAAAGTGACCTGTTACGGCGTTCCCTTTTATGCCGGGTGGGGTCTAACCCACGACAGGCAGTTGTGCGAAAACCGAGCGGCCAACAGAACGCTTGAAGAACTGTTTGCTGCGGCCTTTATTTTATACTCACGCTACATAGACCCCTTCACAGGCGAACGCGCCGAAATTGAGCGTATCCTTGATATTTTAGTCGCTGAAAAGCAACTTGCCCGGCCCAGCGGCAAGCGCGTGATCGCTGCCGGCTTTTCCCTTTGGAGGCGGGGTTTTATTCCAGAGTTTTTTGGTCCGTCATTTGAGAAAACGGTTTTTACCACCCCTTGCTCGCTCGAAGAGTTTGACTATCAGGAAGGTGACATAGTTGCCCTTTGGGGGCGCAGCCAGGATGATGCGGTCGCCCGGATACCAAGACATATTAAGGTGTGGCGTATGGAGGATGGTTTCATTCGCTCAGTTGGTTTGGGTGCTGAACTCAGGCGGCCATCCTCGCTGGTGATCGACCAGGCAGGCATATATTATGACGGCACCTGCGCCAGTGACTTGGAAACTTTCCTGAATAGCCATGCATTTGATGTTGATGATGAACGCCGGGGTGCTGATGTGCGAACAGCCATTCTTGAAGCGCGGGTCTCCAAATATAATGTTGGCACTCAAGGGATCCTCGATTTCAAGGTGCGGGCGGGGGACAAAACGCTGATTTTGGTGCCGGGGCAGGTGGAAGGCGACGCGAGCCTGAAATTTGGTTCACCAAATGTATTTAAAAACGAAGACTTGTTGAAGGCTGTCCGGGCCGCCAATCCCGACGCCTATATCATCTTCAAACCGCACCCTGATGTGCTGACAGGCAACCGGGAAGGGACTGTGCATGCAGACGTGTTGAAAAGTTGCGCAGATGAAACGGTTATCGATGCAGATATCATTGATTGTTTGGATGCAGTTGACGCCGTGCACACCATGACCAGCCTGACCGGTTTTGAAGCATTGCTTCGAGGTAAAACGGTCACAACATATGGCCTTCCATTCTATGCAGGTTGGGGGTTAACCGAAGACCAAATTATGTGCACCCGCAGAACTTCGGAACTGTCGCTTGATGCCCTTGTGTATGCCGTTTTGTGTGTATACGGCCGCTATGTAGGTTGGCCGGGCGGCAAAAGCACGAGCCCCGAACAACTGATCAAGGAAATGTCGGAGGCCAACCGTTCTGGCAAGTTGGCGAAACAGGGACCGATTGGTGCGATTGGGCGTTGGGGGCGGAAAGCGCGTTATTTGGCTGAGGCGCTTACCCGGTAAGTTGACCGGTGTTTCGAAAATTATGTGAGTGCCGCTTTTTCAACTATCGTTCTGAGGCTCTCGAATTCGCTGTTCTTTAAATGTGCAATCAAAGCTTCATGGGCGTCGTCAACAACTGGTTTTGACTGAGCTTTAGAACCCCATTTCCAGTCGGCGCCTACCATCAGGTCCTTTTTGGGTTTCAGGCCAAACCCTCTCAAAAACATGCGATCCTTCCTGAACTTTTCTTCGATTGTGAGCGCCTCTTCGTACGAAAACTCACAGTAGTCCTGCAATGCCGGAAGCTCAGCGTCCAGTTTGGCAACTTCGTTAGCCAGTTCATGGCGCTGGGCGATTTCAACTTCCAGCCTGTTTATTCGTCGCATCACCGCTGCCATCGGGGCAGATATTGTTGAGTTGCGCCGAGGCTGATCCTGAACAGGCAGGTCTGAGGGCATGCCGATGGCTTTCAGGATGTTCCGCGGCAGGTCTTTGCGAATTTTGCGGTACGACAGCACGTGGATGTTCTTCTGATCGGTAAGTTCCAACCATCGATCGACCGTGTTTCGATAGAACAGAATTTTGTTCCAATAAAGCGGCTTGGGATAAATCGGTTCTAACAGTCCCTGGATCGATGCGTGAATGCCCACGTGCTGGCACAGCTCCCGGTAAAGGGAGATCAGGAAATCAATGTGGGGCCGAAAAACTATCACTGCATGCAAGTCTATTTCGTCAAACTGGTCGCGCATTTTGGCCAGCATTTTTATCGTATGCGGTTGGCTAAACCCCTCGTAACTAATGAGCGCATGCTTTAATGCCGGGTCATGGTGCAACTCGGAAATGATTTCCGGGAACTGTTGTTTGTTGCCTTTAGCCAGGTTGATTCCCAGCAGTCGATGCGAATATCGATTGTGATTGGTGTTCAGTCCAAGACCCAGCTCTGGGTACAAGATGCCCTTCCTCAGCAATGTATCCCGGTTTTTGTATATCAGTTCCTGAAAGTAGGTCGTGCCTGTTTTGTAACCGCCAGCATGGATTACAACCCTTTTTTTCTCGGGTTTTGCACGTCGAATTTTGGTGAGGAGGCCCATTGGAAATACACTCAAATATTCAGGTTTCTGGCAGGTGTCACCAATTGCTCAAAAGCTTGTCTTTGCATAAGAAGGCGAGGCATAACACAGACAAACCGGTGGCACCAGTTCGTAGAACTCGGTCGCTCCGCTTGCGTTTAGGAGGTCGGGTGCGCCACAACGCCTGTTGTCAGGGTCTGCAAGTATGCGCGATTGGGCCCAGATTGAGTTAAAGTTCGGTTGTTTCTCGATACGGGAGGATTGACCGCAGGTGCAAAACAAATAGTATACGGCGGAAATTTTGGGGGCCGGAGCAAGTCTGTTTGATGGCTACGATTACTAAGCTTGACCGATTGATGAAACACCTATCCCACTGGGCATGGGTACATCGCTTTTATCAATATGATCGTCACTATCTTCTGGTTGCAGACAAGTTTTTTCTGACCCGGGTCAGAAACGCGCGTGCAAAACCATTGGCCTGCAAGGCCGCTACACCCGACGATTTCAGGGACGCCATCACGCCTGATATCAAAAAAGTTCTCGTTTTTTGCGCCCGTGATGAACTGGCTATCGTCAAGGCGATTCAAGCTGAATTTCCTCATGTTGAGGTGACATCAGGCACATATGGGTTTGCGTGCAATGATGCAGAGCGACACCCACGCTTGGTCGAATATCAAACAACCAAGTTGCATCGAGAAACAGACACGCCTGTTGTCATGATTTCAACGCCGAACTCTGACGCTGAGTTTATTGCCAAGGAAATGCTACGCAGTGGCATGCCTTATTGCCACGAGTATTTGGGCAGGGCCAACGGTACGTGGCTTGAGTATCACGAAAAGTTCGAGGTAGCGCGATTTTATAGTGAAGCCAAATCCCGGTATTCCAAGGATGCCGCGCCATCGTTCCTGCTGCAAACTGATGTGCTCGAGCAGGTGTTCAAGCATACGAATTTCAGCTTGTCGCATCTTCTAAGGTACTTGAAGAAAACAGGTGCAAAAGTCATCTTGGTGAAGCGCAACGATGTTGCCATGTCAGCGGTGTTTGGCCAAATTCTGGATCGAACGGCCGAACGGTCCATCTGGACTAAAAAAAATGAGCAGAAAAAGATTGTGCTCAAGCTTTTGCCTGAGGACCTTCCTGGTTGTTTTGACAGAATGGCGCAGGCACAAAGAGGCGAGGCTCTTTTGGCCGAGCTTGCCCAGTCGCTGGGGGATAATACCACGACCATCACCCTTGAAAATTTTGTTGAGGATCAAGCCTCCGGCCTTGAGACGATTGCAAAACTGCTGGGAGCCGAGTTCAAGCTTCCGGAAGTGGTTGCTTCATACAATGATGGCTTTGAAACCGTGAAAGGCCTGCTGGACGAAACGCTTGAGTTCAAAAGGCTGATGATTGACAAATTCGGCTTACATGCTTTTTGACAATTTAACCTAGAGATGACTGTCGGGCGTTGGATTGATATCAGAAATGTCTGCGATAAGCTTGGAAGTCGATATTCCCATTGTTCGCTTCAAATAAACAACATCACAAATATCGTTGAATTCGTCGAACCTGCCTTCCCAGTCATCACCCATAACCAAAATATCTGCATTGTGCTGTTTGATATAGTCGCCTTTGGCTTCCAGCGACTCTTCCACAAACACTTCATTCACGCATTCCAGGGCTTGCACGATCGCCATGCGATCCTCGGTGGTGTAAACGGGTGCGCGGCCTTTTTTGTTTCTATTCAGGTCGCTGCTTGAAACCCCCACAATAAGATAATCGCCCAATTCCGCTGCTCTTTGCAGAAGCCGGACATGCCCAATATGCAGCAGATCATAAGTGCCAAATGTAATAATGCGTTTCATGTGATGAGGTTTTCTTTTTGAGTTTACAGGTTTTAGCGATCATGCAATATACGCGCGAAATTAATTTGTAAAGCGTACGAAAGCTGGCAGGGGCTGCAGGTTTCCTGCAGTTGTGTTGATGTCTAAAGAAATCGAGATTCATTCGTCTCAGGAGTTATTGGTTAAGGCTGGCAATTTCATTGACAGCGCTTCAGTAGACGAGATCAAAAAGCTGCTTCCTGGAATCATTACCTCGCCAGGGCAATGCTTCTTCCCCACTCACATTCCAGTAACGCAAAACTTCAATACGTTCAGAATTGTTGAAGGCAATGGCACACCTCGTGCTTTGTGTTTTTCCAAGCTGGTGTTTTTTGGCACGGTCGACGGTGCTGACGAGCTGCAGAATCTGTCTGAATTCGCGTCTTGTCAGGTAAGTTCCCTGCACACATCGGTTCGAAATCCGCGCGCGGCGGTGGACGGCAACCTGTTTTCCAACAATATCCACACAGATCGTGAGGAAGCGCCCTGGTGGGAGGCAAGTTTCCCTGAAAATGTTTCTGTTAGGCAGATCTATTTTTTCAGGCGCGCAGATTGGCACATCACGCATGAAAGTTACCTGAGGATACTGGGCGTTGGTCAAGATGGGCAAAGCGAGGTGCTATACCAACCAGAGGACCTGGACGCGTGCCGTGAAGCAGCCAAAGCAATCCTTAACGAAGCCATGGCGTCCCTTGCATTGATGCAAAGGGCCGCAGATGCTGAGGCCCAAGCAATAATGCAGCCAAAGCTCGAGGCTGTAACCAGCTGTCTGATTGGCTGGATTGACTTCTTTTCCGGGCATACGAAGACGAAACCGAGTGTTGACCTTAAAGAAGGCGTTTCAGATCCACTAATCGAACTTATCAAGCTTGGCCTCGGCGGCCCAAAGGATTTCGGCCTTGAACCCGATACCGGACTGGATGTGGAGTTTGAAGCGAGCCCAGCGGCCCAGGTGCGGGTTAGGACCTACGGCGAGCTGCCGCCGGGTGTGGGTGGTCTGGAGCTGTATGAGGATGGCAGTGAAACACCAGTGCAGACGTTTGCTGCAGCTGACATGAAATCCAGATACTATCTGGGTCCTGAAGAGTTTCCCCAATCCTACATTGCGGGTCTACAGACACAGGTCAGATCGCGCCGATTGAATTTGGCCGGTGTGTTTAACATCAACCGTTTCAGAACCTGGAACCTGAATCAGCAGCACGCGGCCAATACCCTGTTCCTTGAAGTTGCCGTAAGGCCTGATCAGAATGGTCCTTGGAAAATTGTTCATGATCAGGGTGCAGGCTATCGCAATGCCGTTACAGCCCTTCGTTTGGTGAATGCCCTTATCAAGTCTTCCTGGACAGAGCAGTATGCAAAATTACTGGGCAAGCTTTTCAGTCAGTACCGCCGCAAGAATTTGATGTCTCCGCTCGCCAAACTGGTGCGTAATAGAGAGCCTTTGAGCAAAGCAGTTTTCGCCGGCTCGGACGAGGTTTGGCCGAAAACCAAATATGCAGCTCCACTGCGGTTGGGTAAACATGGCCTTAGGGTGCCGGTAGCTTACCGGGACCAGGATACAGTTATGGGGCACATGACCGAAATGCGCGATAAAATCCGCGCACTTGGTCACAAACCCCTATTGATGTATGGCACTCTCCTCGGCGCCATTCGCGAGAAAGACTTTATTGCGCATGACGACGACGTGGATCTGGCTGTAATTTTACCGATTTCCGATCCGGACGAGCTTTCCGAGCGCTGCGAAAAATTTATTGATCTGCTGAACCAAAACGGCATTAAAGCCAATCGCGGTGCCGCGCACAGCCCATTGATACATTGTCACCGGGGTGTGGTTACATACGACATTTTCATTTTGGGTCATGCAGGCGCTACTATCTATTGGCCGCATACCGCCTTAAAAGTTGTTCCAGAGCGGGCAGATATCTTTTTGCCGATCAAAACCATCGAGTTTAAGGGCGAAGAATTTGACGGTCCAAATGACCCGGAAGCTGTTTGTCAGGCTCGCTATGGTGATGGCTGGCACGTGCCTAACCCGGCATTTGAGTGGTAACTCATTGTTCCTCAATAATAGCCGGTTGAAAAATAACACTTTAGTTGAAAAATTTTTCCAATTAAGAGGCGTTTAACCTTTTAAAAAGAAAAAATAATTTCGTTTACCGCTTAACCTTGCGCTACACCCGCACCATCTTTAAAAACCTGAGCATCATTTTGTTCAGAAGTTCCTATGGTTCCAACGTTGGCGCGAAAATTTCATGACCAAGACCCTTACTCACCTCAAGCGGCTTGAAGCCGAGAGCATCCAGATTATGCGCGAGGTTGCGGCAGAAGCTGAAAACCCCGTTATGCTTTATTCCGTTGGTAAAGACAGTGCGGTGATGCTGCATGTTGCCATGAAGGCATTTTACCCGTCGAAGCCTCCGTTTCCTCTTTTGCACGTGGATACGACCTGGAAGTTCCGGGAAATGATTGAGTTCCGTGACAATATGGCGAAAGACCTTGGGCTCGAACTCTTGGTCCATATCAACGAAGAAGGTGTGAAAGCGGGCGTTAGCCCCTTCACACATGGTAGCGCCCAGCACACCGACATTATGAAAACACAAGCGCTCAAGGCTGCGCTTGATAAATACGGGTTCGACGCGGCCTTTGGTGGTGCCCGCCGGGACGAAGAAAAATCCCGCGCGAAAGAGCGTGTGTTCTCTTTCCGCTCTGCGCAGCACCGCTGGGATCCAAAGAACCAGCGCCCGGAACTCTGGAACCTCTATAACGCGCGCAAGAACCCGGGTGAGAGCATCCGCGTGTTCCCCATGTCCAACTGGACCGAGCTGGACATCTGGCAATATATCCATCTGGAAAATATTCCGATCCCATCGCTCTATCTGTCGAAAAAACGCCCGGTTGTGGAGCGCGATGGTCAGCTCTTTATGGTGGACGACGACCGCATGCCTTTGAATGAAGGCGAAGAACCAATGATGAAACCAGTGCGTTTCCGCACGCTGGGTTGTTACCCGCTTACGGGCGCGGTCGAGAGTGAGGCCGACACACTTGAGGACGTCATTCAGGAAATGCTCCTGACCACAAGCTCAGAGCGGCAGGGCCGCGTCATTGACCATGACAGTGCCGCCAGTATGGAAAAGAAAAAGCAAGAGGGGTACTTCTAATGGCGCACCAGTCCGACCTCATTGCTGAAGACATCACAGCCTACTTAAAGGCGCAGGAAGAGAAATCCATGCTGCGCTTCATCACCTGCGGCAGCGTGGACGATGGCAAGTCGACGCTCATCGGTCGCTTGCTTTATGACAGCAAACTGATTTTTGAGGATCAGCTGAGTGCACTTGAAGCCGACAGCAAAAAAATGGGTACGCAGGGTCAGGAAATTGATTTTGCACTGCTTGTCGATGGCTTAGCTGCAGAGCGGGAGCAGGGTATCACCATCGACGTGGCCTACCGCTTTTTCTCAACTGACAAGCGCAAATTTATCGTGGCCGATACCCCGGGACACGAGCAATACACCCGCAATATGGCAACGGGTGCGTCAACTGCCGATGTCGCCATCTTGCTGATTGATGCGCGCCGGGGCGTTTTAACGCAAACCCGTCGCCACAGCTTCATATGCTCGCTTCTTGGCATCAAACGCATTGTGCTTGCCGTGAACAAGATGGACCTTGTTGACTATAACCAGGACGTGCTGAACGAGATTGACGCGGACTACCGCACCTTTGCCAAGGATTTTGGCTTCGCGGAAATCACCACAATTCCGCTGTCGGCCCTGAAGGGTGACAATATCATCGAAAAATCTGATGCTACGCCGTGGTACGATGGCCCTTCGCTGATGCATTACCTCGAAACCGTGCAGGTAGGCGATGCCCGCCAAGCCGCGGACTTCCGCCTGCCCGTGCAGTGGGTGAACCGTCCGAACCTGGATTTCCGGGGTTTTTCCGGCACGGTCGCGAGCGGCACGATCAAAGTCGGCGATCCGATCAAGGCGCTGCCAAGCGCGCAGGAAAGCCGCGTGAAGTCGATCGTGACCTATGACGGTGATCTTGAAGAGGCGGTTGCCGGTGAGGCCATCACGCTTACACTTGAGGATGAGATTGACATCTCCCGCGGTGATGTGATCGCCGCCAAGGACCATCCGCCGGAGGTTGCGGACCAGTTCGAGGCCAAAATCATCTGGATGCATGACGACGCCATGCTGCCGGGTCGGCCATATCTTTTCAAAACTGCAAACAAAACAATCCCGGGCTCGGTCACTGACCTGAAGCACAAAATCAATGTGAACACGCTGGCAAAAACCGCGGCGAAGAAGCTTGAACTGAATGAAATTGGCGTTTGCAACATTGGCCTCGACAGCCGCATTGCGTTTGACGCCTACGGCGACAACAAGGAAACCGGCGCTTTCATCATTATTGATCGGCTGACAAACACCACCGTTGGTGTTGGCATGATTGATTTTGCGCTGAGGCGCGCGTCCAATATTCATTGGCAGGCGCTGGATGTGGACAAATCAGCCCGCGCCGACCAAAAGCACCAGCGCCCGGCCGTGCTGTGGTTCACGGGGCTATCCGGTTCAGGCAAATCAACAATCGCGAACATCGTTGAAAAGCGCCTGTTCGCGCGCGGTCGCCACACCTATACGCTGGACGGCGACAATGTGCGCCACGGGCTCAACCAGGACCTTGGCTTTACGGACGCTGACCGGGTGGAAAACATCCGCCGGGTGGGTGAAGTCGCCAAGCTGATGGTCGACGCTGGCCTGATGGTGATGACCAGTTTCATCTCTCCCTTCCGGGCAGAGCGCCGCATGGTGCATGACCTGATGGCAGAAGGCGAGTTTATCGAAGTGTTTGTGGACACGCCCATTGAGGTGTGTGCAGAGCGTGACCCCAAGGGCCTATACAAGAAGGCCAAGGCGGGTGAGATCAAAAACTTCACCGGGTTCGATAGCCCGTATGAAGAGCCAGAGCGCGCCGCCATTCATGTGAAAACGGCAGAGGCGGACGCCGAAGCCTGCGCCGACCAGATTATCGAGTATCTGGAACAGCATGGCTACCTGAACGCCAATGGTGGGAACAGGGACTAGCTTTTCAACCTACACTTGAAAAATTCTCCAAAAAAGGCTGGGATACTCCCAGCCTTTTTTATTGGAGAGAACGCTAATGGATCGCGAGCCGATTTACGAAGCAAGTTTGCCGAGTGGTGAGCAGATAAGTTTTTTTAGTTTCGGCGAAATTAAGTCCAGTCTCGAGGACGAGCAAAAGGATCTGCATAGTGTTATCAGTGGATTAAATGGACTGGGCTTAAAGCCAAGCCGTGAATTGATGCGACATCATCGAGAACTAAATGAGCTCATTGGCCATGCCAAGAGACTGTCAATGTTGCCAGCAGTTTCGGGTGACATGGGCAAGAAATTTTTGAGTATGTATCGCCACTTCATGAGTGCAGGGGAGCAGAGTGCTGACCGTTACGCTGGCAGGGGGTTGGCGGAAGTTAGCAAGCAAATTGGACAGGGCAGGCTGTCTGGAGTTGGAAAAAAAATATCTCAGATCTTAGGTTTATCGTCAGCTTACACAGATACGCTTTCCAAACAAGATGAAGACAATGATCATCAACAACAATTTGTCAGCGAACTTGTAAAAGGGACTAACTGGGATTCGGACCCATGGTTGGGGGAACTCAAAAATCGAACAGATTCAAATAAAGACAACATTGACTCGCTGCGTCAGCTTGTTCGGGCCAATGAATTGAAGAATGAACAGCTTTCGAATGAAGTTAAGGCGCTTAGAAAAGAAACTCAGGATCACATTGGCCAAGCTCAGGCTGTTGTTGAGAAAGCCGAAAATGCTCACTCAGCTCTGCAAGAGAAACTTCGTCTGCAAGAAGCTTCTAAATATTGGACAGGCGAAGAGGGAAAACAAAAAAAACACACTCAAAGGTTCCGTTGGTTCTTGGGTGCACTGGTGGCTTGGTTGGGTCTGAGCGGAATAACTCTTTGGAAAACGCTAGCAGACTATAAGCTGAAAGTGGAAGACGCGGAGACGATTTATGATCTTGTGCCGCATTTACCAACAAATTTGCTTCTAATACTACTCGCTGTATGGATTGCTAGAATATTGGTACGGCTTGTGCTCAGCGAGAATCATCTCGCTACTCGCGCAGAAGAGAAAGGTATCTTGATCCAGACCTATTTGGCACTGGTTGACCAAGGGGCAGCAAAAACGGAGGATCGAGCAATTATCCTCGGTTCTATTTTCTCACATACTCAGGATGGTCTGGTCGAAGACGATGGCATGCCCAATGTTGGCGTTCTTTCGAGCGCAACCAAGTCTAACTAAACTATTAGCACTTGAATGCGATGCGGTTGCCATCGAAGGCCATAAATCCACAATAGGCCTCTTGACAAGAAAGACGGCCAGGATGATCCTGACCGTCCAAAGCACAAACCAAATGGTTAGCACTTTCTGGGCTTGCGACGTGTGTAGCTCTTAACTTTCACAGTCTTCTTGCCCTTTGGCGCGGTTTTGCAACCGCATTTACGGCTAGCCATGATGCAACACCTCCTTTCGTGGCAGGCTGCCTTCTCAATTTCAGCCTTCACGATTGGTTGTATGCTGACTTCCGTAATTCGTAATTATAGAGTGTTTGGTTAACTAGAGTCGAGTCCCTTTCAATAAGCGACCCATTCAGCCCTTCCCTTGGTCCAAAACTGAACCTCAATGGTGCAAACTCTCTCACACACTCGTGACTGTTAAGTGTTCGCGGCACGCACCATCTTAGCGGTCGAAAGATTGTAACTGGAGACCCCCCCAAATGACTCTTACTCAAACGCTCGAGAACGCCGTTAAAGAATCCGCAAACCGTATCCCCGCGGAAGTGCGTGAAGTGATGCTGAACGCAAACGACGCCATCATTAAAACCGGTATCGAAGGCACAGCGCTGAAGACCGGGGATACAGCCCCTGATTTCACCATCACCAATCATAAGGGTGAGGCTGTTACGCTCTCTGAGCGCCTGAAGGACGGCCCGGTTGTGGTTATTTTTTACCGCGGTGGCTGGTGCCCTTACTGCAACATGGAGCTTTACGCCTATGAGCAGGAAATGGAAACGCTGAAAGCGCTTGGTGCCAGCCTGATTGCCATCACGCCCGAAACGCCTGACAACAGCCTGACAACCGTTGAGAAAAACGGCCTCTCTTATGATGTGCTCTCTGACACGGGTTTTGTTGCGTCTGATGCCTTTGGCCTGACGTTCACGTTCCCTGATGCACTTATTCAGGTCTACAGTGGTTTTGGCCTCAATGTGCCGGAAACCAACGGCGACGCTGAGTGGCGCCTGCCCATCCCGGCGGCCTATGTGATCGACCAGTCTGGCAAGATCATCCTGCATCATGTGGATGTGGACTATACTAAGCGCCTTGACCCTGTTGATGTGATCGCTGCGCTTAAGGGCGAAACGCACTGATTTAGTTTGGCAACAGCCCATGCAAAGGTTTGTGTGGGCTGATACCTCCTACCTAAAATGCCACCCGCTGGCCTTCCGGTCCGTTTTCCGCTAAACTAGTCCCATATCGGGATAATACAGGAGAAGGACTATGGATGTTATCGACGCAGTAAAATCAGCGTTCCAGCGCTATTTCGATTTTCAGGGTCGATCGAGGCGGGCCGAGTTCTGGTACTTTATCGCGTTTGGCATTGTTGGCCTTTCCATCCTGCCGTTTTTTGACGGGCTTCTGTTTGACAACTCGCCGCCACCAGAAGCGGGGCCATGGTCGTCCTTTGGCTTCAATGTCCGGCATGGGCCATTGTCCATCCTGTTCATCGCCGTGATGTTCATTCCCTGGGTGTCCGTCAGCGCGCGCCGCCTGCATGATATTGGCCGAAACGGCTGGTGGATCTTGTTTGGCTTTGTGCCGCCGATTGGCTGGCTTTTCATGCTGATCTGGCTTACCCGTGACAGCCTTCCCGAAGAGAATGAATACGGCGATGACCCCCTCGCTGGCGAGGGCATTGCGGGCCACGCCTGAGGCGAACGGCCTTAGGCAACATTCAGGATATTGGCGCTTGGTGTTTTCCAGCAAGTGACATGCAAAAAGCGAGAAATGGTTTCGCCGTCGCATGCGAGCGGCAGGTGTGTCACCGCAATGGTTTTGTGCCTGTCCTGATCGCTGGCAGCCTTGACGTAGCCGATCGCGAGCTGGGGCACGCTCATCATTTTGGCAATGTGCCCTCGGTAAACGGCGTCATAAGCGTCTGGCAGGCGTTCTGACAGCACGCAGCCCGTCAGATCGTCACCTTGCTGGAAAACCATGTCGCTGCCAAAAAACTGGAAGCGTACATCATCGCGTGATGGCAAAACTTCCGAGAGGGCCATGCGCGCATGCCAACCAACAAAGTCCTCAAGCGCAAACTGCTGCCAGCCCGGTATTCGTTTACCATCTCGCTTGGCTTGCCATAACGCTACTATGCTTGAAAAATCGGCGCCTGACGGGAGCTTGAAACGCTCGGGCGCTGTATCGACAGAAAAATACTCAAACATACAAAAAAGCTGCTCACCCATAACCAGCTCAACCCACCAGAGGTTGGTGTACCCCACCAATGGTTATCAATTCATAAATGACTGAAAATTATCTATCCGGCGTTAGTGATCGTTCATCCTGTCGACTTTCGGGGTGACAGGCGCGGCCGCATTCGCTAAGCGTGGCGTTGGGGGAGGCGCCGACAGGGCGCCCAAAGTTTTCGGGGAGCCTTTTATGGCCAATGAGGAAAATGTCCGCACCAATAAGGTGGCGGACGTAGAGCAGCTTGGCACCTTCACGGCAATCGCAAGCCTCAGCTATGTTTTCTGGATATGTGGTGGCATGGAAATGGTGGAGCGCCTCGCCTATTACGGTGTTTATTCGCTTTCCACACTGTATGCCACAGACCCCGTGAGCGCCGGCGGGCTTGGCATCACCAGCGGTGAGATGGGCACCATTTTCTTCTATTGGTTGCTGTTGCAGGGCTTATTGCCGGTGTTTACAGGCGGCCTGTCGGACCGGTTTGGTTACAAGGAAACCATTGCAGCTTCAACGGTATTCAAAATCCTTGGTTATTTGATCATGGCCATGTTTCCCAGTTTTTGGGGCTTTTTTATGGGCGCATTGGTGCTCGCATTTGGCACCGGCATTTTCAAACCCGGTATTCAGGGCACCATTGCGAAAACGGCCAACCGCAAGAATAGCGCAGTGGCCTGGGGTATTTTCTACCAGACCGTAAACTGGGGCGGTTTTCTGGGGCCGGTGTTGGCGGGCTTTCTGCGTCAGATGTCATGGAGCTATGTATTCTTTGCCTGTGCAGCGATTATCTCCCTGAATTTCCTGCTGCTTCTGACCTACAAAGAAGTTGATAAAGAAGAGCGTCTCGCACACCGCGCCAAAGTAAAATCGGGCGAAGTGAAAGAAGGCAACCTCATCCTGGATAGCTGGCGCGAATTTACGCGGCCAACGCTTCTGGCCTACATGCTGCTTTTCTCTGGCTGGTGGTTCATGATGTTTCTTTATTGGAATTTGGGCCCGGTTTATTTCCGGGATTGGGTCGACACTGCCGTTCTGGTGCAAACGTTTTGGGGGGACGGCACACCGGGTGAGTTTGCCAAGCGCTTCTGGGTAATGGACTTGGAGGGTACACGCATCATGCCTGAGGGCCTTGTGAATATTAACAGCCTGATGATCATGATCTTCTGTTTCCTGATCGCGGGCTTTAGTGCCAAACTCAAAGCCGCGAACTCTATGGCGATTGGCACCATCTTCTCTGCGTCGGCTTTCGTAATATTTGGCGGTGCCAACTTTGCCTGGTTGATGGTGCTGGCGGTGGTGTTCTTCTCCATCGGGGAAATGCTTGCAAGTCCCAAAAGCCTTGAGTTTCTCGGCAACATCGCGCCAGACGACAAAAAAGCCATGTACCTCGGTTTCTATAATTTGCCATTTGCGTTTGGCTCGGCAGTTGGTGGTAAAGTGGGGCTCAGTTTCTACGGGTCTTATGCGGCAAAAGACACTGTGGCTCGCTCTGCTCTCGCGGAAAACGGCATGGGCGCACAAGAGATTGCGGCCATACCAAACGGAGAAGCTTTCAGCGCACTTGTTGAGTTAACAGGCATGGCGCCAAACCTGCTCACAGACCAGCTTTATTCGTCCTATGATGTGGGTTCGATATTCTACGCTTTTGCCCTGATTGGGTTTGCGGCGGCGCTGGGGCTATATCTGTTTGGCCGCTGGACTTATAAGCGATCGACAGAGCCTGCCCCCGTTTAGCCGCGGGGCTCGTCCTCGTGGGGCTTGCGTTTGTCCCTCGAGGTAGGGCGCTCGCTCGTGTTGCGGCCCGCGTGCTCTAGAAAGCGTCCGTCGCCTGTGCCAAGGTGACCAAGATTGGCGTTTGAGGAAACACTGCGCGGATGATCCTGGCGGTTAAAAACATATGGCAGCACCGTTGGGTGCGATTACTGGCATTCGGCTTTGCCTTCTGGCTCGCGCTTTTTGGCACCTTTGCGACTGCCGCGATATTGGATCGCTACAACACGGGTGGAGAATTTGATGTTTGGCGTGTTGTCTATGGATGGGGCATAGCCTTCAGTCACTGGATATTCTTAACCCCGCCCATCCATTATTGGACAACGACAGACCGGTTTGTGGATGCGCCCGCCCTTGGCAAGATTTTGCAAATTATTGTGCTGCTGGCTGGTTGCGCGATTGCTATCCTGCTTTACATGTATTTGGTGGCTGCGCCTGCCTTTGGTCAGCCTTTCATTCCGTTTCTAAAAAGCTTTCAGTTGGTACAATGGATATGGGACGTTGTGCTTTTTGTGATTGTGGTGCTGTTTGGTTACCAATCAGTGGTGCTAAAACGCAGTCGGGAGGCGCGTTTCAAGGCAGCAGAGTTGGGGCAACAACTCGCAGAGCAACAACGGGATCTGAGCGCACGAGAGGCCGAATATCTGCGCGGGCGCCTGGGAAGCCACTTCGTTATGAATGCGCTCAGTAACCTGGTGGGTCTTATGCGGCTGGGGCAGGTGCGCCGCGCCGAAGAGGCGACAATTCTTCTTTCCGATATTTTGCGTAGTATGACAGGAGCCTCGGGGGCGGATGAATGCATACCGCTAGAGGACGAAATTGAAGACGCAAAGAAGTATCTGGCTTTCCAGCAAATTCGTTTTCCGGAGATGACGGCGGAATACGGTGTTGACAAAACCGCTGCAAAACAGGCGGTGCCCCGCCAAATTTTGCAGCCGCTACTTGAAAATATATTCAAACACGGGCCCCGCGGGGCGGTGCAGATTAGTGTGACCGCGTTAGAGAGAGACGGACAAGTCGTCTTGGCGGTGGCCAACAACACGACAGAGCAAACCCCAGACACGGAAAAGAACGGTGAAGGCATGTTGTTAACAAAGCTGCGTTTGGATATGGCGTTTGGTAGTGCAGCATCCGTTCATCGAAAAACACGGGACGGTTCTTATCATGTTGAGTTGAGCTTTCCGGCAGAAGACAGGGATGGCGAAAATGATTAAAGCGCTCGTTCTGGATGATGAAGCCATCATTGCCGCTGACATAGCCTACCAACTGAACTCGCGTGAAGGATGGACTGCCGAGGCGGAAACCAATGTTGATACGGCGCGCGCCCGCCTTCTGGCAGAGTCTTTCGATGTCCTGTTTTTAGATATTGAAATGCCTGGATGTGACGGCATGACCTTCGCCAGCGAACTGAAAGAGACATGTCCGGATTTACATGTGATTTTTTCAACCGCTTACCCACAACATGCGGCGCAAGCATTTCGGTTGTCGGCGCTCGACTATATCGTAAAGCCCCTGTCTCGGAGCGTTTTGGCGGAAGCCTGCGCACGGGTTGATGAAAAAAAGCGATCGCCATTTTGGGAGGCGGATACACCCAAGTTTGTGATCAAATCATTCGGCCGGACAGACTTGGTGCCCATGAACGACGTGATCGTTGCGAGAGCGGAGCGAAACTATGTTGCGCTGATGTGCGGAGAAAAAGAATACCTGCACCGCAGCACCATTTCTGAAATGGAAAAGGATTTGGGATCGGTCGGCTGTATCCGGTGCCATCGGTCATACATTGTCAAGAAGGCCATGGTGCAAAGTCTAATTCGTAAAAATGGCGTGCTGAGCCATCTGAAACTGGTGTCCGGCCAAGAAGTGCCTGTGGGCGCCAATTATCGGGGTCAGGTGCAAGGCGCACTTGTTGAAGTTTAGGCTCTATTTCCCCATCCCGGCCTGATGGAGCTTCGTCACTTTCTGGCATCTGCCCTCTTTTTCCTCCCTTCCCGCAACCTTCTAATGGCTGCCAATCAACTGATTGGAGACATGCGAGATGAACAAAAAACACGTGATTGCCTTTGTGGCACTATTAGCGACTGGAAGTTCCATCAGCGTTGCTGACGAACCATTTGATGCCTGCAAGGGGGCTTTTACCTTTGTGGAAAGCGGCGCCACCTATGAGGATTTCGATTTTTGGCTTGGCGAATGGCAAGTGGTTGCCACAGAAAGCGGGGAATTAAGAGGCTACGACAAGATACAGATGATCCACGATGGCTGTGTGCTTAAACAGGAATGGCATCAGATGGATGACCTGTTTTCGCTGCAGGTTTCGCCTAATCGGCTTCGGGGCACCAGCCTCACCGGTATTGATGCAAAAGGGCGCTGGCGACAGCTTTGGACCGACAACTCCGGCACCAACATGATCCTGACAGGTGGTGTGGAGGACGGCGTGATGGTGTTGCGATCCGAGTGGATCAGCGTGCCTACCCAGGACGGTAGCACCGTAGATGTGCGAAATCTATGGTACTGGCACCCGCAAGAAGATGGCACCATTCACAATTGGGGCGAGCAGCAGCGCGATTCTGAAACAGGGCCAAAACAAAAGTATTTCGACATTACTTATCACCGCGCCGTCAAGGGTGGGCCGGCTTTCAACCTCAGGGTTCCTTCACCCACAGAGTAAACACCTAAAATCGCTGAGTTTTCGGTTGCGCTGATCCGTGTCGCCGCTAGCATAGCTGGCGGCGCATATTGGGGTGAGCGAGGCACGCGTGGCTGGAAAAAAAGCAAAAATATTGATGCTGCAGGGCCCATTGGGCCCTTACTTTACTGATCTCGCCGAAGCCTTGTCCACTTTGGGTGCGGAAACGCACCGGGTCTGCTTCAATAAAGGGGACTGGCATTTTGCACAAGCGGACCATGTTCAGTTATTCGAAGGACGGGCCAACGATTGGGCCAAATATTTGGGTGCCTATCTCCAGGAAAACTCAATAAACGCGGTCTGCTGCTATGGAGACAGCCGCCATTACCACAGTGAAGCAAGAAGAGTGTGCGCTGAGATCGGCGTTCCAATTTTTTGTTTTGAAGAGGGCTATGTTCGACCTGGTTTCGTTACGATGGAAAAAGGCGGAAACAATGCAAACAGCACGTTTCCCAAAGCCTTTGTAACCGGCAATTTACCTGGGGCCGGTGTGCCAGCGCCTGCAAAGATCAAAAACCATTTCCGGTTCCAGTTTTGGTTCGCAACGCTCTATTACATTGTCAAAGACTGGAAATTGGCAGGCTTTGTCGGATACCGCCATCATCGGCGCGGTAACTGGGCAACAGAACTTCTGGCATGGATACGCGCGGGCATTCGCAAACATACCTATTCCAGGTTTGTTGAGCAGGGTTTAACAAAACAGTTGCTGGCGGACACATCTGGCCCGTTGTTCACCGTACCTTTGCAAGTCGCAGTTGACGCTCAGATGATCTACCACTCACCATATGGCAGTGTTGCTGACTTTATTGATCAGGTGATACGCTCCTTTGCCGAAAACGCGCCCAAAAACGCCCGCTTGCTGATCAAACACCACCCGATGGACCGCGGTTTCACGCATTATGGTGGCCTGATAAGTCGCTTGAGCAAAGGACTTGGGTGTGCGGCACGTACTTTGTATGCGTTCGACCTCGATCTGGACCGCGTGCTTGCACACAGCGCAGGCTGTGTAACAGTCAATTCAACTGTTGGTCTAACAGCTTTGGAGCTTGGTACCCCAACCATAACGCTAGGCAGCAGTGTCATTGACGCAGCAGGATTAACAGCGCGCGCCGAATTGGACGAGTTTTGGAACGCACCGGGTTCGGTGGATCAAACGAAAGTTAGGTCATTTAAAGAGGCGCTAGTAGCTCAGACCCAGTTACCTGGCTCTTTTTACCGGGATCGCGAAGTGGCAGCGATTGCGGCGGCCCAAAAGCTTATGCAAGCGATCGGGCAAAAATAGCGGTTTGAGCAGGCGCTGATGTTGCATATTTGTGACTCTGCAATCAAAGCGTCTTTTTGGCCACAAAATTGCCAATGTTTCCATCAAGTTAGAGAGGTGTCCGCGCTGGCTCACGAGGTTGACCTTCGTGGCGGCAGGCATTACTGATAACAATATTATTTCACGAAGGGCGTTGAGGGGAATAATCGTACAAGTTGAAACGTTATGGGAATAACCAACGCGCCAATAAATGTTCTGCACAGGCACAATGGGCGCTGTTAAGCCTAAGTTAAGGCAGAGTTGGTGATAACGTCAGGCATAGTGACCAATTTGTTCAAAATTTACAGGTTGGTTGAGAATGCAAAACTGCTGTGATAGCGTTCCGCAAATTTTCGCTGAGCAGCATAATAGGCGACAAGGGCAGGCAGAAAGTTCGCTAAAAAATAGAATGGCTGCAGGCACTTGGGGTAAATGAAAAAGTATCGGGGAATTTTATGAAGAGCTCCACGGATGAGGGCAACGCTCAGATAAATGTGCTGGAATTGCCCAGCAGCCTGAAGGCCGATCTGAACGAGACGCTCACGGATATCGGTCAGAGCTTCCTGAAGCAGGGACAAGCGCTGGAGCGTTTGTCGCAAAGTTATGATGAGGATGCCTATCGCCGCGCGATACTGATGTGTATGCAGACGACGGGCCATTTGATCGTAATTGGCATGGGCAAGTCTGGACATGTGGCGCGGAAAATTTCCGCCACGCTCGCTTCAACAGGTACACCAAGCTTTTTCCTGCACCCTGCAGAAGCCTCGCATGGCGACCTCGGTATGGTGACGTCAGGTGATACGCTGCTCTTGATCTCTTATTCGGGCGAAACGCAGGAAATTGTTCAGCTGCTGCCATCGCTTAAAACCTTCGGTAACCGCATAATTGCGATTACCGGGGCCAAGTCATCCACGATTGGACGTGCAGCCGACGTCGTGCTTGAAATTCCTGTTGCTGAAGAAGTTTGTCCGATTAATTTGGCACCTACGACTTCAATTGTTCAAACAGTTGCGATCGGTGATGCACTCGCTATTTCCCTGATGAGCTTGCGTGACTTCCACGCACAGGATTTTGCGCGCTACCATCCTGGTGGCTCGCTTGGTCGCCGCCTTCTTATGAAGGTTGAAGACCTGATGCACACAACGTCCGTTACTGTCGTGGCGCCAGATATGGTGCTGCTGGAGTTGGCGGCTGAAATGGCCGGTGGACCAGCTGGCATCGCTGTTGTTGTGGACGAAGGATACAAGCCGCTTGGCATCGTGACAAAAGGCCAGCTGGGCGTGGCGCTGCGTGTTACCCGGCGGGTACGTGAAGTGACTGCACTGCAGTGTATGAGCAAAGAGTTTTCCATCATCCGCGAAAATGTGATTGTGGACGAAGCGGAAAGCATGATGCGTGCGGACGAAGTGAAGTTTCTTGTGGCGGTTAATGAAGACGGTGTCTTCCGCGGCGTTTACAAGCACGACGAGCTCTAAGCGGCTTTTGCAGATATCAGGCCTTGCTGAAATTCGAAACAGTTGGTAAATCTTCGCCCTCATTTGTGTGAGGGCGCTACGCTGCTATGAAGGCACGGTCCGCATTTTCCATCCAAAAAGACGTGATCTTCGCGATATTCATTCGCGAGATGGTGACGCGTTTTTCCACTTACACCTTCGGCAATATATGGCTGATCCTTGAACCATTGCTGATGATGGTCCTGTTTATGGTAATTTTTGGGGCACGAGGTCGCGGAGCATACGGTTTTGTTGAGGCACCGGTGTTTATTTATTCTGCCTTTTTATCGTTCCGACTGCTCTGGAACTACACAATGAGGCAGAATTTCAGCGCCAAAAACGGGACACAAAGTATCTTGGAATACCGGCAAGTACGACTTTTTGACGTATTCCTTGCCCGCAGCATCATCGAAGGTGCCATATTTTTGGTGGTGGGAATAATCATTGCACTGGGCCTTGTGTGGCTGGGATACGACCCCTGGCCCCATGACCTGTTGTTGGTGTTGTCTTATTGCTTTTGTTTGTGGTTGTTTGCCATCGCCTTTGGCATTCTTGGCTGCATGTTGGGCAGTTTTGCACGCGAAATCGAGAAATTTATCTCGCTCATGACCATGCCGTTGATGCTGGTATCTGCAGTAATTTTCCCAATGAGTATTGTACCGCCGCAGTATTGGCCATACCTGACCTGGAACCCGCTTTTGCATGCAATGGAACTCATTCGCGAGGCCTGGTTCGAACGGTATACAAGCCCGGTGGCAGACTTGCAGTATTTCGTGGCAATTGTGCTTGTGTTTTTGGCGCTGGCCATGTCCACCTACCGACTTACTTGGCGCAGGGTGCTGGCACGATGATCCGATTTGAAAACGTCAGCAAATATTACCCAACTCGCTACGGCCCGAAATATGTTCTTCGTGATCTGAATGTTGAAATTCCCGATGATCGGGACATCGCCATATTAGGCGCCAACGGGGCTGGGAAATCCACTATGCTGCGCTTGCTTGGTGGAATTGACTTCCCAAGCAGTGGAAAAATCAAGTCCGACCGCTTCATTTCATGGCCTCTTGCCCTTTCAAGTGGCATGCAAGGAAAACTGACAGGGCGCGAAAATGTTCGCTTTATTTGCCGCATTCACGGCCTGGAAGCGAACAGAGACATCGAGGAGTTTGTGAAAGACTTTTCAGAGCTGGGCGACAGCTTTGAACTGCCGGTCAGCAGCTATTCCTCGGGAATGCGCTCTAAATATTCATTTGCAGTTTCGATGGGTTTCGATTTTGATACCTACCTGATTGATGAGATTTTATCTGTGGGGGATGCGGGCTTTAAGCGAAAGTGCGAAGCCGCAATCAGTAACAAAAGATCCACCGCTAACATCATATTGGTGTCACACAATGTGGATGTGCTGAAGCGTCAATGTAATGCCGCAATTTTGCTTGCATATGGCCGGGCGGACTTCTACGAAAGTGTGGATCAAGCGATTTTCCGCTATCGGAACCTTTGAGGAAAGCCCTGATGGCGACGGGAGTTTCATGAAACAATCTTTGGCAAAATTTAGAGGAGCCGTGGCGAGCCGCATGGGAGGCTCCTCGTCGGGCGATTACCAGGTGTCGATTGGCTCTCAGGCAAAATTGCTGACCTATCGGTGGGTATTGGTCATTTTTGGGCTTTTGTTATTTTACAATCTGGTCTGGGTATCAGATCGTTACGTCACAGAAGCACTCGCCTACGTTAAGTCCACGAACGAAAAAACAGCGATTACACCTTCCATACCGTTGGTGGCTGGCGGATTTGGCGGCGCATCAAAGGACGCGCTTCTTTTACAAAACTACATTCATTCCGCAGACATGTTGAGCGCGCTTGAGGACAAGCTGGGCGTTAGGGCGCACTTTAGCAGCAGCGACTGGGATTTCTTTTCGCGCATGAGCAGCAGCGCAACTGATGAGGAATTCCTGGAGTATTTCCAAAGCCGAGTTTCTGTGCTTGTCGATGTTGAATCCAACATCCTGACAATTGAAGGGCAGGGCTTTACCGCCGAATTCTCGCAGCAGTTGGTTGAAGCCATTTTGGCTCAGTCTGAGATATATATTAATAGTGTCAGTCAGCAGATAGCCTTGCAGGAAATTGCCTTTGTTGAACGCGAGCTCGAGCGGGCTCGACTGGCGGTTGAAGCGAGCCGAAGCGCGCTGTTTCAGTTCCAGGCTGAAAACGAACTGCTGGATCCAGCTGCGACCGGTGCGGCCATTCAAACGGTTGTTAATGAAATGGAAGGTGAGCTCGTACGGCTGGAAGCCGAAGAAAAGGTTTTGTCGTCTTATCTTCAAGGTGATGCAGCAGAGTTGGTGGCTGTTCGTGCCCGTATTGGCGGCATCAAAAATCAGCTGGAACAGGAGCGCGACAAGTTTGCGAGCCAGGGCGGCGATTCTATCAACCGCGTTAATGCCGAATTCGAAGAATTGAAGCTCGCTTTTGAGTTTGCGTCTGATATTTACCGTGGCGGCCTGCAAACACTTGAGCAAGCTCGTGTTGAGAGCTACCGCAAGTTAAAGCATTTGGTGATTGTGCAGTCTGCGCGCACACCTGACGAAGCGCTGATGCCTTATAAATTATATAATCTGGTAACCTTGTTCGTGGTCTTGAATTTGATTTACGGCATCGTGGCCATGATTATTGCGACCATTCGGGAGCATAGAGATGTTTGAGTTATTCAATAAAACTTTCCGTAGCGTTGTTTGCGCGCTGGTGATTGCCTCGTTCGGTATCCTGCCGCCTGTTGCTGCTCAAACGGTTCCGATTGCCCAGGATGCACAGCCTGTGAATGCGGGCAATAATCCAACAGTAGAAACGCGCACTGCTTTTGGTGCATGGATTTTTGGCGGTGAGTTCGCCAACCAGTCCTTCATCGGGTTCAATCCAAACTATGAAATTGCCATTGGTGATCGAATCTCGCTTCAGCTTTGGGGTGGTTTTGATTTTAACGGCGACCTTGTTGTTGATGCACAGGGCAATGTCTTCATTCCTAAAGTTGGGCCCGTCGAAGTCCAGGGTGTGAAAAATCAGGATCTAAACGCTTTCATTAGCGATGCCGTCAAAAAGGTGTTCCTGAAAAATGTCGGTGTTTATGCAAGTCTGGGCGGCGCGGAACCAGTGAAGGTTTTTGTAACGGGTTTCGTCAGAAAAGCAGGCCTATTTCAAGGCCATTCTTCTGACTCAGTCCTTTATTTCCTGGATAGCGCCGGCGGTATCGACCCCGAGCGCGGATCGTTTCTTGATGTAAAAGTCATCCGGGACGGCAAAGAATTGCGGTCTATCAACTTGTATGAGTTTATTCTTACGGGCGCACTGCCATCATTCCAGATTTTGGACGGCGATACGATTGTGGTCCGTCCGGTTAAATCGCGTACGGCTGTTGTCGGTGATGTGCAGAACAAAAATGCGTTCGAATTTGTTGGTGACAGTATTGCGGCCCCGGAACTTCTTGCTCTTGCCCGGCCCAATGCTCAGGCGACCCACGTGCGCATCAGCCGCAACAACCGGGAACGCACTGAAATTGAATATGTTGCCATCGAAAGCGTGGCTGACTTAACAATCTACCCGGGCGATGTGCTTGAGGTTGTCTCCGACAAATTGCAGGGCACGATTTCCGTGCGCGTTGAGGGTGAGCACAATAGCAGCCAAGAGTTCGTGCTGCCGTACGGTGCCACAATGGGCCAGCTTTTATCGCGCATTGATTTTGGGCCCAATGCCCAGCGCGACGCAGTACAGTTGCTGCGTAAAAGCGTGAAGGCACGCCAGAAAGAAACGCTTGAGGCGCAGCTTCGTGCGCTTGAAGCAAGCGTGCTTACCGCCCGCTCCAAAACGGCGGCTGAAGCGCAGCTACGCCAACAGGAAGCGGCCTTGATCCTGCAGTGGGTTGAGCGCGCACGTAATGTTGAGCCAAAGGGGCAGGTGTCGCTTGGCAACGCGTCTTCTGTGAATGATATTCTGCTTGAGCAAGATGACATCATTCGCATCCCGCGCACCAGCAATCTGGTAATGGTGCACGGCGATGTATTGTTCCCAAGTGCGATGGCCTACCAGAATGGCAATACCATCGAGGGTTACATCAACCAGGCCGGTGGCTTCACCCAAAGCCGCAGTGCATCAAATGTTCTGGTGTTGCACAGGGATGGCAGTTTCAACAAGATTTCCAAGCGCGAACTGAAAAGCAGAGACATTCTCCTCAACCCGGGTGACGAGATTTTTGTCCTGCCGAAAGTTCAGACAAAAAGCTTCCAGCTGGCGCAGGACATCATCACAATATTTTATCAGCTGGCGCTGTCTGCTGGCGTTGTGCTGCGGCTTTAAGGCCAGAACAACCGAGAAACAGGGCAGGGCGCAATGTACCGCAAGATCAGGAAGCTCTATCGCGACCCGCTCGCTTTTTTTCTGGATTCGGATAAAGCCCCCCTGCATGCGCTTGGGAAAACCATGTTCAAACAGCGGACCCAAAGGTACCGTGACCTTGGCAACGACCACGGGGACGTGAAAATATCTGTCGTGATGACGGCCTACAACACGGGTCACCTGATCGAGGCTGCTGTACAATCTGTTCTCGCGCAAACGCATCCGAACCTCGAACTGATTGTTGTTGATGATGCTTCAACCGATGAAACGGTGCGAGTACTGAGAAACATTAAGTATAACGACAGTCGTCTGAGGATTTTCACCTCCGCGTCGAACCACGGAACCTATTGGTCCAAAAACTGGGGCATTTTACATGCGACCGGAGACTATGTGGCCACCCATGATAGCGATGATACCTCTGATCCCAATCGGCTGATGATGCAGCTCGGCGCCTTGAAGGCGAACCCGTCGGCTGTTGCTTGCACCGCGCGCTGGCGGCGTGTGAATGATGCCGGTGACGAGGTTGAAATTGATGGCAAATCAGAACGCATGGCGGCAATTAGCCTGATGTTTGACCGCAAACGCGTTACCGAACAGGCGGGCTTTTATGATAGTGTGCGCATCTCTGCCGACACCGAGTTTATCACCCGGCTTGAACATGTGTTTGGCAAAAAACAAGTGCTGCACCTTCGAAATCATTTGTACACTGGGCTGCTGCGGGACGAATCTCTTACACGCGGTGAAGGGTCTGGTTTCACATGGCAGGAAGCCGCAGAAGGCAACAGCTTCACCCGCGAATTATCTGGCGATCGCGCAGCTTACCATCGCGCTTTCCATGAATGGCACAATGATCCAGCCGTTGAAGACCTAAGGATTGCGTTCCCGCTGGAAGAACGACATTTTCCGGCCGCAGAAACCATGACGCGCGGTTGCAGTGACCCAGACCTGCAGCAAGTGCGAGAGGTACTTTAACATGCTGCCTGCAAAGCATTTGGATGGACCAGAAATGGAAGCGGCGCTCCTTAAAGCAGCGGCCGACCATGGTTGGCCTTTTAACACCTGTGGAATGAAACCGGGGGACATGCTGTTGGTTGATTCCGGTGCGCGGAAGATGGTCGAAAACCACCTGCCCGAGTATGGCCCCAGGCTTCTCAGCCCTGACCAATTCAATCCCGAAGAAGTGGAACAAGGGGCGCGCGTGTTTGTATTGGCTCAGGAGGGCGAATGCGCCATTGTGCGCAGGCTGCAGGCCAGCCACCCGGCGCTGACCGTGATATCAGTGTGTTATGGAAATCTGCTGCAGGTTCGGGACCTGAAACAACTGTTTCAAGGCCTGGATTTAACCGTGCTGGCCGCATCGCAAGTTTGCGGTTCCGAATATCTGTCTGCCTTGCTCGAGGCCAACAAAGTTGCCCAGGTTGTGCAGGCGCTGGATGATGTGACAACCCTTTGGGCGCATTATGCATCTGATTTCAGTATCAGTCGGCGTCTGATAGCGATATTGACGCAAGCAAAGCAGAGCCAGCCAAAATTGCCAATAATCTTGTCCGCAGATCTCGACCAAATAGAAATGCTTCAACTGTTCGGGCTTTTTTCTTTTGAAACAATGAAGCGCTTCACGGATTGGCTGGGAATTGGCTGCATCTATATGACGCGCCGAAACAAGGCGATGCAGGCCGCCGAAATTTTGTGTCTGGAAAACAGTGGGGCACGCGGCATCAAAGAAGCGACGGATGTTGCCGGGCTTCGCCCGCCCGCGGAAGCCCCAGCGGTAGCTCAGGTTCTCCCGATTGTTCTCGAACTTGTTTCTCAGGAATGCCGTTTCGAGAGCTTCATGGGCAATCTGGCGGTAACGCGTGCAATCACGTTTGAAGATTTGGAAGCAAATCCAGTAGCTGTTCTCTCAATGCTTGTTCTGTTTCTGGGGCTTGGCACACTCAGAAAGGCGAACGTCATCAACCCGACACCATACAGCTTGCAGGTGGCGTGGCAGCAGGAGTTTCAGGCTGCATTCAGAGAAAACGCCGAGGCCTTCATTGGTGTTAGCAAGAATGGTGTGGGGTCTTACGCGAGCACAATGAGCTTGCGTTAGTTTTCAGGTTTTTGACCTGATGCTGATCCGAGATACTGCAACGCTGACATATTCATCCACCCCGACGGCAAGTCTGGATTGCCCGGCCGACTGAATGCGCAAGATGGAATAGGGTCGCGGCGGAAGGTTACCAACGGTGCCTTCAAAAACCCAGCGGTTGAAGCCGCGCCGTTTGATGGTTCCTTCAATTGGCTGGTCTTCCATCCAGAATGACAGTGTTTTGAGGTGACGCCGCCGGCTGAACCCTGCGCCTTCGATGAGCACATGCGCGCCGTTTGTTAAATCGACAGGGCACATCAAAGTGCCAATGCGGCCCATCCAGCGGAATGCGGTTCCATCACGTCTCTGCCCAAGGTCACTCCAGCCGGTACCCAAAAATGCGTCCGTTTCTGCTAACACATCCATTGAGGGCGCTGGCTTTAAAGCGTCATGCAATTTCGCCTCATGGCGTAGGCCAATATTTTGTTCTTTTTCAAACCGCTGTCGCTGAATTGAAAGCAGCGTATCTATGAAATCCACCGCCGCGCGGGGAAATCTGGGTTCTGGCGTCCTGCGCTCGATTGGATTGTTTTCTGTCTTCTGTTCAGGCATGAGGCGACCATTTCAGATTCAATAGCACACCCGCAAGTATTTTTCTGATATCGGCTGTGCCGCCATTTGCTTGTGGCATTGGCGCTAACTTTGCGAGCTGCATTCCGTGTGTCGGTACCATCAAATGGACCGAACCGCCATCTCCTGCAATTTCTGTTTTTGTACCGTCGGACATTACCACCGGCTGCTCCGACTTAAACTGAAGGGTGAGTTTTCCCTGGTTGCCGGTCATGAACAGAATACTGATGGTGTTGCGATAAGCATCATATTGCCAGTGGGTTCCAGTTTTCGGATCAAGTTGTCCGGACATTTCCTCACTGTCGGGCAAGTCGTTGGGCAGGCTGAATTCCCACGCAGCCCCGGAAGCAGAGGCATTCGCGGTTGGTTTAAAAGCACCTGTAGGAGAGCAACCAAACGCCAAGGCTTTGTCGACCTGCAGCAGATGCGGTGAGATTTGCTCCCACGATTTTGTCTTCTGTTTTAGCGAATCAGTCGGTGCTTTTGCGTCAGACACCAGAACATCCTCATAGCCCAACTGACTGCATATGGATAACAACGGAGACTCCGTGAGTTCCGCCAGATATCGCGCATGCTCCAGGCTTAAAAAACGGGGGCAATTGTCCAGGTCAAGCTCGGGGAACAGTTGCTCCAAAATTGGCTGCAAGGGAATCGCTCCAATGAGCGCATAGGCGCCAGACGGCGAAGACGCGGCGGGAAGCTTGGCCACCTGGGCAGGAGCGCCAAATTTTAAGGAGCGAGTTTTCAACGGTGTGCTGGTTGACCTGTCGGCAACATCCAGCAAGGCGTTTGTAAACTCAGTATTCTCAGTGGAAGCGTCTTTGAGAATTTCTGCCTGCACTGCTGATAGTTCTTGGCTCGTAATGGCGAATTGGAGCGCATGGGCCAAAGCCTCAAGTGCCTGTGGCCCCGGCACGGAAAGCACAGAACCGCACGGCAATTCTGCCCGCCATCGTTGGTTTGCGACCACTACTTTTTTGTTGGTGGATAATGCCCTGACAACAAGAGGGCACATGGCAGCGCAGTGCCCGTCCAGCACTGCAACAACGTTTGCAGATTCTATGGATTGAATTACCGAGTGGGAGAAGCGTTCCTCAAACTTCAGAGTCGCACCTTCTGGCAAATTGCATATCGACTCAAATCGAGAGTGCGCGGCCTCTGGCAAGCCTACGATGGCAGCGCCGCCCGGCTCAAAATCCGAAAGCTTCGAAGCGTCAATCGCTTGAGGTAGTATTGTGGGCGCAGGGCAAAATGATTCCAAGTCCACACATTGACGCGGCACCAGCCCAATGCCGGTGCATGCTTCCGAAATCACGCTGCCATAGGCCGGGATTTCCGCACCAATCTGCGAAGAAACCCGCTTAAGATCAAAAAGGGCATGGCCCAGCACTTTACCATGGTCACCCAGATAACTGTTGAGCCAGTCTTCAAATCCGGAGCTGTCTCGCGACATCGTCGCTTTGATGCGAGCCAGCTCAAACAAGCTGTTGTCTGTGATTAACACAGGGGAGGGGGTGCTGTTCAGAAACGCCAGCCGAGCAAGACTATCTGTCTGGCCATCAACAACAACAAGTCTCGGCCAATCATAAAATTCACCGTTCACAAACGCCGGGTCAAACGGTCTTACTGTGTTGACTGTCTGGCTTATGGGCGGCGGAGCTAACTCGTCAATCATGACAACAAATTCGATCTTTTGTTGTGACAGTTTCTCAGCAATTAATTGTGTCCACTGAGCGGCGTTCGACGGCACTGGGGGCAGTGGTCCTATAAGCAGAATTTTATGTTCAGAGGACTTGCTCACGTCGACGCGCCTTTTGTGCCGCGATGGTCAAGCGCAGGAAACAAATCCAAAAGCGTTTTTTGTTGCCGGGCCATATAGTTCGTAATGATGTTTTTCGAATGGTCAGCTAACTCATCGTGTCTGCCGGCTGAAAAATGTTGGTCCAGAAAAGTTAGAATATCGGCTGGTGTGCGCAACTGATGAAAATCCGCGTCTGTATCAATTCCAATCATGGAATCGGCAGTTGCCACCAAGGGCTTTCCAAATGCCATAGCCTCAATTGATTTGATCTTGAGACCAGTGCCACCCACATTGGGATTTATGACGACGTCAACAGCCTCATAAAAGTCAGTTGGATCATCGACAAAACCCATTTTTGTGAAGGCATCGGATTGGGCGGCTGCTCCGTTGCAAATCGCGCCGGCAAGCACAAACTCGAATTTTTTTACTAATTCAGGACGAGCCTCCAGGGCTTCGGCCAGGGCTTTGAGGCTTTGTTGATTGATTGGGTTGTCACTAGCCATATAGCCGACCACAGTTTTTTTGCTTTGTCCGGCAGGACGCCGACCTAAAAATGTGGGCTTAATAAAATGGCCGAGCGTGACAACATTGGCACATGTGCGGGGCTGAAATTCTGTTGCTTCGGCATCCTGAATGGCAATCACGGTATCGGCCCTGTTTAAGCCGATGCTCTCTTCTTCCTTTGTTGTTGAATACCAGGAAGGGGCAATGCCATCAGATTGCAGCCGCGCGTGTCGGTCCGCGAAAATGTCGTGTGTATCGATCAGTTTCGGAATGCCAGCTGGCACATCAGCAAGCCAGCGAGAGAACCACACATAGTTTGCAATACAATATTGAATTCGCCAGGTTTTCAGAATCTGGCTCACCACGCCATCCAGCGCTTCTGTGTACCAGTCATCGATTGCATGATGCGTTTTATGGGACTGTAAACGATCCTTTGCGCTCAGGCGCGGCAGGACATGCACAAAGTCCCATGTTGCCCGCATCTCCAGTTCTTGCTGTGCGGAAAGACTTTCCAACCCACCGTAAACATAGTGGATTTGCGCACCGGCAGATTGCAGGGCCTTACACAAGGCTGTCACACGGGCACGGTTGCCGTGATTTTGCGGATGAGACGGTATCGGGCTTGTGACGAGAATATGCATGGTGTTGCCGCAGAAAACCTGCCTGTAGCCTAGAAGTCAAACGGGATGTTGGGGGCACGGCAGTTTTTCGTCAAAATTCCAATTTCCTCGTCCGATAGCTGAAGTTTGTATGGCCCGACCTGAACCAGGCTTTTGCCCGCGCTTCTTCCGGCAAGGATTGCAGGTAGCTTTCTTTGCTGAGCGATTCGATCGGGGCCTTAAGCGTGGGCGATCCACCAAGGACCTTCGCGCCCAGGAACTCGACCAATGCCGCATTGTCCTTCGCTGCAGATTCGTACTGCATGACCTGTATGTGTGGCCGGTTTTTTTCCAGTATCTCCATCAAGGCCTGCCAACGTTTAACAAATTTCGGCAACATTTCTTTCCGGTCTGGAAAATTGGGGTCCGCATATTTTTCATCTCTGTGGTCCATCATATGACGCACTAGAGAACGGAAGACGGGTTGGGGAGGCCGGTAAACAGCCAGGATTTGCGAACCGGGAAACGTTTTAACAATTCCAGGAACCCAAAAAATGTTACGAGGCGACTTTTCGACGATAGTCATACAATCACCTGGCACGGCTTCCCCGTTAAAAAATAAATGTTTGAAGATTTTGTCATGGAGTTTTCGAAAACTGTCGTTATCCATTTGCTTCAAACTGCCAAACCCGTCGTAGACCTCTTTGTTAACGTAGTGGACATTGGTGTTATAGTTCACGGCCAATTCTCTGAGACCATCGAAGAATAACCGAAAATAGTCGAGCTCCCCCCTCGCATACACACCTTCGAACAGTCCAAATGCACGGCCAATAAATGTGGTGCCACTTTTTGTATAGCCGCCAACAAATATTTTCCTGATAGGCCGGTCTTGTACCTGCTGCGATTCGAGCATGCTTGTTCCTCTCCTGGCGACTGTTTGGTTAGTCCAGATTACGCCTGAACGCCCAAGTGTCTTCAAGCAAAGTTGTAAGGTCTGATCTGATTGGCTGCCAACCCAAAACTTTGCTAGCTTTTGTCGCGTCCGCAACTAACTTGGCCGGATCGCCCGCTCGGCGGCCTTCTTCAATTATGTCAAAGTCAGTTTCCGTCGCTTTTTTTGCGGCGTCTATTACTTGACGCACCGAGTATCCCTGGCTGGTGCCCAGGTTGACTGCATTGTAGCTGCCAGAATCACTTTTTTGGTTAATCAGGCCTTCCACCGCCAGAACGTGCGCGCGCGCCAAATCAACCACATGAACATAATCACGAATACAGGTGCCGTCTGGCGTATCATAATCTGTCCCGAATATTTTGATATTTGCGCGCTTGCCGCGGGCTGCGTCCAAAATAAGCGGAATCAAATGAGTTTCTGGATCATGCCGCTCTCCAATGCGCCCCTCAGGGTCGCTTCCGGCGGCGTTAAAATACCGAAGAGCGACTGCATCAATGGCCCCGGTACCCGCCAGATCACGCAGCATACACTCCACCATCCACTTGCTGTGTCCATAGGGGTTGATGGGCTGCTTTTGGATTTCTTCAGTCAATAGTTCCAGGTCATCCCTTTGTCCATAAACCGCAGCTGTTGATGAAAACACGATGTTGCGTACACCGTTGCGCACCATTGCCTGCAACAAAGACAAGCTACCTGCCACATTGTTTTCGTAGAATGACATGGGCGACTTTACGCTTTCGCCTGCTTCGATGAAGGCGGCGAAATGAACAACCGCGTCAATCGAGTGCTCGGTGAAAATTTTGTCCAGCATCGACCCGTCCGAGATACAGCCGGTCACAAAATCACCCGCCAGCACACTGTCGGCGTGACCGTTGGACAAGTTGTCCAGCACAACTATGTCATGCCCCGCATCATCAAGTGCGACAACCGTATGGGACCCGATAAAGCCCGCGCCCCCAGCGACCAATATTTTTGCCATAAAACTCTGCCTTCGCGTTTTTTAAATTCGGGTGCGCTCGTCGTTTCGAAACTTGCGGCGAAACCCTAGACTTTGCCGTCTGCCTGTCAACATTTTTGGCTTCAAGGGCTTCTCACGCGCCAGCTTATGGATGAAGGGCGTTGCATTCGCCGTCTTAATTGTCTAGTGCCTGCAATGTAAATTCCGCTGGGTTTAATGTGGTGAGCCCAGAACTATGAGTGGTTCTTTATGAAAATTCTTTTCATGCATAATAATTTCCCCGGTCAGTACCGGCGGATTATGGCATTTCTGAAAAACAAACCGAATGTGAAAATGCTGGCCGCGACGCTCGAGTCAAATCAGCAGAAATTTACGTTGAGGCATTTAAGATATAAGCCACACAGAGAATCCAGCCCAAAAATCCATCCTGCTCTCAACTATACAGAACAAGCGGTTATTATGGGGCAAGCTGCTTTTGGAAAGTTGTTGGACGCCAAAAAGGAGGGCATGCGACCTGACATTATATTGTCTCACTCAGGGTGGGGCGCCAGCATGTTCCTACGGGATGCCTTCCCAGACGCAAAACTACTTACTTACTATGAATGGTACTATCACAGTCACAACTCTGACGGCGATTTCTTGAGAGAAAACCCTTTCGACCCCAATGGGCAAATGCGCCTGCGGCTCAAAAACACGCCCATTCTTCACGACCTTGCGTCTATGGATTGGGGGCAGTCGCCGACAAAGTTCCAGCACAGTAAGCTGCCGGAAATATTCAGAGACCGCGTTAGCGTGCTGCATGATGGTGTCGACACCGAGTTTTTTAAACCTGCAGACAATGTTTCAGTGACCATCGGTGATGTCACACTGACTTCGGACGACGAAGTCATCACGTATGTTGCGCGCGGCATGGAAGAGTATCGTGGCTTTCCGCAATTTATGGAAGCGGTGGCCCATCTTCAAAAAGAACGACCAAATCTCTATGTCGTTGTGCTTGGCAATGACAGGGTCGCATATGGTGCCGCAAGAGCGGATGGACGTTCTTTCAAAGAATGGGCGCTGGATGAGTTTGAGTTTGATATGGACCGTCTTCACATGCCAGGTCTTCAGCCATTGACGGTCTTTGCTGACTTGATGAAGATTACCAGCGCCCACGTTTATTTAACTGTACCATTTGTCCTTTCATGGTCCTTGATGGAAGCCATGAGTGCCGGTGCACTGATTGTCGGCTCTGATACCGAACCCGTACGGGAAATGGTAACGGATGGGGAAAACGGTGTTCTGGTTGACTTTTTTGATGTTGATGCGCTTGTAAAAAAGCTTTGTCACATTCTTGACAATAAAGCAGAGTATTACCCGCTCAAGGGTAAGGCTCGAGAGACGATTCTTGAGCAATATTCGACGACCGACCTGTTGCCACGCTACTGGAAACTAATCCAAAGTGTTGCAAACGGGTCACGAGTGACGGGTGTTTGACCCGTTTTAAAGGTTCGGAACAACGTGTTGGTTGAAAAGCAAACCTGAAGATGTTGTTCTGGGCTGTGATAGAGGTAACGACTGGGAAGATAATTTTCAGGAACTAACTAGATTACAATTTTGCAGTTGACATCATTGGCATTCTCTAGTTAGAGACGATGGCAGAGGAGCTATATTACTTACATTCGTGCCTAATTAAAGAACTTAGGGTTTGCTTTTCAGGAGGAAAATTATGGTAAACGAGATTTTTGGTACATCGGGTGATGAGAATATCCAGGGCACGGGCGCTGACGATTTCATCAACGCTGGTGGTGGCCAGGATACTGTCGCCGGTGGTGACGGTAACGATACTCTGGATGGTGGTACAGGAGCTGGTATCGCCACCTCTGCAAACGACATCCTGGAAGGCGGCAACGGCAACGATGTCCTAACTGGTAACGACGGTAACGATACGCTTCTTGGCGGTGCCAACGATGACAATCTTTCCGGTGGTACTGGTAACGACAGCCTTGAAGGCGGCTCTGGTGCAGATACTCTGGATGGTGGTAACGGCAACGATATCCTCAATTCTTCTGCTGCTGGCGACTCTTCAGCAACTGTTGTAAGCGGTGGCCTCGGCAACGACGTTATTACAACCGGTAACGGCGACGACACTGTTGAAGGTGGTGGCAACAACGACACCATCACAACAAGTGAAGGTAACGACACCATTAACATTGGTGACACTACTGGCACTGCTAACTCGCTCGGTACTGGTTCTGCGTTCAACAACGTTGTTGACGCTGGTAACGGTGATGACACCATCACTGGTGGTTCTGGTAACGACGAAGTTGACGGCGGCACAGGTACGGGTGACGTATTTGTCGTTGACGGTGAAATCACTTTCACCAACTTTGGTGACACGACGACTAGCGTTGACATTACAGTAGACGGTAACGACACGCTGACTGGCGTTGAAACACTTGTTGCTGACAACGTAACGCTGAACCTGACAAGCACTGCTGGCCAGGACTTCACGGCAACACAGACGGCAAACGTCGATGATGCAACTGGTTCTAACTCAGTTGCGCTTACACTTGATCAGGCAATTCTGACCTTTGACGGTACTGATGTTGTTGAGCTGGAAGGTTCTGACCGTGACAGCTCTGTTACTGCAGGTTCTGGTAACGATGACTGGACAATCGTTTCGGTTGACGGAACTTCTGTTACTGCGGACAACCAGGTTGTTAACCTGGCTAGTGGTTCAACAATCACTGTTAACGAAACAACGATTGACCTTGATGCTGGAGCAATCACTCAGCTGACTTGGACGCCAGACGAAACGTTTGGTAACCAGGCATCTGGTGGTTCTGACACCGTGGACGTGGTTGTTCAGGATGACGCTGGTAACCAGCTTACCATCACATTGAACCTGAATGCTGTTGAAACTGATCGCCAGTACGCAGCTGTGGCTGCTGGTTCTCGCCTCGAAGGTAACGGCGACGACGACACTCTCACTGGTGCAGCTGGTGCTGACCGTCTTATCGGTAACGGCGGTGCTGACCGTCTGCTCGGTAACGACGGCAACGACACCATCAACGGTGGTTGCGGTGACGATGTTTCGCAGGCTGGTAACGGCGATGACTTCTTCTTCGCTGGCCAGGATGCAGGCGGTAACGCTGATGGCGGTAACGACGTTGTATCTGGCGACGGCGGTAGCGACGTTCTCTTCGGCGGCGGCGGCAACGACGTGCTGGTTGGTGACGGCGTAAACGCTTTCACTGGTTCGCCGTTTGCTGGTCTGACTGATACTACTGCAACAACCAACGGCTCTGACACCATCTTTGGTGGCTCCGGTAACGATATCCTTGTTGGTTCGGACTGGACGGACGCTACTACAGCTGGAACAGTTGAAGCTGGCGAAGTTGGCAACAGCTCGCTTGACGGCGCAGACGTATTGTTCGCTGGTTCTGGTAACGACGTTGTTTGGGGTGGCGGCGGAGCTGACGTGCTCGGCGGTGGTTCCAATGTTGATACCATTAACGGACAAGGCGGCAACGACACCATCTACGGTGGTTCTGACACTGCGATCGACACAATCGACGCTGGTAACGGCGACGACATCGTGTTCGGCGGCGGCGGTAACGACGTTATCTCCGGTAACAACGGTGACGACGAACTGTTCGGTGGTGCAAACGTTGACAGCATCAACGGTGGCGCTGGTAACGATGACATCTACGGTGGTGCTGGTGCAGACTCCACACTTGATGGTGGTGCCGGTAACGATACCATCCGCGGTGGTGACGGTAACGATGGCAACATCGTTGGTGGCCTTGGCGATGACCGTCTGCTTGGTCAAGCTGGTAACGACGTCCTCAACGGCGGAGCCAACGCTGACTATGTCGACGGTGGTGATGGTAACGACACTATTACCGATGATGGTGTAGTTGGCTCTAACGATACCCTGATGGGTGGCGCTGGAAACGACGACATCAGCGGTGGTGCCAATAATGACTGGCTCGACGGTGGTGACGGCGCAGATAACCTTGATGGTGGTACCGGTAACGATTCCCTGATGGGTGGCGCTGGAAGTGATACGCTTGACGGTGGTACCGGCAACGACACCATGACAGGTGGCGACGGTGCCGATACATTCGACTTCGTTGATGCTACAGGTCTGGGCGCATCAGTCATCACTGACTTCAACGTCGATGAAGATACACTCCGTCTGGACGTTGATCTCAGCATCACTAACATGTTTGATGTTGCTGATGAGACAACACAAGGTGGCACATCTGGTGTCCTGATCGACCTTGGTTCCGGTAACTCTGTATTCCTGCAGGGTGTTACACTCGGTGACCTGGCGACAGCGAGCATCGATCTGACGACCGACCTGACGTAATAAAACAGTACAATCCTGTTTTCGAAGGGAGGCTTAGGGCTCCCTTTTTCTTTTCGGTACCATGGCTTAAGTGAAATTATCGGTATTTGGTTGGTGCACTGCATCCGTGACATGCATTGATCACTATGCTAACAGTTCCGCTTGCAACAGTTTGGGAATAAACCTTGCCCAGCAGACGTTTTGAGTAAGCAAAGTGGGGAATGAATACATGTCTTTGCTGACAGATTATTTGGCAGAGGAAAGAAAGCTCTTCAAAACCTTCCGATCGGCGGGGATATACAGCTTTTTGTCCAGTGTGTGTATGCTTGGCATGCCGATATTCATGTTCTCGGTTTATGACAGCATTCTGAAGTCCCGTAGTGTCGAAACGCTGATTGCGATGTTTTTGTTCGCATTCCTGATCCTTGTAGTTTACGGCATTTTTGATTATGTACGCACAATACTACTGACTAAGGCAGGCTTGGACCTAGAGTCAAAAATGGCTGGCTTGATCCTTGCCGGCGAGCTGTCGCGGCAAAGTGATGCAGCGGTTCAAAGCGTTCGGGATATTGGCACAATTCGTCAGATTATTGCATCGCCGGCGTTTTATACGATCTTCGACTTGCCAATGCTGCCGCTGTTCTTGACCCTAATTTTCCTTATTCATCCGATCCTGGGTTCCTTTGTTTTGCTGGGGGCAGTCGCGCTGTTCTTTTTGGGTATTTACGCTGATCGATCGACCGCGCACCTGAACAAAGAACATATGGAAGCCGCGGTTGCGGGCCAGCGCATGATGGAAACGCAGGTAGCATCACAAGAATATATCCGCGGCCAGGGCATGTACCGGGAAGCTGTTCGCATGTGGGGTGACAAGCACGGTGATCAGCTGCGAAGATTCTTGCAAAGCTTTGATATTACTGCCCGCTTTAGCGCCGCCACAAAAGCAATCAGGCAAATCATCCAGATTTCCATGATTGGTGGCGGTGCCTTACTGGTTATTAATGACCAAGCAACTGCCGGTGTAATCTTTGCCACTGCCATCATTGGTGGCCGTGCACTGGCCCCTGTTGAACAAATTGTTGGCGGCTGGCGCAGTCTTCGAACTGCATGGGATACCCGCACTAACCTCTTGAAACGCCTTGAGGATATGACGCTACCCGAGGACCGCACCAAATTGCCAAGACCCAAGGGTAAACTTCATGTTGATCGTGTCATGTACGTTCCACGGCCTGGCATGCCGCCTATTATCCGCGGCGCAACCGCAACAATTGAAGCAGGCGACAGCGTGGCCATAGTTGGCCCCTCGGGTGCAGGAAAATCTACACTAGCCAGATTGCTCGTGGGGTATCTTGTCCCCAACGGTGGTAAAATCTACCTTGACGGACAGGACTTGCACGTCTGGGATCCAGTGGCACGTGGGGTACATGTCGGGTACATGCCTCAACAGGTATCCTTCTTCGATGGAACTGTTCGTGAAAACATTGCACGTTTGAGGGAAGGTGATCCCGAAGAATGGGCGATTGATGCAGCGCGGCGCGCTGGTGTTCATGAACTTATCCTAAGCTTACCGCAAGGCTATGACACCATTATCAAACGTGGTGTTTTCATGCCGTCAGGCGGGCAGGCTCAGTTGATTGCCTTGGCGCGCGCCTTCTACGGTGACCCCGCCATCCTTATTCTTGATGAGCCAAATTCAGCACTCGATAATGTTGGTGAGCAGACGCTTCATAACGCACTAAAGGCGGCGAATGCGGAAGGCGTAACAGTCGTTGTTGTCAGTCAGCGACCCAGTATTCTCTCGATCGTCAGCAAAGTTATGGTGATGACGGACGGCATGGTGAAAGATTTCGGTCCCAAAGAAAAAGTTATGGGGGCCGGTAATGTGCAAACCAGCCGTTCAGCTGGCGCCGCGATTAGTGCCAAGCAGGCGAGCCAGCCTGGACCCGCCCAGCCTGCTGCTACTACCTCGCCCGCCGCAGCCGCCCAGCCCACAGCAGGCGCCAAGCCCCCAGCAGCCGCCAAGCCAACAGCAGGCGCCAAGCCCCCAGCAGCCGCCAAGCCAACAGCAGGCGCCAAGCCAGCGGCGGAGCAATCTGTGACTGATAAGCAGAAAGAGCAGCTAAAAAAGCAGCTCAAAGTCGAGGTGGCTGACGTGAAAGTGAAGGAGGCCTGACATGGCTGAATCATCGCTGACTATTGACCGCGAAGAGCGGCGCCTTGCCCTTGCTAATGAAGGCTTCTCACGTGACGATCTCGGCAAATGGCATGATGGCTTGGACACTGACCGCAAGCCAATCCTCAAAATCGCCATGTGGATATTGATCTTTGTATTTGGCTTCGGTGGTATTTGGTCCCTTGTTGCTCCGCTGGGTAGCGCAGTTGTCGCTTCCGGTCGCGTGATTGCAGAAGACCGAAATCGTGTCATTCAACATCTGGAAGGTGGCATACTGGAAGAGTTGTTGGTCCGCGAAGGTGACAAAGTTGAAAAAGGTGCAGTTGTTGCTCGCCTGGACACAACCCAGCTGCGTGCCCAATTGGACGCAGACTTGTTGCAAGAAGCAATTCTTCGGGTTCAGCTTGCGCGTCGTCGGGCTGAAGTGCAACTTGCAGATACCATTGTTTTTCCAACAGAATTTGATCCTCTAATCGCCAACGATCCGCGTTTGGCCGAAGGCATTGATAGCCAGCGTGAAGAATTTAATTCAGTCAAAAGTTATATCGAAGCCAAAGTAGCGAACCTCGAAAACGGTATAATTGGTCAGCATAAAGATATTGAAGGTCAACAAGAACTGATCAAAGCACATGAGCGTGCTGTGTTTCTCTACCGCGAAGAATTGCGAGGCTTTGAGGAACTTGATGAGCAAGGCTATGTGCGCATCATCCAGATTAACGAACGCAAGCGACAGATCGCTCAAACCGAGGCTCGCATTGCAACAGCCAAAATTGCGATCGAAAAAGCCAATAATAATATTGAGAGTTTTCAAAACGAAATCGAACAGGAAGAGTTGTCTTACCTGAAGACAGCCAACGAAACGGTTGTGCAAATCCAGCAACTGCTCAATCAAACACAAAGTAAAATTGATCGTTTGAAAGACATGTTGAACCGTACGGAAATCGTCACACCAAGTGATGGCAGAGTTTTCCGTGTTGCGAAACGTGCGCTTGGCGAAGTTGTTCGACCCGGTGAGACCATCATGGAGATATTCCCCAGCGAAGACGTTCTGACTATCGAAGCCCTTATTCAGATCACTGATATCGAAAAAGTTTCGGAGGGGCAGGCAGTTCAGGTTGTGTTCCCGTCTAACCGAGACAAAAGCTTAACGCCATTGCCGGGTGAACTGGTTTATTTGTCAGCGGACGCTGTTGTCAGCGAAAGTAACCCCACTGGGGTATACATTGGCCACGTGCGTTTGGACGCCGGGGCTACGCAAGACGATATGTTGCCGGGTAACTTTGCCGAGGTGTATATCGATACGGGTTCCCGCACATTTGCTGAAATACTTGCCAAACCTTTCACACGTTTCTTGTACCGCTCCTTCAAAGGGTAATCCGGAATGCAGGCCATGTCCGCTCGACTGCTCAGCCAAACTGCCTTCTCTTTGTTTTATGCGTGCAATCGCATAGTGATAGTTTCGCCTGCAGTAGCTAAAAAACTGTCTAAAGCCCAACTTCTTGAAGGGGTAGAGCATCTAGTTGTTGACCCCAACGGCGTATTGACTGTTCCTGGCGAAAAAGCTGATACGGTGCCTCTTCTGGCGCCAGTTGGTGCGCCCATAGGCGTTAAAGCCTTCATCGTGGACGCTAAAGCATCACCCAATGCGAACGCTTGGCGGGATTGGATTGCCGAGCAAACAGGGCGCACCCCGCCCACGGTTTTTGAATTGGGAAGACGCCCATCGTTGCCAGAAATCTATGCAGCGATTGCGAAGTGCATGATTGCGGATGCCCGAACAACACGTGGGCAAAGCGCGCGCACCGAGCAGGACCTGGTGTCCCTTAGATGGGATCATGAGCAAGCTTTGATTAACCTTGAGCAAGCCCGAAGAGTCATTCGGGGTGCGGGCTTTGATACGCGATATGTCACGATTTCGTTGCCGGTTGGCACAGAAGAAATTGGACCTGACCAAAAATCGATCAGCCCAATGGGCGCGTTTACAGTCAGATACGCCATGCCCTGCGACGCCGCGGGCCTTGTGGGACTTAGCCTGCATTTTGCGACGGCGGGTGCAGAAGCAACAGACGGGCGTTTACAAATATCACTAACACGTACCGTTGATCGACAGCTCATTGGCCGGGCCAGTCTCAATTATGAAGATATTTCAAAAGGTTGGATGTATTTGGGGTTGGACAAACCGGTTGCAGGAACATTTGGTGATTGTGAGCTAACAATTGAGTGGCAGCAGGCCGCAGATAGTGCGGCGCCAACTATATCTCTTTCAGAGATGTTACCGGACCAACGGGGCGGTGAAACAGCGACAAATTTGTTGCCAGCCATGCAAATCTGGTCGGGATTTGATGCCGGTGGTACTTCATCCAAACAGCTACTATTGCCGTTAGGCAGCGACAAAAAGCAGATCTATTTTGCTGACCTCATAGCATCAGGGGACGTATTTGGGGTTACTGACCAATCTGATGTGGAGACATCCAAAACATGGGTCCAAACGCATCTTCAAGATAAGGCCGCAGTTGGGGTAATTGTTCCCCATTTTGCACCACCAACAGTGTCTACCGTCGAGGTCACTTGTGAAACGGCCCATAAAGCGGGGCCTCCTGCTTTGTATATGCTGGCGCTGTTTAAGGGCGACAACGCACCTGCAGAGTCCAGTTGGTCAGACCTCCTAAAAGATGTGAGAAGCGGTGAACGTGAAAACACCGGGTACGACACCAAAACAGGTGTTTATTGGAAAACAAAGCTGGTGACACCGGGAAGACCATCAAAACTGGCGCTAGCGGTTCCGCCAGAAAATGCCGGTCATTCGCCATACACTATGGTTTGTGCCGTAATATCAGCAACTGAGAGCGTTTCCTACGGCTGGTGCCGTTGGCATGACCTTAAGGTTGCCTATCAGGTTGATGTTCAAGCTTCGGCTGGGCCCAAGTACGAACCAGCGTTATTGCGCCGCATGAAATCCGTGAAATTTCCTGAGATTGGAGAGCAGCTTAAGTATCTGGCAGGGCAGGCAAAATTGCACCAACAGGCGGAAGAACTTGGGTTTTCACCAATGATTGTTGCCGAAGACAACGGAAGTCTCCAGACCCATCCATTGTTTGAGGGTATATCTGCAGCACTTTATCCCGGCGGTGCCGGCGCAGGCACGACACGTATCGCCTGTGATGTTGAAACTGCTCATGAGCAGTCGCCTGTTTTTTGTTATGTTTTGCTGCTACTGCCTAGCTCAGTCGCAGACAAATACTCTGCAGTCGAAGGTATTATTGGTCGCCAATTGGGGGGCATGTCGACGGTCCGGACAGGATATGATGATGAGACTGGCGCACATTACTGCGCACGACACCTCAATGCGCTCGACGTAAAATCAGTGGTGATTGAACTGGAAACGCGTTTGACCGAACCTCACGATATTGTGGTCGCTGCACTGCCAGTTCAAGGCATCATTAGCTATGGCTGGAGTCGGTGGCTCTCTCTCAGCGTAAGTAGTGCTGTTGACGTGCAACCAGACCGTCGCCTTTCTGCCGTGGCAGATTAGGGTCGGGTATGCCGGAAAAAACCACAGTTGGGGTTGTTGTGCCAGAGTATGGCCATCCTCGCTTTTTGTCGGAGGCTCTTCAGTCGGTTTGCGAGCAAGACTGCGAGTTCAGCTATAAAATTATTGTGGTTGATGATGGTTGCCGGTTTGAAGAAACGGCTGATGTGGTCGCCAATTTTGTTGAGGCGTATCCTGGCAAAGTCCATTACCTCCGCCATCCCAATGCCAAGCTGCCTGGCGCCCGCAACGCTGGCGTCCGTTTTTTACTGGATCTACTGCCGGACATAGAAGCCATCTATTTTCTGGACGCAGACAACCGGCTTGAACAATACAGTTTACAGGCCTTCTGGGATGCTCTCGGTGATGACTCCGCGGTTGGCTGGGCGTACCCAGACATCAGTTTTTTTGGTCAGGTTTGGAATGCGGAGGGCTTTGATACCCGCGAAACAGCACCACGCTACAACAAATTACTACACTTAATTGGCAATGTTTCCGAAGCAGGTTCCATGGTACGAGCCGAGGCCTTCAAAAAAGGCGTCATGTATGATGAAACCATGCGAAGCGGCTTTGAGGACTGGGAGTTTTGGCTGAGCATGTTGGATGCCGGCTACGTGGGGGTGCCAGTTTACCAAGCCGGGTTTTCCTATCGTCGTCGGCCTGAAAGCATGCTGGCCGGTAGCCGTCGTCTTGAAGAGAGTTTGATCGCCTACATTAGGCAGAAACATCAAGATCTATATTCCGCCCGTTCTTTGATGACGCTGGAACATGAAACCGCCCCAGCGTTTGCCTTGATTTTGCACGACACTTCAACTGTTTATTGCTTTACCGATCCAACTATAGTGGGCGAGCCGCTAACGCTTGACGAGTTCCGGGAGAAAGCTCAACGCTGGTACGGCGCGCAAAGAGAATATTTCTTTCCAATGAAGCTTTTGATTATGTCCGAGTTGCAATGGGGCACAATCAATAAACAACATCTTTATCTAAGGTGGCTATTCTGGAAATTGCGTGGCCTTGAAGAGGGACTGAACAGAGTTGAATTTGCTTCTGGTTCTTCTGTTGTTTTTGAGGGGCGTCCTTGGGGCACACCAAACTCTTCCAATGCGGTTTTGTGTGTGGCCGCGGCGACTTTCAGAGCATTGCTTGATGACCATGCAATTGTTCGAAGTATCTCGGACCTTCCGGCAATGCAGAAAATACATATCGAAACACCACAAGCCATGGTGTTTGATACAAAAGAGGAAGCCTTTGACAGCGCGCTGTTCAGCCTTTTGCAGTTGGCAAGGGTAGGCGATAGGCCTGTTTCGGCGCGGCATATGCATCGCCGATATGCCGGCCCCAATCACAATAGTCTGCGGGGTGAGCTGATCGATCCGATTTGTGCCTTTGAAGACCAAGTTCCGGTTCCTGTGGGGCACCGGAAGCCGCGCGCAACAATTGTGATCGAAAGCGGTGTTGCAAATTCAGAATTGTCCCAGGAACGGCTAACTCTTTTGCTGACCAAATTGCATGAGCTTGGGGCCGAAGTTTCGATCGTGCAGGAATTTGCTCAAAGCTTTGACACAAGATGGCAGAACACGTCGGCCTGGGCGGAGCACGTTTCCGATGTCTTTCCGTTGCTGCAGCGTTCCAACCAGGAAGAATTCAAAATGTATTTGGGCAGACGGATTAGTGCCCGACTGCCAACGTCGTCCAAAGCAGATGTTTCAACTATTGCGCGGCTGTCGGATGTCCTTGTCAATATTGGCGCTGCTGGTTCACTGGAAGTTCTTGGCGAAATCAAAGGGCTCGGCCCCAAAACAATCGTCTGGTTAGAGCCAGAGTTTGAAGGTGCTGAGGAGGGAGAAAGCCTGGCCAAAATGCTTGCTTACGAGCATGCAATTGATCTTTTGATCAGCGACGATCCCAATTTTCAGTCACGACTTTCCGCGCAAGGGGTGCCACCCGGAAAGATTTTTGACACCTCAGCTCTGTTGGACCAAAAACTCGTTGCTTTTTTAGGGTCTGTAGGCACTTGATAATCAAAGCCCGATGTTGAAATTGTCCTGTAGCCATCCTATAGATTTGAGCGCAACAAGCTAAAAAACGAGGAAGACGGAGTTTGTCCGAATCTTATAAAATTCAATGCCTTGTGCCAGACCTTCCAGCACCAGAGGATGTCATGCCCTACATGAAGGAAATGGACGCTTCGCGGTGGTATTCAAACTTCGGGCCGCTTAATAGTCGTTTCGAAAACGAAATGAAAAAATTCATTGCTGCAGCAGGAAGTAATGGCGATTTCGAGGTGTTGACTTTCACGTCGGCCACAACAGCGTTGGAGGCAGCAATTGCGGCTCTGGAATTGCCAGAGGGCTCTAAGGTTTTGATGCCGGCACTTACATTTCCCGCGACGGCAACCGCTGTGATCAATGCTGGGCATATTCCTGTATTTAGCGATGTCGACGAAAATTGTTGGTCCCTGACACCTGAAATTGCAAAGCGCCTGAGCGCCCGGTTCGACATTGCTGTTGTTATGCCAGTCGCTGTTTTTGGTAGACCCATCGATGTTGATGCATGGGATGAATACGCTGTTCAGTCGGGTCAACATGTTATCGTTGATGCGGCGGCTGCGTTAGGCCAACAGCCAGCGGGCAAACACCTGCATATTGCTTTTTCATTGCATGCGACAAAGCCATTTAGCGTGGGAGAAGGCGGCTTGTTGGTAACGCCGGATGCCAGTCTTGCTGAACGGGCAAAATCCTGGTCAAACTTCGGTTTTTTAGGCCCGGGTGGCGTGATTTCACGCATTGGCACCAATGCGAAGATGGGCGAATTTTATGCGGCTACGGGCTTGGCCCAGTTGAAACGGTGGGACGACGTACTGGCAAAACGTAGTGCCGTTATGGCGTCTTATCATGAGAAGCTAAAGCCGCTTGGGAACAAAATTACTCTGCAAAATGGTAACACGTCATTTGTGCCCGCCACTTTGGTAGTGAAAACCCAGGGAAAGGCTGTGCACTTGGCAGAAAAGCTCAAGCAGGCGGGTGTTCATACTCGTTTTTGGTATCTGCCGCCCCTTTATGAACACCCTGCACTCATCCAGTATGCAGATGGATTGGACATTACCGAGGCTTTTCCCGTGATTGAAGCTCTTAAGCATGACCTGATTGGGTTGCCGTTCCATTCATTTATAAGTCAAGATGACGTTTCTTATGTCTGCTCAACACTAGCCGAAGTATTGTAAGTCCATGGCAAATAGCGAAATTCAAGTTAAAAAAGTCGATAGCAAGTCAGCCAGTGTTGAGGTGCAGGTGGCACCCAAAAAGTTGGAAACTCTGGTGCAGAAACTGGAGCATTTTGACCGCTTTGTATTTGCGAGGGATTACAAAAACGCGCTGAACTTGCTGGCTAACATTCTCTCTGTTCTTGAAGGTGGGAAAGAGGGGTTTGGTAAGAACCCAGTAGATACCAGTGATGATGCCGAACGCCAGGCAACCATATTCTGTGCAGCTGTGACCCGGATGCTTAGTGACCCGGAGTGCAAGCTTGGCGACAACAATTTCTTTGCGCTCATTCCTATGAAACGCGCGCTGATGCAGGCTTTTGAGGTTAGCGGATATCGTGGAACAAACCACCTTTTGTCCTCTATTGGCCAAAAAGATGACGCGGGCGATACCGTTTTGAACCGCCAGGAAATCATCAAGCTGCTGTTGGGCCTATCGATAAATGCCTTGTCGCCTAATCTGGTGAACCTACTGTTGCGGCAACCAGTCAATATTGTATGGCCTCTCTGTATTGCGTTTCTTTCTGAACAAATTGTTTGGTCCAAATTCGGCCAAGCCGCGAGACCCCGTATTCTTGCGGCTTCAGAGTTTTTGTCTACTGCAGCACCTAAGTATCAAAATGTTCGCAACCTTGGCCCTGCATATATGGGGTGCAGCTATGACGAGTCTGTGCATAAGCATGAAATTAAGATTGCGATGAATTCAGTTGCACGTGGTTGGCTGAATGAGCTCGGCGTGGAAGACGCAAAACTTCCGGAAACAAGGCGTGCCGTTAAAAAGAAACCCACGGTGCTTATTCTGGCTGAACTTTACACAAGCAACCATGCAATGCATCGCTGTTATGGCCCCTCAATTGCGTCCCTTAAGTCAGATTTTAAGACTATTCTGATGGCACCGAGTGGTTCAATGGACGAAAGTCTTGTTGGAATGTTTGACAAGATCGATGAAACCAAATTCGATCCAAATAACCCTAAGGCATTTATCGATAAGGCAAAGTCCTATCGACCGGACATCGTCTACTACACAAGTATTGGTATGAGACTGATGAGCATTGTGTGTTCAACAGTTCGCCTCGCACCAATTCAGATGTTTACCCCGGGGCATCCAGCAACGACGTATTCTGATCACATTGATTACATTCTTCTCATGGAAGGGTGTTACTCGAAAAATGGCCGCTATTCCGAAACTGTTATCTTGCGCGAAAACCAGCCGTACTTCGAAATGCGGCATGATGCCGAGGAAATTGAGCCGCAGATTGCAGCCAAACCGCCAACGGTGAAAATCGCGGTTCCTGCCTGGTCACGCAAAGTAACGCCAGGGTTTCTGGATGTATGCGAACAGATCGAATTGAAGTGTAAGCAAGCAGGCCGGCCGGTTGAATTTTGGTTTTTCCCGAATGCGATTGGGTCTTTGTATCAGGGCTTTAGGCGACGGGTACAAAGCCGACTTACCGCCAAGGTATTCCCAAGAACTAATTACAATGCTTACGTCAAACAGTTGAACCAGTGTGACCTGTTTACCAGTACTTTCCCTTTTGGTGCCACCAACAGCATTGTGGATGCAGTGATCCAAGGCTTGCCAGTTATCAACCTGGATGGCGACGAAGCGCACGCAAGAAATGACTCGGATATGCTTCGGCCAATTGATCAGCCCGATTGGCTCAGTGTAAAAACCGTTGAAGAATACGTAGATGCGACGGTGAAACTGGTAGTTGACGACGCGCTGCGTGTGGAAATATCTCGCGCAATTCTGGCGTGTGATCCGGCGAGGCACTTTCTCGTTCCGGAAAATCAGACCGTGGATGATTTCTCTCTTATTTTCAAAGAGATATATCAGAAGCATGAAGCTTTGCAGGCATCGGGGGTGGCCGCGTGGAGGCATGAGGATCTCACCAATTTGAGTGTAACCTAAGCCAAAACTTCTTCTTAAGGCAGTGCGGAGCTCAATTGGTGATCGGTCGGTGGAAGTGAAGGAAGTTTGATGGCATCACCAGAAGGATATGTCTTCATAGTCACATATGGCAGGTCTGGCTCCACCCTGATTCAAACGCTGTTGCAGTCCATCAACGGTTATTTTATTCGAGGCGAGAACGCAAACGCCTTATGGCCTCTATTCCAGTCTTTCAAGCGGATAGAACAGGCCAAGGCAGACCACGGCTACCGCGAAATTGAGGCCAAGGGACCGTGGTATGGCATCAATTCAGTCGAGCCTGAACGGTATGCCAGCCAGTTGCTTAATGTATTTGTGGAAGAAGTCCTGCAGCCGCCTTCCGACAGTAGAGTAGTTGGTTTCAAAGAAATTCGTTTTCACGAAGCAGAAGATGAATTTGCAGACTTTCTGGACTTCATCGCCCATCATTTTTCACCCGCCCGATTTGTGTTCAATCTCAGGAATTGGGAAGATGTTGCGAACTCCGGTTGGTGGAAAAACTGCGAGCCCGAGATGGTAAAAAATTTGGTCGAGAAGGCTGACGGTCAGTTTAAAGCCTATTCCGCCAAGCACCCTGAAGCTTGTTTTATTGCACAATATGAGGACTATCTTGGCAAACCCGAATACTGGCGGCAGATGTTTGACTTCTTGGGCGAAGCGTATGACCCTGAACAGGTGGAGAAAATAGCAGCGCGCAAGCTGAAACACTAGCAATTGCTGTTCTTTAAAACTGTTCTTTGTCGGCCTCTTGAACACCGGCCAAATAGCCCTTGAGCCGAGCAACATTCAAAGTCATTCGCTCTTCGATCGCCGCTTCATCAACATCGTGTGCCAGACCCCACTCACGATCATTTTTATTGATCGCGTCTATTGTTTCAATCAGCACGTCTTCGTCTTTCATCAGCTCGTAGTCAAAGAAGTGTTTGAAAAAGGCGCTTTCAATTCGACAGCGTTCAAAGGTTTCATCGGCATCATAGTCATGCGAGTGAAAAACGGTGGCCTGAGGCGCATAAACTTTTTCATATCCCGCAGATATAACGTCCCATGCCCATAGTTGGTCTTCGCCAAACGTCACTGTTCTGTAGGGTATTTTTTCCCAGACACTGCGCCGAAAACAGCTGTTGTTATCGCTGTAGAAGTGCAGCGCCTGAAGCCAGCTTTGATCTTTCTTTTTCCACCGGGTGGAGTTGGTAGACTTACTAACGGCGATCGGCAGTCTCGAAAATAACTCAAAATGGTTTTTAAGGTCGCGCTTGGTATAGGCGGACGCGTGTGGCCATGCGAAGTGTTTGCCAAATGCGCCAGCGGCGTTTGGGAACTGCTCTATCGACGTCACCAGATTATACAGCCACCGGTCATTCACCGGCCTTGCGTCATGCGTTAGAAAAGCGATGAATTCACCGCTCGTCAGCTCGGCCCCCAAATTACGGGTGCCGCCGTGGTTGAAGTCTTTTTTGTCGATTTGATGCAGCCGAACAGTCGGGTGGTTGGCAACAATATCAAGTGTGCCATCGGTAGAGCCACTGTCTACAACCAGGACCTCATAGGGCCATGGTGTCTGCTGATTAACGACAACATCCAATACCTGCTCTAACACATCGCCTGCGTTGAATGTTGGAATAACAACTGACGCTTTGAATTCACCCTTCTCATAAGCTGTGCTGGGTGCAGTGGCCAAAGGTTTGCACACCTCGCCCAAACGCTCCTTCAAGGCCGTTTCAATGGTTTTGGCAGACTCTTGCCAGGAGAATTGGCTAACCCAACCCAGCGCGGCGTCTGCCTGCGCCTGACGACGCTCCTTGTCGCTGAGCAAACTGCTCAAGGCGTCAGCAATTGCGGTTGGATGAGGTGTGGCAAGAGTGACAACGTCTTGCGGGAAAATGGCGCGTGTGCTGTCCATGTCCAATTCCACAATTGGCAGACCGCAGGCCATCATTTCCTGAGGTACCAGCGAGTAGTTGGTTGCCGAGAAAACCAATCCAACGTCGGCCTTCTGGAATATGCGCGCCAGTTCTTCTTGGGAGGCGACGCCGTGGTCAACAAAATCAAAAGGTGCGCGTGTGAACTCAAGGGGCGCACCAAAAAAGTCGACAGCAAATTTAACCTGGTCCCCAGCAAGTTTTTCAAGCGCCATAAAAGCAAGCTCTACTGCGCGCCGGGCGGTGAAATGGCGCGCGTACACGGCTATCCGGGGTGTTCTGTTTTTTGGCTTTTTTTCTGCCGGGTGATAAATATGCTGATCAGCAGCCAGCCAGAAATGGCGCGCCCAACGCCCATAGTCTTTTTCCATGCGCTGCGCCAGCCAAGGACTTGCGCAAAGACAATCAAGATCTTCGCGGTAGGTCTGGTCGGCCAACAGATAATTGGCCCCCATGGGGTGAAAACTGGGCTCGAAATCCTGCACGAAATAGAAGCGCCGCTTGAAATTTGTGGCTGCTAATACAGGATACACCGTCCAGCAATCGGTCGCGATGATGGCGTCGCCCTCTGCGTCTTTCAGGGTTTCATCAACAAATTTAATTTCACCGGTGAAATGCTGGAAATGGTTTTCCAGCATATGATAAACACTTTCGACCGTTTCATCGGGGCCGGGGTTATTGACCCACAATGTTTGTTTGTGGCCCGCAATCTCAAGAAAATGCACCATGCGGAATATCGTCATATGACCGCCACCACCGGGTGCAAAGGCCGGAACAACCCAGTGGATTTTCATTTGTTCCTTGTTGAAGGTGTCCGTTGTCGGAGCGAGTGGTCTGGCGTCAAAATTCAATACGTTTCGCAGCGCGCCTGGGATGGGAAGTTTTGCCTTCATATCTTTACGAGGCGCTTCTTTGGGCGGCTCGCTTGGCCATGGAACATGGAGCTTTTTCTTATACCCAACCGATAAATAGTGCTTCAGGGGATCTTCGTGCGCATCGATAAGTTGTTTGTGCAGCTTGCGGTAATTTTTGGCGCCAAAAGTTGGGGCCGGATTATTGCCTTTGGCAATGCCCTTTTCGATGTAGTGCAGAAGCGGGTTCTTCTCGCTTTTTGAGCTGCCATAAGCTTCTTGGTACCATCTAGGCTCAAAAACCTGGTTAGGTGCCCGATATTCAGCTGCGCCAAAGCGCACATAATGCAGCAGCGGGTTCACACCAGCGGCATCTACATCCAAATTGTTGGAAAGATACCAGTCCTGATCAAACAGGCCCGAGTCTGCAATAGTGCGCATGGTGTCAGCTATTGGCCGTAGTTTGTTGCGCTGCAAGACAATGGGATAGGCCACATGTCCGGAGTATTGGCCGATAGTGAGGTAATATGTGAGCGGATCGGCGCCAAACTGGGCGACCGCTGGATACTGTTCACAATAGACCGAATTTGAGAATTCCCGCGACGGATTGCGGCCCCGTTTCCAGCCTTTCAGGGCGTAATGCTCAACAACCGGTCCATCGTGTTTTTTTGCGCCGGGTGCGTTTGCGCGGTAATAGTCAGGATCGAAATATCTGTTTGGCTTATTACCTGCTTTTTCCCCAACAGATAGGTAATGTTCCAAAGCAGGGACGTTGCTCGTCAACGATTCTGGATACTGTTTGCGGTACCAGTCAGCATCAAACAACGCCTGAATAGCTTTTTTGCGTTGCCGGGTTTTGCTACCCAGTCCAAAGAGGTTGTTTAATGCCACGCTTAGTCACCTGTGATTGGCCAGCCTGCCAAAATTGTCGCCTTGAGCACTAGGTTTCTTGTTCATGTGTCTGGTGTGCGGCTGTTCATTCAGGAACAGCTGCCACCGACAAGAATGTTTACTGTTGGCCCTTTTGCCTGTTTTCCAGACCCGTTTCCAGTATTTTTGTAACCCTTTGCAGAATTAAACGCTGCTTGCCGGGCTCATATGCCAGCTGAATGGGTAGCCATACATCTATGAGTTGATTGGGCGCCCATTTCTTAAGGAGTTGCGCCCGTTCCCCAAGTTCCCGGTCCCGCTTGCCGGCTTCAGTATCTGACCCGCGACTTTGTGATTCCAGATGCAAAAACTTGATCTGCGGGGCATAGATGACCTGTTTTTGGGCTACTGTCGTGCTGATACAGAAATCAATATCATTGTATGTTATTGCAAATCGTTTTTCGTCAAACCCGCCAATATAATCGAAATGTGATTTGCGGCACGCCATGAATGCGCCGGTGACCGCATCGCAGCACCGGGTGAGAGCAAGCCGGTTTTGATAGCCAGGACAGTCATCATCATAGCCTATGGCTTCGTGTTTAATGCGACCATCAGCATGCAAAATAGCGCCGGCATGTTGAACGGTACGGTCCTCATACAGAAGTTTTGCACCCACCACACCCGCTTCAGGCAGGGCTAAAAGGTTACGCAGGTTTGCATCCCACCCTTTTTCCAATGCCTGGGTGTCGTTGTTCAAAAACAGCAACAGGTCTGCATCGGTTTGGCGCGCCGCCCCATTGTTGATGGCTGCCCAATTGAAGAGCTGCTCATCATGGATCACGGTTGTTTTGATGTCGTCTTTAAATCGTTCCGTCGCCGCCGATAGCCACTCAAGGGTTTCGCTTTCTTCACTGTTGTTATCAACAATGATGATCTCGCTATTGTTTTTGTTTTCGATGGTTTGCTGCAAACTCTCAATGCAGGCTTTCAAGAGCGGCAACTTATCCTTGGTGGGAATGATAATGGCAAGTTTTTCACCAGTATCCGTCTCTGGTAAAGAGAGATGCTGCAGCTTACTGGTTTCTGTTTGGCCGCTACGCGACAACAGAACTTCTGGAACAATGCCGAAAGCCGCATGCCCCTTTTTAAGGTAGACTTGTTGCCACAGATCCACTGTAGGCACATCGGCCGGACAATCTTTAAGCACCTGGCGGCGTACCGCAAAAGCCGTCGCATAACTAGGCATCTGCTGTAAAATCAGCGGGTCAAATTTGGCAACAAAAACTGGTGAGCAATATTTGCCATCTTCTATGTGGTCATAACCAAAGCGGATTATTTCGGCGTTCGAAAGCTCAGCTGACGCTGCGGCTATCAGCTCGAACGCCCTTGGGTGCAGTGTTTCGTTTGAGCGAAGTGGAACAACCATTTCGCACTGAGATGTTCGGGCTTCGTCATGAGTCTCAAAAATCTCGAAATTTTGGTAGGTTTGCGCCCTCAGGGCAAGTCGTGCTTTTTCAATATCACTTACATCATGGTTGCGCAGCCAAACCCCGATTTGAACAGCTTCTGATATCTGCGGCACTGCAGGGGGCTGGTAGAGCTGTCGATACAAATCATATTGATCAAATGGAAGGTTTGTTATTCGGTCCAGCGTTGTCAACCAAGCCATATTGGGCAGGGTGCTTGAAGACGGTCCGGCATTTTCTATGGCGTCGACAGCGGCCTGTCCCCTTGCAAATAGTCCAGTTGCAGCCGCCATGCTCAAGATGACTTCTTTAGGCGGGCATATCATCACACCGCTTTTCCGCTCATATACGGTCAGTACGGCATCAAAAGGCGCATCACTGCCGGGCCATTTTAATGCAGTTTCAAAGTGCAGGGCTCCCGGGCCGGAAGGTTCGGCAACCATAGTGTCAGCCAAAACACCGTTCAAAAACACATCCAGGGTCACCGGGTTACTTGCTGCATCTGTGACAACGGTGCCTTCAATCGTTGTTCCCTTTGTTTGCCTGATATCAGCTGCTATGGCGGGGACATCCTTGTCGAGGCTTGCCAAATGGTCGGCAAGATATTGCAATCGGTCATGACTGAATGCTTTCAGGACCGCTTTTTTTGCTCTCTCACTGCCAAGGCAAGCCGTGAAGCATTCAGGCCATCTGCTTGACTGCGACGCAGTAAGCGTTAGGGAAAAATGGGATTTGGCTCCGCCAGCAATCAATTTCGCCTGCTCGGCATCCCAATTTGTTTGCATCGGACGCTTGCCAAGCAAGAAAGGGTCGATCAAGGATTGGGCAAAAACTGGCGACATGAGTAGCCGTTTGGTCGCACCAAAAAAACTCAGTTCCACAAGCGGAGCAATTTCCGCTTCAGAATATGGCTCGCGGCCCCAAAGCAGTAAAAAGAGAAAACGCGCATCCGAAGAGGTGCAGGGTCGTGCTCTTTTTTTAAACGGGCTACGCATCGTTTTGCTGGTTTCAGTCGCCGTCTGGACCGTATTTCAGGACGGATGCCAAATATTCGCCGTAGCTGTTTTTGTAACTTGCTGCCAAGGCGCCCAGTGCGTCGGAGCTAATGAAGCCGGATCGCCAGGCGACCTCTTCCGGGCAGGCGATCTTGACAGCTTGGCGGGCTTCCACAGTTTGCACAAATTGGCTGGCTTGTAGAAGGCTATCTACTGTGCCCGTGTCGAGCCATGCGGTTCCACGCAGCAATTTGACAACATTCAGGTCACCACGGTTCAGGTATACTTCGTTCACAGTTGTGATTTCCAGCTCGCCGCGTGCTGATGGCTTGATCGACTTCGCAATATCCACCACGTCGGCGTCGTAGAAATACAATCCCGTAACCGCCAGGTTGCTTTTGGGGTTTGCTGGTTTTTCTTCGATAGACAGTGCGCGGCCATCTTTGTCCATTTCCACTACGCCAAAGGCGGTGGGATCGTGGACAGGGTAAGCGAAAACATAAGCACCTTTGGTCACGGACCCTGCCTGCTGCAGGTACTGGGTAAAGCCGGCGGCGTAGTAAATATTATCTCCCAGGGCCAGGGCGGAAGGTTGCCCGTCGACGAACTTTTCACCGATCAAAAATGCCTGCGCTAACCCGCCAGGGTCTGGTTGTTCGGCGTACTGGAGTTCTATGCCCCACTGAGACCCGTCACCAAGCAGGTCTTTATACAGCGGCAAATGCTGAGGGGAACTGATAATCAATACTTCACGAATGCCGGCCAACATTAGCGTGGTCAGCGGGTAATAGATCATTGGCTTGTCGTAAACCGGCAGCAATTGCTTGGAAATTGACTTGGTGATTGGATAAAGCCGTGTCCCCAGGCCGCCAGCCAGAATTATGCCCTTCATTTCCGTCCCCTCGGTTTACTGTTCTTTGCGTTTGAGGCAGGAGCCTAGCCCAGCTCGCCCATTTGTGAAAGCCGTTTGACGCACTCTGCGGTGCTATCCCGCCAGTCGGGTAACTTGACGCCAAACACGCGCTCCAGCTTGCTGCAGTCAAGCCTGGAGTTGGCTGGTCGTTTTGCAGGTGTTGGATACTCTGCCGTTGTTACCGCGGCGACATCAGGCTTTTGAAGCCCGTATTTGACGCCCTCATTAAATATGGCGTTCGCAAATCCATGCCATGTTGTGCTGCCCTGACCAGCCATGTGGTAAATACCTGCCTGATTCTCGTTGGGTTCGTTGCCGTGAAGACTGACTGCTAGATCAAGTAGAGCAGAAGCGAGGGCCGGCGCATAAGTTGGATTACCCTGTTGGTCGGCCACCACTTTCAGCTGATCTCGGTCCGCGAGCGAAAGCATGGTTTTGAGGAAGTTTTTGCCAAATGGGCTATAGACCCATGCAGTTCGCAAAATGATGGCGCAAGGGTTTGCTGCCATTACCGCTTGTTCACCTGCTAGTTTCGACCTCCCATATGCACCGGTCGGGCCGACAGGGTCGTCTTCCACATACTCAACCTGTTTGCCGCCATCAAAGACATAATCAGTCGAAATATGCAGAAAGGGTACCTGCAATTTGGCCGCCACCTCAGCAAGACATGCTGCACCATCACAGTTTATCCGGGTTGCAAGGCCTTCTTCACTTTCCGCCTGGTCTACGGCTGTGTAAGCCGCTGCATTGATAATCGCCGACGGATTTGCCTGCATAACTGCGGCTTTAATGCTGTCTGCCGAAGCGATATCAAGTTCTGGTCTGCCATAAGTTTGCAGTTGGACGCCGCGGACTACGCCTTCTTCTTCAAGAGAACGAGCCACCTGGCCCGATTTTCCTGCAACAAAAATCATGGCTATTTCTTCAGCACGCCCTTGCGTTCCGACGCATGCGCCCGTAACGGTGCCCACCACCATTCATTATCAAGATACCAGGCGATGGTTTTTTCGATGCCGCTTTCAAAGTCTTCCTGCGCTCGCCAGCCTAGCTCATTCTCAAGCTTTGTTGCATCAATGGCATACCGTGCATCATGCCCGGGGCGGTCGGTTACAAACTTGATCTGCTCTTTGTAAGGGCTGTTTTTTGGCCGCAGTTCGTCAAGAATGGTGCAGATACGCTCAACAACTTCCAGGTTGGTCCGCTCATTGCGACCGCCAACATTATATTTTTCCCCGATGCGGCCCTTGGTCATGATGGTATAGAGTGCCCGGGCATGATCATCGACAAACAGCCAATCCCGAACATTGGAACCATCGCCGTAAACCGGAAGCGGTTCGCCGTCCAGGGCATTCAAAATCATTAGAGGGATAAGTTTTTCGGGCAAATGGAAGGGACCATAGTTATTGGAGCAATTGGAGATAACAACAGGCAACCCGTATGTTTCCACCCAGGCGTTGGCTAGATGGTCAGCTGAAGCTTTCGAGGCGGAATAGGGTGATGACGGATCATAAGCCGTGGTTTCGTGAAACAGACCTTCCGCCCCAAGCGACCCATATACTTCGTCGGTTGATACATGCAGGAAGCGGAACGCGGCTTGGCCATCCGCATCCAAGGATTGATAATGAGCGCGAGCGGCTTCCAGCATGTGGAAGGTGCCCACAATATTGGTTTGGATGAATTCGCCGGCCCCAGTGATTGAGCGGTCCACATGGCTTTCGGCGGCCAAATGCATCACCCCAGAGGGTTTGTGTTTTTCGAATATCCGGTCAAGCTCAGATCGATCACAAATGTCCACTTGTTCAAAGTGATAGTTTGCGCTGTCTTCGATTTCCTTGAGCGTTTCCAGGTTGCCTGCGTATGTAAGCTTGTCCACGTTGACGACACTGTGCCCCAAGTCTCCCACGAGGTGGCGGCAAACCGCTGAACCAATAAATCCGGCTCCGCCGGTGACAAGAATCATCATGGATTACACGTCCTTAAAAGAAAATGGAGACACAAAGTCCTTAAACGCCGAAAGTGCGCGGTCTTTTTCCGACAGGGTCAGCTGACTTTCCGGAAAAGGCCACTCAATACCAAGATCAGGGTCATTGAACGCAACACCACTGTCTGATTGCGGCGCATAAAAATCGGTGACTTTGTAACAAAACTCTGTATCAGGCTCGAGGGTACAGAACGCATGTGCGAAGCCGGCTGGTATCCACATCTGTTTCCAGTTTTCTGCACTCAGTTCAACACCCACATGTTTGCCGTAAGTTGGTGATCCGTCGCGCAAATCAACAATAACATCAAGTACTCGCCCTCGCGGTACGCGCACCAATTTGCCTTGAGCATGGGGTGGTAACTGAAAATGGAGCCCTCGCAATGTGCCAGCGTCACGGGACAAAGAATGATTATCTTGAACAAAGGTCAGGCCGGGTGCGATTTCATCAAACGCACGCGCACTATAGGTTTCAGAGAAAAAACCACGGTCATCGCCAAAACGTTTCGGGGTCAATACAAACGCCCCCGACAGCGGAAGTTCTTCAATCTGCATGAAAGTCCTCGTTAAAAATAAGACTGGTCACGGCAATCGCGCCTTTATATTAAATGAGTTGAGGAATGAAAAGGACCGATTGAAAAACAAGCCGACAAGAGGTGGTGAATGACGAGGGCGCAGGTATCTGATCCGGCGATTACTGATGCAAAACGCAGCTTTGATGAAGCTTGCGTTGACGCAAAGCTGTCTCTTTTTGCTAAGGGTGTGGATCTGGCAGACGCGCATTTGTTGGCTTATTATCCCCCAATCCACCGCAATCCTTTCCAGCATATGTTGTATTCAGCTGCCTTTGAGGAGGGCTTTGCATGTTTTCCAGTGCGCGCCGATCTTGCAGAAGTGGGGGCGCCGCCGGTAAAGGCCCCGCTTGGGGTGCATTATCATTGGGTTCACCGGGTGTTTTCTGGAGCGCAAACCAGCCGTGATGCAGCGCGCCAAGCGCAGACATTTATTGAGCTTGTGGACAACCAGAAGGATGCGGGCCTGAAAGTGGTCTGGACAGTTCACAACTTACTGTCTCACAGTGCCAAATTTGTTGACGAGGAAATCGAGCTACGTACCAACCTGGCTGACCGGGCTGATCTTGTGCACATCATGAATCCCGCTACTGTCGAATTGTGCGGTCGCTACTATGAACTGAATGCAAGCAAGACCTTCATGGTACCTCATCCATCCTATTTTGGCGTGTATGGGGATTATATTGGCGCGGATCAAGCCAGGTTTGATCTTGGATTGACGCCCGAAGACAAAACGCTGCTGCTGTTTGGTGCATTGGGGCCCCATAAGGGAGCCCGGCAATTCATTGCGGAGCTCAGTGAACTTGAGAAATCACTGAATGTGAGACTGAGGGTGCTTATTGCAGGGCAGCCATCTGATGCAGTTTATATGGAAGAAATGTATACGCTGGCAGCAGGTAAGCCCAATGTGTCTTTGTATGAGCGGCACATTGACGACCAAACAGTCCAAACGTTGTTCCGGGCAACTGACGCAGTTATTTGCCCGTATGAAACCGGCTTGAATTCAGGGGTTGCTGCAACTGCAGCCACATTTGGCAGGCCGTGCGTCGTACCGGACATTCTGGTGCCAGCCATGGCTGGCATTGGGGCCGGTGTTATTGGTTTCAATCCCGCGGATCGATCCAGCCTTGCCGTGGCGGTCGGCCGCGCGCTTGAGGCAGCTGAAAATCCTGGTACAGAAAAGTCGCTGACACACTGGGCGGAGCTTCACAGACCCAAGGCAATATCGCGGGCGTTTTTTGAGGCACTTCGGGCACGCTGGTGACACCATGAACAAGAGGCAAAAATCGCGCAGGAGCAAGCAAAGCACCAATCGACTTATGCGCCAGGGGTATTCGTTATTGAGCCGGATCACGCTTTTGCTTGCGCGCACACGGCTGGTGGATCCGTTTATGTCCGCCAGGACGATTTTGCCTCGTCGCGTAATTTCTGTGGCTTCGATTTTATCCACAGCCACAAAAACCATCAGAATTCAGCTTTCCCTTGTCACGGCCAATATTAACCCCGAGCGAGCTGCAGCACGTGTATATGTGGATTTCTTCAGTTTGTTTGGAACAAAACTTAACACTGAAGGTGCAAGTCGACCGCACGACTTTTTCGCAGATGCCGTTGGTTCTGTTGTGCCGCAGAACGCATACTTTGACGTCCCTTCAGGCGCCAGATGGGTTGTTGTGAAGATAAAGCGCAGTGGCTCAAGCCGGCGTATTGGCGTGCATGGCAGTTTGAGGCCCAACGCCATTAACGATTTTCAGCAAGGTCCGCTGGCAGAAGCCTTGGCGAGCCGCGACCGAAAGATTCTTGAAGCGCATTTGTCGGCCTCTCAAGCGGCCAAAGACCGCCAAACCGCGATGCGTTTGTTGGAAAGAATGATCTATCTTGAAAGAAGAGAAGCGGACGAAACCCTGCTTAGGGTTATTGCCGACTTGAGTTCTGTCTTTCACTCTGTTCCCGCGCGACTTCCGGAAGAGCCCGCGAAGCCGCAGTTTGACTATGAAACGCCACTTGTAGGTGGATATTCTCCCCGGGTGCCACTCACTAAGTGGTTGGCATTGGAAACCAGGGCGCTCAGAGAGACCACAAAGGGCGGCTGTGCGCGCATTTTAGCCAATGATCAGGCCGGGATTATGGTGCTCGCTTGTTTGTTCGAAGGTTTCCCTTTTTCGATGGTGGATCATAGCGCGCAGCAATTGGCAGCGTTTCACCCATGGGTTTTTGACAGTGATTTCAGTGAGATTCTGGCTTTCAACACAGGGCACTAACACTTATAGTGCGGGCAAATTGATCGGGGGCAGAACGGGAAGTCCATGAAACACAATATTCAACCTGTGATACTTTCGGGCGGCGCCGGTTCGCGTCTATGGCCAATGTCTCGTGCGAAATACCCAAAACAGTTTCTGCCAATGTTGGGTGACGAATCCCTTTTTGTCGGCACTCTCAAGCGGGTTGATGTTTCGTTCGGCTTTAGGCCAGCTATGGTGGTGGCAAACGAGCATCACCGTTTTATTGTTAATGAGCAGGCCGCCCGTGCTCAAGTTGATTTGGGATCCCTGATCCTGGAACCAGTTGGCCGCAACACTGCGCCAGCATTTGCCGTTGCTGCACTGAAAGCAGCGGAGAGTGACGCTGATGCCTTATTGCTGTTTTTGCCGTCTGACCATGTTATCCAGGACACAGAGAGTTTCCATAAAGCTGTTGAGGTTGCTGCGGATGCTGCAGCAGAGGACAAACTTTGCTGTTTTGGCATGACGCCATCGCGCCCCGAGACGGGTTATGGTTACATCGCCCAAGGCCCAGCCATTAAAAGCGTCAAGGGAGCGTTTGAGATTGAGGGTTTCCGTGAGAAACCAGACGTAAAAACTGCACAAACCTATCTTGAAAGCGGGCAGTACAGCTGGAACAGCGGTATGTTCCTTATGAAAGCATCAGCTTTGCTCGCAGAGTTTGAAAAACATCAGCCCGCGATGCTTCAAGCGTGCAAGGTCGCATTGAGCACCGTTCAGGCAGACCTTAACTTCCTGCGCATGCAATTAGACGCTTTTGCGGCTATCCCCGCAGACTCAATCGACTATGCGATTATGGAAAAAACCAACGATGCAGCAGTGGTGCCTGCCGAGTTTGGTTGGTCAGATGTTGGTAGTTTTTCTTCTCTTGCTGATGTGCAAACCCCCGACGAGGACGGTAATGTCACAAACGGTGATGTGATTTTGGAAGACACAAAGAATTGCTTCGTTGCCAGCGAAGACAAGCTGGTCACTTTAGTCGGGGTTGAAAACATGATCGTCGTGTCTACAGACGATGCCGTTCTTGTTGCACCAAAAAGCAAAGACCAGGAGATCAAGAAAATTGTTGGCCGTTTGAAGTCTGAGAGCCGTATCGAAGCTGATTTCCACAAAACGGTGTATCGTCCTTGGGGCAACTATTGCGGCATTGGAGAAGGGGACCGCTATCAGGTCAAAGAGATTGAGGTTTACCCAGGTAAGCGTCTTTCGCTTCAAAAACATCACCATCGTGCAGAACATTGGGTGATTGTTGAAGGGTCGGCAATTGTCACACGCGACGATGAAGAAATATTGCTGAGCGAAAACGAGTCAGTTTACTTGCCGCTGGGTGCAGTGCACCGCCTTACCAACCCAGGCAAGATCAATCTGAAGCTTATTGAGGTTCAGTCAGGGTCTTACCTGGGCGAAGACGATATTGTTCGCCTTGAAGACGATTTCAACCGCGAAAAAGAAAACTGAGGTTCACTGATTAGCGAAAAGTAATCAATTGCCGGATTTCGTTGGCCATGTGTGGGTCTTCCGCGGCCAATGACAAGTTCGCCATCAGCCATCCGATTTTACTGCCGCAGTCAAACCGGGTTCCTTCGAATTCAATCGCATGAAATGGCTGTTCACCAATCAGCCTGGCCATGGCGTCCGTCAGTTGGATTTCTCCACCTGCGCCAACGGCTTTTTCGCTCAAATAGTCCATCACTTCTGGCTGCAGAATGTAACGCCCTACCACTGCTTGAGTTGACGGTGCATCCTCAGGGTGCGGTTTCTCCACGAGACCCTCAACTGCGATACGGTTTTCTGTATGCTCGCCGGGTGTGATCACGCCGTATTTTGATGTATCCTCGCGAGATACATTCATAGTGGCCACCATGTTGCCACCTAGTTCGTTATAGGCCTCGACCATTTGCTTGAGTGCCCCCGGGCGGCCCTTGATAAGATCATCAGGCAATGCCACAGCAAATGGATGCCCATTTACCAAATTGCGTGCACACCATATGGCGTGCCCAAGACCAAGCGGCCGCATCTGCCTAACATATGATATCCGACCTTCTTCGAGCAGCATTGAGCGTGCCACTTCAAGGCCGTCGTCTTTGCCTTTTTCCTGAAGGATTTTCTCGAGTTCATAGGCGTGATCAAAATGATCTTCCATCACCTGCTTGTTGCGGCCTGTAACAAGAATAATGTCTTCAATGCCGGCTTCTATCGCTTCTTCGACCGCATATTGGATAAGTGGCTTGTCCAGAACCGGCAGCATTTCTTTTGGGATCGCTTTGGTGGCGGGCAAAAAGCGAGTGCCAAGACCAGCGACAGGCAATACAATTTTCTTGATGGGTGCGTTCATCTCGGTTCTCCAGCCAGCATCAGGTGGCGTTAGTCTTTCAAGTCCGCCAGATACTGGCGTGTTAATATTTTGCCTTCTTCAACGGCAGGTTGGTCAAAGGCGTCCACCCCCATAAGGTGCGCAGTGACAACTGTTTCCAACATAAATGATACAAAAAGTCCGCCAAGGTTTTCTTCGTTTAATGCGTCTATCACCAGTTCGCGCACCACTCGCCCCTTGCCACGCAAAGTCTCCTGAGTTGCGCGCGATTGGCAGGTAACAGTGTCGCCAATTGTTCGCCCAGCCATATAATCCAGACCAAAGGCTTTAGCCGCTTCCACATCGATACGCGGCCCTTCATTCAGGCTGGGTACTGTTATGAAGGTACAGAATTTATCGTTTGGTCCATCCAGAAACAACTGAAGCTGACTGTGCTGGTCTACAGGGCCGACGGCACGGATGGGCGTTGTGCCGAGGCCATCTTTACCGAGGCTTTCCGCCCACAACTGGCCATGCCAGCGGGTAAATGCTCGCAGGGCCTCCGCGTAAGGCATCAGGAGCACCTGGCTCACACCCCTGTGTTCGTGCAGAGTTTGAGTAAGGGCTGCGCCCACTACGGCAGCAGACGTAGCCGGGTCGGCAGAAAGGGCGGCAGCCACATCTTCGGCACCGCGTCTGAATTTTGTCGCCGAAAGGCCAGAAACAGCGACAGGCAACATGCCAACGGTGGTAAGCACGCTAAAGCGTCCACCTACGTCCGTTGGGTGATCCAGGATCGGAGACCCGAGCTTTTCGCCGTAGGTGCGCAGTGGTCGCTCACCGGGTTCAGTCACAAATGTGAAATGGCCGGATAGATCAGCGTTGCCAAGCCCAGCTTCCAGCCACGCACGGCACGCCAGCAACTGCGCCAGGGTTTCCGCAGTGGTGCCAGATTTCGATATGGCAACCACGTGCGTTTCCGACGGTTTAAGCTCTGCAAAAAGTCGGTCCATTTCGAAGGGGCACAAACTGTCTGGAGTATGGATCTTTGTTGCTGTGCCCGCAATATGGTCAGGCAAATAGCGCGCGATGGCTATTGCAGCTTGTGCACCCAATGAAGACCCCCCAGTGCCAAGTACAATCAAATCCCTAAATCCGGCGCGGATGTGCGTGGCAGCAGTTTCAATGTCTGCAAGTTCCGGTGCGTTTGAAGCCTGCCGAGCAAACGGTAGCAAGCCATCAGCCGCCAGCTTGGTGGCGAAGTTAGTGGCTTTCGCCAAATTGCTTTCATAAGCCGCCGACAAGCCAAAGTCAGCGATCTGTTGTGTCAGGTCTTGTTTGCCAAAATTCATGGTAAACATAATTTGTATTCCTCATTCCCATCGCCGAGCCGCCGGGTTTTCAAAGCGGTTGGTATTTATACGCGTGCGTTTATCATCCGTTGCGGTGAAACTTTAGAAGCCTACCGTGACGGCGATGTTACGATTTTTTCTTCATGAAGCGAGTGAATTCATCCATCTCTTTATCGGTAGGATCTGCATTTGGCTCCTGACGGCTTTTAGCCCTGAACCATAGGTTGAAAGCCCATTTTTCACCCGCCTCAACAGGCAAACCTGCATGCACGGAATTAGGATGGCGGCGAATGGTTCCATGCTCCGTATTGTGAAAAACCAGTAATTTTCCCTGTTCAGCGGGGACCGACATTTTTAATTTTGTAAAGCGGGTGTCACCACCTTTTTCTACCTCATTCAAATAGCATAGCGCCGTCACAAGTCGTTGCCCGCCACAAGCCCAGTTGCGTTTTCCTGTGTCAGTTGTGGGGTCAAAACTGTCAAAATGTCCGCGGTACTCTGTACCAGGCTGGTAATGTATGACCTGAAAGCTCTCAGCGTGTGAAAGTGGGATGCCAATCAAAGAAGCGATCCGGCGAGCGATTGAAGTGAATACTTCATCAGCGTAATGGGTCACCCACAAAACACTGTTTGTACGTGCCCCGGTAACAACGCCTTCTTTTTCCCCTGAAACCCTGGCGCGCTCCATATGCTCTTTTTTTGCATAGTTTATGATGTGAGTGCATTCATCCGCACTCAGGAATTTGTCAATCGTGTAAATCCTGGGATCAGTGTGCAGATCAATGATCATTCGTTGCATAACAGCGCTGGTCCATCGTTTCCCCCAACAGGGCGCACTTTACTAACAAATTAAAGTCATGCCATAGCAATTTAGTGAGAACGCCTAAAAATTAAGGTGCTTTGCGCGAATGCGTTCCGCACAAAAAGCGTCAACGATTTAAACACTCACAAGATGCTGACGAATATAGACAAGGGCCACAATATGTGGGAAAAATAACAAAACTGATGGGTAGAGAATAAGTAATCCCACAGTGAGCTTCGGGGAGTGAATTTATGAATAAAAAAGCATCACTTCTGGCGTGTGCCAGCCTTGTGCTTGCCGGTTGTCAGGGTCTCGCAAATGGTTCTGAGCCAAGTGCAGATTCAGGAGACGCAGCACAGACCGTCTCTGCCTACGATGGCACGGGCGCTGAACCGCCACAGGAGTTGTTGTTAGCGCTTGGTGATGCAGTTGGTGATATTCGTTTCCCGGATGCGACTGTCTTTGACGACAAAAACTCTATCATCTTGGGTGCGGGCACCAACACATTTGGCAAAATCCTTGGAACAGTACGCACTGATAGTGAATTGGTCGTAAAGTTTTTCAAGGACAACATGCCGGGTGAAGGTTGGGGCTTGATTAGTGAGTTTCAGGCCGACGACACAACCCTCGTTTATGACAAACCGTCAAGGGTCGCGGTTATTTTAATTGAGCGCAGCAATCGCAGCACCAAAATGCGGATCACTGTTACGCCTCGTAATATGTAGCCATTGCCGCTTGGGCCATGCCCACCGGCATGGCCTCTTCATGCCAAAATTTTCTATAGGCAGCTCTATTCGGCTTCTGGCGCTTTGGCGGGACCGCTATGAGCATGGAAAGCTCGTGCTGATGAGTATGGCAAAATAGGTGTTTTTGGCGATGCATCGTCGTCTGCGTGCTCACTTACTTCTTCGTCGGCTTTTTCATCCGCCGCAGCGGTAATGGTACTGATGGTGCGGAAGCACACATAAACCGCAACGATACCCACAACCATTGACCCGATAGCCTGCGCCACCAGCGCCCCCTCAGGGCCGTAATATTGTGCGCCAAAATAGGCAAATGGCACTGTGCCAATTGTTGCCTTGGATACATTGAAGAAAGTTGCTCGCATCGGGTGCCCAAGGTTGTTAAATGCGGCATTGGCAACAAACAGCGCCCCAAGGAATGACGTAAGTGGCACCACCCAGATGCAGAAGGCGCGGATCATATCAGCTGATGGCCCGGTCGCACTAAAGGCGTCAATTATTAGTTCCTGGCACAAAACAAACGCTGCCCATAGCACCGCAGTGTACCCAGCAATGAAGCGCAAAGAGCTTGCCACAGTTTCTCGCACCCGGCCGTACAAATGGGCACCCAAGTTCTGGCCAATCACGGGGCCAATTGATCCCGACATGGAGAAGAAAAGCGCAAAGGCTACGGGCGTGATACGCGCAACGATCGTATTGCCTGCAACGACGCTGTCGCCAAATTCAGCAATGACAGCAATCACGTAGGCATTGCCTATGGGTGTAGCCACATTGGTGATGGTTGCCGGGCCCGCAATTTTCATCATCGGCCCCAGCGTTTCCCTGAAGCCCGCCACGCTCCATCTGCCACGCAGTTTGTGCACATGGAAGATGGCGTAAAAGCCACTCAGCATCATGGCGACGCGCGCAAATGCGCTGGCATAGGCCGCGCCAACAAGCCCCATATCCAGGCCAAAGATCAAAATGGGGTCCAATATGCCGTTCACAATGGCAGCCGTGACCATCACCATCATGGCGCGTCGGGCATCACCCAGTGCACGCAGCACCCCGCCTGCGCCCATACCCATGGCCATCAAAGGCAGGGTGGGCAGCAGAATATGCATATAAATGAGCGCTAGTTCGTGCGTGCGTCCTTTGGCACCGATCATATCCAACAATTCCGCCAGCCATGGCCACATCAGAAGCACCACGGCGGTGGCTATGCCAAACGAGAAAGTGAGCGTGTTGGTGACAATCAAGCTGGTTTTGGCGCGGTCTCTTGCGCCAACTGCTCTGGCTGTTAGGGCGCCGGTTGCGATCGAAAGACCAATGCAGATGGACGCGGAAAAGAATATGATCGTGCCTGCAAAACCAATGGCTGCTGCAAGTTCGGGCTCCCCAAGCAAACTCAGGAAGTACATGTCCAATAGGTCGACGGCAAACACCGACATCAAGCCAACGGCACCAGTCAGCGTCATGGTAATTACATGCTTAAATACCGACCCTTCGGTGAAAGGCGCGTCGATTTGGTTGCTGTCGTCTGTTTGCTGCTTTTTTTCGGCAGCATTATTATTGGCATTATCTGCCATTATTTCCTCTCCGGTGAGCGATAAGTCGTCATGCCTGATTTCAGATTACAGGTTTGTCGACTTGGTTGCCGCCGATCAAGCGTTTTATCCCGATCGAAGTCAAACAACAGTTTCGTGATGCAGGCATTCATATTTGCAACGGCTTACCGATTTCAACCAGTCGGTACGCCGATATTTTATGACTGCAAGGATAAGGATTTGTTACGGAACAACAGATGTAGGGCAGCCCCAACAGAAAGGCCATCAGCATGCAACGTCAATTGCCATTTATTGAAAAGCTCATTTATGCCGGATTTCTAATTGTTTGCTCGTCCGGCATTCAAACTTCTTTGGCATCGCCAGCGGATACAGTCCAAACCGTAGTTTCTACCAATGCGCGTGAGTTTGCTGCCACACTGAATCCGTCGGGCAACCGCATTTATTTTAACCGTTCGTCCCCGACAGGATCCTGGCATATATGGGTTGGCGATTTTAACGGGGATACGGTCGGTGAAGCATCGCCAATTGCCTTCAGTGACGATCGCTATGACGACCTTGATCCCTTTGTCAGCCGAAGCGGGGATCGCCTGTATTTCAGCAGTGACAGGCCACTTCCTGGCAGTGAAAATGAGGATCGAACGGTCGACACCAATACGTGGTACTCACCGTTTGTAGATGGGCAATGGGGACAGCCCGTATATGCCGGTGACCAGGTGAATACAACTGCGTCAGAAACTTATGTTTCGGAAAGCGCAGCTGGTGAATTGATATTTGCCCGGTTTGGTGAGGGTCGTGGAAGAGCACGCCCAGCCTATCTGCTGGTAGCCAATCGAACCACAGAGGGTTTTGCTGCGCCGATACAAATTCCGACGCAGCCCGCCGGCTTGCGCCTCACCAACCCGGCAATCTCGCCTGATGGCCAATTGATAGTTGCAGCTGGCACGCAAGGTGGTGGCCCCAAACTGTATTACAGCCGCAAGGATGCGGAGGGTGTATGGACCGTATTCAAGGCGATACCAGCCCCCGTGAATATTGAAGGTAGCGGTCAGTTTGCACCCTATATTTCCAATGACGGGGAGTGGCTCTATTTTGGCTCCGACAGAAATTCCTCGGGAGAAGAACGGAATGACGACATATTTCGCGCTCCGCTCAAAACCCTTGTCACTGACTAGCGCTTATTGATCGGTCGGGATCAAAACCGGTTCCATCGGCTCTGCGCCGTTCCAGGCGGCACGATCGGTGGGCTGGTCGTGATCGAATGTAAGCTTCCAACGGCCATTTTCTTTGCGGATAATCACTTCAAATTGGCCATAGTGCGCAGTGCCATCACTTCCCATCAGTCGAAAAACGCCCGTTTCATAGGCGGTGTCGCCGTTGGTACTGCGCTCTGTAAAACGGAAAGCAATTGAACGTCCACCTCGTGCGCGCAGACTGTTTACATAGTCACGCATACGCTCGATATAGGCGTCGCCGGTTTGTACTTCACCGCGGTTAACGCGAACGATGCTTTTGCTGTAGAGGCTTGCCTGCAAGTCGCCGTCACCATCTGCATAGGATTGGATGAAGGGTAACCAGATTTGCGCGTTGATTTCTCGCTGCGTGTGGTTGTCTGCAAATGCACTGGCACTTGCTGCAAAAAGAGTAAGCAAAGAAAAGGCAATCTGTTTCATGGTATCCTCACAAGCTCGTTTTCCATGAATTTAATCGCCGCGCCCGTGCATCAGCACAAAAATGATGCAGAGAGTTTATCTGGCGGGATGAAGTGTTTGCTAGCTCCCAAAACTAACGCAGGACCTTACGAACTTTTGGCAGGATGCGTCGGCTGACGGACACCTCAGTTCCGTTTGAGAGCAATAACTTGCCCGAACCCGACTGCTCCCGTTCCAGCGAGGAAATGAACTGCGTATTCACAATATAAGACCGATGTACGCGCAGAAACGTTGAGGGAAGCGTTTGTTCCAATTGAGTAAGGCTGCTGTCGTGCAAAATTGTGCCATGGCCTTCCACTTCTAGCTCAACATAGTCCCGTGCCCCTTTGCAGTAGCTGATTTGATCCGTTGAGATCATCTTCACCTTACCCTGGCTGCTGATTTTGATTTGTGAGGGTGATGCTGCTTCTTTGCTTTCATCAAGTGCAATTTGAAGCCGGTCGGCCCGCGCTTGCTCCTTGACACGTAATCTGCGTTCCTCGCTGTTCTTTCGGATTTCTACTGCAAACAGAAACAGGAGCAAGCCGGCCACACAATAATAGAAATATGTATCCAAAAAACCGGCAGGAATGGCCAGCAAAGCAAACAAGATCAATACGCCTGCATAGGCAAAGCCGGTTTTGTCGCCTTTTTGTGCGTTTAGCCTGGCAATTATGGCCCCGATCAATGCCGGCACTTGAAGCGCCATAATCGCTTTGCCGTCAAAACCAGGCGTCAAAACAATCGCAAGGCCAACTGTCGCCATCCCGGCCAGCATTACCAGTGCCTTGCGTTTGGTCACGAACGTATCAACCACGTGCAGAAGAAGACAAAGTCCACCCGCGCTCGCAAAAAAGAGCACCAACAGCAGTCGCACATCTTGAAAGGGGTATGTGTAGGCGATCAGCCCCCGCGATATCTCTGCCACCAATTGAGCGGCGGCAAAAAGAGATATCAACGGCACCAATATGCTTGTCAGGCCGTCGCGTCGCCGAACTGCCAGCGCCCCGAAATAAAGCGCACCTCCTATCAGGACGCCAAAGGGTAGCAGTGAATTTATGTATCCGCGCATAATGTAGGCATTTGGATCGGCATAGTAGCCGATGCCCAGAACATGAAAGGGATAGGCTAAGTCCAAGATGCTATGATGGCCCGAAAGCTCAAGCATGAGCACGTTGCCCTGGTCTTTCAAAAGGCTTCGTTCGAAGAAAAAACTTGTGTCCATCAACCCGGGCGTTTCTGACAGGGCATCAGGCCCGGGCACGCCGTTTTCCCCAATCAAGACACCATTTAGAAAAACCCGACTGGCCGCCTTGGCACGAACATAGACTGCAAGTGGTTCGCTGCTCTCCAGCATAGCTTCCGGAATGTCCAATGTGGCCTGCAACCAGATATGCCGGTTTTGGGTATCTATGCGATTGTTTGTGATTGGCTTACAGCCGGGTTCGGAAAAGCTGGGAGGCGTTCCGGTTGCCGGGCATATGATTGCAGATGCGACGTCAATCCGCGCAAACTGTTGCGCTGCCGCCGGTGGTGTTGCCATCCACATAAGGGTGAGAAGCCAAATAATCAGTCGCATCATGGTTGAACCACGTCCAACAATTCCTACCACTTGCAGGGTAGACCATACCGTTTGCAGATCGCCAGATGAAAAACGACTGTTTTTCAATCAGATAAGCTTTATCGAAGAAAAAATGCGACAAGAGGACAAAAATGAAAACCAATAAAATTATCTGCTCGATATTGCTTGCATCCACCATGATGTTAACATCCCAAACCGGTTTGACAGCCCCCGTGGGGGAACAAGCGATCAGTTTTGAGGAACGCGGCGGACAAACTGTTGATGCTTTTGAAGGCAGTATCATGGTGCCTGAAAATCGAAGCAAACCTGATAGCCGCAAAATCCCGCTGAAATATGTTCGCTTTCCGGCCACTACCGAAAACCCCGGTCCTCCTATCATCTATCTGGCTGGCGGCCCCGGTGGGTCAGGCATTCGCACTGCCCGGGATCGCAGGTTTGCAATGTTCATGGCACTGCGGGCACACGGAGACGTAATTGCGTTGGACCAGCGTGGCACTGGGGCGTCAGATATTTTGCCCCAATGTACCTCAAACCATAGCGTGCCTAACGAAAAGCGGATTAGTGACACTGAATTTGTCAAAATTAACCAAGCCGCATTCGAGGAATGCATGGCCTTCTGGCGCGAGGAAGGCATTGAGATTGAGGGCTACAATACCATTGAGAACGCCCGGGATCTTGATGACCTGCGCAAACATCTGGGCGCTGAAAAAGTTGTATTGTGGGGGATTTCCTACGGTAGCCATTTGGCATTTGCGGCCCTGAAGGAAATGGAAGACCGGATTGAGAAAGTGGTGATCGCTAGCGCCGAAGGGCTTGATCAAACCGTAAAGCAACCCGCGCGCACCGATGACTATTTCAACCGGCTTCAAGCTGCGGTGGATACACAGCCCGGCGCCAAGGCAGCGTACGGTGACATCAAATCGCTGATGCGGCGTGTGCACGCAAAGCTGGAGCAAGAGCCCGTGCTTCTGAACGTGCCCCTACGGGAAGGTGGAACTGCTCCTTACATGTTTCACAGGCGCGACATGCAACAGATCGCCAGCGCCTTTGTTTCTGACCCGGCGCGGGCTGGGGCGTTGCTAAGCCTGTATCTTGCGCTTGATGCCGGCGTGACAGATCCAATTGCTGGCCTGGTGGGCCGCTTTATCGTGCCCGGCGAACCGATCAGTTTTCGTGCCATGTCAACCGCCATGGATGTGGCCTCGGGCATGACTAAAACAAAAGCTGACCTTATTGAAAGCCAGGCAGAAACCGCGCTCTTGAAGAACTATCTCAATTTCTCCTATCATTATGACGGATTGGCACCTGAATTGGATTTGGGGGATGCCTTTAGAGCCAAGCCCAAAAGCGATGTGCCTGTGTTGTTGTTTAGCGGCACGCTTGATGGCCGTACTTATGTTGAAAGTCAGTTGGAGGCAGTTTCAGGCCTCAGTAACCTGACAGCGGTTACAGTTCAAAACGCCGGACACAACCTCTTCATGCTGAGTGATGAGGTGCAACAAACCATCGACCTTTTCCTGCGGGGTGCGCCAGTTGAGACAACGAAGATAACGGTTGAATTGCCAGACCTGTCGCCGCGTCGCTAAATTGCTGATCTGCCTAGAGTTGGGCTGTGCCAATTGGCGCGGCCCTTTCTTTTGCTGAGAGCACGATGCCCAATGCCAACGCAGCAATTCCAACAAGATCAGCACGCAGTACACCGGCCAATTCCGGATTGGCTACGTCAGTCAGAAAATACAATAATACGAAGCTGACCATGCTGATCATGCCACAAACACCGGCGGTAACCCTAAGCGACGGTTTGAAGGCTGAAACCAGCAACAGCCCGCCGACAATCCCGAACAATACCGCGCGGTGGCGCAGCAAAAGGGACAGATCAGCAGACGCCACGTCGATACCATAGGCAGACTCGAGAAGTGTGTTCCCCATAACGCCAGCAAGCGGTACAAAATTAATGAGGCCTGCAACCAGAAAAAGCCCAGTGATCACTCTTTGAAGGGTCATGGGCTGTCTCCTTATGTTGCCCGTTACTCCTTTAGTAACGCAGCAGCAAGCTGAACGGTTGCATTCGCGAGTTTATTATAGCCTGCACCATTGTTGCTGAGGATGATAATTGTCAGGCCACTTTCGGGGAAACGACCAATAAACGAGGTATAGCCGTTAATGCCGCCGTTATAGGTGATGATGTCCGCTGTAGCGCCTGTGTCATCAATTGGAACAGCACCAACAACCCATGCAAAAGGTGTTTCAGGGTTGAACATGATGGCTTTGCTGTCATCGGACAGCAACTGGTTGCCATAAAGCGCCTGATCCCATTTCAGAAGGTCGGAAGCTGTTGAATGCAAGGAGCCTGTGGCCTGAAACAGGTCCATATTTACGTAACCGCTCACACAGTATTCTGCGGTTGCAGGCTCGCACGACACTTCACCGCCATTTGGCATGTAATCGTCTGCAAGGTTGGGCACGAGCTCACCGGTCGTAAAGTCACCAGTTTCAGTCATGCCAAGCGGCCCAAGGATGCGTTCTTGCAGTACCGCCGCGTATGGCTTGCCCGTAGTTTCCTCAATAATCTTGCCCAGCAAAAAATAGTTGGAGTTCGAGTAGCGATATTCGCTGCCTGCCTCAAACAAAAGTGGCTCTGCGGCAATGGAGGCCATAAAGTCTTTGTCGTTGTTGAAAGACCGGAACTTGCCATCAAACCATCCAGGCAAATTGATATAGTGCGGAATGCCAGAGCGGTTCGCCAGCATCTGGCGCACCGTAATACTGTTTTTATAGTCCGCCGGAAAACCGGGCAGGTAGGTGCCGAATGGTTCATCAAGGTCGACAACGCCGGCTTCAACAAGCTGCATGGTTAATACCGCCGTGAAGGACTTGGTCATTGAGGCAATGCGAAACGCCGTTTGGGCTTGGTTTTTGACGCCATGTTGGCGGTTGGCGAGACCAAAGCTTTCGATGGCAATGGGTTCACCATTTTTGGCTATCAGGAAAGTGCCATCGATATTGGCAGACTGTGCCTGACTGGTGATAAGGGCAGAAACGTCCTTTTCTGCGAATGTCTGGGCTTTTCCCTGTGTTGCGACAGGCACCAGGGCCGCTGCAAATGCTGCAGCTGCAAGTATGCGTTTCATTTTGTTTCCTCGCTGAAAGTCTTTTTGCTTACTTGGTGGCGCTTGCCGCCAAGTCAACGCACTAAAGCCGATAAACTTTTTCGGCGGTGCCCCGAAACATTGTGTTTTGTTCGTCTTCGGAGTAGCGGCTGGCAATCTTTTTCAGGCCGTTCCAAAGCACACGGTAACCAATTGACACCCTGTCAACCGGGAAGTTGCTTTCAAACATGCAGCGGTCGGGTCCAAAGCAGTCGATGGTATGATGATAATAGCGCTCTTGCGCAGCCACAAACTCATCAGATGAGGGTGGTACATCGCGCCCAAACCATCCAAACCCGTTGTCAGGCATCGCAAGCCCACCGAGCTTTGCATAGACGTTGGGACACTTCGCAATGGCTGCGACGTCCTTTTTCCACACTTCAAAAATCTCGTCTTGCTTGCCCGCATAGTCACCGACACCAAGCGGCGTGCCAAAATGATCCAGGATCATGATTGTATCCGGCACAGCTGCTGCCAGGTCCCGAAACTCCATATTCTGGTGATGGTAATGCCAGCTATCGTATGTAAGGCCATAGTCTGCAAGCTTTGCCATACCCCGGCGAAAACTGTCGTCAGCAAACAGGCCCTTTGGTGCAGGGGGCGGGATCAGCATCGCCTCAGGGTGTTCGTCCCAGGCGCCAGCATGGCGAATACCGCGAAACAAACCATTGCCTGCAATCTGATGTCCTTCAATGGTTTCGTCGAGCAGATCATGCCGCAGGTCTGCGTGCGCAACAATGGCCGAGATGGTTGCCTGGTCTGTTAAATCCGCTGACCGCGCAGCGCACAATGCGACAAACTCGGTTTCCCCAACTGGCTTCAGGTGGTCAGGACCATCAGGCCGATAGCTGGCTCCGCACTCAATGAATACTGTTTTGGTGATATTGTGCCCGTTACCTGTGTCGGCATGGAGCATCTCAAGCGTATAGGTCAGGTTATCCTGGTCCCACAGATGATGATGGGGGTCGACAATTTCCCGGGCCGGGTCGATCACTTCCTCGGTAACCTGACCAAGCCAAGCGTCATTGGCGAACAACTCACTCATGGCGCTACTCCACTGTCACAGATTTTGCGAGGTTGCGCGGCATATCCACGTCTGTGCCTTTTTCGACTGCTGCATAGTAGGACAAAAGCTGTACCGGCAGCGCATAAAGTATTGGTGTAATCAAATCACCGGCAGTGGGCATTTTGAACTGGGCATACATGTCATCTGCGAAGCCTCCGTTCATATCCGAAAACAGCACCACTTTCCCTTTCCGGGCCATGATTTCCTGGAGGTTAGAGACCGTTTTGTCGCTTAGGCCGCCAGCAGGTGCGATGCCTATCACAGGCACATGTTCATCAATCAGCGCGATGGGGCCATGTTTGAGTTCCCCTGCCGCATATCCTTCGGCATGGATGTAGCTGATTTCCTTGAGTTTCAGCGCACCCTCCATGGCTATTGGGAAGTATATACCCCTGCCTACAAACAGAATGTCCCGGGCTGTCGCAATATCACGTGCAATGGCTTCAAGCTGTTCGTCATTCGCCAGAATTTTTGCCATCAAGGCCGGGGCGTGCTCCAGCTCACTCACAAATCCAGAGACAGCCTCGGCATCAATCTGGCCTTTTGCATGTGCAAGGGCGATTGCAAAGCTTGCGAGCACGGAAAGCGAACAGGTGAAGGCTTTGGTGCTGGCAACGCCCACTTCAGGGCCAGCGTGCATCGGGAATACCACATCGCTTTCGCGGGCCATTGTCGAGCCAAGCACATTGACGATAGAGGCAACATGCTGGCCGCCTTCTTTGGCATGCCTTAGTGCCGCAAGCGTATCCATCGTCTCGCCTGACTGAGAGATAAAGAGCGAAAGCCCACCTTCCGCATAAACGGGATCGCGGTATCGAAACTCACTGGCGATATCCACTTCAACAGGCACACGTGCAATCTTTTCAATCCAGTATCTGGCCACCTGCGCTGCATAATAACTGGTGCCACAGGCAACAAGAGTAACTTTGGGTATGTCGGCCAATTCAAATGGCATGTTGGGAAGGCGCACCGTACCCGCATTCGGGTCCAGATAGCGGCCAAGCGTTTGCGCCACTACGGTCGGTTGCTCGTAAATTTCCTTCTGCATGAAGTGCCGATGATTGCCTTTGTCAATCATGGTGGCGGCGACTTGGCTGATACTGATTTCACGTTCAACAGCCTGATTGCTGCGGTCATAAACCTGATGACTGTCGCGTGTCAGTTCGACCCAGTCCCCTTCTTCTAGGTAAATCAGACGGTTCGAAAGCCCGGCAAGGGCCATCGCATCAGAGCCCAGATAATTTTCACCCACACCCAAACCAACCACGAGCGGGCTGCCTTCGCGCGCACCGAACATCAGGTTTTCTTCGCCTGCGATCATTACGCAAAGGGCAAAGGCGCCTTCAAGTTGGCCGAGTGTTGCCTGGAAAGCATATTTTGGCGACGCGCCGGTATTCAATTCGCGCGTAAGAAGCCGGGCGACCACTTCGGTATCTGTTTCACCTTCGAAGACAACACCGTCAGCGAGCAGGCTTTCTTTGAGCGACTTGAAATTCTCGATAATACCATTGTGCACAATGGCAACTTTATCAGTGGCATGGGGGTGCGCATTTGCCTCTGTGGGTTCCCCGTGTGTTGCCCAGCGCGTATGGCCGATACCAACGTTGCCGGACAGCGGATTTTCCGCAAGTGCTGCACTTAAGACTTCAAGCTTGCCGGGCGCGCGCCTTCTGTCGATCTTGCCAGCTTGCAAAGTGGCAACACCCGCGCTGTCATAACCCCGGTACTCCAGCCGTTTCAGGCTTTCGATCATGCGGGGAACTGCCGAGTTGGATCCAAGAATGCCTATTATGCCACACATGGATTAGTCCTTTTTCTTGGCGTTGCGCGCTGCTTTTTCTGCACTTTTTTCTTTGCGGAATTTGGCGGCATAACCTTCGATATTGCGTTGACGGGCGCGAGAAACTGCAAGCGCATCACCTTCTACATCTTTGGTGACAACAGAGCCTGCCCCTACGTTCGCGTTATCACCGATTGTTACCGGTGCCACAAGGGCCGAGTTTGAGCCAATGAATGCACCCGCCCCAATGTTTGTTTGATACTTCAAAAAGCCATCGTAATTGCAAGTGATTGTGCCTGCGCCGATGTTAGCATGGGCGCCAATAGTTGCATCGCCGATGTAGGTAAGGTGGCTGACTTTGACACCTTCAGCGAGTGCAGCTTTCTTGATTTCAACAAAGTTGCCAATTTTTGCACCGGGACCAATATCGGCGGCAGGGCGTAACCGTGCATAAGGACCGACACTGGCACCTTCGCGCACGGTTGCGCCTTCCAAATGGCTGAACGCTTTTATTGTAACTCCATCTTCAACAGTGACGCCCGGCGCAAAAACAACGTTTGGCTCGACAACTACATCTCGGCCCAGTTTGGTGTCATGACTGAAAAATACTGTTTCCGGCGCAGTCAAGCTGACACCGTTATCCATAGCGCTTTTGCGCATTGAATTTTGAAAGATGGCTTCCGCGCTTGCGAGTTCGCTGCGGCTGTTGATACCCATTAGCTCCGCTTCATCGGTTTCCACCACAGCGACGGAACGACCTGCAGAATTGGCGATCTCGACAATGTCTGTCAGATAATATTCCTGGGCCACATTGTTGTTTTCCAGTGCGCCTAGCCAAGTTGCGGCGCTGGTGCCTTCAATCAACATCATGCCTGAATTGCAAAGGGTCAATGCGCGCTCTTCATCTGTCGCATCTTTAAATTCTACGATGCGTGCTAACGACCCATCAGGCCGTTTGACCAGTCGACCATAGGCGGCCGGGTCATGGGCTTCAAAGCCAAGCACCACAAGGCCGCAATTTTCGTCATCCGAAAGCGCGGACACCATGCGCTGTATGGTTTTGTCCCTGATGAAAGGTACGTCGCCGTAGAGAACCAGCAGATCACCCTCAAAGTCTTCAACTGCTGGCAGGGCGCACTGCACAGCGTGCCCCGTTCCCAATTGTTCAGTCTGCGCAACAAACTTCACGCCTTGAAGCGATTGCTTCAACTGTTCGCCTTTGGCGCCGATCACAACAACTGTCCGGTCTGGCGACAGTTGGGCAAGCGTATCCAGCAAATGCTGAACCATCGGCTTGCCACCAATGGGGTGCAAAACCTTATGCAGGTCGGATTTCATCCGAGTGCCCTGACCGGCAGCCAAAACAACAGCAGCGACGTTGGCATTCGTCATAGAGCAGTTCCCCTTCAGATAGGCTCAAAATAGCCCTGATGTTTTTTGCTCAAAAAGATGCTCATGCAGCATAATGGTTTGAAATATTTTTCAAACCTATTTGTGTAACAGCGAAAGGACTTTACGGTTCAAAATCTGTCATTTCTTCGGCAGGAATGAGGTGCCAGCTGGCGCGGCTGTTTTTGCGCGTGGCAGCTGCGTCCTGGCGTCGCCAGTGCCAGTCCAAAATCTGCATTTGCAAGTGATTGATCCATGCAAACGGAAACCCGGGCAGAGGATTAAAAGGAGTAGGCCTTGAATAAGCCCATAGCTCCAGCCGGGAGGCACCAGCTTCTGCTTGACCGCGGCCGTGAAAACCGTTGGTGTTTGCAATGACAAGCGTGCCTGCCGTTACGGCAAGCCCCTCCGGTTCAGGCAGCCCCATCGCCTTGAGGTCATTGGCGTTTGCGCGGAAAGACCCTTTTTCCGAATATCCATCCGGATTGCTTTTTGCTGTTAGCGAGCGCTGGTATTCCCAGTTAAGGCGTTTCACCGTGAGTTTGTTTGAACGCCGAACATACGTGAACGGGCCTTTGGCGGGCGTTACGTCCTCGAGGAAAAGCCAAGCCTTCATGGTTGGGTGAAATGTATCTGAATGCATGTTTTTTTGCGGATCCGGTCCTGTGGATTTGTGTCCGTTGCGGATTCGCTGAACGTAAAGTAACGGCGGCATCAAAGACGCCGCACCATATTGCAACAGGCGCAGCAATTTACCTTCTTGGACCAGGGATGACAGGGCCGGTTTGCCTTCCAGGTTGGCATTGTTCAACAGAAAGCGCTGTGTTGCGGTATCACCCTGTACCATTTGTCGGCACTCACCCCGGTGGGTCGAGATTTCGCGGCGTAGGGCGTTTATTGTGTCTTGAGGCAGGAAGTCCTCAATCACCACAAAACCGTCACGATGAAACTGTTTGCGCGCACCTTTTGGCATCAGGGGGCTGAGAACCAGCCAACGCAGCCAAACGAAACCGCGTGCCAACAACACGCGGGCAACATGCAGGCCGCAGGTGTTCAAAAACAGGGACCCAATAACGGGGTTTGATTTGAATGATTTCGCGGGGCTGACGAGGGAGGCAAACCATACCGGAATCATCAATACTGTCTTCAAGTGTCGCGGCATAACGCTGGTTCATTTTTCTGTTTAGCTGCGGGCAGCAAGAGTGTTGACACCTAACATGGAACGTTCTGGTCGAAACATTTTTTTCATAAAATGGTCAATTTTACTGCCTGAAAACTCGATTATACCATTACTGGACATGTCCCGTGCCGGCACAGGCCACCCTTTTACCGTGGGCAGTCCTGGGTGATGATTATCTTTGAACACAACCCTAAAGTGTTTCGTTTCGGTACAGAAACATGAGTGACTTCGTTAAAAATACTGCAATAAAAAGCACTTACGGTAAAAATTGACTATAAAGTCAGGACAAATTTTGCTACGTTTAGGCGAATCGGGCGCAGTATTGGTGAGTAAAACAGTCATCCTGTTTTTGAGTATCTGGGGGCAAAAACGCAAAGATGACACCACCACCGAGGGACGGAAAAGCTGCATCAGGAAATGAGCGGCCATGATCTCTTGGTATAACGGAGACAGATGGTGCCGCACATATATCCAGAGCTCATATTCTTCATCCTTGTCTCGACCGTGCCTGCCGCGATTTTTTACCGCGCTACTGAAATACAGGCGATCAACACATCTACGCTGTTGATCGCATGCGGTTGCGTGTTTCTTTCCCTTTCATGGGCGGTTGACTATAGCCTGCATATGCTGCTCGACACGGGTGCAGTCCCGGCAGAACGAATTTCTACACCTCACCTATTGCTTGTGCTTTTTGGCTTTGTGCCGGGCGCGGGTCTCGTGGGTTTTGGATTCGCAAATTGGGCCCGCGAAACCGCCAGTCTGCGTCACGAAATGGACCGAAGACAGGAGATGGAAGGTGAGTTGCAGCAGCTCAGCGTCAAATTGGAACAGGAAGCAGCGCGCGCCGAACGTGCTGATAAAGCAAAGGCAGATTTTCTGGCCAATATGAGTCACGATTTGAGAACACCCCTCAACGCCATCATCGGGTTCAGCGAAATGATGCATGCGGAGATTTTCGGAAAATTGGGCACTGCCAGATACAAAGAGTATTTAAGCGCCATCAACACCAGCAGCAGGCAATTGCACGACAGCATCAGTGACATGCTGGATTTGGCAAAAATTAACGATGGTCAAATGAAACTGGTACGCCAGAAGCTTAATCTGACCCAGCTCGCCAACGAGTGTTTGGCAATTGTTGAAAATGAAGCCCATGACAAACACATCACGCTTGATATCAATATTGCGGCGGAGCTTGATGTGAGTGCGGACAAGCGCATGCTGGTGCAGGTTCTTCTTAATTTGTTGGGCAACGCGATCAAGTTCACACCGCCGCATGGAAAAGTCAGTTTGACGGTGCTGCAGCAAACCGATGGCAAGCCGGTTATTCTACTGCGTGATACCGGCTATGGGATTTCAAGCGAAGATATAAAACTTGCAACAGCGCCATTTGATCACACGGAGAGCTTGCTGGCGCGTTCTCATGAGGGATTGGCGCTGCAACTGGCACTTGTAAACCAGTTTATTGAACTGCATGAAGGGCAACTGATGATCGACTCAAAGCCCGATTACGGAACATGTGTAACCATCAAGTTACCAGCCGTGCCGCTCATAAACACCTATTCCGATGACAATGTGGTTTCGATTGCCTGAACGATCAGCGGTCTCCCACCAAGCGGCTTCGTTCTGACAACACCAGGGATGTCAAAAACTCAGTGACGCGCATCATCTGCGGAAGCTCTGAAGCATCGGCATGTACGGTCAGCCATAAGTCCCTGATAATCGAAATCTCTCTCGGTAATACCGTTGTCAATGATGGTGTGATATCCCCGACAAAACAGGGTAATAGCGCAAGCCCCAATCCTGCCGCTGCAGCGTTTGCCTGACCAGTAACATTTGTTGTTCTAAACACAACATTCGGTGCGCCGATCATTTTGTCGAGCATCTTGAGCTGAGGCAGCGGCAACAGGTCATCCACATACCAGATGAACTGATGGTCTTTAAGGTCGCCTGGTCGGATGATGGGCGGGTGTGCCTGCAAATAGCTTGGTGTAGCATAAAGCCGTAGGCGATAGTCACCGATCTTGTGGCTGTGTACGCGCCCATGTTCCGCTTTTGAAAGGGTGATAGCTGCATCAGCTTCTCGCCGTGTCAGGGACATCGTCCTTGTTTCAGCGATCAATTCCAGCTGAATGCCCGGGTTATGGGCATGAAACCCTGCTGCGTGGCGTGCGATAAACTGGCTGCCGAATGCTTCTGGTGTTGCCAGGCGAACCGTCCCTTCCGGGCCTGTTGATGATGGCGCAACAGCGTCCAGCAATTCGATAGAGCCCGCCTCCATCTTCTCGGCGTGGGCCAGCAAACGGCGCCCGTCATTGGTTAGGCGATAACTGCGCCCGCTGCGGTCAAAAAGTTTCAGCTCAAGGGAAGCTTCCAGCGCTGTGATGCGCCGGGAAACGGTGGTGTGATCCACCCCCAACCTTAGTGCCGCAGAAGAGAGTTTTCCGCGTCGGGCCACTTCCAAAAAATACCGAAGGTCATTCCAGTCAAACATCTGTGCATCATGTGCAAATTTGCACCAAAAGCAAACATGCCTGCATCCAAGACCGGTGGTTCTGCACAAAGAATGGCTGAGTGGTCGGTTTATGGCGGTTGTGGCTGCCACGGCATCAGACTATAACCGCGGTATCAAAGGGGGCGTTATGCTAGGCAGTTTGTTTCAAAACAAACAACACAGGCTATTCAACACTGCTGTGAAATCAATCGCAGCCTGGAAGCATGCCGATCGCCCCTTTCTTCAGTTGCGGTCACTGCGCGCTTATGAACAGTCTTTTGTGGTTCCCAACTATTATCGTCCATGCGGCTACGTCTGGAAACAGGGGATAGACAAAGACCTGCGCCTGAACAGGGCGGCTGACCTTAGAAACCTGTCCGTCGAAGGCCGCGATATTCACTATATTGTTGCCTATTATGGGTTGTTATACAGGCTGGCCTTTTTTGAACCGGATGACCTTGAAGCCGTTCGCGCAATCCAGTTGGCTGAACATTGGGCCAGTGAAGTTGATGACGACGATAAACGGGCAAAACGCATAATGTCCGCGTTCGATTTATTGCTGCTCCAACATGTTGTTCAGGGTTGGCAAAGTCTGGCAAGAAATGCCGAATTTTTGCTGGAGCAGGACTGGCCAAACCAGCAGTTAAAGTCTCTTGCGGCAGATATGGCCTTGCAAGCTCACTATGAATTTGTGCGGCCAAAGATTTTCCAAAACACACTTGAGCCGATTGATATTGAGCCTGCAAAAAAGTCCGCAGATTTAGCGGAGCAAACACTTGGCCAGAGCAACTTTGCGGGCGGTCACTATCGCGCGCTTATCGCTGCAATTGAAGGCGACCTTGGCCGGGCTGTGGACCTTCACGCTTCAACGCCTGTTACCGGCTACAGAACACAGTTTTTCAGAACTGCCAAGCAAACCAGCTTCCTCGAAGAATTCAAAACAGACAAATCCGCCGACACTCACTGGCCCCAGAAACCGATATGGGACAGAAGGAACAGTAAACAGACTTCCTGCAGTTTGATCGCTTGCGACGAGGGTTATTTCTATCAGTTTTTTGCAGATTTCGCGGAAAGTTTTGCGATCCAGAACCCTGGTGGATTGCTTCATTTCCACGGTGTTGGTTTCAAACCCCCAACAGACGCGGTTGACAAGCGAACTGCTCATTTGGATATCGAAGTCAATATAAGCCATGACCTACAGAATGTGAAAGCCCTGCTCCCAGACAGATTCAAAGGTTACTGCGCAGGCGCACGCTATATGTATCTGCCCTTTTTTCTGGCGCATTATGGCCGGGTCATTATTCACGATGTCGACGGTGTTCTTACCACCGACATGGAAACCATCTTAGCAGATAATGATGCAGAAGTCATGATTTCCTCGCTTATGCTTGAAGCCAATAGGCGCGGGCATTTTGCGCTTTGGTCCAATATAGGAGCTGGTGCGTTTGCGATCCGTCGAACCGAAGGGTCAATCAAATTTGCGAATGCGCTTTCGTTCTATTTGGCAGAGCAGTTTGTTGCTTCAGCTGACGACCAACAGCGGTACTTCTTCTCCGACCAGACGGGTTTGCTGCTCGCAACCCTTGCATACAAAGATGAAGTCTCTATGCACCGCATGCCGCAGATATTCCGCCAATCATCTGAAACCAAGGGCCCTGGCCGAGGAAAGGCTAAAAAAACAGCGCAAAAAGCCGAACTTGAAAAACTTCGCAAAGCCACGTCATAACCAAATTATTTGTGTGCAAAAATGCACATAAAAAACTGCAATACTTCTTGATGACCTGCAGTAATGCATATTGTATTGTGCGCGCATATCCCCCGGGACCAAACCCGTCGACGGGATCCATGAATTTGTTGGAGAGAGCAATGTACGAACGCCACCACTATGTAAATGGTGCCGATGTTGAAGGCACTTCGGGCCGCTTTGGTGCAATTTTTAATCCGTCCACTGGTGAACAGCAGGGCAAGGTTGCGCTGGCATCCAAAGCCGAAGTTGAAGCCGGGATTGCTGCCGCAGACGCAGCGTTTCCGGGCTGGTCGGGCACGTCAGTGGTGAAGCGGGCACGAGTACTCCAAAATCTTGTTCAGCTTCTGTACCGCGATAAAGACAAGCTTGCAGAAGCGCTTGCAAGCGAGCACGGCAAAGTCTTCTCAGACGCACAGGGTGATGTGCAGCGCGGCCTTGAGGTTGCTGAGTTTGCACAGGGTATCCCGCATCTTCTCAAAGGTGAATTCTCCGACAATGTCTCGGGCGGTATCGATATGTACAGCATGCGCAAGCCCCTGGGCGTCGTGGCTGGTATCACGCCTTTCAACTTCCCCGCAATGATCCCGCTTTGGATGAGCTGCATGGCCATTGCCTGTGGCAACACATTTGTGCTGAAGCCGTCTGAAAAAGACCCAAGCGTGCCATTGATGTTTGGTGAGCTTTGGAAAGAAGCCGGCTTGCCGGATGGTGTGTTTAACGTGATCAACGGGGACAAAGAAGCGGTGGACACAGTATGCACCGACCCACGCGTTAAAGCGGTTTCATTTGTTGGGTCCACCCCGATTGCACAATATGTGTACTCGACGGCTACCGCACACGGCAAACGCTGCCAGGCCATGGGCGGCGCCAAAAACCACATGATTATCATGCCTGACGCCGACCTTGATCAAGTCGCTGACGCGCTTGTGGGCGCTGCCTATGGTTCTGCCGGTGAGCGTTGCATGGCAATCTCGGTTGCTGTGCCGGTTGGCAAACAAGTAGCGGACAAGATGGTTGAGATGCTGAAGCCGCGCGTCGAGGCACTCAAAGTTGGTCACTCCATGGACATGGAAGCCGAGATGGGCCCACTCGTGACCGCAGATCACCTCGCGAAAGTTCGTGGATACCTTGACCTTGCGGAACAAGAAGGCGCCGATGTTGTAGTTGACGGACGCGACTTCAAATACAACATGCAGGGGTATGAAAACGGCTATTATCTTGGTGGCTCCCTGTTCGACAACGTAAAGCCAGAAATGCGCACCTACCGTGAAGAAATTTTTGGTCCGACGCTGCAGATTGTACGCGCGGAGACCTTTGATGATGCGATCCGCCTGCCAAGCGAGCATGAATTCGGCAACGGAACTTCCATCTTCACCCGCGACGGTGACACGGCGCGCGCCTATGTGAACAACGTTGAAGTGGGCATGGTCGGCGTGAACGTGCCGATTCCTGTGCCGCTTGCGTTCCACACCTTCGGTGGCTGGAAAAACTCTGCGTTTGGCGACATCAATCAGCACGGCATGGAAGGGGTTCGCTTCTATACAAAAACGAAAACTGTCACCAGCCGTTGGCCAACTGGTATTCGCTCAGGCGCGGAGTTTGTGATTCCAACGCTAAACAGTTAAACTTTTGCACCCGGGCCTTGGTCGGCCCGGGCTCGCGATTCTTCGCGACTTCAAGAGCATAGTCACATTATTTGGGGGACAGGCATGAAACAGATATTGATCGCGGCATTGACTGCAAACCTGAGCATGGCAGCCGCTGCGCAGGATGCCAAAGACTGGCCTTATCCTGAAGATACGCCGGCCGTGTCACAGGTTGCGGTAGGCATTGCAGGCGAAAAGCCCGCGGACATCACTCGCTTTTTGCTGGCACGGGGTGGCAGGGCTCCGCTTTTGAATGCTGACGCTACCATGATGGCGTTTGCTGACAATATCACCGGTGATATGCAGCTTTGGGTCATGGACCTTGGAAACCGTCAAGCACGCCAGATCACATTTGGCAATGGCATTACGGATTATGACTGGCACCCTGATGGACAAAGACTGATTTATGCCGCTGACAACAATGGTGATGAGCGCGAAGCATATTATCTGATTAGCGCTGACGGAAAATCAGAGCGAGAAGTACTGGGTTACGCTGACGCATTCCGCCAGTTGGGTGACTTTGATGAAGATGGCAACTCATTCCTTTTCAGTTCTACAGAGCGCAATGGCCTTGATTTTGACGTCTATGAAGCAGACCTGGAAACGGGCGAAAGCAAAATGCTTTTGGAAGCCAGCTTCAACTATTTTCCAGCAGCCAAGCAACCGGGTGGCAATCTGTTGATCATCACGGACGTGCGCGGCGAAGATGGGCACGACGCCTACATGCTCAACACCGCAACGGGCAATCTGGATGTCCTTTTCCAGCCGGAAGTTTCTGCGGAATTCACCGGCTTTGAGTGGGCGCCAGACGGCAAATCGTTCTTTTATCTCACCAACGATAGCAGCGAGTATCTTCGTGTCGCTCAATATGACCTTGCAAGTGGCGATATCACAACGATTGCTGAGGGCGAGTTGGATCATGAGAGACTGGGCCTCTCGCACGACGGCCGCTATCTGTCGTTTCAAACCAACGAAGGCGGTTACAGCAAACTGCATGTGCTGGACCGTGAAACCGGCAATTATGTAAATGTTCCAGACCTGCCGGTGGGCGTGATGCGCCACAATTGGTCAGGCGGCAGCAACGCAATCGCGCTTCAGGTTTCCGGCCCCGGGATGGTGAGCGACCTCTTCACCTGGTCTGTAGGGGATGCCAGTGCTGTTCATGCCTATGCCTCCAATCTGGCGGGACTTGATGCCGCAGACATGAAAGTGCCGGAACCCATTAGCTTTACGGCAAGGGACGGTGTTATTGCACGCGGTCTTCTGTATCTGCCTGACGGTGTTGAGAAACCGCCTGTAGTGGTGGATGTTCATGGTGGACCAACGGCGCAAGCGCGCCCCGGGTGGAGCCCCATAACCCAATATCTTGTTGGAAAAGGCATCGCCGTGCTGGATATCAACGTGCGGGGCTCAACAGGTTACGGCAAAACATTCGCGCGGCTTGATAATCAGGAAAAGCGCCTCGACAGTGTGCGGGACCTTGTGGATGCCCTAGACTGGATGCGCGCGGATGGCCGCGTGGACGCTGACCGTGCCGCTGTGATGGGTGGTTCTTATGGGGGCTACATGGTCAATGCCGTGATGGGCTCATACCCCGGTGCGTTTAAGGCGGGTGCGTCGTTCGTTGGCGTTTCCAACTGGGTGCGCGCGCTTGAAACTGCGTCACCCGGTCTGAAGGCAAGTGACCGGGTTGAATACGGCGATATTCGCGAAGAACGCTGGCAGAAGTTCTATGCAGAAAATTCACCGATCAACAATGCGGACAAAATCAAAGCACCAATGTTTTTTGAGCATGGTGTAAACGATCCGCGGGACCCGGTGACAGAAACCGATGTGATTGTAAAAGCGATCCGTGACAACGGCTTTGAGGTTGAGTATCTGCGCTTCCCGGATGAAGGCCATAGTGTTAGCAAGATGAAAAACCGCATCACCTTTTATCGTCGGTTGGCCGCGTTTTTGGAAAAACACTTGGCCGCTGAATAATGAAACCGGCTCTGGGTGGGTGCCAACGCTGACCTAGTGCCAAAACGCTAAAGTTTGCGACCAAGGGAGTAAGTCTTGGATTTCTCGCTTAATGAAGATCAACGCGCCATACAGGATATGGCGCGGTCTTTCACCGCCGACCAAATCACACCCAATGCGCACGTGTGGGATGAGGATAAGACCTGGCCCGCAGATGTTGCCAAAGCTGCTGGTGAGTTGGGGTTTGGCAGCATTTATGTATCCGAAGAGGCAGGTGGCTGCGGCTTGTCGCGCGTCGATAGCGTGCTGATTTTCGAGCAGCTCTCACAGGGCTGCCCGTCAACTGCCGCCATGATAAGCATTCACAATATGGCGACCTGGATGATAGACCGGTTCGGCAACGACGAACAGCGCGAACGGTTCGTTGTGCCGCTTGTGGGCTTCGATAAAATGGCGAGTTATTGCCTCACGGAACCCGGCGCTGGCTCTGACGCCGCCAGCCTGAAGACCAAGGCCACTCGGGACGGCGACCATTACGTGCTGAATGGTGCCAAGGCCTTCATCTCCGGCGGAGGCGAAAGCGACATCTATGTGGTGATGGCCCGCACGTCGGATGACGGAGCGCGCGGCATCAGTTGTTTTGTGGTGGAAAAGGGTACGCCGGGCCTGTCGTTTGGCGCGCAGGAGAAAAAACTGGGCTGGCACAGCCAACCAACGGCCGCCGTGATGTTTGATGATTGCCGTATCCCGGCCATCAACCTGATTGGCGAAGAAGGGCAGGGCTTCAAAATCGCAATGATGGGCCTTGATGGTGGACGCCTCAATATTGCGGCCTGCTCGCTTGGCGGCGCCCAGCGCGCGCTGGATGAGGCAATCACCTACACGAAAGACCGCAAGCAGTTTGGCAAATCGATTGCCGAGTTTCAGGCGACGCAGTTCAAGCTTGCGGACATGGCAACGGAGCTTGAGGCCGCGCGGCTTCTATTATACGCCGCAGCGCAAAAGGTCTCGGATGGTGCGCCGGGTGCCGCCGCCCATGCCGCGATGGCGAAGCGCTTTACAACTGACGTAGCGTTTGAAGTGACCAACCATGCACTCCAGCTGCATGGGGGGTATGGCTACCTGCAGGATTATCCGATCGAGCGCATCCTGCGCGACCTGCGGGTGCATCAAATCCTTGAGGGCACAAATGAGATTATGCGGGTCGTGATCAGCCGCGAACTGTTGAAGGATTAAGTTATGAGTGATGCTGAAGTTCTTTTTGAAAAACGAGGCAATATTGGCCTGATTACGCTCAACCGGCCCAAGGCACTCAATAGCCTCACGCACGGCATGTGCGTGTCGATCCACAAGGCACTGGATGACTGGGCCACGGATAGCGCCGTTCATGCCGTTGTCGTTGTCGGCGCAGGCGACAAGGCGTTTTGCGCGGGCGGTGATGTGGTGAAAGTCACTCAGTCCTACAAGGCGGGCACCAGCGAATGGCGCGACTTTTTCCATGACGAATATCTGATGAATATCGCTATCAATGAATTCCCAAAGCCTTACATCAGTCTGGTGGATGGTATCGCCATGGGCGGCGGTGTTGGTGTTTCCATTCCGGGTGATTTTTGGGTGTCGACGGAAAAGACCTTGTTTGCCATGCCGGAAACTGGTCTTGGCCTCTTTCCTGACGTGGGCGGCGGATGGTTCCTGCCAAGGTTGCCAGGAGAGACAGGTATGTTCCTCGCTCTCACTGGCGCGCGTATCAAGGCGCCCGACCTTTATGCCCAAGGCATTGCGACGCACCACGTTCTTTCCGAGAAAATGGATGAAGTGATTGCGGCACTGGCGGCGGCAGAAATTCGCGGCAACGAGGACGCAGCCGCAGTTCTGGATCAGTTTCACACAGGGCCCGGCGAACCAACATTAGCGCCGCACTATGAAACCATCGACGGTGCCTTCGCAGGAGTGCGCATTGACGAGATCATGCATCAACTTGAGCTGAATGAAGATGAGTGGGCGCAAAAGCAATTCAAAACGCTCGTGAAAAAGTCTCCAACCAGCCTGAAACTTACGCTGGCGCAACTTCGTCGCGGCAAAGTGCTGGACAGTTTCCGCGACAATATGCGCATGGAATTTCGCATGGTGTGTCGGGTGATGGAAGGCAAGGACTTTTATGAAGGTGTGCGCGCGATCCTGATTGACAAAGACAATGCACCCGTTTGGGAACCTAATTCTTTAGAACGCGTCGAGCGTGAAGACGTTGAACATTATTTTGAACCGCTCGAAAACGAGCTGGCGATCGATTAGGAGAGGCAAGGTTATGACAAACATAGCATTCATTGGGCTTGGTAATATGGGCCTGCCGATGGCGAAAAACCTGCTGGCTGCAGAGCTAAAGGTGCATGGCTTTGACCTTTCTGAGGAGGCGCGCGCGGGCCTTGCAGACGCTGGGGGATCCGCCTTCACCACCATCGCAGAAGCTGTTGCGGACGCTGATGTGGTTATCTCTATGCTACCGTCCGGTGCGATCGTGAAAGCTGTTTACGAGGGTGATGACGGTGTATTCAAAAACGCCAAAGCCGGTGCGCTGATGATCGACAGCTCAACCATTGACGTGACGACGGCGCGTGACGTGGCACAGGAAGCCAAGGCGCTTGGCTTTGACATGGTTGATGCGCCCGTCTCCGGCGGTGTTGGCGGTGCGGCAGCCGGTACGCTCGCGTTCATGGTAGGCGGCACTGCGGCGGCCTTTGCTAAAGCGAGCCCGGTCCTTGAACCTATGGGGGCCAAGATTGTGCATTGCGGTGCGTCCGGCAACGGGCAGGCGGCAAAAATCTGCAACAATATGGTGCTCGCGATATCGATGATTGGTGTCTCAGAAGCTTTCAATCTTGGTCGGGCGCTTGGGCTGGATGACCAGACCTTCTATGATGTGGCAGCAAACGCGTCTGCGCAGTGTTGGTCGCTGACAAGCTATTGCCCTGTGCCGGGGCCGGTGCCTGCTTCGCCCGCCAACAACGACTATCAGCCCGGTTTTGCAACAGCGCTTATGCACAAGGACCTTGGCCTTGCGATGGAAGCGGTCACGAGTTCCGGCAGCAACACACCCATGGGGCACCTGGCCGCTGACATTTATGAAACCATGATGGACAACGGCCATGGTGACGTGGATTTCTCAGGCGTGATCAAGCATCTCGCAGGCACACTTTAAGAGGGCTCGATTGACCATGAGGAGGGCGTTGGCTGCCACTGCTGTTGGTCTTTTCGCAGCCCTGTTTGCATCATCAGCCGGTCAGGCCGCTGATGCGATCAAAGCAGAAACGGCGTGGGAAACGATAGCGGAATTCAAAAGCCCGGAAAGCGCCGCCATTTCCCCTGATCATCAGGCGATATTTGTATCCAACGTCAATGGGTATGAGAAAAACGGTCTGGGGTTTATCAGCAAACTTAGCCTTGATGGTGACGTTCAGGAGTTAAAATGGCTAACCGGACTGAATGCGCCCACGGGGCTTGCTGTTGACGGTGACACACTTTGGGCGGTTGACTACGACAGACTGGTGAAAATCAGCATATCGCAGCGGCGGATTGTAGCATCATTCCCAGCCCCTGATGCGCACGAAACGCCCCTGTTAAATGATGTCGCGGTGGGACCAAACGGTGACCTGTTTGTCACAGGGTCAAACAGCAACAGCATCTACAAGCTGCAAGACAATGCACTGGTCCGGTGGATCAGCGATGATGACCTTCTAAAGTACGCCAATGGCATTTGGGTTGGTGAGCAGCAAATTGTTGTGGCTGCATATCACCTGATATCCATTGACCGCAGTACAAGACGAATGCGCCAGATGGGGCACCAAGGTCTTCTGTTCGATTTGGAAGGCGTAAAGGTCACAGTAGATGGTACTTTTCTGGTTTCCCTGATAGGCCCGCGCCCCTTGTATAAATTAAGCGACGCGGGCGCCTTGGTGCCGATTTTTCACAGTGACCCGTATCTGGCGGATTTTGATATTGCAGGTGGCCTGCTTGTAGGGCCAACAGGTCCTGACAAAATCACTGCATTAACACTTCAATAGAAAGTTCAGGCGGCTTGCGCTTGCTCAAACAAAAAGCGGAACAGCTTGCCAAATGCGGCGGTCCAGCCATCCACAATGAACGGGCTGAATTCGTGCGGTATGCCTGTGTGCGTTAAGGTGACTTGCGTACCGCCTTCAACGCTTTTAAATTCTACACGTACATGCATGCCTGTGTCGCCGGCCTCTTCTGGGCCGTTAATGGTGTAAGCGAGCACATTTGGCGGGTCATACTCTGTAAACACGCCCTGGGCCACATGTTGGTACTGGCCACGCAAAGTCATTTGATGTTCATATTTGCCACCGACTTTAGTTTCAATGTCGCTTTCAACGTTTGTGGTGTCTGCACAACCCCACCAGTTTTGCACTTGTTCCGCCTCTATCCAGGCGTCAAACACAGCTTGCTGGGCTGCAGTGTATAGTCGGCTAATAACCAATTTGCCGTCCGAATAGTTGGTCTCGCTTAACATCACTTCATCTCCCCTTTAGCCTTCAAAATCGTTTCAACAGCATCAAACTGTTGGTGCCAAAACCGTGCGTAATAGCTTATCCAGTCACGCGCCTGTTCGGCGGGTGCCGGTACCGCGCGTACGATGTTTTCGCGTCCGTTTTTGATGCGAATAATCAGGCCCGCTGCTTCAAGAACCCGCAGATGTTTGGAAATTGCGGGCTGCGACATCTCAAAAGGTGCCGCCAAGTCTTTCACTTTGGCTTCGCCTTCAGCAAGTCGTGCTAGCATCCCTCGGCGGGTTGCGTCTGATAATGCCTGAAAAACCTGATCTAATTTCGACTCATTCATAACCAAAAGGTTATTAATTAAGATGAAAATGTCAAGCAGATCTGTAATGCTTTGTTATAAAAGAAAAAACCCGGTCAGTTGACCGGGTTCCCGATTTTTCCAGCCTGCTACTGCAGAGGTTGTTAGGGCTGGTAAGGCAGTGAAGAGTGGTGCAGAACAATCCGCAGTGTGCCTTCATCGTCCTTCTTGTAGCCCCAGCTTTTGTCGACTTTAGTGACGTTGCCGTCTTTATCGATGCAGTTCACCCAACCTTGCCACATGGCAACATCGCCCTGGATGAAGCTTGCAAAAGTCTCTGAAGTGACTTCGCGCCAGCCTTTGATTCCAAAGCCGCCGTCGTTTGGATAATCGTCACTGTGGCCCACAAAATAGGCAAGAGCGCCGTCGCGGGTAGGGCGGAAGGTTTGGTCACCGCTTGCCAGCGTTGGTTTGAAAAGAACAGGGCCAAGGTTGTAGCCATATGCTCCGTCGAGTGCCGCGTTGGCGGCGTCGCGTGCTGCGTCGATGCCGCCGTCTTCAAATGCTTTTGCAACTGAAACCAACGCATCACCCCAAATTTTGCGTGCTTCTGCTAGTTCCTGTTCAGTGATAGTTGTGCCCATTATGTTACTTCCCTTATGAGTGGCGTAGGCGTTATCGCACTAACGCTTACGGTCCTAAGTTCGCTGTAGATCGAATTGAAAGGCATGCGCGGTGCGCCTACCCCAACTGTGCAAGTAAACGCTAGTTCTGATCATATTTTCTGTCAATTGAGACTGCGCTTAAATAGACAAAAGCTATCACATTAAAGAAAAAGGCCTGGCCAAACTGACCAAGCCTAAAACGTCTGTTTAGTTTTTTAAGCGATTAAGTTACATCGCCCGCTGGTGTTCCAAGCCGCCGGCAGGTGCGAGAATTTGATTAAGCGCACCGTATTTAATAACCGCCTGAGTGCGGTTTGAAACGTCCAGTACTTTAAAAATTGCATGCATATGCGCTTTCACAGTGCCTTCGGCAATGGTTAGTCGCGCTGCAATCTCTTTGTTTGGCAATCCGTCAGCGGCCATGGCGAGTATTTGCTTTTGCCGGAATGACAGGCGACCAAGATCAACGTAGCTGTCTTCGTCGCGCGCTGTAGGGCGCAGGCGGTCGTGCATGTAGGCCCGCACATTTGGAGATGCTGGCGCAATGGCACTGCCGGACACCCGGTCTTGCGGCAAGTTGAGCGCGCGGCGAATGCTGCTGATGATCTGTGCGACGCTTGCGCCTCTTTTCACAGTTGTTGTTCCGTGCCAACTCGGCGACATTATTGTGCTATCGCTTACAATGACGATCGCGGCCTGTGGATAAAGCCGCCGCACCAGTTTCAGACAATTGCGGCCTTCCTGTCCTTCACTTTCGCCGTCGGTGCCAAGACCCCCCGGGTGCACCACAACCAGATCCATGCGGTCATGGCGTGCGGTAACTTCGATAAATTCGCTTTCACTACCGGCGTCGATCACTTCGCTGAAGGATGCCGCGACAGAGACAACCTCGCGCATCGACAGGCGGAACAGTTCCTCGCCGTCTATAATCAGTGCTTTCATTCTTACCTCGCTCACTCGTCCCTTGGTTATTTTTTGATGGACGCCACAGATAGGGACTATTCCTGTGTCATCGTTTGACGGTCAGACTAATCGTTTGGTAGTGCCTCGGCTGAAGCCATGAGACGAATCGTTTAGTCATTGCGACGAACAGCTATGTCAAAGGGATGAACAGACGGGGCTGGCCAATGAAGTGTGGGCCATAAATTGAATAGGTCGGGCGGCACGACTCCAATTTGCCAGCCAAACTTTGTTCACGGTTGTTGACTCGTCGCCACCAAAGGTCCAAGGAACAGGCAAGAATAAATGACGCCAGGATTGGCAATAAGCCGACCGGTGCACGGGAAGAGTAATGGGTTTGAAACCAGCAGACATTGCCAAAGAGCCTGCTGTCCAAATTCTTATGGACAGCATTGATGAACGCCAGCAGGAAATGGTGGACAGCGTTATTGCCTGGTCAAAGGTCAATAGCGGCAGCCGAAACCTTGAAGGTTTGGATGCCATGGAGAAAATTGTCCTTGAGGCGTTTGCAGACCTGAATCCTGAAATCGAGTTTATTGAACTGGAAGACGGTGAGGGAGTTACGCCCGCGGGTGATGTGGAAACCATTAAAAACGGACGATGCATTCGTATTTTCAAGCATTCGCAAGCTAACAGGCGTGTCCTTATGACGGGGCACACCGACACCGTGTTTGCCAAAGACCATCATTTCCAAACACCCAAATGGCTTGACGATAATACGCTTAACGGACCGGGCGTCGCCGATATGAAAGGCGGAATTCTGGTAATGTTGAATGCGCTTAAGGCGCTCGAGGCTTCTCCATATGCAGGGTCCCTGGGATGGGAGGTGCTCCTCTCCCCGGATGAGGAGACAGGCTCTCTTGGCTCCGCACCGGTTCTGGCGGAAAGAGCCCGTGCTGCTGACATTGGCATGACGTATGAACCCGCACTTTCGGATGGCACTCTTGCCGGTGCGCGCAAAGGCAGTGGTAACTATGTAATGGTCGTTGAAGGCAAGGCTGCTCATGCGGGCCGCGAATTTTTTGAGGGCCGGAACGCCGTTGTGCTTCTTGCTGAGGTTATCGGTGCACTTTCCGCGCTTACAAGTGGCCGTCCTGGCCTGACGGTGAACCCCGCAGTGATTTCTGGTGGTGTTGCGCCAAATGTTGTTCCAGACAAGGCGCTGTGTCGTTTCAATGTGCGACTAGAAGATCCATCTGACGCCGGCTGGTTTGAAAACGAGCTTAAAAAAATCGTTGCGGAGTTTGGTAAGCGTGACGGATTTGGTGTGCGCTTGCATGGCGGGATCAACCGGCCTCCCAAAGCCATCTCAGAAGCGAACCAATTGTTGATGGATGCCATTGCGGACTGTGGTGACGAGCTCGGCATTCGTGTGGCATATGTTCCAACAGGCGGCTGCTGTGAAGGAAACAACCTCGCTGCTGCCGGGTTACCTAACGTTGACACACTTGGCGTGCGAGGTGGCCTAATCCATTCTGCTGACGAGTTTGTAATGGTTGACAGTTTTGCGGAGCGCGCCAAACTGTCGGCCCTTATCTTGATGGCCTTTGCTGCAGGCGCCCTTGACGATGTGCTGGCAGCCAAAGCCAAAGAGGCCTGATACACAATCTGTATCACGCCTGACCTCAGGCTTGGAGAGAAGCCGAAGGCGACCGGGGCCCTTCAGTTGCCCGGACTAAAAAGAAGGAAAATCCCATGTTTGTGGTGCGACCTGCACGATTGGATGATCTTGAGGGGTTGGCCAGGCTTGCGCGCGTGAAAGCGCCGGGCATGACCACCTTCCCCAGTGAAGAAGACCAGCTCAAGGAAAGGCTTGAGCAATCAGAGGCCGCCTTTTGTGGCCCAGTTCAGCTGGAATCAAAAAGCAACTATCTATTGCTGCTGGAGGATATGGAAACCGGTAAGATCGTCGGTACCAGTGCGCTTATTGTTGGTATCGGTCTCGATAAACCATTTTACAGCTACCGGATTATTCATCATACCCAAACCAGTAAAGAGCCAGAAGTTCGGGTCGATACAGAGCTACTGCAGCTCTCTAATGATTTCACGGGCGCGACTGAAGTTGCCACGCTGTTTCTGGACCCGGAGTTCCGCACCGAAGCGTATAAGCCGGCCAAACTCGGTAAGCTTCTTGCCAAAGCACGTTACCTGTTGATGGCAGCCCACCGTGCACGCTTTCCTGAAGTGGTTGTTGCCGAAATTCGTGGCTGGGTGGACGACAAGGGCAATTCTCCTTTTTGGGATGCGATCGGTCGTCATTTTTTCAATCTGGATTTTTATGAAGCAGATGATATCAACGGTGCGGGCAACAGCCAGTTTATCTCTGACCTGATGCCAACTTTCCCGATTTACACGGCGATTTTGCCGGAGGCTGCACAGGAAGTGATCGGCAGGCCACATGATGGTGCAGTTCCTGCGGCGCGCCTTCTCGAAAAAGAAGGGTTCCGTTTTTCGGGCGCAGTCGACATTTTTGATGCTGGCCCACTTCTGGATGCACGGGTGGATTTAATCTCCACAGTTCGCAACAGCATTGAAGGTGCCCTTGCTGGCAGCGTTGAGGGTGGTCATGCGGATCATCACCATTTAGCCGCCAATGTCACACTTGAGAATTTCCGTGTGGTTGCCACCAGTGTTGTCGAGGGCACTAGCGGCTTGTGGTTGCCGGATAGCGCAGCGCAGGCGCTGCAGGTCGGCGAGGGGGACACAATTCGATACGTGCCCCTTGAACTGGATGAAACTGGACGCACACCGTTGGAGGGCATGCGATGAGTAATTTTGTCAATGGCCTTTGGTCAAGCGGGTCGGGCGAGCTTTTTACGTCATTCAACCCTGCAACGAATGAACCTGTTTGGGAAGGAACTGCCGCTACAGAAGCGGATGTTGCCGCGGCTGTGGACGCGGCACGTGAAGCATTTGTCAGCTGGTCGCTGACAAGCCTCGATGAGCGGGTTGCTATTACCCGCCGGTACGCTGAGCTTGTGAACGAGAATAAGGCAGAGCTTGCCGGGCTCATCAGTGCCGAAGCCGGAAAAGTCATGTGGGATGCCCTGGGCGAAGCAACCGCAATGGCAAACAAAATCGAGATCTCTTTGAAAGCTTATGAAGAGCGCACGGGTACGCGTGAGGCAGTTAATGGCGCTATTCGCTCCAAGCTTTCTCATCGGCCACATGGTGTCATGGCTGTATTCGGCCCCTACAACTTTCCTGGACATTTGCCCAATGGTCATATTGTGCCTGCGCTTATCGCCGGTAATACAATTGTATTTAAGCCCAGCGAACTGACACCCGCCGTGGCCGAATATATGGTGAAGCTGTGGCAGGGGGCCGGCTTGCCGGCAGGTGTTCTCAATCTTGTTCAGGGCGCACGGGAAACTGGTGCCGCGCTGGCCGCCAATGAAAATATTGACGGTCTCTTGTTTACTGGTAGTGCCAACACAGGCCTTGCGATTGCGCGGCAGCTGCTTGATCGCCCTCAGGTTATTCAGGCATTGGAGATGGGTGGCAACAATCCGCTTATTGTGCATGAAGTTGAGGACCTGCAGGCGGCGGCCGTGATGACCATTTCTTCTGCTTACATCAGCTCAGGACAGCGCTGCACATGTGCACGCCGTCTGATCGTGCCAGAAGGCGCTGACGGCGACGCTTTTGTGGATGCACTGGCGAATGCCATTGATGGCCTGACAGTGGGTGCTGGAACAGCTGACCCCGAACCTTTCATGGGGCCAGTCATCAGTGCCGTGGCGGCAAACAATGTAATTAAGGCGCAAGCTGAGATTGAAACTGCTGGTGGCAAGGTGATTAGACGGGCTGAGCAGCTTCCAGAAGGTGACGCATTCCTCTCGCCCGGTTTGATTGATGTGACAGCTGTTGCAGACCGGCCCGACGAGGAAGTGTTCGGCCCCTTACTCCAGGTTATTCGAGTAGCTGATTTTGCAGCGGCTGTCGTGGAAGCCAACAATACCAAATATGGTCTGGCATCGGGGCTGATTTCAGACAACCGCGACAATTACGATTATTTCTTCCCGCGATCTCGCGCTGGAATCGTGAATTGGAACCAACAACTCACAGGCGCGGCCTCTACGGCTCCGTTTGGTGGAATTGGCTGGTCTGGCAACCATAAGCCAAGTGCATATTATGCAGCCGACTATTGCGCTTACGCCGTTGCAACCATGGAGCAGGCAGACGGCAAAGTGGCTGTGCCCACCATGCCAAAAGGCCTAACCCTGAAAGGAGACAGCGCATGAATTGGCGTGAAGTAAACTTCGACGGCATTGTTGGGCCAACGCACAACTATGCGGGGCTTTCCTACGGTAATGTGGCGTCTGCCAAAAACGAAGGCTTGGTTGCGAACCCGCGCGAAGGCGTTTTGCAGGGGCTGCAAAAGGCTCAGCATTTGCGTGGCCTTGGCATGACACAGGGTGTTTTACCACCGCACGAGCGACCGCACTTGCGCACGTTGCGGGCACTGGGTTTTGCGGGCAGTGACGCAGACATCCTGACAAGCGCCTGGAAGTCGAGCCCTGCGCTGCTGAAAAATCTTATGTCGTCGGCAACCATGTGGACGGCCAATGCGGGCACTATTTCGCCTTCACCTGACACCGCGGATGGACGCACGCATTTCACGCCGGCAAACCTTGCTGCCATGTATCATCGCTCCATCGAACCCGAACGGACGGGCAGCGTGTTGAAGGCCTACTTCCCGGAAGGGCAGCATTTTGCGCATCATGACGCATTGCCTGGTGGCACACATATGGGCGACGAAGGCGCCGCTAATCACAATCGTTTTTGCACAGGCTATGGTGACGAGGGTGTCGCCCTCTATGTATATGGCCGTAGCGCATTTGACGTTGCAAAAGACCTCACTTTTCCGGGGCGCCAAACCCTGGAAGCAAGCGAGTCGATCGCACGTCAGCATGGTTTGAAAGAAGGCAGGGCGGTTTTCATCCGCCAAAATCCCGCAGCCATTAACGCCGGTGCATTCCACAATGATGTGGTGGCAGTTTCGAACAAGAATGTCTTTTTCTATCACGAAGAAGCGTTCGAGGACCCAGCTGTAATGCAGGCAATGCTTCGCGAAGCAGCACCGGAAATTGCGTTTGAGTTTGTCGAGGTGCCTTCCGCCAAGGTTCCAATGGCAGATGCCGTTTCGTCCTATCTGTTTAACAGTCAGCTGATTTCAGTGCCAGGCGAAGACAAAATGCGCCTTATTCTGCCTGTTGAAGTGGAAGAAACAGCGTCTACCCGGGCCTTTGTGGAAGAAATGCTGGCTTCCAATGGTCCAATTGGGGCCGCTGATTTCCTGGATGTGCGACAAAGCATGCGTAATGGTGGTGGGCCGGCTTGCCTGCGCCTGAGGGTTGCGTTGTCCGACGAGCAACTTGGCGCCATGGGGGGCAATGCAGTTCTTGATGACGCCTTGGTTGCAGACCTGGAAGCCTGGGCAAAGCGCAACTACAGAGACCGTGTTGAGGGCAAAGACCTGGGCGATCCGCAACTGATGGAAGAAGGCTTCAAGGCTTTGGATGAGCTTACGCAAATCCTAAAACTTGGCAGCATCTATGATTTCCAGCAGTAGGCGAGAGCCATTCTAATCGGTTGCCGGTACGCCGGCACCGATATCAACATATATTTGGGCATGTTGCTCTACATAAACGCGATGATCTCTGCTGAGTTGATCGCCTGACGTGTGGCGCGTTTTTATCACACCGGTACCCACAAAAAAGTCTATTTGGTCTGTGTCACCCAGAAGCGGCAATTGCATGGTTCGATAAACAAATGGCCGTTCTTTGAGGCTAGCGCCCCATCTGGTTAAGGCGCCAGCACATGGCTGTTCTTTCAATTGCCTGTAATAGTCCACTTGCTGTTGGTAATTGTCGTATGGCACCAGTTTGAAGATATTTTTGCCGGTAATATCATCGCCTAATATTTTTGTCAGTTTCGACCCGGATACGAGAATGATCAATTCTTCTGGTCCGTTGAATTTGCTAATGAAAATTTCGTCAAGAAATGCACCGATCCCATTCAGTTTGAAATCAGACCGGTGAGGAGCAATACAGTTTTCTCGTCGCGGTATGTCATGCCAATAACGGGCGAGCGTCTTTGTGGCTTCACTGTAACTGAGCGCTTGAAAAAAGGCTTCTGACCAACTGTAAGTTGGCATTGGTCTATGCTTTCCCCACACAAGATGCAACGATAAGGCGAATAGGATAAGAAAGATCAGCGCACGAAGCTACTGATTTATCAAATAATTTTCTTACTGTGCGCAAATTCTTCAGAGTCCAGGTTTTGAAACCATACGTTTAAGCTTACGCCTGATAGAGATTCTTGATCACGAAAGTCTTCGTGGCTTTTGGCAAGCGGTATCGTTTTTACAATACCAACAAAAAACCTCGCTTCGCCATTGTCATCCAAAAGGGGCAACTGCACGCTTTTGGCAATCATTCTACCTGAACGATGGGGCAGTGCATGCTCTGAGGCACCAGCAAACAGTCCGGTTCGAAGTTTGCTATACATCTCGGTAAAGTCTGCCCGATGCTCTGTTAGGCAAACATCCAGGATGTTTTGTCCGGTTCGATCTTCTACAGTAACCTGGGGCGTTCGCGAGCCAGCCACGCGTACCATAACATTATCGCGATCTCTCCATTCCGTCAGGAACACGTCGGGCAGCGCTTTGCCCATATGCATCGGTGAAAAATCGCTTTTGAACGGACACAATTGATCCGGCAGCCGTAAATCCAACCAGTGATCTATCAGCGCCTCTGCGCTCGTACAGAAGCGCATACTATTGAGTGGGCTGTTCATTCCTCGAGGCCTTAACTCATAACACAATACTAACACACATCGCGCTGCACCTGCGGTCAGTACTGAAGACCTACCAGCAACCTCAAGTGAGGGCCTCCCTGCTGTTGGGCGAGTGCGATAGGGCGGGGTGATACAGGTTATTGACAAAGATGACAACATCTTCGTGATTGGACGTTACCAGAGCAATTCCCTATCTAGGCTTTGAAAGGAAAGCGACATGTTGATCAAGCACAAACATTCCTGGCAGGAGTCGGAAAATTCTGTAACGAGGGAAAGCCTTTACCTGAATCGCCGATCCCTGATGGTGGGCGCAGCAGCTGCTGGTGCGGCGATCGCCGCTCCGAGTGTTTTTGCACAGCGCCAGCGGGAGCTTGCCCCGCTTGCGGCACGACCAACCGACTTTAAGTCAAACGAATCGCTTACACCCGAGAATGCAGTTACCCAGTACAACAACTTCTATGAGTTTGGTGTTGGCAAGGGTGACCCCTATGAAAACGCTTGGCGTTTGCAACCCAAACCCTGGAGCATCCGTGTGGATGGCCTTGTGGAAAAGCCTGGTGAATATGCGCTTGAAGACCTGATAGACTTTAACGCACTTGAAGACAGAATTTACCGCCTGCGCTGTGTGGAAGCCTGGTCAATGGTGATCCCTTGGATTGGTGTTTCGCTTGCGTCTGTGTTGAAAAAAATCGAGCCGCAATCTGGTGCCAAATATGTACGTTTTGAAACTCTGGCTGACCCCAAACAAATGCCAGGGCTTCGCTGGCCGGTTCTGGATTGGCCTTATGTTGAAGGGCTGCGCATTGATGAGGCAATGAATGATTTGGCATTGCTTGCTGTTGGCCTTTACGGCAAAGAACTGCCAAACCAGAACGGCGCGCCCGTACGGCTTGTGGTTCCTTGGAAATATGGCTTCAAATCGATCAAATCCATCGTCCGTATCAGTCTGACAGATACGGAGCCGCGGACCAGCTGGAACCTTTCTGCGCCGCGTGAATATGGTTTTTACTCGAATGTGAACCCGGAAGTTGACCATCCGCGTTGGAGCCAAAAACGCGAGCGCCGTATCGGTGAGTTTGGCCGTCGCGAAACACAAAAATTCAACGGATATGGGGAACTGGTGGCAGACCTGTATGCAGGTATGGACCTGCGAGCCAAATATTAACCCCTAACGTGCGCTATGGCTGGCATGAGCATTACCACAAAACAATTGCGCCAGTTTGGCAAACCTCTTGTGTTTGCCTTGCTGATGCTACCCGTATTGTGGCTTGCATGGAATTGGTGGCTCGCGTTTCAGTACCAGCCGAACGGGTTGGGGTTTAACCCGCAGGAGACATCCAACCGTTTTTCTGGCGATTGGGCGCTGCGCATTCTGCTTCTTTCCCTGGCTATCACCCCATTGTCAAAGCTGGCCAATTCACCGAAGCCCATTTTGTTTCGGCGTATGATCGGTCTGTTTGCCTTCTTTTATGTGTGTGTTCACATCACCAGTTACGTGTGGCTTGATATGCTCTTTGACTGGACTGAGTTGTGGTCCGACGTGATGAAACGCATTTACATCACCGTTGGGTTTGCGGCCTTTTTGCTGCTGATACCGCTTGCAATAACCAGCACAAATGGCTGGATCAAACGCATGGGCGCCAAAAAATGGCAGCGGCTCCACCAGGCGATTTATGTGATTGGATTGCTGGCGGTGGTGCATTTCATAATGATGCGCAAGGGCTTTCAGATTGAGCCCTTGATTTATGCGGCCATTCTGTTGGTTTTGCTGGCGTTCCGTTGGCGGAAGTTTGTGCCAAACGCGGCCCGGGCGGCGGGTTAGTCGCCGCGCTTCAAGACCATCACGTTGGTCGTCATTTCCATTAAAAGATCGTCCTTTTGATTGAAAACACGATACCTGGATTTAACGAGGCCCAGGTTTGGACGCGACTGGCTTTCCCGCTTTTCAATCACTTCGCTTTTCACGGACAGAACATCACCGGGGAACACAGGGGTTTTCCAACGAATATTGTCCACGCCAGGCGACCCCATGCCCGCAAACCCTTTGTCTTTCATGTAATCGACAAGCAAGCTCATGGTCATGGCGCAGGTATGCCAGCCGCTGGCGCACAGGCTGCCGAACACAGACTGTTTGGCTATCTCTTCGTCCAGATGAAAGGGTTGCGGATCATACTTGCCAGCAAACTCAATAATCTCTTCTTTGGTGACTGCGTATGCGCCAAACGCTTCTTCGCTACCAATTTCCAAATCTTCGTAAAAGACCTTGAACATTAATTTCCCTTTCTGTTTTTTCGAAAAATGGGGCGCTGATGTTGGTGGTCAAGCGCACCAGCCGAATAGGGGATATGAATTTTTGAGGAAGCTGATTGAGCGAACTAATTGCTGGCAAAACTGCAATAAAAACAGCATGCTGGGCCGTAGCAAATACAGGGTGTGACCAAACCTCATGTTTAGAAGACTGAATGATTGCCACAATGTGGAAGACTTGCGCTTGCTTGCCAAAGATCGGCTGCCTGCGCCGATTTTTCATTACATTGACGGGGCTGCAGATGATGAGGTGACCTATCGCAGGAACACGTCCGCATTCGAGGACTGTGATTTGGTGCCAAATGTATTGGCGGGCGTTCAGGACGTGGACATGTCTGTAACGGTGATGGGACAGAAGTTGGACATGCCGCTATTTTGCTCGCCGACCGCGCTGCAGCGATTGTTTCATCATGATGGGGAACGTGCAGTTGCCAAGGCGGCGGAAAAGTTTGGCACTCTGTTTGGTGTGTCATCGCTCGCAACCGTCAGCCTTGCGGAAATAGGAGCTCTCACAAGCTCACCCAAGCTATTTCAATTCTATTTTCACAAAGATCGCGCGCTGAATGCCGCGATGGTGGAAAAAGCGAAGGAAGCAGGGTTTCATGCGCTTGCCTTAACCGTTGACACCATTGTGGGTGGCAACCGGGAACGCGACTTACGCACCGGGTTTACCACCCCACCAAAACTCACGCTCGCAAGCCTGTTCAGCTTTATGCGGCACCCTTCCTGGGCGCTGAATTTTTTCCTGCGCGAACCGTTTGAACTTGCTGAACTCACGTCTCACATTCCTGAGGGATCCAATATTTCCGTTTCGGTCGCGGAATATTTCACGGGGTTATTGGACCAGACGATGAACTGGGATGATGCGGCGGACCTCAGGTCAAAATGGGGTGGTCCGTTTTGCCTGAAAGGCATCATGAGTGTTTCTGACGCCAAGAAGGCCGTTGAAATTGGGGCGACTGCGATCATGATATCCAATCATGGCGGTCGCCAGCTTGATGGGTCCCGAACCCCGTTTGACCAGGTTGCAGAAATTGCGGACGCAGTTGGCGGTGACATTGAAATTATTGTGGATGGCGGCATTCGTCGGGGGACGCATGTTTTGAAGGCACTGGCTGCTGGTGCCACGGCTTGCTCCGGCGGGCGCATGTATCTTTATGCACTCGCGGCGGCAGGGCAGCCGGGCGTAGAACGAGCGCTGGGCAACATGCGCAATGAGATTGAAAGAGATATGAAGCTGCTTGGTGTGACCAAAATCTCGGAAATTTCTCGGGATATGCTGCGGTATCGCTAGTGGTCCGGTGCATTTCTGCGCCCGTACAAATGTGTGATTTGTCGCATTCCCCTTGATCTGGCCACATTTTGGGTGAAGCATGCGCAAAACATAAAAAGTGGGACACGACATAATGCGACTATTACTGGGAACTGCGATGATCGCCTGCCTGGCGCAGGGCGCAGCCGCAGCCGATAAAATCAACGCGACTTACAAATTCTATTGGAATGGATTGTTGGTTTCTGAAGCCAACACCGCAGCAACAATTGCAGACCAAGCTTATGACTTTTCAATGGATTTCCGGATGAGGGGCGTTGCCAAACTGTTCGCGAATGGTCGCAGTTCCGCGCGGGTTGAGGGAGCCTTACAAGACGGTGCCCCTGTACCAGTGAAATACGAAAACTATGGACGCTGGGACGGTAAGGATTACGCCCAGACCATGACGTTCGACGCCAATGGCAGCTTGATTGAAAACAAACTGGAATGGCCCGAAAAATGGCTGAAAGAGTTCAAACGGGAGCCAGTACCCGAAGACCTGCAAGTGGGTCCTGACCCGGCATCGATTGTCATCGCACTTATACAGCGGTCTCTCACTGACGTTAGCGGCGACAGTCCCTATGTGGTGCGCAGTTTTGACGGGGACAGTGTCTTTGATTGGGATGTTTCCTGCTCGGCTGAATCAGTCAATCTTGAGACTTCAGGAAAGTCACCGTTCGCGGGTGAAGCCTACGAATGTGGCTTTGGCGGCACTTTGGTGGCTGGCGAGCGAATTTTGACGGAAAAACAGAAAAAGAAAGCCGAAAAACAACGTCGGAAAGCAGAAAAACGACGGGCAAAAGGCAAAAAAGTGGATGAGCCCAAACCGCCAAAAATCTGGGTGCAGTCTTTTGATGAAGGTGCATATCTTTTGCCGGTTCGTGCTGAGGTATCCACTGGCATGGGGCGCGTTACCATGTATCTGACCGAATTTACGCTGGATGACGGGCCTGCTGTTGGTCAGGTATCACTCACCACTAATGATGCAACGATCACGTCCCCTTCTGGTGGGGCTGATTGAGCCACCGGTAGAGTAACAACTCCCCCTAACTTGTTGTTTGAACCAAGAGAAATCACAGTGGCGTCAATTGACATTTGTCGCCGCTGTGCCACACTTGCGCCCAGGGACTATTCCTTGGGCAATTTCACAAGGTGCTCATAATATTGAGTTGGCGCGGCTGGCATTCCATGTCTGCCGATCTGTCATTTTGGGAGGGATCTATGAAAAGCATCAAAAGAACACTCTTGCGCTCTGTCGCAGCAGTTGGGCTGAGTGCGCTTGGCGCTTCCGCTGCACTGGCTGACCTGACAGTTATTCATGCAGGGCAGCTCCTCGATGTACCGGGCACTGCTCCCAAAAGTGAACAAACAGTGGTGATTGAAGATGGTCGTGTAACGCAAGTGGTGGACGGCTACCGAGATCCAGGTGAATTCGGTGAAAATGCAACGGCCATAGATCTTAAGGACAGGTTCGTCATGCCAGGCCTGATGGACATGCACGTTCATATTCAGATGGAACTCGGGCCAGATAACGATAGCAAACGCCTGCGTATGTCAGATGCAGACATAGCGATGCAGAGTGTTCACTATGCAGAGGTAACTCTTCTGGCGGGATTTACGACCGTGCGTGACCTTGGCGCCCAGCCTGAGCAACTGTATGCGCTCAGGGATGGTGTAGAACGCGGCTGGATCGACGGACCGCGCATCGTCGGCTCCGGTGGTGTTTCCGTCACCGGCGGGCATGGTGACGTGGATGGCATGCGGGCAGACCTTTTGGAAAAATACACGTCAAAGACCATATGCGACGGCGCCGATGATTGCCGCCGCGCCACGCGCCGCGCGGTTAAATTTGGTGCAGACGTCATTAAGATCACGGCAACTGGCGGCGTGCTCAGCGACACCAACACCGGCACCGGCCAGCAAATGGAAGATGACGAACTTGTTGAAGTGATGAACACAGCGCACGCCCTTGGCCGCAAGGTGGCGGCCCACGCGCACGCCGCTCAGGGAATCAATGCGGCTTTGCGCGCCGGTGTCGACAGTATCGAACATGGCTCCTATGCCAACGCTGAATCTATCCGTTTGTTTAAGGAAACCGGGGCATATCTGGTGCCTACGTTGCTTGCCGGGGCAACTGTCGTGAAAATGGCTGAAAACAGTAATTTCATGAGTTTGCCAATCAAGGCCAAAGCAATGCGGGTTGGGCGTGATATGGCAGGCAACTTTGCGCGCGCTTATGCTGAAGGCGTGAAAATCGCTTATGGCACAGACTCGGGTGTATCAAAACACGGCACCAATGCTGAAGAAGCCCTGCTGATGAAAGAAGCGGGCATGAGCGAGGCTGACATCCTGAAGGCGGCCACCGTCAATGCTGCTGATTTAATCGACATGAGCGATAGCCTGGGCACCCTTGAAAATGGCAAATACGCGGACATTATTGCCATGGAGGCCAGCCCGCTTGAAGATATCAGCGCCTTGTTGGATGTTTCGTTCGTCATGAAGGGCGGCCGAGTTTACAAACAATAGCACAGTCAAGGGCTCACGTGATGTGGGCCCTTTTTTCTTCCGGGTGAAGTATGGCCAAACGGATTAAAGACTATCGCGCTTTATATGGTGCCATTTCTTTGTTTTTGATCGGAATGGTGCTGTCGTTCCAAAGCCTGCTTTACGTAAATATGGACTATTTCGGCCCAGAACTCACAACGGCCCGATGGCACTGGGAAATCGTTCTCAATATTCAGATTTTGTGCTGCGCCTTTATCTGGTTTAGCCACCACAACCGAATATTGTTTTCCAGTGGTTGGTGGAAAGTCAGGGCAATTCTATTTTTTTTAGTGAGCTTCGGTGCCGTCAGCATGCCTGCACTCCTTACTTTTCTTGGCGCCTGGAACGACTGGTACCGCAACCCACCCGGACCTGAAATGTCCAAATATATGATCCGCATTGCGGTTTACATCTGGGTCGCTAGCAACATTTTCCTGCCTATTGTTCTGAAGTTGATTGCACGAGATTTCTCTCTGGGAAAAAATCATCTTCTCGGTCTGTCAAAAATAATCACTGCAATTGTTATGGTTGTGCTGTTTGTTCTTAATGCGCATCTGCCCTTCAATCTGGGATATTATGCCGCACCGTTTCTGTGTTTTTTGCACGGCGCACTAACCTATGTGGAAAAGTCTCTACAAGTGCCCTACTATGACCGTGGGGTAGCACACAGCGGGATATGACCGACATGGACAATGCCGGGACACGCGCATGAAGCTTGTTGACAACAGGGCACTTCTGGGCGCGATAGCGTTAAACATCACTGGCGTTATTTTAACATTCATGTTGTTCCAGTATCTGGAGGCAAGCGAAGGCGCGCGAACGCTTTCGCGCTCACGGCTTGTGTGGGAACTGGTGCTCAATCTGCAGATACTCAGTGCTGCGCTTATCTGGTTTTGTTATAGCGATCGCATTGACGGGTCCGTTGGCGGCATGAAAGTGCTTCAACGTCTGCGCCAGTGGTTTGCCCTCGTTACCGTATTGCTGCCCACCCTTTTGGGGCTGTTGGGTATTCAGCAAAACTGGTTTGAAGAACAGCCAACAGCCGGCGAGGTCAGACTGTTTGCCTATATCGTTCTGACATATTGGCTGCTGGGCGTCTGGTTGAACGCGCGGGTGCGTGTTCGGCGCAGCACCCAGATACGAAAAGTGGGCTGGCGTTACCGTCTTGGATTTCTAAGCCCTGCAATAATATTGGCGCTGACAACTTTGGTAGACTTACCGATGGGCGGGCAAACCTGGTTGCTCGCAATTCCCCTGTTTACCTATCTGCAAGGGTCCATGCCTTTCATAACCAAAGCCTTTGGTCTAAGGTAGGTTTATGAAAATCGTCTATGAAACAGCGGACTATCCGGAAGTTCTTATAAAAAAAGGTATTCTGGAAGACAGCGGTATTCCCGTCTATGTGGATAATCTCCACAGCGCAGGCGGTGCCATGCCAGAGCTTGGTTTTACGCTCGGATATAAAATAATGGTGCCTGACACCGCCTATTGGGAGGCGATGGCAATCGTGAATGATGTTGAAATAGAACCAACACTTGAAGACCAAGCTGTGGTCCCGGAAACTGGACCGGTCGCCACTTCGTTTCCAAGATCAATGTTGCGCATTCTGGCAGCTGCTTTGGTTGTTTACTTCGCCCTGAACACCCTGCGTACAGTGTTCTATTCCTGAGCCAAAAGCGTTTTCAGTAAGAATTTTAGTAGAAATTATCTAGGCCGTACCGCCTGAAAAAGTTATGATCCGCATGCACTTTGGGGGTGCGTTTAAGGTCGGTTCAATGTCAGATGGCGTCGAAAAAAGCGACGTGACTGCAAAATTGTCAAGCCCTCGCTCCATCATGGCAGGGTGCGCACTGGTGACCAGCGGTATCATTATCGCCCTGATGGTGCGCCAGTATCATATGACTTCCAGTATCGATGATGCGTTGACCCGCTCTCGCCTGTGGTGGGAAGTCGTGCTGAACATTCAGATTTTGAGCGCAGGTGTTATCTGGTTCGCACATTCGGATGCCATTTCCAGAACAGAGGGTAAACGCAGGCGCATTTATGTAATGCAATGTGTGTTTTCGATCATCTCTGTTTTGCTACCCAGTATTCTTGCCTTCATTGCGGTTGTGAATAACTGGTTTGAGGTCAGGCCAAGCCCGTCTGTTTACTGGATATTTGTTGCGCTTGGTTTTTTGCATTGGGCGTGGGGATTTTTGTTTGTAGTGGCACGCCGCTGGCGGCTGGATGCCAGCGGCTCCCGAAAACGCAAATTGTTACGCCCGGGCGAATTTGCACCCTTTGTTGTGTTGCTCATCATCATTGCTATTGATGCGCCGGGGGGCGGCCTTTTCTGGACCGTTGCAACACCTGTTCTTCTATTCATGCAGGGGGCCATGCCCTATTTTTACCGTGGATTTGGCTGGCGCCGGTAAAGCTGCTGGGCGGCGCTTGTGCAAAACCCTTTCATGCAAGCCTTGGTATGAGCTAAGCTTGACTATGAGGGCTCTGGCGATTGGGGGAAGTTATAAGTGCCGGCAGATGGAACGACCAAAAAATCATTCCGTTTCCACGTTCGGGATGGTCGCTCTTTGATGGCGGCTATCGCTCTTCTGATAACGGGTACAATCACCGCAGAAATAGTTGACCGGTTTGTGTATCAGGAAGTCACAGGTGCACTCCTGACCCGTTCGCGGTTGTGGTGGGAGATTGTGCTGAACCTGCAAATCCTAAGTGTTGGCATGATTTGGTTTTGCTATAGCGATCGCATTGCCGATGCCACAGGTAAACTGAAACGCATGCATGTGGTTTTGTGTGGTATCACCATAGTTGCCGCCCTGTTGCCGAGCATGCTTGCTGCGGCATCAGCTGCCAACAACTGGTTTTATGTTCGGCCAAACTTGCCGTCCTTCATCGGTTTTTTTCTTTTTGGCACGGTCTTTTGGTTTTTCAGCCTTTTGATGCAGATTGTGCTGGTGCGCATACGTGCGCGCTTGTCTGGCGTGCAACCGAGACGCACCGTCATGTGGCACTATGCGCCAGCGCTGTTGCTGGCGGTGATAGTCGCGGTTGATGCACCATTTGGTGGCAGAGTGTGGTTGGTCGCAACGCCAGCCCTTTTGTATCTGCAGGGTGCAATGCCTTACCTCGTGCATGCCATCGGCCGCGCTTAGCGGGACGCAAAAAGGATTAGTTTGCGAAGCGGAAGTGCATGACGTCGCCGTCTACAACTTCATATTCCTTGCCTTCAAGGCGCATTTTGCCTGCGTCTTTGGCGCCTTGCTCGCCGCCGTTATCCACATAATCACTGTAAGAGGTTGTTTCGGCGCGAATGAAGCCTTGCTCAAAATCAGTATGGATCACACCGGCAGCCTGCGGTGCTTTGGTGCCAACGGTGATGGTCCAGGCACGGGCTTCTTTGGGGCCGCACGTGAAGTAAGTGATCAGCTCCAGAAGGTCATATCCGGCGCGGATCACACGCGCGAGGCCGGTCTGCCCGAGGCCAAGGGTTTCGAGAAACTCTGACTTTTCGTCTTCGTCATCCAACTGTGCAATTTCGGCCTCTACAGCCGCAGAAATCACGACACAACCCGCACCCTGTGCTTTCGCCATCTCTTCAACAGCGCACGAAAACTCGTTGCCGTCAGCGGCGTTATCTTCGTCCACATTACAAATATAGAGGATCGGTTTGGACGTCAGAAGCTGAAGCTCTTTGAATGTTTTGGCTTCGTCTTCATTGTTGATGTCGATCAGGCGCGCCGGTTTGCCGTCTTTGAGAAGTGGAATGATGCGCTCGATCATATCCATGGTGGCTTTGGCTTCTTTGTCGCCGCCACGAACTTTGCGGCCGAGCCCGTGAATACGACCCTCCAGGCTTTCGAGGTCTGCCAGCATCAGTTCCGTTTCAATGGTTTCTGCATCTGAAACAGGATCAACACGGCCATCCACATGGGTGATGTCATCGTCTTCAAAGCAGCGCAAAACATGGCATATGGCGTCGGTTTCCCGAATGTTCGCAAGGAACTGGTTGCCAAGGCCTTCGCCTTTGGATGCGCCGCGTACCAGACCGGCAATATCGACAAAAGAAAGCTGGGTCGGGATAATTTCTTTGCTGCCTGCAAGTTCTGCGAGCTTAAACAGCCGCTCATCTGGAACAGGGACTTGACCGACATTGGGTTCGATAGTGCAAAACGGATAGTTGGCTGCAGCCGCGTTAGCCGTGTTGGTCAGCGCATTAAAGAGCGTTGATTTGCCAACGTTGGGCAGGCCCACAATTCCACATTTGAAACCCATTAGTCGTTCCCTTTCAATTTGTCTTTAAGCGCTTGAAGCGCTGAGGCCATAGGGCCTTCGTTATTCTTCGTTTTTGCAGATACGGGCTTGGTTTTTACCGGCATATCTTCTGGTTTGTTTTTGGCTGGGCGCGGCGGATTAAGCCTGCGCGCAACTTCAGCCAAAAACCTGGGTCTATCCCCGTCTGCAAGCCAGGGGGCTTCCGCAGCGATTGCATCCAGCATGTCTTCAACGCCCCGCTGTTCTGACTTCGCGAAATCCCCAAGCACATGGCCGTGCACGCGCGATTTGTCCCCGGGATGGCCGATGCCAAGACGGATGCGCTCAAAGTCCGGTCCGACGTGAGCGGCAATCGACTTAATGCCGTTGTGACCGGCAGAGCCGCCGCCGATTTTGGCTTTGATCTTGCCAAACGCCAGATCAAGTTCGTCATAAAACACAAATACGTCTTGGGGTTCCAGCTTGAAGAAGCGCATGGCTTCGCCAACAGACCGACCACTTTCGTTCATGAAAGTCTGCGGCTTGACGATGATGACTTTTTCGCGGCCTAAGCGACCTTCATGAGTAAGGGCCTGCCAGCGCTTTTTTCCAGCCCCAACATCGGGCGAAAAATTATGGCGGCGAACAATCTCGTCCACCGCCATAAATCCGATATTGTGCCGATGGTTTTCATATTGGTCGCCCGGGTTACCCAGTCCGACAAACAGTTTCATGAAAACCCCCGTATCTGGTTGCGCCGCACTGTGCGGCAGGAAGCGCGGGGCGCGCTTCCCAAATTTTACTCTTCAGCGTCTCCGCCTTCAGCAGCAGCTTCGCCTTCAGCCTCTTCACCTTCTTCCGCTTCGTCCTCAGCGCCTTGTGCAGACTTGAGGCCAGATGGCGCCACAATCGCAAGGATTGTGAAGTCACGGTCAGTAATGGTTGGCGTTGCGCCTTCAGGCAGCGTCACGTCCGAGATCTTGACGGCTTCACCCAGGTCCAGATCGGCAACGTTCACTTCAATTGCCTCAGGGATTGCGTCCGCAGGCACGTTAAGCTCAATGTCGTGACGGGTGTGGTTGATCACGCCGCCGCGCTTGAGACCAGTTGACTCGTCTTCGCCCACAACATGAACCGGCACGGCCATTGTAACCGTTGCGCCTTTGCCCAGACGAAGGAAGTCGATGTGCATGGGTGCATCGCTGACAGGGTGCAGCTGAAGGTCACGTGGCAGAACGGTTGTTTTCTTGCCGTCAACCACGAGGTCGTAGGTTTGAGACATGAAACCACCGCGGTTAAGAAGCCGCTGGATTTCGTTTTGTGCGATCTGAACTGCTTCAGGGTCTTTTTTATCGCCGTAAATCACGGCAGGTACGAAGCCTGCGCGACGTGTTGCGCGGCTGGCTCCCTTACCAAGCCGGTCACGTGCTTGCGCTTCGATGGTGATGACGTCAGCCATTCACTTTCTCCAAACTCATGTTCAGCAAAACGGACCATCCGTTTGCCGACCGTCGCTTCCTCCAGGGATGCAAGGACGGATTGCCCAGCCGGGCTATCCCGACTGAGTCGGCGCGGTTTAGCGTTTTCCAGTGCAAAATGCAAGCAATAGCGCAGTGAAGCGGGCGTATTTTTGAGAGGTCCGCTTTTCAGGTCGTCAGCGGTATCAATTGCCCTAAGTCAATGTGCCTGTGTTACGATCTATTAACACACTTGCCGTACCGTGGCCGGCTGAGTCGATTAAAGATATGCTGGCTGTTGTTGCGCCAGCGTGAGTAAAGCTATGAAAACTAGAATAAGAAAACTCTTAGCGCCATTTGTTGCGGCGTTGATCGCATGCACTGGTTCAAGCGTAATGCCCGCAAATGCCGATCATGAAAATGCGGTGCGGATAAAAGTGGGTGGCTACCCGTTTGAGCCATTTGTTGAAGACGGGCGCGGCATAACCGCCGACTTTTTGGCACTTTTGAACAGGTCCCAGCAAGATATTCATTTTGAGTTGGTCTCCATACCGTCTCAGCGTCGGTATGAGTTGATGCGCCGCGAGATCATTGACGCCGTGTTTTTTGAAATGCCTGTTTGGGGTTGGCAGGACTACCAAGCAGAGATTGACGTTTCATCGCCCATTCTGCGCGGCACAGAGATATTTGTTGCGCGCCGGCAAGAGGGCAGCGGTGCGGCAGTATTCCAGCTCAGCCCGGAACGCAAAGTTGCGGTGACCCTCGGGTATCACTATGCCTTTGCAGATTTTAATGCCGACCAAAAGCATGTTCGCACCGTTGTTGATGCTGTGTTTGCCGAGAAAATCAGTCAGACGCTGAGATACTTGCGCACGGGAGCGGTTGATCTCGCGGTCATGTCTGACATTTATCTATTGAGCCAGTATCAGCGAACGCCGCAATTAAAATCAGAGCTGGCAATTGGCCCCGTTCCTGATCACGACTATGCGTTGCCCATCATTCTACACAAAAACGCACCGGTGACGGCGCTGCAAATTGATAAGTTAATTGAAAAGTTGCGCACGACCGGTGCGCTGACCGACTTCTTTTCGAAATACGGGATTGAAAGCTTACTTCTCGGTCAATAGGCCGGTGACGCCGAATTGGCCGGCGGTTTGTCATTCATGAGCGGTTCAGGATTGTCATGCTAGTTGAAGCAGGACAGTATGGAACAAAGACACCTGCTCTGGAGGCGCAACATGAAATATTTATATTTGGCTGGTGCCGTGGCACTTGGGCTTTCTGCCCCTGCGAGTGCTTCGGCGATGGACGTGGAAGTCAAACTCTCTCCTCGCATTGAAAACAACCTGAAATCGATCGATCGAATTGAGCTGCGTCGTGAGTCCTTTTTCCGCGAATACCGTGTTGAAGGGGCGAACCGGCGGCCAGTGGGCAACTTGAACGTCAACAGGTTTGCCGAGACAGAGTTCGCCAATGAGCGGCTAATTCCGGAAATTGATAACTTTTCATTCGCCAATCTTGCCGAAGCAATGGCTGCGCATAGTTTGTCGACGGTTGAAGCGCATGATCCGGACCATAAATTGGTTGTTGAAATAGATAACTTCTGGGTGTCCAACTATTCCCTGAACAAGTTCGCAACATTCAATACACGAATGGTCGGCACCGTGAGTTTGGTTGACGCGTCTGGTCAGACCGTGGCCAGCGAAAAGGTGGATACGCCGATCGTGCCGCAGTTTACTCAGGCTTGGAACTATCAAGGATCTGAGTATGCCTATCTGATTGATTCTGCAAATGTTCGGGTTTCCCCGGTCATGGCCACTTTCCTTGAGAAAGGCATTGAACGCTTATACCCAGATGCGGATGTGCCCGGCCCCATATTTGTGCGCCGCTAAGGCACCCTAACCAATTGAACCAATTGAGCGCCGGCATATTGTCGGCGCTCTTTTTTTGACATTCGTTTGACATGCTTGGTGTTAGTTGATGTTTCAGTGCGTGAAATCACGCCAACAATAATAAGCGCACAGCAGTGCGGCAGCCGGGGACAATGAATGTCAAATCAAGACGCGGGCTTAAAGGCCGAAACAAAAGGATGGCAATTGAACTATGGCGCCCTTTTGGACGCCATCATTATCATTGCAGTACTTGTGGTGGTGAAGCAGTTTTGCCTTATTTACATCAACAAATACGCGGGGCCCATATCCACCTTCACAACAATGTTTGTCGCAACCTGGCGGTTGCGCGCACGCAGAATGAGTTGGGCCGACCTCGGTTTTGAAAAACCTGAAAGCTGGTGGCGCACACTGCTGCTCTCAGGGTTGGTTTTTGGCGTCATTGTTATTTTTAGTGCGGTCGGAGGTGGCATAGCAGGCCTGTTTTTTGAAAAAGGCTATGTTTTTAACCGCTTTGGCGACATTGAACGCAATGTTCCCATGTATCTGTTGTGGATGGGGCTGGTCTGGACTCATTCTGCCTTTTTTGAAGAGATGCTGTTTAGAGCCTTCATAATTGATCGGCTTGGCGCTTTTCTCGGTGGTTCAACGGCTGCCACGTTGGTGTCTGTTACTCTGGCCGCCATCTTTTTTGGGTATCGCCACGCTTATTATCAGGGCGCATACGGTTTTGTTGTAACTGGGGTAATCGGCTTTGGTCTGGGGCTGGTTTACGTTTGGTTTGGCAAAAACAATTTGCTACCCCAGATTTTGGCGCATGGGTACGTGAATTCCATCGGTTTCACCATGAGGTTTCTGGGCTTGAGAGATTGACCTGACCCGACAACAAGCATCGTTCATTTTGCGTTCAGTAATGTTTGATATACACTTATGGTAACGGTGGCGTTGAACAAGAGCGGAGGTCCAAAATGCGGTGGTGGAACTGTCTTTCAGTTGTTCTGGTTGCAATGCTGGTTCCGGTTTCTTCGACGCATGCCACCGAAGTTGTTTTCGAATTTGGTTCTGCTATTGAACGACGACTTGTTCGGCTTGAAGCCTCGGAGCTTCGCCGCGAAACCCACTTTAGAGACCGCTGGAGCGTCGCAGCTTCGCATTCGCCCCAAATTTGGTATGCATTTTCATCTTCAAGTGAGCGCATGATCCCCGATTTGCGGGAATACTCATTGCGGACTCTGGCCGAACGGATGATCAGACATAACCTTGAAGTTATTGGCCAGGCCAATACTGACAACGTGCTGATCGTGAAAGTGAACGACTTTTATGGGGCGCATCGCTTGCCAAGTTTTCAAGGCCCAAACGCCCTCATAAAAGGCGAAGTGACGCTGATGGGCCCGAACGGTGATGTTATTTTTCGTGAAAAGCGAACTGTGCGTACGCGAAAGCGCTATGAGCGCGTAAACTATTATGAAGGCCGGGGGCATCCATACCCCTCCGGTGATTTTATCGGACGTTTTGGGGGCATGTTTTCTGTATATTTGTTCGAGATGATGTCCGACGTTTATCAGAGTAGCGACGTACCGGCCCCAATAGTGCTTAGGCGCACTGTGATGACTTTGGACAAAAGAGAAAATGAAACAAAGTTCAGGAAAAGAAAGATGGAAACTGCCCTTCAAAGTCCTCCTGAGGTCTCCGGCCATATGCACAATATGATGCCGGCATTTGAGTTTGATTCAAATCTGTTTCGGAACTAAAAAAGCCCGCCAACCGGCAGGCTTTTTCGTCGCATATCTTATAAAGCTGGTGGCTACTCGCCTTCACTCGCCTCAATCGGCGGAACTTCGGCCAAGCGGGTCTGAAGAGGCTTCAGGTTCGTTGCCGTATATTCTGTAATGAGAGCAACTGCGTCGGCCTTGGCCTGTTCAAGGGTAATGGAGCCTTCTTCCAGACCAGTGGCCACACCAAGGATCTGCATGTAGATCTCTTCAGGTTCCCCCTGAACTGTCAAACCAAAGCCCGGCGTTTCTTTCTCTAGACGTGTCCATTCTGCGCGCACGGTTTCCCACAGTCCTTTAGTTTTCTCCCAGTAAGCCATAGCGACATCTGACTGCAGGTCATCTGCTTTGACATACGTGTTTACACCCACTTCGCGCACTAATGCTTGGGGTGCATTACCCATCAAAATCAGTTTTGTATTATCTTGTTCATGCACCCATCCGTCTGGCGTAATAGCATGGCGGTTCACCGCTTCGATGGCATGATAGTCAGTACGTTTGGTGGCGTCCCGGCGGGGTAGGGGCCGCCAGGATGGGTCAGATGACCACTCTGGAAAGCCACTACCATAGCGCCAGGTGCCCAGGCCCGCATAGCGTGGGCCATCATCAACCTGGTAAACGAACTGTGCCCACTGGCCCTGGACGTCTTCTGGGTTAAGGGTCACATTTTTCCAGCCATTGCCACCCACATAGCGAGTGATGATGCCGGGCTGGTATTGCCAGTCCTGCCGCCAGTGCTTGATAGGGAACTTCTTCTCTCCGCCCACCAGCAGGATATGCTGCATGCTGATAAAGTCGCCACGATCTTCAATGACACGTACAATCTCGCGGGCGCCGGTAACGTAAGCGTCCTTTACTTTGTAGCCGGCTTTCAGCGGAACGGTTTCACGAAAATCAAATGTTACTTTGAAATCGCCTTCCATCGCCAGAATGGCTTGGCGGTCCCGCTCAAAATTAGCTGATACAGCATCGTTTGCTGCAATTTGCGGGGCAGGCGTATCCCCAGTGCATGCGGCGAGCAAAAGCCCGACAGCCAGCACAACTGCTTTGTTAAAATGTCCAAACATGTCCTAACTCCTCAAGAGTCAAAATAATAATAAGAGTCACTTGCATTTGCAAAAACTAATTGCTAAGCCCGCTTTAATGCAACTGCGAATGATTCGCAATATAATTTAGGTGATTTTTATGACATTTCCGAATTCAGTGCACCGACTTCGGCAGGGAGTATCGATTTTGGCGCTTGGCGTTCTCGCCAGTGCGCAGGCTCATGCACAGGATGCTGATGTAGATGCGGCCATAACCGAGATTGAAGAAATCAGCATTACCGCAACGCGTGGCCCGTCTGATGTGTTTACATTCCCGGGCAGCGTTTCTGTTATTTCACGTGACGAAATCGAAAGCCGCATTACGGCAAGTGTTGCTGAAATTTTTGCACAAACGCCAGGTGTGCAGTTCACTGGTGGCCCGCGCCGTACAGGCGAAATACCCGCACTGCGCGGTGTTTCGGGCGAGGGTGTTCTTGTCCTATTTGACGGTGTTCGCCAAAACTTCCTTTCTGGTCATGATGGTCGCTTTTTTATTGAGCCGGACTTGTTGCGTGCCGCCGAAGTAGTGCGGGGCCCGGGCTCCGCCCTCTATGGTTCAAGCGCCGTTGGTGGTGTGATCGCTTTTGAAACCGTGAATGCCTCTGATCTTCTTGAAGAGGGTTCACAGTTTGGTTTCCGGGTCGAAAGCGGGTTTCAGGGCGTCAATGACGAATGGATGGTTGGCGGTACCGTGTTTGGAACCACGAAAGATGGCAAAACTGGTGGATTGGCGAGCTTTACCTTTCGTGAGTCGGACGACATCAACGTTGCGCGCGGTGCCAATTTGCAAGGGGATGATGAGATCGGCTCCAGCATGATCAAAATCAATTCCCAGATCACGGATGACCTGCGAATTGACGCGTCATGGCTGCGATTTAAAAACGATGCACTTGAGCCGAACAACGGTCAGGGTATCTCCACAGGTGATCTCGTCAACAAAGATATCGAAAGCGAAACCTGGCGCGCTCGTGTAAACTATAACCCTGAAAATCCGCTGATTGATCTTGGTCTGATTGGGTACATCAACAATTCCAGTGTGGACGAGGCCGAGCTCGATACAACGCGTTTCATCACGCGCGAAGTTGAAACAAAAGGCTTTGTGCTCGACAACCGCTCAACAGTTTCCCTTGGCGGTGAAAGCTCTGTGATTTTCACTTATGGTGCTGAGTATTACGAGGATGAGCAAGTCGGTACCGACAACACGACTGCTGACGGCACCCGTGGTGGCGTTCCAAATGCTACATCCGAGACGTTTGGCGCATTTATTCAAGCTGATATTGGCATTGATACTGGGGCGGGTATGTTCCGGATCATTCCGGCAATTCGTTACGACGATTTCGAGAATTCGTCGACCCAGGATGCGACGCTGGACAATAACGATGATGCCTGGTCACCGAAGATTGGTGTTTCCTATGCACCCAATGACTGGCTGTTGTTGTTTGGTAACTATTCTGAGGCTTTCCGTGCGCCATCGTTCAATGAAGTGTTCGCGGATAATCTGCATTTCTCGATCCCGCTTGGCCCGTTTGTTCAGGCACCGAACTTCTTTATTCCAAACCTTGATCTGCAGCCAGAAAAGGCACAGGCCTATGAGTTTGGTATCGGCATGACGTTCGAAAATGTGGCCTATGACGGTGATAGGCTGGTTATCAAGGGAAGCTACTTCGAAAATGACGTAGAAAACCTGATTGACCTTGCGGTGAACGTCGAGTTTTCGCCCGCATGCTTTGGTGCGCCTTTCGGTGTATGTACGTCTGGCACCAGCCAGAACGTCAACACAGCTCGTGCAACGCTTGATGGTTTTGAAATTGAGGGCCAATACAGCAGTGATCATTGGTTTTTGTCAGCTGCATGGTCAACCATTGATGGTCGCGACGAGGATACCAACGAGTATGTAGGTATTCTGACACCCAACCGATTGCAGTTGGTCGCAGAAGCACGCATGCCGGAAAGCGACTTCAGGATCGGCGCGCGTGCAGAGATTGCCAGCCGCTTTGACAAAGTGAATGACCAGAGCGAAGAGCGCCCAAGCTATGAGACCATCGATACATACGTGGTATGGCAACCAAGCGAGGGCTCGCTTAAAGGCTGGCGGTTTGATGTTGGCATGAACAATATCTTCAACGCCAATGCTGTGCGGACATTTGCTGGTGTGCCGGGGCCGAACCGCAATCTGCGCGCGACGGTCTCATGGACTTCCAGCTTCTAAAAATGTATCCCTTGAACTTCTAGATTATCGGGGGAACCCGCTATGGCACTCAAAAATTCCGAGGCCAGCTATGGCTGGCCTGCCAAAGCTCTCCACTGGAGTATGGCATTGCTGATCATTTCTATGGTTGCGCTTGGCCTCTACATGAGCGACTTGCCACGAGGTGACGCCAAATCAGAACTCATCAGACTGCATGCGTCATGCGGCTTGCTTACCTTCATGCTTCTTACTGTTCGTTTTGGCTGGAAATTGGCGGGCCCGCATCTGGACCCATTAAGTGACATCAGGTGGCAAGTGCTTTTGTCTAAAGTGGTGCACTGGGCATTTTACGCTGTTATTGCGCTGCAGGTAATCTCAGGCTCACTGTCCCTGATGACGGTGGGCTGGGACGTTCCCTTCTTTGGGATATTTGCCATACCAACACCCTATGAGCGTGACATGGCGCTTCACCACTATTGGGAAGACTGGCATGTTGCCGCCTGGTACAGCTTCGCCGCTCTTTTCATTTTGCACATTGGTGCTGTCCTGTTTCATCAGTTGATTGGCAAGGAACAGATATTGAAGCGAATGCTTTAAGGCCGCTTAGTCAAACAGGCTGGAGACGCTGGTTTCGTGTGCGATGCGGTTCATGGCTTCAGCGAGCAGGGGCGCCACAGTAACAGGCCTAATTTTCGGGCTGTCTTTGGCGTCCTGTGTTGGACGAATGCTGTCAGTAATGACGACTTCGTCCATCACGCTGTTGTTGATGCGATCATAAGCAGGCCCCGAAAGCACACCGTGCGCCACATATGCTGAAACAGACTTGGCACCTGCGTCCATCAGTGCCTGTGCTGCATTACAAAGCGTGCCGGCACTGTCCACGATATCATCGACGAGCACACAGTCTGTGCCGGCGACTTCACCGACAATGTGCATGACTTCTGATACGCCCGCGCGTTCACGGCGTTTATCAATGATTGCAATCGGAGCGTCCATGCGTTTTGCGTATGCCCGCGCGCGAACCACGCCGCCAACGTCAGGCGACACGATAGTCAGCTCACGACCGGCGTATTTTTCCTTGAGGTCACGTACAAGTACGGGCATGGCATAGAGATTATCTGTCGGGATATCGAAGAAACCCTGAATTTGGCCTGCATGCAAATCCATGGTCAGCACGCGGTCAGCACCCGCTGTGGTGATCAGGTTTGCAACCAACTTGGCTGAAATCGGTGTGCGAGGACCGGGCTTCCTGTCCTGACGGGCATAGCCAAAATAGGGAATGACGGCGGTGATGCGACGGGCAGACGCGCGGCGCAGTGCATCAATGCACACCAGGAGTTCCATCATATGGTCGTTAGCAGGGAAATTTGTGGGCTGCACAAGGAAGACATCCTCGCCGCGCACATTTTCGTGGATTTCCACGAAGACTTCCTGATCAGAGAAGCGTTTCACCGCGGCTTTTGCCAGCGGAATGTTGAGATAGGCTCCAATCGCTTCAGCTAGTTCCGGATTGGCGTTCCCTGATAAAATCTTCATGCCCATTATGGCCTCCATGGTGATGAAGATTGACCCTGTTTGATCGGACCTTTAGCAGCGCGTCCGTGCGCTGTAAAGGAAGCAGTCATCATTGTGTCATCTTTATGCAAAATTCCCTTTTTGGAGCAGATTTGAACAGAGAATTGGCCAAAAATTTGTCGGAAATTGTGGGCAAATTTCGAGTTGAGGGCGAATCGAGCGAAGATGTGATTGGGATCTAGCCTGGAAGCATAATGCCGGACAATTGACGGCCGTAGTCGGGCTCCCCGTGGTGGGTGGTGCGTCGAAAAGAAAAATGCGCATCGCTGGCGTAGGTATCCACTGCGCAGTTATGCACATTGCGCACACCGGAAGCGGTCAGCTGATACTGCACAAACGCAGGTAAATTAAATTGTCGGTGGTCTTCGTCCGCACCGGGCTCAAAAAACTGAGTGTAATCGCTAGATAGTGCCAGAAATATGGCTTCAAAGTCCTTACCCACTTCATAACTGGATTGGGTGATCGTCGGTCCAATAGCTGCAACAATGTTTTCGCGTGAGGCACCAAGTTTTTCCATCAACGCAACAGTGCTTTCAATGATACCAGCGTGGGCGCCTTTCCAGCCAGCATGGGCAGCACCCACAACGCCTGCGCCGCTGTCTTCAAAAAGCACAGGCGTACAGTCTGCCGTTAAAATGCCGAGAACGATGCCCGGGTGGCGTGTCACCATTGCGTCGGCTTTGGGCCGGTCTTGGCCCCAGTCTTCAGTAACTTCTACTGCGGTTGCGCTGTGGATTTGATAGCAGCTGACAACAGGTGTGTCCCGGCGCGCAGAAATGATTTCTGCCGCAATGCGCCGGTTTTCCATGACCAAATCGGCGTCGTCTTCAGACCCAGTGCCGCAGTTCAGGCTTTGATATATTCCACTTGAGACGCCGCCGCTTTTAGAGAGAAATGCATGCGGAGCGGATAACAAATCTGGAAATTTCAAATGATCACTCATGGAAACAGTTTGCCTTAGCGGTGCGCGAAATCAATGTATTTAGTGGGCGATAATTGCAACCGAAGCGGCAACTCGCTACTCTGAGTGGGTAGTGAAGAGGCTGTATGCAACAATTTCTTGTCAAAACATTAGCTGAAGAGCCCTTTGTATCCTTCCGGGAGGCCTGGCAAGCCGTGCGCCGGGAAGGAGGCTTGCCAACAAGACAAAACATTCACCTCAGAAACTTTGTTGATCATCTCGACAACCTTGTGATTTACGAGAGACGGGGCCGGCGGGACCTTCGGTATCGCCTGACCGGCAGCGGCGTTGCCGAGCGAGTTGATAACATGGGTGTTGAAGTGAATTTGTTCGACCATTTTGTCCCGGAAGTGCATGCGGCCTGTGAAGAATGGTGGAATGCTGTCATGGATGAGCCCTGCGGTGGATTAATGGAGTTTTCTACTCGTTTCAGCAATGGCACGACGCGGGCAGGGATAGCCCTGGCGCTACCGATTACCTCGGAGCGCGGCGACATGCTCCTGTTGGCGCGTAATCACATGATGGATATTATTGACATTGGCGAGCCCTGTGCAGCACCAGTCTTTGGCGAAAAATATGCGATTGGGCACTATTTTGATATCGGTTTTGGCCTGCCCGAAGGACCGCAATCAATCGTTGCGAAGCCCAAGAGCGACAAAACCGCGCAGGACAACGATCACAAAACAGCTTGAACGTTGCTGAAAGCTGTGTAAAACGTCCGCGCGATTGGGGCGCAGGTTTTAAGTACATGCACGAAAGCGTCACACATTTACTGGCCAGAGAGCCCTTTAAGTCTTTTCTTCAAACGTGGCAGAACGCGCGCGACGATGAGGATATTCCTTTCCGTCATCGGATCGAGCTTCGTGCATTCGCAGGGTTTGCTGAAAACCTGGTTATTTATCAGCGCAAGGGAAGACGCGACCTCAGGTACCGTCTCACTGGCACGCAAGTGGCGGAACGGGTTGACCATATAGGACCTGAAGTGAACCTGTTTGACTTGTTCGTGCAAGACACACTTGATGACGCTGAATTGTGGTGGAACCAGCTGTTTGACAGGCCATGCGGCGGCATGATGGATTTTTCCATGGCATACCCGGACGGTACGGTGCGTGAAGTGATGACACTGCTATTGCCGATAAAAACCGAAACCGAACGGGATATGATACTGGCCCTGCACGAAATTGGTGACCTTATTCGTATTCAAAAGCCGATCGAGCATGTGCTTGTCGCTCATGACTATGTAGTTGGATACTATTTCGATATTGGCTTCGGTCTGCCTGAAAATCCGCCAGCCTATTGGCCCTACAAACCAAGAAAAAAATAATCTAGGGCTTTATCCGGCGCATTGCGCAAATGCAAATAGGACCTGACGCGGTATTTACTTTTCGCTATTGTTCTTTTGTGTGCGGCTATTGGGGGCGCCGAACTTGGTTGCAGTTCACCTGTGTTGAACTGTGCAAGCATGTATGAATAGCGATTTCACCAGTGTTTTAAACGACCCGTTCTTCTCCTCGTTTTTTCGGGAGTGGGAAGGGCTGCGCACTGACGGCAAAATACCGAACAGAGCAGACGTGAAGTTGCAGGACTTCGCACCATATGCAGCTGACCTGCTGATGTACGATCTCTATGCGCCAAATGATTTGCGGTCGCGGCTGGTTGGAAGCAGTGTCGCCGAACGTGTGAAATTCCAAGGCAATGACATCAACTGGCTCGACCTTGTATGCCCCAGTGTCCGGGAAGCCGGGGAGCTTTGGTGGAATTCCCTGTTTTCCACTCCTTGCGCCGGCATTATGCAGTTTTCAACTCGATTTTTGAACGGCACCAACAGGTTGGCTCGGTCAATGTTGCTGCCAATCATTGGGCCGGAAGGGCAAACCCTGCTGCTCACCTTGAACAAAGCTACCAGCGTGTTTCGTGTTGACGAAGCAAGCGACACGATCCTGATTTCCGGGGACTGTTTTCAAACGCTTTATATTGATGTTGGTTTTGGATTGCCGCAGGGGCAACCCGCGCGGAAGGACACCAAGACAATTAACCCAGTAATTCTGGCGTCACTTTACGACAGTCCCTGACTTAAAAGCCGGGCGGAGCATCAAGCTCAAAGGGCTGAATAGTCAGTACTTTGAACAAACTTCCCATTTCATCAGCAGCTGTGAGCCGCTTCAGGTCCAGGAGAATTTTGTTCTGGTGGGCTTCGTCCCCGGCGCTCGCCAGCACCTGAGCCCGCGCGCCCAATCCAATTGACATTAAAAAGAGGCCCTGCGTTGTCGGGCCATGCACATTTGCACCCTTTTCTCGGGCAGCAGCTTTAAGCGCCTCAAAGTTAACGTGGGCCGTCAGGTCTGCTGCTCCAGGCTCGTCAAATGCATCCACAAATTCATGCTTTTGCATGGCCTGGAAGCTGTCACCATGCGCAGACTTCCGGTAGCCATAGTCAATGACAAGGGCGGCCCCGCCGCTCAGGCTTAGCCGTTCGGCGATTTCGCCCGCAATAGAAAGCGCAGCCGGGCATACTTCAACAATACTGCCGTCAGGTGCATCCCTCAGGTCATCGTTCAAGAGGGCAAACTGCGGCCCAGTTGGCCCCAGCATGAAACCCAGTGCATCGCCGTCGGTGCCCACCATGCGTTCAAACCAGCTGCCATCACGTTTTTCATATTGGTGGATTGGCAGTGCATCGAAAAACTCGTTTGCAACCAAAAGCATTGGACCATCTGGAACGTCCGCCAGCGTGCTGTGCCACTTGGCGTTTGGTACGTTTTCGGCCTGAAGTGCCTTAAGCTGTGTACTTGTTTCAACAAAGTGCACACTGACAGCGTCCATAAAGTCCTCAACCGGTGACGTAGCACGCAACAGGTCTGCCATCAGGGTGCCGCGGCCGGGCCCAAGCTCCACAAGATTTACCGCGTCAGGCCGGCCCATTTTTATCCAACGGTCCGCGAGCCAAAGGCCCATCATTTCACCAAACATCTGGCTAATTTCAGGCGCTGTGGTGAAGTCTCCGTCTAAGCCAAAAACACTTTCTTTCTGGTAATAACCATAAACCGGGTGCATCAGGCACTCTGCCATATAGGTTGCGAGCGAGATGGGCCCCACAGCTTCAATGCGTTTGGCCAGGAATTGCTTCAGCGTTGTCATGCTTTAGCGAGCTTCTCGCGCCGGGTTTTAATGCCGTTGTTGATCAACCAGGCGGCAAACAGGAACATGGGCACCGTTAGCAGTTGGCCACGCGTCAGGCTCAACAAGATTGGTGCGTCAGGCTCCCGAACAAACTCGATCAGAAACCTTGCCAGGGCATAGCCCGCAAAAAACACCCCGGCGATAACACCAGGCGCATCCTTGGCAAGCCGAGTTTTGTGATAAAGAAACTGCAGAATCACAAACAAAATTAACCCTTCGCCCAGTGCTTCATACAGTTGGCTCGGGTGGCGGGGTAAGCCAGCAATATCTTTTGGAAAAATCATCGCCCAGGGAACATCGGTTGCACGACCCCACAGTTCGCCGTTTACGAAGTTAGTGATACGCACCAGTCCGATGCCAAACGGGCTAACGAGCGCGAGCACATCTGCCACACGCATTAGGTCGAGTTTGTTTTTGCGCACATACCAAATCACCGTTAGGATGACACCTAACAGTCCACCATGAAACGCCATACCCCCATCCCAGATGCGAATAATATCGCCGGGATTTTCTGCGTAATAATCGGGACGGTAAAACAGCACATAGCCGAGGCGCCCACCAATGATTATAGCGAGCATCGCCCAAGTGATGAAATCATCAATATGCTGGGCTGTCATGGCAGCTTGGGGCCGGGTTGCCAGCTTGCGCACGTACCACCACACAAATGCAAGCCCCGTGATATAGCCAAGCGAATACCAGCGGATCGCGACTGGCCCAATCTCGATTGCCACGGGATCAAAGACGGGGAGATTGATGGCACTCATGGCAAGTAAGTCAAACACAGGGCAGTTCCTCGGCTGGTGTGAGATTGCGCCATCATACGGGCTTATCATACCCTGTCCAGACAAAGGGCAGCGGTGTTGAGAATTGCTGCGCCTGCGGCACATCGCCTCTTGCACAGCAGTTGTTTATAGCCCATATGGTTGGCAGCAAACCCGAGGAGCAGACCCATGCAATCGAACAACAAATTCATGGATGATATGGCCAAGTTGGCAACTGGTGCCGTTGGTGCAGCGCACTCTGTGAAGGGTGAAATGGAAGGCATGTTCCGCGCCTGGTTCGACAAACAGCTGGCTGGAATGGACCTTGTTTCCCGTGAAGAATTTGAAACTGTGCGCGAAATGGCAGAAAAAGCCCGTATGGAAAATGAAGACCTGCGCGCCGAAATTGAAGCGCTAAAGTCCAAGTAAGCGCGCTCTCCTCATCTTCGCTCTGCACAAAAACAGCAATTTTTGAAATATTTTTGCTCGATTTGAAGGGGCGATCTATCGCTTCAACGAATGAATCTAACCGGCTGTTCGGAACCGTTTTTTTGCGACGTACTGCTTACCTCAAAAAAAGTTATCCACAGAAAAATTGCCAGAAATCGTAATTCTTTCTTGCCTGACTCCTAACTGTTTGGCACGCTACATATTGTGTTTAGTCAAATACAAGGAGCCAGATTTCGTGCATCTGGTAAGACAAGACTAGGACTATTACCGGCGTAACTTTCCCGCCGGTTGTTGCTCCGGCGGCCCATCTCAGAGGGGAAACGAGATGACGACCTTGACCACCGGACATTCAGACGTTCTGAACATCAATCCAGTAGATATGGCTGAAGAGTTGGCAGGTGCCAATGATTGGGCTGTCGAACGCCATAACGATGACGAATTAACTATGTTTATCAGTGGACAATACACTGATTTGCAGTTTCGCGTCTTCTGGCGGGACGATTTTAAAACGCTGCAATTTGCTTGCATGTTCGACCTCAAGGTTCCTGAGAATAAACGTGCAGATGTGTATGAGGCAATTGGCCTCATTAACGAGCGTATGTGGATTGGTCATTTCGAGTTTTGGGGTGAAGAAGGAGCGTTACTATACAGACATGCGAGCTTGGCGAACGATCCGCTTCTGGGAGCTATCGGCGAAGACCACATAATTACGATGATCGAAACAGCGCTTGGGGAGTGCGAACGCTTCTATCCGGTCTTCCAGTTCGTCATGTGGGGTGGCCAATCGCCTGGACAGGCGATTGAGAGTGCAATGTTGGAGTGTGCGGGCAGCGCGTAAGCCCCATCCATCATTGCTGTGCGCTTTGGGCGGGGCTATGCTCCGCCCATTGTGTTTGTGAGGGACCTTATTAGCGTGACAGTATTTTCAGCGTTCAAATCATTTTCACCGCTCGTATTGGTCGGCTTTGGCAACATGGGCCAAGCCTTGGCACGCGGTTGGTTGGCTGCGGGTTTGACGCCCGAAGCGCTTGTCATCATAGATCCACAACTGGATCCAAAGCAGGTACCCGAATTTGCCAGCGCCACTTTGGTCGCTCATCCAGCTGACCTGCAGCATGATTTGCGTGCTCGACTACTGCTGTTGGCAGTCAAACCGCAGGTGATGAACGCTGTCATTGGGAGTGTGAGACCGCTTGTTGGTGCAGAGACGGTTGCAGTGTCTGTGGCGGCTGGTGTCACGCTATCGCAAATGCGTGCGGGCCTGGGTGAAAACGCCCGATTGGTACGTGCTATGCCCAACACACCGGCTGCAATTGGTGCGGGTGTAACCGGACTGTGTGCATCCGAAGCTGTATTGGGCGCAGACCGAGAGCTTGCAAATGCTGTGATGGAGGCTGCCGGTCACACCGTGTGGGTGACTGACGAAACGCTAATGAATACGGTAACGGCAACATCGGGCAGTGGACCAGCCTATGTTTTCCATATGGTGGAAGCTTTGGCTGCGGCGGCGGAAGCAAACGGCATGCCTGCGGACAAATCCATGACGCTTGCACGACAAACTATTATTGGCGCAGGAAAACTTTTGGAGGCGGATGGACATATATCGGCTTCGAAATTGAGGGAACGCGTTACGAGCCCGGGCGGCACAACAGCCGCCGCCCTTGAGGTGCTGATGCAGTCCGGCGAACTCACTGACCTTATGGTACGCGCGGTAGCGGCAGCCAAAAAGCGCGGCGAAGAACTGGCTGACTAACAATTGAGGAATAAGCTGATGATCAAGTTGCTTCCGATTGGCCTTAGTTTGATGGTAGTCGTTGCAACCGGGGCTTCAGCGCAAATTGCTGAAACGACGCTCCAGCCAGAGGCTGTTGAAGAGCTTCGGCAATATGTCAGCAGGCTGGCTGAGGCCGACGAGTTCTCCGGTACAATTTTAGTGTCTCAGAATGGCGAGCCGTTGTTTTCGGGTGCCTATGGGCTTGCGAGCAAACGCTTCAATGTCCCAAACAATCTTCAGACCAAGCTCAACTTGGGGTCCATGAACAAAATGTTCACGTCCGTTGCGATCATGCAATTGGTGGAGCAGGGAAAGCTAAGCCTCACGGATCGGTTAAGCGAGTTCGCTGATGAGAGTTGGTTAGCGCCAGACGTGAGCGCCAAAATTGAAATCCAACACCTTTTGACACATGCCTCTGGTCTCGGCAGTTATTTCAACGAGACATTTTTCACGAGTTCAAAGCTCTCGTACAGACAACTGGACGACTATAAGCCCCTCATTCGCGGTGAGGCTTTGCGTTTTGAGCCGGGAACAAGTTACGGGTACAGCAACACCGGCATGTTCATGCTGGGTGTTGTGATTGAGGCGGTGAGCGGGCAGGACTATTTCAGTTATATCCACGATCACATATATGCCCCTGCCGGAATGTCCAATTCAGATTGCTACGAAATGGACGAACCAGTGCCAAATCTGGCCATCGGATATGCGCGGGATGAGGCGCGCACGACCGGGTGGCAAAACAACCTCTATATGCATGTAGTGCGTGGCGGGCCAGCGGGCGGCTGTTTTTCAACCGTTGAAGACCTTACCAAATTTGCAAATGCGTTGGTTAAACATGAGTTACTTTCAGCTGAAAGCACAAAGCTTCTACTGACGCCTAAATTCGAGTTTCACACCGAGCCCTACGGCTTTGGCTTTCGAATAATTGGAGAAGAAGGCATGCGCATTGTAGGGCATGGCGGTGGTTTTATCGGTATCAGCGCCAACCTTGATGTATTCCTTGATCAGGGATTTGTAGCTGCTGTGCTGTCGAACTATGGTGGTGCTGCGCGACCAGTGCGTGACAAGATCAGAGAACTGATCAATGGACGCAGAAAGAAATAACGCCCACACTAGATTGACTGTGATCAAAGTCGCTTTTCTGAGAGACTATAATCGTTTGTCGAGAAGCGCTTCAGCGACGTGCAAGGAATCGTAAAATTCGTCAATCTGGATAATTTTGCCATCCTCAAATTGCACTTTATGCATCCAGGGGCGTTTTACAGTGTTTTTGGTTTCATTGCCCTCCGTTTCGAAATAACCCCACGCAATCAACGTTCCACCCCCAGCATCTGTTACATCTTCACACACATACGCACTGTGGGTCATATGTGCCTGCACACTATCAACAAACGCTTTCATGCCCTCAACACCTCTCCAAGGCCCGCCCCAGGGTGTTGCGGCAGAATGTGAGTGCTCGATCATTATAAATTTCTCTGGATGCAGCGCGGCAAACAGCATATCTGCATCGCCTTTCCCGTACGCCGAATAAATCTGCTTGAGCAATTCCAAATCGTTTGTGGTTGTCATATCGTCCTCCCCTTTTCAGACCACATTCAATAATAGCATAGAAACCAGCAATGGTTGATTTCCTGGATTCGCCCAAACTCATTTTTCTGGTTGACTCTTGAATGTTCCATATGTACCACTACATGCACTGGTACATATGGAACAAGATAAATGCAAATAATGATAGATATCGACAGCGAGGTTCCCGTTTTCAGCCAGTTGGTGAACGGCATCAAAGGGGCAGTGGAGGCGGGCGCAATCGCGCCCGGTGATGCACTGCCTTCCATTCGCCAACTGGCCAATGACTTGGACCTCAACAACAAAACTGTTGCGAAGGCCTACAAATTGCTCGAGCGCGACAGCATCATTCAAACGAAAGGCTATCGGGGCACGTTTGTGCACCCGGACGCCCCAAAAAACGTGGGCATCGACATAAATGCCTGGATTTCAACAAAACTGACGGACGTGGTGGGGGTATGCCGCGACAGAGGCGCAACCGATAGCGAAATTCGCCTTGCATTCAACGCCGCCATGCAATCCGTCCAACAAAGTGGAGGCTAAAATGCCTGCAGACATTTCAATGACAGTGATACTTTCGATTTTCTACCTGGTTTTTCTTGGTCAGATATATGTGATTTCAATCCATTATCCGAACAAGACGATGAACCGGATCCGCTATGTTCATGACAACTACCCGCCGGGTGAATACCCAAAACTTTATCCCGGAAAAACACCGGAAGCCGCCAGCAAAAGTGTTCTGTTTCGCCTAAAGGTGATCACTGCTTATTGCAGGGTGGTAGCGGTTCTTGGAATAGGTGTTTTGGCCTACATGCTTGGAAGTGGTTACCAGCCTGCGGCAGAGGGCGGCGACGAAGTGTTTGTCATGCTGTATTTCTTCTTGCAGGCGGCACCCTTCATTTATCTCGCAATTCATGAATTTCAGCAGTTCAAAATTATGCAGGATGGTCATAAGCCTGCGGTGCGAACGGCAGACCTTCGCCCACGCCACTTGTTTGATTTTATTCAACCAAGTGCTTTTCTGGCCACCGTTTTGATGTTTGTTGTCTGGCTGAGTTTTTACATCTGGCAGGCGGGCGATATAGCGTCATGGGGATGGGAACAGTATGCCACTCTTCTGTTCATTGGTGGCGCGAATGTAGGTTACGGCGTTGTTATTGCCCAGCATCTGCAAGGCAAGAAGACTGACCCTCTTCAGTCCCGTGAAGACCAGATGCGGTCAATCGGCGTCATGATCAATGTTATGGTGATTTCAAGTTTCATGATCAGCTTGTTTATGCTGCTCACGCAAATGGCCGATGAGTTTGCGTTTGAAGTTTTTGATCCCGTCCTGACCAGTTTTTATTTGCAACTCTGCCTAATAATGGGGGTGGGGCAGACGTTCAGGGGCGTGAAGGTTGAAGAAGTGGATTTTGAAGTGTACCGGGCTGATCAGCCGATAGCTTAAGCGCCTAGCCGCAGCTTTAAACCTCGCACTCTGGGTGCGAGGTTTTTCTCGTTGTCTTAGCTTTGCTCTTTTTCGCGGGTTGCTTTTCCAGTAGAGTTTTTGCACTCGCAAGGGAGAAGCCGATGGACGATGACCGTGCTATTGCAATGTTAAGCGCTCTTGCGCAATCCACTCGTTTTGGGGTGTTTCGCCTGCTCATGCGCAAAGGTGACGAAGGTGTAGCTGCTGGCGAAATTGCCCGGCACCTGGATGTGCCGCAAAACACACTTTCCAACCATTTGAATATTCTTTCAAATGCAGGTATGATCACGGCCAAACGCGAGGGGCGCAATCTCTACTATCGAGCTCGTGTCGAAGATACAAAGGACTTCATCGGGTATCTTGTGAATGACTGTTGTGATGGCCACCCTGAAATCTGTGCCATACCTGTATTGGACCGTGCCTGCTGAACTAGGACTAAATCCAAAATCTATATTTCCATAGTTCTGGAAATGATGTATTAATAAGACCTCAATTGTGCCATTGAGGAGATACATCATGAAACAGCGTCTGACAGTTGTCAGTGTTGCTATTGCGCTATGCACATCATATGTCGCGCCGGCTGCCGCACAGGACAGAATTGGTATGATGGTGATGAAATTCTCGGGCGAGCGGGATTGGTCCGCACGCTGTGAAGTCAGCAAAGCGCGCGGAGGCACGGACAGTATGGAACGAGCGGGACGCGGGCGAAAATCCAGCAAATCACTCACGTTCCGGCGCATAACAGGTGGTACATGTGCCATCACGGTGCCTGAAGGTACCACGCTCAAAGTGGATGTAAGCGGCGGCCGGTCTGTTGTCTGTCCCTTTGCACAAGCGAACCCTTGCAGCCGGACGTTTTCGGCGGGTGAGCACCAGGTGATTTTTGGCGCTGCCTCTTAAGGGCGTGCCATGTAAAAAAGCAGCGGCTGCCAGCTAAGGCTGGCAGCCTCTTTATTAACAATTGATTTCAATAGTTGATTTTTTGCAGCTGCAGGGCTGCCAGTATTTTGGGGTGTTGTATGCGGTCATTATGGCTGGGATTTTTGTGCGCAGTGTTACTAACCGCAAATGCTACAGCGCAAGAGCCCTGGCAGCTGATTGAGGCGACAAAAGCGCCCGATTGGCTGCGCGTATGGGGTGAAACGCGCTGGCGATATGAAGAGCAAAACGGCCGCTTCCGTGCGGGCCGGACTGGTAATGACCGGGTACTAGCAATCCGCAGTCTGCTAACACTGGAAGCTCGCAAGGGCCCGTTCTCGCTCGGCTTCGAGCTTCAAGATTCACGCAACTATCTCGTGAGCGATGACACACCGATCACCAATAGCTTTACCAATCCGCTTGATTTCTTGCGTTTTTACGCTCGGGTTGAGGCAAAGAACTTTCTGTACCCCGGTGTTGACGCTTCGCTGACGATAGGACGACAGATCCCAAGTATTGGGTCAAAACGGCAGATCGAACGCATCGATTTTGCCAATGTAATCAAGAGCTATTCGGGGGCTTACCTTCAAACCAAAAGCCAGCGCGGCGACGAGTTTCATGCTTTTTATGGCTTTCTGGTGGGTCGGGAGCCGACCGACTTTGCTCTCCTGGAGAGCAATGCCCTGCGAGCCGATAAAGAGCAATGGGGCCGTAATTTTTGGCTCGCACACTACCGCAGGCCAAACATTCTGCCTCGCCTGGTGTCAGACGTGTGGGGCGAGTTGTTTGTTTACGGCCTGCATGAAACTGACAGTGGACTTGCTTCGGTTTAGTGGAGAGCCTCAGAATAATCTGATTATGATGAGGAGTATGTTTTATGTCTTCACCCCACAGGGTTTATACTGAGGAATTTAAGCGGGAAGCGGTTCGCTTGAGTTATGAAAGCGGTCTGACGATTATTGAGGTTGCCTCTGACCTTGGTATAGGCCGATCGACACTGAACACATGGCGGCGTGAGTTTCGGGATGATGATAGCCCAGTTGCTACCAGTGAGGAGAGTTCAGAGAAGGAGCTGTCCCGTCTTCGCCGTGAGAACCAGATCCTCAGGGCGGAGCGCGACCTGCTAAAAAAGGCCACGGCTTTCTTCGCCAAGGAAAGTCGATGAGGTTTGCGCTTATTGATGCGAAGGAAGCGTGCCTGCCTGTTTCCAGGGCCTGCCGGTTACTAGGTGTCAGTGTCAGCGGCTATTATGCATGGAGAGGACGCCCTGTTTGCAAACGGGCGCAGGACGACAGGCGATATCTGGCCTATATCAAGTGCCTGTTCCATCAGTCGAATGGGACTTACGGCAGCCCGCGCATGACGGTTGAAATGCAGGAACAGGGATTACCTGTTGGCCGCAGGCGGGTTGCCCGCCTGATGCGGGAAGACGGGCTGAAAGCCAGACAGAAGCGCCGGTTCAAAAGGACAACAGATAGCGACCACAAAAACCCGGTTTATCCCAACCTGCTTGAGCGGGATTTTACAGCCGCAGCGCCCAACCGGAAGTGGGCTGGGGACATCAGTTATATCTGGACAGCGGAAGGCTGGCTTTACCTGGCCGTCATCATTGATCTGTATGCCCGCAGGGTTGTGGGCTGGGCAACAAGTGACAGGTTGAAGAAAGAGCTTGCCATCAGCGCTCTCGACAAGGCAATTATGCTGCGCAATCCATCACCTGGCCTGATCCATCACAGCGATCGCGGTAGTCAATATTGCTCCTACGAGTATCAAAAAAAGCTCAAATATCATGGCATGCGCGGATCCATGTCAGGGAAAGGCAATTGCTATGATAACAGTGTCGCTGAAAGCTTCTTCAAAACAATCAAAGTCGAGCTGGTGTGGCAAACAAGCTTCCAGACACGGGAACAGGCAACAACAAGGATCGGACACTATATTGATGCTTTTTATAATCCAGTGCGCAAGCACTCGACAATCGGCTATAAATCCCCCATACAGAAGGAAAGGACGATAGCCAATTAACTGAAATGGCTCTCCACTAAACCGAAGCAACTCCACAGAGCTGGCGTACCGACACCAAACCGTCAATATGTTTGGCCAGGCTTTCGTTTGTATCGAAGTCGCTCCCGCGGACGGTGGGATGCAGATGTGGAAATCGCCTGGCGTTTCGGATCGCGCCGGGCCACCAGCTACCCTGACGATACACGTGATTTGGACTCAAGCTCCAGCATGGTGTTCCTGAAAGCGGGCTATACGCTCGATACTGGCCTGAACCTTAATATGTCCATGCAATACTATCGCACCAGCGGTGACAAAGACCCAAACGACGACAATTATGATCAGTTTGAGCGATTGTTTGGTGGCCGTCGTGGTGACCTGAACAATACCAGTCTTCACGGGCCGCTCACGCCTGCAAACTTGACGGCGATTGGACCAAGGTTTGAAATTAGTCCGAATGACCGGATGGATGCACGGCTGACATACTCCGCGACGTACCTGACGTCTGCAACTGATGCTTGGGTTGTTGCTCGTCTGCGCGATCCGACCGGCCAATCCGGTGACTTTATTGGGCACGCTATTGATGGCCGCGCGCGGTTTTGGCTCGTACCGGGCAACCTGCAGCTTGAAGTGGGGGCATCGGCACTCATCTTTGGCGGTTTCGCCAGGAACGTGCCGAATGGACCTGCACGTAGCAGAAGCCTATTCGGCTACACGCAGTTCACTTTCTTCTTTTGAGAAACCGTCTGCAACCACGCCGTTGGCTTTCATAAAGTTGGCGATTTCATCCATAGCATGATGCGCTTCAGGCAGCATCTGATCGAAAATATGCCAGACATGGCACATGTGTGACCAGCTTTGCATGGTAACGGGCGACCCGGCAGCCTGCGCCTTGTTCGTATAGCGCGCGGCATCGTCATACAGCATCTCTGCTGTGCTGACATGAATGAGCGTTGGTGGCAAGTCGTGCAATCTGTCGTGCACCGGCGAGATTGTCGGCGAGGATGGTGCCATGCCAAGACGTCGCCACATGCCTACAAGCAATATATTGTGTGGAACCTTCAACATCATGCCCACAAGTGGTTTCAGCATGACGTCAGTTTCAAAATTGCTACGAATCGTATTGCCGGTGGCGGCGCCATCTGTGGCGGGTGAAATACCGACAACTGCATCTGGCTTGCGAATGCCATTATCGCGCGCCCAATTTGAAAGCGTGAGCGTGAGATTGCCACCTGCGCTGTCGCCTGCAACCGCAATTTTATCGGCCGTTGCAGGGCCATCCGGGCCATTTTCCAAAAGCCATTGATAGCTTGCCCGGCTGTCAACTACGCTCGCCATCCTTGGGTTTTCCGGCATAAGTCGGTAGTTGGGCGCAAATACCGCACAGCCTGTGCGGCGCGCCAGATTGCTTGTTATGGGGCGGTGGCTTTGCGGGCTGCCTACGGTGAATGCACCGCCGTGTAAATACAGAAGCCGTTTTGAGGGGTCTGCGCCGTCGACCAGCGTCCATTCACCCGGGACCGACACACCGTCAAATTCAACGGTGTCGGATTTAAACGTGCAGCCAAAATCACGGCCTTCGCCAGTGCGGTCAAAACGTTCGCGTTTTGCTTCCAGTGTTTCGTCGAACCTGAATTCCTGGCTTAGATACTCGTTAACACCAACCATCTCTTTCGATGGTTCAGGTGTCGCAAACGTTGTGTCAATTGGCGTATCCCAGCGACTAAGGTTGGCCCCGCGCAAATAGCGTCGGGTCAGGGCGAATGCGCCACCTGTGGCGGCTGCAATACTAATGGTCGATACAATCACGGCGCACGTCCTTTACAAAGAATGCTCTTACACTTCACTTAAGCCGCATTCAGAATTGTCAAGCAAGGGGCGCTAAACAAAAAACCCCGCCTAAGCGGGGCCTTGAAATAGTTTATGTGGCGGACTAGCTCGCTTGAACGCTGGCAACCCATTGATCAACCATGCGTTCCAGCACATTCAATGGCACGGCACCGCCGCCAAGCACGGTGTCGTGGAAACCCTTGATGTCGAACCTGTCGCCCAGAGCCGCTTCTGCATCGCGGCGCAGCTCCTGAATTTTGATCATGCCGATTTTGTAGCTGGTGGCTTGACCCGGCAGAACCATATAGCGCTGAACTTCAGAACGAGCTTGCGCTTCCGTAATTGCAGAATTTTCGAGGAAATATTGAACGGCTTGCTCTTCGCTCCAGCCTTTTGAGTGCAACCCGGTGTCCAGCACCAGGCGAATAGCGCGCCAGATCTCGGAGCCCAAGCGGCCAAAATCAGAATAAGGGTCGGTATAAGTCCCTTCCATCTCTTTGGCGAGGATTTCGGAATAAAGGCCCCAGCCTTCTGCATAGGCCGTGAAATTCGCCTGTGTACGGAATGTGGGCACGCTTTCCAACTCCTGCTGGATCGCGATCTGCATATGGTGACCGGGCAGACCTTCATGATAGGCAATCACTTCAAGTTCGCCTTTTGGCATGGCTGTCATGTCGGAAAGATGCGCGTAATAGACACCGGGGCGGCTACCGTCTGGTGTGCCCGGGAAATAATGCTGGGCCGCGCCCGGCTGCTCACGGAAGGGTTCCACGCGCCGTACCTCAAGGTCAGCCTTTGGCAGAATGCCAAAATACTCAGGCAGCACAGCTTTAATGTTTTCGATCGCGGCTGTCGCGTCATCAATATAGCCCTGACGGCCTTCGTCAGTGTCAGGATAATAGTGCGTGCGGTCTTCTTTGCTTTCGCGCAGCATGGTGAAAAAGGCTTTCAGGTCACCGTCAAAGCCGACGCTTTCTTTAATGGCTTCCATTTCAGCTTTGATGCGGGCCACTTCATCAAGGCCAATTTGATGCACTTCATCGGCTGTCAGCGACGTGGTGGTTTGGTTCGCCAGCCGCTCGTTATAATAAGCCTCACCATTCGGGAGTGCGCTCACGCCTTGCGATTGTTCAGCAGCGTTCTCAATGTCTTCCTGCTGCCATGCAATCAGGCGCTCATAGGCCGGCTGCCAGTTATTCACAAGTGCCTCGCGCGCAGCAGCAGCCAGGGCTTCAGCTTGCGCTTCATCAATGGCGCCAGCTTCTTGCAGGGACGCAATTTTAGCCTTTGTATCTGCCCAGATGGAGCTGTCGTCACCGTCCGCGGTGAAAGGTACGCCTGAGATAACCTGCCCAGCGCTGTTGATCACGCTTTCGAACGCAAAGCGCGGCGGCCGTGCGCCTGTGGCTGCGGCTTCTTTGGAAAGGGCAATTAGCTGATCAATCGCCACCTCGGTTGCTTTGATACGGGCAATGTAGTTTTCCATATCTTCAGCCGTTTGTACCCTGTGGAATGCGATCAACAGCTGTGGGAAAAAGGAATGCACGGCTGTCATCTGGTCAAAGATATAGCCATTGGTGCGAAATTCGTTTGCGCGCTCAGCTGCGGCAAGCTGATAGGCCCAAATATCGTAAGATATTTTGGCGTCCGCGTTTAGCTTGTCATAATCAAAGCTGGCTTGCATCTCAGCCACGCTGGCGCGCTTCCAGTTGAGCTGCGCCATCTGTGCTTCCAGTGAAAAATCGTCAATTTTGTCCTGATTTTCTGTTTTTCCCTGAAACGTCTGTTGGATCGGGCTGAAGGAGAGCTCGGTTTCATACTGCGCTTCAAACCACTCATTGAGGCGTGCACTTTCTGCCGCAGTTTCCTCCGTACTAACCGTTGGTACTGCAGTTTCAGAAGTGTTTTGCGCGGGCTCGCAAGCCACCAGCGCAGTAGATGTAGCAAGAGTTAGCAATAGTGTTCGCAGCCTCGGTGACGGGTTTTGGGTCAGTTTCATCAGAACGCCTCGATAGAATTTATTGGAGGCGCGCACCGTTGCGCGATTGTACGGGCAAGTCAAGCGGTCCTAAACCTAAGAAGGATGCCAAAAAAAAGGCCCCAACAAGTGGGGCCAGAAATCTATAGGGGACTATAAAACCGGAATACATCCCGGGAAATTAATTGGCCGACCCTGGTGAAGTGGGGGAGGGGGGAGAGTTACCAGGGCCGGCCATTATGACGGAATACCGTCAAAACTTTTTCGCTTTGGGCTGTCACCGTCGTGTTTGCCCGTTCGCGATGACCTGTATATAGATTGAACACCTGATGAGGAGAACCCAACATATTGTCGCACCAGCTATGCGCATTATGCATGGCTTGGAAGGGTGCGCATAATAAACGTGTGAAGTCACACAAGAACTTCGACAGTAAGATTATGCGAAAGGCGAGGACGAATGTTGAAAATAAGCAATATATTACAATGTTTTACTGTTTCCGTTATCCTATTGTGGGCGTACACAGGCGTCAACGCCCAGAGCCTGCATTCCGAGTTTATGCAAGCCGTGGATGAACGCCGCAACGACCCCGAATTGTTGAGCCGCGCCGTCGAAAATTGGGATAATCGCGCTTTGCGCCTTTGGGGCCTGATTGGGGCAGAAACCTGCGAAGCGATTCGCCCCTACCTTTCAGCGACAGAAGATGTTGTGTCCGCAGCACTCGAGGGGCTTGCCAATTGCCGTGACACAGCTTCTTTTACCGCCATCGCTGATCTTGCCCGCAACAGCGAGTTTTTTGGTGTGCGCGCCATCGCCCTCAAAACGCTTGGCTTCACCACCCCAAAGGAAAACCGGGCGGCGCATGTTGCTCTAGTTGCAGACGTGCTGGAGAGCAACAAATCGGATGATGAGAAAGCTGCTGCACTATACGGACTTATGCAATCCATCACCTACGCAGGCCTTACTCCGGCGGACTTGCCTGGGTTGGATTTCAAACTGCTGCTTTATCTGTCGGGCAAACCCGGCAAGCTGGGTTTTGAAGCGACCTATTTTCTCACTCGTTTGCAGGGTCTGGATACAGTATTGGAACCGGTCGAGGTGGCGGGGCTCATCACCTCCCAGTTGCCAGTAGATCAGGCCTATTTGCTTGCCCGCATTATGGGGCAATTTGGTGGTGGCACGGCCAAGCCATTAATGGACCTTGGCACCAGATATTCTTCCCCGGAATTACATGAGCGGAGGATTGCGGTTTCGGCTGTCCGCGCACTTGGCAGCTTGACCGATACAGATAGCCGGACCTTTTTGATGATGCTTCTGTTGGATGCAGCGCCTGAGTTCAAACAGCTTGCTCTCGCTGCGCTGGCTGCCCGGGAAGATGCGGACGCCGTCATTCAAGAACGCATCTGGAACTTTGTCGAAGATGAAAACCCGTGGCTTGCTGTTACCGCCCTTGAAGGACTCATCCGCCTTGGGGATGGGCGAGCCCGTGACGTAGCAGCGGCGTGGCTTGCGGAAGGCAGTTTTTACAAAGCGTTCCGCGGCATTTCTATGCTGGCAGGCAGTGACGAGGGCAGGGCGATGCTTCAGGCCTATCTGGACAAATCGCGAGATCCGGTTCGGGCGCGTCTGGTGCAGGCAACGCTTGACCCGGATGCTGTTAGACCAGCGCCCGTGCGCCCCACAGTACCCTATGTGGAGGCTGCCGCGTCAGATGGCTCGCTCGTGACGCTCAAGACCACGCGCGGTGATATCACCATCGAAATGTTCGAGGGCGCACCATATTCGGGCCATGCTTTCACCTCGCTTGCCCGCGAAGGAGCGATGGATGGCATGATCTGGCACCGCGTTATTCCCGGGTTTGTTGCCCAGTTTGGTCAGATTGACGACATGCGCCAATTCAGCCATGGCACAATCCGTGAAGAGTGGGGTGCCTTAAGTCACCTGCCGGGCACAGTTGGTGTTGCAACCGCAGGCCCCGACACGGGCAGCAGCCAGTTTTTCATCAATCTGGAGCATAACCGTCATCTGGATGGGCGCTATACGGTGTTTGGCCGCGTGGTCGCGGGCATGGACATTGTTTATGCCCTGCAGGAGGGGGACGAGGTCCTGCAGGCAAACTGAAGGGAGAGGAATATGATCACATTCAGCACGATGCTGGCCGCGGTGGCGGTGATTGCCGTTTTGGGCCTGTGTGTAAACCGGTTTATTCTGGGCCGAGGGTTTGGCCGAGAATCTAATATTTTCGCGATCGCTACGATCACTACACCTATTATTGCAGTGCTCGGCACAGAGGGGATAATTAGCGGCGAAACAACAGGTGCGCTCATCGGAGCGGCTTTGGGCTTTTTGGCTAACTCGGCTACGCGCAGCAGCACTAAAAAGGCGAGCTAACCGGCCTAAGAACAGTGACCTGGTTAAGCTTCCGGCGTGACTGTTTCGTCACCTAACTGTTTGTAGGGTGTGCTGGAAACAAGTGTGCCAATTTCATGGAGAATGGCCATAGGGCCCTTTTTTGCGTCGCCGATAAAATCGCGCCATTCTTGCTCTGAACGCCAAAGTGCGACCGTCAGTACTTCGTCCGTGTCTTCAATATTTTCCAGACAGAAGCTGCCAAGTGCACCCGGTGTCTCCTTATGGATCGCGCGCGTCGCACCGCGCCATGCGTCGGCAAATTCCTGTTTGCGCTCTGACGGTACTTTCCAGCTATAGATGACCCGCAACATGGCTTTTAACCGCCCTAAAGAATATTGCTCTCAGCCCGGATTTGCCGGATGAGGAAATCTCGAAACAGGGCGACGCGCAAGGATCCCCTGAGTTCCGGCGGGTAGCAGAAATAGCTGTTGAAGCTGTTACCCTCAACGTCAGGCAATACCCTCACAAGCTTTTGACGGTTATGCACCAGATAATCTGGCAGTACGGCAATGCCCATGCCAGCCTCAACGGCGTGCATTATCCCGTAGAGGTTGTTGACCTCCAGCCGTGGTTTGCGTTTGTGGGTTTCCTTGCCGACCTCTAAAAGCCAATTGAGGCCGCGGATCACGGGCGCTGTGCTGGTGCCAAAGGTGATCAGGTCATGGGCGTCCAGGTCTGCTGTGCTCACCGGTGTTCCCTTGCGGGCCAGATACTCAGGGCTTGCGTACATATGCACATGAAAAGTGGCGAGCGGTCGCTGGATAAGTTCGGCTTGTTCTGGCTCATGCAATCGGATTGCCACGTCCGCTTCGCCCGCAGACAAATCCAGGTCTTCATCATCCAAAATTACCTGCAGGTCAATTTCGGGGTACACAAGAACAAATTGCTCTAGATGCGGCGTCAACCATACGGCTCCGAAGGTTACCATGGTGGTGACGCGCAGAAGGCCGGACGGGCGCTCTTTCGATTCCATTAATCGGCGTTCGGTTTCGTCGATGCGATGCACCACCTCTCGAGCGGTTTCAAATAGCTCCTGGCCTTCCTGAGTTAGTACCAAGCCGCGTGCGTGACGCGTAAACAAAGACACATTCAAACTGTCTTCAAGAGCCCTGATCTGGCGGCTAACCGCTGACTGGCTGCAGTTTAGCTGTGCTCCGGCGCTCGTAAAGCTGCCGCTTTCGGCGACTGTATGAAATATGCGAAGCCTGTCCCAGTCCATTTGTGCCCTCCCGGTGTGCGCGCACTATCTCATTGAAATTTGGGCGCGGCAAGAGTTTGAGGTTTGGTCAACGATATGTTTACCAATAACACTTAGGCTGTTGCTACTTGCTTCACCGCATTTTGGGGACGGGTCATGAGCAACAAGGAAATACTGACGGCCGCGACGAATGCACTCAGGGTGCGTTATCCCTCGCTGAATGCCGAGGCCATGATCGCCTTTATGGTGATTGCCGATTTTGAAACCCCCACGATTGGTGAAATTGCAGTTGCGATGAGCCTCTCGGACATGCAAGTCTTTCAATATATGGCACCGCTTAGGACCGCTGGATTGATTGGTCTTGAGCCGCACAAATCAGGCAGCAATGTTATTATGCTGACTGACAAAGGCCATGAGGCCAAACAGGCGGTGGAAGACGTTTTTTCGGGGTAAGGCATGCAACCCGGTGAAATTATGACGATGCTTGCGGAAGGGCGCAGAAACGCTGTCGCCAATTCAACAGCTGTTGCCAAAATTGTTCTCAAAAGCCCGCAACTCATCGCCACATTGGTGGATGCACTTACATCGCCCAACAAGACCATAGGGTCTCATGCAGCGCATGCGCTGTTGACGGTATTCAAAGAAAACCCGAAATTGCTGCAGCCATTTGTTGGGCAATTGCTGAAGGCTTTCGCGAGAGGCCAGTGGGAGACAATGGAGCAAATTGCCAAAATCCTGCCAGGGCTCACGCTTTCCAAGCCACAGCAAAAAACGTTTCTGCAACGGCTCGAGGCAGTTTTTTACGAGGGAAACTCAAGCATCGCGCGTACCAGTGCTATGCAGGCGCTCAGTGACCTCTCGAAACAGCATGCTGCCTATCGGCAAGCGTCAGTGAAGGCACTGAAATTTGCGCTGGAGCAAGGTAGTAAGGCGATGCAGGCGCGTGCCCGCAAGCTTGTGGAGCAGCCCAAAGGCAAACGATAAGTCGCCGGCCCATAAAAATTAATCCAGTGTTCAGCTTGTTTACGTACAGTGAATATGAATGGTGTGATTAGCACGTGAAGGGGCAAAGATGAAACATCTATTGATTTCAGTTGTTGTGACACTGGCCAGTTTCGGCGCCGTGTCTGCCGCGGATTTCCCGACAAGCCACAACCCAAGATCAGATATCTGGATCGATTATAGCGACCTGGATTTTGTACTTTCGAGTGCGGTTCTGGATATGGGGCCGTCTACTCATCAAAGAGCTGGTCCGGCCAAACGGGACTCCATGACCAACATGTATAATGGAAGCACGACCGCCTCAAGGTTTGAAGGCAATCGGGTCGCATTCCATCTATTCAAGAAAGGCCAAAAGGCTGTAGTACGAGCCATTCGGGACGACCTGCTCACATTGCCAGAAAAACTTGACCTTTCAGAACTGTCGCGCGGTCACCAACTGGCCTACTTCCTAAATCTTCACAACAGTATTGTGCTGGTGAAAATGGCGGAAGAATACCCCGTCACCCGGCTTGAAGGTTTTTTTGACCGTGAAAACGCAAAGTCTTTCATCGTGAGCGAAAAGTTCCGCTGGGGTGACCAGCAGATAACTCTGGCAGATATCCAGGACCACGTACTCTCGAACTGGCGCGACCCACTTGTCATCTACGGCTTTTATCTAGGCGCAGTTGGCACACCGGACATCCGTGAAGAGGCGTTCAACGGAGACAATATCTATGAACAACTGCAGGGCAACGCCCGTAGTTTTGTCAACAGTGTGCGAGGTACCCAGATTTGGGGTGGCAGCAAACTGCATGTTGCAAACTATTACCAGCGCATGGCGGTGAAGTTCCCCAACTTTGAAACCGACGTTTTGCGGCATATCAAACAGTATGCGCGACCACAATTTGCATCCCGATTGGTGGCCGTAAACACCATCGATGCCCGCATCGATGACTGGAACATTGCCGACCTCTATAATGGTAAACTGCACACAGCTGGCGGAACATACCATCGCACAGTTGTTGATGTGGATGGTGCTATTGTGTCACAGCCCGACTTTCCTATCCATGTACAGTATACGCTCAAGGCCAGGGAGAATAACTTCAAACGTTTTGATGGCCGGGTGGAAATTGAAGAATTGGATGAAGGCGAGGTTCAGTCTTCCGAAGACCAACCGGACAGTAAAGAACAAGACGGTTCGAGCGATCCTGTGATCCAATAAGCAAACAAAAAAGCCCGCTGCAGATCAGCGGGCTTTTTTAGGCCTTGCCTTTAGTCGCGTTACTCAGCCGCCTGAGCGTGCTCCATAACGGCCAGGTACTTTTCAGCCTCCAGCGCCGCCATACAACCCATTCCAGCAGCCGTTACCGCCTGACGGTAAACTTTATCTGTCACGTCGCCAGCGGCATATACGCCCGGGATGTCTGTCTCTGTGCTATCAGGCTTTTTCGCTATATAGCCTTCATCATCCATTGGAAGCTGACCTTCAAAGATTTGCGTTGAAGGCGTATGGCCAATCGCAATGAAAACGCCGTGCACATCAAGGTCTGTAATCGCATCGGTGTGTACGCTCTTCAGCTTGACCCCGGTTACGCCTAATGGCTCTTCAGTGCCTACTACTTCTTCAAGAACATGGTCCCACTTAACGTCGATGTTTTCTGCTGCGAACAAACGGTCCTGCAAAATTTTCTCGGCCCGAAGTTCGTCGCGGCGGTGCACCAGTGTTACTTTTGAGCAAATGTTCGCGAGATATAGCGCTTCTTCCACGGCGGTGTTGCCGCCACCAACAACGACAACTTCTTTTCCACGATAGAAAAAGCCGTCGCAGGTTGCGCATGCAGACACGCCGTAGCCATTGAACTTTTCCTCGGACGGCAGGCCAAGCCAACGTGCCTGAGCGCCAGTTGCGATGACAATAGTGTCAGCGGTGTACACTGTGCCGCTATCGCCGACGGCGCGCTTGGGCACTGCTTTAAGGTCAACCTCATTGATCAGGTCATAAATGATCTCTGTGCCCACATTTTCAGCCTGCTGGCGCATTGCTTCCATCAAATCAGGACCCTGAACAGCATCCGCAAATCCCGGGTAGTTTTCCACGTCTGTGGTGATGGTCAACTGGCCACCAGCCTGCATGCCAGTCACAATCATCGGCTGGATGTTGGCACGTGCGGCATAAATCGCCGCCGTGTAGCCCGCCGGGCCAGAGCCGATGATCAGCATCTTGGTGTGTTTGGTGTCACTCATGACTGAATTCCTTAAACCGCGGCGCACTACTCAGCGCCGCCTTGTCCTAACCTTGATCTCTACATAATGGGTAGAGGCGCAATTGCCAAGCGTGGCGAGCCTGCCCAACCATTGAATATTTCAATATATTTAATCGGTTCTACCGATAAGAAAACCGGGGCAAAACCGTTACGATTCCGGAATGAGGGCAGCGAGCTTTTTGGGGGCAACAGCGCAGAAGCTTTGCTTCATCCATTCAATGAGCATATCCACCGGGATTTCATCGCCGTCCTTAAACTCGCAGGTTACCCAGCCACTGTTGCCAAGGCCGTACCCGGTTTTGCTGGCGAACGGATGAAGTAAGGCAAACTCCGCCGAGCGCGGCAGTTTAACCGATAGTGCAAAAATTCCTTGTTTGCTGCCGTTCAGAAACACAAACACTTTTTTGCGCACCTTGAGCACGGTTTCACCCCACGGGTGGTCCTCCCATGCTTCCGGCAGTTTCAGCCCTGCCGCCATAATGGCAGCAAAGGCCTCATCGGTTTTTGTAAGCAAGCGGTCTTCTGTCATGGTTCGCTTAGGGCATCGGTGCGCCGAGGCTCGCTTCCATAATGTCGTACCAGTCGCGGCGGGTCATTTTGACTTTTAGTGCGTCGGCGCTGCTGCGAATGCGATCAAGCGTTTGCGTGCCAATGATGGGCACCACCTTCGCCGGGTGCGCCAAGAGCCATGCAATAGCAACTGCGCTGCGATCAACGCTGTTTTCTTCAGCTATTCGGTCCAATACCGGAACGATCCGCTTGATTTTATCGGCGTGAGGTCCTTCGGTTTTTCCGGACACCAGCTGGCCACCGGCAAGTGGTGACCAGGCAAATGCGACCATATTGTTTTCCTGGGCCTGATCAAGAATGCCATCCGTGATGGGGGAAGTTTCAGCACAGGAAAACTCTGGCTGGTGGGAAACCAGAGGGCGGTCCATATAGCGCTGAAGCGCGCTAGTCTGGGAGGTTGTGAAGTTTGAAACACCGGCAGACCGGATTTTGCCGGCGGAAAGCAGCGTGTTGAAGGCGTCAGCTACTTCCTCACACGGTGTTAGCAAATCCGGGCGGTGGATTTGATAAAGGTCGATAACATCCGTCTTGAGGCGGATGAGCGAGTCCTCGCAAGCTTTTATCAGGTAAGATTTTGCTGAACTGTAGGGCTGTCCAGGCACGATACCGCCTTTGGTGGCGAGCACCATTTTGTCGCGTAGGCCTCGATTGGCCTGAAGCACATCACCCAGGAGTGCTTCCGCTTCACCAAAACCATCCGGCCAGGTAGTTCCATATATGTCGGCTGTGTCAATCAGGGTAAAGCCGCTCTCGAGTGCAGTTTCAATTTTGGCGGTGCCGGTCGCAACGTCTGTGCCGGCAAAACGCCAGCAACCATATGCAATGGCGCCAAAGCGCAAGCTGGTGCCAGACAGGCCAAACTCGGTTTTCAATGTCAGTGATTGTTCCATTGGGTGCCTCAATGGGTTGTCAGAATTGCCCCAGCTATATCCTATGTTGTCGGCTTGCAAAAAGCTTTTTCAGTTTAGTTGCCAATTGAGGGAGCCCTTTGTGAGTGGTACGCTCACGCTTGAACACAGTTGGGGAACAGACAATGATCAAGCTATTTTGGTGCCCGAGAACCCGGGCATCGCGCGTTTTGTGGATGTTGGAGGAACTAGGCGAGCCCTTTGAAGTGCGCCAGATTGACATTCGGAACGAGGCCCAGAAATCAGCGATGGACTTCCGTGTGGCAAGCCCCATGGGTAAGGTGCCTGCGATCGCGGACGGGGACGTAATGCTCGCCGAATCAGCCGCGATCTGCATGTATCTGGCGGACAAATATCCTGCGGCAGGACTGGCGCCGGCAGTAGATGATCTGACGCGCGGCAACTATTTGTATTGGATGACGTTTACACCTGCTGTGCTAGAGCCCGCGATGGCAGAAAAATTCGGCGGGTGGGAGCCCAAGCCGTTTCAGCATGGTTGGGGCGACTTTGACAGCATGATCAAAACACTTGAGGCAGGACTTGCGAATGGGCCATGGATTTTGGGGCAGAGTTTTTCCGCTGCAGACGTGATGCTGGGGTCTTCAGCCCACTTTTTGAAGACGTTTGGCATTCTGCCAGAGGGCAGCCGCATAGAAGACTATATCGATCGCTGCCTCGCCAGGCCCGCCTACCAGCGGGCCCTCGCGCGCGAGGCTGACGCCTGAAAAGATACGAAAATATAGCAAAAAGGGCGGCAAACACCGCCCTTTCCGCCTTCCCCGAGAGAAATTTGATACATCTCCCGAGCTAATTTTATGCCGCCTGAAGCGCCTCATTTTTCGCTGCGATTGCTTCCGGGCGTGTTTCAGCAATTATGTCAGTGAGCGCTGCATAATATGTTGGGTCAGACAACTTTAGCCGTTGGCGAACTTCTTCATAAGGAAGTGTGAGCAGATGCTCCCAATCCTGGCCCGGCAGCCAGGCCGCTTTTTTGCCCATCCGGTAGGCCTGCCAAACTGCTTTCCAGACACCGCGCTTCGGGTATTCGCGCATAAGGTTCACAAGACCCATCAGAGCAATGGCACCAAATCCGTGGGAGCCAGACTGTGGGTAGGAGAAGGCCACTACGCAAATTTCGCCCATGCCGTCACGGCCAAAGCCAGAAACCACATGCCAAAGGTCATGCATATCACGTGACCGGATGGCATAGCGTTTTAGCCCCGCGTGGGTTAATTGCTCGTAGCGTCCGTCGCTGGCTTCAGCAAGGCCTTCCGCTGAAATATTCTCGCGCTTCATAAAGTCGAGATACACCCGACCAAGTGAACCTTCAGGAAGGCGCGCAAGCGCGTCGCGGTCCGCCAGTGTGTCCAGAAGGTCAATGTTTTCAGTGAGAACGCGGTTGCCCACTTCGGTTTTTGCAAACCGCTGATACTTCTTCCAAAGCGACTTGCCGGTCAGACAACCCATGATCTTGAAAACCTGTGTGGTGTCTTCCTTGTCCGCCATCAAGGCCTTCAAGGCTTGCCAGGCGCCCTTGAAATCCATCTTGGGCGGGGCGTAGCTCTCGTTTTCAACCACGGTGAGAGTGGGGGTTGGGGAGGTCGCCATGTCTGTATCCTTCTTTATAAACAAGAATGTTGATAAAGAAATGCCTTTAATGAACATAAATGTCAATAGGAAATGATATAGACCTCAATAGCTTTTTCCACGATTGGAAAAAGCACTCTAAATTTGACGAGCGCACTGCACCCTTAATTGAGGACATTGCTCCTTTCATTGAGAATACCGCACCCCTCGTTGAGCGCACCGCACCCCTCATTGAGCACGCTGCCCCCATTGTTAAGCCATTCGCAGACATCAAATGTATTTAGAGGCGAAAGAATAATGATGAGTGGTGCCCAGCCGTCGCTGTTGCCCGACGCAGACGGGGGCGGTAGGCTCGGCCAAACAGCAAAGGAGGCGGACCATGCGACCATTGAAACTCACAGCAGGTGCAGCTTTAGTGTTTGCAGCCACCGCGGGCAGCACGGCGCTCGATAGCCACCTGAGCCCCTATCTTGGGCAAATGCCGCCTGGCGACACGCCGCAGCTGTTTGCACCGGGCATGGTGAACACCGGCGCAGTTGAGCTCAACAGTGTGTTCTCACCTGACGGGAAAGAGTTCTTTTTCACGCGCATGATTAACGGGCCAGACGAACAGCAGGGCTATCCGGGAAAAGGGCGTCTGATCCTGTTCCATTCGGTGTACAGTTATGGTGGCTGGAGCGCGCCCAAGAGCCTACGGTTGTTCCCGGGCGCGCCGCACATGTGGGCGGCGGACATGTCCTTATCGCCAGATGGCCAAAGCCTCTATTTCATGGGGCCGTTTGAGCCGGAAACGGGCGGAGCAGGGGACCTGAATATCTGGGTGAGCAACAAGAAAGACGGCAAGTGGCAAACCGCTGAGCTATTGCCCGCCCCGCTGAACTCAGAAGCGCAAGAGGTTTATTCGTCAGTAACGGCAGACGGCAGCCTGTATTTCACCACCTATGCAAACGGCGACGGGGACGCATCGCGTGATGGCCTTCACCGCGCGCAAGCCAAAGCAGGTGGTGGCTTTGAAGCACCGCAGCCCGTTCAAATCCCGGGCGGCAACAGCGTGGGCGACACCTTTGTTGCACCAGACGAAAGCTACCTCATCTTTTCCTCAGGCGACCGGCCCGGCGGTTATGGGCGGGGGGATCTCTATATTTCCTACCGCGAAAACGATGGCCGATGGGGTGAGCCCGTCAATATGGGTCCAGACGTGAACACTGACCGCCTTGATTATTGCCCGGTCGTCACGCCTGACGGGAAATATTTCTTCTTCTCGCGCCGCACCAGTGACCCGGCAAATGGCGGCTGGCCGGGCGTAGTCGCGGGCGATGTGTACTGGATGAGCGCCGACATTGTCGAGCGCCTGCGGCCCTAAACCAATGGTTTCCCAAAGCTATTCGCCCGGGGAATGGCTGCTACCCGCCAACACGGGATTGTCAGCATCTACTGCTTTGGCCTAGTCTTTTCGGGTTAGGAAGGTAGCCTGATGACAGAGCTTTTCATGCCCCCCATGCCGCCGCGGCGCAGTACTCACACGGCAAGTCTGAAGCCCGGTGATTATTGGCACTTTCTGCGGGCGATGGCGACAAACCCGCTTGAAACATTCACAAGTATTGCCTTCGAAAAGCCCATCGTTGTCGGAACCGCCTTTGGCATCAAATACGCCGGTATTTATGACCCGGATGCCATCCGGCACTATCTGGTCAGTAACGCCAACAACTACCGCTTTGACCGCCTGCGGCAGATTGTTTTCCAGCCCATCCTCAGGGAAGGACTGCTGGTCGTTGAAGGTGATCTTTGGCAGCGCACCCGACGATCGATCACGGGTGTTTTCACGCCGCGCTATGTGGCGGGCCTCGCTGACATCATGGTTGGTGTGGCGGAAAAACGCGCAAGCGCACTCATCTCCCAAAACACCGGTCAGGTTAATATGGCCGACGAGATGGTGGACGCCGCGCTTGATATGCTGCTTGATTGCATGTTCGCGCCGAACACCGAACTGGACCGCGCGCGTTTCACCCGCAACCTTGAACTGATTTTCGAAAAACACAGCGCACCAAAGCTGCTTGATTTTCTGGATGCGCCCAAATGGATGCCGCGTAGCGGTGCAAAAGCCCGCGAGCGTATTTTAGCTGACCTGCGCGCCCAGCTCGGCGACATTGTTACGGCTCGCCGCGCCCAACTTGCGGAAGGTGAGGCCGATACCGGAGGCGCCAAAGACCTACTTTCGCTTTTGCTCACGGCAGGGGTGAAGGAAGGCGAGCCGCTCACGCACGATCAGGTGATTGATAACCTGCTCACGTTTCTGGCGGCCGGGCACGACACAAGCGCACGCTCGCTGGGCTGGACATTCTATTTGCTGAGCGAAAGCGCACATTACCGCGCGCTAGTGGAAGAAGAACTTGATAGCACCAACTTAAACGCTTTGCCGCCCACCGAATGGCAAGCCGCGTTGCCGGTGCTGACGGCCGTATTGAAAGAGGCCATGCGGCTTTATCCAGCCGCAGGCAACATCTCACGTGTTGCTATTGCGGCGGATAAATTTGGTGACACGGATATCGAACCCGGCGTTACTGTTGGCACTGCGCCCTGGGTGTTGCACCGCCACAAAACCCTGTGGGACAAGCCCGATATGTTTGATCCGGCACGGTTTATGGGGCGTGCGGGCGAAAACACTCACCGGTTCGCCTACCTGCCGTTTGGAGCAGGGCCGCGGGTATGCGTGGGCGCAAGCTTTGCCATGCAGGAGATGATCATTCTCCTCGCTACTTATCTGAAGAAGCTGCGGTTCCATAATATTGGCGATGAAGCCCCCATGCCAATCATGCAAATCACCATCCGGCCCTCGACCAACATGCCCATGGGGTTTGAGCGCCGCTGAGTGCATCCACAAAAAAAGGCCCCACGCCTAACTTAATCTGGCGGGAGCCCCTTCCACGGTCTTCATTAGCTGCCGCTATTCAGCCGCAGCCTTCCTCATTCTGCTGCCGCAAGGGCCTCAGGCCGTGTATTCGCAATCACGTCGTCATGCTCAAGGTAAATGTCTGGTGTTTGCACCTTCAACTGCTTGCGCACCTCTTCAATCGGCAGGGTCAGTAAATGCTCCCAGTCCTGGCCAGTGAACCATTCTGCTTTGCGGCCAATGCGGTAAGCCTGCCAGGCGGCGCGGAAAATGCGGTTGCCGGGAAACTTGCGCGAAAAGTCATAGGCCCCCATCAGCGCGATGGCGGCAAAACCAAGCTGTTTGGTCTGCGCGTATGAGAACGCCACTACACACACTTCACCCAGCCCATCACGGCCATAGCCCGTTACCACATGCCAAAGGTCGTGCATGTCGCGGGTCCTGAAGGCGTAGCGTTCCATGTCCTTGTCTTCAAACTCGTCGTAGCTGTCTTCGCTGATCTCAGCGAGGCCTTCTGCCGAAATACCCTCGCGCTCCATAAAGTCGATATAGACTTTGCCGAGTGTGCCTTCCGGATATGCTTTAAGCGCTTGGCGGTCCACGAGCGTGTCTATCAGGTTGCGCCTTTCTTCAAGAACCTGCGCCCCCGTTTTGTGTTTCCGGAACTTCAAATACTGCTTGTAGAAAGACTTGCCCGTCAGCGCCCGCATGATGGTGAACACCTGGCTGGTGTCCTCCGGGTCTGCGATCAGCGCATTCAGCGCGTTCCAGGCCTTGCGGAATTCCATTTTGGGTGGTTCATAAGTGGTCGCTGTCATCGGGCTGTCCTTGCGTCAGCCAAGCCATTGTTGCTACAATAGTTATCAACATTACTGTTTATAACATACGTCTTATCGATAAAAATATCAATAGGGAACTCACCGTGGCCAACACCGCAACTGCAGAAGCCCCCAAAAAACGTATCCGTCGCAGCCCCGAGGAGGCACGCGCCCTGATTTTACGCGCGGCCAAGTCCCGGCTGAAGGCCGTGGGGCCGGAGGGGCTACAGATTAAGGAGATCGCTGCCATTGCGGGTGTGACACATTCCACGATCCTGCATCATTTTGGCAGCGCAGAGGACCTGCGCATTTCGCTGGCGGAACAGATGGTGGAAGAGCTGCTGGCGGACATTCTGGCTGTTATGGAAACCCGCGAGGAACGCGATGACAAAGTATTTCCGGATGACCACACCGTGCTGTTTCGGGTGTTTGAGGTGCTCTCTGACGACGGGCATGCGCGCCTGCTGGCATGGACCATGGTCAGGGGCGGGGACTTAAGCGGGGCTGAGCAAACGCTGCGCGCATCGTTTGAGCGCATTCAGGCCGGAGTTGTGATGGCGATTAAAGCCGCCGCCGGGGACATGGTGGTAAAGGACGAGGTGGCAGAGCGCCACGCTCGTTTCATCATTTATCTGGTTGCGACCACGGCGGTGGGTGACGGCATCGCCGGGCCGAACCTCGCGGAACTCATCGGCCTCACGGGCACTGAAGCCACCAAAGACTTCCGCGACTGGTTCGCCGCGCGGTTGTTTTAGGAAGCTGGCTTGGAAACATAATCCTATCATTAGGCGGCTAGCCATGAGCTTGATTATTGCAATAAGAGACTTTCTGCATATGCAGTCTGCGCTCCTGGCAGCTTTTCATCACAACTTTCCGAACTGCAAAGATATGAAGCTGTTGCTTGATTTTCCCAGATCCGGTGAGGTTGGCTGTAGGGGGGAAATCTGGAGTTTCCACAGGCATGGCGTTGGACTACTATTTGAAAATCAGTCCAGCAACTGCGTCATTGACGTGCATCGCGCGATAGAATGCACTGAGATTTTTGACGCTTGGCGCCTTGAAATATACTTGGAGAGTATCGGCAAAAGGCTGAGCCGGGAAGATTTGGTGCAGAACCTTAATCAGCTTGTGGAAGAAAGGCAGATAGCCCGTGCGAGCGAGCCAGAGCAGTCTTATTTTCTTTTGTAGACTAAAGCATCCCCATCAGCACATCCCACAAGAGGCCCGCATTGGTGCGGGTTGTTTGGCGGGTGTCAACTGGCTGGCCGCTGATCCAGGTGCCGATCACCTCTGTCGCCTCAATCTGATCCACCGGCACCGTCATCAGGTTCTGCGATAGCACCACCAAATCCGCTTGCTTGCCCACCTGTAAGCTGCCACGCTCATTCTCCAGCCCCAACTGCCAGGCGGCGTTGATTGTGATGGCTTTGAGCGCCTCAAGCCTTGGGATGATTTGCTCCGGCCCAACAACATGGTCGGCTTTGTTTGGCATGCGCTTCAGGGTCGTTACAAGCGAGCGCAGTGGCCCAATGGGGGTTGCCGGATGGTCGCCGTGGATGGTCACCGTGTGCCCGGCCCGTAGCGCCGTGCCGATGGGCATGTAGCGGTTTGTCCGTTCTTCCCCAAACAGCATCGGCAGCTTGTCCCCGTAAAAGCGCACATGATCCACAAAAAAGCTGGGTGTCATGCCAAGGCGTTTGGCGCGGGCCAGCTGGTCCGGTCGAATGAGGGCATTATGTTCCAGCCGGTGGCGGTGGTCTGCTCGTGGATAGTGTGCCAGCACACGCTCCGCCACGTTTAGCACCCGCTCAATCGCCACCTCGCCCTGCACATGCACGGCGATTTGAAAGCCGCGGTTATGATGATCCCTGAACAGGGCTTCAAACTCGCCGACCGGCAGCATGGGATGGGGTTTATGCCCGGCCTTCAGATGCAAGCGGTTTAAAGTGAGTGTATTCACCTCATAGGGTTCGCTTGATGCCGCGCCGCCCGCAAACGGGCTGCCATCCATCCAGAATTTAATGCCAACAAGCGGGGCAATTCCATCGCGGTCCTCCGGCACACTCTCGGGCGTAAGCTGGTGGGGCAGGGCATAGAGAACGGTCTGGATCGGTGCGCCGGGACCGCTGCGGCGCTTCAAGAGCGCCATGGGGTCTTTGTCCCGTCCAACAGGACCGGTGACGCCCACGGTGGTTTAACCGGCGCGCGCATAATTCGCCATGAACAGGTTCAAAAGCAGATCGTTCGCGCCCTCAGGTGGGGTTGGCATGCCAGCAAACAGTGCCTGAATGGCGCTAACTTCCCGCACAGTGCCTGTAAGGTTTCCATCCTTGCCGCGAATAAACTCCCCGCCCATCGGATCAGGTGTGTCTGGCCCGATGCCGGCCGCTTTAAGCGCTGCAGAGTTTGCGTAAGCGTCATGCATCATCTGCGTGAGGATCAGCAGCGGTTTTTCGGGCGAGAGTTCGTCCAGCTCAGCAAGCGTGGGGGCCTCCAGGTCGTCGACCATCACCGGGTCCCAGCCAAACGCCAGCGCCCAGGGGGTGGCTGTGTCATTTACGTTGTCTCGGAGGGTCTGCATGACCTCCGCGCGGCTGGTGTGCGTAAAGCCGCTGACGTCAATGGTGGCGGCGAACTGTGCGGCAGCGATGGGGTGGCTGTGCGGCTCGATGAGCCCGGGCATGAGGGTGTTGCCCGTCAGGTCATGCAGGCTCGCTGACGGGGACTGGGCCTGCAGATCCGAAAGGCGACCCAGGCCCGTGATGATGCCCTGTTCAACCAGGATTGCTTCTGCCGATGGGGCGGCGTCTTCCATCGTAACGATCGGTCCGCCATGGAAAATAATCCGGCTTGGTGCGCTTGGCGGTGCCAGCCAGGCATTTACGCCGATGCCTATGGCAATAAGTAGCCCGCCTGCGATCAGCAGCTTTTTCATGAGTATCCCCCGGCTTCCCCACCGCATATGTAACATATAGCGAAAGCCTTGTGGGGAAAGCAGTGGCGACATGGCCCTTGGGACTGGAGAGTGCTGCACGATTCCGGGGGCAGATTACGGCGAGCCTGCACAAAACCCGATTGCGCATACGAATTCGATCATCGTTTCATAGTAACCGTCAGGATGAGGCAATTCCCAATACTCACGGCTGTGGGGTTCAAAAAACCCGCCGGTTTTGCCCATGCGCAGGGCATGGTCTGCGCCCTCAAACACTTTGATGGTCAGTTGTGATGGGACTTTTGCGCCGATGGTGCGCTCATAAAGCGTTTTGGTGGCACGCCAGTTGACGTGTTTGTCATTGTCACCAAAAATCGCGAGCACTGGACCTGATATGGCGCTCAGCACCTTGTCGAAGTCATGCACCACGATCGGCAGTCCGGTTTCTTCATCATAGTGGATGCCCTTTTCCTGATGTTGGGTCTGGGCAGTTAAGTACTCTTCGCGGGCCTTGATATACTCTGGTGTGTCGGGCCTGTGTTCCACGAAGGGCTGCCCGGTTATTTTTTGCACAAACGCGTTCTGGCGAAAATTCCGGGAGGCGCTTAAATACTGTTCGTATGATCCACCTTCATTGAAAATGAGGTTGCCGTTGATCCATTCGTTGTAAACGACGGTGATCTCAGCGGGGGAATAGCCCTCCAGCGCCATATTGGAGCGTAAGAGATAGCCCCAGTTCTCGAAATTGTCGGTGCCACTTACGGAAATCCAGAAGCTGATATCGGGCTGTTTGCTGATCGCCACGGGTGCGATCCAGCCCCCGCGGCTAAAGCCGATGAGGCCGATTTGGTCCGCGCCTGCTTCGCCCGTTTCCTTCAGCGCCGCGACCGCGTCTACAACTTCGTCTGCGCTGCTTTCAATTGGTTGGTTGATATCAAACTCGCCCTCACTTTTGCCGCAACCAGGTTTGTCCCACACCACTACGGAAACGCCCCTTGCCGTGAATGTTGAACGGATGTCTTGAAACCTGTCTCCCGCTACTACATTGGTGGGGCCATAACTGTGCACCAGGATAAGGATGGAAGTAGCGTCGTCGCCAAGTGGCCGGCTGATGATACCATCCAGCACCTTCCCGTCGGAGACGAAGGAAAAGCCATCCGTTTCATAGTCGTTAGCCGCGGCGAAGTCAGTGATAATGGAACTGAGCAGAAGCAAGATTCCGCTGATTAGGGCTCTTGTGGCCATGATGTGTTTCCTCTTTGTCGCAAGCATTATTTTGGGCGTTCTTATTTGTGAACTTATTCCCATTATTAACGCGGTAGCGTTCTGTGCAATCAACTTTTATTCATCCAGACAAACAAGGACGGATGCATCTTTTTCCTTGGCGAATATTCTTTGATAGGTATTTTTCTATTGAAAAAACGAACGTTCGTTTTATATATCCATCAAGCCCGTGATACGGGAGCGAAGGATAGGAAAGAAAAATGTGGGAAATGATTGAGGCGACGATCGCCAAATATGAAAGCTGGAATGTGGCGTTGGAATGGATCGCGTTGGTGTTCATAGGACTGGCCGCCGTAGAGGCCGTAGCAGATGTTGTCCTGAAAACCGGGCGACGGTTTAGCGAAAGTGTTGCCAACATTATGGTTGCGGTGGGCGGCGAACTGGTGGGTTATTTTGTCGGCGCCATTGTTCTGTTCACGGCCTACTATTTCATCATGCCTTTCGCCCTGTTTGATATTGAAATGACGCCGCTTACATGGGCGGCGGCGCTGCTGCTGGGTGATTTTCTCTATTACTGGATGCACAGAACCGAGCATGAGGTGCGCTTTTTCTGGGCCTATCATGTTACACACCACTCATCACCAGAGTTTGACCTGACAACTGCGTTTCGGCTGAACTGGATTGAGTTGATGTTTGAGTGGCTTTTCCTGATCCCAATGTTGATCATTGGTTTTGATCCGGTGGTCACGCTGATTGCGGTGGCGGCAAACGCCACCTACCAAACATGGATACACACACAGAAAATCGGCAAACTGGGCTTCCTCGACAAAATTATAAACACGCCGTCTGCGCACCGGGTGCATCATGGCAGCAATCCGGAGTATCTGGATAAAAACTACGGCGGTGTGCTGATGATCTGGGACCATCTGTTTGACACGTATCAGGAAGAACAAGCGCCGGTGAAATTTGGCATCACTAAGCCGGTTGAAAGCATCAACCCATTTGTGCTCAACTTCCATGAATATGGTGCGATCCTGCGGGACGCGTGGCAGGCAAAAAGCTGGCGTGACGCATGGAATTATGTATTTGCGCACCCGGGTTGGGAGCCAAAACGGCACCGGCGGTCTGACAAGCAACCAATCGCAAAACAGGAAGGATAGACTGTGCCGCGCACTAAAGACGACAAGCTTGAGGCCAGGCGCAAGCGCGAAATTCTGGAAGCTGCTGCCACCTGTTTTGTGCGAGATGGCTTCCATGCCGCCAGCATGCGGGCCATTTGCGCCGAAGCGGGCCTGAGCGCCGGCGCTGTCTATAACTATTTTCCCTCCAAAGACGCTATCATTGAAGGCATGGCCGAGTGGGAACGCGAGGATGTCGCGGAACTTGCCGTCTTTATGCGCGGTGAGAAGAACGCAATGAAGGCTCTTGTTGAAGCCGCGTGGGCCATGGTTGCAGAAACAACGGTCGACGAGGCGCAGCTTTATGTTGAGCTAATAGCAGAGGCTGGGCGAAACCCCTCAATGCAAGCGCGGTTTATGTCAGTGGACGATGAATTGAGGGGCGTGCTGAAAGAAACGGTTGAGCGAGGGCAAGCTGATGGCAGAATTACCAAAAGGCAAGATGCCGACACGCTGACCACACTGATCATGGCCATCGTGGAAGGTATCGCTGGCCGCATAGGCTACAGCGACGGCACAAACGCAAAAGAGCTGGCAAACATTGCGGCTGACGCCGTTAGCCAGTTGCTGCAGCCTTAAGCACCTTTGCCGGGTGTTCCCCGTCCGCGTACCCCATGAACATGCCGTGGATCGAGTACCCCATCAGTTCCTGAACGCGCCTTGGTAAGGCGGCTGCCTGGCTTTTGCTCATGGTCAGCACCATGTTTTCAAGCTGGCGTGACCAACCGGCGCAATATTGCGGCGTAACAATCAAGCGTGGTGCATCTGATTTGTTGGCGCCGCCACGGTGCATCAGGGTGCTTTTCGCTACCATCAAGCTGCCGGCAGGCATGGTAGCCTTTACGGCGTCTGTGCGCGGCTTGGGGTCAATGTTCATGTCCCGACCCTCGGCATCCATGATGGCGTCCTGGTCAATGCCGCCAACTTCGTCAAATTGCATTTGTGTCCACTGGTGGCTGCCGGGGATGATTTCGGTGGCGCCGTTATCATCCGTCATGGCGTCAATTGCCCAGAAAGTGCTGACACCAAACGGTGGGCGCGGCAGAGGGACATTGATGTGATTGTCGTCAATGTGCCAGTCCTGGACGCTTTCCCCCGGATGCAGGTTGATCGCGAGCATGGCAGACAACAGGCAACTGGTACCAAGTTCGCGTTCCACAAATGCCATTGCCAGCGGATGCATGGCCATGGGAGCAAATACGTCTGGTGCCTTGGCCAATAGCGCATACACCCGGTTTGATTTGAACCCCTCAAAGTCGTTGCGGCCTGATTTCGTGAAATGCGGTGTTAGCGCGCGACGCACGGTTGCAACCTCACGTTTATGTATGATGCCGTCAAAGATCACGTAGCCTTTGGCGTCATACTCTGCGTACCAGTCATCAAACGACCGGCCCTGCAGCCAGGGCTTTAGCGCATTTTCATCTATCTTGGCCGGAGCGAGTTCCATATTGGCACCTGCAAATTTATCAAATTGAGCTCAACTCAATTTACAGAAGCCACATTCTATGGCAAGAAGAATCTGGTATTCAAAAGGGCCCAACGTTCTGAGAGACAAAGTATGGCACGCAAAAATGCATCACCTGGGATTCTCGAGGCAGCGAAAATCTGTCTGCAAGAGGGAGATGGTGACTTTGAAATGAGTGATGTCGCAAAGAAAGCCGGCGTTTCTGAAGGATTGGCCTACCATTACTTCAATTCAAAGGCGGGCCTGTTGTCGGCCGTTATCAAAGATTTTTATGACCGCTACATGGCAATTGTAAACCAGCGGTACGATGGCGAAGTTCCCTGGCTGGTGCGTGAACAGTCGCGTCTCAACGAAATTGTTGCCTTTCTTTACAACGATCCTCTTGCTCCAATTGTTATGGGTAAATTGAATGGCACACCGCAGGCGACTGCCGTGGAACTAACGGGCAATGCTGAAGTGCTTGAACTTGCAGTCCGCAATATCCAGAACGGTATCGACCATGGCTATATCGCGCCGCAAATTGACCCGCGTGTGTCTGGACCCGCCATAATGGGGGCCGTGCAGCAGGCATTCCTGTATGCCATGAGCGCGAAAAAAAGACCTTCGCAAGAGTTACTTACGGATCAGCTTTGGGGGCTTATCACGGGCGCTGTTGGTATTTCTGCTGAATAATAACAAACGACAAATTTTTTCTCTTGACCTCAAGTTTGGTTGAGGTTGCAGGATGCCTGCACCCCGTGACCAATCCCGATCACAATGCGAGGAAAAATAATGGACTTGAACCAGGCAACACTGGAAGTGAAAGACTTTGAAGACGCTCTGGAGTTTTACCAAAGACTTGGCTTCAAGCTGATTGTGTTGGCGGAAGGGCGTTACGCGCGCTTTGAAATGCCTTCGGGTGCTTCAACGCTCTCGATCCATGTCGCGGATGATCCAAACGTGCAAGGGGCGCTTCTTTATGCGGAAGTGGACGACCTGGACGCTACCTTCAAGGATTTGAAGGCCAACGGCATTGTATTTGATACTGTCCCGACTGATCAGCCTTGGCTATGGCGTGAAGTCCACTTCCGCGACCCTTCCGGCAACCGCTGGTGTCTTTTTCATGCGGGCAACAATCGCCGGTTTCCACCATGGCGATTAGATGTGGGCTAACTGCTTTTGCCGAGATAGTTGCGCACCATTTGGGCGCAATCTGCCGGGCGATCATAAAACATGAAGGTGTTACACCCCGGCATAACCAGTCGTGTGCTGTTCGGAATAATCGAGAGCAAGCTTTCCTGACCACTGACGTAGCGGTCCTTCTCTCCCTGAACAAGCAACACGGGCCCCTTGAGCCGACGGATCGCATCGCGGCGGTCCCATTTCAGGTTAACAACGATGCCCCTGTGGGGGCGTTGACGGGCCTCTAGCGTGGCGACAAAGGGCTTAAGGATATCCATGACGTCTGCGTCGTCACTCATCATATCCAAATACTCTTGCCACAAGGTGGCCATGAACCGGGGGTCATTGGTCACAGGTTTGTGCGAGTCGACGAGTGTTTGAAGGAAGTCCGCATTTTCCAAGGGGCTGCGCGCCGCTCCCGTGCCAGACAGGATGACTTTGTCAAATCGACCCGGCTCTCGCGCCGCAAGGTTCATGGCGGTTAGTGCACCACCATGATGGCCGACAAGATGCGTGCGGGTAACGCCCAGAGCCTCCAGCACACGCAGCACGGCAATCGCATAATCGTCAACCGTTGGCTCCCGGGATAGATCATCCGACTTCCCATGCCCCGGCAAATCAACGGCAATAAGGCGGAAATCATCGGCGAGATGAGGAACGAGACCTTCATATTCAAGGCTGCTGTTGCCCGACTGATGAACAAGCACAAGACTTGGGCCTGAACCTGCAGTCCAATAATAAACCTGACCGTCAGGTGTGTTGAGATAGGCTTTGTTTAGACGTGGTGGATGTGATTGTTGCCTGTCTGACCGGGCGTTGGATGAGGCGCGCCCCATCTCGGAAAGGGCGAGGCCCGCCGCCCCAGCTGACATGAGCGCCAATATTTCCCTTCGATTCATGGTTCATTCTCCCTATCCACACTTAGCTTGTTATATCGATATAACAAGTATTAGGCCTGAGCAAGGCCGGTTCAGTCAGGCTGCTGATTGTTTGTTGACAACCTTTGACATTGCATATAACCAAATAGTTATGGAACAGATTGGTTATACAAGTGATGCCTCGCGTCTTGACGCAGTTTTTCACGCGCTGGCGGATGGCACGAGGCGGGCAATATTGTCTCGCCTGATCGAGGGCGAAGCGTCCGTGAACGAGCTTGCAGAGCCATTTTCCATCAGTCAGCCAGCAGTTTCGAAGCACCTTAAAGTGCTGGAGCGTGCTGGGCTGGTTGAACGCGCCATCGACGAACAACGCAGGCCTGCGCGGTTGAAAGCAGACACGCTTTTGGAGGCGGTAGGCTGGCTCGTTGATTTTCGACCAATGTGGGGCACCAGTTTTGATCAGCTGGATGCCCTGCTTCTTCAAATGCAGGAAACTGATCAAATAGGGACGGACACATGACCGATTTACCAACTTTTATTGTCGACAGGGAGTTCAAGGCGCCGCGCAGCTTGGTTTGGCGCGCCTGGACAGACCCGAAGCTGCTTGCGCACTGGTATGGACCAGGTGTGGAAACAGTTATTCACAAATTTGAGCTGAAGCCAGAGGGGGTATGGCTAAACGAAATGAAAATGAAAGGTGGTTCCAATTTCCAGAAAATGATTTTCAAGGAAATTGAGGAACCTTCCAAAATGGTTTGGCATCATTGCTCCGCGGACGCCGATTGGAATGTGGCTGCAAACCCAATGATGCCGGACTGGCCGCGCAAATTGCTGACAACTGTCACGTTTGAGGAACGTGAAAGCGGTACCACCGTGCGACTAACTCAGGTGCCACTTGAAGCAACTGACGCCGAGATTGCCTGTTTTGATCAAATGAAAGACGGCATGAGCGGCGGCTGGGGTGCTGGCTTCAAGTTTGTGGACGAGTTGCTCGAAACACTGGGCTAAAGCCAAATGCAAAACAAAAAGGCCCCGGCTATTGCCGGGGCCTTCTTTGGGGGTTTCGAAATCGCAGTATCGAATGGCGATTAAAGTTCGTCAGCGTGCTTGCTGAGGTAGTCAGCAACGCCGGCAGCGTCAGCTTTCATGCCTTCGTCGCCTTTATTCCAACCGGCAGGGCAAACTTCGCCGTGTTCTTCATGGAACTGAAGTGCTTCCACGAGGCGCACAAACTCGTCAACGTTGCGGCCCAGTGGCAGGAAGTTAACATACTGGTGCCAAACCATGCCGTCTTTGCCGATCAGGAATGTGCCGCGCAGGCTGATGCCGTCTTCCTCGATCAGAACGTCATAATCGCGTGCAATTTGCTTGGTTTTGTCAGCAACCATCGGGAAGTCAACAGGGCCGAGGCCACCTTCAGACGTTGGCGTGTTGCGCCAAGCAAAGTGGGTGTGCTCACTGTCCACAGAAATCGCAACCACTTTAACGCCAAGCTCTTTGAACTTATCCATGCGGTTGTGGAACGCCAGAATTTCTGACGGGCATACAAACGTGAAGTCCAGCGGGTAGAAGAACACAAGGCCGTAATCGTCGCCGATATATTCCTTGAGGTTAAAGCTCTCATTGATAGAGCCGTCAGCCATAACGGCGGCGGCAGTGAAGTCTGGTGCTGGTTTTCCGGCAAGAACAGCCATTGGAATGCTCCTCGATTGGGTGTGTCTGGACTGAGAACAGTCAAAAATTTGCCGCAGAGCCGCCCCCCTTGGAAAGCGATCCGCAACAATGAAATCAATGGGCGCAACAATATGCTTTTGGGCAGGGAAAGCAATCGGGGGAATCCGATTTCTGTAATCGGTTATTTCGATAAAAAACTGAGAAAAAAATTTCCTGTCTCTATTTACGGCAGCTATGCAGGTTATGCAAGGCTGCATCGCCCGCTATGCAATATTATTTGCTGGCAATTTTTAGCAGCACTTCCCATATAATCGACTTACGCGGGTCAGATGTGGTGGAGAGAACAGGTCGGCCCGGCTGCTCAATGAAGCAGTAGCGAGGGAATGTTGGAAACACTGGACGACATAGTGCGCTTCAGCGCCTGTGGCCTTTTGATTTGGCTTGCTGTTCTTGCTCTCCGCGATTTTCGGGATCGTGTGGCAGGGCGTCTGGGTGCGCTGTCTGCCGTTGCAAGCGCTGCCTATCTGCTCAGCACCAAGATCAAGGCGCAAATATTCGGCGCAGAAATCGATTTGATCCTTTTGCCTTTGCATGTGGGCTCCATCGGATTTGCGTGGCTCTTTTGCTTATCGCAATTCGATGACCGATTTGAGGTAAAAGCTTGGCACGTGAACGTGATTGTTCTGAAAATCCTTAGCGGTGCGGGCAGCTACCTCAGTTTCAAATATGGTTGGTACGCTTTGTTCCAGCCCTTTGTGGTTGTGACCGTATTGCTGGTGAGTGCCATCGTGCTGCATTTGCTCTATGAGGTTTGGCAAGGCCGCAACGAAGATTTGGTTGAAGAACGGCGCCAGTTTCGCACCAAGTTTGTTGTTGCAGTCGTGGTGATTTCACTAGGGGTCATGATTGCCGAGATTTTCCTGGTTGGCCGCGGGATTAAAAACGAGTTGCTGCTGACACAATCCATCGCTTTCCTGTGTATCGCCGTTTATCCCTTGTGGCGTCTGTCTTCGCCAGGCGGTGAAGACTTGTTTTTCAGGGCACCCAACCCGGTCGGGCAATCGGAAAACATGGACCGTAGAGGTCTTGCCCCAACGGACCAACATGATCTTGATGTAATCAAGGGGCTCGCTGGCACGCCGCAGATGCTCGAGTCTGGTCTGACCATCAGCCGGCTTTCTGACGATTTGCATATTCCGGAACACCGGTTAAGGCACCTGATCAACCAGAATTTGGGATACCGCAATTTCTCTGATTTTTTGAATCATCATCGGATTGAGCGCGCGAAAGAGCAGCTCTCCGATGAAAGCAAACGCAATACACCTGTTTTGACGCTGGCGATGGAGCTGGGGTACGGGTCGCTGGGGCCGTTTAACCGGGCATTTAAGGAAAGAACCGGTCTAACCCCCACGGAATTTCGTACCCAATCACTGGAAGCCAGTTTGGCTGCGGCTAAATAGCACTTGCGTGAATATGGTACTGTGAGACAATGAAACCGAGGAAAAAAGGGACCCGATGCTAGAGTTACTGGACAATATATTCCGGTTTGGCGGCGTGTTTTGCTGCTTGCTTATCGGTGCGCTCGCCATGCGTGACGCGCGCTGTACGCTTGCCTCCCATCTGGCCTGTTTCCTGTCTTTCACGACCGCTTGTTTTCTGATTGTTGGTACACCTGGTATTGCTGACTTGTTCGGCGTGGGCGTGATCCCGCTCAAGATATTCGGCATGGTAGGCCCCGGCGCGCTGTGGTTGTTTTCGCTTTCACTGTTTGATGACAAATTCAAGCTGGAGCCGCGGCATTTCATTGTGTTTGGTGCTTTCTGGGCAACCGGCGTTGCCACGTTTCCGCTCTTCTACATGGAATATGGCTACTGGCCGGTGATGTCGCCGCAAGAGCTGCATAACGCCCTGGAAGGAACGGGCTTTGCTTTTGCGGTTACAAACTTTGCCAGCAATGTATTCAAGTTCGGCATGATGGCGCACATGTTGTTTGCTGCCTGGCAAGGCAGGGATGACGACCTCCTAGAATCGAGGCGCGATTTCCGGAGCACCTTTGTTGTCGGGGGCACGATTGTTGTTGCTATCGTCGTTTATTCCCTGAGCGCAGGTGGAAACTCGCCTGAGGCAGGCGTAACCGTTCTGGATGCTGTTTCATCTGGGGCAATCCTGGCCATTGTTTTCTATATGTTGTGGAATGTTATCAAAATCGACAGTGAGTGGATTTTGGGGGACCTTCAGCAAGCCGAGCCCAAAACACCAGAGATTTTGCAGGAACCGGCCGATGCCCTGGATCTAGTGCGCCTGAATGATTTGGCTGCTAACGCAACGCTGTTGGAGCAAGGGCTGACAATCACACGGTTGGCGGATATCGCCAAAATGCCGGAGCATCGCCTGCGGCGTCTGATCAATCAGCATATGGGTTTCAGAAACTTCTCTGATTTCCTTAATCACCATCGGATTGAGGCTGCCAAGAACCGTCTAGCAGACGCGCAGGAACGCCACACGCCCGTCCTGACGATTGCGATGGAGCTGGGATATGGCTCGCTTGGCCCCTTTAACCGGGCATTCAAAGAGCGGACTGGCCAGACACCGACAGAATTCCGCAGAGGATTTTTGGGTGGAATCCAACCACCAACTATGCAAGCGTCTACGCATTAATTATAAGAATAACCAGCTGAGGGAGCTGGCAAGCCATGACAGACGCTCAATCACTTGATGTGATTGTTTCCTTTTTCCGATATTCTGCGATCAGCATCTTTTTGTTGCTGGGTGTGGTGTTCCTGCGCGATTTCAGCAACCGACAGGTTGCCTGGCTTGGTGCCTGGGCGTCCGTTTCTGGTGCGACCTACATGATTTGCACAAGTCCGGTGCTGAACGCGTTTTTTGGCCCGGCAATGCTAGTCATTCACTTGTTCTGCCATTCGGGACAAATAGCCATCTGGCTCTTCAGTCTGACGCAATTCAAAGACCGCCTGAAACTTTGGCCGCTTTATGTGGTCATTGGTATTGTTTTCTATTTGTTGGGAAGGCTTGATTTTGATGTTCTACGCGGCACAGGGTCAGTTTTCGAAACGCCTGTAAACTGGGCTTATTCAATTATGCGCTATGGCTTGATAGCACACATGATTTATGTGGCTTGGGAAGGCCGGGATGATGACCTTTTGGAGGCGCGCCGAAAGTTTCGATTGATTTACATTGTTGCCATTACGCTGACATCGCTGATGATTACGTCTGTCGAAACATTTGTAGATTCGACGCTTCGCGAAGGAACCAATGTATTGGTGTTCCAATCGGTAGGTATGTGGCTCCTTGCAGTTACAATGTCTTGGTTCGGGATCAACTTGCGCAAAGTTGCTTTCATTACTGGTCGTTCGGACCGAACGAATATCAAAAATGCCGAACCGGAAGACGCAAACGAGCGTCATGATCTTGCGACCATCGAGAAATTGGTTGAGACCGACAAACTCTACCTGAAATCCGGTCTGACTATCGCCGGATTGGCGGAATCTGCAGGCCTGCCAGAGCACCGACTACGCCGTTTGATCAACCAACATCTGGGATACAGAAACTTCGCAGACTTTCTGAATCATTATCGAATCACCGCAGCTCAGGCCCGGCTTTCTGCGGTTTCTAACCGCAATATTCCAGTGCTCACGATCGCGATGGACCTTGGTTATGGTTCCTTGGGGCCGTTTAACCGTGCCTTTAAAGAACGCACCGGCCAAACCCCCACTGAGTACCGTCGAAAAAAGCTTGCCGATAGTTAAAAAGGCTCGCCGATTTCTAAAAAAGCGTGCCAATTCCGAAATCGGCAAGAACCAAATTGCGTTCCGTGCGTTTATATTCACGAGCCGAGGGTGAATTAGGCACTTCCTTCCCAGACTTCGCTCAACGCTCAATAAGAAACGCATGCCCCTGACAGGACATGCATAAGAGACGCGAGAACAGACACATGGATGTCACAGTGTTAGATCAACTTACTGCTTGGGCCGCTGAAACGCTGCCTCGTTATCCTGGGTGGTTCACCTTTGATTTCGGGCGCTACCTCATCGGCGCAGGCAGTGTTTATCTGATCTTGGCCCTGCTGCTGCCTCGCAGTCTTGCAAACTACAAAACCAGTTCCGAAACCCCCGGGTTTAGGCTGACGCTGAAGATGCTGGCACAAGATGCTTACTTCAAATTGATTGGTACAGCGTTGCATCTCCCCCAGACAATTCGGCGCAGCCATAGTCTTTACCTAACCCCGATCGGATTTCTTGTCGCCATCGTAGTGGCGCTAGCATCACTGGTTTTGTTTAACCTCCCCTTGCTTGGTCTTGTTGCGATGTTCGTCATCACATCAGTGTTGGTAAACAATGCTCAGGCCCAGCACCCAATTTTAGGACACTAAAAATGTACACACAAAATGACATTCAACCTGCAAACTGCAAATCCACTCGCTCTCGTGCGACAGCGGCAACCTTTGCTGCAGTTATCGGCCTTACAGCGGCGACGTTCATCGCTAATCCTGCTAGCGCTCAAGATGATGACATCAAAGGCTTGTGGCTTGCAAACGACGGCAAAACAGTCGTTGAAGTTGCTAACTGCAGTGAAAAATCTCGCCGTATCTGCGGCACTGTAGTTTTCCAGGACGGCACCAATAGCGGTGACGCCATTGGTACAGAGCTTCTGAGCAAGTTCAAAGGCGCGAAGGTTCAAGGCCAGAAGCGCTGGGAAAGCGGTAAAGTTGCCAAGCTCGAAGGTGGTAAAGCCCAAAAAGGCAACCTGGTTCTGACCGAAGCCGGCAACCTCAAAGTGACTTCTTGTGCACGCGGTCGTTGCAGCAACCAGACCTGGAGCCGCCCGTCGGCAGCTATGGCTCAGAAAGCTGCAGCAACAACGCAAGGTTCACGCTAAGAACCAAGCCAGCAAAGTTGGCAAAAAAGAAGGCGCTCCTGACCGGGAGCGCCTTTTTGCGTGCGGAATGGTCAAGGCAGTTATTGGCGAACTGACCTAATGCCCTTTGCTTCCAGCAAGGCCTGGACACTATCGGCTCCCGCCAAGTGGGCTGCGCCCACGGCGATAAAGATATCGCCGCTGCCCGCAAGCATGGCTTCGATCTGGTTTGCCCAGTCCTTGTTCCGGTTTACGAGAAGCGCGTCATATACTTCATCTTGACCCGCCAGGGCATCTACCAATAAACCGCCCATAGCATCCACATTGCCTGACTGCCAGTAGCTGAGAAGTTCATTGAGTTGATCAGGATTTTCTTTCATTTGGCGAAGGCCGTCTTCAAGAAAATAAAGTTCTGCATCGGCTGAAAGGCCGCTCAAGAATTGCATTTGCTGCTCATCGGTTTCCAGGTAGCTGATTGCCTTACCTGATTGAAGTGCTTCAGCGCCCAAAATGCGCTCTACACCAGCATTTGGGTCCCCGCCAGTTGCCTGAATTTGAAGGGCAGAGAGTGTGATGCCTACCAGCCAGGGGCGTAAGGGCTCGAAATTGGCAGCAGCACCTGCTGGCATACCAAATTCGGTTAATACTTCTCCAAGAAGCGCGTTGCTTTCTGCGCTAAGCATGCTGGAGAGTGTTTCGCCGTTTTGGTTTAGTCCATACTTAAAGACCAACGCTTGGGCTTTTGCGGGGTCGCTCTGGTCTGCTGGTGCTTCAAAAACAACAGTTTCTGCTGACGCGAATGCCGTGTCGACTTTTGCTGTGCGCCACTCAAGCGCTGGATTCAAAATATGAACCGTCCCAAACAGGAAAATGTTGCTGTCTTCGTCGCTGATTTTCCAAAGCGCAGGATTAGGGCCATTTTGAGCAAAGGAAGCAGGAGCCAAAATCGCAACCAAAGTTAAGGCGCATAGCCCAGCAACAAGTGCTTTTAAATTTGAAGAAACGCGAAACATAAATATCCCTTTGTTGATATGCCAAACGGTGTCACGGCGGCGTTTGTAGTGTCAAATCAATTGAGGAAATAAGCCAGAAACATGCCAACTATGTGGTGGCAGTTAACCGTCGTCCTGAAGTTTGGCGACAGCACCCAGCTGTTCTTTCAGGGTTTTTAAACAAGCGTTCGCAATTTCGGTCTGGAGCCTCATTGAACTGTTTCCCAAGGTGTCTCCATTTGCTTCGAGGGCACCAAGAGCTTGGCTGAGCATGTGAATAGTCGCTGCGACATCATTGGAAACAGCCGAAGCGCGCACGGCGTCGCCGGCCGGTTGTTGAGTTTTTGTATTTGCGTCATTTACGGCTGACTCAATGGCAGGCGCCTTTTCCTGAAGTGCTTTGGCAACACTGTCCCCGACCATTTCCTGAATCATATCCGATGCAATTGCCATCAAGGCTCTTTTTCCTGGAAGGTCAATTTTGGGCTTATTAGTGGGAGTTGTTTCCGCTGCTGCGGGCGCAGACCGTGCACTTTCTGACGGGGCAGTGTTTTTTGCCGAAGGTTCATGGACCTTGGACGCAGGAATTTTTGTCCGATCAATATTTTCATCCGTCAGCGTGTCCGCGCCCGAGAGCCCTCCAACCTCTGCGGTGGCGCTTTCTTCATTAAATAAAGGTGCCGTTGCAGGTGGTGAAGGATCAAGTGGTAGTTCATGACGGCTCTCCGCCTGGACAGGCGTCATGGTGCCTTCATACCCTTCAAACAAACCACCGTTTGCACTGAACAGCGGTGTCGCCTCCAGAGTCCAGAACCGGTTGGCGTCGGTGGTTCGCTCAATGATAAGCGGGGCGTCATGTATGGCGCTGCGTCTTTGTAAGGCACGCGAAACGGGGTGCTCCAGTTTGTCATTGAGGCCTAAAAGGTCGAGAATAGATGCTCCTATAAGGGTGAAGCTCGGCTCATATACTCGAAACGCAGTTGATGAAATATCGAAAACCAAACCATCGCGGTCGCTGCGCCACCGCCAACCACCATCTTCTGGATCAGCGAGGCGATCATAGGTTGGTGTTGAAGTTGGTGCCGGCTTCGTTGCCTGACCCTGGGTGTCAGTCTTTTCTTGTGACTGCGGAGACATGACATCGTTTTCGCCCTGGGGCGAGGCTGAGCCTGTCTGCATTCTCAGATTTGCTGGTTCAAGACGGTCTGCAAGCAGGTCTTTATCTGTGCGCAATATACGAAGTTGCGAGCTTTTTGAACCATCCGGCTGCGTGGTTGGTGCAGACGCAGCGGCAAGGTGTGTTTCCCTTGATTGGCGCTCTGTTACTTCCTGGCGTTCCTCATTATTTGTGACAACTGCGCGCTGCGTATTTGGATCGCGAAATGGCGTCACTTTTTGCTCGCCGTTTTGTTTTTCTGCCAACCCCAGGTCGTCGCGCCACAAGGCAAGTGTTGACTGATTATCAAAGTCAGATGCAACAGGTGCTGCACGCGCAAGCGCAATCCAAATATTGGCAGAAAGGTCGTTTCTTGACGCAATCACATGATGATGATCCCGGCCAGTACGCTGGATCAACTCAATAATATCGGCTTCGTCAAAAGCTGTGGACTTCAGGATGTCACCAACCAGATGGGCGCGGTCTTTGGCCAGCCGGCAGGCAAGATCAAGCGGTGGTTCTGACATGCCTGCAACCAACTCTGCAACAGTTCTGCGCCCGTCCGGTTCAACATGCGGGATCAGCGCTTCAATAACATCAAGAAGTTGGTCACGGGTAGGCTGCTTAAGTGGGGCCTTGCCCGTTAAAAACAGGTCAACCAGGTTGCGGAACAATAGGGTACGGTCTTCGCCATCGCGCTCACGCGCGTAGGCGATCAGCTCCCTAATTCTGGTGTCCAAGGCATCCATTTCGAATGCCGACGCGTTTCCCACAGCCAAGCCCTGTATTAACTCAAGATTTCTTGTCCGTTACCAAGAAATCTGCGGCCGTCCCTGCCACTGATTTTGTGTGTCATTTACGATGATTTATTTCACCCGAATCACCTTGTCGCATATAGTACTCAATTCGAATCTTGATGCCAGAATTGTTTAAAATTTTATCTATTTGCTCAACGCTTACAGAAAATATGTGAAAATGTTTGTCGCAATGGTTGAAATATAGTTGTTTGCATTTGGAACTTTATTTCGGAAATCGCCTTCGCTACTATGCAACTTCATCACTTTTTCATTCTGCCACCCCTCAGAGGAGAGCCGAGTGGTTCGCGTAAAATTAGACGCTGTTGACCGGAAAATTTTGTCCTGCCTGCAATCGGAAGGTCGCATCACCAATGTGGAGCTTGCAGACCGAGTTGGGATTACGGCACCGCCTTGCTTGCGCCGTGTTCGTGCGCTTGAACAGGAAGGTTACATCAAAGGATATCATGCCGATCTGGAGCAGGAAGCTCTGGGGTATGGATTAACTGTATTTGCAATGGTTGGGCTGCATAGTCAGGCTGAATCAGACTTGCGGGCATTTGAAGATCAGGTTCAGGAATGGCCGCTTGTGCGTGAATGTTTCATGCTAAACGGTGAAATTGACTTCATTCTCAAGATCGTCGCTGAGGATCTGGGTAGTTTTCAACAGTTCCTGACGGGTGAGCTGACACCTGCTGCCTATGTGGCCAGCGTGAAAACGTCTCTGACCATTCGCACAAGCAAACATCGTCCTGGTGTACCACTACCCGAGGTTAAGTAAAGCCAGGGTGTGGCTACAAAAAAAGCCCGCGTTCGCGGGCTTTTTTGATTAGCTTTTAGCGGCGCTTATTTGAATTCAATCTTTGTGATTTCATAATAACGCTCACCGCCAGGGGCCTTGACCTCAACCTCGTCTTCAACACGTTTTCCAATCAGCGCCCGTGCGATAGGGGACTGGTAGGAAATGCGACCAACTTTGACATCACCTTCGTCAGCACCCACGATTTGATAGACGACTTCTTCGTCGTCTTCATCGAGCATGGTTACTGTTGCACCAAACACAATAGTTTCGCTGTTAAGTGCCGTTGGGTCGATCACCTGAGCACGAGAGATCTTGCCCTCAAGCTCCATAATGCGGCCTTCAATATGGCCTTGCTTTTCTTTTGCCGCATGATATTCGGCATTTTCCGACAGATCGCCGTGGGCACGGGCTTCTTCAATAGCCTGTACAACTGCAGGGCGCTCTACGCCTTTCAAATTCTTCAATTCTGCTTCGAGGGCGCGGTAGCCTTCTTCCAGCATGGGCACTTTATCGTTCATGGGTCCCGTCCAAGTCTTGTTGTTTCCAGCATTTTCGCTGGCTCTCATAAAAAACAGGAGCGCCGACCCAAGCAGGGCCGGCGCGTCCGGTTGACGTATGTAGCGGACCTTGGCCCAAAAATCAAGACCAAGCGCGAAAGCGGTTCTGCATCAACATGTTTGCTCGGAACTAGGCTGCATTGAAATCCTGTAGGCGCTTTACATGCAGGTCGTCTCGCTTAAGCGCTTTCAGAGCTTGCACTGCCGCCTTTGAGGCCGCCATGGTGGTATAATATGGCACCTTCATTCGCAGCGCTGTGTGGCGAAGCTCATAACTGTCCAGGATAGCCTGTTTACCCTCAGTGGTGTTGAACATCAGGTCAATGTCGCCGTTTTTCATTATGTCAATCACGTGCGGACGCTTGCCTTCATTCACTTTGTAGACTGTCTCAACCTCAAGGCCGTGGTTTGCCAGATACTTGGCGGTGCCGCCAGTTGCAATCACGCTGTAGCCCATATCGATCAGGTCTTTAGCCATTGGCACCAGCGCATATTTGTCCGCGTCTTTCACCGACAGGAACACCTTGCCGCTTTCAGGGAGGGGGACGCCCGCCGCAAGCTGAGATTTGTGGAAAGCGATTGGGAAGCTCTGGTCGATGCCCATCACTTCACCCGTGGATTTCATTTCTGGCCCTAGAAGCACGTCGACACCCTCGAAGCGGGCCCAGGGGATAACTACCTCTTTTACCGCAACATGCTCTGTAATCGGATCTTTCAGTTCAAACTCGCTCAATTTTGCGCCGGACATTACCTGGGCGGCGATTGCTGCAATCGGGCTTGCGACGGCTTTCGCGACAAACGGCACCGTACGGCTGGCGCGCGGGTTCACTTCGATCAAATAGACGTCGCCGTCCTTAACCGCAAACTGCACATTCATCAGGCCAACTACATTAAGCGCTTTCGCAAGCGCCACGGCCTGGCGTTTGACTTCCTGCACAACGCCAACAGGCAAACTGTAGGGTGGCAGGCTGCAAGCGCTGTCGCCGGAGTGCACACCTGCTTCTTCAATATGCTCCATGATACCTGCGATATGGACATCTTCGCCGTCGCACAGGGCGTCAACATCAACTTCGATGGCGTCCTTGAGGAAACTGTCGATCAATACGGGGCTGTCACCAGACACCTGCACGGCTTCCGCGATATAGCGATCAAGGCCCGCCTGGTCATGTACGATTTCCATCGCGCGGCCACCAAGTACATATGAAGGGCGAATGAGAACCGGGTAACCAACTGCATCAGCGACTTTCACAGCTTCTTCGTGACTGCGGGCAATGCCATTGTTCGGCTGCTTTAGACCGAGTTGTTCTACAAGTGCCTGGAAACGCTCGCGGTCTTCCGCAAGGTCAATAGCGTCTGGACTGGTGCCCAGAATTGGGATGTCAGCGGCCTCGAGCGCGTGCGCCAGTTTCAGTGGCGTTTGGCCGCCAAACTGCACGATTACGCCCTTTACGGTGCCGTTTTCCTGCTCTTTGCGGATAATTTCGATCACATTTTCAGCTGTTAACGGCTCAAAATACAGGCGGTCAGACGTGTCATAATCCGTTGATACCGTCTCCGGGTTACAATTGACCATGATGGTCTCATAGCCTGCGTCCGAGAGCGAGAAACATGCATGACAGCAGCAATAGTCGAATTCAATTCCCTGGCCAATTCGATTGGGGCCGCCGCCCAGGATCACGATCTTCTCGCGGTCAGTTGGATTGCTCTCGCATTCCGCAACTTCGCCTGCCGCAAATGTTTCATAGGTTGAATACATATAGGGTGTTTTGGCTTCAAACTCGGCTGCGCAAGTGTCGATGCGCTTGAAGCTGGGACGTACACCCAAATCAAAACGGTGGTTGCGCACATGAATTTCGCTTGTATCAGCCAGTTCAGCGAGGCGACTGTCAGAAAAGCCAAGCATTTTCAGCTTGCGCATTTCGCGTTCGCCAGCTGGTAGGCCATTTTTGATGACAGATTGTTCGGCGTCGATCACACCGGCGATTTGGTGCAGGAACCAGGGTTCATAGCCTGTGGCTTGTCTGATGTCTTCAAATGGAACGCCTTCACGGAAGGCTTGCGCAATACGCAGCAGGCGATCCGGTTTCTGAAAACCAAGGTCCTTCAGGATCGGGCCAAAGTCACCGCTGCCAGGCTCATAGTTTTCGATCTCGATTTCATTCAAGCCCGTCAGGCCGGTTTCCATGGAACGCATGGCCTTTTGCATGCTTTCAGAGAAATTGCGGCCAATGGCCATCACTTCCCCAACCGATTTCATCGCGGATGATAACAGCGCCTCAGTGCCTTCAAATTTCTCGAAGGTGAAGCGAGGGATTTTCGTAACAACATAATCGATTGTTGGCTCGAACGAGGCAGGCGTCACACCGGTGATGTCGTTATCAAGCTCATCAAGTGTATAACCAACCGCTAGTTTGGCGGCTATTTTTGCGATTGGGAAGCCGGTTGCTTTGGATGCGAGGGCAGATGACCTGCTCACCCGTGGGTTCATCTCAATCACGATCAGGCGGCCATCTTTGGGGTTGACCGCAAACTGCACGTTCGAGCCGCCTGTTTCCACACCGATTTCACGTAGCACCGCAATAGAGGCGTTCCGCATAATCTGATATTCTTTGTCCGTGAGCGTGAGAGCAGGGGCGACCGTGATGCTGTCACCTGTGTGCACGCCCATCGGGTCGACATTTTCAATGGCGCAAACGATGATGCAATTATCGTTTTTGTCGCGCACCACCTCCATCTCATATTCTTTCCAGCCGACAATGCTTTCTTCCACCAGCACTTCGGTGGTGGGCGACGCATCCAGCCCGCGGGTCACAATGTCGATATATTCTTCTTTATTATAGGCGATGCCGCCGCCCGTGCCGCCCATCGTAAAACTTGGGCGAATGATCATTGGCAGGCCAATGCGGTCCATGGCTTCAAGTGCCTCATCAAGCGTATGCGCAATCTCGCTTCTGCTGCTTTCAAGGCCGATTTTGGTCATGGCATCTTTGAACAGCATACGGTCTTCGGCTTTATCAATGGCTTCGTGATCGGCACCAATCATTTGCACGCCGTACTTCTCAAGCACTCCCATCTTCCTGAGCGACAGCGCGGTGTTCAGACCTGTTTGACCCCCCATGGTTGGCAGGATCGCATCCGGGCGCTCTTTGGCGATGATCTTCTCCACAACTTCTGGCGTGATCGGCTCGACATAGGTGGCGTCAGCAAGCTCCGGGTCCGTCATAATTGTCGCCGGGTTCGAGTTAACAAGGATCACCCGGTACCCTTCTTCTTTCAGCGCCTTACAGGCTTGTGTGCCCGAATAATCAAATTCACAAGCCTGGCCGATGATGATGGGGCCTGCGCCTACAATCAGGATGCTTTCAATGTCAGTTCTCTTGGGCATGTTTTGCGTTCTCGTCTTACTCAGGCAGCTTAAAATTAAAACTTGTAACGAAGGCCAGCCTGCAGCTGCAGCACTTCATAATTGCTCTCAAGCGTCTGGCGCGTATTGAGGGCGGTATCAATCAGGTCAAATTCGGCACCGGGGGCCACGTAATACCGACCTTCGCCGAACACTTCCCATGTGTCACCCAGTGGCAGCGTCAGGCCGATAATGCCCTGGTATAAAAGCTCCGTGCGGGTGGCGCCGCCAAAGCGCAGGTCATCGATGGCATTTTGGCGCACAACATCGGATTCTACCCCGCCAATGCCGACGCCAACGCCGATATAGGGGGTGACAATCGGCACGGCGCCGAACTCGTAAAATACGTTGCCGAATGCGCCTAGAGAGCTGTTGTCACCGCTAAATGCCACGGTTGGGTCTGAAAGAAGGGATCCAGCATTCACATTGTTTTCACGGTAAGCAAGTTCAAGCTCTACACGCAGGCCGCCAACTGCCGGTGCGCTGAAACGGTAACCAAGCGCGCCGCCGATGACAAAACCATCATCGAAGTCGATGGCTGTGCGTTCACCTGCGCCACTGCTGGATTGGTTTTGCTGGTTTGCGATACCGACAAAGCTTGAAGCGTAAAAGTCGGCGTTTGCCGCAGAACTGAGGGCAGGGGCCGCAAAAAGAACCGCAGTGGCGATCCCGTTTTTCAAAAGTTTCATCACTGTCGTTTCTTTCATTATGTTCACCAAAATCAGGCTGCAGATTTGTGGGTGCTGATCAATTGCATGAACTGATCAAACAAATAGAAGCTGTCCTGTGGGCCAGGGCTCGCCTCCGGGTGCTGTTGCACGCTAAAAATGGGTTTACTTTCGTGCTGAATACCGCACACGGTTTTATCAAACAGCGACACATGGCTGATCTGCACGTCGGATGGCAGGCTATCGCCGTCGACTGAAAAGCCATGGTTCATGCTGGTAATCTCGACCTTGCCGGTGCGCAGGTCCTGCACCGGATGGTTTGCACCCCTGTGCCCCTGATGCATTTTGTACGTTTTGCCGCCGAACGCGAGTGCCAGAAGCTGGTGCCCAAGGCAAATGCCAAAAATTGGCAGTCCGGTTTCAATCAGCGCCTCAATCACCGGCAGAGCATATTCACCAGTTGCTGCCGGGTCGCCTGGACCATTTGAAAGGAATATTCCGTCGGGACTGTGTGACATGATTTCATCAAAGCTTGCAGTTGCCGGCACAACGGTTACCTGTGCGCCGGTCTCTGCGAGGCAGCGAAGAATGTTATCCTTAGCGCCGTAATCGACAGCGACCACATGAGCGGTGGGTTCGTTTTGTGTGCCAAAGCCAGATTTGAGGTGCCAGCGTTTGCCGTCCCACGCTTCATTGTCATTGCGGGTCACTTCTTTCGCCAGGTCCATGCCCTCAAGGCCGGGCCAGTCTTGTGCTTTTTTCAGAAGAGCGGGCACGTCAAACGCACCTTCCTTATTATAGGCGATCACACCATTGGGTGCGCCCTTCTCACGGATGCGGCGGGTCAGCTTGCGCGTATCAATACCGGAAATGCCTACTAAACCCTGACCTTCAGCCCAATCATTCAAGTGGTTTTCTGCGCGGAAGTTGGCGGGTAGGGTGATATCGTCGCGGATCACCAGGCCGCGTGCTGCGCTCTGGCGTGTTTCCACGTCTTCGCTATTAGTCCCCACGTTACCGATATGCGGGAACGTGAAGGTGATGATCTGGCCTGCATAGGATGGGTCTGTCAGGATTTCCTGGTAGCCAGTCATTGAGGTGTTGAAGCAAACCTCACCAACCGTGTCGCCCTCTCGGCCAAAGCCAAATCCCCAAAACACCGTGCCATCGTCCAAAACCAAAACAGCTGTAATATCATCAGCGGGTGGAAGGTGGGGCGCATTGGAGTCGGTCATCGGCAACGTTCCTTCCGCGGGCATGTTGGGCACCAATTATTGGTGTTCTGGCCAGAACTTAGCCCAAACAAATAAGGCCTTGCTCTTTGAACCTGCCGGGCCGCGAAACCAGCTGGCCGGTGGCCAAATTGACCGGACAATAGTCAAACGCCCTTTCCGGGTCAAGAAAAACCGGAAAATAAAAAATTCAATCAAATCAATGACTTAAAAAGAAATTTCTCGTTTGCGCAATTTGAAGCTTGGTTATATGATTGGGGTTTCCGACTCTTGGGGGAACAGAGGTGGAATATTATGCTTAGGGACGAACTTACGAATTCAATGAAAGACGCGATGCGCGCCAAAGAAGCGCGAAAGCTGTCGACAGTCCGGCTCATTCTGGCCGCGATTAAAGAAAAAGATATTGAGATGCGCGGCGTCGATGCCAGCGACAAAGATGATGACGCCGTCATCACCGACATCCTGTCGAAAATGGTCAAGCAGAGGCGCGACAGTATCAAGGCCTATGAAGAGGGTGGGCGCTGCGAACTTGCTGAGCGCGAGAAGGAAGAGATTACCATCATCGAAGAGTTTCTGCCAAAGCAGATGAGTGATGATGAAATCAAAGCCGCTGCCGAAGCGGTTGTTGCCGAACTCGGCGCTGAAGGTCTGAAAGATATTGGCCGTTGCATGGGCTCATTGAAAGAGAAGTATGCTGGCCAGATGGACTTCGCAAAAGCCAGTACCACCATCAAGGGTATGCTGAGCTGACGCGCCATGTGTCTATGACTGGCGATTCATGCTGCCCCCATCCGGTGCAGGGCTTAACTGCGCGGTGTTGAATTCAAGACTGAGTTGCTGAAGTTTGCGAGCTGCATCATGACGGTCATGGAGCGGGCTTCCATCGTGCGAAACTGGGCAAATATGCCTTTTACCAGATTATAAAACTGGACTGACTCACCCTCTGCGCGGACAGCAAGAGTGTTGGCGCCCATTTCAATGACAATATAGCCAGCATTTTGCAGGTGGCCTGCTACCGCCTGGCGGTCTTCCGCCGACAAATGTTTGGCTTCGAAAATAATGGTGCTGGCGCGCACTTTGGTGAGGTCGGTATTCAATAGTATCTGGGCGTCGTGGCCTTCGGTGTCAGTGACCAAAACGTCGAATTGCTCAATGCCGTGCGATGAGATGATACCTTCCAACGTGTCGCAGGGCACTTCCAGTTCCTCGAGTTCAACGTTGCTGTTGGGGTAATGGCTTTTGGGTACGGCAGGGTCGAAGGAGGCCAATACAGTCCGACCCACTGGGTAATAGATTGTCTTGGTGCCGGGCGTATCGCTGATTGCAGTATTGGCGTATGTGAGCCCATCAATGTGCGCCATCTTTTGTGTCAGTTCTTCGAAAACGTGGGGCAGGGGCTCCACGAGCAAGCCTTTCCAGAGGCCTGCATTCACAAAGCGAAAAATTGGATCACCGTCGACGTCGCTGACATTTGCGCCGACTTGAACAAACGAAACATGTTCGCCACTGGAGGGCGCAATCCTCGGCAGTAAATAGTCGAGAAATATATTTTCAGCATTATTAAGTTCAGCGATATTTACAGCCACAGTACGCCCCCATACATGCATTACTACTCTGTGTCCGAGCATGCGGCAGTTTGGTTTCGCTGGCAAACCTTATTCGTTAGACACTGCCCAAGTGGCGAACGGCAAACTTAACGCCAAGCCCGTGTTTGCGGTGTGAGGTGTCAGGTTCCTTCGTCTCTTCTTCAACCGCCTTGGCGTCCCCAGTCTCGCGCGCTGAGCGTATCACAAGTTCATCAATAGGTGCATAAGCAACTGTTAGTTTTTCTAAGAATGAGCGCTTGTCTTCTGTATCACTCATGAGTAAATGTTTCTTGGTCATCACTTGTCTCTTGTCATATATGAAGCTAATATCTGGCGTTAGGAGCTAAGTTTCAAATTCGTATTGTTAAGATTTAGGCTAAGAAAAAATAAGGAATATGTATATGTTTCGCTTGCGCTCTCTTTCGGGTCTTCTGGCGTTTGATGCAGCGGCTCGGCACAATAGCCTTACACTTGCGGCCAAGGAGCTTGGTCGTACGCAATCGGCGGTTAGTCAGCAGGTAAAGGCGTTAGAGGCCGAGCTAGATCTTCAGCTTTTTGTTCGTCGCCCTCGTGAGGTAACGCTGACGCCGGCTGGACGCGCACTTGCTGACGCGCTCGCAAGTGCATTCAAGAATATTGAAGAAACGGTGACGCGCTTGCAGCAAAGTGACGAGCCAAATGTTCTTCGGCTCACTACCTACCAATCGTTTGCTATTCATTGGCTGATACCACGTCTGCCGCGGTTCAATCTGAAACACCCTGAAATTGACGTGCGGATTAATGCTGATGACCAAAGGCTTGATCTTCAGGCTCAGGGTATGGATCTGGCGATCCGTGTAGGTAAAAGCCCGGATACTGCGCTTTATCTGGGGGCAGAAACGTTTGCGCCCATGTATGCGCCTTCATTATCGGCTGGCACTGACATTGCGGCGAAAGATGTGCCAAAGCACCGTATGATCGCACATGAGCATGGGCACCTTTGGCGCGAATGGTTTGACGCCAACGATGTTGAAGTGGATCGTATTGATGTTGAAACAGACTATAGCCACTCGGGTCTTCTTGTTCAGGCGGCCGCAGCTGGTGGCGGCATTGCGCTTGCTCCTCCGTTAATCGCAGGCGATTCGATTTCCGCAGGACGTTTGCGGTGCATAAATGGTAAGGCGCTACCAACGGGTTGTGAGTATTTTATTGAAACCGCAGAAAATGAACCACCAACCAAAGTAAAACTGTTCAACGAATGGATTTTGGGTGAAATGCAATTGATGCAAAAAGAACACCCGGAGTGGTTCAACTGAATAGAGCAAAAATGATAGCTGTTTTGAGTCGCTTCCCCCGGATTTTATCCTATTATAAAAGATTGAGTGGTATTGGGCGAAAGAACACTTGGGCCTATGGCTTTAAGTCCTCAATTTCTGGATGAATTGAAAAGTCGGCACACGCTTTCGGACGTGATTGGCCGGAAGGTCAAGCTCGTGCGTAAGGGGCGCGAAAGCACCGGCCTGTGCCCGTTTCATAACGAAAAAACACCCAGCTTTACTGTGAATGACCAAAAAGGCTTCTACCACTGCTTTGGCTGTGGTGCGCATGGCAGTGTGATCGACTTTGTCATGAACACTCAGGGTATGACTTTTCCCGAAGCGGTGGAAACACTTGCCGGCGAGGTGGGCATGGAAGTGCCTAAGCCCAGCCGCGAGGAGATTGAGCGTCAAAAGGAGCGCGCAAGCCTAACTGAGGTGATGGAAGCAGTTACCCAGTGGTACCAAACTCAGCTTCGTTCTCAAGGGGGCAAAGGTGCGCTTGAATATATACGGGGACGAGGCCTCTCTAACGAGACAATCACCCGATTTGGCCTGGGTTACGCCCCTTCGTCACGGACTGCGCTTAAGGACGCAATGGCGGCTCGCGACATTGAAGAAGATCAGCTTGTTGAGACCGGCATGCTAATTAAGCCTGAGGGTGGTGGTGCAGCCTATGACCGGTTCCGCAACCGGCTGATGTTTCCGATTACCGATCGGCAGGCCAGGGTTATCGCCTTTGGTGGCCGGGCTTTATCGAAAGACGCGAAGGCCAAATACCTAAACAGCCCGGAAACCACGCTCTTCCATAAGGGCGCAACCCTTTACAACTGGGCGAACGCACGCGCTGCTAGTTATGACGTGGGGCAGGTGCTGGTTGTTGAAGGCTATATGGACGTTATCGCCCTGGCGCAGTTTGGGATTGATTATGCCGTGGCACCCCTTGGCACAGCGCTGACTGAAGAACAGATTTCGCACCTTTGGAATATGGCGGATGAGCCGATCCTTTCATTTGACGGCGACAACGCGGGCCAGCGGGCTGCTGGTCGTGCCGTGGAGCGCGCGTTGCCAATGCTGCGGCCAGGTAAATCGCTTAGGTTCATGATGATGCCACCGGGCGACGATCCGGACAGCCTGGTACAGCGTGAAGGCCGAGGCGCCGTTGAAGCCCTAATCGATCAGGCGGAGCCGCTTGTTTCCATGCTTTGGAATAACCTGACAGCAGGGGTGCAGGCAGATACACCTGAGCGCCGCGCTGGTCTCGAGAAAAAGATATTCACAAAGCTCGCCGAAATTGATGATGAAAATGTAAAGGGTCTCTATCAACGCGATTTCCGCAATCGCTTGTTTGAACAATTCAGGCCGCCGCGCAGGAACGCACAACGAAACCGAATGCAGCGCGGTGGCGGCAAACGTTTGGCCCCTGCAACAGGGCTGTTAGCTTCAACAAAGTTGGGGCGTGTAAAAACAGGCGCCGCGGTGACAGATTCGATACAGCAGCTTCTTGTACTGACCCTTGTCCATCATCCAGAAATTATGGTGCGTCACGAGGAAGAAGTGGCAGGCCTTGTTTTCACTGTGCCAGGGCTTGACGAAGTATGTAATGCGCTTGTAGAGAAAGCCGCCTTTGGCGAAACCCTTGACCGGGAGGCCGTTCATGCCCATTTGGAGGGCTCAGGCCTAATGGATATCGTCAGAAAAATGTCGGCGGATGGGTCCCTGAAGGGGGATTGGTTCGCCTGGCCCGAAGCTGCTCTCTCGGATGCGCTGACGGGCTTTGAGCATTTATTGTCGAGATATCAACATATTACGGCGGCGAAAGAGGCATATGAACAGGCAGAAGCCGATTATGCCGCTGACATGACAGATGAAAATCATGCCCGATTTGTGGCTGCGCAGGCCACATATCGTGCTTTGGAAGAAAAAGAAGCAGATAAAGAAGGATATCGCCTCGAATCAGGCAGGTTTTCTTTTATTTAATGTGCTATGACTGCGATTCGCGCAGATCTGGAGTAAAAGTTACATGGCAACCAAAGCGACTCAGGAAGAAGATACCCGTCCAGAAGCAGAAGATTCGGCTGCTGGTCCTCGGGTTGATTTGACGGAAGCCGCCGTCAAAAAAATGATCGCAAAGGCAAAAGAGCGTGGCTACATCTCGTATGACGAGGTGAATGCGGCGTTGCCAACCGAAGAAATGTCGTCGGAAAAAATCGAAGACATTATGACCATGCTTTCCGAGATGGGCATCAATGTAGTTGATAGCGACGAGGAGCCTCAAGAGCAGGAAGAAACACCGGCTCCTGAGGGCGAAAAAGAAGAATTCAAAACTACCGACAAAAAAGAAGCCGGTGATCGCACGGATGATCCAGTGCGCATGTATCTGCGCGAAATGGGATCGGTGGAGCTTCTCTCGCGTGAAGGTGAAATCGCGATTGCAAAGCGCATCGAGGCTGGCCGCGCCACTATGATCGAAGGGCTGTGCATGAGCCCGCTCACGTTCAAGGCGATCACAGAGTGGGCACAGCGCCTCGAAAACGAGGAAATGTTGCTGCGTGACATCATCGACTTAGAGGCAACCATCGGCAAGCAGCCAAACGCTGAAGAGCTTGAGGATGAAAATGCGGGCGACGTTCTCGCAAACGCCGAAAGCAAAGAAGGCGATGACGAAGAGGCAGACGAGGCGGAAGCTTCAGAAGACTCTGCCGAAGGTGAAAACGCTGATGGCGAAAGCGCCGAGGGTGCAGAAGGCGGCGAAGCCCAAAAAGCGCAAGATGATGACTATGACGATGAAGCGGCCATGTCGCTTTCTGCGATGGAAGAGCATCTGAAACCAGAAACCATCGAGAAGTTCCAGAAAATCACATCGACCTACAAAAAATACGCGAAACTGCAAGACGCACGGCTCGCGGCTGCTGTGCAAAGTGAAGGTCTTTCAACCGCACAGGAGCGTCGTTTCAAGAAGCTCAGCGAAGAACTTATTGAATTGATCAGCTCGGTTAAGTTTAACAACATGCGTATCGAAGAACTTGTTGATGAGTTATACGGTCTGAACAAGCGTCTTATGACGCTGTCTGGTCGGCTGTTGCGCTTGGCTGAAAGCCACAAAGTGAGCCGTGTCGCATTCCTTGACGAGTATCAGGGCAATGAACTTGAAGACGGCTGGATTGAGCGCGTTGGCGCACTCAAAGGTCGTGGCTGGGCATCTTTTGTCGAGAAGGAACGCACTGCTATTGTGAACATCCGCGAGCAGGTTGGTGAACTTGTGAACCGGTCCGGCCTTCATGTGGGTGAGTTCCGCCGCATTGTGCGCACCGTTCAAAAGGGTGAGAAAGAAGCCCGTATCGCGAAGAAAGAAATGGTGGAAGCTAACCTCCGTCTCGTTATCTCTATCGCGAAGAAATATACCAACCGCGGCCTGCAGTTCCTTGACCTGATTCAGGAAGGTAACATCGGCCTTATGAAAGCGGTGGACAAGTTTGAATATCGCCGGGGTTACAAGTTCTCGACCTACGCTACATGGTGGATCAGGCAGGCGATCACTCGTTCTATTGCTGACCAGGCGCGTACCATTCGTATCCCGGTGCATATGATCGAAACGATCAACAAGCTTGTGCGCACGGGTCGTCAGATGTTGCACGAGATTGGCCGCGAAGCGACACCGGAAGAACTCGCTGAACGCTTATCCATGCCGCTGGAGAAAGTGCGCAAGGTAATGAAAATTGCCAAGGAGCCAATCAGCCTTGAGACACCAATTGGTGATGAGGAAGATAGCCACCTGGGTGACTTCATCGAAGACAAAAACGCTGTGCTGCCGGTTGATGCGGCGATCCAGTCCAACCTGCGCGAAACAACTACACGTGTGCTCGCGTCACTGACGCCGCGTGAAGAGCGGGTTCTGCGTATGCGCTTTGGTATCGGCATGAACACCGACCACACGCTTGAAGAAGTGGGTCAGCAGTTCTCCGTAACGCGGGAGCGTATCCGCCAGATTGAGGCCAAAGCCTTGCGGAAATTGAAGCATCCAAGCCGGTCACGTCAGCTTAGAAGCTTCCTTGATACATAAGCTTGGCATTGTTCTTTTCGAAAAATAAGAAAACGGGCAGCTTTTTTCAGCTGTCCGTTTTTCTATTAGGTGTGCTTGCTGGGTCATTAAAGGCTACCGCACAGCTCAAGAACGACGTTCATCTGATTATGCCGGATCGGTTTGATCGCCCGATGGTTAACACCATCGTCAACGGTATGGGGCCGTTTCCCTTCATTATTGATACAGGCGCCAGTAAAAGCGTGGTTTATCGCGGCCTGACAGCATTGACAGGCATGACGGCTATTCCCAATCGGTCGCGGCGCATCATCACAGCAACGGGCTACAAGCGTGTGCTTGTTTATCCGGTCACCGATTTTTATGTACTTGGCCGCACATTGAGCGTCGAAGAAACAGTGGCTTTGCCGGACATCATTGGGTCGGACGCCAAAGGCCTGATTGGTGTCGATATGCTTGCAGGCCATACCTTGTTTATGGACCTGAAGGCAGGTGAGGCGAACCTTGAACTTTCTACCAACGATGGTCTGGGTGCGGACTGGGTGATGGTGCAGGGACGACCGGTTGCTTATGGTTCGCTGGCACTCGAAGTGAATATTGGTGGGCTTGATGTGCCGGTTATTGTGGATACCGGTGCCTCTGATACGGTGATCAACACCGCTGGGTCGGAGGCAGTGGGACGCTCTGCTGACGGTATCCGGCGTGAGACCATCCGGGCAAGTATCTCTGGAGGGCGCGAAATGATATTCACCGCACTTCGGGTGCCCGAGTTTAATGTGGGTGCTTTCCAGCACCAGAACATGCGGCTTGTGGTTTCTGATGTGCCGGTTTTCACGCTCTTGGGCGCAAAAGACGTGCCCGCAATTATACTTGGAATGGACTTGCTCGGGGAGCAGCCATTCGCAATCGATTTCAAGAACTGGCGATTGTATCTGAAACGGGAAAATACTGCGTCAGATGAAGCCCGGGCCAGGTAAACCCAGAAAATCAGTTGTTATTGTTAAACAGCTGCAGCAGTGCGGCAGGTTGCTGGTTGGCGATATTGAGGGCCGTGCGCCCCAATGCTTCTCTTACTTGGCCAGCCTCAAACTCAGCGTTCAGCGCAGCAAGGTCTGCGTCGACAAGGTTGCCAAGACCTTCTTGTGTCGTGTTGCTGAGGGTTTGGGTGAATTCATTTAGTTGCTCAAGCTGGTTAGCTCCTGCGCCGAACTCGGACAGGACATCGCTAAGATTGTTCAAGCTTTGATCAATTGCGCTTAGGGCGTTTTGGGCGTCCGCCAGCGTGCCGATGGTTTGGCTGTCGCTCAATGTTATGTTTGGTCCGCCAAGCGACAGGTCCCGTGCCTGAATGGTGACAGATTCTTGCCCTTCGGCACCGGTGAGAGCGGTAATGTCCGACCCGCCTGACTGGATCGCGTTTGTGCCGTTAAAGCTCGCGCTATCGACAATGGAATTTACCTGATTTCTGAGCGCAGTGAACTGGTCGTTCAAGATGCGGCGGCTATCATCATCAAGGCCAGGGTCCGACGCCTGCAGAGCAGTTTCCCTTAGATCAAGCAGCAGGTTCGACACTGCATTGCCAGCAGCGATAGACACGTCAGCCGTCGAAATCGCGCGGTTGATTGAATCTTTGGTAACGTTCAGGCCTGCGATATCGCTTTCCAGAATTTGAGAAATTGCCAATATGGCGGCGTTGTCGTCGGGTCCGTTGACCCGGCGGCCTGTGGAAATTTGCTCGCGTGTTTCGCCAAGCGCGTTTGACGCACTACGCAAATTCTGGGCGCCAAAAAGCGCACCAGCGTTTGTATTGATAGAGTTCACCATCAATCAGCACCAATTCTGTTGCCCTGCATTTGGCGCACCTCCCCAGGTGCAGCAAGACTTTACCCATCGGGCAGTATGCCACAGACGTGCCCTTGGGAGAAGAGATGGCTAAAATTTTATGGATTGTTCGAGCGCGGTTAAAACTCCGACCGGGCCACCAGTTGACCCGCCCGCACTGTGTATTCAACGGTTTTTAGGGCATTGACTGATTGTGTTGGGTCTTGCCGCAGAAGAACCAGATCAGCTTGCTTGCCAACTGCAATGGACCCCACTCTGTCTGCCAAAAAGAGAATGCGGGCGTTTCCACTGGTGGCAAGATACAGAACATCGGCGGGGCGCACACCCATATCCACGTGGCGTTGCATTTCGTCCGGCAGGGCTGCCCCGAATATTACACCGGGTGTGCCGGCGTCACTGCCGATGCCCACGTTCAGCCCCGCGTTGATCAGTTTGGCGGTGTTTGATTGCAAAACACGCTTTTGCCGCACCACCATGCTGGAGAGCGGATACCAATCGCGCCAGTTTTGACGCATTATGGGCGAACTCAGGCTTGTATAGAGCCCCGAGCGATTAACCATGTCGGGGTCGAACGCTTTCTGGCGAATGGCCGCAGCCGGGTTGTCCTCCATGGCCGCATAAGCTGAGAAAGTTGCCATATAGGCAGCCCGCCGTGATCGCATCAGGTTTATAAACTCTTCGTCAACTTCGCCCACAATCAAACCAGACGTTATGCCGTCTGCTCCTGCGCGCAGCGCTTTTTTGGCAAGTGCCACTTGGTTTGTGTGAATGAACACGCGGCGCTCCCGCTGATGGGCGTAATCAATGGCGTTCTTCATGGCCTGTTCGGAAAACAGCGGCATGGCCTCGCCGGTAAGCCATGCTTTGTCATCATACGACAGTTTGATAATCGCGGCACCGCCGTTGATTTGCGCGTTAATGGCAGCCTTTAGCCCACCGACTGTGGCTGTTTTCAAATCACCCCACCCGCCTTCCGGGCCGATGTGCCGACCTGCGGTGATAAAGCGGGGGAAGCGTGCCGGTGCGTTGCGCACGGCGGCCTGAAGAGCCCTGCGGACGTCATCCGGAACAGATGGATTGAATACGGTTGTGATGCCCCAATAAAGGTTCTTGCGGAACAGAGACACGCGGCCACTCGTGTCCAGCGCACCAAAACCGCCTGTGCCCAAATGCTGGTGCAAGTCAATAAGACCAGGGATGACATAGCCGCCTGCAAGATCAATTTCCTCACACATGCTGCAGCCAAACTGGTCGTCATTCACGGCGACGATTTCACCGTTTTGAATAACCATAGAGGTAGCGGGAACCATCACGCGGCTAAAGCTGTCGAAATAGTTGAGATTAACAATACGCAGTGATCCGCCCGACTGAGCGGCGGCGTAACCTGAAGCCACAATTGCCGCGGCGACAGAGAACAACAGCATCGCGAACATATGGATTGTTACAGCATATGGGGTGTGCAGTTTTAATGCAGGGGCTTTAGTCGTTTTCATGTGGTTCTTGCCTGACAGGGTTGCACTTTTCGTTTCGAAGTCGAAACAGAAAGTCTTCCGTGTCAGAAGCTTAGGGGTATTTTGGTTAATAAAGCCTTAGTACTGATACCGGCAGAAGCCCCTGCATGCTTGCAAAACCGGGCAACGCTCCCAATATCCATAAAAGGGTAGGCCAACTACCAACGACAAAAAAACAGCAGGGGATCATACAATGGACGGCAAGATATTTGTCCTTATCATCATTGCCATGGTGTTCACATTCGGCTTTCTGGAGCGTCGACAAAAGGCGCAAATTAAAGAACAGCAGAACAAGCAGGCTGACGTGGATGACAAAACACGTGCCGAGCTTGATGATTTGCGTGAGCGTGTACAGACACTTGAAAAAATTGTCACCGATCGGGGCACGCGCCTGCGTGAAGAAATCGACGCACTCTGACATCAGCACATAGTTTTTTTTGACAAGAGCAAATTTGGGGCTGTTCATGGCGGCAGCCTTTTGCTACCACACCGCCGTGGTGAGGGCCTGTAGCTCAGCTGGTTAGAGCGGTCCGCTCATAACGGATTGGTCGGGGGTTCAAGTCCCTCCGGGCCCACCACTTTCCCTTTTGCAGGTTTTCAGGATTAGTGAGAAATTTCTCACGTTAGTGAGAATCTCGCCGCCTTTGCGCATAATATGGGATGTGGGAGGAATTCGCCCGGCTAAAAACATCTCAAGGTGACCGGACTGAATTTCTCCTAAATATCCAACACCATGTCTTACTCGACATACTCAATCTACGCAGCTTGTTAGGTATCTGATCATGCACCGAACGGCCTGCTGATTTTTTAGTGTACATGTAACTATAAATTTAGTGTACAGTACGCCCTTTAATTGCATATCAGGCAAATTTCTGGGGGAATATAATGCCATCAATTTCAGGCTTTACTTGGAATAGTGTCACGACACCAACTGGATCAGGGGTCGTGCTGGAAGTGGGTGCTGGCAAGCAGTATGCAACGGTGCAGGAGGCCTATGCTGCGTCCTCTGCAGGTGACACCATCATGGTATATGAGGGCACCTATGTATTCGAAGGGAACGAGTACCACCCCCAAGGCGACAATAAGCACCCTATCATCATTTCTCATGACATTCAGATCATCGGCGTCGGCAATGTCGTGTTTGATATCAACAATGTTGCTAAGGGTGCCCTGGTTACAGGTGGTGACGCCAACCTCAATATATATATCGAAAATATCACGTTCCAGGGCGCTAACAATCTGAGCAGAAATGCAGCGGGCATACGGCATCAAGAAGGCTCATTGACGGTGGTGGACTCTCGTTTCGAGGGTAACCACAACGGCATTCTGGCAGACAGTCATAGTGCGTCTGTGCATGTTTATAATTCAGAATTTATTGGGAATGGCACTGATGGATTTTCTCACGGCATATATGCTCATGGCGCCGAGCTCATCGTGGAAAATAGCTATTTCAGTGGAAATATTCACGGTCACCATATCAAGTCCGTAGCTACGGACCGAACCATCATTTACAACAACTATGTTGAAGACGGTAATGGGTCTGCCAGCTATCATGTCGATGCAACCGGTGGTGGTGATCTGCTCGTCTATGATAATGATTTTATCAGAGGTGAGCACGCAGACAATTTCCGTTTCATCTATTACGATTCGTCTCGTAATGGCGGCGAGCCTGGTACGATTGTCGTCGAAAATAACCATTTTGACGCGACAGCGATCCCAGCTGATCGCTTGCACCTGGTAATAGGGTTGTTCAATGAAACCACATCAATAGTTGAGTTTAACAACAATACTGTCCTGGGTGTTCCAGAGGACAGTATTGTTGTTGGATGGGGCAACAGCTCCGGCAATATGCTTGATGGTCAACCAGTTGCAGCTTCGCAATTTGATTCAACTGCCGTCAGCTTGACAGCGAACGACGATGTTCTTGTGCTTACCGAACAAGAGGCCTCGCCCTTCGAAGGGGATGGCGGTAATGATGCATTGATCGGTGCGCAGGGTGCAGACTCGTTGTACGGCCAATCCGGCAACGATTTATTGGTGGGCAACGACGGAGAAGACAAGCTGAGAGGCGATGACGGCGCCGACACGATATTTGGTGGCAGTGGCAAGGATGTCTTGGATGGTGGTGACGGAGACGATTACATTGACGCGGGCACGGGCCGCGATTTTGTCAATGGTGGCAACGGCGATGACACAATTGTCTCGGAACATGCTGGCATATTAATCGGGGGATTGGGGAATGATCTCATCATCGGTGGATCGGACAGAGAAGTCCTTGTAGGTGGTGATGGTGATGACACTATATTCGGCGGTGATCTTAGTGACACAATTCACGGTGGCGCCGGAAACGATATTTTGGTCTACCAGGGTACCTTCAATCCAAATCTGAGCACAAATGCTGATGAAGCCGGATGGCGGGACACTGCTTTTACCTCAGGCTATGATTTCGCGATCGCCTATACGGCATGGTGGTCGAATGAGCTCGTGGTTTGGGGCATCTCCGAGTCTGGGATGGATCAAACCGGAAATGGCTTGAACTATTATGCCGGAAACGTCGATTTCAACGACAAAGAAAGTTTTAATGGCATTGAAAAAATCCAGTTTGATAACGGTGTTTATGATGTTGCCACAGGCACATTCAGCCCCGGTCTCATTCTGGTTGATATTGGCAATATATTGTCTTCGTTGCCCAGCAACCCTTCCAACACTGAAGATGTTAATGGAACAGAGAACAATGATACGTTCCTGGTAGACCCGATCGATGGCTTTGCAGAATACTTCGGGTTAGGTGGATACGACATCATTGCGGCGTCGGCGGATAACATGTCTATCCGCTTGTCCAACTTTGTTGCGACTAGTGCCGAAGAAGTCTCTGCAAATGGTTTTACTGGTGTGTCTATCATGGGCACGTCGGGGGACGACACGCTGAACTTTGGCTCAGCAACTCTGCAAAATATTGATTATATTGATGCAGGAATGGGGAACGACCTGGTCGTAGGCAGTAGTCAGGCTGACACAATTAGCGGCGGGTTTGGTGTAGACACTCTGCATAGTGGCAATGGTGACGATGTTTTCCAAATTGGCTTGGGGGAAGGGGACGATGTTATCCATGGTGAAGAAGGCACAGACATCATTCGTCTTGGTTCGGGGGTCAATTCATTTTCGCTGAGAAATACGACTTTTTCCGCGGCAGACGCAGAAATCATACAACTGGATAGCCCCGATACTCTTACGATTAACGCCATCAATACGGCCTTCAGTTGGAACCTTGAGGCTATCACCTTCACCAACGTTCTCTCTTTAGTGATAAATATGGGTTCCACCGGAGACCAGTTGACAGGCTCAAGTTTAGACGAGCAAGTTTTTGCTGGTGGAGGTTCTGACACCGTCAGCAGTGGAGTTGGTAACGACACCTTGTCGGGGGAAGATGGTAACGACGTTCTGTCTGGCGGATCGGGCAACGATGTAATTATCGGCGGGGCCGGTGATGACGTCGTGGACGGCGGCACTGGTGACGACACGTTTGAAGTTGGTCTGAACCATGGCCTTGATCATTATTCGGGTGGAGATGGTGATGACACCATCCTTGCAACTGCAGATAATGTGGCGATTGGCTTGTTGAGTGATACCAATCAGGCTGTCCGGTCAGGTATCGACAGTATTGAAGTTATTGATGCAGGCGGTCACACGGGCGTCACCATCGTTGGTCGTGACTGGAACGCTGGTGCCTATTTCGATGATCTTGACTTCAGCAATACAACCCTGATCGGCATCGAGCGGATTGATCTTGGGGATGGCCACGACACGCTTGTCGGCTCTGCCGGTGATGATGTGATTGTGGGCGGAGCCGGACATGATGTCCTTGATGGCGGTGACGGCAATGATACGTTTGAAGTTGGCACAGGCTCGGGACGGGATGTTTTCATTGGCGGCAATGGTGATGACACCATCCTTGCAACTGCTAACGATGCGATCATCAGTTTCCGCAACTTCGGCGCAGGTGATGTCGAGACGATCAGTGCAGGTGGCCACACAGGTGTGACTATTCAGGGTCACCCTTCCTCGTCTGGTACCATAGACTTCAGTGCGACGACCCTGGTTGGTATCAGCCAGATCAATTTGCTTGGCGGCTGGGACAATTTCACAGGCTCGGCTGGTGATGATGTTGTTGACGGCGGGACCGGTAATGATGTGCTGCGGGGTGGTGACGGCAATGACACCTTCCTTGTTGGCTTGTCGAGCGGTGAAGACAGGTTCTTTGGTGAAGCTGGAACCGACCAGATTTTGGCGACAGCCGATAATGTTGTGATTGGTATCAGCCAATTCAGTGCGGGCGATGTCGAATCCATCGATGCCGGTAGCCACACGGGTGTGATCATTCAAGGTTCCACTTCCTACACGGATTCCATAGACTTCAGTGCGACGACCCTGGTTGGCATCTCGCAGATCAATTTGCGGAATGGCAACGACACTCTGATAGGCTCAGCTGGTGATGACGTGGTCGACGGCGGATCCGGCAGTGATGTCATTGATGGTGGCAACGGCGACGACACAATCACCGGCGGCGAAGGTAATGATAGCCTGACGGGTGGCAACGGAAATGACACGTTCCTAGTTGGCATGTTGAGCGGTGAAGACCGGTTCATTGGTGGGGCCGGAACAGATCAGATACTGGCGATAACGGACAATGCCGTGATTGGTATCAGCCATTTTGATGGTGGTGATGTCGAGACAATCAGTTCTGGCGGACATACCGGTGTTACCATTCAAGGACTCGGTTCCACTTCAAATTCCATCGACTTCAGCAACACAACTCTGACTGGAATTGGGCGGATTGATCTTGGGAACGGTCAGGACACGATTGTCGGCTCTGCCGGTGATGATGTGATTGTGGGCGGAGCCGGACATGATGTCCTTAATGGCGGTGATGGCAATGATACATTTGAAGTTGGCACAGGCGCAGGACTGGATGTTTTCATTGGCGGCAACGGTGATGACACCATCCTTGCAACTGCTAACGATGCGATCATCAGCTTCCGCAACTTTGCTGCAGGTGATGTCGAGACGATCAGTGCGGGTGGCCACACGGGTGTGATCATTCAGGGGCACTATTCGTCACCAGATAATATTGACCTCAGTGCAACAACGTTGGTTGGTATCAGCCAGATCAATACGCTGGGGGGCTTTGACAATGTTACGGGTTCAGCTGGTGATGACGTTATCGACGGTGGGCCTGGCAATGATGTGCTGCGGGGTGGTGATGGTGACGACACCTTCCTTGTTGGCCTATCGAGCGGCGAAGACAGGTTCTTTGGCGATGCCGGAACAGACCAGGTTCTTGCAACAGCGGACAATGTCATAATTGGCATGCGCAACTTTGCCGCAGGTGATGTCGAGACGATCAGTGCAGGTGGCCACACGGGTGTGATCATTCAGGGGCATTATTCCTCGCCCGATTCATTGGACTTCAGTGCAACAACATTGGTTGGCATCACCCAGATCAATACGCTGGGCGGCTTTGACAGTGTCACGGGTTCAGCTGGTGATGACGTTATCGACGGTGGGTCAGGCAACGATGTGCTGCGAGGCGGTGACGGGGACGATACCTTCCTTGTCGGCTTGTCGAGTGGTGAAGACAGGTTCTTTGGCGATGCCGGAACAGACCAGATACTGGCGACAGCGGACAATGTCGTCATTGGCATTAGCGAATTCGGTGCGGGCGATGTCGAAACCATCGATGCCGGTGGTCACACGGGTGTGATCATTCAAGGTGCCACGTCCTATACCGATTCCATGGACTTCAGTGCCACGACACTGATTGGTATCAGCCAGATCAATTTACGGGATGGCAATGACACCGTCATCGGCTCAGCAGGGAACGACGTGATTGACGGCGGGTCGGGTAATGACGTCATTGACGGTGGCAACGGTGACGATACCATCACTGGCGGCGCAGGAGTTGATACGTTTGTTTTTGCAGACAACTGGGGGCAAGACGTTGTTAACGATTTTTCAGATGGTGAGGACTTGATTGATCTTTCTGCTACTGCGCTCACATTTGCCCAGTTGGTGATAACTCAGACGGGGTCTGACACATCAATCAGTGACGGTACTGGTAACATCATCATTTTGTCCGGAGTTAATTCTTCGTCAGTGACTGCAGACGATTTTGTCTTCTGACTTAATTGAGATTTGATTTGGGTTGAAAAAGGTCGGTTTTTTGGAGGTTTGCATGGGTTGTGTGCAGCTGGTTTGAGTTTAATCATGCAAAGCTGCCAAATGGGTGCGCCTCAATTGAAACATTGCCGAATGTTATTCTCATTTATTATGAGAATTCGCGGTTTTTTCTCACTATATCTGAGAATGTGTCCCTCCCAAATTGAGGGAGTTTCGCGCCTGAATTGAGCAGCTACTCCATGGCAGCATAAACTAATTGTGCTTCTCGAAGTGCGATACCTTGGTACTCCTTCAACCAACCAAGGCGTAGATTCCTTAAAAAAGCGCTACTATTTCTGCGCATCAGCAGGAAAAAATGCTCATTAGCCAAAGCAATTACGCTGAAAATCCAGTCACCTACAGGCTTGATCAGGTTTGGGATTCGCGTCAGAATGTTAAGCGCAATACCACCTTCAAAATGATTGGATGAGATATAAATAGCGAGAAGCCACCGCCAGTAGTCCGTCGCTTCAGTCCAGAAAAGCGCAAGTCAATGATCCTTGACAGTGCCGCCGCCCTGATTGCTGAAAAAGGGACAGCCGATCTTTCCTTGGAGGCGATCGGGGAGCATGCGCACGTCAGCAAAACTCTGATTTATCGCTACTTCGGCACGCTTGTTGCGCTACTAAAGGCTCTTCTTAACAGAGAGTATCGACATCTGCGTTTGAAGCAGCTTGAGGCTATCGAAGGTGCCGAAACATATGAAGACCTCGTTCGCAAAGTGACACGCGCCTACCTGCTCTACATCGAAGATCGCGGATTGATTATTGAGCGATTGCAGGCGTATCCGAACGTTACAAGGGATCAGAATCCAACCCAATATGAACGGGAACCATCTATTGAGTATTTCTCGGAAGTGACGGCAGAGCTGTTTGGCATGCCACTCGATATAGCGATTGCTGCAACAGAGATTTCCTTTGGATTGCCTGCTGCGGCTGGCGATTTTCTGGTGCGCAGCGGCATGGACCGTCAAAAGGTCGAAGATATCACTGTTTCGATGATACTCGGCAGTATTAGTGGCTTGCGTAGCGATATGCTTGGACGTCAGCTCAAGGTAAAGCAGCCGTCTGAGGTTATGGATTTACCTGTCCCGAAAAAAGCCGCAGGGCATTGAAGGGTTTGCCCTGCGCCGTGGTTTATTGTCTCTAGAAGCGGTATCTCACCAGTCCACCGTAGGTCCTTGGCTGGTTGCGAAAGCCCACCAGCGAACCTGGTTGCCCAACAGCTGGTGAGACAGCGTTGAGGTACGCCGCATCGGTTAGATTTCTTGCCCAGAGTGACAGTTCCAGACCATTTGAAAGGCCTAGAGTGACGGATGCGTTAAGGTTGCTTACACCGCGCTGGAAAGTCGATAAGCCGTTTACGATGTCAACGTCGCTTTCAACCTGATAATCTGTATGGAACCGCAGCGAAGCATCGTCACTGATATCCACCGTATAGGTGCCGCCAAAACTAAACGACCATTCTGGTACGCCGACTGGGCGTTCTCCGCTAAGGTCGGCTGGAACAACAGTGAAGCTCGGTGATAGGGCGTTTCCGTCCGGAAAGCTGTCAAACAACGAGTCCAGGTACGTCACGGCCGCTCTTAGAGTGAGTCCAGGCAAAGGGAAGAAGCTGGTGTCGAGCTCAAACCCTTTCACCGATTGCTCATCTGCGTTGCCAAGGATAAACCCGGTGCCGGTGAAAACGTTGGCCTGGAACCCCTCCAGCGTTTGGTCGAAAAGTGCGAGGTTGAAGGCAAGCTCGTCCCAGCGTCCTTTGATCCCGATCTCATAAACTTTCGACTCTTCAGGACCCGCAAAACGTGAACCGGTTACCAGATTTGGCGGCGCAATCCCTGCATCACGAATGGGCGACGCAGCTGGCGCCGGTGTCTGGAATGGGGACCCTGGCACAAAGTCGGCCGCGAACGGGGCACTGTTGGCCGACAGGTTGAATGAAGAGGCCTTGAACCCGGTTGCATATGTCGCATAAAGGCTAACGTTATCTGACGCATCATAAGAAAGACGAAGCGTGTAGGCCAGGTCCTGATCGTCGGTCCTCCCGTCTTCAACTGCGTTTGGAAAGTTGAGGTAAGGCGGGTTGAACTGCAGTGCACGCAAACCGAGGAACGGGTTAGTCGCAGGATCCGAAGCCAATCCGCTGGCAATCGCCGGAGGCGCGCCTTGGGCAATCGCTAAGTTGAAACCGGCTTGCACCAGGTCGATGCCCGAAAACACGTCAGTGCTGACATTGTTCGAAACCACCTGTTTTTCGTCTTCGGTATAGTTTGCACCAACTGTAAATGTAAGTCTGTCGGTGATCTCAAAGTCGAGCTGGCCGAAGATGGAGAAAGACGTATTCTCATAATCATAGTCGAGCGTACGCCCTTGGCCGACCCCACCAAAACTTCCTTCAGGGATACCTGGCACAAGCGCTCTTAAGGTGGGTTCAAGCGCGCTGTATGCGCCGCCTGTTACGGCATTGGCAAACAGCAGAAAGCCCTCACCATTTCCAAAGTCTGCCCCTTGATCAATCGTCTCGTGAAACAAGAAGCCACCGACCAAGAAATTCAGCGGCCCGTCATAATCAGAAGCGGCCCGCAACTCTGCGGTGTATGTCTGCGTGTCGACCGTATTGATGTTGGTGCCGATTGAGTTCAGGCTAGTGAAATCACTGTCCTGGTTTACAAATGTATCAGAGCCGCGATAGGAACCGATACCTGTCCAATTGATCGAGTTCGTTGACCAATCGGCCTGAACAGAAACGCCGTAGTTTTCGAGTTTGTTAGTCGGTGCAAAATTCACCGTGCTCTGCAGTGACAGACCATCGTTCGCAATGAACTGTCCGCCAACTGCCCGTACAACAGCGCCAGTGGGGCCATCCACCACATTTGTTGCCCCGCAGCAGACCTCGTCGATCTTGTCGTAGTCAGCAATTACGCGAAGTTTGAAGTCTTCGCTCGGCTTAAAAAGAAGTTGGCCACGAACCGCGAAGCGGTCTCGATCGTTAATATCCTGGTTAATAATGATATCGTCGATATAGCCATCGCGGCGGTTAAAACTGCCGCCAATGCTGAAGGCGACGGTATCGCTCAACGGGCCGGTGATGCTGGCTTTGGCCACGACAGCATCCAAGTTGCCATAGGAAAGTTCGGCGACACCACCAAATTCAAATTGCGGTTCGCTCGTAACGATACTGATAACCCCAGCAGAAGCATTTTTACCAAACAGAGTAGACTGTGGGCCGCTGAGGACCTCCACACGCTGAAGGTCTGGCAAATCGGCAATTTGAGCGGCTGCCCGCGAACGATACACCCCATCAATGAAGACGCCAACCGATGGTTCGATCCCGGGGTTGGCGCCGCCATTACCAAATCCGCGGATAATAAAAGTGGTAACGGAAGACAGGCTGGTCTGCCTTACGCGAAGCGACGGGGTCAGAGTTTGCAAATCGAGCAAATCCCGTACCTGCGCATCTTCAATTTGCGCTGCGGTTGTGACGGACACAGCGATCGGTGTCGACTGCAGTGTTGCCGGGCGCTTCGACGCTGTCACGATGATCTCGTCCAGTTCAAACGCTTCCTCTGTGTCCGAATCTTGCGCGACAACGGCCGGCTGCGCCAGGCAGAACGCGATGCTGCTAACTCCTGCCAATAAGGCGGAATTGATGGTTCTCATGTGGTTCCCTCCACTCAATTAAGTAAATTAATTGTATACTACCATATTGAAAATGGCTGTAAAGTAGAAGAAATACAAGAAAAATACATCACTATGTTGACTTATAGTAAATTAAAATCATACTGACGCAGTACAGCCGGAATGGGTAACGAGGTTGTTCGGCTAAGGAAAACTCGCATAGGAGTGTTCGATGAAATTGTTGAATTTGCCGATAATATTAGCGGGCATTCTTAGCCTCAGCGCTTGCGGACCCAGCACCTCAGAGTTACCTGGAGACTCCGTCATTAAAGGTGTGGGATGGGTCGGTGCGACGGTTAGTGACTTGGACCAAACTGCAGCGCTCTACTCAGAAGCCGTCGGCCTTGCACAGGTCGATAATAGCGCGATCACACTGAATGCAGCGTTTGATCAGTTAGCCGGCCGCGACAACGTCGAAGTTCAAACTCGTATGATGCGCAGTGTGAACGCTCAAATTCGTTTCATGACATTTGCTCAACCTTCAAACGAAGCCAAAGCCACGCCAGAGATGGCTGTGCAAGGCCCAGGTATTATGCATGTCTGCTATCAAGTCGACCAAGAGACCCAAGCGTATGATAAGTTCCTGGCGGGTGGTGCCCGGTTTTTGGGGGACCGGGAAATGCAGCAGCTGAACCCTAAAAACCCTGTTTATTACTCTTACTCTCGGGATTTTGATGGACTGATTGCAGAAATCGAGCAAGTTGATGTTGCGCAGCTCAACTTACCTCAGCCCCCAAAAAACAAATATCGCATCCGACAGGTAGCACTCGCTACCCCTGATATAGACCGTCTCTCAGAGTTTTATGCAAAGTTCCTCGGGCAGCCTGAGTTCCGACGTTTCGGGCAGTGGCCATTCCTACGTATGGAAGGCGAAAAGTCCGACAAAGTTGCCGGTCTTGAGGGCATGTCTGCTGAAGCGGCTTGGTTCCAAATCCGCAATCTCGAACTGGAGATCTTTCAATTCCACAGCCATCCAACTGAAGACCGCGAAACGCCGCGCCCGGTCGATGCAAACGGGTACAATATGATCGTATTTGACGTTACTGACATTGCCGCGGCGCGAGAGCTTCTAGTATTCGCAGGCGGTAAAGTTGAGACCGAGCCTGTTCCGATGGATGGTGGGCAAATCATGTTTGGGCGCGATCCCGACGGGAACCTGATAGGGCTTCAAACCGCACCCACTAACTCGTTCGTCTCATCACGAAATTTCAAAAATAACGGTATAGAATAAGGGGTATCCATCGTGTTCGATCTCACAGGACATGTTTCCATTGTAACAGGCGGAAACGGCGGACTTGGTTTGGCTTTTTGCCGCGGACTGGTTAAGGCTGGCGCAAAAGTCGCGATATGGGGCCGCAATGAACAGAAAAACTTAGCTGCCGTGGAAGAACTGCGCGAGCTGGGCGGTGAGGTGGAGGCCTTTGCCTGCGACGTGACGGACGAAGAAGCAATTGCGGAAGTCTTCGCGAAAACAATAGAACGCTTTGGCAGGGTAGACAGTTGTTTTGCAAATGCTGGAGGTGGTGGTTTTCGTGGACTATCCAGCAAGGTTGGCAGGCAAGCGTGGCTTGATACAATCGACTTGAACTTGATGAGTGTGGTTCAGACGTGGGGCCCGGTGAGCGATTATATGGTGGCAAATAATATTCCAGGTCGACTTGTTGTAACGTCTTCGATTGCTGCCAAGATAGGTAGCGGGGGCGCCGCGGGTTACTCTACAACCAAGGCAGCTGTAATTGGATTGACACAAGCAATGGCAATGGAACTTGGGCACGCGGGCATTCGTGTTAATGCCATCATGCCTGGTTTTATTGAGACCGAAATGTCGCTAGATACCAGTCAGCAGTTTCAGGATGCTGCGCGCCGGCGATCGGCGATCGGTCGCATTGGAGAGTTGGAAGATATGGAGGGCATCGCGGTCTTCCTGGCTTCGCGTGAAAGTGATTTCATGACGGGGCAGGGCCTTATTCTCGACGGAGGCGCTTCGGTCTTTCCACTTTGATCGGCGGTCTGCGACGAGCCTGTTAACAAGGGGATGAGGAAATGAATTTATCGAGTGTGTTGCATTGGGTCTTCATTTTGGCCCTTGCGATAGTCGGTTTACTGCTTGGCCTTGGCGGCGGTTTCCTTATCCATCTGGGTGGCAGTCTGTATTACTTGCTGTCCGGAGTGACGATCATAGCAGTTGGCATTCTTTTGATCCGACGGAACGATAAAGCGGCAAAGTTGTTCGGAGCGTTTCTTGGAGTGACACTCGTTTGGGCGCTCTTCGAGGCTGGACTGCACTTTCTGGCCCTGTTACCGCGATTGGCTATGTGGCTTGGTCTCGGCGCCTGGTTTTTCACGCCGTGGTATCGTCAAACACTTCAATCGAAGCGGGGCGCGTCCGGGCAAAGTGTTTTGAAAAAAACTCCAAGCAATTGGTGGGTCGGTGGTCCATCACTTGCTTCACTGCTGGTGCTATTTCTCGCCAGCGTTCAGGGGTACGTTCAGAATGGAGAGGGCACAGTCCGGCCCGGAGACGCTGTCGCATCCGTCGATGATTGGCGACACTATGGCAATACGGAAGGTGGCACCCGCTTCGCTACAATAGAGGATATTAATGCCGAAACCGTGGGGGGACTGAAAGAAGCCTGGCGCTATCGTACCGGCGTTGAGGAGGACTTCAAAGCGACTCCGCTGAATATCGATGGCCGATTGTATCTGTGTACTGCCCGCAACGTGATGATCGCACTTGATGACTCCACTGGCGAAGAGATCTGGCGATATGATCACGGTATTCAGCCGCCGATGGAAAACCAGTACGCCCGAACCTGCCGCGGTGTGGGATATCATGAAGCACCAATGGATTATACTGGGCAGTGCTCAAAGCGCGTCGTGACGTCCACAGTTGCTGCCACTATCCTCGCCGTCAATGCCGAAACAGGTGAACTATGCTCTGACTTCGGCGATAACGGCGTCGTCGATCTGTGGGCAGGCATGGGCGACAATCACGAACGGTTCGAATATTGGGTGACATCCTCGCCCCTGGTAGCAGGTGATAATCTTGTTGTAGGAGGTCAAGTTGCCGATACACAGGATCTTGGGCACCCTTCTGGTGTTGTGCGCGCATTCAATGCCATGACTGGCGAACTGAGTTGGGCCTGGGACCTTGGTAACCCCGAAAACAACGGTTTTCCGGCTGAGGGGGAGACATATACGCCTGGCACCCCCAATGTTTGGTCAATCATGAGTTATGACGCCGAATTGGGTTTGATCTATGCGCCGACCGGGAACCCGCCACCAGACTATTTTGGTGGTGTCAGACGCGAGTTTGAGAAGGACTATTCCTCTGCTGTTGTGGCCATCGACGCCGCCACGGGGCGTGAACGCTGGAAGTATCAGACAGTGCACAATGACGTGTGGGATTATGACGTGCCGGCCCAACCGGTGCTTGTTGATGTGCGCCGAGACGGCGCGCTGATCCCCTCAGTTGCTGTACCGACCAAGATGGGTGACATTTTCCTGCTTGATCGCCGCGACGGAACGCCTGTGTTTCCCATCCACGAAAAGCCTGCGCCGCAAGGCGGGGACATTGACGGGGAGCAACTTTCCCCGACACAGCCCGATTCACCCCTGCCTGATTTCCATCCGTACCGGCATGAGAAGGACATGTGGGGACTGACACCGATTGACCAAATGGTCTGCCGGATTGAATATCGCACCATGAATTATGAGGGGATGTATACACCGCCCTCATATGCAACAGGCATCACTCAGACAGGCACGATGCTTTACCCGGGCAATTTTGGTGGTTTCAATTGGGGCAGTGTGTCGGTGGATGCCGATAATGGTTTGCTCGTTGCCGCACCAATGATGCTGGCGCATCGATTGGTGATGGTTACCAAACAGCAAGTCGCAGAAGTAGGGCCGATTGCGCAATTTGTGCTGGGCCCTAATCACCCGAATGTGCGGTATGAAGATGACGCACCCATGCCGGAACTGGGTGAGGCCGACCCGGACAATCCTTACGATTTCCGACGCATCGAGGCCTACGGTTATCCACAGCCTTTCATGTCGCGCCTTGGAACGCAGGCCCCATGTTTTGAACCACCTTGGTCGCAGATTGCCGTGATTGACCTTAATACCAAGGAGTTGCTGTGGAGCAGGCCCGCCGGTGATATGAGCCAATCTGGCCCATTTGGTATGCGTTCTGGTATCCCTCTTGAGGTTGGCACGGCCGTGCGCGCGGGAACTTTGACGACCCGGGGCGGTCTAACCTTCCTGAGTTCTACAATGGACGAAAAGGTTCGGGCCTATGACGTGCGCACCGGTGAAGTTAAGTGGCAGGCGAAATTGCCTGGAAACGGCCTTGCAACTCCTATGACTTACCGGTCAAACCAAAACGGCAAGCAATATTTGATCGTCACTGTTCCCAACCCGACTTGGCGCTATCCGCGTGATCCAGCGACGAACAGGTATATCGACTCGCAAGCGGTTGTAGACGGCAAGGGTGGCTACGTTATCGCTTACACACTCGATGACTAAGAGACATTTTGAGCGGCACGTACGCCATGTACCTTCTTTGAAACTGCTGCCAAGCGGTTATTACAAACTGGATCACTACTTTGAGGCTCCACTTGACGCTCATGCCAATTGGTGACTATTAGACACCAACTACTTTTAATTGTGGTTAGCCATTGCAACTGCAGTGCGCGTATTTGGGGTCGAGAGTATGAATCAGCCTAGTGGCACACCGTCAGTCGGGGCACAAATGCCGTCAGACACCGGGCTGGCATGCCTAACGCTCATTCTGAAATTCTTACAAGTCGGCGCTGAACCGGCCCAATTGAAACATCAGTCTGGCAAAGGCGAAGAGCTGCTTGATGCCGATGATATCGTCAGGCTTGCAAAGCGGCTGGACGTTAAAGCATCCCACAAAAAATCTTCCGCTGATGAATTGAAATCTTTGCCGTTACCCGCCATTGCCAGCCACCGTGATGGTAGCTTTTTCATTATTGCCCAGGCAGACGATCAGAAAGCGTTGGTACAGCACCCATCCGAGGGCAAGCCGCGAACGATAAGCCTGGATCAGCTCGGAGCCGTATGGTCAGGTCGACCTATCTTAATGACGACACGGGCCCAAATTGCCGGTGCCGCACGCAAATTCGATATCACCTGGTTCATTCCGCCTTTGGTGCGGTACCGCAAAATTTTGGGCGAGGTGCTGGTTGCCAGTTTTTTCCTGCAACTTTTTGCGCTGATGACCCCGCTCTTTTTCCAGGTCATTGTTGACAAAGTCCTTGTACACCGAGGGCTTACAACACTTGACGTAATGGTATTTGCGCTGATCGCAGTCAGCTTGTTTGAAGTTTTGATGGGAGCTCTTAGAACTTACATTTTCAGTCATACAACAAACCGCATTGACGTTGAGCTTGGTGCGCGTCTGTTTCGGCACTTGCTGGGCCTGCCACTTGCCTATTTCGAAACCCGGCGGGTGGGCGAAAGTGTTGCGCGTGTTAGAGAATTGGAAAATATAAGGAATTTCCTTACGTCCAGTTCGGTCACACTCGTCATCGACCTGTTTTTTACCGTCGTTTTCCTGGGCGTGATGTATCTCTACAGCCCAACACTCCTCATCATTGTGCTCGCGAGTTTGCCACTTTATGTGCTTGTCAGCATCTTTGTAACACCGCCATTGCGTGCAAAATTGGACGAAAAGTTCAAACGCGGTGCAGAAAATCAAGCATTTTTGGTTGAAAGTGTAACCGGCGTGCAAACTTTGAAGGCCATGGCGGTCGAATCCCAGATGCAACGCCGGTGGGAAAAACAACTCGCCGGATATGTGGGTGCAAGTTTTCGCGCCGCCATGCTTGGCAACTGGGGCTCACAAACCGTCCAGTTCATCAATAAAATTGCCACGGCCCTCATTCTTTACATCGGTGCGCAACTTGTGATGGGTGGGGAGCTTACCGTTGGCCAGCTGGTTGCCTTCAACATGCTGGCGGGTCGGGTGTCCTCGCCCGTTATTCGGCTGGCGCAGATGTGGCAGGATTTCCAGCAGGTGCGCATTTCGGTGGAGCGCCTGGGCGATATTCTGAACACACCCACCGAACCGCAATACAACCCCAACCGCACAAACCTGCCGGCGCTCAGGGGCGGCGTGGTGTTTGACCATGTCACCTTCCGCTACCGGCCGGATGGCCCAGAAATTCTGCGTAATATTGACCTGACCATCCCGCCCGGGGAAATGATCGGCATCGTCGGCCCGTCCGGGTCCGGCAAGTCAACGCTCACAAAACTGGTGCAGCGCCTCTATGTGCCGGAAAGTGGCCGAGTACTCGTTGATGGTGTAGACCTCGCGCTCGTAGACCCCAGCTGGCTGCGCCGCCAGGTGGGCGTGGTTTTGCAGGAAAATATCCTGTTCAACCGCACAGTGCGGGAGAACATTGCCCTCAGTGACCCAACCCAGCCCATGGAGCGGGTCATGCACATGGCAGAGATGGCCGGCGCCCATGATTTCATCCTCAAATTGCCGGAAGGATATGACACAATAATCGACGAGCGCGGCGCCAATCTCTCTGGCGGACAGCGCCAGCGTATCGCCATTGCGCGTGCGCTGATGACCAATCCCAAAATCCTTATTCTCGACGAGGCCACCAGTGCACTGGATGCCGAATCAGAGGAAATTATCCAGAAAAATCTGGGGGTTATCGCCAAGGGCCGTACCGTTATCATCATCGCGCACCGGCTTTCCGCCATCCGCCAGTGTGATCGTATCATTACGGTGGAGGAAGGCCGCGTCACCGAAGAAGGCAACCACGCCAGCCTTCTGAAGGCCGATGGCCGCTATGCGCAGCTGTGGCAAAAACAAATGGGCGGACTCGACCTTTCCACTGACGCGGCACAGTGAAACGCCGCAACCCCAATGCACCAAAAAAAATAATTTTGCGCCCCACAATTCAGCTAGCTCACTGTAATTTCTTACAGATTCAAGAGTGCCTACAATTAGTCCCTAAATGGTCACAATTGTTTACTTGACACCATCGGTTAATAACTTCTTAAAATGCAATCTACGGTCGTCTCAAGTTTATGTGAGCAATCTGTGAACATGAGGGGTGAACGACCAGAAAATTGATTGGGGGTTTGTCTATGCCAGCCGCAGAGACGTGTGAAATAGCGCGTTCCCTGTTCGCTGGGTTATGGTCAGCACACAAGGCCCATGACCCGGAAACAGGAGAACAAAAGCGTGTCAAAATCTGAAGCAAAACCGGCGCAAAGCAAAACCCCGGCCCCAACAAGCAAATCAGCTGACAACCAAAACAATGGTAGCGCAAACGGTGCCAAAGCGGCCACCGTCAACGGCGCGGCCAAGCCAACTGCTGCCAATCAGGCACCAGCCAAGTCGGCACCGCCCACCATTGCCCACACGCTGGGTGAAATGGTGTGGCTGATGACCCGCAGCCTCATCCACAAACACCTCAAGATCGCAGACCTTGAGTGGCACCTGATGCCCGCCATTCTGTTGAACCAGTTCCGCCTGTTCCGCGCGGGGGAGCAAGTGGTGGGCCTTGCGCTCTGGGCTTACATCACGCCAGAGCAAGCTGAGGAAATGGGCAAAGAAGGCCGCCTGAAGCCAGAACAGTGGCGCCATGGCACAGACGTGATGGAGGTGATCAAGGCCCAGCAGTCAGGTGAGGCCAAACCGCTCGCGGAACCCGAACTGAAAGAGGGCGAGGTGGAGCTGTGGCTTGTGGACTTCATTGTGCCGTTCGCGACAGCTGAAAACAAACTGGCGCAGGTCTGCATGGCGGATCTGGTGCAAGGGCCCCTAAAGGGCAAAAAGCTGAAAATGCACAAAACCGACCCCAAAACGGGTGAGAAGTCAGTGATCGAGCTGGGAGAGTAATGGTGTTCGAACTGCAAACAAAACCAACCCGAATTATTGATCATGACAGAGGACTTGAGCTGGTTAGAGTTGGTGGTGCATACGACGAGTATACCGAAGCGTTTTACCGGTTTCCTCGAGACAATTCCTCTAAACCCCTAACTTGTTGGTTCGGGTGGCGAGAGATTGGGCGTGCCGCCACTGATCAAGAAAAGAAGAGTTTACCAGAGTCCATTGACGTAATTGTTACAAGGGAGGTGGTGGCGATTCATGGTGAAGGCCCTGTCGCTGTTGCTGGGCTGTCAGTATCTGAAACCATGAATTGTCTTCTGGAGGCACTTCTATGTGGAGCTAAAGGAAAGTTTGGCCATTGGGGAGAAAAAGGACAATACCAATTTGTAGGTAATACGGCCGTCACTGCAGAGCTGTCTGCTGCCGTCTTAAATAATATGCAGTTGGGAGAGGTCTAATGACAGCAGGTTGGACCGCTAGCACCCAGGCGCTGTACGATTTGGTGACAAGTCAAACTACTGTTGCCGGCGTAAGAGACGTTATTGCCAACCATGCGATTAACCTTCCGGAGAACTCAACGGTTGTTCTGTACAGCGGCAATTTGGTCAATGGGTTCAACACCGGTGCAATGGCGCAAAGCATTGCGGACAACCTGAACGAAGTCCCCAATGTAAACGGCGCTGTCTCGATAATTAACAACACAGACGTTGGCAGAGTTCTATCGAACTCAGATTTTAGTAACTTCTTTTTCCAGTTGGCTGTTGATGAGGGCTATTCTGCTGTGGAGGTGCCAATTCCAGGCACAGAATGGACCACTTCAGAGGTGAAGTCGCTGTTAAACGACCCTATAGGCCCTGACGGTCAGCCTGGACTGTGGGCGACCGCCTCGGACAACCTGGCCAGCTCTGCCCATGGCAACGTCATAACTTTATCCGCTTTTGCTGATCCCACGCGCGTGTTTGGCGCCACTGAATTTCAAGCTCTTCTTGATAACCCTAATGTAACATCGATTGACGGCATACCTAAAGCCGATATTCAGCTCTTCATCGACAACCAAGCTGCAGATTACGAAGCCGCTGGTTTGTCGCCTTCTGAAGCTCGCGCAAAGGCACTTTCAGACTCTGTTTCTCACGTTAGTGGGAAGTCCATGGCAAACCTCGCAGATAACGTACAGTTTGCGATTGGCAGCGATGGTAAGGTCAGTGTCAAAGTCAATGCCGCCTTTTTTGACGCCGCTGGCAGTGGAAATTTGCCTGCATTTGATAGCACTAATGGTGCCTCTCTCAATAATTTGCATGACTTGGCTAAGCCCGAAGATTGGGCATCAAGTATTGAAAAATTGCACGGTGCCGAAAAGTTCCTAAAGAGTATTGGTTTCTTAGAAACTATTGGAGAAACACTTGCCTTCGCTGCTCTTGTGGTCAATGTCAAGCAACTTATCGACGCTGGAAAAAATGGCGAGGCAGCTGCAGAGATTTCAAGTTATCTCACCGAATTGACTGGTGGCATGGCGGGAGGAGCTATCGCTCGAGAAGCATGGCAGCGTGTTGAAAAACTTTTCACAAGCAAGAAGTTTCTCTCTTCCATGCTCAAAGGAGGCCCTTGGAAGAATGCTGCTACTTTAGTTACCGTTGTTACTGCTGGTTCAATCGCAGGGAGCGAGGGTTTCGGCAGGATAATGGATGCAATGCTGAGCTTTGTAAACGGTGACAGCTCAGTCGTTGGGTTTCTAAAAAATCATCAAGAGACCATCGCCTCAGCTGTCGCGGCCTTCCTAAAAGAAACCAATGGTCAAAGCGGTGACTATACAATTGAGAACGGCTTTATTGAGTTCACGGATTGGAACAAAGACGATGGACCAGTCTACTCGATACATTTTAAACCATATAATGATGGCCAAGAATTCACGATTACAGTTGGTGGGTCAGAGGTTCAACTTGATGCCCTTGCGACTGCCCTGCAACAACTTGCGTTGAGCAATGAAAACACTCTCTTACAGCTTTATGCAAAAAAATGGCTTGTGGACAATGGATTTGGTGATCCAGAAACTGACGAGGCGATTGCTCAATTCAACGCTGATCCTGATGGGCCGATACCCGAGGTAAATGGGCGTCCCATAACAGACATTTTGAATGATGCACAGTCTGCGGCGGAAGCTGACTTGGCCGCAGCAATCCGAAGAACTAATCCAGATTATACCGATAGCCAGATCGCTGCCGCAATAGAAAATGGTCAAATCACCGCCGAAATGTTGGAAGCGGCGCTTGAGGAAATTTACGATAAAGAGGACTTTGTTGTAACCAAAGTGGAGGCTGGAGAAAACGCTAACGGAGAAATTCAACTGCTCCCTTTGGGTCCATGGCGGGTCTCTCAAAATGGAGTTCAACTTACAACAACAACTAGTGTCTTTGGTGATGAAGTTGTAGACGTCGAAATTTTGATTCAAGGCGAGTCTATCGACTTAGGGTCTTTTGCTTCCATTTTTGGCTCCACCTTGGGCCGACAGATCGCAGGCAATAGCCAGTTGGAGCAAATTGTTGTCGGTACGCTATCGGGGGTTTTAGCGGACAATATTGCTGAAACCGTTGCGGGCCTATTTTTGCCCCTTGATGAAAATTACTCAAATGTCTTCGAGCAGGCCTTTGCCGATTTTGGTGCCAACCTAGCCACCGCGTCTGTTGGGGCGGTATCCTCTTTCCTAACCGGAGAGCTAATTGGAGCAATAGGCTTAGACGGCATTGAGGGTGAGTTGGCCAATGCCATTGGTGGTTCCGCGATCGGCCAGATTGCGAACAATATAATTTTGAGGGTTTCGACGCCGCAACCGCTAACTTGAACGTGAATGGCGCTGTTGGCTCGTTTTTGGGAACCAAGCTCGCCGGATTTATTCTTTCTCCCAGCTCAATTGAGGGGCAGCTTGGCTTTTCACTAGGGTCCAGTGCGGGTGCGTTTGCTGGTGGCAAACTGCTGGCAGCGTCGTTGACCAAAGCACTTGGTAAAACAGCGGGCAGCTTTTTGGCTCCTGGTATTGGTGCATTTGTTGGTGCTCTGGCGGGTGGCTTGATAGGAAGTTTGTTTGCTGGTACGCCCGATTCCGGTGTCCATATTTATTGGGACGAAGCGTCCGGCGAATTTAAAACATTGCTAGACGGAGCTACTGAGGCAGGCACCAGCAACAAAAACTGGGATAAGGACCAGGGATCACGCGAACTGGCGCGCGGCATGGCGGAAAGCGCACGCGATATACTAAATGGAGTTGTTTCGACGCTAAATGCGGGCGGGGCGGAGCTTTTAAACGGCAATGTGGTGTCAGGCTCCGCTTGGGGTCAGCATGGCAGGGATGGCAGTGTTCCCGAGGTTCGTTTCTGGCCGGAAGGGCGAGATAGCTCCGACAGCAATTACCCCAGAACAACCAACATTGCTGAAGCCATTGGTGGTGGTGTGGGGCATAACTTGTCCCAGCTTGCATTCATTGGCGGCGACTTGTACGCCCGTCGGGCCTTTTATGCCAATGCAGCCAACTATTCGAATAGCACACCGTATGAGTATGACCCCGCGACTGTGATTGGCGATTTGGCGATTGCCGCCGATTACGCCGCCTACCGCGAAAATTCGGCGTTAATTAATATTATGCTTGCCCTGAATCCGCAATCTGCATTCGCCGCGGGTTGGGCAATCACCCTACAACGAGCCAACGAACTTGGCATTGATCGGTACGGCGAGGCGGATTTGCTGGGTGGTTTGCAGTCTTTGCTGCCATTTGAACTGCCTGAAGGCACCAATTTTGCCGATGTTTCCATTGCGTGGGCCGACAGCGACACTGATGGCCAAACTGATGATATCGTCATCACCATTGATGGCCAGACGCGTACCATCAACATCAATGATTTTGCTGAGACCATGGGTTTCAGGGCCCAATCAGCCTCCACCGACTATTCCGACATTCGCATCCACAGTGGCACCAACGGTGTTAATTTCACCGACACCAACACCAGTGGCCCAACAGGCAGCCCGCTGGAGTGGGTTTCTGCCGCCGGTAACAACACCGACAGGGCTGACGACAACTTCCTGTCCCGCACGTCTGACGACATATTTGTTGGCGGGTCAGGGAACGACACACTCTCCGGCAAATACGGCTGGGATTGGCTTGATGGCGGCGCGGGTGATGACAACATCGACGGCGGCGACGGTAAGGATGTGCTGTTGGGCCGCGCGGGTAACGACAGCCTGACGGGCGGCGCAGGTGATGACACACTCGCTGACGGTGCGGGCGCTGACAATGTGCAGGGCGGCGACGGCGACGACCTGATTTTGGTTGGTGAAGACAGCGACATTGATACCCTGGACGGTGGCGCGGGCTCTGACACCGCAAGCTATGCCGACTGGACCAGCGGCATTGTGCTGGATATGGGCAGCTCTGCCAGCCGGTTTGGCGATGTTTACCTGAGCATTGAAAATGTCGCGGGCACCAACTTTGCCGATACAATCACCGGCGATGGCGACGCCAACATCCTGTATGGCCGCGGCGGCAATGACGTTCTGGATGGCGGCGCAGGGGACGATACGCTTGCGGGCGGCGCGGGCGCGGATGACCTGCGCGGCGGCGACGGGGTGAACACCGCCTCTTACACAGATGCGCTTGCGGGTGTTGCCGTGAACCTGGGGGGCACCGGCACCGGCGGTGACGCCGAGGGCGACACATACACAAATATCCAGAATGTTGTTGGCTCCGAAAGCGGGGACCAGCTGCAGGGCGACGACAACGCCAACCACCTTTCTGGAGGGGGCGGCAATGATATTTTCCTCGGTAGCGCGGGCGGCGACACGTATGACGGCGGTGACGGGTTTGACATTGTTGACTATTCCGGCTCCAACACGGGTGTTGTGGTCAACATGCAGCTTGGCAATGCATCCTCGATCTTTGATACGCCCACCAGCGCCGCGAGTGCACCGGCGCAGTCCCCACCCCCAACAGGGCCGGTTACACAAAATGTTGTGTACCGCGACACGGTTGTGGGCGGCGAGGCCGACGACAGCCTGGACGGCGACGCCTACAATAATATTATTCGCGGCAAGCAAGGCGACGATACGTTAAGGGGCGGCCAGGGGCATGACCAGCTGGGTGGCTCTAGCGGTAATGATGACCTTTATGGCGGCGACGGGCGTGACCTTATATTTGGTGGTGGCGGTAACGACTTTGTTGACGGTGGCACGGGCCATGACGAGCTTTATGGCGGCGCCGGTGAAGACGTTATGCATGGCCGGGACGGCGACGACACGCTATATGGCGGGTCCGGCAATGACCAGCTGTACGGGCAGGACGGCCACGACAAGATTTATGCCGGCGACGGCCAGGATTCCGTGTTCGCAGGCACCGGCAACGACACGGTATTTGGCGGCGAAGGTGATGACCTCCTGAACGGCGGCGCGGGATACGACTTCCTGAAGGGTGGCGCAGGCAACGACAGCATTTTTGGTGGTGGCCAGGCGGACAAAATCTTCGGTGACGAGGGTGACGACTATCTGGGCGGTACCGCACACAATGACACGCTGTCTGATGGTACCGGCAGCGACACAGTTGTCGGCAGCACCGGCAGTGATGTGCTGAAAGTCTCGGATGACGGTTTTGCCGACATTTTCAGGGGCGGTACGGCAAGCGTTGATGACGCCGCTGATACGGCGTCGTTCGAAGAGTGGGGTCGCGGCATTGTCATTGACTTGTCCACGGCTGACGCAAGCGGCGTTACGATTTTTGATGGCAATAACTCGCTTCAGGGTGTCGAAAATCTGGTGCTTACGGGGCATCAGGACTTTGCGTCAGGTGATGCAAACAATAACGTCATTCGTGGTTTGGGAGGTGAGGACCTTCTGAAGGGTATGGACGGCAACGACACCATTTATGGTGACGAAGAGTCTGACATCATCATCGGCGGTAACGGCGACGACATGATGTTCGGCGGTCGCGCCTACGGTGACCGGTTCGAGTTTCACAACGCCTGGGGCGATGACACGATTGGCGATTTTGAGCCAGGACGGGACTCCCTCGCGTTCACGGGCGATTTTGAGCAGAGTGACCTTATTTATGAAGAAGTCACTGAAGACCGGGACGGCGACGGTGTTTTTGAAACCGTACACACCCGCATCCGCCTTGATAACGCAGGCCCGCAGCAGATAAGTGCGTCCCTGCTGATTTTGAATGTTTCGCCAAGCGAGCTTTCGACAAATGGCATTTCGGTGAATGATCAGGGCGGTGCATCTGCCGCGGACGAATTGATCAATGGCACTGAGGAAAGTGACATAATTTGGGCGCAAGACGGCAATGACACGGTGTTTGGTGGTGCAGGTGATGACACCATCGGCGGCGGCCCGGGCGACGACAGAATATTTGGAGGTGCCGGCAATGACATTATTTTTGCGGCTGCTGGAGATGATTTTGCCGCAGGAGGCGCGGGTGGCGACGCCATTTTCGGCGGTGACAATGTGGATACACTCCTGGGCGGAACCGGCGATGATGAGGTTTGGGGCAGTGAAGGCGACGATGTTATCTACGATGGGACAGGTCGTGACTTACTGGTTGGCCGCGGCGGCAACGACAAATTTATCCTTTCGAACGATGGCACCAAAGACGTTGTAAACGGCGAAAACTATTATGGTCGCGAACTCTCTGAAGGGGAAACACTGGGTCGCGACCTTGTCAGTTATGAAGAGTGGGATAGGGCGGTTTCGATCGACCTTGCGCTTGCGCACGACCCTGAAAAAGGCCAGCTCGGCGATGTCTTCTTTGGTATTGATGACCTGCTTTTGACAGCCTTCAACGATTTCGCCGCTGGCGACCATAAAGCAAACATGCTCATTGGTGGCGCCGGCTCAGACACCCTGTCTGGCCGGGACGGCGACGACACGATCGAAGGCGGTTCAGGTGATGACAAGCTGATCGGCGGTAGAGGAAACGACTTACTGATTGGCGGCAGCGGCCAAACCGATACATACGTATTCGAAACCAATTGGGGTCACGATACAATCCGCGGGTTTAACCCTGAAAATGGGGTGCTGGACATCATCGCCACCGGCTTGAGACCCGATCAGCTGAGCCTAAGCCATGTAAATGGAAATACCGTGCTGTCAGACCCGGACGGCACAAACACAATCACTATCCTTGATGTCCTGCTTGAGGCCTCCGACATCAACTTTGGTTTCTCGATTGGTGATGACCGCCACACAAATATCGAGGGCGTTATCGGCTCCGCTGGCGATGACACGCTTATCGCGAGTGATGCCGGGACCTGGATGGCCGGCGGTGGCGGCACCGACAAACTCGTCGGCGGCCAAGGCGACGACAGTTTTGTCATTTCAGTAGGCGACGGCGTTGACACATTCGAAGCCAAAGACGGGTTTGACAGCATTGTTATTGGTGAAGGGGCTGGTTTTGCCAACTTGCGCCTTGATAACACCGTTGAAGGTGCCAAACATATCACGACACTGACCATCGACCAGGCTGGCACAACCAAGCTTGTCTCTACCTCAGGCGTCTATGGTGGCTCGATCGAGCAGATTGTTCTGTCAAACGGCTATAACCTTGGCATTTCCGGCACACGGATCATTGACGGCGAAACAGTTCTCAGCGGGCTGAACCGCATAATCAATGGCGATGGTTCCAATGAGACCATTCGTAACCCCGACTTGGACAAAGAATTCGAGCGCCTTTGGCTGGCCGGCTGGGGCGGCAACGACACACTCAAGGGTGGTCGGCTCAATGATGTCCTTCACGGTGGCACCGGTAATGATCGCCTTGAAGGCGATGAAGGCAGCGATACCTATCTCTATTCAATCGGTGACGGGCATGACACTGTTGTCGAAACAAGTGGCACCAGTGACACACTGGTGTTTGACGAAGGGATCAAGCGTGAGCACCTGAGTTTTGAATGGGTAGGCACAGGCGACAATCGCAAGCTGCGCATCAATGTTAACCCTCCTGGTGAGCAAAGTGGTTCCATCACCATCGATACCTGGACACAAGCGGGTGGCGTTGGTCGGATTGACTGGATTTATGTTGATGGCGCCAGGCTGAATCTGCCACGCGAAGTGCATCTTGACCCCACCGTGGAAAACACTGCACCGGTCTCAGATCCTAACACTCTCATTCAGTATCAAATCACGCCTAATTTTATTGGTAGTGATCCTATTGCCTCCTTCCAGGCAACGGACGCCGACGGCGACCCGCTCTACTACAATGTCACCGGCAATAATAATTTCTGGTTCGAAGGCAATACACTGATGGCGTCAATCGGGCCGTCAATGGACCAGGTCAATATTTTGACTGTGACCGTTTCCGATGGCCTGGACTCCGATCAGTCTGAAGTCAGTGTGGTCTTCACAACGGGTGCTGCCGGCGTGCCGGGTGATTTCGAAATCACGCAAACACTGCCAGTTGTACTGGATCTGGACGGCGACGGCGTAGAATTGATCTCATTCTATGACAGCAACGTCTTTTTCGACATGGACAATGACGGCGTCCGGGAGCGCACGGGCTGGGTCGGTTCCGACGATGGTATCCTCGTTCTTGATCGAAATGTGAATGGTCTGATCGATGATGCCAGCGAAATATCCTTTGTCGGCGACGTTGCGGGCGCCAATACAGATATCGAGGGTCTAAGGGCCTATGACACCAACAGCGACGGCAAGCTTGACGCCAACGACGACAGCTTTGCTGCCTTCAAAATCTGGCGTGATGTTAATAGTGACGGTGTGAGCCAAAGCAACGAACTCTTCTCGCTTGAACAGCTCGGCATCACTGAAATCAGCCTGGACATTCAGGCCGCTAACCAGCTGCTGGAAGGCTCGGTTGACAACGCAATTACCGGCACTGTCACCTATTCAACATCATACGGACATGTCGGCGAAGCGGCGGATGTGGCATTTGCTTATGATGGCGGTAATGGTGTGTCGGTACGCCCGGTTATTGATTCTTTGGGTGCAAATATTGTCGGCACAGACGGGCCAGATACGCTATCGGGCGGGTTAGGTGATGACACCTTGCGCGGCGGCGGTGGTGCAGACCTGTTGCAAGCCGGGCAAGGCAATGACCTGCTCATTGGCGATGTAAGTGATGACACTCTTGAAGGCAATATCGGCGACGACACGCTGCGTGGCAATGACGGCGACGACGTCATTACAGGCGGCACAGGAAACGATCTTCTCACTGGCGGCAGCGAAGCAGATACCTTCACCTTTGGCCAAGCCTGGGGCACGGACACCATTACCGACTTTGTGATCGGCGAAGATAAGATCGACCTGAAAAGTACGGGCCTTATCTTTTCTGAGCTGACAATCACACAGGATGGTGCAAACGCGCGCGTGGCGGATGCTGGCGGTAATGTCATCATCCTTGAAGGCATAACTGCCGCGAACCTTACGGAATCAGACTTTGTCTTCGAGAGTGTCCAGTATATCGCGGGCAACTCTGTTGGCGTTCAAATTGATCCGAACGTTTCCACAACGTCGCAGTTCACCTGGGATGCCAATGGTCTGACGTTCTCATACACGTCTGTTGGCAATGTTGCACGTGGCAGCCGCCCCGTTGAAACCAATGTCACCACAGGCAAATGGTATTGGGAGCAGACCATTGATGTCAGCAACTCCAACAACACCTGGATTGGCCTGATCGCACCAACGGGCACCGACTGGTCTGCAGCTTCGCGCACGGTCAGCGAGCAACAGAATGTGTATTTTTACGAGTCGTCCGGCCGGATCACACGCGGCACAGGAAGCGGTCGCACCAACCTTTATGGCAGCAGCGGGTCACGAGACTTCAATGCCGGTGATGTCATTGGTATTGCGTATGATGCGGACGCCGGCAACCTGTGGATCAGCATCAATGGCGCATGGATGAACGGTGCCACAGATGCGGACGTTGCAGCAGGCCTGTCACCCACCATCAGCAATATTTCGGCAGAGGAATTCCAGCCGTTTGCAGGCGGTAGTTCTACCCAGTCTGGCGATACGCACACCGTGACGTTCAATTTTGGTGTGACTGCGTTTGCAAGTACGCCGCCCACCGGTTTTGCAGGTTACGTGGACACCAACCCGGTCACTCAAGCGCAGATTATCGGGACGTCGCGAGACGACAATATTGTTGGAACAGCAGATGCTGAAGTTGTTTCTGGCAACGAAGGCAACGACGCTATTCAAGGTCAAGACGGCGCAGACTCATTGTATGGTGGCGCTGGAAACGACGCGATTTATGGCCAGAACGGCGATGACAAGTTGTTTGGGGGACTTGGCAACGACTATCTGAATGGTGGTGATGGCGCTGACACACTCGATGGTGGCGATGGTGTAGATCAGGCAGATTATGGAGGTTCGGCAGCAGCCGTTTCTATCAATTTGGCAACTGGCGTGCATTCTGGCGGGGACGCAACGGGCGATGTTTTCATAGCCATAGAGGAGATATTTGGCAGCGCGTTCAATGATACTCTTGTGGGCAGTGATGGTCATGATGTCTTTTTAGGGAGAGATGGTAACGACAGCATTTCTTGCGGTGGGTGCACAGATGCACTCTACGGCAATGCTGGAGATGACCAAATCTCTGGCGGTGACGGCAATGATTTTATCATGGGCCAGGAAAACAATGACTCTCTCGCCGGAGATGAGGGTAATGACACGCTGGATGGTGGCGAAGGCAATGATGAACTGGATGGTGGTGTTGGCAACGATTCCCTTTCGGGTGGCGCTGGCGATGACAAGCTTATTGGTGGTGCTGGTGCTGACACACTGGATGGTGGCACCGGTTACAACAGCGCAGACTACCAGCAATCAAGCGCAGCGATTTCGATAAATCTAGCAACAAACGTCAACACTGGTGGCGATGCCGAAGGCGATATTCTGCTCAACATCGGCGAAATTCGCGGCACTGCCTTCAATGACGTGATCGTCGGCGACGATGGCACCAATCACATGGTTTCCAATGGCGGCAACGACACACTTGAGGGAGGCAAGGGTAACGAGCATCTCTATGGCAGCGATGGCGCGGAAACTTATGTGTTTAATACCGGCGATGGGGACGACCGAATCTATTATTTTGCTGGCGGTGTTGACAAGATAGACCTGACATCCACTGGCCTGCAATTCAGTGATCTGACCATCGCCCAAAGTGGCAGCAATACCATTGTTACTTATGGCACAGACACGATCACCCTTATGGGTTTCCATACGGCAAGCAACCTTGTTGCTACTGACTTCGTATTTACGAATGAAATCTTTGGCACGGCGGGGGCGGATACCTTCTTCGCTAGTTCGGCTCCCGAAGCTTTCTTTGGGGGTGGTGGCACAGATTATGTGCGGTACGAGAACGCGCTAGGTGCGGTCGCTATCAATCTATCTACCAATGTACATACTGGCGATGCTGCGGGAGACCGCTATACCGACATCGAGGCAATTCTAGCGACCGGATTTGATGACACTCTTACCGGTGATGCCACTGCAAACGAACTACTGGGACATGAGGGCAATGATGTTCTTCGTGGAGAGGGTGGTGACGACAAGCTGCACGGCAATGGTGGCGACGACAATATTTCAGGTGGCCAAGGGAACGACTCGTTGCGTGGCAATGAGGGCAATGACACGCTCGATGGCGGTGAAGGCAACAATGCACTACACGGAGGCGAGGGCAATGACAGTCTTATAGGCGGCGTCGACCAAGACACGCTCTATGGTGAAGCTGGTGCGGATACGCTAAGAGGAGGTGACAGTAATGATATGCTGTTTGATGGCAATAGCGGCACGGTTGACGCGGATGTATTTGATGGTGGTGCGGGCTTCGACACAATCGATTATTTGCACGCTTCGTCTGCTCTGAGTGTGAACTTGACCACGGGTATTCACTCCGGCTCCGCTGCTGGTGACAGCTATAGCAACGTCGAATACCTCATGGGTTCCATCTACAATGATGTTATTGTTGGTGGCGGCAATTTCACCCATTTGCATGGCCGCAGCGGCAACGACACGATGACTGGCACGTCTGCCAACGAGACCTTTTATGGTGGTGCCGGCAATGATGATGTTAATGGAATTGCTGGCAATGACGCTCTTTATGGTGAAGCGGGTGCTGATACGCTGCGTGGCGGTGACGGTAACGATACTCTCGCTGGTGGCGATGATAACGACCGCTTCGTATTTGATGCCGCGTGGGGAATTGACACAGTTACCGACTTTGTTGTTGGTGCAGAAACGCTTGACCTGTCAGCCACAGGATTGCAGTTCGCGGACCTGACCATCACGCAGGTTGGTGCGCATACCGAGGTCACCGATGCTGGCGGTAACAAGATTATTCTGCAGAATACTACGGCATCCACGATCACTGCTGCCGACTTTGTGTTCGCGAATATAGTCTCCGGCACCAACAATTCCGATACGATCAACGGTACAGCTGCGTCAGACCATATTGAAGGTCTGGACGGTGATGACAAACTCTATGGCCATGGCGGTAATGATACGCTTGTTGGTGGAGACGGCCGCGATGTATTGCGCGGCGGCGAAGGCGATGACCTGCTTCAGGGTGGCAACGGGGATGAGTATCTTATTGGGGACGCCGGTGCTGACACTCTGGACGGAGGCGACGGCTACGATTGGGCAGACTACAGCTGGGAAACTGTAGGTGTTAGCATCAACCTGGCCACCGGCATTCATTCGGGTGGCGCAGCTGAAGGTGACGTTCTGCTCAACATCGAACGGCTATATGGCGGTTCTGGTAACGACACTTTGCAAGCCAACGATACCACGACGGCAATTCGCGGGGGCGCCGGTGATGACTTGATCATCGGCGGTGCTGCAAGCGAATACCTGATCGGTGACGCGGGCGCTGACACGCTGGACGGTGGTGCCGGTTTGGATTGGGCAGACTACAGCTGGGAAACGGTTGGAGTGAATATCAACCTCGCTACAGGCATCCATTCTGGCGGTGCCGCAAATGGCGATGTCCTGATCAATATTGAGCGAATATATGGTGGCCACGGTGACGATACGCTGACGGGCAATGCAACCACTTATCAAATTCGCGGTGGTGACGGCAATGACATCATCAACAGCGGTACATCGAGCGAAATCCTGCAGGGAGATGCCGGTTCAGATGTCTTTGCGTTCGAAAATGGTTGGGGTGTTGACACGATTACGGACTTTGTCAGCGGTGAAGACACGCTCGACCTGTCAGCCACAGGATTGCAGTTCGCGGACCTGACCATTGCGCAGGTGGGCGCCAATACTGAGATCACTGAGGCTGGGGGCAACAAGATTGTTCTCCAGAACATCACGGCCACCGACATCACAGCCAGTGACTTTGTTTTTGCCAATGCCGTTATTGGCACAGCTGGCAACGAAAGCTTGGTGGGAACAGCAAATGCCGACCGGATCGACGGTCTGGCTGGCAATGACACTGTTGAGGGTGGTGACGGGACTGACTTGCTTCGTGGTGGTGAAGGCAATGACGTCATTTATGGCCAAGCCGGTAATGACATGGTCCTTGGTGGCGCAGGTTCTGATTATGTCTTTGGTGGTTCGGGAGCAGATACCATTGACGGCGGAACCGGGTTCGATTGGACTGGATATGAAGATTTAGCGTCTGCCGTATCTATTAATCTTGCTACGGGTGTGCATGCGGGCATCGGGGGCGACGTCCTTATCAATATCGAAGGTGTTTCGGGAACTCAGTACAATGACACGTTGGTAGGTTCCGAAGGCCAAGACTATTTGTATGGTCGGGCAGGAAATGACCTTATTCAAACAGGCGGCGGAAATGATCGCCTCTATTCCGGACTTGGAGTTGACACGCTTGACGGCGGTACAGGGTATGATGTTGCTGACTATCTTCAGTCCCTTTCTGCGGTAAATGTCAATCTTTCTACAGGCGTGCATACAGGAGGTGAGGCAGAGGGCGACATTTTGGTGGACATCGAAGAAGTGCAGGGATCTCTGCATAACGATTCCCTGACTGGCGACGCCACCAACAATGTCCTCCGCGGCGCTGATGGCAACGATACATTGGCTGGCGGGGCCGGCAATGATACGCTGACGGGTGGTGCCGGAACAGACCTTCACCAGTTCCAATCTGGTTGGGGCACGGACACCGTTACTGACTTCACGCGCGGCACTGATACCATTGACCTTTCGTCCACTGGCTTGCAATTCACTGACTTGACGATCACTCAAGTGGCGTCTGACGCTGTTGTTGCAGACGGTCATGGCAACACCATTACCTTGCAAAATGTGACCGCAAACGACCTGGCACCAAGCGATTTTGTTTTTGCTGCTGTACCGGTTCAAACCACTCCGCGGAACGGCGAGGTGTTGATCGACCTGACCGTTGCGACCTCTCCGCAGTTCAACTGGGACGCCAACGGTTTGACTTTCAGTTACACCTCGAGCGGTACAGGCAACAGGGGCTCACGCCCTGTCGACAGCAATACGTCTTCAGGCAAATGGTACTGGGAGCAAACGATTGATGTCAGCAATTCCAATAACTCCTGGATTGGCCTCATCGCCCCCACAACAACTGATTGGGACGGCGAGCCAACAAGCGTGTTTAACCAGGCAGATGTCTATTTTTACGAGTCTTCCGGTCGTATAACGGTTGGTTTGGGGTCTGGAAGAAACGACCTGAATAGCAGCAACGCGACAGACGCGTTCGCGGCAGGCGATGTCATCGGTATCGCTTATGACGCCGACGCCGGGAAGCTATGGATCAGCAAAAATGGCACCTGGATTGGCGGCGCCTCGGACGCGGACGTTGCGGCCGGCCTGAGTCCGACAATTAACAATATTCCAGCGGGCACGTTCCAACCATTTGCAGGAGGTGCGTCTGGCGTTTCCGGCAATACCCATACGGTTACCTTCAATTTTGGGGCAACTGCGTTTGCCGGCACGCCGCCGGCGGGCTATACGGCTTACGCTGCTACTGACACTGACGTCGGCAATGATGTACTGGGCTCGCCCGGCAATGATGCGATCAATGGTTCTGCCGCTTCCGACAGCATTCTCGGTGCGTTTGGTGACGATACAATCGATGGACTTGCGGGCAATGATACCCTTGATGGCGGGCTGGGCAGTGACCAGCTGACCGGCGGCACCGGCGGCGACATTTTCCAGTTTGGCCAAAATTGGGGAGCAGACACAATCACGGACTTTGTCTCTGGCACCGACCAGATCGACATGCTTACCGCAGGCGTTCAGTTCGTTGACCTCACCATTACCCAAGTAGGTGCCGACACCCAGATAAGCGACGGTGCGGGTAACAGCATCATGCTAACGGGTGTGACGGCAAGCACCATCAGCGAGAGTGATTTTGTCTTTGCTCAGATAACGGCGCCTGTCGTGACCGTGGATGCGCTTTCCACAACAGACACTACGCCGCTTATCACCGGCACGATCGATGACCCGGCTGCTACAATTGAAATCACCATCGCCGGCCAAACCTATACGGGTGTGAACGCGGGCGATGGTACATGGTCAGCGCAGGTGACGACTGAACTGGACAGTAGGTCCCATGTGGCCAGCATCCGAGCGGTTGGCGAGTATGGCCATGTTACGGAGGTGGGTCCTGCTGTTGAATTTGTCACTGCGATAACTGGTGCAGGAAATCCACTTGATGGAGTGAGTTTACACTCAAGGACAAATTTAACATTCGCGGACATTGATGGGGATGGCGATCTCGATGCCTTTATTGGACAGTTCACCGGATTACTAAATTACTATGAGAACACCGGCACAGCAGAGTCACCGGTTTACACCCTGCAAACCGGAGCAGATAATCCGTTAAACAATTTCGATGCAGGTACTCATGCAGCATTTGATTTTGTTGATATTGATAATGATGGAGACCTAGACGCGTTAGTTGGCGCGGGCGATGGTCAAATCGAATTCTGGCGCAATGACGGGACAGCAACAAATCCAACATTCAACAACGTGACCGGGGGCGACAATCCTTTCAACGGTATTGATGTCGGCTCTTACGCCAACCCGAGGTTTTTCGACATTGACGATGATGGAGATCTGGATGCTTTCAGCGGAAATTCCAATGGCAAAATCAACTATTTTGAGAACACCGGCAATGCGGATGTCGCCACGTATGTGGAGCGCACAGGTGCATCCAATCCTTTCGATGGCATTGACGTAGGCCACGACTCCAGCATCGCTATTGCTGATGTGAATGGGGATGGCCTGGCTGACGCGCTTATCAGCAGTAGAAATTCATCAATGAGTTTATACCTCAATACTGGAACTGTCAGCCAGCCAGTTTTTGCACTTGCAGATCAAGCGGAGAACCCATTTTCTTCTCTTGCGCTTAGTTCCTATGCAATACCGACGCTCATCGATTTTGATGGTGACGGTTATGTAGATCTGTTCACTAGAAACACAGCGGGTCATGTAGGTTACTATCAATCAGGTGGCTCAGCGCCAACGATAACGGTGGACGTCGAAGCACCCACCCTAACTTTTGATAGTACGGCAAATATCCAGTCATCGTTCCCCAATATCACGGGAACGGTCGATGACCCGTTGGCTTCAATAACCCTTCGCTATGCTGGGCAAGACTATGCGGCAACCAACAATGGTGATGGCACATGGTCTGCTACGGTCGCCGGCGCGCTTGCAGCTGGTTCTTACACATTTGATGTTTTTGCTACAGATCAGGCAGGAAACAGTGGCAATGAGTCGCTGGTATTTGATATCGAGCCAACAATCACTTTGGACCCACTGAACACTTCGGACACCACACCAACAATTACGGGTACAATTGATGACCCAACAGCGGCCATTGAAATTCATGTGGATGGCCAAACATATGCAGGCGTCAACAACAGCGACGGAACATGGTATGCCGAAGTGACCGCTCCTCTCGGGGATGGCAATCACATTGTGAAAGTTGCGGCCACCCTGTTGTCAGGGAACACATATATTGGCGGCGATATTGTTACCGAATTTATATGGCCTGACGCAGCTGACAATCCTTTTAACCCCGGTCTTGACGCTGGCGGTAGTTCCAACGTTGCACTGATTGATTTGGACAATGATGGTGACCTGGACGTCGTTTCCGGTGAATACTGGGGCCAGATCAAATATTTTGAGAATATAGGCACTCAAACGGCGCCAAGTTTTGTTAGTCGGACGGGTTCTTCCAATCCATTTAATGGCATGGATGTTGGCGACAGGTCGACAATAACGTTCTGCGACCTCGATGGAGACGGCGACCAAGATGCAGCTGTCGGAAGCGCAACAGGTTTGGTTTATTATGTGCGCAACGACGGCACAATTGCTAACCCGAGCATGACGCTTATCAGCGGATCAGAAAGCCCCTTCTTTGGCATTGATGTTGGTGATAACGCAGATGCAGCCATGGTCGATATTGACGCGGATGGCGACCTGGATCTGTTTGTTGGCAATGATCTCGGTTACATCACTTTCTTCGAAAACACAGGCAACTCCGATCAGCCAAACTTCGTCGAAATTTCTGGTGCGGATAACCCGTTTGATGGCGTGGACTATGGCGCCGCAACGACGGTTCGCTTCTTTGACGTAGAAGGTGACGGCGATTTTGATGCCTTGGTGAACAGCAATAACGGTGGCGTTGCAAGATACTTAGAAAATGTGGGTAGTGCCCAGCAAGCGCAGTTCGTTGAGGTTACGGATGGCTCTGATCCATTCCATCTGGTTCAACAAGGTTTCAGCACCAATTACGTGTTAGGTGACCTGGACGGTGATGGGCACTGGGAGCTCCTGTCTGGTCAATCAAATGGACAGTTCTCATACCGTGATTCGCTGGGGGCTATCAGCCTGACAATCGACACAGCAGCAACAACCGTGGCTCTTGATAGTAACCAACCGGGCTACCCGATTGTCACGGGTACAGTAGGCGAGGCTTCGGCAAGCATTGAAGTCACACTGGCCGGCATAACATATACCGGGGTGAATAACGGCGATGGTACCTGGACTGCTGACGTATCCGGCGCGATTGTTTCTGGCAGCCATGACTTCACGGTTACGGCTACTGATACGCAAGGCAACACCGTGTCAGCCAATGCATCTTATAACATCGCGCCCGTGGCAACATTCAATGGTCTGACGTCGCGCGACAATACCCCAACCATTACGGGTACCGTCGATGATCCAACTGCCACGGTGGCCATCGAAATTTCCGGCCAGTCTTACGCTGCTACAAACCACGGCGATGGCACTTGATCAGCTGAAGTCACTACACCGCTGGTGGACGGTCATCACGCTGTTGAAGTTACAGCAACTGATGCCGGTGGGTTGTCGACGATCGCGTCGGTGAACCCGGTCGTGAATTCTTATGCACTTGTTTCAGGTGCGGCCAACCCATTTGATGGGATGGACTTTGGCACAGCGTCCAATATCGCTTTCGTCGATATTGATAATGACGGTGATCTCGACGCCTTTGTCGGCAACAATCAAGGCACATTGGATTACCTCGAAAACACCGGCAGTTCAAAGTCTGCAAGCTTTGAGCTCAGGACAGGTGTAAGCAACCCGCTTAGCAACGTTGATGTTGGAAACGACGCCAATGTCTCTTTCATGGATGCTGACGGAGACGGGGATTTAGACGCATTTGTTGGGCCGTTTGACGCCACGGGAATTCGGTATTTTGAAAACACTGGTACCCAGTCCGCAGCCAGCTTTGTTGAAGTTGTCGGGGCAGGGAACCCCTTGAATTTTTCCAGCCCTAGCAACCAACCTTCAATTCATTTTGCAGATATCGATAATGATGGAGATGAGGATGCGTTTATAGGCTACCACAATGGATTGACCTACTACTATGAGAACACGGGGACAGGTGGGGTGGCACAATTTACGCCACGATATAACGGTGACAATCCACTGAACTTCGATGTTGGTATATACGCAAAACCGTTTTTGCTGGACATAGACGGCGACGGGGATCTCGATGCCTTTATTGGCGAATATTATGGTGCAATCAGTTTTGCTGAAAATGTTGGCAGTGCATCTAATCCGAATTTTGTACTTTCCAACGGTGCAAGCAATTTACTCGATGGCGTTAATGTGGGCTTGGTCCCAGATATTTCTTTCGCGGACTTGAACGGCGATGGTCTTCCAGAGGGGTATTTCGGCGCCATCGACGGACTAATTCACTATTTGGAACCAACAGGCCCCGCTGCGCCAATTTTCGTTGATGCTACGGCACCTGTTGTGGCGTTTGCGTCAAACAGTCATATTGAAGGTAGTTACCCGCAGATTTCCGGCACTGTTGATGATCCGGAAGCATCCATTGAACTGGTCTTTGAGGGCCAGAGCTTCGCAGCGGTCAATAATGGTGACGGCACCTGGAGCGCGGATGTGTCAGGTGCGCTGGTTGATGGAAACCACGCTTTTGAAGTCAGGGCAACCGACGTGCTGGGCAACTTGGGCACTGCAACTACCTCTATCGGCATTGCGCCTATTGTCACGATTGATACGCTTTCCACCCAAGACACCACACCCACAATAACAGGCACAATTGATGACACGACTGCGACGGTGGAGGTTTCTGTTGGTGGTAACACCTATAATGCCACAAACCATGGTAACGGTACCTGGAGCGCATCAGTCACCAATGCACTGGCAGAGGGTGACTATAGTTTGACAGTGCGGGCAGTTGATGCCGCTGGCCTGGAAACTGTTATTGAACCTCCGATTGCTTTCAATCCGCTAACAGATACTACTGGTTTGGTTGCTAGCGTGAGAAACGGCGTTATTGCTACGCCTGAGCTGGTTGATATTGACAATGACGGAGACCTTGACCTGTTTGTTGGTTCGCAAAGTGCAGGGCTTCAATTCTACGAAAATATAGGCAATGCCTCAGCCCCGTCGTTTGTTGAGCGCACCGGTGCCGACAATCCATTTGATGGAATCATTTCAGGTTCTTTCTATTATGTGGAGTTTGCCGACATTGATGGTGACGGCGACCAAGACGCGTTCATGACAAACAACTCCACGTCGAGTGGTCCCATTCTCTACTATGAAAACACTGGAACAGCTGCAGCCCCAACTTTCGTTGAAAGAACAGGTGCGGCTAACCCGCTGGACAGTGGTGTCACAGGACGTGTGTCTTTTGAAGACGCAGATGGCGACGGTGATCTTGACATGACCGCAATCTACACGCTGAACAGTGGAGGTTCGGGCGACGTAGGTGTCCGATCACGATACTATGAGAATACCGGTGATAGCCTGACCCCACAGTTTGTTCAGCGTACTGACCAACTGGTCAGAAATGTGTTCTGGTATCGGGAGTCTGCCACTTGGTTTGACGTAAACCAGGATGACCTGCCGGACCTCTTAATTGCGAGCGTCGATGGAACAATTGAGTATCGGCAGGCAGTTGAAGGCTCGGATCCGCTTACTTTCACCTTAGGGTCCGCAGTTGATAATCCCTTTAATGGTGTAGATGTAGGCACGCAAGCAACGCTGACACTCGGCGACTTGAACGGTGATGGATACGTGGACGCCATAATAGGCAACCAGGCAGGGACGCTAAGCTATTTCTTGGGGTCTGCGTCCACAAATGGACCCGTTCATCTGACGATTACACCTGCACCGGCTGCTAAGGCGGCTATCGCGCCGCCACCTGTTGCGGCTGCACTGGCCAATGACGCACCAGTAATGGCGGCCGTGTCGCCCGAAGAAGCGGTGGTGATGCCAAGCGAAGCAGAAATTGCACAAGTGAGCGAAGAGCAGTTGCGTGAGGCCTGGATTGCCCTGCGTGAAGAAAACGCCGGCGCTGAGCCAACACGGGCGCAGCTGGCTGGCATGCTGTCTGGTTTGGTTGCCAAAACAGCTGTGCCCACAGTTGAGGCAATAGTGGAAACGCCGGCACCGGCAATACCAGCCCTGGACCAGTCTGAACAGCTGGAACTTCATGCAACCTTTGACGGCGAGAAGGAAATCCATCCAGATATTCGGGTATCCGAACTGCCGCTGGGTGCTGATACCGACGAGGCGAGTATCCAGGTCTTTAGAGAGGCGGCGCTATCTGCCCAGTCAGACATGCAGGCGCTGCTTGGCACAGAGTCGTCCCTGAATGCGCTGTCTGCCGAGGACCTTGGCGGGCTGGACCTTGCCAACAAGGAATTTGACACGGTGGCGGCAAACGACCAGACGCTGAATGCCCTAACGCAGGCCATGGCCGTATTCGACAGTCAGTCCTCTGCAATTGAGACAGATGGGCCTGTCAAAATGGAAAAAGAAGAGAATGTTAGCAGCTTGTTTGTTGCTGGCGGCGGCTTCTAGTTTTGAGTGATGATAAACAGGTTCCAAAATGTTTGATGGTTTAAAAAAACATCTGGGCGTTTTCAAAGAGGCTTTGGCACAGGACAAGGCCCACCAAAAGGCCAAGATTGAACGGCGTGATCTGGACTTTCTGCCGGCTGCGTTGGAGGTAATCGAAACACCGCCCAACCCGGCAGGCAGGGCGCTTGTTTGGTTGTTGGTTGTGTTTTTCTCAACAGCTTTGATCTGGTCATGGATCAGTCACGTTGATGTTGTTGCAACGGCGCACGGAAAAACGTTGCCGCGAGACAGGGTTAAGCAAGTTCAGTCTGCGGAAGCGGGCGTTGTGCGGTCTATTTATGTGGAAAACGGACAGCGTGTGACGGAAGGGGACCCGCTTATTGAGCTCGACCCCACTATTGCAGAGGCGGATGTAGAGCAAGCCGAGCAATCCCTGCTCACCGCTGAAACGGCTTGGGCGTTATCGTCTGCGTTGGCATCATACGCCGACACGGGCCAATTGACCTATAAGCCACCTACCAACCTTGCCCGCACAGAAGCGATGGTGCAGCAGTCGCTTATCAACAGTAGGGTTGCTGAATTTGAAGCCGGCAAAAGGTCTCTGGAAAGAACCAGAGAAGAATCCACTGCTGAACGATTGGCAACTGTCGCGGAACTTGAAAAAATTCGCGATACTTTGCCGCTTATTGAAGAACGTTTGGCAGCCCGTCAGGAATTGTTGGACAAAGGTCTCTCGTCGAAACTGCTTGTGCTTGAGTTGCAAGAACGAGTGGTTGGGCATCAGAAAAATATGGAAATTCAGGCTGAGCAGCTCGCAAGGGCCAACGCGGCACTTGCTTCTGTGGATGCGCAGATCGAGTTGCATGCGCAAGAATTTCGCAAACTGGTAATGGAGGAGCTCGCCGCGGCTCAGGATGAGGTCACCCTTCGCAGGGCTGAACTGAACAAAGCGCTTAGACGTGATGCACTCCAGCAAATCAATGCACCAGCTACAGGCACTATCCAGCAGTTAGCGGTTCATACTGTGGGCGGTGTTGTGCCGGCCATGGAGCCGCTAATGGTCATTGTTCCTGAAAATGCCGAACTGATGGTCGAGGCCATGGTCCTGAACCGGGACATCGGATCCGTCCAAATTGGAGACCAGGTTGAAGTAAAACTGGAGGCTTTTCCCTTTACCAAACATGGAGTTGTTTCAGGCCGGCTTGAAAACCTGAGCCTGGACGCAATTGAAGATGAAAACCTGGGCCTCGTTTATTCCGCGCGTGTGGCTCTGGATCAGGATACGATCTTGGTCAACGAGCAACAGGTTCGCTTAACGTCTGGCATGGCGATTACGGCAGAGATCAAGATCGGCCAGCGCCGGTTAATTGAGTTTGTGCTTTCGCCGCTCCTTAGGTACCGGGATGAGGCTCTGAGGGAGCGATGAACATGAGAGCCATGGTTTGTTCTTTCCTTCTTTTTACTCTCGGCGCCTGCTCAAGTTTGGGATCACTGTCGGGCGTGTGTGGAAATGGGGACAGGGATTTGCCTGTATCGCCAGATCTGATGCAGTCTGCCTGCAATGGTAATAAATCAGCCGCTCTTGAAGTGGGCATTGAAATGGAGTCCCTGGCTGATTTGGAATCAGATGAAAGTCTGTTTAAATCAGCAGCCAGGTTTTATGCGTTTGCGGCGGCTTCAAGCAATGGACAAACATTCATCTATGTACCAGGCGCCGGGGATGTGCCCGGCTACACCATGCCCGTAACCACTGGCCCGGCAACCTATGGCTTGCCAGAAGCCAAATTCCGGCTTGCAAAATTGATGTACAGCGGAAAAGGAATTCGCCAGGACAAGAAGCAAGCCTGCAAGCTGTTCTTGGACTCGAAGCCATTCGTGATCAAAACTGACCCAGACTTCGTTTGTGATTGAGGTAGAAAAGCTAGCCTTGATATCGGCAATCATGAATAGCATTAACTCTGAAGCTAACAGCCAAAAATTCATTGGCTCACGCGTACTCCAGATCATGTTGCAACACGTGTGATTGCTCCAAAAGGAGCCGATCATTTACATTGATGGCAGATATTCAGATCTCCCATATTCGATGAGACTGTTAGTCTTAGTCGCGCTGTTTGCGAGGATCTCTTCACTATAGCTGGAAACACTACCACAGCCACAAAGCTAACGACGCCTAGTCGATGGCAATTCGGTTCATTTTATTCTGCAGTATCAACAAAAGTGCGATACACAGCAAAAAAGTTCCGCCATAAATCAGAACGAATGTGACAACGCTGAATGATGGCAACGTAGGTGCAACAAACACCAAAATGTGGATGGGCAGGAATAAAACAGCCACATTGAAAAATGCGAGTTCCTGTGAAACCTGTGTCCTGAAATCTGGGTCAATCAGCCTGAGCAAAAGAAGCCCACTTCCGGTGGAGCCTGTGCAGCATCCAAAAATCGCAAGGGCACGCTCAAGCCCCAAGTGTTTCAGCTGTTTTCCAAAGAAGTAACACAAAAAGGCTGTCGCGGCAGTGACCGCAATAACAACGCCGACAATGGGCACAATATATTCTGCCAGAACAGCAAATTTAATACTTAAGAGTGCGCTGACAACCATGAAATCCACAGAGCTTCCGGTTATCCTCTTTTGGGTGACGCCATCCAAATAGTGTCCGAGCCCAAAACGGACGATCAAACCACGTAAGGTCAAAGACCATACAACGCCGTGAACAAAAAACAGATTGTGGCTGAATAATATGTCGAGCAGGTTCGATTTTTCAGGTATGCCTTCAAGCACACCCTGAGCTGCGATAAGCCATTGTTCCGTAATGAAATAAGCCACCCCCAAAAGGCAGATATGATAAGCAAGACTGTCAATATTGCTGGGGTGAGTTATCTGACGTCCCTCAGCTTGACCCTCTTCTTTTGCAAATAGACCCCTTTGAAAATCAGGTGTAATTGCGGCTGATTTGTTGGCGTTCAATCCTCTGGCGATTGCCCACTGGGCGCTGGGAATTCCAATGATGAATGCGATAACAAATCCGAGGGAGGCGTATATAATGCCGATGTTTATGGCTTCTTTGACCGCAAATTCATTTTGCCAAATTGTACCAAAAGCCAGCACTTGGCCGGGCCCCTGCGAAAATCCGTGCGTTGACAATGCACCAATGTATTCGCTGACATTGACAGCACCTGTACTGTTTAGAAAAAAAACAACACCAAACCCAACCAGCGCCTGCATCGCGAGGCACGCTAACCATACGAAAGCGAGCCAGAGTCCGCCAAGTGCCGTCCCACCAGTTTCAGTCGATCGATCACTTACTGTGAGGCACAACGACATAAAACTAAGGGTGAAAAAATGAAACGTGAAGGTCGTGTAATCGTAAGCCCAGTTGCTACCATTGCCGAGAATGGCAAACAGTAGAAAACCAAGTGCTCCGCCCGTGATGCTGGCGGGAACGAGGTTCTTCTGCAATACTCCCATTTTGGCCCGCAAAATGGTGCCGGCCAACATGAGAACGCACAGTACGGCAAAGGCACTTACGCCGGAAAATGTATGTTCCAAACTATTTCCTCAAGTTACCAAAGCAATAATTCACAAAAAGATTCATATGTAAACGAAGTCGAGTGGCGCCGGGTTGCCGGTCAAGGCCTCGGTGACCGATCGTGTCGTTTTGAATACAGAGGCCGCCCGCAAAATGCCTGCATGCGCAACAATGCAAAGTCTCTTTTTCGGGTGGCTCGCTTCCAATTGCTCAAAGCATGACCAAGCCCGCTCACACACCTCGCGAAAGCATTCTCCGCCGTGGTCTTTATAGTTCGCTAGTTCCTGTAGCGAGCGTTCACCAATGTCTGGAATGTCTGAATAGGCCAAGCCTTCCCACGCGCCGAAATTTTGTTCCCACAATCGCTCGTCCATGTTCAGCGACAGGGCCTGTCCGGTCACTTCAAACAGCTTGTGTGCTGTCATTCTGCAACGAAGAGCAGGGCTGCAAATCAGTAAGTCGCAATTGAATGACTTGATTGCGCCCAGCAGCTCATGTGCCACCGCGACCTGGCTGACATCAGCTGCCGGGTCGGTGCGCCCGTATAGAAATCCTGCGGGTGTGGACGGGGCATGCCGCACCAGTATCATTGAAAAGTTACGGTCCAAGATAGTCTTCATACCCTTTGTCAAATCAAGCGAATATGTCATAAGCTCTGGGAAGTGTTCTGGCTATGCTAATCTGGATTTGGGAATGACAGTTACTTTGGTGCTGGGCGGTGCACGTTCAGGCAAAAGCAGTTTTGCAGAAAAGTTGGTTTTACAGCAGCCAGGTCCCAGAGCCTATGTTGCAACCGCGCAAGCCCGAGATGAAGAAATGGCCGAACGTATTGTTCGCCATCAAAATGACCGCGGCCCCGACTGGACCACCTTCGAGGAACCCCTGATGGTTGCGCAAACCATCAGACAGGCATCAGAAAACCATACAGTGATCCTTTTGGATTGTTTGACTTTATGGCTGAGTAATTTGATGGAGGCCAAGCAAGATGTTGATGGGGCAACGGAAGACCTTATCACCAGTGTGCGCGACTGCAATTCTGATATTGTTCTGGTTTCAAACGAAGTTGGCCTCGGAATAGTACCTGTGAATGCCCTGGCGCGTTCCTATAGGGATGCCTCTGGCAGAATGAATATGCGGGTGGCTGCAGCTGCCGACGAGGTTTATTTTCTGGCTGCAGGGTTGCCGCTTCAGATGAAAGGCCAGGCTAATGCCAGATAGCCCTAGGTTACAGCCTTTTGGTGGTCTCGATGAACTTATGCGAGATGCGAGCATGTACCCCGCGGCGGATTGGTCAGCACAAAAGACAGCTGCAGCACGACAAAACCAGCTCACTAAGCCTGAAGGCTCACTTGGGTACCTTGAGGACCTGGCGATATTTATGTGCAGTTGGCGTGGGGCGGCGCTGACAGATGATTTTCCCGCCCATACGCTGGTTTTTGCTGGCAACCATGGCATTTGCGCCCAAGGGATATCTGCGTATCCGCAATCCGTGACCACTCAAATGGTGGACAACTTTAAGCGCGGCGGTGCCGCCATCAACCAGCTGTGCCGGCAGAATGGATCAGGGTTGTCAGTTGTTCCCATAGAATTGGATAGGCCAACCGCAGATTTTTCCATGGGCAAAGCAATGAGTGAGAAAGAGTGCCTTGACGCTGTTAATGTTGGCGTCAGTGCCGTGCCAGTTGATGCGGACATCCTGCTTCTTGGGGAAATGGGAATCGGCAACACAACGGCCGCGGCCGCACTATGTATGGGACTTTTTGGTGCAGAAGCAAACACATGGGTCGGCCGTGGTACAGGCCTTGATGACGCGGCACTTAATCACAAAAAAGAAGTTGTATCGGGGGCAGTGTCTGGTCACGCGACAACCTGCCAAACGCCGATGGACTGGTTGTCCGCAGTAGGCGGGCGAGAGATGGCAGCAATTGTTGGAGCAATTGTTGCTGCGCGAATTGTTTCAGTTCCGGTGCTGCTCGATGGGTTCATTTGTACGGCGGCGGCAAGCGTTCTTCACGCTATCGATCCACGACTTCTAGACCACACGATTTTAGGGCATGTGTCGGCTGAACCCGGACATAGGCATCTTGCCGATCTCATCGGCAAGGAACCTGTATTGTCTCTCAATATGCGGTTAGGTGAGGGGAGTGGTGCGGCTGCTGCCCTTGGCATTATTCGTTCTGCTATGGCCTGTCACAGCGGCATGGCAACCTTCGCTGACGCTATGGTTGATACAAAAATCGATGCTTAAACTTGGAAAAATGATTGTTGATGACCTTCGAGCGGCGATCATGTTGCTTACCAGGTTGCCGGTCTGGTCTGCAAAAGATGGGGGTGAACCAAATCTCTCACGATCTGCATGGGCATATCCGCTGGTTGGAACTCTTGTGGGGTCAATCGGCGGTGCGACCTTATTGGCTTCTGAAGCTATCGGTATCAACTTAGCTGTTTCGATCCTGATCATGATGACGGCCATGACCCTGGTAACAGGAGCCTTTCACGAGGATGGTCTTGCCGATACGGTCGATGGAATTGGCGGTGGCTGGACCAAAGAGCGCAAGCTGGAAATCATGCGCGACAGCCTTATTGGTACATATGGAACCATGGCTCTTTTACTTAGTCTTGGCTTGCGTGCTGCCGCTTTGGTTTCCATCGGTGATGTTGTGTTGATAATTCTGGCTTCTGTTATGGCTGCTGCTGTAAGCCGTGCTGGCATAGTCATTCTTTTGTTTATCATGGCACCTGCTCGCAGCGATGGCATGGGCACGGTTGCAGAAAATCCGCCAGTATTGTCGTTGGTTGTGGCCCTGTTCTTTGCGATACTAACCACTCAAATCGTTCCACATGGATTTATGGCTAGCATTGCGGGCGGCGTTGGCCTCTTTGTCGTTTTCTGCCTTGGCAAAAAACACCTCGGCGGGTACACGGGTGACCTTCTGGGCGCTGGCCAGCAAACCAGTGAAATTTTCATTCTTGTTAGCCTGTCAACGCTGTTGCCACAGTAGGGATAGCCACAAACAGCCAAAACAGGGCAAAGGCTTGCCAATAGGCCTTTAGTCCAAAGCCAATGCTGCTGGCGTTCGCTTCGCCGTCACCCGACCCTAACCATACGCCCTCCAACATTTGGCCTTTGTACCGCCTTGGACCGCCCAAACGGATTTGCAGCACGCAGGCGAGTGCCGTCTCTGGCCATCCGGCATTTGGCGAAACATGCTTTGGCGCATCTCTGAACAATATCTTTGCGTTTCTTTTCAACTGGTTTGGGCGTGTTAACAGGATCAACGTGGCCGTTACACGGGCAGGGATGAGATTGAAAAGGTCATCCGTCCGGGCGGAAGCCCATCCGAAGGCCATATGTTTATCGTTTTTATGGCCAATCATGCTATCGGCCGTATTGACCATCTTATATGCCAGTATGCCTGGGAGGCCAAAAGCTGCATAAAAGAGTGCTGGGGCAATTATGCCGTCGGAGAAGTTCTCAGCGAGACTTTCAAGTGTGGCCCGAGATACTGCGGCCTCATCCATTTCTGCCGTATCCCGACCAACAATTTTTCCGACGCTCATTCGAGCAGATCCTAAGTCTTGGGATAACGCCTTCGACACATTCTTTACATGGTCCGCCAGACTTTTGGTTGCCAAAAGGCTGGACACAAGAACCAATTCGATCAATTGCAGCCAACCCTGTAAAAACCGCTCGAGCACGATGCCGAGCGCGATCGATACGAGCAAAATAGAGAGTAATAAGGCACTGCCGAGAATGTATCTGCTGTTCGTTGAAAATGTTGTTTTGTTGAGCAACCTGTCGCCGCTTGAAATGAGCATCCCCATAAACGAAACCGGGTGCCCAATCGCCCGGTAAAAGCGGTCCGGATACCCAAAGAGAGCATCCAAAAGAAGTGCAATGGGCAACAATGGCATCTCTATCGCATCCTGAAAGTGACCATACCCTCGTATTTCCGGAAGAACGCCATTTTCTTTACTAGGCGACTATGTTCTAGCGACGGTCTCAATGCCACCTCTGTTGGTGATCTCCACATCAATATCATAGGCCTGCTTGATCGCATCAGGTGACAAAACGCTTTCAGCTGGTCCATGCTGTAATACTTGCCCGTCCTTTAAAAGATATGCTGTGTCAAAATACCGGCGGGCAATTGACAGGTCATGCACCACCGTGACGACACATTTTCCTTCTGTCGCGCACTGTTTCAAGACTTCAAGTACTGACATTTGATAGTAAGGGTCGAGGGCAGCAAGGGGCTCATCAATCAGGTAAACAGACGCATCGCTTGCAAGCAACCGCGCCAGAAGTGCGCGAGCGCATTCACCGCCCGACAGTTGCGATATGGGGCGCGAACGGAATGCCGTCATGCCGGTTTTTTCAAGTGCTGTATCAACAGCTGCTTCGTCTTCTGCAGTCTGTTTGGCGAATGGCTGCAGATAGGAACGGCGTCCAAGCCTGACGATAGACTCAACATTAAGCGGCCAGTGAATAACTTGGCCTTGAGGCAGATAGGCAACATGTTTGCCAGTCTCGTGGGTCGCCAAGTCGGACAGTTTCGTGTCCCCCCAATAGATGGCACCGGCCCTTAGGGGCAAAATGCCGGTGATGGCACGCAGCAACGTTGATTTACCTGCCCCATTTGGACCGCAAATAACCGTCAGTTCGCCTGGTTTTGCCTCTAGGGAAACGGTATTGAGGACTGGGTCCTGCCCCAACGAAACGGATACATTCTCTAGACGCAGACTAGTCATCTCGTGTTCCTCCGCGTCTTGATGACGAGGTAAAGGAAGAAGGGCGTGCCAACGAGCGCGGTTAGCACCCCTAATTTCATTTCACGATCTGTCGGCAATAGCCGCACCATAATGTCCGCAAACGTAATCAATACTGCGCCGGCCAGTGCACTGGGTATCAACAGACGTGCCGGGTCATATTTCACAAACGGCCTAATGAGGTGAGGCGTGACAAGGCCGATAAAACCAATCGTGCCGGATACTGCGACGCTCGCGCCCACTGCAAGTGCGGACCCCAGAACGATCAGAAGGCGTGTTCGCATAAGGTTGACGCCTAGTGTTGCAGCCACGTCTTCGCCCAAGGAAAGCGCACGGAGCGAACGGTCGCTGCTCGCCATCAACACAACACCGATCAGGATAAAGGGCAGAGCCAGTGAAACATCGGTGTAGGACCGGTTTGCTAGAGACCCCAAAAGCCACAAAACCATATCTGCCAATGAAAAAGGGTTTGGCGCCAAGCTCATCGAAAGCGAAATCAATGCTCCGGACAAGGCATTGATGCCAACACCCACCAAAATCAGCGTCAATACACTGGTGTCACGCCTCGAAAGCACATAAAGCAGAACAATAGCAGCAAGGGCGCCCGCCATTGCGAAACTTGGCACAGCCAGATAAAACGAGGCTGCATACCCATAATAGATGGCGATAACTGCACCCAGCCCGGCACTTGAACTGATGCCGATAACGCCGGGGTCAGCAAGCGGATTGCGTAGCAATCCCTGGAGCGCCGCACCCGCCATACCCAGCGAAGCCCCAACCAAGAGGCCCATTAGCGTTCTGGGTAAGCGGATTTCCTGTACAATAAGCTGGATTTTCTCATCGTCGCCGATACCAAAGAGTGCAGCGAGTGTGTCGCCCACTGGCAAAGGCGTAAAGCCGATCAAAAGCGCGCTCACGCTCACTAGAACCAAAAGGGTCAGCAAAATGATGTAGAGGAGCAAGCCCCCGTCAGCTGAGCTGTTCCTCATGGCGCATAATCCGATGAAAGTTCTTTTGCATACGCTTCATTGTGTATGAGTTCCATCGCGTCCACCGCGAACCAAGCGCTGCAAGCAACAAGTCGACCGGGTACCAGAACGGTTGGTGTGTCCGTCATCATTTGCCGCAGTAGATGGTGTCGGGCAACAGACCACTGGTTCACATGGTTTGATTTGAGATCAAAAAAGGCACCAACGAACAGATCTGGCGGGTTGCGGATAAGCATCTCAAGGTTCATCTCTGTCCAGCCGTTGTGGCCCATCGACGCAATCAGATTTTCGAGCCCGGCTTCGCGCAAGATAATATCGATAAAGGTGCCTGCGCCGCTGGTTAAACCGCCTGGCGTTATATAGATTGCCGATTTGGGTTCCTCAATTGTAGCGCGTGCCTGACGAAGATTTTCTAACCGAGAGTTCATGTCTGACAATATGGTGTGCGCCATTGCATGGCCTTCAAGCGCTTGGCCAATGTTTGTAAGGTCGTATTGTGTGGTCTTCAGGTCTTGCGCAAAAGACACTTGCACCACTGGCAGGTTCAAACGCTCCATGAATTGGCTGGCCCCGTAACCGCCGCCCCATTGACGGACAACCAGTTCCGGGTCCTCCATCAAAATCTCTTCAATGGTGGGTCTGACTTTCTTGTAGGCCGAGGCTCTCGAGGCGAGGTAAGAATATTCTGTTTCAGCCTCGCGCGATACCGCCACCACATCAGAGCGTGCGGCAAGAGCCATCACATATTGGTCAGCACAATAGTCAACAGACATAAACCTGCGGTCTTGCTTGGCAGCCGACCCGGTATCGCCCTCTCCCGACCAGGCAGGAGAGGGGATGGCGATTGCCAGAGCAACGGTTAGATGTCTGAAGACTGCCTTCATTTAGAAGCTGGCCCTAATTCCGCCAAACGCTGACAATGGCGCGGTACCAAAACCAAGGTTGTCCTGGTAATTTTCATCAAGCGCATTCTCGACCCGACCGTATATTTCGATGGCGTCAGTGAGCTGATAGCTTGCACGCACATTCACCAAAGTAAAGTCTTGCAGAACGGTAGCGCCATCAATTTCGTCGCCATTGAATAGCACGCCGATTGAAAGGGTAAGCCGGTCATTGGGCAAATAGGTAACTTCACCAGAGAAACGGTTGTCTGGTTGGTTGCCGGCCGCAAGCGTGGTGGAAACATTGAAGGCATCGAGGTGCGTGTACGTGCCGCTAAACGACAGTTGATCAGACATCGCCCACTGCAGGCCCAGCTCAAGGCCACTGGTATCGAATTCCTGGACATTCAGGAATGAGAAAATCGCCAAGTCGAACGCAATCAGGTCATCGATGCTTTGGTCAAAATATGTTGCCTGAATTTCCAGGTCTCCATCAAAGAAGCTTTGCGATACGCCAATGTCCCAGCCTTTGCTGAATTCCGCAAACAGGTCTGGGTTAAAACCGAGTTCACCCGCTGTTGGTGCGCGGAACCCCTCTGCGTAGCTCGCTTTGATCGATGTGCCGGTATTGGGGAGGCGATAAACGCCACTAACGCTAAACGTTGTCTCGGCACCGAATGTATTGACATCATCATGTCTGATGCCTGCGTCCAACGTCAGTCCGTCAGTAGGCATGACTTGCACAAGGCCATAAACACTTGTTGTGTCAATTTGCTGATTGCCTCCGAACCCAACGGTGACTTCAGATGTTTGTTCATCAAATTCAAAACCAGCAACTAAGGCTAGGTGATCATTCGGTCTTACAGTCGCTTGATACTCGTAGGAAATGCGATCACCCACGGCGTCGAAGCTCGGCACATCATTTGTCAGGTTCAGGCGCTTGTTTTCATAATATGTGATGGATGCCCGGTTTTCGAGCTTACCATCCAACAGGGTAACGTAGGCGAAAGCGCCGAGCGTAAGTTCTTCAGCTTCGCCAACCTCGTCACCATCAACAGGCCCACCGGAAAAAGAATCAAACTCGTTTTCGCTGTTTTGATAACGCGCAACTGCTTCCATTCTAAAGGTATCTGACGGTTGAAAACGGCCTTTGGCCGCAATGGTAAGATTTTCAAAACCATCATCTTCCGTGTTGCCATTGGCCTCATCCGCACTAGAGAAACCGTCCACAGAAGTGCCACTGACAGTTAGCCGACCGGACAATACCTCTGTGCCGCCGCGCACCGTTCCGCTGCCGCGGAAAGAGCCAAAAGAACCAGCTTCCGCAAACCCCGAAAAGCCAAAGCCCTCAGCCCCGGTATTGGTGACAATATTGATGACACCACCGATAGCGTCCGAGCCATAGAGAGTTGACTGAGCGCCGCGCAGCACCTCGACGCGTTCGATATCTGAAGTGTCGAAGTTGGCGAAGTTGAAGCCGTTGCCGAAGCTGGAAGGGTCATTGACGACGATGCCGTCCTGAACAATCAGGGTTTGGTCACTATCAAGCCCGCGGACGGAAACTGTTGCCAGCGCGCCAAAGCTGCCGGAGCGCGTAACCTGCAGCCCCGGAATGTTTTGCAATACTTCGTATAGGAAGCGCTGCTGGCGAATTTCAATTTCGTCAGCTGTTACAACACTGATACTACGACCAATCTGATCAATGGGTGTAGCAATCCGCGTGCTGGTTACTTCGATCACCTCCAGGTCATCTGTGGATTGAGCGTTTGCTTGCAAGCTAGCTAAAATAGCGAGAGATGAAAGACCCGCTGTGAAGAATAATGATTTTGGCGACATGATAAGTCCCTTGTTAAGTGTCAAGGGATTGCCGTTGCTTTTCGCGTCGATTGGCAGCGACAACCCGGTTTAGGTTTTGTCGCCAAACGGAATTCCGCGCCTGTTAGCTATTCCCGGCTACCGGCAGAACGACGTGATGGCAGGTTTCCTGGCTTTTGGGTCATCGCCTTTGCTCTTGTCCTTCCCGGGGCATATTGCCCCAGTGGATTATCAGAGCTGGCTCGCCAATTACAGTTGCGGGTACAGCACCGGACTAAATTCGTTTTACCGGTTTCCCTTTTAACCCCATTTCCTCTTGGGGCACCATCGCGGCTATGCATACTTTTATCTGTTGACGCTGACAAGGGTCATTCAACGGATTTGGTTTAAAAATCGAGGCCTTGTTTTGCTTTTATGCCGTTATCAAATGGATGTTTCACAACGTCGATGTTTGAAACCAGGTCCGCATAGTCCATTAGCGGCTGCTTTGCGTTGCGCCCTGTGATGATGACGCTTGTCCTGTTGTCTCTTTGGTCAAGACCTTCCAAAATGTCTTCCACATCAAGGTAATCATACCGTAGGACAATATTGAGTTCGTCCAATACCACCAGGTCATAGTCTCCAGCTTGAAGAAGGTTTTTGGCCTTAGCCCAAGCAGCGGAAGCGGCGGCAATATCACGTTCACGGTCCTGTGTGTCCCATGTAAAGCCCTCTCCCATGGTGTGCCACGTCACCAAATCGGGAAAGCGTTTGAAAAACTCCCGCTCGCCTACTTTCCAATTGCCTTTGATGAATTGAACAACCGCCACACTGTGGCCCCAACCAAGAGCACGAATGATCGTTCCAAAGGCCGCAGTTGATTTGCCTTTGCCATCGCCAGTGTTGACGAGCACGAGCCCTCTATCCGCTTTTTTCCTTTCACGGATTTTCTTGCGATGCTCCTGTTGCATCTCTTTCATCTGTGTTTGATGCGATTTATCCGTATTCTCGTCTGTCATAGCTTTTTTCCAATGAGGCTAGCAGTTGCGACCAATCCAGTTCGTTTGCGGGCAATCCTAATCGCATCCAATTTGGGTTATAATCAAATGTTCGGGCATATATGCCCGCCGAGATCAGTGTCCTGTTGATCCGTGACATATCCGGATGCTGGAACAGCCCAAAAAGAGATGTTCCACCAACATGACTAATGCCCGATTTACCCATCAATTTGACTAGGCGTTCCTTCTGGTAATTCAGCTCTTTGCGTGTTTCTGTGATCCATCTTTCGTCTGCATAAGCCCGGGTTGCCACATCTAGTGCCGGTCCCGAAACTGCCCATGGACCAAATTTCCTTTGAAAGACGTTCGTGAACTTCGCGCTCGCCACAAGAAACCCAACTCTTGCACCGGCCAATCCGAAAAACTTACCAAATGACCGCAAAACAACGATGGGGAGTTGGTCAACCAGGTCTACAACTGAAATCTCCGGCGCAACGTCGGCGAAAGCTTCGTCAACGATAAGAATGCCACCTCGGGCAGCTAAAGACTTGGCATATGAGACTATGACTTCACGCTTAGTGATGAACCCATCTGGATTATTCGGGTTGGTAATGATGCATACGTCAACCTGATCGGCTAATCCCTCGTCATGCCGCCTGTGCAAAATTGTGTGCCCTGCATTTTCCCAACAGATCGAATGTTCACCGTAAGTGGGCGACATGATTTGAACCGTTCTGTTCTGAACGATATAGGGCAACTGGCTGATGAGGATTTGTGATCCGGGTGACGTCACAAGATGCTGGGGGCCGCAGTTCAAATAGGCGGCCGCGGCGTCTAACAGAGCAGTCTCATCGGCTTGCTGCGGTAGTTTGTTCCATTTTTCCATATCGCACGCAGAGACGGGGTAAGGGTGAGGGTTGATGCCTGTGCTTAAGTCAACCACACTTCCCCTATAGTCAAGATTTTGAACCCAGAATCCTGACAGATCTCCACCATGTCTTGTCAATCTACTCAACCTTATTCTTGTTGCTCACCAGACAATGCCCAAAACCTATTTGCTCAGCGGCTCACCTTACAAAGACTAGGCTATCGACGGGTAAGCGTTCCTGCCATTCGTCCCGCACCAGGTCTGGAGTTTGACTTTCTTGTTCAGGCACTCCCATGCACAAATAGGCAACAAAGCTCCAGTTTTTTGGGCAATCCAGAACTTTATTCATTTCCTCAGGCCGCAGGATGGAAACCCAACCTAGACCAATGCCTTTCGCTCGTGCCAACAGCCACAAAGTGTGGATCGCCATCACAGTAGACCATGTCAGAGTTTCCGGCATGGTCTGTCTGCCAAGACCCTTTCCTTCAGCTGGGTCGATAGTTGAAAAGACGGCCAGTTGTTCGGGTGCAGTATCAAGGCCATGCAATTTCAAACGTTTATAGTGTTGAGCAGTTTCATCGTCATACTTCATGCCTGACTGTAGAAGTTCTGTCTCAACATGTGTCCGAATATCCTGCCTCTTCCGAGGGGATGTAACCCTTACCAGGCGCCAAGGCTGGGCATTGCCCACAGAGGGGGAGTGTTTCAGCGCTTGATCAATAATTCTGTTGAATAGGTTTTGGTCTATGGGTGTCGTCTCAAATCTACGAACATCTCTGCGCCAACTCAGAAGCTGCTCAAAGTTGTCACAGAATTGCTGCGAGAATTCTGGAGGTGTCGGTTTCATAACCCAAGGCGCCTATTTGAATTCATAGAGTGTTCCTCTTTCGCAGACCAATGCTTGTTGCTTTTCATACTGTCGTGGCAAAATTGTCAATGTGGAAACCATCTCAATTGATGACATAACACAATGACGTTTCTCTCTCAGAAGTTGACACTCCCTCACGTCCCAAATCAGAGAGAGTTTTATTGTAATGAGAAACGTCACAAGACACTATGTTTCCTTACCTAATGGACAGCAACTACACTATTTGAAAAGTGGGTCAGGGGCGCCGTTAATACTCTTACATCCGTCCCCTCAAAATGCAGAAGCTTTGAGCTTTGCGATGGAGGCATTTTCATCGGAATGTACATGCATCGCGTTCGACACTCCTGGATACGGCCAGTCCGACTTATTGATGATTTCAACACCCAGCTTGCGCGATTATGGTGACGCTCTGCTCACAGCTCTCACTGAAATTGGCATCGAACAATTTTGCCTGTATGGGGCTGCGACTGGCTCCCAGATTGCAATTCAAATGGCGAAAGATGCACCTGAGCGCATTCATTTTTTGATGCTTGACTCGAACGGTCATGTGTCAGCTGACGAGCGTGATACAATGTTGGAGGGATATTTTCCAAATGTAACCCCACGCCGTGACGGGGGACATTTACTAACCTATTGGGACATGGTCAAAAGCCTGTTTGTTGCGTTCCCTTGGACGTCAGGAAATGTGGCAGATCAATTGAAATTTGACAGTCCACCTCCGGAAGTGCTGCAGGAAATTCTGATGAGACACCTGCAGGCCGGGACGAACTATGCACTGGCGTACAAAGAAGCCTTTTACAAGGAAAACATCGACCATCTGGTGGGATTGGACGTCCCAACTGTTATGACCAGATGGGAGGATAGTGCTGTACTGTCTATCATGGATGCTCTGCTTGAACATGATCTGCCGAATTGTGTCCGCGTCCTTGAAGCTGGAAACGGAGTTCCGGCCAGGTTCGGGGTTCAAAAGCACGCATTATCAAACGAACTCCGGAAGCGCCCCATAGAGACAGCTGCGTTAAGCGATCAGCGAAATAAAAGCCAAAAGGGATGGCAAAAAAAATACTTTTCGGCCGGGGATACATATATCCATGGGCTGGAAAAAACGGGGTCTGGCGAAGGAACGGTCATTCTCTTGCATGCCGCCGGTGGGTCGGCAATGCAAATATTGGATCGACATGGAGCAGACTATTGTGCAGGTCAGGTCATTGCACTGGATTTGCCTTCACATGGATATTCCGCACCAGTGTCGAACATTGACCAGCTCAGTTTGCAATCGGTGGCTGCACCGATACTTAGTGCAATTAAATCCGTTGCATCAGATAGCGTTCAGCTTGTTGGGGAGGGGCTTGGAGCGGCTGTAGCGCTCAGCATAGCCGACAGCATTACTGCAAAAGAGGTTTCAGTGACCGAGGTTGCGCCGCGTTTCAAAGTCTCTGGCGCGGATTTACCTGACCTTACGCCCAAATACGACGGAACTCATCTTGTCTCGATGTGGGCCTATCTTAAAGACCGGCGGTTCTATGAACCTTGGAACCAAAGAACAGCCGCCAACAGGAGAAATTCAGACGCTGAACTAAGTGCTGAGGTTTTACAAAATGAACTTTTTGATTTGTTGAGAGTTGGTAAAGCCTTGGAGGCGTTTGCCCTTCTGGAAGCTAGTCAGACCGCCAAATAACTGTCTGAGGCAGATGGAAGAACAGTCGGGTGTGCAGCCGCTTTAACAATTTTGGAAGCTGGTATTTGTCCTAGGGTGCTTTGGGGGCTCGGGCTGCGGTCAAAAGCTCGTCCAGTTTTGGACGATCCAACAATTTGCCATTTTTGATGACTATGTCGATCTTTGTCGTATTTCTTATATTTGCCATAGGGTCGGCATTCAACACGACAAGATCAGCTACCATTCCCGGTGCAATCAAGCCGATTTCATTTTCCAAATTGAAAAATGTTGCAGGTGTATAGGTGGCGGCTTTTAATGCGTTTAATGGTTCTATTCCTATATCGACCAGCATTGCGAGTTCTTCATGCAAACTCAAACCAGGGGTCAGATAGCTCAATGGGGCATCCGTGCCTGCCATGATAGGAACACCGGCCCTCGATAGTTCCAGAACCATCCCCGCTATCCAGCGATAATAGGATTTCCCTTGTTCGTTTTCAGGAAAGCCACTCAAACGTTCTGCACCCTGAATCCATTTTTTTTGGGTATCTAAAGGCAATAGTTTGAATGAGCTTCTCCAGTTTTGGTCGGCATATAAACGGCGGTCCCAAAATGAAGTCACCGTCAGTGTTGGTGTCTGAATAACCTGGGCCGCGGCAAGTGATTTAACCAAAGTTGAACAGTTGTGACTGTCCAAATTGGATAAGGCTTTTTTTCTTTGTATGCGATGCAGGCTTGACCTCAATCGGGAGGCACTGGGGGCTTCGAGTGTGGCCAAAAGCTCAGTTCTCTCTTTTAAAAGAGCATCTGGGTCTGCTGAACAGGCAAATTCCAGGTTGCGCAGATGCTGAAGGTCGCGAACGCCAGAGACGATCACATCTGTCGTCTTCATTGAAAGTGGTACATGTGCCGCAACAGGCAATTTGAGCAACTTCGCCTTTGATACAATTGCCCGAAAAACGTCTGGAGCCAACATCTCATATGCTTTGATAAATTTAGCTCCATTTAGAGCGAGTTTATCTACTGCACGCTCGGCATCCTCGATAGTGCCCGCGGCCATTGCTATCTCAGGCACAGATGCACTGCTGCCATCATAGACTCGTCGTGCACCGTCAATAAGTGGGCCAGAGTAATACAGGTTTGGTGTGTCATCTGAATTGGCGTGCTTGCTTACACGCACCATGTCGTCAATTTTTCCGCCAGTGTCTCTTAGGGATGTGACACCAAACGCCAGTGCCAGTGGAAAAAAAGTACGATAGTCCACCGTTTTATCGAAAGTCAGATGAACGTGTGCATCCCACAGCCCTGGGATAAGAAATTTTCCAATGCCATCAATGACATGTGCGTTTGTCGGAAGCGTGGTTTCGCTTTTAGTGACGGATACTATCTGTCCATCATCTATCAGAACGTCTACTTTTTCCCTGCGCCCATTGATCCCATCAATGGCCGTAATTTGTTTCAACAAAATTTTTTGCCGGTCGCTTGCTTGTGCAGGTTCTTGCTCTGCCCCAAACAGGAATAATGCGGCAGATACCACCAAGCCGAACAGACCGGTTGAAATTTTCGAGTGATTTGCCCTGAAAAACATCAGCCTGATCCCGGTCAATGATGAACGCGCTTTTCATCAGAATTGAATTGTTTGTATTTAGTGCAATTCAGCATTTGATAACGACTGCACTGTGTCAGCAATTGACTGTGCCCCCAATTCTAGTACTGCAACATTGATCTGAGGCAACTCTATCAAACCACATCCGCGAATGGCGCGCGCTGCCGACAGAGTTTGCTCATAAAGCCCCGCCTTTGTTGCAATACAGGTGGCAGGGCATTCAATTTCCGGAAACCTGTCTGTGCAGGGGTAATTAAACGCTGCGCGAAAAGCTTCAGGTTCTCTCTCTCCTGAACTGATTTGATCCACGAACAAGTCGTAAGAACGGTTTATGTCCAAAACGCCCAATCGATTGGTTACGCCAAACTCCCACGCTTCAGCCAGCATCGACAGGTCTGGCGAAATAGGCTTAGGTTTTCCCATTTTTTGCAGCAGCTCGTTCCGCCGCTTTTTCTCAAAATAGGGAACATCTATTAGAACCAGTGAATCGACTGCTTGTGGAGCTTGCCGCGACGTTTCAGCAGCAACCAAAGTACCAGTGTGAAATCCAAGCAAGCAGAGCTTTTGACCTGCGAAAAGACTGTTTGCCACAGCAAGCGTGGCCTCTGCATAGGTTGCTATTGAAGGCCCCTTTTTTACAGGGTCGGATGCTCCATATCCGGGGTAGTCCAGCGCAACTACCGTACGGTTGCCCGCGAGCAGTGGTGCTAGGGCCTCATAGGCTACGCTGCTGTATGGCGAGGGTGGCAGGCAGATCAAAGGTGTGTAGATAGGATGATCAGACGGCCAAACTCGAATATGCAGTTGTCCGAACTTCCAGGAGACAAACTGACGTTGCGGCCGTGTCATGTTTTTGACCATTCGGACATGGCAGCATCTCCGCAATTCTACAAGTATCTTGGCAGGGCTTGCATATCGGGGTGAAAAGTGACGCGGATAATGCGAGCAAGCGCTTGCACTTGCTCTCTTGCTGTTTCGATTTCGCCTAGTTGAGCAAGAGCGTCTTTAAGTTGCCCATGCCTCGCGAACCCCCAGGCCAAATCTCGCGCGGCAGCGCTGTGCAAAGATTGTGTTGATGCGAAACGCTCTTTTGGCACCCGTTTAAGCAACAACTTTGCCCGATCAAATTCCCCGGAGAATGCGAGCGATCCGACAATTTCATACCTGGTCCAGTTTCTTAGGTTGTCAGCTTCAATACTCTCAGCGATCTCTATGGATTTGGTGAGATACTGTGCCGCCTGCTGATAATAACCGTGATCAGCCAGACCGGTGGCCACCCGACTAACGGCCCTCGCAGCCTCTTGTTTTGAAGGGGCTAACAGGGCCGCGGAATACGCTTTTTCAAAATATTGCAGTGCTCTTTCGTGCTTGTCAGCTAAGCCATAAACCTCTCCCACCTCTCTCAAAGCACCTGCAACGAAATATCCGTTTTCAAATGAGGGTGCCATTTCTATGGCTTCGGCTGCTAGTTTTTCAGCAATTGCAGGTTTTGAAGCAGCCACAGCAGAATAAGCAACATCTGTCCGCGCTGTTGCTTGATAATAAGGCAAACCCATGGTGATTTTTCTTATCCAAGTCTGAGCTTCGCCGAATGCCCCTTGCTTGGCAAATTGGGCTGCAGCTTCACGAATCGACCGGGCTTTATAAGCCGCATATGCATAGTCGGACTCGGGCATTTGTTGCACCAAATCCTGTGCCGCCTGAATTTCTCCTACAGCAACAAAAACGGAGACCAGTTTTCCCAGCAGATCCCATTTCTTTGCGGAGTTATCCAAAGTGTTGCCATAAGTGACGGCACCATCAGCTATCTTCTGCGCCAGCTCAATGTTTGTTGTATTTTTGGAAGCTGTTGCAAGGGCAGACAAATCTGCCAGCCGTGATAATTGCCCTTTGTCGGTGTGCGGCAGCTGTTCCCACGCCGCCCTGAGCATTTCTTCAGCTTCATTGCTCCGTCCGGCAGCGTGCAGCGCCAGCGACACCTCAATCCGTCCATCGAGCTTGGCTGAAGCGCCATCATTGGTGACAAGTAGCTGTTTTGCAACATCAACAAGGCAGCTTCGCTTAACCTCTTCTTGAGACAAGCAGCTATGTTCCAAACCGCTGCGTTCATCTGCCTTTGTGGCTACACTAATAAGGACAGTGGCGAGCAGAAAAAAGATGATCAGAAGAGCTTTCATGAATTCCGTATCGCTTTCAAGCTTGCATGTGAGTGACTTCTCACCGGATTTTCTCCAATTGGTGATATGTGAAACCACCGGCCGTTTCGACGATCTCGTCATCCTCTAGGCGGACAATTTTGTCGCGAAACCAGAAGCTATCTGGCCCCAGCAGAACCTGATAATTGAAATAATTCTCCCCGAAGGCACAGTCGCGGTTCGTCATTGGCATGTGATATTTGTTTTCCTGCCGTCGAACCAAAAGGTCACACTTGTCAGGAAGGGGAAACATTTCGTCCGGCGTGAGGTCGGAAATTTTGCCAAGGTTTTGCCAGGCCCCCACATATTTCTTCTTGTCTTTGAAGTTCCAAAGTTTGACGCGGACAACTCCAGCAGACTGGTCAGCACTCAGCGTGTAGATACGTTGCCTGAAAATGTTGCCCGGATCGCCGTGCTTGGTTTCTTCGACATAGATGACGTTTTCGCCAAACTGGGGCAGCTCAATTGGTCGATAATGCGAAGTCACCTCGATATGTCCGCCTTTGCCAGAGCCATCTTCACGCCAAACAGCTTTACCTTCGGAAACCAGTTGGCTGATTTGAGCGGAGTTGTCATAGTCGCCGTCCCACCAGGACATGATTTCAGTGATTTGCTTGTGTAGGGATTGCATATCGGACTCTGTGCTGTCTGCATAGGCAGGCAGGCCTGACATTGAGAGCGATAAAAGTGCGCCGACGATATAACTTTCTATGTTTTTCATGGCATGCCTTTCTTTTTCACCAGCGATTGCTCGACACTTGGAACTTGCTTTACAGATTGGTGCGCCCTGTTGCTGATCCATTTTCGGTAGGTTTCTTCAGAAACTCCCGCGTGGCAGCAAGCAATTCCCAGGCTAACCCCCGCCTGTCGATAAACCTCAACCTCTTCAATCAGCCGGTTGATGTCTTCTGGAGACAGTTTTTTTCGGCGCACTTTTGCCCGTCTGCGCAACCGGTCAGCATTTGCCATATGGCCAGAAGAATAAACGGGAAGTGTGCTCTGCATGGTCACAACCGATCCATCACTTCAAAAGCTGCGCGCTCGCCGGACTCCATCGCGCCTTCCATTCCACGGTTCAAGACGGCTGTGTGTTCGCCGGCAAAGTGAATGCGATGCCACGGTGCTCGCATTTCCCTAGAAAACCGGGTTATTTGTCCTGGTTTCCAGTAGGCATATGCGCCTCCTGCAAAGGGGTTTCTGTTCCAGGACCAGGTTTTGACGAGTTTCAATGCCCCTTTGGTAGAAGGTCGCATCTCTGAGAGGTCGGACAAAATCAACTCTGCGGCGTCTTCAGGCCTTATTTTGTCCAGGTACAATGCCATTGAGCCATTCACATACGCGAGGCAGCTGGTTACCTCATCGGGACTGGATGGATCGTTCTTTAGCGCCATAAACCGGCCCGGAGACTTGTCGGTCCACATGCTGGGTGGCATGCCGTCCATCTCCCAGTATTTTTGTGTCGGGACGAAATGAGCCTGGAACACCGGCGTATAACCCAGCGTTTGCACTGCTTCCGCCTGAAGTCCCTCGAGATAGGGATCGATATGCACATGTCGCAGAGCAGAAAACGGCATCGTTCAAATACAGTATTTGGCTTTGTAGACACGCCGGTCTTTGGTGTGCACCTCAACGCCCTCGTTGGTGGAGCGCACCGCCACAACATGCTGGTTCTGGATGATCTCGGAATTCAGACCGGCCGCCATTGCTTCGGGAATACGTTGATTGCCGCCTTTGCCCGCCCGCGGCACACGATCAAACTGGTTTGATCCTCCATAAAGACTCCGGATCATATTGCTACTTTGCAGGGCCATTAGAAGAGACAGATCACGCGGGTGGGTGCCATAGCTCATATTGACCCCCGTGCCGAGCCTGATGGCTGCATCCGGCACACCGCGGTTTTTCAGAAACTCGTAAATGGAAATGTCATAGCTGCCATAGCCGCCGTTCTGCCAGGCTTCCAGGTTGCCAGATGGTAGTGGGTTTTCAATTTCACCTGCGGCAAGAAACTGGAAAATATGCAGCGGGATTTTTTTTCTGTCCATCGAGAGAAAAGGATTCAGAGCGTGGCCTTGCCAGTCCGCAATCTGGATGCCCTCGCCGCGGACATGATACATCAATTCACCCTCACGCGAATCCGTGCGTGGCCGTTCGCGGACAAGTGAAACGTTAAAGCGTTCCGCCGCGTGGCGAACGCCGGCATAGTGTCCACCCACACCGCTGGCGCCCAGTTCGGGGTGGCCAGGAACTTCCTCTTCCTTGGACGTCATGACGCGACCACCAATATGGTTGGAACCTTCAAGGACGGTAACTTTGAAGCCTGAGTCTTCGAGCATCAGCGCAGCATTTAGCCCGGATAAGCCAGCGCCAATCACAATGACATCTGGTGTACGGGCGGTGGCTGCACCGAAAACACGAGGTAAGCCAAGTGCGGCCAAACCGGCAGCGCTATTCGCCAGCAAGGCTCGACGAGATATGGTGTTTCCCTGTTTGGGTAAGCCTGCGGCACCTGTTTTTCTCTTCACGTTTGCCTCCATATCCGACAAGTCTTCAATCTTCAAAAATTTCTATTGGGAAACCGCTTGGATCTTCCAAAATCATGACTCGTTTGCCGCCAAGAAATGGGCTTTCCATCTCAATTGGGCCCTTCAAAACCTTTGCGCCCCCGGTTTTTGCGCGGCGAAAGACTTCATCCATGTCTTTTGTCCTAAACGACCACATAACAATCCCTCGGGAGGGAGGCCCAACGGAGGGCGCGGGACTGGGCCGATTGTTTTTGCCGTGATCCATGATCACGCAGTATCCCGATGAAGACCCCGGCGCAAACGCCTGAATGAAGCGTTCTTTTGCGCCCTGGGGCATAAGAAGAGCCGACTTCTCACCAATTTCGAATTCAACATCGCGGCGAATTTCAAAACCCATAACGTCGCGCATAAATGCGATGGCATTGTCGGCGTTTTCAACGCACCGAGCGGAGTAGGCGGCCGAACCAACATTAGTTTCAGGGTTCATGGGACCAACAGGGACGAATATGTCCGGGCGCTTTACAGCCATCAAATACACATTTTCTGGCGCAAAATAGACGATCTCTGCTGATATATAAACTTCGCCAGTCGGGCTTTGAAACTCCATTTCCTTAACGCCAATCGTGGACTTGATCCCGATGGAGTTCATCAGAGTTTCATGTTCATACAAATCCGGTTTGGGGAAGCTGATGGTGGCACCGCCGGTGAAAAAACCGTCATATTCTTCTCGGACCAGTGGTGCGGGGGCAGGGTTGTAGATAACCCTGATTTGAACATTGTTGCCAGCACCTGCTGCGAAAAATGATGCCATTTCCCACTCAGCGCCAGACAAGCCAAAATAGCTATTTAATGTTTCCAGCTCAGACAACAGAGGCTTTTGCCAGCCCGACCATTCAAGTTGGTAGCCTTCGCGCAGCGCCCGCTCGACCGTGGTTTTTTCAGCCGTAAGATAAGTAACAGTATGCAGCTGTTCCACAATAGCGTCGTCATGTGAACTCTTGGGTAGAAAAATATCTTCAGACACGGGTTTCTCCGTCACTAGAGCTTTATCTAAGGTTCTGAATTAGTTCGGCATTTCGACAAGCAGCACCTCTGCTTCCGCCAAGCCCTCGCGTAATTTCTTCACGTCAGCATAATCGTTGGAATTCCAGAACTGCAGAGCTGCTTCTTTCGATGGCCATTTAGAAATTGCAATCGAAGAGTAACCTTCGAGCGTTCCTTCGAGGAGGGTGGCGCCGGGTGCAACGATAACGTATTCACCCCCATATTTTTCTACCAGTTTGGGCACAGCCTGGCCGTAACCGGCGATGAATTTTTCCCGGTCGTGGATTTTGCAGGCGATCACCATGAAAGCTGACATGTTTTGTTGGTCCTTTTTTCGTTCAACTCGTCAAGCGGACTATTCTGCCGCATTCTTATAGGTGCCATCCATCCACCCAGTGATGATGTCGGCCGTTTCTTCGGCGTGTGCTTCGAGGTAGCCGTGTGTCCAGTTTGGCAAATCAATTAAAGTGCAATCTGGCAGGTAATCGGCAGATCGGGGCGTGAACTCGTAAAGCTCGTCACCTGGGTTCAAGAGCGCAACAGGGTGCGAAATTTTCGCCAGTATGTCCGAAAATTTGTAATTGTATTCGAACACGGCCATATGACCCCATTCGTACCCTTCTCCCCCTCTAAGCATTTCGGCAAAGCTGGTTGCGCACATCTCCAAAGACATGTCTGGACCTCGGCTATCTACAAGCAATCGCCAAAGGTGTTTAAAACGACTGCCTTCTTCGTCGAGCGCGATGGGGGAGAAAATACTTTTCAGCCGGTCTATTTCTGATTTGTCCAAAACGGCTGCGGAGGAAAGTGCAATACGATTGACTTTTTCCGGCCTTTGGTTGGCGAGTTCAACCGCGAGCTTTGCCCCCGCATGAATGCCAAATACATCTATCTGACCGCACGGTTTGCATAATTCCAGGGCATCAATAGCGTCCCAAATTGCACTGGCATAATCTTCAGCACTAATCGGACCCGGCGGCGGGCTAGACTCGCCATAACCAGGAAAATCAGGGGCGACGACAAGCCGGTCTTCGCTGGCAGCCTCAAGAAAATGTTCAAAATTTCTACCGGACTGTGGAAACATATGCAGGCAAACGAGGGGGGGTCTTGAAGAGGTGTTTGGTCCACAGACCCTTACATGGATTTGCCCATAGCGGCCGTTAACAAAAAGTCTTTTCAAGTTGCCCATTTAATTAATTGCTTTCCTCTTTTTGCTCACATGTTGTCGCGGGCAAATGTTTTGAAACCTGGGGGTTTCGTTATTTATATTCCTCTTGGGGTCCGGAGGCGGTCGGATGGGGTCTAACCGCCTCCGGTTTTTGCTGGGTCAGACATTCACAAAGCGTCTGACACCTGCCACGGGTCTTCTAAAAATTGTAGGTCGACCTGATGCCAAACTGGCGGCGATCGCGAAGTCCGACCTGGTAGCCAAAGGTGCTGAAATCGAACAATGGAGTCGCGAATGACAGATCCCGGAAACGGTTGATTGCCGTTGGGGTGTCGTCATCAAACAGATTGCTGACATAGAATTCCACGCGCAGACCATCATCCAATTCCGCGCCAACTCGCACATTGACTTGGGCACCGCCCTCGGCACTGGTGAGGTTGAGTTCGTCGGCGAACCGCTTGCTTTGGAATGTTGTATCTATTCTGGCAAACCAGCTTGATGTGTCTGTCAGGTCACCTTGGAAAGATGCAGACACAGATCCGCTCCATTTAGGGAAGCGTGCAGCAGACTGGCCAGAAGCATCCGGAGTACCAAAGACCTCGTTGAAAACACCTGTTTCAAACTCTTTGATCTCCGCATCCACATAAGCAAGTGTAGCATCAAGGGTGAACATCTCTGAAAAGACAAAAGTGCTTTCAAGCTCAGCACCCATAATTTCAGACTCGCCAATGTTGATGAAATAGTTCACCTGATCGGTGCCCGTTACCGATGACGGGTCCGTAATAAGGTCTGACCGCCGGATGGTCTGGTTCGCTCTTTCCATATAGAAAGCAGCGACAGATACATTGCCGCGTCCACCAGCAAAGGCGTGCTTTGCGCCAATTTCATAGTTGGTCAGCTTTTCCTCGTTAAAAGTCGCTCCAACGCGAGGTTCGATGCCCTGCAGTTCAGCCAATTGATCGGCTGAAAGAGCGGCAACTTCGCCGTTAAAGCCACCGGGTAGGTTGCCTTCCGAGAAACTTGCATAAAACAATGTATCAGGCGTCATCTGAAAGTCGATGATTGCGCGAGGCAAGAAGTTTTTGAAGGTGCCGCTGGTGGCTGCAAGTGCATCTGTGATGTCACCATCTTCCTGCACTTTATCGGACTGATACCGACCTTCAAACGTCAGCGTAACACGGTCAGATACTGCATAGCGCAGACTTCCAAAAACACCGAAGGTTTCGATATTTTCCTCTGCTGGTTCTCCTCCGCCGAAGGCGAAGAAACCGAGTGGAGGTACAATAAATTCACCATTATTTGTGAAGCGCTGATCGAAGTAATTGGCACCGACGGACCAATCCAGCTTGTCATCAAATGACGTACCAGCCAATCTGACTTCTTGGCTAAAATCACGGAACTGGCGGCCAGCGTATGATACAAAAGCATTGTCTGCAGTGTCGTCAGCGTCGCGCAAAATATTGACGTCTTCTTCGTTATAACCCGTAAGGGAACTCAGAACGATATTGGTGTCTGGGAAAGTATAATTGAATTGGCCACTCACCCGAAGGCTCTGGCGATCCAGTCCAAACTCGTCCCGATGCTCTCCATTCAGGGCTGTCAGGCCGTTGAGTGCGTCAAAAAATGCATCAGATTGTTCTGTATTGGCTCCTGGTTGGTTCAATTGGACGTTGCCGCAAATCGTGGTGTCTGTTCCGCCGAATGGACCACAGTTATGTTCAGGGAATCCTGAAAAGGAATAACCAGCCTGATTGTCTTCATTTTCGAAATAATTCACCCGGATACGGGCATCAAAATTCTCAGACGGGGTAAAAAACAAAGTGCCATCAATGGACCAGGTTTTTTCGCGACCTAACTCTTCGCCTGTCACCGAATTTGTATAGTGACCGCCTTTGTCGCGCCAAGAACCACTGACTCTCGCACTGATCTTATCTTCAACCAAGGGGCCTTCAATAGCACCAGCAAGTTGATACTCATCACGTGTTGCAATCCTGCCCGAGATTTCGCCGCCAAAATCCTCTCCGGGTGAACGGGTCACATAGTTTACGGCGCCACCAAATGTGTTTCGGCCGAAGAAGGCTGACTGGGGGCCTTTGATAATCTCAACACGTTCAACACCAATAAGGGGAATTCCCTGAATGCCGTTCGATACAAATATACCGTCAACAAATATGGAAGCGGTCTGGCGTGTAGGCGATAGCGTGTTTACGTCTACGCCCCTGAACCGCGGCGAATTGTCAAAGCGACCGGGCACACCTGCAAATGACTCGTATACGAAACCAGGGGTGAACCCTGGCAGGTCACGAATGTCTTGCAGATCAAGGCGGTCAATTCGCTCAGCGCTGAAAGCTGTAATTGCGATGGGCGTGCGAAGAATGTTTTCTTCTTTTTTACGTGCAGTAACAGTGATGGTTTCCAGCGTGAAGTCGTCTTCAGCGTCGGCCTGACCATCCTGTGCAGACACAGATAGCGACGGGTTGGCCATCAACAGCGCTAGTGTGCTGACCTGCAGCTGCCATTTCATTTTCCCTATTTTCATTAGGCATCCCCTCCAGATTAAATTGCCTCGCCATTTCAATCGGCAGCTTTTTCAAGCCGCGAATCTTTTGGCGTCAGAAATTTCTCTGCCGGGTTTCAATGAAAATTGTCAATATGTATGTACAGAAATGGCAATTTGGTAAATATATATTGATATTCTACGAAAATGGCTTGCCCGGAGGGCATATCGGAACATTGTATTCCTGCGCCAATTTAACCAACGTATTCCTATGAGCAGTTTCATTTGAGCGGATGCGGTTGGTTGGGCCAACGACACCTATGACCAGTGTTTCTTTGCTCATTTTGGCACGTACCGGCAAGCAAACTGCGCTAATTCCATCTACGAAAAAGTCGTACCCGGCAACCGTGCCGCAGGCTGCCAATTCGGTGGAAACCTGATCAAATAGTTTCCGGTCAAAGGCTTGAATATACTCAGGGTGAGAGCGTTCAAGGCGAGCCCAAAAGGTGTTGAATTCTCTTTTGGACAAGCAAGCCAAAGCTGTCAGGCCGGTAAGGGACTGTGTGATAGGCATTTCCGTGCCTGCTTTTACGCTCACACCGACTATTTCCCGGGTTTCATGTCCTTGCAGAATTTTCACATGGGCCTGAGTTCTGCGACTCAGGTTGACAGTTTCCTTGGTGGCATGATTGACGGCTTTGATCAGATCAAGGATCTCAGTTTCGCGCTCAAGGAAGTCATACGCCCAATCCAGAACATCAAGAAAATTTCTCGAGGGCGTATAGTTCCAGTCTGGTTGGTCGAAATCCAGGTACCCGAGATGGTGCATGCTTTTCATAAGTGCATGGGCGCTCATCAAAGGGTAGCCAAGCTTTGCCGCAACTTCCTTCGCTGCCAGAGGCCGGCGCTGTTGATCAAAATACTCCAGAATTTCAAATACTCGTTTGACGGATTTAATTGGAATTTCGCTCATTTTTAAGCCTGCACCATATTCAAATTAGTGGACACATAGGCCCTGACAAAAAAGCCTCATAACGTCGAATATATACACATACGTATATCTTGTATACGCATAAATATATGATAACCTCATTCTAAATTGGCGAAAGTCATTCATAACTTGTTAGTCGAGGCAGATAATGAAGCGAAATCCATCAAAGCCTTTATTGAAACCAAGTAGGCGTGATGTCCTAGTGGGAGGGGCGGCAGCGTATATAGCTGGTGTGGCGCCCGTGCGTGCTCAGAGTCAAAAGATCCACGATGTTCTAGTGATTGGGTCCGGTCTGTCAGGGCTGCATGCAGCGATGCTTCTTGAAGAACAAGGCCTCGATGTTTTGACACTAGAAGGCCGAGACCGTGTTGGCGGCCGGGTCTACACTTTAATGGGCGTCCCGGGCCAACCGGAAGCCGCCGGCGAATTGATTGGTGGCAACTATGCACGCATGCTGGACACTGCGCGCCGCCTGGATCTGGAGTTGTTTGAGCCTACAGAGTCGGTGAGAACAAGTGCCAAATACTTCCACCTGGCTGGCCAGCAGTTTAGCGCCGAAGACTGGCCCAACCACCCACTCAATACGCTGAAAGGCGAAGAGAGGAATATCGCACCCGACCGGCTATTATGGACACTTTCCCACAAGAACAATCCGCTGTCTGGCCGACCGCTCGATGATTGGATCAAGCCAGAGTTTGCAGAGTTTGATATCCCTCACAGTGAGTACATGAAAAAGTATCTGGGATATGACGACAACATCATCCGCTTGATGAACATTATTATTCATACTGACCACATGGATAACACGTCAGCCATCCACGAATTGCGGCGTTACGCTGTCGGGGAATTTAACAGGAAAATGTCTGCTGCCCGGCCGGACCTGCCTGCTGTCCAGCAGATTAAAGGTGGCAATTCCCTGATGCCTTTTGCCATGGCCAATAGCTTAAAGAACGGTGTAAAACTTGGTAAAACGGTATTGGCCTTTGAAGACAATGGCGGTGAAGTCACCGTCTATTGTGGGGACGGCACTGAATACAAAGCACGACACGTAGTTTGCTCCATTCCATACCCGGTTTTGCGGCATGTTAAATTCTCGCCAAGGCTGTCTGCCCGCCTTTCCAGCGCAATTGACGAAATTGACTATGGCATCTCGATACAGGTTCACTTTGGCATCAAAAAAGAGTTCTGGAACGATGATGGCTTACCGAAAAACATTTGGACGGACACACCGTTTGAGAGATTTGCCGTCCTAAATCGCGGCGCTGATGATAGCCCGTCCTCGGCCATTGCCTTTATCAATGGTGATGAAGCTTACAAGTACGACTTTATGACAGATGCCCAGGCGGCTGACTACACGATGAAACAGCTGATTAAAATCAGGCCGTCGTTAGAGGGTGCCCTGGAGCCACTGGTAGTACAGTCCTGCCATCGTGACGTGCACGGCGCAGGAGACTGGGTGTTCTGGCGGCCAGGTCAGGTCCAGAAGTATGCAGGCCACATGCGAGAGCCACACGGCAATATTCACTTCGCCGGGGAACACACCGCGCTTCTTGAACGCGGCATGGAAGGCGCTTTTGAGTCTGGCGAACGAGCCGCTTTCGACATTCTGGCCAAGATTTAACTTCAGCTATTTAGGGGGGCAGTCCGTGAGACTTTCGATTATTCTTCTATTGCTTTGTGGCACTTTTTTGCCGGCATCCGCAGACGATGCAGAAAATCCACTTACCCGAGATTTGCTGATATTTTCCGATTGGTTTGAAGGCGATTTCGATAATGAGGAACAATTGTGGTTCCACGCGCGCTCCCGTTCAGAGGACGAAAAGCCCGTTAGACTGCACACCTCTCACAAAAGGGTTTCGCTACCCGCATTTGGTGAGCATGTTTTTTATGTCGAAGAATATAAAGACAACAACCCAGATGATGTCATTCGGCAGCGTCTTGTCACTATCGAGTCTGACTTGGAACGCAGCGCCCTTCGCATGAAGCAGGGCTTTTTCCGCAATGCTGCAGCCGTTCGCGGTGGTCATTTAAATCCATCCCAGCTGTCAGGCTTGTCCCTGGCGGATGTGGTTTTTCTCGACGCATGTGATGTGTTTATTCGGCGTATTGCCGATCAATTCGAAGGCAGCATGGATGAGAAAGCTTGTGTTTTTGGCGACGGAGACGAACAGCGATATTCGGTGCACAATATAACGCTTTCCTCCACCAAATTCTGGCGTGACGACTCTACTTATTTGCTATCAGACGACAGTTTCTTCCGTGGCACAAAACCGGGGAAACCATCCAAGCTCAGACGGGCGCGCACCTATATATGTGATGTTTATTTTTACGGCCAAACACGGGCTGACCAGCAAATCGTGGAAGATCTTAAAATCCATAGCCAAGGCGGCGTTGGACTGGCAGTCCGTGAAACAGATGGTCAGCCGTTTGAACTGCTGTTAAGGCAAAAAGAATATCCCTATTACGATACCCGACCCGATTTTATTTATTATTCCGTGCGCAAAGCGGGACAGCGTAGGTCAGAAGCATACGGCGTAGCGGACTATAACTCCCGCCAATTTGGTTTGAATGCTGGTGAAGTCGGTGCCTTCTGCCATCTGGAAGGCTACAGCTTCCGCCAACTGTTTGAAGAACTTTAGCGTCCATATTTTATCAAGAGGTTCCCCATCATGATTTTTCGAAATGTGATTATTTCTGCCGCACTGGCAGGCGGATTTACGTTTGGTTTGCAGGCGTTTGATGGTGCGAATGCAGTTGAGCGCAATAGCGCCGCGATGGTAGATTCAGGCCGCGCTGAAGATGCAGCTCTACTAAAGCGTGGGCGCATTGTTTTTCTTCGCTGTCGATCGTGCCACACTTTGAAAGAAGGTGACAGACATCTAACAGGTCCCAATCTGCACGGGCTTATTGGAGCGCAGGCAGCGGCAAAAGAAGGCTACGCCTATTCGGACTCGCTTACCCAGTCTGGGGTCACCTGGACAGAAGAGAGTTTGGATGCCTGGCTGACGTCCCCAAGCGGTTTCGTCAAAGGCAATCGTATGGTGTTTGCAGGCTTGCCAAAATCAAGTGACCGGGTGGCACTTATTCGCTATTTGGCAGAAGAAACAAAATGAGTAAACTGAAAAAGCTCCTTGTCGGGCAGCCCATTTTGCGAGCTGCCCTGATCGCCGCGTTGCCTGCAATGTTGTTCTCGAGCGTAACATCAATCGCGCAAGACCAAACATTGTCGGAGCCTCAATCATTTCAGGATTGCGAAACCTGTCCCGAGATGATTTTGGTGCCTCCGGGTGAAGCCATGTTGGGTGTTGAGCCATTTGAAGCAAACACCAAACGAGGGGATTTGCCGCTGCGGCGTGTCAGCATCAATTACCAATTCGCCATTGGGAAAACCGAAGTTACACGGGCGCAGTATCGCGAATTTATGGAAGAAAGCGGCCATCAAATGGCAACTGATGGGTGCAATACTTGGGGATTTAACCGCATTCTCGGGTATGTGAAGGCACATACCTGGGATGGCCCTGGCATTCCACAAAACGAGAGTCATCCGGTTATCTGCGTTAGTCATGTTGATGCTACCGCTTACGCCAACTGGCTTTCTCAAAAGACCGGCAAATCGTATCGCCTGCCATCAGCTACCGAATGGGAGTATGCTGCTCGAGCTGGTACTCGCGGACCATGGTTCTGGGGGGCAGCCAATAAGGATGCATGCGAGTATGCCAATATTGGCGACGAGAACTTTCGCAGAAACTTTTCTTATGCTCCGGTTTTCAATTGCAATGATGGCTATTTACACACCGCACCAGTCGCCAGCTTCAAGCCAAATCCCTGGGGGTTATACGATATGCTGGGCAACGCTTGGGAGTGGACTGATGACTGCTTGCATCGTGACAAAACTGCCGTGCCGGTTGATGGTCGGCCATGGCTTGAAGAAGACGATGGAGAATGCAACAGGCGAACACCAAAAGGCGGTGGTTGGGTTTCTGGTACCGACTGGGTCCGGGCCGGTGCTCAAGCAGCGGACTTTGCTATCTACCATAGCCAGTTGTTAGGCTTTAGGTTGACTTTAACTCTGGACAACGCCCGTTAGAAAGCGATATGGCGGTTTTCTGCCGTCTGTTGCCAAACCCGGTCTGTTTAATGGAGTAGAGTTTCGCATAGATATTCGGGCTGGTGTCGCAACAAGCCGCTAGGTTTTGGAATTTTCGGGTTCTTTTCCAAGAATCACGCCCCAGGTTTCTAGTCCTGTTTGGTAGAGACCACGATTTTTCCAACTTGCTTGCCGGTAAGCATGTAGCGGTACGCGTCGATTGCTTCGTCAAAGCTGAAAACGCGGTCAACCTTTGGGACCAACAATCCTTTTTGTTGGCGCTCCAATACATACTCCACACCGCGTTTTCGTTGGTCTTCATGGCGGATGTGGTTGAAAAGGGAATAAGGAATTACCGTTGCTGCGTTTCGTACAAATTTTACGATATCTATATGGGCGTGCAACCCGCGCAGCACGCCGTATATGAATACCAGCGCATTTTCGGCCAGCGCTTCAACATAGTCGTCAACAAAATCGCCACCAATACAGTCATAAACCACCCGAACACCTTTGCCGTCCGTTGCTTCTCGGATGCGGTCTGTAAGGTTTTCCTCGTCGGTCGCCACAACATAGTCAGCACCACTCGCAAAAATGTCAGCGACTTTGTCGCTAGTCCGCGTTGTAGCGATAACGGTAGCGCCAACATCTTTTGCAAGGGCTATTGCGCCAAGGCCGGCACTGGAGCTGGCGGCAGTGATTAATACAAAGTCACTGGACGTCAATTTTGCGGTTTCGATGAGTGGATAATAGGCTGTCAGCATCTCCATCCATGTTGACGTTGCCTGTTCCGTTGACAATTGGGGTGGGCACGGCGCGACATAATCTGCGCTAAACACTGCGTGCTGCGCATGAACGCCATATGTGTTGTTAGCGTGCGGAATGGTGCCAACGCGGTCGCCTACCTTAACGTTTGACACGCCAGCGCCCACTGCCTCTATGGTGCCCACAGCTTCTGAACCCAACCCGGAAGGAAGGGACGCGATCGAATAGTGGCTGTCTTCAAGGTACAAAATGTCAGCGCGGTTCAGCGCAAAAGCTTTCACATCGATTAGGACTTCACCAGGTTTTGGTATCGGTCGGTCAATTTGCTCGATACGCAGGGCTTCAACGCCACCTGCTTCATGAAATTGTAGAGCCTGTGTTTTTATCGTTAAGTCCTTCCGCTGTTGCGGCAAGCTAGCTATTCGCTCAAGAATGCGCTTCAGATGCCACGACTTGGTATCCACGATTAAGGCACTCAGGGAGTGTGCTTTCAACAGCGATTAAGGGTAGGTCTGAGCCTTCTGTACCACCCAGATGGGTGGGTACAAGAAACTGTATGGCAATGATATGCTCTGCTACACAAGGTAACGGCAGGTTGCTGGCGCGGGGAATTTGATACACATGCAGGACACGAACTATTTTGGGGACTGGTACATCCCCTCCAAAATTGAACCAGAGCGCCCCAGTATCAACCTTGTGGAACGGCAACGGTTGACTGAGACGCTGAGTAGCTGGCTCACGAAGAAGCTGATACTGATCATCGCACCAGCAGGATTTGGCAAGTCAACACTCGTTTCGCAGTGGCGCGATCTACTGCTCGAAGACCAGTTTGTGTGCCCATGGCTTTCAATTGACGAGAATGACTTCGATGGCCGTCAGTTTCTCGCGTACTTTACTTTGTCACTGGCGGCGGCAGGTTTTGAACTTGACGAACTGGTGGTAGGAGCCAAAAACGGTTTTGCTGACTCGTCTGAGCGCGTAATTCTCAGGCGCTTGATTTCTGAAATCGAACTTGCGGACACTCCCTGTGTCATGGTGCTTGATGACTATCATCGGGTTTGCTCGCCACAAATCGACACGTTACTTGCACAATTGATCAAAGAAACACCGCCATCGTTCACAATTTTGGTTAACAGCAGAGTAGTGCCCGATATCGACTGTGCGACACTAATTGCCTCGGGTGCTGCGGTTGAACTTGGCCCAGATGGTCTAAGGCTGACCGAACTGGAAGCGATGAAGGCAGTTGGTGCAGCGGTCGTGGAAAATGAGTTTTCTGCCATCTACGAAAAAACGGAAGGATGGCCCGTCGCCGTTCAACTAGCCCGCCTGGGTACTAGCAGTTTAAATACGTTCCCTGTTACTGCACCGGGCCACTCGAATAGCTTTATTGCATCCTATCTCACAGAACAGGTGGTGAATTCCCTTGAAGATGATGCGCAGCAATTTCTGTTGGCGACATCCGTTTTCAGCCGATTCAGCGCGGACCTGCTTAACTATGTGTTAGAGAAGCCGGATGCATGGGCAACCATGGCAAAACTCAACCAATTGAGCGCCTTTATTATTCCTATGGACAGGGAAGGCATTTGGTTTCGGTATCATCATCTGTTTTCTGAATATTTGTTCGAGACCCTTCGCAAAAGCAACTGGGGTCTTGTGCAACATTTGAGCTCTCGGGCCAGCAACTGGCATTGGGAGAATGGTCAACCGGTTGAAGCCGCCAATTACGCAGCGCGCATAAACGACTACCAACGATGTGCTGAAATTATTTTGGAGCTTGGAGGTTGGCAGATCATTGTTACCCGCGGTATCGGGTTTATGCGCAAACTGCTGCGCTTTGTGCCAGAAGAGGAACTGAAGAACTTCCCACGTGTGGCCCTGGCCCGCACTTATTTGCACTGCAAAGACGGCGAGCTGCAGCAGGCACGTTTCCTGTTTGACAGCACATGCTGGTCCAACCGAGATTGCAAAGAACCAGACTGGTTGCAGGATCAGTTAATGGTTAGTCAGCTACTTGGTGTTTATCAGGATGTAACGGTCGATGAAGACAGTCTGGAAGGGTATATCGACCGCGCTACAGAAACTTTGCCCGGCTTGGATTCTCTTTCCATCGGAACCTTAAGATGCATGGAGGTCAACGGCCTTTTTGCGAGCGCGCGCATGGACCCCGTTGAAAACTGTCTTGAGAATGCGTCACAGCTTATGCGTCAGGGCGGGTCGGTTCTGGGTCTGAATTATTGTTACATCCATGCTTGTGTCGCGGCTCTCTATCGGGGCGATTTTGAGGCTGCCATATCACATGTGAAGGTTGCGTTGGAAGAAGCCGAAAAGAATTTCGGCGCCGACAGCGGGCTTCAGTACATTGCCAACACTTTGCAATTTGCCATTTCAGTTTGGTCCGGCCATGCAACAGAGACTGACTTGCAAGCCTTTATCGCGTCTCTTTCTGACTTGGAAGAGCATGATGGTTGGACAGAGATTTACCTGATTGGCCTGGATGCAGCTTATCATTTGGCGGCGAGCCGAAGCGATTGGGCAACTGCCTATGCAATCATTGAGCGGTACCAGAGCGTTGCGTCAATCAGGGACCTGTCCAGATTGAAGTTGTTTTGCACAGTTCTGAGAGCTGAAGCCGCGCGTCAGGTTGGACAGGAACATGAGGTCAGTTCGCTAGCGGGCAGGATTGCCGACCTAACGTCTGACATCGACGCATCGAACAATTGGTTCAGCCGCGCAATTGCGTCGACCAAGGTATATGCTCTTGGGTTAGCGCCTGGCCAAATAGCAGAAAGCGCGCTTGTTGATAACGCATCATGGGCAAAAGATCGTGGCCTTAACTTCTTCCACGTCCGGCTAATAGCGGCCCAGGCAGAATTCTATTTGGTGCGTGGCAGTAGCAAGCGGTTAGTAGAGTCCTTGTCAGTGCTGGTTGAGCTGTGTGCGAAGCTCGATTTTTTCTGGCCCTTCAAGGCCAATGCTGAACTGAAGATGGCCCTCTATACTCACCGAGACGAACTTGGTCGATCAAGCGAAGGAGTGAACAGAGCGTTTGTGGACAAGTTTCTGTCAGGCCGTTTTGAGAGCGATCAACCCAAAGGAGCTGGCATTTTGAGCTTGCGGGAACGTCAAGTTTTGACTTGTCTTGCGGAAGGGCAATCGAACAAGCTGATTGCCAGGGAACTGGACCTAACCGATAACACCGTAAAGTTCCATCTCAAGAACATCTACTCGAAATTATCGGTTAGTCGCCGAGGGGAAGCAGTATTTGAGGCGCGGAGAAAGGGTTTGATTTAGCACGCCCTTTTGCGACACCTACCCATGTGGGCAGCTTACGAGCCAGTTCAAACGTATGTATTCTTGGTATTCGTCAGGGAGATACGAATGAACTATGCTCACGAGACTCTGGTTTTCGAAACTGCATTAGGTCAGTTCACGGTTCTCCTGGAATTGGAAAAGGCGCCGGTTACTGCCAATTATTTCAGGCAATTGGTCTTGGATGGCTTACTTGATGAGACCTACGTATTCCGGATTGTGAATAGTCAAAACAACACGCATAATCGTGCTTGCCCGATCTCTGTTGTTCAGTGCGGCCTTACGGAAAAGGACCGTGAGCAGCTCCCCAAAATTGCTCATGAGGCTACCCACGCCACGGGATTGACTCACAAAAAATGGTCCGTTTCCGCGGCAAGAATTGGCGTAGGCGAAACCTATGGCAGTTTTTTCATTGTGATGGATGATGAACCCTCGCTGGACCATGGAGGTTTGCGGCATCCCGACGGGCAAGGATTTGCCGTTTTTGGTGAAATCACATCGGGTTTCTCAACACTTGAGAAAATTTTCCGGCGCGCGGAACCTCAAGAGTATCTTCATCATAAAATTTCAATAACTAAAGCCAGGGTAGCATAACTACCCATTCGGGTAGGGTGCTATGACGGGAACCCACCCAAATTAGACCGGTAACTACCCCAATGCGTTGTTGCGACTAACCTTTTTCATTTTCAATAATGAGGGTGTAATTTCCGTGGGAGGGAATGATGAAAAAACAATTGAATATGAGCGTGGCCACATGGGCCATTTTGGTTGCCGGCATCGGTAACGGGGCTTTTGCACAAGAAGAATCGTCTTCTGATGACGAGTTTGCACTTGAAGAGATTGTCGTCACCGCAAGGGGCCGTGAAGAAACGCTGCGTTCTGCGCCGTTATCGGTCTCAGTTCTTGGCAAGCAAACCCTTGAGGACGCAAGGGTCAACCGAGTTGACGACTTTATTGCTTTAACGTCGGGAATCACCATTGCAAACGCCCAGGACGCAGGCACCAACTTCATCACCATTCGCGGCATGTCCCAAACCAGAAATGGCGAGCCGCCTGTCGCAGTTGTTGTTGATGGTGTTCTTCAGGTTAACTCAAGAACATTCGATCAAACTTTGTTCGACGTTGAAAACATTCAGGTATTGAGAGGCCCCCAAGGTGCCAGATATGGGCGCAACGCGACAGGCGGTGCCATTATCATTAATACCGTTGGACCCACAGAAGAATTCGAAGGCTATGTCCGCGCCGGAATTGGACGCGGGAACGAATATAGCTTTGAAGGTTCGATATCAGGTCCGGTAACCGAGGATACTTTGTCGTACCGCTTGTCCGCTAGCTATACAAATCGCGACGGTGTTTTTGAAAACTTCGTTCTTGATGACGAGGTAGATTATTTTGAGGACATCACAGTGCGAGGCCACCTGCGCTGGACGCCAACCACCAATTTTTCTGCAGATGCCCGCGTGAATATTGTTCGGACCGATGCTGGATCGCTGAATTATTCATACCAGCCAGCCGTGGTCGACCCTGTGACGGGGCTCCCAGGCTTTGATTTCACTATTGCTGATGCCGACTTGGTGGAACGTAACTTCTCGGCAAACAATTTGGGTCTGGATGATAGGGATGTCACGCAGTTTTCGCTCAGGCTAAATTATCAAGCTGACTGGGGCGAGTTCTCTTCTGTTACGAGCTACGACGATATCGAACAGAGCACCGGTAGTGATCAATTTCCATACACTGCGGCATCCAGCATTACTTTTGGTGCCTTTCCCTTCTTTGACGGAACCCAATCTCAGTTTTTTGCGATCGATGCATTCAGTCAGGAGTTTCGTCTTACCTCCAACAGTGAGCAGCGACTGCGTTGGATGGCTGGTGCCTACCTTCTGCTGACAGACCGGTTTGTCTCGTCATCAATCATGAATGACCTGGAGCAAGGCTTCACAAGAGTTCGCCGCGAGCCAATTTCTCCAGCAGCCAGTCCGCTGACGTCTTTTATAGCGGATGACAACGACAATACCGCCTATGCTTTCTTCTTCGCTCTCGACTATGACATTGTTGAAAACTTGGAGCTGTCTTTTGCCGGCCGGTATGACCGCGATGAACGCAAACAAACAGTATCACCGGATCAAGGGCTTTATGACAATGGAGCAGTGGTCGCGCCAATCGGGTCCGCCGGCGCTGTAAATCGGGCGAATTTTGACAAGTTCCAGCCGAAGGTGAGCTTGCGCTACCTAGCGAATGACAATCTTTCTCTTTATGCCTCCTGGGGGCAGGGCTTCAGAAGCGGCCAGTTCAACCAAAATGGTGTTGGCGCTGTTGCGGCAGGCGCCGGTGTGCCTGGTGTCACAGACTTGCTTGGCAAAGAAACGACAGAAACTTTTGAGGCAGGTTGGAAGTCAACCTTTTTGGATAACCGAGTTACGCTAAACGGCGCGCTCTATCATACAGAGGTTACAAACGCGCCTTATTTCGTATTTATTGGTGCTGTGAGTGCCCAGGTTCTTGTTCCGATCGATGAAGTGACGATCAAGGGCGGTGAGCTTGAACTTAACGCGCGCGTAACGCCAAACTTTGATTTTTACGCAGGGCTTGCAATTTCAGATTCTGAAATCGACGCCTATACCGTCAACCCCGGAGCTGTCGGCAATGATGCTCCTTATGTGCCGGATTCGACCATTAATGTCGGTGGTCAGTACCGAGCCGAGATTACCTCTGATATCGGCTTGTTTGCGCGCGTCGACTATGAGCGTCGCGGAAGCCAATTCTGGGATCCGGAAAACACCACAGATCGTTCGGCCATCGACCTGGTGAATGTGCGGCTTGGCATCGAGGACAATGATGGTGCCTGGTCCTTGACTGGGTCCGTAAGCAACCTGTTCGACGAGGTCTATAATTCCGAGTGGGTCCTAGGCGGTTTCGCTCATGCAGGTCTGCCAGATATCTGGCGCCTGGACTTCCGCTACAACTTTTAACTCAGGACCGGAGGTGCCGAGGCATCTTCGGCCAGTCGTATGAAAAAATGATACGTGCCGCTGCGGCACGCGCTGGCGGGATTTCCCGGCGGAAGGGTCTTATTGCCCAATCAAAGAGGTTCAGCAGCGCACACTCAAATTTGGAGACTCAAATGTATCGTGTAGCAGCCGATATTGGCGGAACTTTTACTGACTTCGTCATCGAAGACCAAGCGTCTGGAGAGGTGCGGATCGGTAAAGTTCCAACAACGCCAGAAAACCCCGCCCGCGGTATCCTGAACGGTGTCAGTCAACTAATCAATGACCCCGAAGACATTGAGTTTTTTGTGCATGGAACAACCGTTGGTCTGAATGCGTTTCTTGAGAGACGCGGCGCGCGCGTACTGCTGCTTATGACAGCAGGAATTGCGGACACCTACACGATTGCTCGAGGCCACCGCGAAGAGCTTTACAAGCTACACTATCGTAAACCAAAGCAACTTGTCCCGCGCAAAGACGTTCACGAGGTGACAGAGCGATTGGGCTGGGACGGTTCTGTTATTACCCCGCTTGATGAAAACTCGCTAGCGCCAATCATTGCAAAAGTGAAGTCAGAAAATATCCCGGCGATTGCTATTTGTTTGTTGCATGCCTGCGCCAACCCGGCACACGAGACAAAGGTCGCTGAAATTCTCGCTCGCGAACTGCCGGGCGTTTCCATATCGCTGTCACATAGCGTGGCCCCCGAATGGCGCGAGGTCGAACGCGCTTCTTCCACGGTTATGGACGCCTATGTGGCACCCGTGGTGGAATTGTATCTCGAGACACTGAAACGCGAGTTTCAAGAAGTTGGCATGCACAAAACCATTCATGTGATGCGTTCAAATGGAGGGGTGATGACAGATGTGCACGCCAGTAAACACCCGATTACGACACTTCTTTCCGGTCCTGTCGGCGGCAGCATCGGAGGTGTCGACCTGTCGAATAGTACCGGCATCAAAAACCTTTTGTGCGTCGATATGGGCGGCACGTCATTTGACCTAAGTCTGGTTGTTGATGGCCGACCGGAACAATCGAATGAGACAGTTTTGCAGGGTTTGCCACTCCTAATGTCGATCATCAATATCGACACGGTAGGAGCAGGTGGTGGCTCACTCGCCTGGATCGAGAATGGAGGCCTGCGTGTTGGCCCCAAGAGTGCGGGCTCGGTGCCTGGGCCGGTTTGTTACGGTCGTGGAGGTACGCAGCCTACCATTACCGACGCAAACCTGTTTCTCGGTCGCTTGGGAGAAGCGTCATTGCTGGGCGGCGATATGACACTTGATACAGCGTCGACCCAAAAAGCATTTGAAGAATTGGGCCGTGAAATCGGCCTGAGCGCAACTGAACTCGCGGAAGGCATGATCGCCATCGGCAATGCCAAAATGGCAGACGCCATGCGAACAATTACTGTTGGCCGTGGCATTGATCCGCGAGACTTTACATTGGTGGCATTTGGCGGTGCCGGGCCGATGCACGCAGTTGAGCTTGCACGTGAGCTAGACATTAAGCAGATTTTGGTGCCCCGTTTTCCCGGTACTTTCTCCGCCTGGGGTATGCTCCAGAGCGACATTCGCCACGATTTTGCAGCAACGCACTATGCCATCTCGACCGAGGTAGATAGAAGCGAGCTTGGGTCAGTGTTTGAAGGCATGCTCGCCGAAGGTGCAAAAACACTGACGCAGGAGGGCGTGCCCGAGGTACGGATGGAATTCCAGTGCTCTGTGGACTTGCGTTACGTTGGACAGGAGTACACCATTAATGTTCCGCTCAGCAAAGCAATCGACCTGGATGCGGCCATAGAAGAATTTCACGATTTGTATCAGGCCCGATACGGACATGCCCTACACGGTTCGGCGGTCGAGATCATTAATTTGAGGGTTGCTGCCCTGGGGCGGCTCGACCGTGCCACATCCGGCCAGCCTGTTGAACCGGTGCAGCAAGACCCGTTGCTGGGCCACCGAGATATCATCTTCGGTGGTTCCAGCCACCACTCCCCCATTTTCAAGCGGGACTTTCTGCCTGCGAGGAAGGTGTTCCAAAGCCCGGCAGTGGTCGAAGAAACAAGCGCCACAACCATCATTCCACCCGGTTACACGTTCCAAATCGATGAAATCGGCAATCTCCTAATCCAGTCAGAGGAGGACACATAATGGCCACTCAAGTAAACCCCATCACTACGGAAATCATCCGCAATGCGTTTAACTCCATTGCAGAAGACATGAATGCTGCCCTGATCCGCAGTGCTTACACTCCAATAATCTATGAGGGCAAAGACTGCGCTGTAGCGCTGCTGGATGATAAAGGAGAAGTGCTTGGGCAATCGCTGGGGTTACCGTTATTTCTTGGTAACTTGTCCCTTTGCGTCCAGATTGTCGCTGATATACATGGCTGGGACTATTTTGGCGAAGGTGATGTCGTTTTTCTGAACGACTCTTACATTGCTGGCACCCACCTCAACGACGTCACAGTTATTGTGCCGATTTTCTGGAATGGCGAGCGCATTGGGTTCGCTACGTCGCGGGCGCATTGGCTTGATGTTGGGGCCAAAGACGCAGGCCAACCAACTGACTCGCACGAGATCTACCAGGAAGGTATGCGCTGGGCTCCCACAAAGGCATACCGGGCCGGTGAACCTTGCGATGACATCCTGACTTTTTTGCACCGAAACAGTCGCTTCGGTGACGCAACGCTCGGTGACCTGCATGCGCAGATTGCTGCAGGTAATACCGGCAAGGACCGTTTCTGTTCACTGTTGGACCGGTTTGGACTGCAGACAGTATGGGCAGCACGTGATGACATATTCCGGCAATCTGCGGAAATGGAACGTGAGACTATCGCAGCCATCCCAGATGGCATTTACAAATCTGAAGGGGCGCTTGATAGCGATGGTCTGACCGATGAGCCGGTTCCAGTAAAAATGAGCGTTAAGGTGGCTGGCGACAAAATGACCATCGATTTGTCCGGCTCTGCCGATCAGACAAGGGGCGCTGTCAATTGTGGGGCAACTCAGACCGTTTCGGCGGCACGAGTGGCTTTTAAGTTGCTTGTAAACCCCAAGCGCGCTGTTGATGGTGGTACTTTCACTTCGCTTGAAGTGGTGGCACCTGAAGGCTCGATTTTCAATGCTAAGGAGCCCGCAGCTTGCTCTTGGTATTTCTCTTCGCTTGGTTTGTTGATTGATTTGTTTGTCAAAGCGATGTCGGGCGTCATGCCTGATGATGCAGCTGGCGCGCACTATGGTGACTCGATGGTTCTCATCCTAACGGGTTATGATCAGTTTAAAAACGATGAGCTGTTTGTGGCCGTGGAGGCCAATACTGGCGGATGGGGTGGCTGGAACGGCAGTGACGGCCAGGATTGCCTGATTAACAATGTAAATGGCAGTTTCCGAGATTACCCAATCGAAGTTTATGAGAACCGCTACCCTATCCGGATCACAAAATATGGCATTCGTATGGACAGTGGTGGGGCTGGAAAATACCGTGGTGGCAACGGCAGCTACAGAGAGTATGAGTTGACGAATGACGCCAGTATGTCGCTTTGGTTCGAACGTTCGCAGACCACCGCTTGGGGTCTGTTTGGTGGGCAAGAGGGCAAAGCGCCTGAGGTAGTTGTTACTCATCCAGATGGCACAGAGTTTCGAGCGCTCAAGTCCAATGCAACACCACTAAAATCTGGGACTGTCATCCATGTTAAGACCGGTGGTGGCGGTGGATATGGTAATCCCGCTGAGCGGTCACCCGAACTTGTTCAATCGGATTTGGAAAATCACTACATCAGCGCGGACAAGGCGGGGAACACTTATCCGGTATAAGCTGTTGGAGCGATTAGGCGTTGAGTTCGTTCCTGGAATTTGCCTTATCGAGGTTAGCTATTAAGCTAGATTGCTGGCTAAACTGCTATTTCAGAGGGGATATGGAATGACTAGCGGCATAGGCGGTTCGACCGCTGTTGAGGAGTTGGCGAAACTTCGAGACTTGACCGGTGGTGTTAATGCGGTCAGCGACATAGAGTTTAATAGTCGGATCAAAAAAGCACAGCAGCTTATGCAAGCTGCGGCTATTGACGCGGTGTATCTCAACGCAGGCAGTAACCTCTACTATTTCACTGGGACTAAATGGGGCGCCAGCGAGAGAATGGTTGGTGCGATCCTGCCTGCAAATGGTAATCTTGAGTATGTTGCACCTCACTTCGAGATCAGTACGCTGAAAGAGTTCACGACCGTTGAAGGGCCGATCAATGGCTGGCACGAGCACGAAAGCCCTTATGAACTTTTTGCAGATGTTCTCGCGAGAATTGGATTGGAAAAAGGTGTTGTGGGCGTTGATGAAGCGACCCCCTTTTTTCTTTTTGACGGCCTTAGAAACGCAGCACCAAATCACGTTTTCGTTGATGCAAAACCCATCACGGCAGGGTGCAGAATGCGCAAGTCTGAAACTGAGATTGCTCTGATGCAACGGGCGAAAGATATGACGCTTGAGGTTCATAAGGCGACGGCTCGAATACTTCATGAGGGCATTACAACAACACAGGTTGAGGCATTCATAAATGAAGCGCACAAGGCGGTCGGCGCCCAGCAAGGTTCAAGCTTCTGTATCGTTTTGTTCGGGGAAGCCACTGCTTATCCCCATGGTGTGAAGGAACCGCAGACTTTGAAGAAGGGAGATATGGTTCTGATTGATACGGGCTGTGTACTTCAAGGATACAATAGTGACATCACACGAAGTTATGTGTTTGGAACGCCCAGTGATCGCCAGCGTGCCGTATGGAACCATGAAAAAGAGGCGCAGCTGGCAGCTTTTGATCGTGCTGCGCTTGGTCGCCGATGCGGCGATGTTGATGTTGCAGCGCGCGTGTCTCTCGAAGGCAATGGTTATGGCCCAGACTATGCGGTGCCCGGCCTTCCTCATCGTACAGGACATGGAATTGGTCTCGATATTCACGAATGGCCATATCTCGTCCGTAGTGATGACACGCCTTTGGAGCAAGGTATGTGCTTTTCAAACGAACCCATGATTTGCATTTATGGTGAATTTGGTGTTCGGCTTGAGGACCATTTTTATATGACAAACACCGGTCCGAAATGGTTCACACAACCCAGCCATTCTATCGATGATCCATTTGGTTATGGTACCTAGACACAGCAGAGAGTTGCACTCATCAACTCTGATATTCCGCTCAATTTGTAAGTCTGCACCAAACAGTTCTGGCTGACTATGTGAGAGGAAAGCCCAAACGCTCCACAAAATGTATCCAAGGGCGGCGCCAGCCACCCTTTTCGTCCATCGTGTCCATGGCGTAAAGCGTGACCTTTGCGCCGATCCAGCGGAACGGCTCGGGCGGTATCCAGCCCGGTTCAGTCTTGGCGAACTCCAGTTGCAGTTCAGGCAGTTGCTGTTTGTCCAAAAGGGCAAGACCAATACGGGCACCAAATCGTGACGCCGAGACGCCAAACCCTGAGTAACCACCCGCATAGATCATTTTGCTATCGAAATAATGCTGGAAATGAACTGCCATGCGATTGGTAAGACCAATGGGGCCGCTCCAGGCGTGGCTGAATTTAATGCCTTCAAGTTGCGGAAACGTACTGTGGAAGGCTTCGGCTAGGCGCACATATGGCTCGCGCGTTTTATCTTCGGTCGGATCCGGGTTGCCGGCATAATAATAGCCAAGGCGACCACCAAAAATGATGCGATTGTCTTTCGTAAGCCGCATGTAATTCATCTGGGTACGCGTATCGTAAATACCTTGCCGGTTTTTCCAGCCGACTGACTGCAGCTGCGCTTCATTCAAAGGTTCCGTCGCCAGCAATCGGTCGCGTACCAGAGCTACACGGCTTCTTATGCGTTTGTGGCCTGCGGCAAAAGCATTGGTTGCCAGCAGAACCTTGTTAGCCAATATGCTGCCACTCTCAGTTGTCACTGAGACTTTACCAGCGAGATCATCAGCGGATACAAGCGGCGTGTTTTCATACATCCGCACGCCAAGGCTTAGTGCTGCTCTTTTTAAACCCTGAGCCAGCTTTCCGGGGTGTAGCGTGCCGCTTCGTTTCTTAGACCAAACAGCCCCTGTAAAAATTGGAGAATTCACTTGGGCTTGTGTGCCGGCTTCATCAAGTCGCTCTACGTCATGGCCATGCTCGTGATTGAGTGTAAACTCTTCATCCAGCAGTGCGTCTGCTTCTTTGCCAATGCCAACAGTCAGCTCGCCGCCAAACTCAAAATCGCACTCAATTTCGTAGCATTTGATGGCTTCCATAAAGCCGTCCATGTTTTCGTGGCCCAGGCGCTCAAGCTCTTCGAGGTCATCAGGGAAAACCCGAATGGCGTTCGAGAGACCATGCATGACGGACGTGGATACGATGGCACCCGGCCGGCCAGACGCGCCCCGTGCGACGTGACTGGCTTCTACTACAACCACGTCTCGGTTAGGGTTTTCCTCTTTCGCGAGAATAGACGCCCACAACCCAGTGAAACCACCGCCCACAATGAGCAAATCCGTCTGGATATCCGCTTCTAGAGCAGGCTCGCTCGCCTGAATTGATGCATCATCAATCCAGAACGGAACAAACTTCACGTTTGAAAGGGCAGTTTCCGCGAAATGCATGGTGGATCGCTAGCCTTTCCGCCGTTTGTGCGCGTCGGCCAGCAGGCAAAATTCTTCGAAGAGCAGTTGTGCACCAAGCTGGGCTGTATTGCTTGTGGGGTCATACATGGGTGCAACTTCAACCACATCTGCGCCGATCACGTTCATGCCCGTAAGGCCCCGCAACAGCTGAAAGCCCTCGCGAGGGGTCATGCCACCGGCCTCTGGTGTTCCTGTGCCTGGAGCGTAAGCCGGGTCAAAGGCATCCACGTCGACAGACACATAAACCGGGGTGTCGCCGATCAGTTCGCGTGTTTTCTCAATAAGGGCCGGGATGCCTATTTCCATCACGTCTTCAATATGGACGACAGTCATGCCCGATGTGTAGCTAAACTCCCAGATCGCTTCACTTGAACCCCGGATGCCAATCTGGATCGTTTTTTCAGGATCTAGAACACCATCCAGAACCGCGAGCCGGAAGGGGCCTCCGTGATGGAACTTACAGCCATCATAGGTGCCGCCCGTGTCACAGTGGGCGTCGATGTGTACCATTGCAACTGGTTCGTCAGCGCCGAGCGCGCGTAGAATAGGGTGGGTAATCGAATGATCACCGCCAACAGATAGTGGTAATACGCCGGCAGCTTTCACCTGCTTATAGTAGGCTTCAATGTCTTCGATGCTGTCTTCAAGGCTATACCGCGTTCGGAAAGGGACATCGCCAACGTCTGCCGCTTTGCATTCCGATTTGGGTACAATTCCTGTTTGGTGATTGTAGGGGCCAATACGTTCAATTGCGCGTACGGCTCTTGGGCCAAGTCGAGCACCCGCGCGGTTGGAAACCGCCAGATCCATCGGAACACCAATCGCTGCTACATCCAAGCCTTCAAAACCATCTGCTGCGGGCAGGTCGAGGAACGTGGAAATGCCGCTGTAGGGTTTTGGGCGGGATGTGTCGCGCGTGTCGCCCATAATTTGCTGAGCTACATTTTGGAACTTTTCGGTTTTGTGATCGTTGACGTCTGTATCGTCATACTGCTCACGCAATTTTTTTAGTTTTTCCTGATCCATCAGTTTTCTTCTTCTGTTTTTGCCATGATGGCTTTGATTTCAATGAATTCATGCAGACCGTGGGAACCCCATTCCCTTCCATTTCCTGACTGTTTGTAGCCTCCAAACGGCGCATCCGAATTCAAATGCCCACCATTTATGTGCACCATGCCAGCGCGTACGTCGCTGGCCCATGTGGCCGCGCGGGTTTCATCTGCAGCATAAACATAGGCAGACAGGCCATAAGGGGTATCGTTCGCGATCTCAATCGCCTCTTCAGCCGTTTCATAAGGAATGATTGCGAGCACCGGACCAAACACTTCTTCTCGGGCGATCAGTTGATCATTCTTCAATCCGGCAAAAATTGTTGGTGGAACAAAATATCCCCGAGTGCCCTCATCGATTTCACCGGCGCCCCCAATCGAAGGTTTCAGGCCTTCTTGTTCCGCCTTCGTCAAAAGGGATTTCACTTTCTCGAATTGGCGAATGTTGGAGAGCGGCCCTATTTCGGTCCTCTCATCCATAGGATCGCCCACTGGAGTTGCTTCGGTTTAGTGGAGAGCCATTTCAGTTAATTGGCTATCGTCCTTTCCTTCTGTATGGGGGATTTATAGCCGATTGTCGAGTGCTTGCGCACTGGATTATAAAAAGCATCAATATAGTGTCCGATCCTTGTTGTTGCCTGTTCCCGTGTCTGGAAGCTTGTTTGCCACACCAGCTCGACTTTGATTGTTTTGAAGAAGCTTTCAGCGACACTGTTATCATAGCAATTGCCTTTCCCTGACATGGATCCGCGCATGCCATGATATTTGAGCTTTTTTTGATACTCGTAGGAGCAATATTGACTACCGCGATCGCTGTGATGGATCAGGCCAGGTGATGGATTGCGCAGCATAATTGCCTTGTCGAGAGCGCTGATGGCAAGCTCTTTCTTCAACCTGTCACTTGTTGCCCAGCCCACAACCCTGCGGGCATACAGATCAATGATGACGGCCAGGTAAAGCCAGCCTTCCGCTGTCCAGATATAACTGATGTCCCCAGCCCACTTCCGGTTGGGCGCTGCGGCTGTAAAATCCCGCTCAAGCAGGTTGGGATAAACCGGGTTTTTGTGGTCGCTATCTGTTGTCCTTTTGAACCGGCGCTTCTGTCTGGCTTTCAGCCCGTCTTCCCGCATCAGGCGGGCAACCCGCCTGCGGCCAACAGGTAATCCCTGTTCCTGCATTTCAACCGTCATGCGCGGGCTGCCGTAAGTCCCATTCGACTGATGGAACAGGCACTTGATATAGGCCAGATATCGCCTGTCGTCCTGCGCCCGTTTGCAAACAGGGCGTCCTCTCCATGCATAATAGCCGCTGACACTGACACCTAGTAACCGGCAGGCCCTGGAAACAGGCAGGCACGCTTCCTTCGCATCAATAAGCGCAAACCTCATCGACTTTCCTTGGCGAAGAAAGCCGTGGCCTTTTTTAGCAGGTCGCGCTCCGCCCTGAGGATCTGGTTCTCACGGCGAAGACGGGACAGCTCCTTCTCTGAACTCTCCTCACTGGTAGCAACTGGGCTATCATCATCCCGAAACTCACGCCGCCATGTGTTCAGTGTCGATCGGCCTATACCAAGGTCAGAGGCAACCTCAATAATCGTCAGACCGCTTTCATAACTCAAGCGAACCGCTTCCCGCTTAAATTCCTCAGTATAAACCCTGTGGGGTGAAGACATAAAACATACTCCTCATCATAATCAGATTATTCTGAGGCTCTCCACTAAACCGAAGCAAGTCCACACACCATAAGTGCTGGCGGTTTGGCAGGCGATATCTACGACCTCATCGTGCAGGTGGGCGGGCACTATCAGCCGTGTACCAGCATTGCAGGACTGGCCAGTATTTTCCATGCAAAGCCAGACGCACTCCGGGATCACTGTGCCAAGGTCCACATCCTCAGCAACCAAAATCAGGGACTTGCCGCCAAGTTCCTGGCTGACCCGCTTAATGGTTGGCGCTGCTCCTTGAGCCACCGCCACTCCGGCTGCTGTAGAGCCAGTGAAGGAAACCATGTCGACATCAGGGTGGCTCGCGAGCGGCGCACCAACACCGACACCATCACCAAAAACCATGTTGAATACCCCCGGTGGCGTACCAGCTTCATGCATAACTTCTGCGAAAAGTTGAGCGCTCAAGGCTGCATATTCGCTCGGTTTTAATACCATCGTGCAGCCGGCGGCCAGGGCAGGGGCTACTTTGCAGACAATTTGGTTAATCGGCCAATTCCACGGCGTGATTAACCCGCAAACACCAATGGGTTCGTGGCGTAGCACATAGCCATCCTTGGCCTCAGTCACGTTGAATTGTTCCAGTGCGCGGATTGTTGCTTCCAGGTGATCGACGCCGCAATATGCCTGAGCTTCACGAGACAAAGTAATGGGTGCACCCATTTCCTGGGTGATTGCCAATACAAAATCGTCATAGCGGTCTTTGTAGGTGGCTAAAATACGCTGTAGCAGCGCCAGCCGTTCTTCAATCGAGGTGCGCTGGTAGTTCTTGAAGGCGTTTTGCGCTGCCCTCACTGCAGCGTTCACGTCTGCGTCGTTGCCGAGTGTCAGGCTGCCAAGTTGTTCACCATCCGCGGGGTTAATGATTGCGTGCTCAGCACCCCCATTAGGTATGACCCAAGTGCCATCTATGTAGAATTTATCGAGTTTCATGCCGCGTCTGATCCCTGCCTGCGCCTCCAATAATCAAAGGCGATACGGTCATGGGCATCCACCAGCATTAAAACAAACAGTGCGAGCGCCAGCCTTGTGAACGTATGACCATCAATATCAAAAAGCGGTTGCTGCAATGCGTGGCCATATGTGGTCACAAGCAAAAGTAGACCCGTGGTTGCCGCGAAGAAGCGTGTCCAAAGGCCGATCAGGAGCGCAAGACCCGCTATCAGTTCAAACGGTGGAATTGCAACACCAAGTGTCCACAGCAGCCAGTCCGGTATCCAACTGTCTTTAAAGCCTTCCAGGAAAAAACGTTCAGCGTGAGCTGTTGGAGAAAGTGTAAATACCTTCCACCAACCCGCCATCGCGAACACAAGCCCAAGCATTGTCCGCGCCAAAAACACAGCGATTGTGGGGCCTGACAGGCTTTTAAAGAATGAAACCACCGTCGACATACTGCGATCTCCCCTGACCTAGTCAGGGACCCTACACCGAATGCGCGGGAAACAAAATATTTTGGATCGAGTAGTAGTCCCCGCGGGATAACGCGGGGACTCGTTTTATTCAGTGCGCAGCGCGTAAATCGGGTTGGCCCGAGCAGCGGCAAACGTTCGAACACTGGTGGTGAGTGCCGCAAGCAGTAAAACCACAAGGCTTGCCAGCGCAAATACCGTGAGATCAAGGTCAGCCCTGTAGGCAAAGCCAGCCAGCCAATCCGACATCAGCCACCAGACTGCGGGCCAAGCGACCAGTGTGGCAACCACGACTAACTTGGTGTAGTCCCAAGAAAGCAGCGCAACCAGTTGTGATACTGTTGCACCGAGCACTTTTCTAATGCCTACTTCCTTCACGCGGCGTTCCAGCATGTAAGCGGTCAGCCCATAAAGCCCCAAACATGCAATCACGGCGGCAATCATCGCGAAACCAATCACGAGGCTGAAGGTGCGGTTTTCACTTGCGTAAAAGGCGGCATATTCTTCTTCGAGAACGGCCCGACGGATTGGTGTGTCGACGACTTGTGAGCTCCAGGCGCTGTCGATCGCGGCCAACGCTTCGGCCTCCCTTGCAGGATCGTATTTGATAAGCATTTGTCGGGCGGTGGGCGACAACATAAATGACATTGGTGCAATAGGAGACCTTACCGATCTATAGTGAGTATCTCTGGCCACACCCACCACGGTAAACTCGTATCGATAAGTTTTATCGTTTCTGCTGAATTGAGACACAATGACTTTCCCGATCGCGTCTTGTGGATTGGTCCATCCGGCCTGTCTCGCGGCGGTTTCATTTAGGATCAGGCCAGAACTCTCCTCGGTGATTTCCGGGCTGAAAGAAGGGCCTTCGTCACCCGGGAATTCTTCGCTGAAGCTGCGCCCAGCGACCAGTTCCATGCCAAGGATCTCAAAGGCGCCGTACCCCATCGCTACTGAGCGGGTACTGAGTTGGCGTTCCGGGTCCTCTGGGTCGATACCAAAGCTGAAGCCATTAAACAGATCCTGTGATGGCACAATATTGGCGTAAGAAACATCCAGAATTGCTGCGTTGCGGGTCAGCTCCGATTCAATTGCCGGGTAGTGGTCCTCAGCAATTGTCCTTGAGGCAAAAATTGTTGCAACACCTTGAGCATCAAAGCCCAGGGGTTTTGAAAAGGCGAAGTTAATTTGACTGCCTACCACGCCGCTCGCAATGATCAAACCAGTGGCCATGGAGAACTGCAACAACACGAGCCCTGTGCGCACCTTGGCAGGCCCGACATTTTTGGCAACTTCACCCTTGAGTGCGAGCGTAGGGGCCAATCGAGCTGCTATGCTCGCTGGATAGGCACCCGCAAGAAGGGTCGAGAAAATGACAGTGGCCACCAAAGAAATCGCAACCTCTGGAGTAAACACCAAGCCAGAAGGCAAATCCGCACCAACTAGATTGCCAAAGAATGGTAGGGCCAGCTCCGAGATTACAATACCCGTAAGTGTTGCTAGCAGGCTCATAATGATCGTTTCGACCATGAATTGCTGGGTTACCTGGCGTTTGCTTGCACCCAGAATTTTGCGCACAGCGACTTCACGCAGCCGGTTTGATATCTGCACAATCTGCAAATTCATGAAGTTGAAAGCGGCAATGGCAAGTGTGAGAACGCCAACAGCTACAAACACGAACAAGTCGCTGGTTCGGCGCTGCGTTTTGACTACGCCTGTCATGCTATCGCGCACCGACATTTCGTTTTGTAGTTCTGTATTGAAATGAATTTCCGTAAGTGGTTGCAATGGAATACGCAGCCACTGATCCGCGTCTTCGCTATAGTTGTCCTGAACAAACTTTACCGCAGCCACGCTGACTGCTTTTGGGTCAGCACCATTTTTCAAACGAACATAATGGTAGAGCTGGTCCGACCCCCAGCTTTGCCACATGCTGGGCCAACCCCAAATGACCGGAACCAATTCCATATTAATGAAAATATTGGAAGTGAGGTGGCTGTTTGACGGATTGTTGTTTATGACAGCCGCAACGGTGAAATCCTCGCCGCGGTCAATAGTGATCGTCCTGCCGATATAGGGGCCTGTCCCCAAAAGTTTGGCGGCTGCAGCCTCGGTGAGGACAACGTTGCGGGCTTCTTGAATGGCAGCTTGGTGGTTGCCTTCTATTGCTGTGAAATTGAAGAACTCAAAGAAATTTGGGTCGACAAAAGTGACTTCTTCGTAATTGCTATCACCCCCGATTTTGACCAGTTCGTCTCCGGTCGCAATACGGGTTACGGCTTCTATATCCTCATTTTTCTCAGCCAGAAGCGGAGATAAGGCGTTGAAGAAGGTGGCGAAATGGGCGCCTGTGCCGACATTCACCCAATTCAGGCGATAAACGCGTTCCTGATTAGGGTGCATGGTGTCGAAACTGGTTTCGTATCGAATGAATATGCCGATCATGGTGGCTACGGCGATGCCGGCCCCCAGCCCCAGCACGCTGATAAGGCCAAACAGTTTGCGGCGGGCAATGTTCCTGAGTGCAGATTTCAGATAATCGTTGGCCATTATAATCTCCTCGCTGTCGTTGCGGTAACTGCAGCAATTCACATGCCATGTAAATTCGATATTAAAATGTTTAATTACAATTAGTTAGCGAAGTGAAAAAATCTGATTGATCGATTTCGAACATCCATTGTTTGTTACTTGTTCATTTTCGAACACATCACTGTGCAATGGGTCGTACTTTTACGTCAGTTCGTGCTTTACTCATGCGCGAGATGCTTTACATCAGCGGAAACCCACTTTTTTAGGAGGCCTCCATGCAATCATTCCACCCCGCGAAGCGTTTGTTGTTGGGGCCAGGTCCTTCGGATGTGCATCCCCGCATCCTTGAAGCGATGGCGCGGCCAACGCTTGGGCACCTTGACCCAGACTTTCAGTGTCTGATGGAAGAAATAAAGTCTGGCCTAAAGCGAGCATTTCAAACTGAACACAAAATGACCTACCCCGTTTCGGCACCGGGATCAGCCGGTATGGAAACTTGTTTTGTAAATTTGGTGGAAGAGGGCGACAAAGTCGTCATCATCAAACACGGCGTGTTTGGTGAACGCATGCGCCAAAATGTGCTACGCGCAGGTGGTGAGCCGATCATGGTTGAGTTTGATTGGGGAACGGCTCCGGACCTGAATGTGGTTGAAGAAGCCCTTAAACATCATGGTGATGCAAAGGTACTCGCTTTTGTGCATGCCGAAACATCAACCGGCGTGCGGGCGGATGCCGCCGGCCTGTGTAACCTGGCCAAAAAACACGGCTGCTTAACCATTGTGGACGCGGTAACCAGTCTGGCCGGTATTCCGGTGTGTGTGGATGAATGGGGCGTTGATGCGATCTACTCCGGTTCGCAGAAATGCTTGAGTTGCACACCGGGTCTATCTCCTGTTTCCTTCTCAGAGGCGGCTCTTGAGAAAATCAGAAGCCGAAAAAGCATGGTGCGTAGCTGGTTTCTCGACCTCACGCTTGTAATGGATTACTGGGAAGGTGAAGGCGGAAGAAGCTATCACCATACCGCTCCGGTGAATGCTCTTTATGGCCTACATGAGTCTCTTGTGATGCTGTTTGAAGAGGGTTTAACTGCCACCTTTGAGCGTCACCGGATGGCACATGACATGCTGGTCGCAGGCCTTGCAGACCTTGGTCTGGAGATGTTTGTTGCAGCAGATGACCGCCTGCCTCAATTGAATGCCGTGACCATTCCTGACGGTGTGGATGAAGCAGCTGTGCGGACACGAATGCTTAATGATCACAGCATTGAAATTGGCGCTGGCTTGGGCCCGCTTGCGGGAAAAATCTGGCGTATTGGTCTGATGGGCAACAGCGCCCGACCAGAGGCGGTCGAGCGCTGTTTGAATGGTTTGGAGGCCTCGCTGAAAGCGGGCCACAACAGCTAGCTAGTGTTACTTGTCGCCGTCTTCGGCGGGCAAGCTGTAACTGACATTGCCGCCCAGGAGTGACTCCATCGGTGGGGTGCCCATGTTGGCCGCTCGCCCATGAGCTGCAGCTTCGTTAATGTCCATGCCCTTATATTTCACAAGGTATGCTGCCCAGGCGTGGCTGGCGCGCCAGCCAACTGTGCAATGCACAAGCGTTTTTCCGTTTGCGGCATCCATGACTTTGGCAAACTCAGCCAGCGCTTCCGGACTGTAGGCATGGTCGCCACCCAGCGGAATGTTCACATACTTTATACCTAGTTCTTCAGCCTTTGCTGCTTCGTCAAACGGCACAATTTCTCGGTTATTCATCTCGCCGGGTGTGCGAAAACTGACAACTGTTGTCACACCGTCTTTCGCCATTCGCTCCAGCCCTTCAGGAGTGGGCTGTCCAGAAATGTAAACGTCGCCAGTTTTTACAAGCACATCACGGAAGCCAGTAGCATCCACTTTTTCTGGCAATGGCTGCTTGTTTTCGACCCATGCTGCTGCCGTCAGCAGCGTAAAGCCAACCGCAATGATAAAATTCTTGATCATCAAAAGACTCCTTGATTGCAAACTGCCCAATCACATCTGAGTGTACCCTGTGACACTGCTTGTGCGACTTGCGGTTTAAGTGTAGTGGCATAGCATATTCTTTGCCAGTGACCCTTTGCCGCATTGGCACAAAATGAAGGTAATTTGGCAGATGACAGAGCCAACGTCAGTTAATCGGATGACTATCAGACCGGCCGAGGTCAAGGATCTCACGCTGTTGGTGGCATTTATCGGGGAGTTGGCGGCACACGAGGGTCGCCCCGAACTCGCAACCATTGATGAACACATCCTGTCGACGTTGCTGTTTGGTGACCAAGCCCTCGGTGAGGCTTACATCGCAGAAGTTGAAGGCCAGCCCGCGGCATATGCCATTGTTGCAGAGCGTTTCACGAGTTTTCGTGGGACACGCCTTCTATACATTGAGGATATGCTTGTCCGTGACAAGTATCGCCAGGGCGGGACCGGCAAGCAAATGCTAGCATTCCTGGCGCGGCGCGCACGTGAAATGGGGTGCCAGCGCATGGAATGGTCCGCGCTCGCCAATAATGATATGGCGCTGGGTTTCTACGATTATTTGGGCGCTGAGCGAGAGGCCGGTGTTGTTCATTTCGAACTTTCTGGTGCCGCATACGAAAAACTTCAGGAGTTTGGTGATGAGTAAAGAAGTGGCCTACAAAACCGTTCGGCAGCAAATCGCTGCAGTGCTGGAGGGGGAAACCAACGAAATCGCCAAAATGGCGACCATTTCCTGTCTTTTGTCTGAGGCGTTTCCAGAGACTTTTTTCTGGACAGGTTTTTATCTGGTGGATCCCAACAATCCTAACGAACTCGTGGTTGGCCCATATCAAGGAACGCTTGGCTGCCTTCGCATCGCTTTTGGCCGCGGTGTATGTGGGACCGCCGCAGAAACAAACAAAACTCAGATTGTTGAAGATGTGCATGCGATAAAAAACCACATCGCTTGCGATAGTCGGACAAATTCTGAAATTGTCGTACCTGTTAATGGTCCGGATGGGAAACTGATGGCAGTGCTTGATGTTGATTCCACTGAATTGGCCAGCTTTGATGCTATTGATAAAGCCGAACTTGAAGGCCTTGTAGCCGACGTTTTTGCTGGCTAGGCAGGATTGGCAAAAGGAAACCGAAATGAAATATCTTCACACCATGGTCCGCGTGACCGACCTGGACGCTTCCCTCGATTTTTATTGTAATAAGCTCGGCTTAAGGGAAGTGGGCCGCAAAGATGTACCTGCAGGCCGTTTCACTTTGGTTTTTCTTGCAGCCCCTGGTGATGAAGATGCTCAAGTAGAACTCACATACAATTGGGACCCTGAGGAATACGGCGAAGGGCGCAATTTTGGGCACCTAGCCTACGCGGTGGACGATATATACGGCCTTTGCGATTCGCTAATGAAGGCTGGTGTTACAATCAATCGACCCCCACGCGATGGCAGGATGGCTTTCATCCGAAGTCCCGACAATATTTCCATTGAATTGTTGCAACGCGGTGACGCGCTAGAGCCCGCTGAGCCTTGGATTTCGATGGAAAACACTGGCCACTGGTAAGCCAAATACTGTTGTAAATACAGCTTGCTTAGAACCCTTCAGAGAAAATTTAACTAATTTCTCTGAAAATGTGGTTATGATTAACCGAAATTTCACTGTTGGGGGTTTAGTCGTCAAATATGTATTTGGCGTAAAGGCAGACTGTTGAAACTCAACTGGAACGACAAAATTTCCTTCAAACTGGCACGTACGGCAGTGATCATTGCGTTCGCTGTAGGTTTTGTATTGTCTGCTGGTCAGGTTTATCTGGATTATCTGGAAGAAGGCGGCGTTTTGGACCGCAAGGTGCAAGAAAGTCTTCAGGTTGCGGAAAACGCCGCGACCCGGGCCGTGCTCATTCTGGATAGTGAGTTGGCCCAGGAAGTTGTCTCCGGTTTGATGGTGTATGACTATGTTGCTGAAGCCGCCATTCTCGATGACCTGGGCTCGGTACTTGCAGGTGCTAGCCGTGACACAAGTGCTTTCAGCTCGGCTAGTGTAAACTATGCGCGGGTCTTGATTGAAGACCGTTCAACTCACCGTCACCAGTTGAATTTGCCTGACACAATGGCGGAGCGCCCCGGTAGCTTGCGGGTGGTTATCGATCGTGCAGTTGGCTTGCAGCCATTTTTTGCGCGGGCGACAACCACGTTCTTGTCAGGCCTTGTGCGCAATCTTCTGTTGGTGATGCTATTATATTTTGCCTTCCACCAGGGCCTTACAAAACCACTGACGCAAGTTGTTGAGGAAGTTTCAGGTATCGACCCTGAACACCCGGGCGAGCAACGCATCAATGTGCATCGCCGTCACCAAAAGGACGAGGTAGGCATGTTGGCACGCCAGATCAACTTGTCGTTTGATGCGGTTCAAGTCTTGCTTGATAACCTGCGCTCTACCAACAAGGCCCTGTCGTCATCCGAAGAAACACTGCGCAAACGATCATGGGAGCTTGAGCAGGAGGTTGAACGCGCGCGCAAAACGTCTGTTGAACTGATTATGACCAAGGAACAGGCGGAGGCAGCAAACCGTGCCAAAAGCGTGTTCCTTGCAAATGTAAGTCATGAGTTGCGGACACCCCTTAATGCCATCATTGGCTTCTCCAGCATCATGTCTGACCAGATGTTCGGGCCGATTGGCCACGACAAATACCGCGAGTATCTGAAAGACATTCGCTCCTCCAGCGAGCATCTTTCAGATGTGCTTGGCGAAGTTCTGGATCTTGCGAAAATTGAGGCGGGTCAGTTCCAGATTGAAGAAGAATATGTAGATGTGCCGCGCATGTTGCGCGAAAGCCAGGCGCTTATTGCGGGCCAGGCTTCACAAAAAGGATTGGGCATTGACCTCGATATGCCGGACAGCCTGCCTCTATTGTTTGGTGACCGGTTGCGGTTGAAGCAGTCTGTTTTGAACCTGCTTGCAAATGCGGTTAAATTCACGCCTGAAGGCTCAGATAATGTGTCCCTTGCCGCTGCACTTGATGAAGATGGCAGCATGTTGATCATGGTTGAGGACCGCGGGATCGGCATTCCTACAGAAGAGCAGGACATTATCTTCTCGCCGTTTGTCCGTTCGTCAACGGCACTCAGTCGCAACCATGAAGGCACAGGCCTTGGACTGTCACTGGTAAAAGCATTTGTGGATATGCACGGCGGCAACATTCGGGTCGAAAGTGAACAGGCCGTTGGCACCAAATTCATCATCAGCATTCCGAAAAACCGTATCCATCAGGAAAAAGAAAGCGCTTAGGCAATCTTAGTCTTTGGCTTTCAGGATCAGGTAACGCCTGGAAACCAAATATCTGTGAATGCCAAAATTTGTTTCACTTCGCCGCTAACGCGAACCGGCAAATATAGATGCTCAAGTCGACGATGCTGTTTGGCCAGCAAACTTGCCCTGATTATGCAGGGTTTCTTGTGAGTAAGTAAAAATTGTCCGGTAACTAATCCGCGCTCGAGCATGGCTGGGGACAAGCTATCTGATCCCATTTTGCCAGTTTTTTCGCCCATGTAATCTGCCATGACACGCGACAACACACTGAATTTGAAATCAACCAGTTTTTCACCCTCAAAAACTGCTTCTGACAAAGATGCGTGGGTGGTCGGGATTCCCAGAGCAGCTGGCGACACTGCTTCGCGAGGCAAAGTCTGGTCTTCACTAAGGCGCGGTTTGGCCCACTCCCAGGCCTTTTGTACGACTGGGCGAACAGGAGTAATCTCCGTCAGGATCTCCAGATCGTCATTGGGAGCTATGGTGGCCTCCTGAAAATTCTTCGCATACTCATTACCATGATTTTCTCTGTCACACATAATCTGCGGGACAGGCGCCAATTGTGTGTTAAGACACGTCCTTTGCCAATACTTATTCTCCGCGAAGGCGACCGGAATGACAGTAAAACCTGGAAACTGGAATGTAGCCATGCTGATGACTGCGCAAGCATGTTTTTCAGCAACCAGCATGACTTTCATTGCGTTTGCTGGGCTTGCAGGATCGATCATTGCTCCTGACCGATCGCTGGCGACGCTTCCTATTTCTCTGTCGATGGTGGTTGTGGCACTTTCGACAGCACCGCTTTCCATGTTAATGCAGCGGTTTGGCAGGCGAAGGGTTTTTCTGATTGCGACACTGTTTGGTATCGCAGGCGCTTTGGTTGCGGCCACCGGCGTCTATTTTCAGAATTTCATAGTGTTTTGTGCTGCCACGTTGCTGATAGGACCTTATCAGGCAAGTGCCGCCTACTACCGGTTTGCTGCTGGCGAAAGCGTGGCAGAGTCTAAAGCACCACGAGCTATTTCGTTGGTGTTGATTGGCGGCATGTTTGCAGCCCTGATGACCCCTGCCGGCAACAAGTTTTTTAATGCGCTGTTTATGCCACACACATTTATGGGGGCTTTTGTTTTCTCGGCGATAATTGCGGCAGTGGCTCTTGGCCCCCTTTTGTTGGTGAGAAGGATTGGGCACCACGCGGATGATGACGATCACACCAAAAGCAGGCTGCCAGAGAGGTCTCTTCGAGAAATTGTTCGACAGCCAGCGTTTGCGACAGCGGTTGTGAACGGGGCGCTGGGATATGCGATGATGGTGTTTGTTATGACAGCCACACCCATTGCGATGGTGGAATTTTGTGGGTTCGCGAGCAGCACCAGTACCCAGGTAATATCAGCTCATGTGATTGCCATGTTTTTGCCTGGCTTGTTCACGGGCAGCTTGATCATGCGCTTTGGCCTGTTGCCCATACTCTTAACGGGTCAAGCCATGTTTGCGGTGGCATTTGCCACGGCGCTGTCCGGCATTGCACTTGCAAATTTTTCGGTTGCGCTTATTGCGCTAGGCATTGGGTGGAATTTTTGTTTTGTCGGCGGCAGCACATTGCTGACGCGGCTACACCGGCCCAGTGAAAAAGGCAGGGTTCAGGGCCTCAATGAGATGCTCGTTTTTGGGTCTTCAGCTTTGGCATCGTTGGCCGCTGGCGTCATTTTACGCTATTTTGGGTGGGAAGTTGTCAATCAGGCCGCTTTTGTCATGCTTGCAATTGCCATGAGCGCCACCATCTATTGGGGCCTTCGGTATAAAACCGAACCGGTCTCAGCTGCGTAAAATAAACTAGGGTCTTAGGATTGATTGGGGAGCCATATGCTTGTTGTTTTGTCACCTGCAAAGAAGCTGGATTTCGAAAGTGAAAACACGTCAGGCGCTGATCAGCAGCCGCGTTTTTTGTCTCAGGCAAAAAAGCTGGCACGGGACGCCAAGAAACTGAAAAGCGCTGACCTTCAGGCCATGATGGGTATTTCCGAAAATCTGGCCGACCTTAACGTTGCCAGGTTCAAAGCCTTTAAGCCCCCTTTCACTCCGGCTAACGCGCGCCCCGCTATCGACGCATTTCAGGGTGACGTTTATGTGGGGTTTGAGGCCGAAACGCTTGATGCCGCTGGCCGCGACTATGCTAACGAAAACATTCGAATATTGTCGGGCCTTTATGGCATGCTGAACCCGCTTGACCTCATGCAGGCCTATCGACTTGAAATGGGCACTAAATTCAAAAATGAACGCGGTGGCAACCTCTATGAATTCTGGGGGGACCGCATCGCCAAAGCGATCGACAAGGATCTTGTTGACCACGACAGAAAAGTCCTGATCAACCTTGCTTCAAACGAGTATTTCAAGGCTGTCTCAAAAAAAGCACTGAAAGCCGCGGTGATTACGCCAGTGTTTGAAGACGTCAAAGATGGCCGCGCCCGCGTGGTGTCTTTCCTGGCGAAAAAAGCGCGCGGCACGATGGCGCGGTACATTGTAGATAATCGAATTGTCGAGCCTGAAGCGCTGAAAAACTTTGACGGCGGCGGTTACACGTTTGATCAGGATAAATCAACTGATCAGCGTTGGGTCTTTTCTCGGCCGCAGCCCGCAGCGGCTTAGTCGAGTCTTTCGCACGTTTCGTCGTGCAGCTTTTTACATTGTTTGAATGCAGCGCGAATTTATTTCGTAAGGCCAGCTGCTTGTAAACTTTTGTTGTTTGGACACCCCTGTTGGGGGCAGTATTATTTTTGTGGATCAAATGGGAAGTAAGGGAGTGATCGGATGAAAACGACGATCAATGGACGCGCTGTCGAATTTGACGGCGACGGTGAAATGCCACTTTTGTGGTTTCTCCGCGACATTCAGGGACTGACAGGCAGCAAATTTGGCTGCGGTGCAGGCCTTTGCGGCGCATGCACGGTGCATGTGGACGGTATGGCAGTCCGGTCTTGCCAAACTTTTATGGCAGATGTTGAAGATGCGAGTGTAACAACCATCGAGGGCCTTTCGGATGGTGATACGCTGCACGCATTGCAGGAAGCCTGGATCAAGCATGATGTGCCACAGTGTGGCTACTGCCAGTCGGGGCAAATCATGCAGGCGGCTTCCCTTTTGTCCGAAAACCCAAATCCGAGCGATGAAGAAATCGACGAAGCCATGTATGGCAACATTTGTCGCTGTGGCACATACCAACGCATCAAAGCCGCCATTCGTGATGTGGCAGGAGGTGCACAATGACTGTTCAAATTAAAAAAGTATCTCGCCGGGGCGTTTTACAAGGCATGGGGGCTACTGCGGGCCTCGTCCTAATGGCACCCGTAATTTCCAAAAAAGTCGTTGCCGATGCCCATGGCGGAGACGGTCTGAAGTCATCTGTGTATTTAATGATCGACCCTGATGGCACCGTGAACATCGATATTCACCGTGTTGAAATGGGGCAGGGTAGCCGCACTGGTCTGCCGCAAATCATCGCAGATGAACTGGATGCCGACTGGAACCGCATCAATTTCCTGCCAGCGTATGGTGACAAAAAATTTGGTGATCAGAACACCGACGGCTCCACCTCAATTCGCATGTTTTTCACAGCGTTCCAACAAGCTGGCGCTGCTGCGCGTGCCATGCTCGTGCAGGCTGCGGCAAATGAGTGGGGTGTCGCAGTGTCTGATGTGGACGCAAAAAACCACCAGTTGATCAACAAGGTGAATGGCCGCACGGCTGATTTCGCAGAATTTGTTGCAGCGGCTGCAGAATTACCGGTGCCTGACGCATCATCTCTCACTTTCAAAGCCAAGGAAATGCGCCAATACATTGGCCGGCCGGTTCGCAATGTTTACATGAACGACATCATTACTGGCGGTTCGATGTTCGGCCAAGACGTGCGCCGTGACAACATGTTGTTTGCCGTTGGTGCCCGCCCACCAGTTGTTGGTGGAAAAATCTCTGGGTACGACAAAGCGGCGGCCATGGCAGTGCCTGGGGTTGTGGATGTGGTTGAATTGCCAGCATTGGCATTTCCTGCAGTATTCAAACCGTTGGGTGGTGTAGCGGTTTTGGCAACCAATACTTGGTCCGCCATGCAGGGCCGTGACGCCTTAAATGCACAATTCGAAGGCGGTGAAAACGCAGGCTATGACACCACAGAGTATGAAAAGACCCTGTGGCAGTCGATAGACGGTGCGGACACCACTCATCTCAATCGGGGTGATGTGGATGCTGCCCTAGAGTCTGCTGACAAGGTCTATGAAGCGGACTATTTTGTGCCACATCAGCATCACGCACCGATGGAACCACCTGCCGCAACAGCAGAGTGGGATGGTGATGACTTAAAAATGTGGGTCTGCTGTCAGGACCCGCAAGCTGTCCAAAACACTGTTGCACCTTTTGTGGGTAAGCAGCCAGAAGAGGTATACGTGGAAGCAACACTTCTGGGCGGCGCCTTTGGGCGCAAATCCAAACCTGATTTTGCGGTGGAAGCGGCGCTTCTTGCCCGTCATGCTGGGCGACCCGTCAAAATGGTATGGACCCGCGAAGATGATATGCATCATGGCTATTATCACACTATCGCAGCTCAGCGTGTTCGGGTTGGCGTTAAGGATGGCAAGGTGAACGCCTGGAAGCACAAAGCTTCCTACCCATCAATTGCTCAAACTTTTAACCCAGCGGCGAATGGGCCAAGCGGTTTTGAGCTTGATCTTGGTCTGAAAGATATTCCTTTTGAGATTGAGAACCTGCAGGTGAATGCAGGAGAAGCGAAAGCGCATGTTCGCATTGGTTGGTTGCGGTCGGTAACCAATATCCAGCAAGCTTGGGCACTTGGTTCCATGGTAGATGAGATTGCTGTGGGCGAAGGCAGAAAAACAGACGAGCTGCTGATGGAACTGATCGGCTCGGATCGTGATATCAACCCGGCGGATGACGGCGCGCAATACGGTAACTACAACGCACCGCTGGAAACACATCCGATCACAACTTCTAGGCTAAAAGCAACACTGCAGAAGGTTGTTGAAATGTCCGGGTATGGCAAAGACATGCCCAAAGGCCGAGGCATCGGCATCTCCGTTCACCGAAGCTTTGTGACCTATGTTGCAAGTGCGGTTGAAGTGGAAGTCACTGACGATGGAGAACTTCGCGTGCCGCGTGCCTGGATGGCGGTGGATTGCGGACTGGCCGTCAACCCGGACCGAGTGAAAGCCCAAATGGAAGGGGCCGTAGTGTTCGCCATGTCGATCGCGAAGCACGGCGCCATAACTGCTGAAAACGGTGAAATCCAGCAATCCAACTATGACACCTATCCGGTGTGTCGCATCGACGAAGCGCCGCATGTGGAAGTGGCGATCATGGATGTTGATGCCCCGCCGGGTGGTGTGGGTGAACCGGGTGTGCCGCCTGTAACAGCGGCTCTGACGAATGCCATTTTTGCGGCAACGGGCAAGCGCATTCGTCGCTTACCTATTGGCGAGCAGCTCTACACATAATGGCTCGCAGTATAAGGCACAAAAAAACGGGGCCTGGGGCCCCGTTTTCTTTTGGGAGGTGTTTGTTGTTTTTAGCTGTTGTTAGGCAGCTCAAAACGCACTGGTACAACCAGTGAAAGCTCTTCGTGGCCTTCAGGCAGCGCAGGCATTTTGGCAACGCGCATAGCTGTAGCGAAAGCGCGGCGGTCCAGAATATCGTGACCTGATTTTTCCACGAATTCCACGCCATTGATGCCGCCGTCACGACCGTAGGTCAGGCGAACTGTTACTGTACCCTCGATGCCAGCCTCGATGGCTTTGCTTGGGTAAGCATTCGTTGCTTCGATTTTGTTGCGAAGGGCGTCTTTCCAGTCTGCAATAGAGTCCATAGCAGTGGCTGAAGTTGTTGCTGCGAAAATAGCAGTTGCTGCGATAGCAGTTTTAACAATTACGAGTTTCATTTTGTGCTCCAAAAGCTGTCAATCAATGCGCCGGTTGGCGTGTGGCTTCTATATGGCCCAACTAGTTATCAATTGCTTAACAGTTCTGTTACAAAACGATTATCTGAGATTAGCTGCTATGCGCCCAATGCATGGCTTGCCATGCAAATTTCATCCTTGATAAAGTTAGAAGGTTAACTATATAGTTAGAAGGCTAATTAAAAAGACGAGGATCAAATGAACAGACGACAGCTATTGAAAATTGGTGCGGCCAGCATGGTGGTGGTTGGCGCAGGGGTTGGCGGGTTTGCGGTAACACGAACGCCAAACAAGGCATTGGAACCATGGAGCGACGCTGCGCATGACTTCGCCGACAAACGACTTCGTGCCTTGTCCTACGCTGTTCTCTCACCCAACCCACATAATCGGCAGCCCTGGGTGGCAGAGCTTGCAGGGACGGAGGACATAATTTTGACTTGCGACCTGGATAGACGCCTACCCGAAACGGACCCATTTGACCGGCAAATCACAATAGGGCTCGGCTGCTTTCTTGAAACACTGGCGATTGCTGCAGCAGAGGACGGGTTACGAACCGACATATCATATTTTCCGGAAGGTGCACCCGAAGGCAGGCTCGATCCGAGGCCGGTTGCCCGGGTGAAGCTGGTTCCAGATCCTGCGGTTTCGCCGGATCCGATGTTCAAACACCTGAAATCAAGACGTTCAAACAAAGAACCATATGACGTCAGTAAACCTATTGAACGTGCAGTATTTGAAGAACTGCTGATTGGTGCGCGCCCTGCAGTTGCTTTGTCGGGAACCGTTGACGAAGCACTTGTGAGAGAATTGCGTACGCTGAGCTGGCAAGCCCATGAAGTTGAGAGTTATACACCGCGCACCATGCAGGAAAGCATCGATTTGATGCGCATTGGCAAAGCGGAAATCGAAGCGAACCCAGACGGCATCGACCTGGGCGGTTTCCCGCTTGAGCTATTTGCAGGCCTGGGATTTGTGGATCGGGTTCAAATGGCAGACCAAAACTCAACGGCCTTTAAGCAGGGGCTCGATATGTATCATTCGCTGATGCACTCTGCGATGGGTCATGTGTGGATTACAACACCTGACAACAGTCGTGCCTCTCAACTCGACGCTGGACGGGAGTGGATGCGTCTGAATTTGCGTGCGACCAAAGCCGGCATTGCAATTCATCCGCTCAGTCAAGCGTTGCAGGAATATAGTGAAATGGACGCACTATATGCTGAAATTCACAACAAACTGGACGTGGAAAGCCCGGCACGCATTCAAATGTTTGCCCGCATCGGATACGGTCCCAAGGTTGGGCCCAGCCCGCGCTGGGCAGTTGAAACGCGGATCAAACGCACCTAGGAGCCCCCGTGAAAGAAAATCCAGCCGACCAGGTAAAAATGCCCGATGACGTCATTTATCATTTTTTCAATGAGCTTGGCATCATGGAGCAACTGGTCACAACACAGCTTGAACGTATTCTGCCGGATGGGCTGACCAAGGCACAGTTTGGCGTGCTTAATCATATGGTCCGGCTGGGACGGCGTGAAAGCCCTGCTGAACTTGCCAGTGCTTTTCAGGTCAGCCGCCCCTCTATGACCAACACTGTGCAAAAACTGGAAGCAAAAGGGTTGGTTGAGATCGTTCCGCACGAAACCGATGGGCGCAGCAAGATTGTTTTAATCACAAACGCCGGTGTTGCAATGAGGGAAAAAGCACTCAAGGCTCTGATGCCGCAATTCGCGCAAATTGGCAAAGCACTGGGGCAAGAGATCTTTGAGAAGGCAGTACCCCTTCTGCAAGCTGTACGGGTATATCTGGACGAAAACCGTTGATTACATCCAGGCTTTGGTACTTGTGCGTACCTTGTGCAAAGACGCTGCGCGCCAAGCTCGTGCGTCTTCAAGCTTCATGTAAGGTACCGTCAGTGAATGCCCAGCCAGCTTGACTTTCAGGTCTGCAAACCCGGAGCTTCTCTGCCCCGGTGACTGGCTGATCTTTACGGTCTGGACTTTGTGAAACGGGAAAACCGTTAAGGTTTGTCCTAGCAGCCCGCGCCGAATGACTCCGTTTGCCCCGTCTGTCGCATAGCCATATCGACGTTTCCGTAGCACAACAAATGGCAGCGCAATGAGCGGCAATAACAACGGAAACAGACCTTTCCAGCCAATGTTAGCCACCCAGGGAATGGCAACCAGAAAGGATGGAATGCCAAAACTGTAAACAACATGCCGAACAATGAATTTATTGCTGATGGCGCTCAGCGACTGTTTCAGCACCTCTGTGCTGTCAAACAGCCTTTCGCTAAGGTTTTCGTAGAACGGTACCTGCACACTAGGCACAATGAATTTTGATTTTTTGCTTGGAACTTGTTTGCCCTCAAACCCCACTTGATTGAAGGTCAAGTGAAAGCGATCCAGTAACCTGGCAATGACGGGTTGCGCAATTTTCAGGCTTTGGACTTTCACTTCCGGAACACTGGTTTCCTGGCGCTCAAAAAGTCCCCGCGTTCGATGGTAACGACCGTCATGATATGTGAGGTGATACCGGTAATTTACAATGATAGACCCTATGATGCTGGCACCCATCAGCAGAACCAAAATGACTAAAGCTATGAAAATAACAAAGGTGGCAATGGCCGCAATGCCGGTGCCCACGGTCTCGCCCACCGTATCGAACAGGGTTTCCATAAAGCCACTTTCCCAAAGCACATCGAGCTGGGATGTGGCACCTGCCGCAATGCCGGCAAACACCCAAATATTATTGTTGCTCAGGCCATACCTGACGAGTTCACCGACAGGGAGGCGAAGCAGATCAACAACCGTCTCTTTTTTGGCGTCAGCCTCGGTTGTGGTTTTAGCCTCTTCCTTTTTTGTCTCGGCTTTTTTGACCCTTTCAAGGACAAATTGTCGTATGTTCTCCGCCAGGGGCCTAGGTACACCTGCCAAGTTAACTTCTTCGCTTGTCGACCCGGCGCTTTCGATGCTCAGGATCACGAGCCCTAGCGGCCTGAAGTATATAGGTTCACGAAAGGCAACATTTTGAATGCGATCAAAACTCAGTGTCAATCGCTTGCGCGTTAATACGCCAGAGCGAATTAACACAGCATCTTTGTCGATGCGAAACTTGAAATTCAGATAGCTCAGCACTGAACCGGTAAGCAGAACCACAACAGCGCCGACAGCAATAGACCCAAGAACAAATCAGCGGTTTTCGCCTGCTGTTGCCAAAACCGCTGCTACCGGCGCGATCGCTTGAATGCCATTCTGCACAATTGCCGATAAGAATTTCAGGACAAAATAAATAATTGAGGCGGGGGAAATCCTCTGCCACTTGTCGGGCTGTTGAACGGCCCCCTGCAGCTTGGATTTGACCGCACTGCTATCCATCAATCTTTTCCTCGCGTGCTTCTACACCCGCTTTTTCCATTACAAAGGATCGAATACTTGATGCAGTCGCAAAAGGTAGACCCGGAATTTTCATGTCAGCTGTACCGCCGCCTGCCGTGAAAAACTTCAAAGTTGCAAGTTTGAAGATGCGCTCCATGGGGCCACTTTCCAGTTCCACATGCTGGATCCGAATGTAAGGCAACGAGACCACATTCCGCCATATGACCCCATGCTTGAAATGCAGGTCTTGCTCTCGAAGCTGGTAGCCTTGTGCCCTCCAAATAGGCCTTGGTAGCGACAAGGCTGCCGCAAAAACAATTGCGCCGCCCAAAACCACAAGCCAGGCGTAGGGCCAGTCCATCAGGTGAAACAGATTGCCATTCAAGAACTGGATCAGCACATTGATGCCCAGTACACCACCCGTAATGCCCCCTGTGACCAATTTGTTCATCGTCACATATGACACGTCCAGATTTTCAAAGTTCGGGTCTTCGGGCGTGGGCAGGTCATCACTTTGAATGATTTCGTTATCGGCCAAAACCTGTTCCATGGTGCAAATGTCCCCGTTTTCCTCGCAATGGGTCTTGAGCCCTTCTCAGTAACGTGGGTATAAGGCACGCCAATGACAAGATAAAAGCACGCGTGAGAGCAAAAAGCATGGCGCCGCCACTCCTTAGCTTAAAAGACATTGACCTGCATTGGGGTGCCGACCCCGTGCTCGATGCGCTTGAAATGCATATCGGTGCCACTGATCGATTGTGCATAATTGGCCGCAACGGTGCCGGCAAATCCACGCTTATGAAAGTGATTGCTGGCCTTATTGAGGCAGACGGCGGTGAGCGTTGGCTGCAGCCGGGTACAACGGTCGCTTATCTGCCGCAGGAGCCCAATGCAGAAGGCTATGAAACACTGAAGGATTACATCCTGGGTGGGCTGCCTGAAGATGAAAGCGATATGGCTTACAAGGCCGACAGCCTTATTCTGGACCTGGGTATCATGGGGGATGCATCGCCCACCACGTCTTCGGGCGGTGAGCTAAGACGGGCCGCACTGGCACGCACGCTGATCAGTGAGCCTGATATTATGCTTCTTGATGAGCCCACCAACCATCTGGACATAGCTGTCATTGAATGGCTTGAAGGCTATTTGGCAAACTGGCGAGGTGCTATGGTTTTGATTAGCCACGACCGCACGTTTTTGCAGAATCTTTCCAACGGCGCACTCTGGCTCGATCGCGGCAAAATCCGTCGCTACGACGGTAAATTCGACCAGTTTGACACTTGGCAACAAAGGGTATTTGAAGAAGAGGCGGAAACGCTCAAAAAACTCGATAAGGTTATCAAGGAAGAAACCCGCTGGTCTGTCGAGGGTATCAGTGCCCGGCGTACGCGAAATCAGGGCCGCTTGAGGCGGCTGTACGCGCTCCGGGAAGAGCGACGCAACATCGTCAAGGCCAAGGGCGATGTATCTATTTCGCTTGGCGGCGGCGAAAAATCCGGCGCTCGGGTGATTGAAGCCAAGGGTATCTCCAAGGCCTATGAGGGGCGCGATCTGTTTGAAGATTTTTCAACGCGCATCGCGCGCGGCGACAGGGTCGGCATCATTGGCCCTAACGGCGCTGGCAAGTCGACACTCCTGAAAATCCTGCTGGGTGAACTCGCGCCAGATGATGGCTCCGTTAAACTCGGCACCAATCTGGCACCCATCGTAATTGACCAAAAGCGCGCTGCGCTCAAAGACAATATGTCTGTGATGGATGTGCTCACGGGTGGCGGCGGCGAATGGGTGCATGTGGGCGACGAAACCCGTCATGTGATGACCTACCTAAAAGAGTTCCTGTTTGATGCAAGCCAGGCGCGCACGCCGGTCTCAAGTCTTTCAGGAGGAGAGCGCAACCGGCTGTTGATTGCCGCCAACTTCGCGAAAAAATCAAACCTGATGGTGCTGGATGAGCCGACGAATGACCTGGACATGGATACACTTGATTTGCTGCAGGAAGTGCTCGCAGACTATGACGGCACCATCTTGCTCGTTTCGCACGATCGGGATTTTCTGGATCGGGTGGTGACCAGCACCATTGTGCTTGAAGGTGACGGATCGATCACTGAATATGCGGGTGGTTACTCTGATTACCGGGCCCAAAGGCGAGGGGCTGAAAAGTTTCAGGCGGAAGACAAGCCAAAAGCCAAAGTAATTCCAATTACCAAGGCAACGCCTAAAAAAGCCAATAAGCTTTCTTACAAAGACCAGCGTGAGCTCGACATGCTGCCAGCCGAGGTGGAGACGCTATCGATGCAGATTTCGGAACTTGAGGCAAAGCTTTCTGATCCAGACCTTTACGCTAAAGACCCCGGTGCTTTCTCGCGCATCTCTGATGAGCTAACGGAAAAGCGCGAAATCCTCGACGAAAAAGAAATGCGTTGGCTCGAGCTCGAAGAACTCAAAGACAGTTTGGGCGGTTAACGCACATAACTCGCCCCGTTGATGTCCACATTGGTACCTGTGGCTTGATCCACCATGCCCGAAAGCAAAAAGGCAATCATATTGGCGATTTCCTTTGGCGGTACTAACTGGCCGGTTGGGATTTCCTTCAGCATCCACTCGTTGCCCGGCTGGTGCACGACTTCCGCCATATCTGTATCTACCCAACCGGGCGCAACAGTAAAGGCATAGATGCCTTTGCGGGCAAACCCGCGCGAAATTGATTTCATCAGGGAAATCAATGCCCCTTTGCTGGCTGCATAATGTAGGCTGTCTGGCTGGTCACCGCGGAAAGAAGCCCGGCTCGCCACCGTAACAATGCGGCCCGTGAATTCTGCGTCCTCGGCTCGCTCGGCTTCAAAATGCAGGATCGCCGCACGGCATAGATCAGCGACCGCCTGCACGTTCACCTGCATGGTTTTGGCCCAATCCGCCTGCCATACATCATCTGGTGCATCATGGGCAGTAGATGGAGCAATGCCAGCGTTGTTTACAAGGCCGTCCAGGCTGCCTTTGAACGCCATGGCGGCGTCCCAGAGCCGCGCGCCTGCGCGCGGCTGCGAAAGGTCCATCTGCACCGGCAACAGGCGGTTATCGCCAAACTCCGCCCACAGACCTTTTAGCTGTCCAGGGGCGGATGAATACCCACCCACCACATTGGCGCCCAAGTCCAAAAGCACGTTGGCAACCGCAGTTCCAATGCCACGCGAGGCGCCAGTGACCAAAAATGTTTCGCCTTCAAGTGTGAACATAAGCTTTAGTCTTCCTTATCTTCTGGAAACAGTCGCACAGGCTGGCCCTCGGGGTGTACCCTGGTCGTGAGCGCAATGGCGGTGCTGTCGGTCGTCACTGCGGTATGGAGAATACCAGCCGGGATAACAACGGCTTCACCGGCTTTCAGCAGCCGGTCCTCATGTCCTTCCATCCGTAAAAAGGCCTCACCCTCTAGAATATACAGAAACTCCTCATGCACATGGTAATGCATAGGCAAAACGGTGTTGGTGGGCAGCTCAACGCGCGTCATTAAAAAATCATGGCCTGGCACGCCGGTTATTGGCGCGTTCAAAAGCGGTGTTGCCTTAACAGGCGCATCTTGTGCTGCCAGTGGCATGGTGATGGCCAGCATTGCCATCAGAAAACTGATTGATTTCATCATGAAACGGTCCCTACTGTATCCCTCTTGAAAGCAACCTAGCCCAAACAAAGCAATGCGGAAAGGACCGTTTCCATAGACAACATCTTCTATAAATCAGTCGATGACATCGAGCCCTTCATGGAGCTTCTTTTGCTTGCGGACCCCTCTGAGGGATTGGTGCGGGGGTATGCGAACACATCCAATACAGTGGGGGCGACACTCGGTGGTGAACCAATTGGTGTGTATGTGTTGCTTGATAAGGGTGAAGGGCTGATGGAACTCAAAAACATCGCTGTGCATCCTGATTGGCAAGGAAAAGGCTTTGGAAAAATCCTGATTGGACATGCGCTGGAACGAGCGGGGGACCGTGGGGCAACTTGCATGGAAGTGGGAACTGGCAACTCAAGCCTTGATCAACTCGCTTTCTATGAAAAAGCCGGGTTTCGGCGTGACCGGACCGACAATGGCTTTTTCCTGCGCAACTATGACGAGCCTATATTTGAAAACGGCATGCAGTGCACGGATATGATTTATCTTGTGAAAAGAATTTAGGAGCGGGACCATGCTGCGTCAGTTTTGTTTGAGTTTACTAGCTGTCCTGAACGTGACCCTTGCCGTGAAGGCAGAGTGCATCCCGCCGCTGCCGGAGCCGCACGCCAACAATGCAGTGGCGCAAGGGGAGCTGGACGGAAAGCCCGTTCTATTCAGCTTCATGGGGCTGACGCGCGGCAAAACCCACGCAGACATCAGCAAAAAAGCTTACTCTTATACTGTTGGCGACAGCAGCTGGAGCGTGCTCCCGGATGTGCCTGTGGCAGAAGGCCGCCTAGCCGCAACAGCGGTTGGCCTTGGGGAAGCAGTGTATTTATTTGGTGGATATACGGTTGCTGAAGACGGCAGTGAAGTATCAACCACGGAGAACTTTCGGTTCGATGTGCGCACCAAAATTTACGAGCCGCTCCCGCCGATGCCAGTGCCTGTCGATGATGCGGTCAGTTTTGCTTATGCGGACCGGTATATCTATCTCGTGTCAGGGTGGCATGACACGGCTAACGTGCGCGATGTGCAGGTCTTTGACAGTGTTGAAAACAGTTGGCTCAAAGCTACCGATTATCCAGGCACGCCGGTATTTGGTCATGCCGGCGGCATTGTAGGCAACCGGTTTGTAATTGCCGATGGCACCGGCTTGTTTGGCACCCGCGAGGAGGGCAATAGGCGCTTTGAGACCGTCAACGAAGGTTGGATGGGTACCATCAACCCTGATGACCCCAGCATCATTGAGTGGCGACGTTTGTCGCAACTGCCGGGGCGCGGCAACTACCGCATGGGCGGAGCGGGCGACGAAGCTGGCAACCGCATATTGTTCGTTGGTGGCACGTCAAACGCCTACAATTTCAATGGTATTGGCTACAACGGCGAACCGTCAAAACCGATAGCGCATGTATTTGCCTGGGATTTCACGGCAGACAATTGGATCGCCCACAAAGACAAACCCGTACCGAGCATGGACCATCGGGGGTTGGTAAAGGTGGGCGGCACATGGTTCACAATCGGCGGTATGATTGGCGATCAGCAGGTGACGGGGCGGGCGCTTCCTACCAATTAAAGCCCCACATCCCAGCAGTCTTTAATCACCACTTTGCTGATCCACAGATCTGACCAACGGCCCTTCTTCTGGTCGGCGTCAAGTTCTTTGGGGCTTGCGGGGCAGGCGACAGGGAAGCGCTTATGGTCTACCATGCAGTTGGCGTTTACCGCGCCTTTGCGTTTGCCTTCAATGTCTGCAGTGACGGCAGGCACCACGCCGCAGCGTTGGCAGACCCAAAAGCGCGCAGAACCGCTGCCCTGTTCATACAAGTTGATGGCGGCTTCGTTCTGGATTTCGATCTCAAGCACGGCATCGGAAACGGATATCCAGGCAATACCATTCATACGGCAAAAGTCACAGTCGCAAGCGCGCGGTGTTGATGCCAGCAGGGGCTCATCCGTTTTCACGGTCACGCTAATATTGCCGCAATAGCAGCTGCCACGATGCTCGGTCATGCCTCAACTCCCGGAAATGCTGTTGAATGTTACACTAAAGGGACAATTTGCCCTGTTCAACAGCGTTAAATCTGCTAAGAAAGGGCGCAAATGCAGGCGGCCCCGAAGGATAAAGCCTTGGGCAAGATTATCCGGGCGGTGCCGATGCCATCACTCATGTGTAAATAGAGGTTTTGTTTCAGAGGGTACCATGGCAGGCCATTCCAAATTCAAAAATATCATGCACCGCAAGGGCGCGCAGGACAAAAAGCGCTCTAAAATGTTCTCTAAACTCAGCCGGGAAATCACGGTTGCCGCCAAAATGGGCGGCCCGGACCTGGACAGTAACCCGCGCTTGCGCCTTGCTGTTGCAACGGCGCGCTCGCAGTCGATGCCAAAAGACAATATCGAGCGTGCAATCCAGAAAGCAGCGGGCGGCGACGCCGAGAACTATGAAGAAATGCGCTACGAAGGCTACGGCCCGGGCGGCATTGGTGTGATTGTGGAAACACTCACGGATAACCGCAACCGCACTGCTTCTGACGTGCGCACCATTTTCAATAAAGCGGGTGGCAATTTGGGGGAAAGTGGCTCAGTCGGCTTCATGTTTGACAGGGTTGGTGAAGTATTGTTTCCAGCCGATGTAACGGATGCGGACAATATGTTTGAAGCGGCCCTTGAAGCGGGTGCCGAAGAAGTTGAAAGCGACGATGATGGCCACGCGGTCTATACAGATGCTGGCGACCTGCATTCTGTTGTTTCAGCGCTCACTGAAGCGTTAGGCGCTGAGCCCGAGAGCGCCAAATTGATCTTCAAGCCGAAAGAGCCGATGGTTATTGATAAAGACGCAGCAGAGAAAATGATGCGCCTCATCGATACGCTTGAAGACAATGACGATGTGCAAACAGTGTTTGGCAACTATGACATCCCGGCGGATGTGATGGAAGCACTTGCGGACGCATAAGCGACCAGCATTGGGGGAAATGCATGCGCCTTTTGGGGCTTGATCCGGGGTTGCAGAAAACCGGCTGGGGTATTGTAGAGGCCGAGGGCTCTCGCCTTCGGCATGTGGCGAACGGCGTTGTGAAGTCGGACGCCAAAAAGGATCTCTCTGACCGGTTGGTTGAGCTTCACCGTGGACTTACTGAAGTTCTGAAAGAATGGAAGCCACAGTCGTGCGCGGTTGAGGAAACCTTCGTCAATAAAAACCCAACATCCACGCTGAAGCTTGGTCAGGCACGTGGAATTGCGCTGCTTGTTCCGGCGCAGGCGGGTATTACGGTCGCGGAATACACGCCAAACCATGTGAAAAAGTCTGTTGTGGGTGCAGGGCACGCCGCGAAGGAACAAGTGGATGCCATGGTGCAAATTCTGCTGCCGGGCGTGAAAATAATTGGCCCGGATGCCGCAGATGCGCTTGCGGTTGCCATTTGTCATGCGCATCATGTCAGCACAAACCAAAATATCGGGGGAAATCATCGGTGATTGCCAAACTTAAGGGCATTGTTGACAGCAGTGGTGAAGACTGGGTCATCATGGATGTTGCAGGGGTTGGCTATCTGGTGAGCGGTTCATCGCGCATGCTTGGCTCCCTGCCTCGCGCTGGTGAAGCCGCCATACTGCATATTGAAACCATCGTGCGCGAAGACGCCATTTCCCTGTTTGGATTTGCCGATATTCAGGAGCGGGACCTTTTCCGCTTGCTCACGAGTGTGCAAGGTGTAGGCGCAAAAGTCGCGCTCGCGATACTCTCCAGCCAATCCCCAACTGAACTCCAAAACGCTATTGCTGCACAGGACAAAACAGCTGTTTCCCGGGCCAAAGGTGTCGGGCCCAAGGTCGCGACACGGATCGTGACTGAACTCAAGGACAAAGTCACCGGTCTTGTGTTCCAGCCAAAAGGGGTGCAAGCGCCTGTAGCTGGTGTGCCGGCTGCGCCCGTGGACGCAAACGACAGCGTTATTGCAGATGCTGTCTCAGCGCTTGCGAACCTTGGTTACAAGCCTGTTGACGCTCACGGTGCTGTTGCGCGCGTGCTGGCGGACCTTGGCGAAGATGCCGACGTTGCGACCATCGTGCCCGCAGCTCTCAAGGAGCTTTCAAGCTTATGAGTGACGCTGAAGACAGGATCATTGACGGCAAAGAAGCGCTTGGAGACGTGATTGACGCGGGCCTCAGGCCACAGTCCTTGAAAGAATTTATTGGCCAGCAACAGGCGCGCGAAAACCTGCATGTGTTCATTGAAGCTGCACGTGCCCGCGGTGAAGCGATGGATCATGTGCTGTTTTTCGGTCCACCTGGACTTGGTAAAACGACTTTGGCGCAGATCGTGGCGCGTGAACTTGGCGTGAATTTCCGTGCGACCTCCGGCCCTGTGATCTCAAAGGCAGGTGATCTGGCGGCGCTGTTGACCAACCTGCAGGAACGGGACGTATTGTTCATTGATGAAATCCATCGGCTTAATCCTGCGGTTGAAGAAATCCTTTATCCAGCGATGGAAGATTTCCAGCTGGATTTGATTATTGGGGAAGGCCCCGCGGCACGGTCCGTACGGATCGATCTGCCAAAATTTACACTTGTGGGCGCAACTACGCGCTCGGGTCTGATTACAAAACCGCTTCGGGACCGTTTTGGTATTCCGACCCGCCTCGATTTTTACACCACGGATGAACTGAGCGAAGTGGTGCGGCGCGGAGCAAAACTCTTGGAGCTTGAGATGAGCGACGACGGCGCACGCGAAGTGGCCGCCCGGTCGCGCGGCACCCCCCGTATTGCCGGCCGTTTGCTGCGGCGGGTGCGTGATTTTGCGCTGGTTGCGGAGAGAGACACCGTGGATGCGGTGGCGGCTGACGCCGCGCTGACGCGGCTCCAAGTAGATAATCTGGGCCTTGATACAATGGATCGTCGCTATCTGATGTGTATCGGTGATACGTACACGGGCGGTCCGGTTGGTATCGAAACGCTAGCTGCGGCGCTTTCAGAGCCGCGTGACGCAATTGAAGATATCATCGAGCCCTATTTGATGCAGGCGGGGCTAGTGCAGCGTACACCGCGCGGGCGAATGCTTTCGCCCGACGGTTGGAAACACATTGGCCTGACACCGCCAAAATCATCGGAAGCGGCGGCGCAAATGGATTTACTGGGAGACAGTAAATGAGTGGCGAGCAAGCTTTAGGCCGCCTCAGTGAAGGCGCCTGGAAAGACGGCATCTTTCATTTCCCCATGCGGGTTTATTATGAAGACACTGACGTTGGCGGCATGATGTATCACGCGCGATACGTTAGTTTTTTTGAGCGTGTGCGCACCGAAAGCATCAGGGGATCCGCAGCCGATGTCGATCACCTTTTTGCGATAACCGAAGAAGACGGTGGACCGCTGACGTACGTGGTGAGCAAGATCGCAGTCAGCTATCACCGGCAGGCAAAAATCGGCGATGTGCTTCTTGGCCATAGTATGGTCACAAAAGTGCGCGCTGCTGCCATTGAAGTAAAACAGTGGATTACGTGTGAAGGTGTGCTGGTAGCCGAGGCAGAATTGCTGGTTGCGGTCATTGGCCCAGATGGCCGCCCGCGGCGCTGGCCAGCAGAAGCGCGTGCCTGTTGGCAAGACTGGCGTACGGCTGCTGAAAGCGCTAAAAAATAACCCATTCCTGTTGTGAGGAGAGTTGAATGCAGGACCAGACGATCAATGCCCCAACCACTGAGGTGGTAGAAGCAGCAGAACTCGGAGGCAATGCCGTCGATTTTTCCGTGATGGGCATGTTCCTGCAAGCAGACATCATCGTGCAAATGGTGATGATCATGCTTGTCGCCGCAAGTATTTGGGGCTGGTCAATCATTTTCAATACCTGGCAGCGGCTCAAGGACGCGCGCGCTAAGGCGGACGAATTTGAGGATGTTTTCTGGTCCGGTAGCTCCCTGGATGAGCTCTACAATGGTATCAAACAGGCGCCAAACCACCCGTTAGCAGCGGTGTTTGTCGCTGCGATGCGCGAATGGCAACGCAGTCTGGGGTCGACGGTCTCCCGTTTTGATAAAGTGACAGTGCAGGATCGCATCAATAAAGTGATGCATGTTACTACAAGTCGCGAAATGGACCGGCTTGAGGGGCAAGTTGGGTATCTTGCCACCATTGGCTCGGCAGCCCCGTTCGTGGGTCTTTTTGGTACGGTCTGGGGCATCATGAACAGCTTTACAGCGATTGCTGTGGCGTCTGACACGTCGCTTGCGACAGTTGCGCCCGGTATTGCAGAGGCGCTCTTGGCGACCGCACTTGGCCTTGTAGCGGCGATCCCGGCGGTGATTGCATACAATAAGCTCTCAACTGACCTTGGCCGCTATGCTGGTCGGGTTGAAGGCTTTTCTGACGAATTTGCCGCGATCCTATCGCGCCAGCTTGACGAGCGGGGCAACTAATGGGCGCTTCGGTAACAGGCGGCGGCAGGCAATCGGGCGGCGGACGCCGCGGGCGTTATCGCCCAATGGCGGAAATCAATGTCACGCCCTTCGTAGACGTGATGCTCGTTTTGCTGATTGTCTTCATGGTGGCGGCGCCGCTCCTTACCGCTGGCATCCAGGTTGACCTGCCAAAGGCTGCGGCCAAACCTTTGCCACAGGACAGCAAACCTTTGGAGGTTTCCATTGATCAAAATGGTGCCATATTTCTTGCCGACACTGCAATTGGCCTGAATGAACTTGTGCCGCGCCTGGAAGCTATTGCCGGCAATCGGCGCGATACCCGCATTTACGTACGCGGTGACACCAAACTGGACTATGGGCAAGTGATGCAGGTGATTGGTGTGATCAACCGGGCCGGATTTACGCGGGTTGCGCTGGTGGCGGAGCAGCGATAGCAGCGGGATGTTTTCGTGGCGGTAATAAGAGCAGAACAAACTGGATGGCTGATGTCCGGCGCCCTGCATGTGGGTGTGGCGGTGGTGGCGCTTGTTGGACTGCCACAGCTTCAGCGGCCGCTCCCTGACCCTCCGCCGCCGATTGCTATCGAGTTTGTCCAGATTGCGGAACAAACCCGCGTGGTGGAACCGGAGCCACCAAAAGCCGAACCCCAACAAGCGCAAAGCGAGCCGCAACCAGCCTATGCCGCTGCTGAGGCCGCGCCGGAACCGCCCGCGGATGCTGCGCCGACACTCGAGCAGGTCAAAGTGGTCGAAACGCCTCCACCCTCCAGGCCAAAACCCAAACCGCAGGTGTCTGAAAACAGGCAGCTTGCGAACCGGGTAGTGCCACGCAACAAACCGAGGCCACCGTCACGGTTGAAGTCCAATCGTATTGCTGCACTTATCGACCGCTCGATCAAAGAAGAGCAGCAGGAAACCTTGCGCCGTGAGGAAGAACAGAAGCAAGCCGCGGAGCAAGAGCCAGAAGAAAAACCTAACCTCTTCTCCGGCCTGCGGGGTCGCTTGGCAACGGCCAGTGTCATGGATGCGCTCAGGCAAAAAGTGGAAAGCAATTGGTCATTCCCAGGTGGCGCTGAGGACATCCAGAACATGCGGGTCACGATCCGCATATGGATTAGGCCAGATGGCTATTTCTCTCGGGCGCCAGAGTTTATCGGGGTGGGCAACCTTAATGACCCTGATCGATCTTTCTTCCGTATTTTTGCAGAGAGTGCACGGCGCGCCGTCTTGTTGAGTGAACCACTCGACGAAGCAGCAAAGCATTTGGATGCCAATACATCCTATATTGATTTCGAATTTAACCCCGCCACATTCGTTGGCGAATAAAAGGGACTTTGGGCAGCATGAACGCAAGCGATATGATCAGAAAAATCGCGTCATCCTTTATCTTGGTGCTTGTGGCAACTCTGCCCGCGATGGCGCAGCTGAAAGTCGATGTAACTCGCGGCTCAGTCGACCCGGTGCCAATCGCAGTACCTGATTTTGTGCCTGTTGAGGACGTGGAAACGCCAACGGGTAACTTGTCGGACATTGGAGCCAGCATCACCGAGGTCATTACGGCTAATCTGGTGTCGACCGGCCTGTTTCGCGCCATCGACCAAAACGCCTTCATAGAGCAAATCACAGCGGCACCCACGCGCCCCAGGTTCAACGCATGGCGTCCGCTTGCTGCTCAGGCGCTAGTGACCGGACGCCTGCAAATTCTGGCTAATGGCAACCTGCGCGTTGAGTTCCGTCTTTGGGATGTGGTTGGTGAAGTTCAAATGGAAGGTGTTGGCTACAATACACCAGCTTCGAACTGGCGGCGCATCGCGCACGTTATTTCCGACCGCATTTACACACGCCTGACAGGAGAAGCAGGCTATTTCGACACGCGCATCGTCTATATCGCGGAGCAGGGCGATCCCCTCAACCGCACCAAGCGCCTTGCTATCATGGATCAGGACGGTGCAAACCAGCAGTTTCTGACCGATGGCAGTTATTTGGTACTGACGCCGCGCTTCAGCCCAAACCGGCAGGAAATTACTTTCCTCAGCTATTTCAATGACCAGCCGCGCGTGTATCTGTTCAACATCCTCTCGAACCGTTTTGAAGTACTTGGTGACTTCCCAAACATGACGTTTGCACCTCGGTTTTCACCGGACGGCAACAAGGTGATTATGTCGCTCGCGGAAGACGGTAACTCCGACATTTATCTGATGGACCTGCGCACGCGAAATGTTCAGCGACTGACAAGCGACCCGGGCATTGATACGTCACCGAGCTTTTCACCAGATGGACGTAAAATCGTGTTCAACTCTGACCGGGGCGGCTCTCAGCAGCTTTATGTTATGGACCCGGACGGCAGCAATGTGCATCGCATTTCGTTTGGACGCGGGCGTTATGCAACACCCGTTTGGTCCCCGCGCGGCGATTTGATCGCGTTTACAAAAATTGGAGAGGGCAAATTCCGGATTGGTGTCATGCGCACCGACGGTAAGGGCGAGCGGTTGCTGACTGACGCATACCAGGACGAAGGGCCAACTTGGTCACCCAATGGCCGGGTTTTGATGTTCTTCCGCACGCCGCGCTACAGAGCGGATGGCTCAGGTGGTAAGCCATCGCTGTGGTCTGTGGACCTCACCGGCTATAACGAACTTCAGGTGCCAACGCCCTACGACGCGTCAGACCCTGCGTGGTCCCCGCCTCTGCCGGTTACGACACGTTAGTTGTTTGTCCGGCTTTCGTCAGCCGCATTAGTTAAGGGCGTTCCTGAAACTTTGGCGAGCAAGTCTTGTTTAAAGTTCTCCAGGCTCAGGTTCGCTTCATTCAATCTGTCGATTAATGCCGGAGATGTTTTTGGCGAACAGGCAAGTGAAAGGTCTGAAGTCTTCCAGAAGAACGCAACCTTTGGGGTTGGCAAACCCATGGCTTTTGCAGACGTAACGCCTCCAAAGATGTCGGATATCCATAAATCTGCTCTTCCACGATAGAGCATTTGCGCCGCGAGCTCGCCCGAGGCGGTTTGAAGGATAGTTTTCTCCAAAGCGGCTTGTAGAGCAAGCGCATCGGCACTACTTGCCATGCCAACCACCGCATAGTTGTGGAGGTCACTCAGGGCGGTGATCTTGATGTCACTGTCGTTACGCTTAAAGATTGCCCACTCACCCGTTACAAGTGGGCCCACCCAGGAAAACAGCTTCTCTCTTTCAGGGGTTCGGTAGGTCAAAAACAGGCACGTGTTGGGTTCCTTTAGTGTCGTTCGAAACGCACGTCGCCATGGCAGGATTTGCAAACTATAGGTCGTTTCCGTCCGCTGCATGATAGCGTTTATTATTTCTACAGCAGGGCCTGCTGGCTTGCCCGCCTCTGTGTCAAAAAAGGTGAATGGAGGGTTGTTTTCGGTGTAAAGCGTCAGATTTTCCTGCGCTTTTGCCTGCAGGGTCTGCGTCAAGCTCAATCCGATAAACCATATGATCCCAAACTTCATTCTGCTTTCAACTCAGTTACGGATATGCTCGCACGCCAATAATGGCTTCATGGAAGTACATGAAAGCAGCAAATGCAACGATGCCAATCAAAACAGTTATCACATCCTTGATGAAAGGTTGCTTATCAGGCTTGATCCACACACCGTCCCGCGCGTTGGCACCCAGAATTGCAAGGACGGACCAAATGGCGAAGCTACCGAACAACAACAAAGAGCGGTCTTCGCCGTTTGCAAGCAAGTGACCAACAGACCATAGGAAAACACCTGTCATTTGTGGATGGCGAATGCCACGCTTAATATTTGTTGGGGCATTACTTGCAAAGAACAAAACGAAACCCACGAGCGCAAACAGTGGTGTAGCGTGCATACCCCATGCAGGCGGCGCATAGACAAAATCAGGCTCGCTTTCCATCCAGCCGAAAATGATGCCGGCGAGGGACGCCGCCACCAACAAAGCAAAAAGCCCCTTGTAGGGGTCAGGTCCAATTTTGGCCTGTGCGCCAGCACGGAAGTTCTTGGCGAAATAAGGAATGAGGTGCAGCCCAATAAAAGCTGCAATGCTGAAAGCGAGCAATTCCATTTTGTTTACCTCAGTGATTTGACCCGCAAGCATGATACGCGATGAAGCCTGAGGATCAATGAGGATATGGATTACATTGTTTGAGCGGGCTCTCCGATCGAGGGAACAGCAAAATTTTCATCGGCACGGCACAAAAACCAAGGGTTGAGGAAGGTTTTCAGGTCCTTGGCGTACGTCAGGAGGGTACCGCCATTTACTTCTACTGTGCCACCGGCAGCAACAAGTACGGCGTGGGCCGCTGCTGTATCCCACTCGCATGTGGGCCCCAGGCGCGGGTATAGGTCAGCCTCACCCGTGGCTATCAGGCACAGCTTCAGGCTGGAGCCAATAGAGACATGTTCTGCTGCAGGGAAGTGCGAGAGCCACGCTTCCAGTTCTGGTGACCGATGAGATTTGCTTGCGACAATTACCAGATTGTCAGGCTCAGCGGCGCGCGTCTTGATCTCTTTTTTGTTGCACAACTCGTTACCGTCCACGTCGGCGATCCAGGCACCAACACCTTTGATGCCCCAGTACATTTTGTGGAGCGCTGGTGCCAGCACAAACCCGGCAATTGGCGCGCCGTCTTTGATCAGGCCGATGTTTACAGTGAAATCAGATCCGCGTTTGATGAACTCTTTGGTGCCGTCAAGTGGGTCAACAAGCCAGAATACACCGCCCGAGATATCGGGGCAGTGGCCCTCAGATTTGGCTTCTTCGCCAACAATTGGAATATCGGGCGCGATTTCTTTGAGTGCAGCTTCAATAACCGCTTCGCCGCGCCGGTCGGCCTCTGTTACAGGTGATTTGTCGTCTTTACCAAATACATCGAAGTCGGTGCTGAATACTTCCATGACGACTTTTCCAGCGGCAAGCATGGTCTGAAGAAGTGCAGGGGTCATGGAATTTAAAGTGTCGGGGGACGTATCTGGCATGATCAATTCTCTGTTAGATTCCCGGGAAACGAGCCCAGAGTGGTGGCCTGGCACGATTGTTAACCATAAAAGCAGTTGCCTAGACAGTAGTTTCTCGCAAAAATGCTCAAAAGGCTTTGAATGAATGGGTTTAGAGCTTTCGCGAGAGGTTACAGCATCGGCTGAGCATCGGCACAAGGGGAGAATCATGTCTAAACTGGATTTTGCAGCACTATTGTGTTCACGGCTCTGCCACGACTTGGTTAGTCCTGTTGGTGCCATCAATAATGGCCTTGAGCTTTTGTCAGGTGAGCAAGACGAAAGTATGCGCGACGCCGTATTTGATCTCATTGAAAAATCGACAGAACAAACAAGCAATAAACTCCAGTTTTTCCGACTTGCTTTTGGTGCGGCCGGCGGCTTTTCCGCCCATCTGGATACCCGCGAGGCTGAAAAGTCGCTCCGCGCTTTTTTGGCAGGTAGCCGCGTAGAGCTTGATTGGAACGTTTCGGTTACGGAACTGTCAAAAGGAGGTGTGAAGCTTCTTTTGAACTTGTGCCTGGTTACCGCTGAAACTTTGGTCCGTGGTGGTACCCTGAAAGTGAAGTATGCGGAATCCAGTAATGATTTGGTTGCGATTACCATCGAAGCGAATGGAGAGCGCGTTATTTTTGGCGATGATATTCGCGCTGCACTCGAAGGCGGTGTGAAAGAAGCAGACCTGGAACCCCGGTCTGCCCCGGCGTACTTGGCAAGTGTGGTCGCGAAAGAACTTGGTGGCGCCGTTACCATCAAAGCCTGCGAAGACAGTGCCATCAGCCTGTCTGCAACATTCAGGGCAAATGCCTGACTACTAAATATTTTTCCTCGTTAGGAAAGTTTTTACGTCCAGTCTTTATTCCGAGAATTATTCGGAAAAGTTTTACACGATTTTAACTCTTTTCCCGGAAGGTGGCATCAGCACCAAAGGTGTTGGGGGCAGTTTGAAATAATTGGTAGGCGCAGAAACGCCGGGAAGTGGCCATGGACGATCTATTAAATGAGTTTCTGACCGAAACGGGCGAAAGCATTGACGTTGTTGACGTCGAGCTGGTGAAGCTGGAGCAGGACCCCAATAATAAAGAGGTTCTCGATAACATCTTTCGCTTGGTGCACACTATTAAGGGGACATGTGGTTTCCTAGGATTGCCCCGCCTGGAATCAGTGGCACATGCCTCGGAGAACGTACTTGGCAAATTCCGTGATGGCGAACTGCAGGTATCCGAAAACGCTGTTACAGTGATTTTGGAAAGCCTTGATCGCATTAAGGAAATACTCGCGGGTCTGGAAGCCACTGAAGAAGAGCCGGACGGCGATGACAGCGAACTGATTGGCCGTTTGGACGCAATCGCTGAAGGCGGTGAGGCTGCAGCAGCAGAACCTGACCCAGAGCCAGACACCGTTGACGGTGAAATTATTGATACCACACTTGGTCGCGCGTTAAAGCCGGGCGAAGTTTCCTTGGAGGAACTTGAAGCGGCTTTCGCTAACGCACCAGGCCCTGGCGACAGTGCAGAAGCCGAAGAGCCTGCAGCAGCTGCACCAAGCTCAGATGACGCAAGCCTGTTTGATCGTGTGGGCGGAGAAGATACTATTGCGGTCGCCGCGCACCTAATCAGCCAACGCGTCGAAAATGACGACAAACTCGGCAAATTCTTCGAAGGCGCAAGCGCCGACCAGCGCAAGGGCAAGTTTATGGGCCTCATGCTCGCCATGTTCAAAGACGACATGGACGCGGCTGATGCGGTTGGCCGTCAATTGGTCACTGTTGCCGGGTTTGGTGAAGCCCAGTTTGATACCATGCTGGAAACCGTGAAAGCGGTGCTGGTTGAATGTCATGTGGATGCGGACACAGCTGACGAAGCGGTCATGATGTTTGAATTGGTCCGTGAAGCGGTCATCAACGCATCGAAAGAAGTTGCGCAACCAAAGGCAGCGGCTGGCGGTCGGGCCAAGCCGGGCGATCAGCAGGCAGCAGCTTCAAAAGAACCACGCAAGTCTACACAGTCAATCCGCGTGAATGTGGATTTGTTGGAAGACCTGATGAATATGGTCTCTGAGCTGGTTCTGACACGCAATCAGTTGCTGCAGATCACGCGTAATATGGATAACTCCGAGCTTGGCGTGCCGCTTCAGCGCCTGAGCCAGTGCACCACCGAGCAGCAGGAAAATGTGATGAAAACGCGCATGCAGCCAATCGGGAATGCATGGGCGAAACTGCCACGGATCGTGCGCGACCTGACCGTTGAACTCGATAAAAAGATCGAGCTTGAAATGCTGGGCGCCGACACAGAGCTTGACCGTCAGGTTCTTGAGCTCATCAAAGACCCGCTAACGCACATGGTTCGCAACTCGGCAGACCACGGCATTGAAAGCCCAGCGGAGCGGATCGCGGCCGGTAAGCCGGAAATGGGTACGATTATCCTGAACGCCTTCCATGAGGGCGGTCACATCATCATCGAAATCAAAGATGATGGCCGGGGCATCAACCCGGACAAACTTTCGAAGAAAATTATTGAAAAGGGCCTGGCGACAGAGGGCGAGCTAGCCAGTATGTCTGAAGCGCAGATCCAGAAGTTCATCTTCCATCCAGGCTTCTCAACCGCCGAACAAGTGACCAGTGTTTCTGGTCGCGGTGTGGGCATGGATGTGGTGCGTTCAAACATCGAGAAAATTGGTGGCACCATCGACATGGTATCAACAGTGGGCAAGGGAAGTAACTTCTCCATCAAAATCCCACTGACGTTGGCAATCGTTGCGGGTCTAATCGTGAAAGCCCAGGAAGAGCGCTACGCTATTCCTCAAATCAGCGTGCTTGAACTTGTGCGTGCTACAAGCGCCGAAAAAGCGGGTGACAGTGACCACAAGATCGAAATGATCAATGATACGCCAGTGCTTCGCCTCAGAAACAGACTGTTGCCACTGGTTTATTTGAACGAAGTTTTGGGCTTCGAGAAGAGCGAAGGGTCTGAAGAAAACGATGGTGATGACTTCATCGTTGTCAGCCAGGTTGGCGCCTTCACCTTTGGTATTGTTGTGGACCAGGTGTTTGACACCGAAGAGATTGTAGTGAAACCGGTAGCGCCAATCCTGAAGGATCTGGACATCTACTCAGGTAACACAATCCTGGGTGACGGCAGTGTAATTATGATCCTCGATCCAAATGGAATTGCGGCACTTGCCAGCCAAGGTGTCAGCGATGCTGCGGATGAAGAAGAGGATCAAGAAATGGTGCGCCGTGCTGCGTCGAGCGATAAAGAGAGCATGCTTGTATTCCGCGCTGGCCAGGATCACCCAAGGGCCGTGCCGCTATCGCTCGTTGCGCGCCTTGAAGAAATTGATATTGGCAGTGTCGAGACGTCAGATGGCCGTTTGATGGTGCAGTACCGCGGTGCCTTGATGCCGCTGGTGCTTGCCGACCCAGACATGAGCCTGCGTGAAAGTGGTAACCAGCCGGTGCTGGTATTCACAGACCGTCAGTTCACTATGGGGCTTGCGGTTGATGAAATCCTCGACATCGTTGAAGACGAAATGGATATCAAGCTTGCCTCGGACAAGCCTGGCGTTATCGGCTCAGCAGTCATTAATGAAAAGGCTTCTGAAGTTATTGATGTGACCTACTTCCTTGGCCTTGCGTTCCCTGACTGGCTTGCAAGCAAAGACCTGAGCGAGGAATCAACAGTTTCCCGCAGTGCCGAGCGTGTGCTGGTTGTTGATGACAGTGACTTCTTCCGCAACATGCTGAAGCCGATCCTGACAGTAGCTGGTTACAATGTGACGGCTGTCAACAATGCCCAGGCAGCACTTGATTTGCTGGAGGACGGCGAGAGTTTTGAACTTGCGATCTCGGATATCGAGATGCCTGACATGTCAGGTTATGAATTTGCACAGGCAGTTCGAGCCAACGATGACTGGAGCGGTATGCGGCTTGTTGCCTTGTCAGCTCTCTCAAGCGAACGCGACATTAACCGCGGGTTCGAGGCTGGATTTGACGACTATGTCGCCAAATTCGACAAAGACACTTTGCTGCGCAGTCTCGCTCAGCAGTTTAAAATCAAAGGAGACGCGGCATGAACGATATCGTAGTTCGCGATGACCTGAGCCTTGTAGCAACCGGTACGCAGGATTTTGTGACCGTCATGCTGGATGGTCAAACTGTGGGCATTCCGGTACTTGCAGTGCATGATGTGCTGAATGCGCAGCAGATCACTATGATCCCGCGTGCACCTGATTGGGTGGCAGGCGTCCTAAACCTGCGTGGCCGCATCGTGACAGCGATCGACCTGCGTCGCCGTTTGGGCTTGCCACCTCTTGAAGAAGGACAATCCAGCATGTCTGTTGTGGTAGAGCACAACGAAGAGCCATACAGCCTTCAGATCGACAAGGTGGGCGAGGTTCTTTCATTGGACGATGCCGATTTTGAGAAAAACCCGGTAACGTTGGACCCCCGCTGGCGCGAAGTCAGCATGGGCATTTACCGCCTGAAAGAACAACTGTTGCCGATTTTGGATGTTGATCGTTTGTTGGCGTTCGAAAGCAATGGCAAAGCGGCCTAGAAATACACTATAAGAAGAAAAACAAGCCTCTGGGCGGGTAGGGAGTTAATCGCACATGAAACTATGCCTTGTCGTTGATGATTCGAAGGTAATCAGGAAGGTTGCCAGACGTATCCTCGAAGAACTCAACTTCGAAATTGAAGAAGCCGTTGACGGGCAGGATGCTCTGGACGCATGCGACCGCAATCTTCCGGATGTGGTTCTCCTGGACTGGAACATGCCTGTGATGGACGGGCTCGAGTTTTTGAAAGCTATTCGCGCCAAAGACGGGATAGAGCAGCCGGTTGTCGTTTTTTGTACCACCGAAAACGATATGTCACACATTCGCACCGCTATTGAAGCTGGTGCCAATGAGTACATCATGAAGCCTTTCGACAGAGAAATTATCGAAGCCAAGTTTACCCAAGTTGGCCTTATCTAGTATTGCGGGACTTTCAGAGTGAATTCTGCTGTTTCAAATCCTGAACAAGCATCAGGAAAGAAAAACGGACCTTTTAGAGTGATGGTTGTCGATGACAGCGCCATCATTAGGGGATTCCTGTGTCGCTATTTGTCGGAAGATGCCAACATTGATGTTGTGACAACTGCCAATAATGGCGCAGTTGCTTTGAGGCAGCTTGAGCAACACGACATTGAGGCAGTTGTCCTTGATATCGAAATGCCTGAAATGGACGGCATGACGGCGCTGCCGAAAATGCTTAATCAACAGCCCGATCTTCAAGTGGTGATGGCGTCAACGCTGACCCGCAAGAACGCAGAAATCAGCCTGCGCGCCTTGCAGATGGGCGCGGTTGATTATGTGCCAAAACCAGAGACTGCGCGCTCGGTGAATGCGAACATAGATTTTCGTCAGGAGCTGGTAGAAAAGGTCAAGGCCTGGGCGTCTCGTCGCCGTAAAAAGCTGGGTGTTGACTTGCCAGATGGTGTTTCTGCGGGTGGAAAGCCTGTTGCAAGCCAGGCTGGGTTTGCGCGGCCCACGCGGCCACAAGCCAGCGCCGGCTTTGTGAGTGCTGCACGTCCGCGGCCGACAGCGGCAACAGCCAGTGTTCGCCCGGCGACATCTGCGGCCGCAGATGCTTCTTCTGTTTCTTCAGACGGCAAGCCGATCACGCTGCGCCAAGGCTCAATGCGAAAAGCAAAAGTGCTTTTGGTTGGGTCTTCCACGGGTGGCCCACAAGCACTGATGAAGTTTTTTGCGGGTTTCAAAAAAGCACCTGATGTGCCGATTTTGATCACGCAGCATATGCCAGCCACTTTTACTGCCATTTTGGCTGACCACTTGAGCCAGTCTACTGGCTGGAAATCTCAGGAAGGCAAGCATGGCATGGAGCCGAAACCGGGGGAAATTTACATCGCACCCGGTGGGAGGCACATGGAAGTTGAAGAAAAGGACGGCAAAATCCTGATCCGGTTGACCGATGATCCACCTGAGAATTTTTGTCGTCCGGCTGTGGACCCTCTGTTCCGCAGTGCTGTCAAAATTTTTGGCGAGCGTATCTTGGCAGTTATCCTCACGGGCATGGGGCATGACGGCCTTAAGGGATCGCGCGACATAACCCGCGAAGGAGCCACCCTGTTGGCGCAGGATGAGGCTTCTTCCGTGGTGTGGGGTATGCCAGGAGCGGTAGCGACCGCGGGTCTTTGTACTGAAGTATTGCCAATCGACGAAATTGGCGCAGCGGCCAGCAGGCGGCTTGAAGGAGGGATAGGGTGAAAAATCAGGATTTTGAATTCCTCGCGGGCTTGCTGAAAGAGAAATCCGGCCTGATGCTGACACCAGACAAGGTGTATCTGCTTGAAAGCCGATTGACGCCTTTGGCGCGCAAGCGCGGTCTGGACACGCTGGATGCACTTGTCATGAAGCTGCGGACCAGTCGGGATGAAGGCCTCATTAAAGATGTTACGGAAGCTATGACCACTAACGAGTCATTCTTCTTCCGGGATAATACGCCGTTCGATATTTTCAAAAATCATGTGCTCCCTGCCATGGAAAAAGCGCGTACAACCAGGCGCCTGCGCATTTGGTGCGCTGCAGCATCTACTGGCCAGGAGCCATATTCGCTTGCAATTCTTCTGAAGGAGAATTGGGCCAAGTGGCAAAATTGGAACATTGAAATTGTTGGCACCGACATTTGCACACAAGTGTTGGAAAAAGCAAAAGCTGGTGCCTATAGCCAATTTGAAGTTCAGCGTGGTCTCCCAATCCAGATGCTGATCAAATATTTCAAGCAGGAAGGTGATGTTTGGCGCATTAACGACGACATCCGGAATATGGTGAAATATCGCCCGTTCAACCTCTTGGACAGCTTCAGCCTGCTTGGGTCGTTTGACGTGATTTACTGTCGGAATGTGCTGATCTACTTTGATCAGCCAACCAAAAAAGAAGTTCTTGAGCGCATGAGCGGTACCCTCGCGAAGGATGGAACACTCTTCTTGGGAGCCGCGGAAACGGTTCTTGGCATCACCGACAAACTGCGGCCAGTGCGAGGCCAGCGGGGCATGTATGTACCCTCAGACGGCAACGCAGAAGAGCTGATGGGCCTCAAGTAACTATCTGAATTGATTAACAAAAAAGACCGGCTGAGGGCCGGTCTTTTTTTGTTCTTTGATCGTAGTGCTAGCTTGCGGCAGCTTCTGCGCCTTCATCTGCCGGGTTCCTGAGCACATATCCGCGGCCCCAGACAGTTTCGATATAGTTCTCACCGCTTGATGCAGAAGCGAGCTTTTTCCTGAGCTTGCAAATGAACACGTCAATGATCTTCAATTCAGGCTCATCAATGCCACCATAGAGATGGTTCAGGAACATTTCTTTGGTGAGCGTGCTGCCTTTGCGGAGTGAAAGCAATTCCAGCATTGCATATTCCTTGCCGGTCAGGTGAACACGTTTCCCTTCAACCTCAACGGTTTTTGTGTCCAGGTTTACGGCAAGTTTGCCGGTATTGATGATGGACTGTGAATGCCCTTTGGAGCGGCGAACGATCGCATGGATGCGGGCAACCAGTTCTTCTTTATGGAATGGTTTGGTCAGGTAATCATCTGCACCAAAACCAAGGCCCTTGACCTTGTTTTCCATTTCATTGAGGCCAGACAGGATCAGGATCGGCGTATTCACCTTCGCTGTCCTGAGCTTCTTCAACACGTCATATCCGTGCATGTCGGGCAGATTGAGGTCAAGGAGGATGATGTCATAGTCATAGAGCTTGCCAAGATCCAAGCCCTCTTCTCCAAGGTCAGTGCAATAAATGTTGAAGCCTTCTGCGCTAAGCATCAATTCGATGCTGCGACTAATGGTTGGATCATCTTCGATCAACAAAACACGCATTGTCGGTCCCTGTATTTTCTTTCACAAATTGCGACCTCAAACCGACTTTTGTTTGCGCATTCTTGCACCGAATCAGTCAGTGCCGCTTGCAGCAAACCCCTGAAAAACAGGCGGTTTAGAGGGCTCGTCCCCCAAGCAATCGATAACAGCGTTAACGAATGTTAACTAAGGTTAACGAAAACTCCAAGAAAAATTGCTCGAGTCGTATTTTGCGGGGCTAGACAGCTGCCTGCTTTTACCAATATTTAAACGGCATACGATACGCTTTGCACACTTAAATGATCGGGGGCATGCGTGCGCGGCCTAATCAAGGAAATAGACCGTATCCAAACGGAACGTCGTTATGGGCGTGTTACTGGTGTGCGTGGTTTGCTCGTAGAGCTTGCCGGCATCGGTGAATACATATCTGTGGGCTCGCGGCTGGAAGTGGAAACGCGGGACCGGCGCCGCGTTCCGATCGAGATAATCGGCTTTAGAGAGCAAACGGCACTTGCCATGCCTTTCGATGCTGTTGAAGGCATTGGTGTGGGTTGCAGGGCGGTGCTTACACAGTCTGAACCAACGGTGTTTCCATCCAATGCCTGGCTCGGTCGCGTTGTTAATGCGCTTGGCGAACCAATCGATGGCAAGGGGCCCATCCGACACGGTCATCAGCTAAAGATACTACGCGGCACGCCGCCACCGGCGCACAGCCGCCAGCGAGTTGGCGCCAAGGTTGATTTGGGTGTGCGGGCTCTCAATACCTTTGTTACCTGTTGTATTGGTCAGCGGATGGGGATTTTCTCTGGCTCGGGTGTTGGTAAGTCTGTGCTGCTGTCCATGATTGCGCGACACTCCTCAAGCGACATCAGCGTTATTGGTCTGATCGGTGAGCGTGGTCGTGAGGTTCAGGAATTCATTGAGGACGATCTGGGTCCGGATGGTCTGGCGCGGTCAGTTGTAGTGGTTGCGACGTCTGACGAGAGTGCTTTGATGCGCCGTCAGGCGGCCTATCTGACGATGACGCTCGCGGAACACTTCCGGGATGCAGGCAACGAAGTGATGTGTCTGATGGATAGTGTGACACGCTTTGCGATGGCTCAGCGTGAAATCGGCCTTGCGGGCGGCGAACCGCCAACCAGCAAGGGTTATACGCCCACGGTTTTCACAGAACTCCCCAAACTCCTTGAACGTGCAGGACCGGGACCACGCGGCAGCGGTAACATTACGGGGCTGTTTACGGTGCTTGTGGAAGGTGATGACCACAATGAGCCCGTGGCAGACGCAGTGCGCGGTATTCTTGACGGCCATATCGTGATGGAACGCGCCATCGCAGAGCGAGGTCGCTACCCCGCAATCAATATCCTGAAATCAATATCCAGGACAATGCCGCGGTGTAATGATGACAGGCAGAATTTATTGGTGCGCGAAGCCAAACGTTTTTTGGCCACTTATGCCGACATGGAAGAGATGATCCGGCTGGGGGCTTACCGTATGGGCAGCAATCCAGAGGTGGACGCCGCGATAGAATATAATGCAGGGCTGGAGGAATTCCTTGGTCAATGGAAAGACGATAACACCTCGCTTGACCAAGGTTACGATCAGCTTCAAGCCATATTGCAGAACGGCCCAGCTGCACATTTGATTTCAGAAGCATTGGCGGGTCAGTAAATTTGATCCCAAACGACTTACTCGGAGCGATAACTAGCCATGGCCGACTTTGACGGCATCATCCGATTTCGCAAATGGGAGCTCGACGAAAAACGCCGCGAGCTGGCGGTGCTATTTGAGGAGCGCAACGCCATCGAACACCGTATCGAAATGCTTGATCAGGAGATGCTTGAGCAACAATCCATGAAGGATAACGACGTCGGTTCTGTCACTCTGGGCGCCTATATTGAAGGCGCCCGAAAAAAACGGGCGTGGTTTCTTGACGATATGCGCAAAAAAGATGCTGAAATTGAAGAAAAACAAGAGGTGGTCTCCGAAGCCTTCAGGGAGCTGAAGACAATGGAAATCGCGGGGCGCCGCCAGAAAGACCGCGTGCGCCAGGAAATCGCCCGCCAGGAACAGGCTGAACTTGATAACTTGGGTCTGCAAGCCTATAAAAAGCGCTTGCAGGAATAAGCGTCTGGCACTTTATATGCATTAGAAAATACTGGTATTTCGGGTGCTTGCGCGGCAAGCTCCCGCGCAGGAGGACCTCGCCGTGACAGATCAGCCAGATTTTATGGGCTCCATGACTTTGGAGCAGTTGCAATCCTATGACCGGATGCACCACATGCATTCTTTCACGGACCCAGTTGCCCTGAAGCAGGCGCCGCCTTTCATTATCGACTCTGCGGAAGGCTGCTATGTTACCGGCCAGCAAATTCGCCTGCTTGATGCGATGGCGGGTCTGGGGTGCGTGAATATTGGCTATGGCCGTAAAGAGCTGGCGGACGCAGCAGACCATGTCCTGGCAAAACTCAGTTACTATCATAGTTTCGCAGCCGTAACGAACCCATATGCCGCGTCTCTGTCGCAAAAGATCTCTGCGTTGGCGCCGGAGCAATTCAATAAGGTTTTTCTATCCAACTCCGGTTCGGAAGCGGTGGAAACTGCGCTCAAGCTGGTTGCCCTTTATTGGCAGCAAAAGGGCGAACCTACCCGCAAGGCAATTATCACACGCCACTATGCTTATCATGGGAGCACCATTGCCACAGCTGCTCTGAACGGCAACGAAGCCATGGCAACTCAGTTTGGTTTTGCGGAACCAGCACCAGTTTTGAGAGCAAAAGCACCCTATTGGTACCGCGAAGGCGGCGATATGAGCCCAGACGAATTTGGCCTGGCCGCCGCTAAATCAATTGAAGACCTGATCCTTGAGGCGGGCCCTGAAAATGTAGCTGCCTTCATTGGTGAGCCTGTACAGGGCACCATGGGTATTATCACACCACCCGATAGTTATTGGCCGGAGGTAGAGCGAATTTGCCGCAAATACGGCGTGCTGATCATAGCAGATGAGGTTGTCTCTGGTTTTGGGCGCTCCGGCCATTGGTTCGGCCAGGAAGCTTACGGCTTTAACGCCGATATCATGACACTGGCAAAGGGCTTGTCGTCAGCCTATGTGCCAATCGCTGCAACGGCAATTTCAGACGATGTAGCCGCTGTTGTTGAAGATAATCTTGGCTTGCTACAGCACGGCTTTACTACATCGGGGCATCCGGTTACCTGCGCGGTGGCGCTCAAAAACCTGATGTTGATCGAAGAAGAAGGCATGGTGGAAGCGATCCACGACGACAAAGGGCCATATTTTGAAAAATCATTGGTGCGCGAACTCGGTGGGCATCCACTTGTGGGAGAGGTCCGCGTGCGCGGGCTCGTGGCCGCAGTTGAGCTGTGCAAAGACAAGACGACCCGTGAGCAATACCCGCTTGAAATGGCCGTATGTGATCACATCGGGCAGGGCTGTCTGATGCGCGGCTTGATCGTGCGCCCGGTTGGGAATGTTGTGGTTCTGTGTCCGCCGTTTATCATCAGCCATGCAGAAATAGACATGATTGCTTCGGTGCTGAAGGAAGCCTGCAATGACGTTTATACGGCACTGCAGCAGGCGGGTTAGAGCCTACTCTGCTGGAGCCGGGTCCAGTTTCGGCTGATCTTTTAAGCGCACCATCAGCGCATTTCCAATCACAATCAGCGCAAGCCCCGCCAACGCTGCTGCTGACCATTCGAAACCTTCGAAGATGGTGGAGATAGTCAATGCCACGAGTGGCATGACAACAGAGATATACCCAGCGCGGGCCACACCTATCTGTCCCAAAAGCCACAAGTAGACCGTGAAGGCGATGATGGTGCCGACTATGGACAAATAGATTAGTGACAGGATGTAGGGTGCGCGGGCATCAAAGGCGATTGACTCACCAGATGCGAGCGCAACTGCCAGGTTAAATAGCATGCCATAAGCCAACCCAAGTGCCGTGAAGGGAACCACCGGGAAAGCCTTGGCCGTTTTGGACGCTGCAATGGTATTGCCGAGGGAGGCGACCATGGTTCCGCCGATGCAAAACGCCAATCCAACCACGGTTTCATCGGCAAAATTGAATTGGGCAATCTCATGGCTGAAAACCAATATAAGCCCCAAGACACCCAAAAGTGCAGCCCCTACAATTGGCAAATGTATTGGCAACTTAAGGAATATGCGGGCAGAAATGATGCTCATAAGCGACAGCATCGAGAACGCCACCGCGACAAGACCGGACGTTAGATACTCGGTCCCAGAATACATGAGCAGGTAATTCAATCCGAACAGGAATACGCCGGTACCTGCCGCCGCCAAATGTCCTTTTTTACCGAACGCTACCTTCATGCCACGCATTCTGCACCATGCCTGCAACAGGGATGCAGCCAAAGCAAACCGATATACGACCGACCATTCCTTTGCCACAACACCAAGTTGGAACTCGATGCCATACCAAGTGGAACCCCAGATCAATACACAAGCAATGAAGGCCAGATATGCGCCCATAAAACTATCCTCAGATGCCGGGAGTGACCCCCGGTTAGTGACCGCAACTGTCGGCGCCAGTCAGCGCAAAAGCAAGCTGTTTTTCCTTAGTCGAAAGGTGAGAAAATACGTTGTGATTTAGCCGGTTTGTGGCTGGGTGAGGTGCGTTTCTATGAGCTTGGCAGCGTCAACGTCAAAGTGCGCAGTTTCCTCGAACGAAAGGCCACCAGCAAATCCGTTTGCTGCGAGGGCACCATAAAACAGCCCTTCAAGGTCTTGCTTAAGTGGTTCTGAAAAACTTGAACCGCTTCTCACGGTCAGGTCAAAGTTGGACTTGCTGATATTCCCATCCAGTTGAATGTCTCCCAGAACAGAAAATTGCACTTGCACAATGAAACGCTGGCTTTCTTCCTGGTCGCTATCGACATTTGTTCGGTCGTCACTGCCAGCGTCCGGGTCAATGTCATGACGGTTGTGAAGTAAAAGGGCCGCCAGTGGGACTTCACCGCCGCGCACATCAAACGGCAGCACAATCGGGCGCCATTCACCTATCGCTTCTCCCGGAAGTGCAGCCATGCGCCGAATATCGGTCTGAAGGTTTTTGAGTATTGATGGCGATGCCTGAGCCAAAGCCTGCTGTGTTTGCTGGCCAAGCCAAGCTTCAGGGCCTCCCCGGCCGGTTGCAGACAGGAAAAACAGCAGGCTGTTGGTCATTTTTCCCCCATCTTGCGCAGACTTGGCTGCCATGCTTTCCTGAGCGCCTGCCACCTGCGCAGAGCCAGCCACCGCGGCAACAGCCTCTTCCATGGCGGGCCACCCTGCAAGCATGTTGGGCACATGAGCCGCAATAGCTGTCGATACGGGCGCTTGAAGGTCAGATGTTTGAAGTGTTGGAATTGTGGCTGTTTGCGCTACCGCTGCAGTTTGCTGGGGCGGTGGTGCCTCGCTAATCAACAAGCTTGTGCCGACTTCGGGTCTAAATGCCGAAGGTACAGTCAGCGTTAATACACCGGCGTCAGTTGTAAGTTTGAGATCCGTTTTTGGGCCGCTTGCACTTAAAAACGCGCTGACGGTATCAACGGATTGAATGGTGGCCGCGGCAAACGTGGTTTGATTTTGGGCTGTGACAAGAGCAGCCTCTGTTGGGTTCGTTGATACCTTAGTCTGCTGGTCGGCAACTGGGATGGCAACGGTTGCTGCTTCAGCCGAATTGCTGGGAAATATGGCTGTTATCTTTGTCGCCGTTTCCGAGCCACTGGCTGTAAATTGCGCCCTGAAAGACTGGCCAGCCGGTGTATTTGCCGGTGCTTGTCTGGTGGCGCCCTGGTCAACCACAATGCGCACAAGCTCATCATTCAGGGTTGCGGCGGTTTGCGCCGGCAATACAAAGCTGCCTCTGCTTGTATCGACGCGCGCCAGCTCGCCAGCGGGGTCTGCAAGTGCCGACAGTGCGCTTGCGCCGACGGGAAGAGTGCGAGCCTCCGTTGCGCTGAGCGTTTGAACTTTTACAACGGTGGCTACTTCGGCAGGGGAAACCTTACTTTGTGCCGGATCAAGCAGTTGCACAATTGCAGGAGCCCCGTCGAGGCTCACACCGATAATCGCAGCTCCGATGCCAGGACCAACGGCGGGCTCGAACACAAGAGTAGTAGCAGGCGCGGGCGCCTGTGGTGCGGTTGTTTGCGTATTGCCAGAAACACCAGCGGTTTGTTGCTGGCTAATCAGCGTTGCCAGATCAGCGCTGCTCGTGCGCGCAGTTGCCGCTGTGACAGTTGGTTGCGCATCCTGGTTCACATTTGTGGCTGGAATGTTTTGGAAGGTCACTGGTGTCAGGGTGGTTGGCAAAGGCTCAACTGTCTTACCTGCAACAAGCAAGGTCACATCATCCGCTGACTGCGCTCCCACCGCCGTTGTGCTCGGTAAAACATTGGCTTGAGGGGCTTTGTAAGGTTGGTCGACTTGAGGCGGTTGAACGGGTTTGTCGGTGGCTGGCTGTTGATGAACTTCGATAATTGTAACCGAAAGCCGAAGGGGTGGATCAATTGGCAATTCGTTTTGCCGCAGCAAGTCTGCCGTCACCCGCGTGTCAGCCTCAACAACTTTCAAATGAACGTCATCACCTGTTTTCAGGCCTGCGTCTGGCTTGAGCGCGATAGTAACACTCTCGGTAACAACAATTGGTCGCCCTTCACCGTCTATGCGCGCCACCTTTTCCGTTATTTCCTGGCCACTTGTCAGGTGTGCGGCAGTTGCTGATATAGAAACTGCCGGGTCACGGGCCCGAAGCGATTCCTGCTCACTGTCAGGGGAGCGTTCTTGTGGTGTGTCTTTAGAGCGAGCCTGAGAATTGTTGGGGTCTTTGGCAACATAGGAAGCCTTGTCGGTGCCGCGCACCGACTGTTGCACCTCTTTGGGCGCTGGTGGTCCAGCAATGTCGCTCATAGCGAAACCCCCGCAAACGCCGGGGCCGTATCAAGATACCAATTAGGTTATCAAGCTTGCCGCCAGCGCTTTTACATCCTGCGCTGCATCTGCCTGCGGATGCCGCGCCAGCAAGGGCATTTGCGCGCGTATTGCGTCAACGACCTTGCTATCGGATTTGATGATACCCAGCAATGGCGGCGAAATCTTCAAAAATCCTTCCGCAGCCCGTTTGATCGCCTCATAAGTCTTTTCACCATCTCGTTTGCTGGCAACGTTATTGACGACAATTGAGATGTTCGCGCCAGGGTTTCGGCCAACTGCTAGCTTAATGAAAGCGTATGCGTCTGTCAGAGATGTGGGATCGCCGGTCATAACAACTAATATGCGGCCGCCATGGTCAGAAAGCGTGGTCACTGCGGGATCAACGCCTGCAGCCAAATCCAGCAATATGTGGTCATAGTTGCCTGCCATGGACGCCAAGCCTTCACGAAGAGACACCAGTGCAGGCACAGCCAAAGAACCAAGTGCACCCGATCCGGATTTTCCTGCAATCACATCAAAGCCGACGCCAGCATTATCCGCATAGGGTGTCACCACATCAGGCAGCAATGCACTACCGGCAATCACTGCACCGAGATCAGACTCAGGCATTAAGCCAAGTTGAATGTCCACGTTGGCTAGGCCCAAATCACCGTCAAACAACAGAGTTTTTGCGCCAGCACTGGCGAGAGCATGTGCCAACGTTACCGACAGCCAGGTTTTGCCTACGCCTCCCTTGCCAGAGGCGATTGTAATCAGACGGCTTTCCGCTGCGTTGCTTTGCTCAGTCATGCGTTTTGCTCTTGGTTTGATTGAGGTCGACTTTTGGTCGGGAGTGCCGTCAGTAATCTGGCAAACGACCCCGCGGTTGCTGGTTCCAGGCCGTCGGCGACAAACGGGCTACGGCTTATAGCGGCCAACGATAAAAATCCTGGACGGGCAGCCATGATAAGGCCTGCATACCTCCGTGCTGCGTCCAGACGCGTCGCAATAAAGCGTTGGCATCCCATGCGGGCAAACACACCGGCAATTTCCTGCGCGTCCAGTGGATCAAGACCTGCTGGCATTACAAGGACTGGCTCGGCATCTACAGCCTGAATAAACTGCAACAGTGACTTCAGTTCGTTCATGTCAAAAGGGTTGGTGCCAGACGTGTCAATCAATGTGACATCAGCAGGCGACATTCGTGCACGAAGCACAGCAGCGAGCTCGTCTGGTGTTTCAGCCGTTGAAACGGATTGCTTCATCAATTCAGCAAAATGATCAAGCTGCTGCACACCGCCGGCCTTCACCGTGTCTGTGGTCACAAGGTGCACACTGCGCTCATGCAATAGCGCGTCCGCCGTCAGTTTTGCGGTGGAAATAGTTTTACCAACGCCCGGAGGACCCACAAGCATGATTGGGCGCGTTGCTTTCTCCGTCAGCGGATTAAACCGCATGATGTTATCGAGCGCTGCGCCGTAGGCGTCGGAAAGGCTCGCCGCCTCTACAGAAGCGATCGCCTGTTTGATCTGATCTGCTGTTTCAAACGGCAACCCATGATGGTTCAGCACCGAAGACACGTCCGCTGAATCATAGTCTTTTGCAACGGGAATAGGGTGGGATGCTTCGAAATCAACGGGGGTTTGTGACGGTTGCGGAGCCACCTTGGGTGGTTCAGGTGTTGGCGTGCCCTCAACCGCGGCAGTAACACGTACACCGCTACCACCCTCATCAATTTGCACAATGATAGCGTCAGGGCCGAGGCTGTTGCGCACTTCGGCCATAACGTCTTGCATTGTTTTCGCATGAAAGGTCTTGAGACGCATAACCTTTCAGATCCTCATATTCGGGGTGGTTTCACCCTCAGTTATTCTTCTTCGCGGCGTTAAATCTGGCCCAAGGTCCGGATTTTAGCCTGCGGGTGAATTTCGTTTTGGCTCATGATGACGGTCGCTGGTCGGAACCTCTCGATGATGGAACGTACATACGGCCGGACCAGTGGGCTTGTTAGCATGATGGGTTGTTCGCCTTTTTCCGCCTGTTGGTCATAAACAAGGCGGACCGAATTGATGAACTCCTGCAACCGCGTGGGAGCCATCGCCAGCTGTTTTTCTTCGCCCTGGCCAACCAGACTCTCTGAAAAGGCCTGTTCCCATTCTGGTGACAGAGTAATAAGCGGAACCAGCCCATCTGGATTTGCATAGGCTGAGCAAAGCTGTCTCCCGAGCCGTGTGCGCACATGCTCGGTAATGTTTACGATGTTCTGGGTAAAGCCAGTGGCCTCAGCAATGCCTTCCAGAATTGTTGGTAAATCACGGATAGATACGCGCTCTGTCAGTAAGCCCTGAAGCACGCGCTGAATACCAGAGGTGGTGATGCTGTTTGGCACGATGTCCGTAATCAGTTTCTGATGCTCGCCAGGCAGGTCTTCAAGCAGCTTCTGAGTTTCCGCGTACGAAAGCAGGTCCGCCATGTTGTTTTTGATCACTTCGGTGAGGTGGGTGGTGATCACCGTCGGCGCATCTACCACCGTGTAACCGCGGAAGTTCGCTTCTTCGCGGGACCCCTGGTCTACCCATGTCGCTGGCAAGCCAAAGGCGGGCTCTGTTGTTGCTTCACCAGCAATCTGCACTGGCTGCCCCTCCGGGTCCATGATTAGAAGCATGCCCGGGCGGATGTCACCGCGCCCAACTTCAGTTTCCTTAACACGCAGCACATAGGTGTTAGACGGGAGCTGCATGTTATCAAGGATGCGCACCGACGGCATAACAAAGCCCATCTCACTTGCAATCTGTCGGCGCAGCGCTTTGATCTGGTCCGTCAGGCGGAATCCACTTTCATCGTTGATAAGTGTCAAGAGGCCATACCCGAGCTCAAGCCGCAACTGGTCAATGGCAAGCGCAGCGGAAATTGGCTCCTCTGCGGGTTTCGAAGCCTCCTGCTCGGCTTCTTTGACGCGCTCGGCGGCCTCCGTTTCGACTTGCTTGCGCTGTGAAACGGCAAAGGCGGTATAACCAAGTGCTGCGCTCAGGACGGCAAATGGCAAGAATGGAATTCCGGGTAAAACACCCATTGCAAACAAAGCGACCGAGGTCACACCCACGGCGCGCGGTGCCGCACTCATTTGGCCAAACAGGGCTTTGTCCACCTGTCCGGATACACCTGCTTTGGTGACCAGCATACCGGCGGCGGTGGACACAATCAGGGCTGGGATCTGCGATACCAGACCATCACCCACTGTCAGGATTGTGTAGCGGCTGCCAGCTTCTGCGAACGACAGGTCATTGACCACAACGCCAATGACAATGCCGCCTACAATATTGATTACCGTGATCAAGATGCCGGCAACGGCGTCACCACGCACAAACTTTGCGGCACCATCCATAGAGCCGAAGAAGGTGCTTTCGTCCTCCAACTCGGTTCGGCGGGTAACCGCTTCCTTTTCGTCGATCAGACCAGACGACAGATCAGCATCAATCGCCATTTGTTTGCCGGGCATGGCGTCCAAACTAAATCGCGCCGCCACTTCTGCAATCCGGCCAGAACCTTTGGTGATCACGACGAAGTTCACGATCACCAGGATAGAGAATACGATAATGCCGATGACGACATCACCGCCCATCAAAAACTCCCCGAAGGCTTCAATAACCTGCCCAGCGGCGTCCGTGCCGGTGTGCCCTTCCGATAATATTAGTCTTATTGATGCCAGATTGAGAGACAGCCGGAGCATGGTCGCAATCAACAAGATTGTCGGAAAGCTGCTGAATTCCAAGGGCTTTTGGATAAAGATGGTGGTCATCAACACCATAACTGAAAAGGTGATGGATGCCGCAAGCATCAAGTCCAGGAGCCAGCTTGGCATCGGCATTATCAGCATCAGCAAAATGAGCATGATGCCGACTGCAAATGCTATGTCGGAGCTTTTGAGAGCATTGACTATTGAGGTCAGGGCTGCGCCACCTGCACCGCCTTCACCTGCCGTCTGTTGCTCTTCAGTTGCTGAATCACTCATGGTTTTTTAACCACCAACATGGGCCGTTGCCGGCCCGATTTAAACTAAACAGGTGCGCGTTGCCCGCAATCGCCGGGTTGCGGCACGGCAACACCTTCCGAGTTATACTGATTGAGCTTGTTACGAAGTGTGCGGATCGAGATACCCAAAATATTTGCCGCATGTGTGCGGTTGCCAAGGCAGTGTTTGAGTGTATCAATGATCAGGTCACGCTCGACTTCAGCAACGGTTTTTCCGACCAAACCGGCTTTCAACTCTTCATCTGTCACTTCAATTCCGGTATCTGCAGACAAAGGAGTGCTGTTTTCAGAAAGGGTTGATGGCATCGTCAGATTGCCGCTTGCGTCCGGCAGCATAATCGCTGAAACACCGATATCGTCACCGCTGGCAAGCAGCACACTGCGGTGCATGGCATTTTCAAGCTCACGCACGTTGCCGGGCCAGCTATGACTTTGCAGTACCTTAAGCGCCTCACCGGAGACCGGGCGCTTGTCCACCTGGTTTACGTCCGCGTATTTGTCAGCAAAGAAAGTTGCCAGTGCCGCCACGTCCGCAGGGCGGTCACGTAGTGAGGGCACCCGCAGATTAAAGACGTTCAATCGGAAGAAGAGATCCTCGCGGAAATTGCCGTCTTTTACTTCGTCCTGCAGGTTGCGGTTGGAAGTCGCAATAATGCGAATGTCCACATTTACAGGTTTTGAACCGCCGACACGGTCGATCTGGCGCTCCTGAATGGCGCGCAGAAGTTTGGCCTGCAAGCGCACGTCCATTTCGGAGATCTCATCGAGCAGGAGCGTACCACCGTCAGCTTCTTCAAACTTACCAATGCGGCGCGCAACAGCGCCGGTAAAAGCGCCTTTCTCGTGGCCAAACAGCTCTGATTCCAATAGGTTTTCAGGAATGGCAGCACAGTTAACAGCGACAAATGGCTTCTTGGATCGATTGCTTTTTTCGTGAACAAAGCGCGCCATCACTTCTTTACCCGTACCGCTTTCGCCTGTGATCAACACACTGGCTTCGCTGGGCGCTACTTTTTCTGCGAGTGCAGCCACCTCTTTCATCACCGGGTCACGGTAAATAAACTGTTGGCTGTCCTCTGACACGGCTTCCAGAACAGCAGCTATCAGCTCTGCGTCCGGTGGCAGAGGGATATATTCCTTCGCACCGCCACGGACTGCGGCGGCTGCGATGGCAGGGTCTGTACCGATACCACATGCCACGACGGGAATTGAGAAATGTTCCGCCCGCAACCGTGGGATCAGGGCCGGGATATCCAGCGCCACTTCCACCATCAGCAAGTCGGCACCGCGGGTTCTCAGGATCGTGAGCGCGGCTTCCGGGTCAGGGGCATGTGTCACCTGCGCCCCCCGGTCCATGGCGATCTTACTGGCGGCGCCTAATTGCCCGTCCAATGTGCCAACGATCAAAAGTCTCATTGATTGTCTCCGTCCAAATTCAACCGGTTCGCGTTCATGACTTGAAGAAAGTCACACGCTTCGCCGGTGGCAGAATTGTGTTTAAAAGCATTTCCAGGCGGCGAGGGTTTTCCTTGCGTCTTATCGACGTAGCCCCCATCGCATAAAGATTATTCACCAAGCCTTCTTCTTCTGTGCAGTGCTCGGTTTTTGCCGCAAGCGGAATGAAAACCAGATGGGCAAGCACAGCCCCGTAAAAAGTGGTCAAAAGCGCAACCGCCATCGAAGGACCGATCTCCGACGGGTTATCAAGATTGCCTAACATTCGCACAAGGCCGATCAGGGTCCCGATCAAGCCCATTGCAGGCGCCACATCACCCGCACGGCGCAAAAAATCTACTGCCCGCATATGGCGAGCGCTCGCTGTGCTGGCTTCACGGCGCATGATTTGCTCGATTTCATCGGGTTGAGCACCATCGACCACAAGCTGGATCGATTTCATCAGAAACGGCGTGTCCTTCAGCCTTGGAAGCAGGCGCTCCAGCATCAGGATGTCGTTGTGTTTGCGAGCTTCGACCGCAATTTTCAGGACTTTCACCGCCTCTTCGTTGGGGTCACGCTGGCCGTGGCGCAATAACGTCCAAATATTGCTTGGCAGGGACACCATTTCCTGCAGGCGAAAACTAATGGCCGTCACGGCAAAAGTGCCCAGCACCACAATCAATACGCCCTGCAAATTGATAAATGCGAGCGGAGTCCCCCCCAGGAGGATCGCGCCGATCACCAGCAAAAATGCTGTCGCCATGCCAAAAACGGTGCTCATAAGCTCGGTCCTGTTTGGAATTCCTGTTTATGCGCCCGACGAGCCGTCAAGCTTGATGATTTCTGTCATGGTCACGCCCAAATGGTCTTCAACCAGAACCACTTCACCGCGCGCGACCAGACGATTATTCACATAAATATCAATAGCTTCGCCAACTTTCCGGTCGAGTTCCACGACAGCCCCCGGTGCCAGTTTCAACAGTTGGCTTACCTCTAAAGTCGATTTGCCAAGCACGGCTTGAACCCGTACGGGCACGTCAAAAACCGGTTCCAGTTCTTGCGCGGTACGAACCTGGCCATCTTCCTTGGGCGCCAGGTCCGGTGCTTTCGCACCATCGCCTGACAGGTCGGTAAGGCCCACGTCTTCTGAATTGTCGCCTTCGTTTGCCATAAGTATTCCTTGTCGTTCCTTAGCAATGGCAGGACCTGACGGCCGGGCCGTTTCTCTCCGTTATGCCTGTGCGGCTACCTGTTCTGTTGTTTCCGTTTCTTCCCGAGCAGCGTCCTCTAGTTCCGAGAGAACAAATCGCTGAACGGCGTCTTCAATTTGGTGCTGTACGGCGTCTTGTTTGCGCTCCGAGCCTCCGTCCGGCCATTCCACCCGGCAATCGAGATCCCCCATGTTGGGTTCACCCAGAAGCACAATGTCACCGGCAAAACTGGTGGCGTTTTTCATCGCGTCCAATTGCTCAGCGATCGAATCGCTAATGTTTTCTGAAACACGCACCACAAGCCGTGTCTCCCGCGAGACAGTAGCCAGGCAATCCTCAATCAAAGCCTGCACTTCAGCCGTGGGTTTCGTGCGGATAAGGGCGCCAGCCAATTTGGACGAGATAGCGTATGCCAAATGCACCATTTCCTGCTTCAAGCTGGATTCAAGGACTTGGCGCTGTTCAAACAGTGCCTGAGCAGACTGGTTAAGCTGCAAAATTGCATCTTTGGTTGCGTTTTCGATTTCCTGCAGCGCCTGCGCTCGGCCTTCAGCCATACCTTGTGCCAGCGCCTCCTTGCGGGCATCTTCAGCCTGCTGCACAAGGCGCTCGATTTCAAGGTCATAGCGGCTTTTGGCACCGCCATCAAAGGCCTGATCGAAGGTATATTTTACGGGGCTCGACATCAGTAAATCAGCTCATCTTCGCCTTTGTTGTCGGAGAGAAGAATTTCACCAGCCTCCGCCAGGTCTTTCGCTTTATTCACCATGTCCATCTGAGCGTCATCTACATCACGCAGGCGCACAGGCCCCATGGCTTCCATATCTTCCCGCAGGATTTTCGCCGCACGTTCCGACATGTTGGAGAAGAAAAGGTCGCGCAGGGTGTCTGAAGCACCTTTCATGGCGAGGGCAAGCTTGTCTTTGTCCACATTCCGCAGGAGCGTTTGAACACCACTTGGGTCGAGGTTCGCCAAATCTTCGAAAGTGAACATCAGCGCGCGAATACGCTCTGCACTATCGCGGTTGCGGTCTTCCAGTGCCGCAAGGAAACGACTTTCCGCGCTACGATCCAGGAAGTTGAAAATTTCAGCGATGGTTTCGTGGCTGTCACGCTGGCTGGTGCGGGCCAGGTTGTTCATGAACTCGACGCGGAGGGTCTGTTCTACTTTGTCCAAAATGTCTTTCTGAACCGACTCCATACGCAGCATGCGCATGATAACTTCCATGGAGAAATCTTCAGGCAATACGGCGAGAACACGCGCGGCATGCTCTGCTTTAATTTTCTGAAGCACCACGGCAACAGTTTGAGGGTATTCGTTCTTCAGATAGCTCGCCAGAACCATCTCGTTCACGTTACCCAGTTTGTCCCACATGGTGCGACCAGCAGGGCCACGGATTTCGTCCATGATTTGCTGAACGCGATCGCCCGGCAACATTTTGCCAAGCAGACGCTCGGTGCTTTCGAATGAGCCATTGAGATTGCCGACGGTTGACACTTGTGACGCGAACTCGACAAACAATTCCTCTACATCCAGAGCGTTGACCGCGCCCAGATTGGACATGTGCTGTGACAGTTCTTTAATTTCGTCATCAGTCAACTGTTCCCAAATGCCGCGGCCATAGTCCTCGCCGATGGCCAACATAAAAGCAGCGGCTTTCTGAGATCCGGTTAATTTTCCAGCTTCCATACTCACGTCAGGTCCTCTTTTGTCCCAATAACTCGCTGGACGCGATACTTAGTCTGCGTAGAGCCAATGACGAACGATCGAAACAGACTCGTCCGGGTTGGATCTGATGATGCCCGCAACTTTCTTAATTGCGGATTCCTGAATTCGGCCTTCAACCTGGGCCACATCAATGCGGTTGTCGGTACCCATTTGATCGATGCTCAGTTGACCTTGTTGACGAGCCTGCAGCACCATCGCCGACGCATTTTCATCACCTTCAGCGGCTGCTGCCAGAATATCGGACGTGATTTGCTGCGGGCCTGCAATGGCTGGCGTTTCTGGGGCCTGGTTCTCCAGCTGCGCTGGATCAGGCGGTGGCGGAGCATCCAGGAATGGCTTCGATGACCCGAACGACTAACGGACGCACGACCAACAGAAGCACCAGGATGATCACCAAAATCGAGCCACCATTTGTAACAATGTCCAGAAGGTCCTGTTTGTTCAGTCCAAGAAGATTAAAGGCAACAGCTTCCTCTCCAACTGGGGCAGGGTCGACAAAGCGAAGGCTCAAGACTTCGACGGTATCGCCGCGCGCAACATCATATGGGATCGCGCTTTCAACAAGCTGTTGCAGCTGCTGAATTTCCGCTGGGTCGCGGTCTGCGTAGCTAGCCGTGGTGCCGTCCTCATTGAATGTACGGATACCATCAACAAGAACAGACACACGAATCTGCGTTACTTCACCCGGCTCGCGAACGGTAACGGTTTCGGTCTTTGAATTTTCAAAATTGGTTGTTTCTTCAGTGGTTTGGCTCCTGCTGCCGTTTGCGCCATTTTGGCCAGCCGCATCGGGCAGGGCGTTTGAAACCGTAACCTGGCCGCCAACATTGTCAGTTTCGCTTGAGCTTTCTTCGCGTGTGTTGGTTGACAGAACAACCTGGGTGTTGGGGTCATAAACTGTTTGGCTGGTGGTTTGGCGGCTCATATCCATGTCGACAGAGACTTCAGCGCGCACGCGACCGTCACCAACCCGGCGCGCGAGCAACTGTTCGATTTTGCCGCGGAACTGGCGCTCTTTGGCAAGCCGTGCTTCTTCAAGATTGGAAAGGCTGCCAAGGTCACCTTCTTCGCCGCCATCAACCAGGAGGCGGCCCATGGTGTCAGATATGGTAACGCGATCTGGCGAAAGTCCCGGAACGGCTGAGGCCACAAGCGCCTGAATGGCGGTGGCTTGCGACTGACCGAGTGATCCATTTGTACGCAGTAATATAGAGGCTGACGGTCCTTCTGAATCGCGTTGGAACGGCCGACGCTCTGGGATGACTATGTGTACGCGTGCTTCCGAAACCGAGCGGATAAATTTGATGGTGCGGGCCAATTCACCTTCAATTGCGCGTACGTAGTTGACGTTAAGTTCAAAACTCGTGCGACCAAAACTACTTTCCTGATCGAAAATTTCCTTGCCAACAACGCCGCCCGACAGGCCTTCACCAGCCAGTAACAGGCGCAGCCTGTCAACTTGATCTCCCGGCACACGCACAACACGCCCGCCGGCACTGGTTTCATATTGAATGCCGTCTGCTTCCAGGCGCTGCGCGATCGTCGCTGCGTCCGCCGGGTCGAGGTCGGTATAAAGCGGTGTCATTGGAGAGGTGCCCATACCGCCGCCTATAACAACTAGGAAGGCAAGTGTGAGAGCACCAACGAGCGAAATCAGGAGCAATCGGCCAGTGCCGAGATTTCGCATAAACTGAATAAAAGGTTCCAATTTTCGTTCCGGTAATTATCAATCGAGCAGTAGTTTTTTTGTATGTCTAGGCGAAGGAATACGCCAACAAGGTAAACAGATAGTTAAATCTAGGCAAAAGTTGCCTATTTATTATCTCGATTGTAAAGGGAAATTACCGGAACCGCAGATGCGCGCCGATTACAGACAAAATGTTGTTATGTTTCAGCCTTTTGCTCGCGGTACTTTTGAATACGAGTCGCCCGTAGTCCCGGAACACCATTGCTCTCAATCGCCCGCTGCCAGCCCAAAAATTCTTCCACAGACAAGGCATATGTTTCGCAAGCTTCAGTCAGGCTGATCTGGCCAGCCTGGACAGCATACACCACCTGCGCCTTGCGGCGCGCCACCCAGCGTTTCGTGTCGGGGCTGGGCAAGTCAAGGCGAATTGACTGGCCGGTACCTTCACTGGGGACGTTGGTATTTTTGCTCGCGATATTCATGCCTGCTCCGGCTTGGTATTCAGCTCGATTGAAACGGTTTTTTGCTCGGTGACACCATTCTAGCGAGGCGCTGTTTAACAAAGACCTAATAGATAAAATTGTAACTAAATTTATTTAAGTCATTGAAATTAATGGAAATAAAAACAGGCGAGTGGCCAAGGCCACCCGCCTGATGCAAAAGAGTGGACCAGAAAGTTTACAGTCTGGTCAATTCCTCGAGAATCTCGTCCGAGGTTGTGATGATCCGGGTAGAAGCCGAGAAGGCCCGCTGTACCTTGATCAATTCCGAAAACTCGTTCGCGAGATCCACAGTTGATTGCTCAAGTGAGTTGGGCGCAACGTTGCCGGCACCACCAGATCCAGCCCGCTGAAGTGCAAAGTCACCAGAGAAATCCGAGATACCAAAGGCGTTACCTTGTCGGCGTGTTAAGCCATCCGGGTTCTGGAAAATGGCGACAGGCAGCTGGAACACATCAAGTGCCAGACCGTTATCAAACAGGGCAGTGACAATACCGTCCTCCCCGATTGACACACCGTTCACGTTATCGAACGACGCACCGTCAGCGCTTGATGAAATCAGCGTAGAGATACTGTCAAATTGTGAGAAACCATTGGCTTCACCATTTGTGCCGAAGTCAAAAACAATGCTGCCTTGGTTAACCGAAGCATCGCCCGTGTTGTCGAAGTTGAAGGTCAAGTTGCCACCCGGCAAAGTAACTGTTGTGCCTGTGACCAGATCGTTCAGGCTTGAGCCTGCGAGGTTCAGCGTACCATCGTCGTTGAAGTCCAGAACACCACTACCAATTCGGCCGTTTGGATGGTTGGTTGCGTTAAGTACAGAGCCGTCATCAAAAGTGAGTTCGTAACTCCAAGCGTTGGTGGCAGTTTTCAAAGCGGAGAACACAACCGTGTGTGAGCGGCCCAGGCTGTCGAATACCTGCAGGTTGGTCTCAAAGTCCGAGGTCACTGTGCCAGCGGCAATGTCACCGGCGGTATATGCCCCGCCAAACACCGAGGTGCTGGCTTGCAAGTTGGCGCGGAGAGCCACAGCACTTGTTGCGTCGCCAAAACCGTTCAAGGTGTTGATATTGATTGGCTCCAGAAGGGATTGATCATTCTGGTTTGACGGAATGTTGCCCGCGCTATCAAGCGGCCAACCCATCAGATAGTGACCTGCGGTATTCTGGAAAAAACCGTCCGCATCCTGGGTAAAGGCCCCTGCGCGAGTGTAAATGAACTCACCCGTTGCGTCGTTCGCTGAATCAGCGTTGCGCACAACGAAGAAACCTGCGCCGTCAATCGACAGATCGGTTTGTGAACCGGATGGCTGCAACAGGCCTTGTTTCGAGACCAAAGTCTGCGAAAAGGCGCGCACACCACCCGGTGAATAAGAGGAAAGCGCCGCTGTCTCTGTCACCAAAGTCGAGAAGCGGGACCGGGTTTCTTTATACCCGATTGTATTTACGTTTGTGATGTTATCGGCAATGACACCAACACCTTCCGTGAAGGCCTGAAGTCCCGATACACCTGCTGCCAAAGCAGTGAATGCCATTTTTTAATCTCCTACACTCTTTTGCGTTTTCACGTGCTGTAGGCTTTCTGCTCAGATTGTAATTCAAGACCCACCAGGGTTTTCGTTACAATCGCCGGGCACTTCGGTCCGGCTTTTAGTCAAAACTAACCGTTATGGATTAGTTCAATAATCTCTGTTTGACCGACCTGGTTGGGGCCAATCGTAAACAAGGGTTCAAATCCGCTTGTGTCGACCGCGGTAATGGTTTCCTGCACAAAGATGTTGGGCGAAAGTTCGGCACCATCTCCGTTCTCTGCAACAATGTGCAAGCTGTAGTCACCGTCAGCTGCCATAACTCCGGTAGAGTCCAGACCATTCCAGTTAAACTCATGGAAACCAAGGCCGGTTTCGCCGACTTGTGAGTAAACCACATTGCCGGCGCTATCATGGACCTCCAGGGTCAACACTTCAGTTTCAGCGGTGTTTTGATACTGCCACTTGATGCCTGCACCGTCGTGGTCACCCGTGTCGCGGAACGCCAAGGCATCGCTTCCCAAGTAACTTCCGCTCGACGCCAAGTTTTGAAGGCGTGTCAGGTTAGCAAGCAATTCAAGGTTTTGGTTGGTCTGGATCTGCTGTTCAACGCCCGTAAAGGCCACCAGCTGATTGGTGAATTCAGCACTATCCATCGGATCAAGCGGATCCTGGTTCTGCAGCTGGGTTGTAAGCAATGTCAGAAAATCGTCGAAGTCTTCGGCGAGTTTGGCTTGGTCAACCGCGGCTGCACCGCTGTTTGTTGCTGCTGTAACTGCGTCAATCATTGTTCAGTTCCACTTTAAACTCTTACGTCGATGCCGGTTTCCGGCGTTACGTGTGCCAGAATTTCCTCAAGATCGATCTCTTCTTCGATGCCATCCATCATGTCTGCGGCATCGCCTGCCATTGCGGATGCTTTGGCTTTTTCTTCGTTCAACTTGTCTTCCTGCATCGCTTCAGCAAAAGCTTTGCCGGCACTTTCTCCGTTTCCACTGTCGAGGGAGAAGCTAATGCCGCCGGGCTCAGATTTATGACCACCTGCTTCGACCGCACGCTCCAGGCCTTTGACTTCGCGCTGTAGCATTTCCAGTGTTTCTGGGCGTTCCGCCATGACTTGGGCTTTCACAAGACCATTAGCGAGGAAAGTCATTTTCACAGCCACTCGGCCGAGTTCCGGCGGATCCATGCGCATCGCAAACTGGTTGTCGCCCGCTTTAAGCGACCGGGTGATGTTCAAGTTCACCTGCTTCGCCACTTGCTTGCCAAGAAGTGGGTCGGGGCGGCCGCCCATCAGGCCAAGTCCGGCCATTGGGGTGTTTTGTCCGTTCAAAGACCCCAAACCACTGGAGATCAGGCCTGCTGCCGTTCCGTCAGCCCAACCTGCGGCGCGTTCTGGCGTGGTCCAGGGCGACGTCCAATCCACCACCGGGCGGGCAGGTGCCTGCACAACGGGTTGCTGATTTGCTTGTGCTGAAGAACCGGAGGCTGTTTGTTGCGTTACGCTATCAACCTTTGGGGCGTCAGACTTTACTTTGTCTGCAGCTGGCTGAGGGCGAGGTGCATTGTTGGCCGCTGCTGCAGCGGAAGCAGGGGCAGTTTCAGCCCCTGATGAAGTCTGACTTTGCGTCCCGGTGTTTTGCAGCGCAGCGTTTGACGTTTTCTGTTGCTTCTGTGCGACCGTCAGAACCTGACCTTCGACGTCCGCGTCGCCGTCCTCAACAATCGCATCAGGCAGTACCTTTTGCGTTGACGCAATTTTGCTGACTTCTTTGGCGGCAACGGAAGCGGTTGAAGCTTCCGGTGTTTTCAGAATTTCGGTCGCTTTAGCTGGGTCCGCAACCGGCTGCTTGCTGACGGCGTTACCATTTGCTTCAACTGGGGGCTGAATAGGGGTTTGGTTGTTTTGTGCCAATGGTGCGTTCTGAGGATCACCTGCGACCGGGTTTGCCTGGGCTGCAGCTGCTGCAATCGGTTGGCGTGTGACCTCACCACCTTCAAACAGTATGCCGGGTGCATCACCGCGCAAGGTAACGGGGAGTTCAGTTTCCTGGCCGAACAAATACATCAGTTCATTGACGGGCAGGAATTGGCCGGCGGGCTGCTGTGCCGCCTGCTGGCCTTGAACGGAAATTGGTTGGGCGGAAAGAGCAGCGTGCGACGTTTTCTGAACTTCAGTCAGGGCCGTTTGCAGCGCCTGCAGGTTTTCCGGTGTGAGAACGACGGGCTGGGCGGCTTTATAATCTACAGCGAGGGCAAAGGCAGCCAGGCGTTCTGGTGTGAGTGCACCTTCTTCTATGGCTTGCTGGTTGATGTGCCCAAGGACTTCTTCGCCGCTCAGCAGGCCTTGAAGGCTAATGGGGCGAAGGGCTTGCTCGACTGGATTGACCGCAAGAGCAAAATCTTCCGGGGCGGCGGAGAAAGGATGAACAGAGTTTTTCGAAACATTGAGTATATCCGCAGACGCACCGGTCGGTTTGCTACCTTCCACAGACTGGAGATAGCCCGAAAACAGGGCCGCGTAATTTTCTTGTAGATCACCAGTGGCATCCTGGATGCCAAACATGGCTGCGACGGATTGCGGAGACGTGGCGCCAAAGGCCTGCATCATTTGCATCATCGGTGTTTCGACAGGGTTCATCTATTCATACTTGCTTCTTCGATGTTCCGCCATTTCTGTGGCCTGTCCATTCGTGTTGCCCCTTAATAAGCAAGCAGCGGGCCAGTTTTTGTCGGCACCGGAGAAACGCCATGGAATCAACGAGTCGCGGGAAATCGGCAAATTTGATGCGCGCATCTAAGGCCAATTGTGCCGAACTATTTTGCCCGGCAAGGAAGGCTTTGCCGGTACAGGAAACCGGAATCCCTTGCCTCACGTCTCAAAGCTTCCTATATGGCAGGCAGAAATTAAACCTGACAGTGCCAGTAAGATTTATCTTTGGCGGCACAAACGGAGACCATCATGCCAGCCACAGAGCTGAATAGTTTAGGCTTTGACCGCCCACCAAGCGAAACCCGCGTGGTGGTGGCGATGTCTGGTGGCGTTGACAGTTCCGTAACTGCGGCCCTCTTGGCAGAAGAAGGTTATGACGTGGTTGGCATCACGCTGCAGCTTTATGATCACGGCGTTGCTGTGCAGAAAAAAGGCAGCTGCTGCGCAGGCCAGGACATTCATGACGCGCGCCGTGTTTCCGAAGAACTTGGCATCCCGCATTATGTACTGGATTACGAGAGCCGCTTCAAAAATCAGGTGATGGAAGAGTTTGCCGACAGTTACATAAAAGGCGAAACACCAATCCCTTGCGTGCGCTGTAACCAAACAGTGAAATTCAAAGACCTGCTGGAGACCGCAAAGGACCTGGGCGCAGACTGCATGGCGACAGGCCATTATGTGCAGCGGCTGGTTGGCGAAGACGGTAAAGCGCAACTGGTGCGGGGTGTTGATCAGGGTAAAGACCAAAGTTACTTCCTGTTTGCAACTACGCAGGAACAAATTGATTTCCTGCGTTTCCCACTTGGTGGTCTGGATAAAGAAGAAACCCGCAAACACGCCGAACGTTTTGGCCTTATTGTCGCGGATAAGCCCGACAGTCAGGACATCTGCTTTGTGCCCGAAGGTCGATATGTGGACGTCATCGAGCGTCTGCGCCCCGGTGCAATGGAGCCGGGCAATATTGTTGACCTTGACGGCAATGTGCTTGGTGAACATCAGGGCATTGTGCGCTACACTATAGGACAGCGTCGTGGCATCGGCGTGGGTGGAACAGCTGAGCCACTCTATGTGTTGAAATTGGACCCGGTGACCAAACAAGTGATTGTTGGCCCCAAAGAAGCGCTTCAAACGCGTGAAATTTGGGTCAAGGAAGTGAGCTGGATTGGGGAAGACGTGCCAGCGGAAGGCCTGCCAGTGACGGCAAAAATCCGCTCTACGCGCCCGGGTGTGCCTGCAACCATTTTCCTTGAATCAGCGGGCCGCGCGCGGCTGGTGCTTTACGAAGCCGAAAGCGGGGTTTCACCGGGGCAGGCGGCCGTATTTTACGCGGATGACCGTGTGCTTGGCGGTGGCTGGATCGCAGGGGCAATCAGCACAGATCCTCGATTGGCGGCGGTTTAGCGAGCGGCGACTTCGGCCCTCAGTTCTTCGGGCATTTCATTATCCGCTACCCGTTCAAACCGAGCGGTGCGGCCCAAAAAAGACACACCGATGTACCCGCGCATTTTGAGGATGGCACCGTCGTCCTCAAGTTCCATTTTGGCGCTGTATGTTTTACCGTTGCCGGGATCATAAACCTTGCCGTCTTTCCAGCGGTTTTTCTTCGCAACATATTCAAAGCCGTAGAGGAAACTGATGCCTTTCAGGTCCCTGGTGCGCAGTTCAGGGTCGGGGTTGTTCACATCTTTGTCCTGACCTTTGCCCCAGCGGGTGATGCCTTCAATGCTGTTCCCGTCAGCGGCTTGTAGTTCAAAAATACCGCTGCGGTCTTCGTTCCACCACAGGCCGTAATAGTCCGCTATTCCTTCAGCCGACGCTGCTGTGGATACGGTAAAAAAGGCAATAAAAAAAAGTAACTGTCGTGCCATCGGGCGCTCCCTAGAAAAATACCCCCATGCTCTTTAACGAGCAGGAAGGCACGATGGTTCTCTATTATGACCAGATAATGGCGGCTGTGCTATTGCTCGGCGCTTACAGCCGAATCCGATTTAAAGAATTCGGACAACGACAGAGTGCGTTTCACGCTGACACCCCACAAAACCAGCAAACCGGCGAGGATGCCTAAATTCTTGACGAAATTCTGAGTTTCATGCGCACCTTCCATGCCGTCATAGTTCCAGAAGTCATGCAGCATTAGGTTGACGAGGATGATATAGACAACAAAACCAATGGAAGCGAGGCGTACATGCCGGTTGGCTGCCAGCATCAGCGCACCGGCGATATTCGCAATACCCGCAATGATCAGCAGAAGTGTTGCCGCAGGTACACCATGCCGTTCCATCAAGCCCAAATGCATCTCAAATGCCACAAACTTCATAATGCCGGGCAGCAGGAAATATAGAGCAATCAAAACCCTGCCCAGTGTTACTGGGAGAGAAGATGAGTGTGTTGTCATAAAAATAAACTCTCTTTAATAAACTGGCTCATACATGGTTGCGGCGATCGCAGCCTCCAGGTCTTCAGGCATCTCTTCTGTCGCATGGCCGGACCGGTGGGCTTCTTCGGCAACCTTCACTGCGATTGCGAGCGAGACAGAGCGAATGTCCGTTAGAGCAGGGTAGAGTGCGCCTGCAGCGAGGTCTTCGTCGCTCACCATATCCGCCAGCGTTTTGGCAGCCACCAGGAACATATCGTCTGTAATGCGGGTTGCGCCGCTTGCGATTACACCAAGCCCAACACCCGGGAAAATATAGGCATTGTTGCCCTGACCTGGGCGCATGGTTTTGCCTGCATAGTCAACCGGTTTGAAGGGGCTGCCGCTTGAGAAAAACGCCTGACCGTGTGACCAGCGATACGCCTGCTCGGCCGTGCATTCCGCGCGTGACGTGGGGTTTGAAAGCGCAAATATTGCGGGTCGATCGTTCACGGCGCACATGGCCTCAATCACTTCCTGGCTGAAGGTGCCGGGCGCCCCTGTCGCACCAATCAGGATATGTGGTTTGATTTCGCGGATCGCGTCAACAAAACCAAGCTGCTCCCGGTCGTGCGCGTAGGGCAGGTTGTGCGGCATCAGGTCCGTACGGGACTTCACAAGCAAGCCGTCAATATCAACAAAATTCAGGCGCTGGCGGGCTTCTTCATTTGTCAGACCTTCGGCTTCAAATGCTGTCACCATCAGGTCACCGATGCCGGTGGCGGCACTGCCCGCGCCCAGGAACATAATGCGCAAGTCTTTAAAGGGTACGTTGATGCCGCGTGTGGCGGCATACACACCTGCAAGGCTGACGGACGCCGTGCCCTGTATGTCGTCATTGAAACACAGGATCTCATCCTTGTATTTCGACAGCAGGCCGTAAGCGTTGGGCGTCAGGAAATCCTCAAACTGAATGAGGGCTTTGGGATATTTGTCCTGTACTGCCTGCACAAATTCGTCAACGAGTTCATAATAAGCCTCGCCCTCAAGCCGTTTGTGCGGATACCCAAGATACAGAGGATCGTTCAGCAGTTCTTCGTTGTTGGTGCCAACGTCCAGCATAACCGGAAGGCATTGACGAGGCACAATACCCGCACAGGCCACATAAAGCTGCAGCTTGCCGATGGGGATTCCCATGCCGTTTGCACCCAGGTCACCAAGGCCAAGGATGCGCTGACCGTCGGTAATCACGATTACACGGGTATCCGGGCGCGGCCAGTTATCCAGCATTTCGCGGATTTGACCCTTGTCTTCGGGGGTAATGTAAAACCCTTTGGGGCGACGGAAAATATGGGCAAATTCTTTACAAGCCTGACCAACGGTTGGCGTGTAGATAAGCGGCATGATCTCTTCGATGTTTTCAACCACAGTGCGGTAGAACAGCCGTTCGTTACGTTCGTGCAGGCTGGCCAGAAAGATGAATTTTTCAATGTCGCTTGCTTTACGGCGAAGGTTCTCAAGCACGCGGTCCAGCTGGTTTCCCTGATCGCCCACTTTGTAGGGGAGCAAGCCTTTCAGGCCGAATTCTTCGCGCTCTTCGCGGGTAAAGGCGGTCGATTTGTTGAATGCCGGATGATAGAGGGCACGGTAGCCCTTCAGCGGTTTAAAGTCTGCCATGATAGCCGTCCCCTTGCACGCCCATAAGCCTAAGGGCTCACACCTCCGCTGTCCAGCGGGGCCTGCTTTCGTTTAGATGCAGGTGATGGCGCATGCGTTACATCAGCTGGAAAAAATAACCAATAAAAAAGACCCCGGATGGGGCCTTTCCTATCATTTCTGTTGTTGGTGCCTATTTGGTGGCCAGGGTTACACAATCAGACTGTCTGAATTGACAAGGTCAGCCAATGTCAAATTCCGCCCATAACCAAGTATGGCAACGGGGGTAAAGTTGTCACCACCGCCGTCAGCGTCAACCAGCAATGTTGCGTGCTTCCATCCATATTGCTCCAAGCGGACAAACTCACTCAAATCGTCCGTGGCTGCGTCAAAACCGGTCAGCAGGGAACTAATATCAAGCTGGTCACCCTGCGCGATATTGAAGTCCCAAACAAAGTCGGTGGCATCTGTGTCCGCAAAAACAAAAATGTCTGCACCAGCCCCGCCAGCAAGCGTGTCGGTCCCCGCATCCCCGTTCAAGATGTCATTACCGGCGTTGCCGTTTAGTTCGTCGTTGCCGGTACCGCCTGTTAGATCATCGGCACCGTCGCCTCCCAACAGCTTGTCGTTTCCGTCACCACCATCCAGGGTGTCATTTCCGGCGCGGCCAGATATGCGGTCGTCTCCGGCGTCACCGGAAACCCGGTCATCGCCCCAGCCGCCGTCCAGGTAATCATTGTCGGCGCCGCCCGATACGGTATCATTGCCACTGTCAGCACTGACGAAGTCTGTGCCACTGCCGCCTGCGACATAGTCATCGCCGTCGCCAGCGTAAACGGTATCGGCACCGTCTTCGCCGAACACAACATCATTTCCAGCGTCGCCAAAAACAAAGTCATTGCCTTCGTTACCGAAGATCACATCATCTCCGTCCCGGCCAGAAAGGCTGTCATCTCCGCTGCCGCCAAGCAACGTATCTGCGCCGTCATTTCCAGACAGTTTGTCGTTTCCGTCCTGACCTGCGAGCCGGTCATCTCCAGCACCGCCGTAGGCGACGTCGTCGCCGAGCCCGCCGTATATGGCGTCATCGCCATCCTCGCCAACAAGCAGGTCGTTGCCGGCGTCCCCATTCAGGAAGTCAGCACCAGCGCCGCCATAAATAGTGTCGGCGCCGTCTTCTGCATAAACGGTATCGTTGCCCGCAAGCGCGTTAATACTGTCGGCGGACGCTGTCCCGAACAGCAAGTCTGCCCCCGCGGTCGGGCCTGTAGGCGTGTCATCTGGCTCATCAGGGTCGTCGCCGTCCCCGTCGCCATTGCCATCACCGTCACCATTCCCATCGCCGTCACCGGTGTCCGGATCGCCATCGCCGTTGCCGTCACCATTGCCATCGCCGTTGCCGTCACCATTGCCATCGCCGCCGCCATCGCTATTGCCATCGCCGCCGCTATCGCCATCGCCGTCGCTATTTCCATCGCCGTCACCGTCCCCACCACTACCATCAGTGAATGTAACAGTGTCCCAGCCGGTAACCGTGCCATTTTGCGGCGAATTGTCGGCCCACAAGCTAATGTTTGAACTCACCGTGTTGGTGCCGGTGAGATTCAGGTTTCCGCCGCTTGCCAGCAAGGCAAAGTTGGTTGCGGCCTCACCATCCGTTGCGGAAGTGGCGACAAAATCGTTGCCACTTACGTTAAATGTTTGCTCTGCACTGGGTGCCCGCAAAATTCCAAGGCGCCATTGGTCTCCCAGATCGGAGGCAAAATTGACTGTGTTGTTGTGGAACTCAAGTGTTTGCCTGTAGGTGCCGCTACCAAGGCCGTCGTCTGTTTCTTTGCCCAGGCTATCGCCGCCAAAAAATATGTTGCCAGTCGCAGCATTGATGGTGTTACCGAAAATTTGGTTGCTATGGTAAAAATCAGCGGATTGATGAAGCCCCAACGCGACCATCGCATCGGACTGAACATCCCCAAGGTCGATGATGTGACCGGGCGACGAACCAAATTCATTATTGCTGACCACAATGCCTACATCGCGCATCTTCAGCAAGCTACCCAGGTCGCCGCCGATTTTCTCAAGGAAGGTGTTGCCGTCTATGAGGGTGTTCACACCTTCGGTGTACACATGATGGTACAGATAGCTTCCCGAAACACCGTTCAGTTCAAACGTATTACCCTTAATAACCAGGTTTTCTGTTACTTCGTAATCATGGTTTGAGTTCGAGAACACACCGGCACCGTTGTGGTGAATATGGTTGTTTTCGATGGTGATATTGTCACCACCTTTCACATAAATTGCGGCCTGGCCGGCATGGGTGTGCGGATTTCCATCGGTGTCATAAATCGTGTTGCCCTGGCCTGCGCCGGTAATCTCAAACCCGCGGATGATGATGTGTTGAGGAATCTCATGAGGGTCAGGATAAGAGTTCTTGGGGCCAATATAGATGCTGCCGCCCAGATTTTGGCGCCAGGTGATATTAAAGTCGGAAAACTGTTCGGGCGTGGTGGCGCCGTTTGCATCCAAAACCGGTAATTCACCATTGGGGCCTGGCACACCTTCAATGACGATCGGGTTGTCAGCTGTTCCTTGAATGTCCAGTAGCAGGCGCTCATCGTATGCATCCGGTTTCCAATGAACCCGGACAACGTCACCTGGTTGAAGGCTGCTCCAGTCAATATCACTGAGCTTCTGATACTGCGAGCCAACGCTTCCAATATTGTATATCGCCATCTTAGTTCCCCTTCCTGTGCATTTTTGCCATTACTCTCACCTGTATGGCTGATCAATTTTGGTTCCGGTTTTTACGAAAAACCTTTGTTTTCTCAATGTATGGGCAGACCGATAACTAGGTTTTGGTTTGCCGTTGAATTTAGGCGGTCTGCCTGTTTAATCCTGTTCTGTTGGCGTTTGTGAAAGTCTGAATTGACCTGTGCTTGGACCGTATGTGTCGGTTCTTAGAATGTCTTGGTTTGATTTGTTTTTGAGCTGGTACAAATCTGTACCAATGGAAAACAAGGGTGGCTTTCGCTGCTGCACTCACCCTCGACACTGAAGTCATTGTTCGTCTCCGCCACATTTTGGCGCAAATTATGCCGCAACAACGTCCCGGGTCGGTAGGCCAGATACAGCACACCCACTGTGCATGCATGCACAGGCCGTTTCCAAAATTGTTGAACCATTTTCACCAACGGCCACCACACTGAAAATTCGCCGAAATCTCTGCATTGTTTCCGCACCTTGCCGGAACAAGCAGCTCGGCCTTTAAGTATTGCTCAATGCTATAGGGAGGGGGACAGCAGGGAAATACGACGTATGCCGTATATTGACGAACTTAATGAGGTTTGGCGGTCTTTTCGAAATGTGGGAGAGCTTTTTTGATCAGCTGCGACTTAAGGATTGAGGTATCAACAGGTTTATAGATCAACCAGGTATTGGGATTAGCCTGAACCTGCTCATGCACTGACTTGTTTCGGTCAAAGGTGACAACAAAAGCTGGTGTATTTTGCTCAAAATGCTTGCGCGTCTTTATTATTGTATCAACGCCGGAGGATGCATTGGCCAAGTGCAAGTCACAAATGAGAATATCCGGCACCCAGTCTGATCCAGAGAGCTTGTCGAGACAGTCCGTGAGTGTTGTGCCCGAAACGGTGTTCATTCCAAATGATGTCAGTTGCTTTTCCAACTGCTGAAGGGATAGTTGGTCATCGTCAATGATCAGTGCATGAAAGTTAGCCAGTAAATGCTCGCCCTGTGTATTTGTGTATTTGTCATCTGCCACAGGAAAGCCTGTCGGGATGAGTAATTCTGCGCAAGTGCCTTTGCCCGGTGTTGATTTGATTGTTACCTCAGCTTCTATGCGGTCTGCCAAATGTTTTACAATGGCAAGACCGAGGCCATGGCCTTGCTTATTGAGTTCGTCTGGGCTCAGCTGGTTGTAGGGGTCAAATACCGTTTCCAGCAGCCCTTCCGGTATACCACAGCCCGTATCCAAAACCTGAAAGGCGATGCTGTTTCCCCTGCGTCTGCAGCCGATAAGTATTTTTCCTTTGTCTGTATATCTGACTGCATTTGAAACCAGGTTGTTCATAATGCGCAGAACAACTGCCCAATCGCTGTAGAGGACTTGGGTGGATGTACAAATTTTCAGGTCCAGTCCTTTTTCTTCAGCTGCTGGCGCGAAAACCAGTCGCAAAGCGGACATGACCCTTTCTGCGCTGAAGCGCTCCTCTACAAGAAAATCACCATTAGATTCCGGGGTGGAGCTGTCGAGTGCTGAATTCAACAGTTCCTCCAGCGAAGAAATCGCTTTTTCCATCTGCTGAAGTCCGTCATGTGTGTGCTTGGACGTAGACTTGTTTTTGATGCCTTGTGCATATAGGCGCAGTGCATGCAGAGGCTGCCGGACATCATGCCCGACGGCCGAGAGAGCGCGGCCCTTCGCGACAGACTCTGCCATTGCAGCAGATTTTTCTATTGCATCCCTGGCGGCTGCTTTGCTGGTTGCAGCTTGTATTTCCAGGCTTGCGATAAGGTCTTTTTGTATCTTGTCACGCGACTGGCGCATCTCCGCAACGCGGTCCGCCAAACTGATAGAAAAGAAGAAGCTCTCTGTTATTAGACCGATGGCGTGCATCCAATGTCCGTGGGATACCGCAGGCACAAGGCCCCACAAGGACAAAGTTGTGTAACAGGCAATAAGCAAAAGCCCACCCCAGCCAAGAATTGCAAAACGTGCCGCCTTGAAGCCGCGCCGATAGGCCCGGACAGTCGCGATGAAATTGACGATGGTAATAAGGCCACTCAGACCATAGCCGACATGACTGACAAACGGTGGCCTCTCAACAATGCACCAGACAGTGCTGGCGAGGGCCATCACAACAATCAGCTGGCTCGCGTGGTAAAACGGCTTGTCAGTGTTCCTCAGGTCTAGAAAGCGTTGCGCAAATATGGCCGCAGCAATAATGCCGGGAAAGCCAATGAAATTTGCGGCGGCATTCCATTTTTGCGTTTCCGGCCACACGAAGAAAGACGTAAAACCTGCCTGATGAAAAAGGTGAATGAGGCCTATCAACAAAAAAACGGTGTAGGCGAGGTAAGCGTCACTTCGAAGAATAATGGCCAGGATGAGAAAATAAATGACGAGAAGAGCAATGGCGCCGAAAATTAAATTTAGGGCCATCGCGTCAAACGCATCATTCAGATAGAAAACCGACGGCGGAGATAAAACAGGCTTCACGTATGTGTTGCCGTATGAATGATACTTTACATAAAGCGTTGCGGTTTGCTGTGGTAGCAGGGTGAAGGATGCCAGCAGCAGCCGATGTTCTATCTGCCGGGCTGAAATAGGATCAGAGCCTACGACTTCAGCCAGTTTTTGGGTTGTGGTGCCTGAATGAAGATAGGCTCCATAATCAACCATCCTCATATGCCCAAGATCTATAATCCAGTCCGTTGCCTGATCAGACGTATTCCGGACCGGTATCTTCAGCCAATAGGTATGGTCTTTAAATCCAAAGTTAATTGAAGGGGCTGCAATTGATTGAAAAGCGTCACTTTTGTCCAGAGCTATGATCTCTTCTATTTGGAGATTGGAAGAGGTGTCTTCATAAAAAAACGTATAGTCTTTGACAGGAATGGGCGCTTGTTGGTCTGCCAATTCAACAACGGCCGCAGTTGAGCCGATACTGGTGAACAGTATAAGGAAAATGGCAAAATTTAAGGCTGCTACATGTCGCATTAGTCTAGAGGGTTTTTTGGAAATCCGAAGAATGATGTTACGTCAGGGTTGCATAAAAGCCGCAAAGTTTCCAGCTGAGGCAAAAGCCGCAATAGGGTGAACAAGATACATGCAAAAAATTATCATAGCAGACGACGATACGTTTGTTCATGGCGGTATGGCTTTTTACCTGTCAACTATTGATAGTGTGGAAATTGTTCACTCTGTTTCAAACGGGCACGACGTTATCGCCGCAGTTGAACAATATCCTGATGCGGTTCTTATCCTTGATTTAGGCATGCCAGGCAGGCACGGACTGGACGTGCTGAAGGACGTGAAAGGCGGTCCCTATACAAACCCGGTCATTGTCCTGACAGGACTAAGCTCTGGTGATCTGCTCGCTGAATGTATCGACGCAGGGGCTGACGGTGTTCTCACAAAAGCAGATGGACCAGACGAGCTATTCAACTCTCTCAATGCGCTGGGTGGCGCAAATCCCTATTTGGGTTCTTCAGTTCGCGAGCATATGAAAAACACCAACGTGGAAGGCGACTACAACGCAGAAAAGCAACAGATTACTGCCCGGGAAAAGCAAGTCATGCTTGCAATTGCCAGCGGTCTGACCGCCTCAGAGATCTCCCGTGAAATGAACATAGCCGTCGCGACTGTGCGCAAGCACCGGGAAAACCTCATGTATAAGCTGAACTGCCATAACACCGCTGACATTACTGCTTATGTTATCAAGCGTGGCCTGCATCTGGAGTAGGCACCCATTCGCGACCAATTCCCTGGCACATCTTTACGACGCGCCAGCTTTCCTTTGTGGTGTCTATTTATTCATCGAACACATGAAATTAACATCTGTTTCAGGTTTCAAAACGGTGAAACCACTGATACGCCATCCCTCCGAAGCGAGCGAAAGCATGAAAGCGACGGAATATGTGTCATAGACTGAGCCGTCTGGGTAAAGTTGGGTAACCGTGTTGCGAGAAAATGCGGTGCTTTGGTTTAGCATGCATGAGTTGATGGCGAGCCAACGCATTTCCCGAACACCGCTTTCCCTGTAGTTTCCCAAATTTCTTTTGAGCGCTGACAGTACATTTGTGTTGTCGAGAACAGCAACAGGTGCATCGAACAGGATAATTGGATCGTTATAGTTGGTGGCAGCCTTCTCAATTGCTGCTTCGTCCCCAGTTTCAAAAAACTCATTGTAGTGAGAAATATACTGTTCGAAAAAACTTGAGACGCCACTGTGATTGCTCGGTACTTCCTGAGCCTTGGCGGCACAGCTGGTGAGCAACATCACAAACGTTAAGAAGATTTTTTTCATGCTACTCCACCTCGATAATTAGATAGTTGCTTTCAATAAGGTGGCGCTGATTGAACTCAGTTATTCTGTCTACGATGTCTGGATTGGCACCGACGAAGTCCTGCATAGATGTTTTGGTTTCATAATAAATGACACCAACTTCGTCCGGGGTTGGCATGCCGATGGCGCTCTTGATCCTTAATCGCGCTTCACCGGTCCAGCTCTCCTCTCGCAATTTGCCGTCTGCGTCGATTTTGTCCTCTTCGCTGAACCTTTCTGCGATTTCGTTATTGAAGCGGCTAATTTTTACGAGATACCCTCTGGTTTTTGCTGTTTCAGTATTGGCGAACGGCACTTCTTTGCGAATGAAGTCTCCCTCCAGAACAATGCCGTTTTGCCCTGAGCGGAAACTCTCCTGTAGTTCGGCCCTGTCGGCTTCCACCTCCAGAAGTGATTGTTTGCAATCGGCCAAAATAAACCTGTTCACTTGACCGAGGTCCATGGAACCCCGTGCCGTCATCGAGCCCTTCCGCCACACGTCGCAACCTTTTGCCTCAAGCCTGTTTTTGCCTGCCTCCAAGCTGGTCGTAGAATCGTCGAATAGTATGAGCAAACCCTCACTATGAGCCGCCGATGAGGCTTGCACCATAAGGCTTGAGCCGAGGAATAACTTTACCAAGATTGTCCGCATTGAATGCCTTTCAAATTTTGTCTGAACCAGTCAATAATCGGACCCTATGCAGCAGCTCATTGTGTGTCGTGGCTTGATTTGTTTTTGTCTTGGTGCAAATCTGTACCAATGGATGACTGGGATGACTTTCGACTGATCCTTGCTGTGCACAAGGGCAAAACGCTGCGGCATGCAGCGAAAATTCTTGGCGTTTCACATGCGACGGTTTCCCGGCGATTAAGCCGGATAAATCAAAAGTTTGGCGCTGTATTCGAGCCTGTCGCAAACGGGTTACGACCCACCAAATTTGGCAATGACCTGATCGATCACGCCATGCGCATTGAGAGATTGGTAGAGGAGGTGGAAACCATTCGCACGGCGGAAACGGACGAGCTGGCCGGGCCAATTACCCTATCTATGCCACCAATTTTGGTGGAATATTTGCTGCTTGATGACTTGGCCCAATTCTCCAATGAATTCCCGGGTATTGAACTGAATCTGGACACGAATTCTGCTTACACGAATTTGGACGAGTCGGAAGCAGACGTTGTGGTGAGATGCACGGACCGTCCACTGGACCATTTGTATGGGCGCCGAATTTGCGTTGATGCGTTCACCTTTTATGCGCATCCTTCCTATTTGTCCAAACCGGCAAACGATTGGCGTTGGTTGGCTGGCACGCCACAGTTTGATGACCTTTCCTGGATTAAACAGTCGCCTTTCCCTGATGTTGCGGTTGGAATGAAAGTCAAAAACATTCAGGCGCGCTATCATGCCGCGATTGCAGGCCATGGCATGGTATTTCTGCCTTGCTTTATGGGGGATCAATGCGAAGAACTTGAGCGGGTAAGTGAGGCGAAGCTGATTACGGACAGAGAGTTTTGGATATTGTCTCATTCCAGCGGCAAGGACATTCCACGCATGCGGGTCCTTCGCCAGTTCCTGGCCTCCGCCATGAAGAAAAAAGCTGATTTGATCGAAGGAAGAGCTGCATAACAACAGAATCGGCACGAGAGCAGCAGGGCAAAGACTAAAGGCTTGAAGATAAGAACACATGGCTTCCTTTCATCAGGAAGCCGTGTGCATTCGTTTTGGCTGGTGGGGCTCTCGCCTATTCCGCAGCTACCGCTTCTGCGGGAGCAGGCTTATGGAATTTGGCGTAAATTTTCTCACGCTTTGACGGCTTGATGTAAGCCTTGTCCATATCGCCACCCATCTGTTCTGCCACAAGTGGGTCCATGATGCGGAACCAAATGGGCGGGATCCAGGCCGCGAGATACATGGTGAAATAACCAGCTGGCAGCTGCGGCGCCGTATCGAAGTGCCGCAGGCACTGATAGGGGCGTTCTGCGTGTGCGTGATGATCTGAGTGACGCTGCAGGTGAAATAGCATCACGTTTGAAACAGTATGGTTGGCGTTCCAGCTGTGGTGCGGCTGCACACGCTCATAGCGGCCATCTTCGCGCTTCTGGCGCTGCAGGCCGTAATGCTCAATATAATTCGCACTTGAAAGCATCAGGTTCGACAGAAGCGCCGCGATAAGCAGATAAGGCAGCACAATCATGCCAAAGAAGGCTGTTGCCGCGCCGTACATACCAAGCGTGATCAGCGTATTCATCAGCACTTCATTTTCGAGTGAGAAGGCGGACTTGCCCTTACGGCCCAAACGGGTTTTTTCAATGTTCCAGGCGCGCTTGTAACCGCCTGGCAGTTCATGCACGGTGAACTCAAAAAAGTTCTCGCCCATCATTGCTGTTGCACTGTCTTCGGGGGTTGCGACCTGCACATGGTGGCCAAGGTTGTGCTCAATGCGGAAATGCCCCATGCCGCACAGGCAAAGGAAAAAGCGAGCAAAGTTTTTAGATACACTGTCGCGGCGGTGGCCAACTTCGTGCCGCGCATTCAGTGATCCCGCGCCCGTCAGGCCCGCTGCCACGGTTGTGGCTATGTAGGCGTTCCAGCTGAACGGCTCGTTTGCGATAAACCACGCGCCAACTACCCAGCTGGTGTAAACAAGCGGCAAGCCCGCAAATGCACTCCAGCGGTAAAACTTGTCGTCGCGCAACATAGGGATCGCCTCGCGTGGCGGATTGCTCTCATCTTCACCGAAGGCGACTTCGATGAAGGGCACAATGCCGTAGAAGAAGATGGGGGTGAGCCACAACCAGATCGGCTGGCTGGTCTCATAATAAAGCGCAATACCAAACACCGGCAGCAAAGCCAGAACCGTGGCAAGCGGCCACCAGTATTTTTTGGTGTCTTTATAGTCGATGACGGCGGCGTCACTCATCTTGTCTCTCCATCCTATTGTGGCTGCGTTTTTGTGGCAGCCAACAAAAAGCCCTTCCCCAAGGGCGTAAACTTCCAACACATAGACTATGGAGCAGGGCGTGAATGTCAAGAATTATTGATAAAAATATCAATAAAGGACTTAAGGCTTGAGACTTCAGCGTTTATTTGGCACTCAAGGGAAGGGGGCATTAAAGGAATACGATATATGGCGCGACCTGCGCGAACCCGACTCAGCCCAGAAGAGCGGCGCAAGCAATTGCTCGCTGCGGCCATCGACTTGTTTGCCGAAATGGGCTTTGGTGAAGCCAAGCACGCCGACATCGCGCGCCGGGTGGGTGTGTCCACCGCGGCGACCTTTGTTTATTTTCCAACGCGCGAAGCTTTGCTGGACGCCGTTACCGATGAAGTGGCTGAGTTTTTTCTGGAGTTTTTCAGCGGCATTGAAGTGGTGAAAGGTGGCGCGCTTGCCACGCTCCGCTCCCTGGCGTCACGCATCGTGGGCACCGTTGATACTCACCGTAACTATGTGCTTGTCCAACAGGGTTGGGCCGCGCGATTTGACCCTGAAATGCGCACCAAATTCCTGAAGTTTCAGGATGAGATCCTGAGCAAGCTCAGTGAAATTTTGTGGGCCTCCGAAGATAATATCAGCAAGGAAAACCGAGATGACGCGCGCATTTTGCTGTCGGCAAGCCATGCGCTTTCGCTGATGAAAATTGACGGTGAACCCGACGAGAAGCTGGAGCGCTTTACAGCCCACACCATCGATGTGGTGCTGGCTTACGGCAAAAATCACTAGCCCGAAGTAGCCTGCAACACTGTCTTTTTGAGGGTGTCGAGGGAGGCGAGCAGATGCGCCTTGTTGCGGGCTTGGCTCTTCACGCCTTTGGCGGCGGTGGTCACATAATCTGCCATGGTGGCGACTTCATAACCATTAGCATCCAGCGCAGCGGCATGCGGTGTCAGCAGGTTTTCAAATGCGTTGCAAAAACGCGCTTTGGCTCGTTCCAGCTCTTCTTTGCCGAGTGCATTAAAACCATTGATCACATCATCCGCATCCGGTGACTGTTCGATCATGTCGTACGCAGTGACAACAAAATTATGGAATAGGATATCAAGCTGGTCTTCCAGCTTGTCGGTTTTGGCAATCTCGAATTCAGCGGCCGCAAGCGATGTGTCACAAAACCAGCGGATGGTGGCGCACAGCACTTCATCCTTATTTTTGAAAACATTATAGAGCGTTTGCCGCACGATGCCCGCCTCTTCGGCGATGTCATTCATCGTCGTGCGCTTCACGCCGTATCGCGTAAACACTCGGGTCGCTGCCTCCAGGATGTTGCTTTCGCGATTTTTCATGGTTTCAGAAATATTCATGGGCGACATATTGACAAAACGCGACCAAATGTCAATATAGACAAAAGGACAGAAAATGTCGTTTTGAGTATTTGTCCGTTTCACTTGTCGGTATGGCGAGTGACCTTGTTTCCCCCGGGTGGCCAGATCCTCCGCCACCTATGTCGTTGCCCCGGCTTTCCCCAGCCGGGGCTTTTTTTTGTGGGCGCGAACCAAACTCAAAACCCCGGCGTTATACGCTTGAACAAGGGAAAGGTGCGCATCATGGACGCCGTAAAGGAAACCCGGCTGCCCATCAGCCAAAAACAGTTTGTGCTGAGCCTGATCGTTGGCGCGGTGCTGTGGTTTGTTGCAGCATTGATGCTGCAGGTTATGGGGCCCATGGGCATTTATGAAGGCTCTAGCCGTTTCATCCTGTATGCGCTCATCATTCCCGGCACGGTGCCATTTCTTTTGGCGGGTTTTCGCATTGCCGGCCTTGCGGGCCACCAGCGATTTGTCGGTGTATCCGTTATGCTGATGGCTGCCATGCTTCTGGACGGTATCGCACTCGCTTGGTTTCCGGCGCTTTATGGCGGCACACCGGAACTGATCGCGGGTGCTGGCGGTACCATTTTATGGGGGGCTGGCGTCGCTGCCCTTCTGGGCTATCTTATGAACAAGCCAAACGCATAAAGGGGGAGGGACCTATGCTTTTGTTTCGACTAATCCTGATCGCCATGATCATCAACATTATCGGCTATACGCTTCTGACGGGCATGGTGCATGGCTGGGACCTGATGCCGGTGTTTTTTGGGGACATTGCCAAAATCAACTGGCCTGGCCAGTTCAATACAGACTTCCTGAGCATGCTTGTACTGAGCGCCAGCTGGACAATGTGGCGCAACAATTTCAGCCCGGTTGGTATCGGCCTTGGAATACTGGCGCTCTTTGGCGGCGTTATGTTCCTCGCAGTTTATCTGCTGGTCCTGACCTTTAAGGCCGACGGTGATATGAAAGTCATTCTTTTGGGCCGAGAGCGCGCAGCCACCTAAAGCACTTTTTTTGAATATTTGACCCCCAATCGATAAGGCGTCATGATCACCTAAATCCATGTTGGCGCACGATTGGGGAATCATATGCTGCCCGACTTTGAAGAATTTCTGTCGCTTTGGCGTGAACTGGCCGCCAATCCAGGTAATGGTGGCTTGCCCACACGCCAGCAACTCACTACCGGGCAATTCTGCCGCTTCATCCCCATCATGCTGATCGTCGAGTGGGACACCAAAACCTGGACGCCGCAAATTGAATATTGCGGCACGCGGATCGATGAGCTTCTCAAGCGCGACCTGGTGCAAGAACCATTAAAGGCGGTGTTTCAACCGGGGCCACACATCAAAACGCACACGGAAGTGGCCCAAACTGTTATTGAAAAACAGGTTGGCGCTGAAGTCACGGCAGAGCTTTCGCTTGGTCGCGGCAATACTATCGCCGCATCACAGCTGCGGCTGCCCCTTGCGCCCAAAGACGGCAAACCATTGATCCTTAGCATTTTTGAATTTCCACCCTTTGACCCGCGCCGTGTCGTCGAGGGTCAGGTGGCTTTAAACAACCTTAAGTTTCGATATATCGAGCTTTAGCCAGTATTCCCATCACCGTTAAATTCTTGTTAAGCATAATCTGATAAGACCCTTTAACAAGGGAATGGGAAAGGCGCATGCAGCCTGAATTCGAAAAATTTATCGCCAAGTGGCAATCGATAGCTACACGCTGTGGTGGGTTTGCGCTGCCCACACGCCGCGATATCACTGCAAGTGAGTTTGCAGACTATTTTCCCAACATGTTGATTGCCCGCTGGGATTTTGATGCCGTAGAACCCACAACGCTTTATATCGGGTCACGCATAGAGGCAGCCTGGCGCCAGGACCCAAGTCAGGTTCCGCTGCAGAAAGTGTTCAAGGACCCATCAACGACCAAGTTTCACGTAGAAGTGGCCCGCGCGGTCACCAGCAAGCAAGTCGCTGCATTTGTAGAGGCCGAACTCGTGTTTGACGACTTTCAGGTTCTTTCTATTGCACAGCTGCGGTTGCCCTTATCCGCAGAAGAGGGGCACCCGGTCATTATGAGCCTGTTTTCGTTACCAGACCAGCAAGGCCAACCCGGCGGCGCCTTGCCGACCGTGCAAAACATGCAACACCGCTTTATTGACCTTAAGCCCAAGCCCGAACTGGCGGCGGCGATTTAAAAGGCCGAAACAGCTTGGCTGCGGTCGTTCCAATAAAATGACATTTGCATCCCATTGATGGTGTGGAAAGTCTTCACATTAAGGTGGCGTTTCGTGGCTATTTTTGTTACGTAATAACATGATAATGATGCGCCGGCTGCATAAGATGACCGGCCAGCAGCCGACGATAGAGGGGAAACTGTTATGACTGATCAGCTTAGACAAGATCATCTTCGCCTTTGGCACATGTTTGGCAAAGCCTGCCGCCGGCAGATGGCCCTCTTGCTGAGTGGTTTGGTGCTGGCATCCGTACCGATGGGATCATTTCTAAACGCTTTTGACCATCACGGTATCGAAGCTGGAACAACAATCACGGTGGAAACAGCAGACGGTGTTAAAATTTTTGGTGATCCTTTTTTGGGCGATTTGGGCGCGGAAGCACCGCTTGTGATGTTGTTCCATCAAGGTGGCTCTAACGGCCGCGCTGAATACGCCAGCATTGCACCTTGGTTGAATGAAAATGGTTTTCGCGCCATCGCCTGGGATCAGCGAAATGGCGGTGACTTGTATGGGTCTTCCAACAGAACAAAGGCCATGCTGACTGAGGGAACGGCAGCAGACTATTGCGACGCCTATCCTGACCTGCAGGCAGCCGTGAATTATGTCGTCGAAAAGGGTATCGCACAAAAAGTGATTGTCTGGGGAAGCTCTTATTCCGGTGCATTGGTGTATCAGCTGGCGGCAAAAAACCCGTCCAGCGTTTCCGCGGTTATCGCTTTTTCACCGGCGTCCGGGGGGCCGCTGGCCAACTGCCGCGCCATTCAATGGATTGAAGGTGTTTCAGCAACAAACCTGGTTGTGCGGCCGCAGTCTGAAATGGCGCGTGCTTCTGCGCAGGAACAGCGCCGTATCCTTAGTTCAGCAGGCACAGAGTTTATTATTGTTGAGCATGGCATTCACGGCTCATCGCTATTGGTGGATGAGCGGACCGAGCATGACATGAGTGAGGCCCGTGCAGATGTTCTGGCGTGGCTTAAGAAAGCGGCTGCCTCGCACAACTAGAGCCAATTTTTTTTGAAGTTCGCCGAAGGGGACGCCGCTATGCTGACCAATACGACGTTGGGACTTTTAGCCGCCCTAATGGCTTTGGGTGCAGCGGGGAACGCTGCACCTGCGCCTCACCTGCCGTTTGAAGATGTGTCGCAAACGCACATGCCGCAGCCCGTTGTCGTAGCGCAGTCCAAGGATGCGCGTCCCGTTGATATCGACGGGGACGGCGATCTGGATATCGTTATTGCCCATGAATACAGGCCAAACATTGTGTTGGTGAATGACGGCAGTGGCCGATTTTCAAATGAAAGTGTCAGGCGCCTGCCACAGCTTCACCGCGACAGTGAAGATGTCGCGTCCGCTGACTTTGACCTGGACGGTGACCCTGACTTGTTGTTTGTCAGCGAGGATGACGAAGAAAACGAACTGTACCTGAATGATGGGCGCGGGTTTTTCTCGCGCGCCAATTTGCCAACACGCGGCGTAACCAATGCAATTGCTGTCGCGGACATCAATGGTGATGGTGCAGCAGATCTCGTTTTCGGTAACGCCCGGCAGAATATTCTACTGCTCGGGGACGGGGCAGGCGGATTTGAAGACGCAACGACTTCCAGAATTGCAGCACTGATGGACAACACTCAGGACCTTGAGTTTGGGGACGTGGACGGTGACGGGGACCTCGACCTGTTGGCGGGGAACGAAGACCGTAATCGGCTACTGATCAATCAGGACGGCGTGTTTGTTGACGAGTCTATCACTCGCCTGGATTTCCGTGAGACCGGAGAAGAAACCCGTGAGGCTGACTTTGCTGATGTTGATAATGACGGCGACCTGGATATCTATTTTGCCAATGTCAATTTTCGGCGCAGGGGCTCGTCGCAAAACCGTTTGCTAATCAATGATGGCAGCGGCGTGTTCACCGATGAAACTCAAGCCAGATTGCCGACCAATGCCGATTTCACCATGGATGCCGACTTTGTGGACATTGACGGTGACGGAGACCAGGACATTGTGACCGCTGGCCTGAAGTTGGATAAAGGACTGGCCCCCGTGCCTTACCGGGTGTTCGAAAATGACGGTACGGGCCATTTCGAGGAAAATACGGCAGCGTTTTTTCCAGCAAGCGCCTTTGCGGTGGGGACCGACATAGAAGCGGCAGATTTTAACGGTGACGGGGTGCTGGACTTTTTTCTGACAAACCGGGCAGGGCCAGACCTGCTCCTGTTTGGCAAGCCAGCACGGTAACCCACAAAAAAGCCCTGGTATTCAATAACTAGCTCGCCTGAAAGCAGTTGCGAGAGCATATTTCTTTTCGGGGTAAGACAAGGTGCCTCCACTGCCGAATTTCTGCAGATCTGGATGAGCAAAACAATGAGGCGAACGCGTCAGAATACAGGGTTAACCTGTCCAACCGCTTCATGTTTTAAAGCTTGATCGACCGATCGTTCGATCAGATTGATACAATTACCCTCCGGGTCACGGATGGTCATTTCCTGTTGCCCCGCGTTGTGACTTAACTTCAGGAAAGTAGCGGGGCAGACAATCTCAATATCTGGTTGTTTGAGGCGCTGTTCAAGGCGGGATAGGTCCTGAATATAAAACACAAGGGCTGCTTCGCCAACCTGCAGTTGGCCGGTCCGTTTTGGCAAAACTTTGTTTCTATTGCTTGTCGCTTCAAACAAACCCACCATGCCCATGTTGGGGCCCCCGGGTTGCTTCAGGATCAACACCCGCATGGGTTCGTCGCCAGCTATTCCAACGAGCCTGTTCATATCGGCATTTTCGGTCATTGCCTCGAAATAGACTTCGCTCAGGCCGAGCGTGTCGCTATAGAAAGCGTTCATTCGCTCAAGATTGCTAACCATGAGTGCGGTTCTGACCATCGGGCTAATGTGCGGTAGTGACATTGGCAAAATCCTCCGCCCCATGACCTACGTGAGAATAGGAAACCGGTGAATGACACATGTCATCAACAGGCTTTAGGCTGGCTCGCTTTTGTTGTGCGCCTGACGACTTAGGGCATACAAAAAAGCCCCGGCGTGCCGGGGCTTTATGAGTTTATTGTATGCGCTTGCCGTTAGCCGCCGAGCTCGGTTGGGAGTGCTGGCGGAGTGTGGCGCTTGATAGGTTCGTATGTTTCAAGCTCGCTCAGCACTTCCTGGATCGCACGGTTGAGCTGCACATCAACGCCCGCGTTCACCTGCGCCGGGTCAAGCGTTACGTCGATGTCAGGTGCTACGCCTTCGTTCTCAACGCGCCACTCGCCCTCAGGCGTATAGAAGCGGAAGAACGGTACGGTCAGGAACCCGCCATCAATCAGGCGCGGGTTTGCCGAGATGCCGATAAGGCCACGCCATGTACGTTTGCCGATAAGCTTGCCAATGCCCATGCGCTTGAAGCTGTAGGGCAGGAAGTCACCACCTGAGCCCGCGTCCTGGTCAATCAGCATGACTTTCGGGCCAAACACGGCGCCGCCCGGCGTTTCAAACGTCAGACCGTCGCGGTCAAGCCAGCTCGAGAGATACTGCCGTGACAGCACATCCGTGATGTAGTTGGCTGCCTGACCGCCACCGTTTTGGCGCTCGTCAATGATCATGGCTTTTTTGTCAGACTGCGCAAAGAACATACGGTTGAAGTAGGTGAAACCACCGCCCGCTGTGTTCGGCAGATACACATAACCGACGCGACCGTCTGTTGCTTCTTCAACGGCCTTGCGGTTGCCTTCCACCCATGCCCAGTGGCGAAGCAAGCGTTCGTTGCCGATTGGCTCCACAACCACATCGCGGGTTGTTTCACCATCGCTGGAGACTGAGAGGGTCACCTGCTTGCCAACGGTGTTGGCGAAGTGCGCAAAGATGTTCGAAGAGCCATCAACCGGCGCGCCGTTTACCGCATGGATGAAGTCGCCTTCACTGACACCAATACCGGGTGCTGCCAGCGGCACTTTTACAAACGGGTTCCAGTTTTCGCCGTCATAAATGCGGGCAACCTGATACTTGCCGTCAACGATACGCAGGTCAGCGCCCAGCATGCCTGTTGCCACAGCTTGATCGCGGTAGAGGTCACCGCCGCCTGCGCGGTTGTGCCCCACTTCAAGCTCACTGATCATATCAACGATTAGGCGGTTAAGGTCTGCACGGGTTGCAAGATGGTCAACGAGCGGACGGTATTTGTTGTAAACGCCTTCCCAGTCGAGACCATGCATGTTTTCCTCGTAGAAATACTGATGTTCCAGGCGCCAGGCTTCATCAAAAATCTGTGCCCACTCTTCGCGTGGGTTGATAAAGGCCTTCACGTCTGACGTGTTCAGCTTTTTCGCCTTGATGTCTTTAGCAGCCTTCGCGGTCATCAGCGCCCGCTCCGGCGTTGCAACAATTACCATTTTGCCATCGGCGGAAAGTGAATAGCCCGTCACCCGGTCCATCGCTTTTGCAGCTTTTTTGTCTTTGAAGTCGAACCGCATCAATTTTGCGATGTTGCCACCATTGCGACCGTTCGGTTCAATGGTGCCACCCGGCTGAGGAAACTCGAGGAAAAACAGGCCACCATCATGGGCAACTTGCAGGCTCCTATAGGAGCGTTCTGCAACTGGCAGTGCAACAATCCGGTCAGTCAGGCCGTTCAGGTCCACTTTTGTGACTTTTTCGTCCTTTTTATCGGATTTTTCGTCACTTTTTTCGCTGTTTCCGTTCTCTTTTTTCTCTGCCTCTTTATCAGACCTAACAGCTTCGTCGCCGGCTTTGGGAAGCAACGGCGACTTGCCATCTGCTGCCAAAACGGCTGCATAAAGGCCAAAGCGGATCGGGCGTTCCTGCGTTGACATATCGAGGCCAACGGCAGTTGGACCTGCGTTTGTACTGGCGGCAAAGAAAAAATGTTTGCCATCTGGGCTGAAGGCAGGTGAAGCCGCGTGGCTCATGCCGTCCGTCAATTGAGTGTGCGACCCGTCTGCAAAGCTGTAGAGGAAGATGTCATTAAAATAGTTGGCGCGGGCCTTGGCATAGGCGAGCCACATGCCATCCGGCGACAGGCTGACATCCGCCCCGGAACGACGATTGTCAGTGAAGATTTTAGTGAGCGCACCGCTTTCCGCATCCATTGACCATACAGCCAAATGATTGTCAGCAATGATGATTTTTGATGCGTCACCAGACCAAGTGATCAGTTGATAGTCGTCCTCTCCAAGGTCAAAACTGCGGAGCTCTGCACCCGCTTGGTCAGTGATCACAACGCGGTTTTTGCGAGTAGCATCAGAGAGATACGCAATCTCACCACCTTTTGGTGACCAGATTGCCGTGCTTTCTTTGGCGCCAGCAGAGCGGGTCAGGTTGCGCGTGCTCCCATCGTCAAGTGGCACGGTGTAAACATCGCCGCGGGCAGTGACAACTGCGCGTTTTCCGGTTGGGGAAAGGCCCGCAAACGTCATGTTCTGCATGGCGTTTTTCCACTGCGGCCGTGCCTCAGGCGAGTCCGGGTTGAGTGTTACGTCAACCGCGCGGGCTCTGCCGCGGCGGGTATCAAACATCACCATGTCACCAGCTGTTGTGGTAAGGAGAATGTCATTGCCGTGCGCGCGCGCCCAGTTGATATCCCACGTTTCCTGGTTGGTCACCATCTCAACAGACTTGTCGCCGACGTCATACTTCCACAGGTTTTTCATGCCCGAGCGGTCGGAGAGGAAATACACGTCGTCGCCAACCCACATGGGGTTGGTGTCTGAGCCATTTACATGGGGAACTTCTTCCCAGTCACCTGAAGAGGGGTCAAGAATCCAGATTGGGGGCGTGCTGCCGCCACGGTGATTGCGCCAGCCACTGGCACCGCGGTGCGCTGTCAAATAGGGCTGGTAGGCCAGTCTTTCGCTGTCGCTGTCCCAGCGGCCATCCTGAATAACGGCGTCCATCACCTTTGTGGGGAATCCGCCCGAAGCGCTAACGTGCCAGGCCTGTGCGCTGCGACCACTGGTCATTTCACGCCGCGACATAAAGAGTACATTGTCACCGTCAGGGGTCCAGCCCGCAACATTGTCTGTGCCCGGGTGCCAGGTTAGGCGGGTCGGCTGACCGCCCGAGACGGGAATCGTGTATACGTCTGTATTGCCGTCATAAGTCGCTGAAAACGCGATAGTTTCGCCGTCAGGCGAAAATTGCGGCATCATTTCTGGTGCTTGGCGCGTTGTCAGCTGGCGCGGGTTCGCACCGTCGCGGTCCGCAATCCAAATATCACCACCATAAACAAAGGCAATGTGGTCTTCGGAAACGTCCGCCTGTTTTATCAGCCGTGTTTCCGCGTTAGCTGCGCCCGAAAGCGCAATAGTGCTTAAGCCGGCGCTTAGCGCCAGCGACAATAGTTTTCTGGTCATGAAACCCTCCCAATAATCCGTGTCGTCAGGGGTGAACCCCCGGAAGGCTCGATGTCGCGGCCTTCTTCTCGTTGCAAGGGCGGGTGACGATCCGCCACTTGTTCAAATTAATGTGGGGGGTACAATCGTAGGCGTCAAGGCAATTAGGGGCAGTTAACAGGAAGTTGTTGATAAACAAACGCATCCAACCCAAAAACCGTCTTGACGCCGGTGCGCCCCTCTTATATACCGGCCCAGCTTTTGGCGGCTGTGCGCCGGTTTTGAGTCGCTCGAGAGTGTGCAAACGCGCCGAAAGCATTAATCCGACATGGTATGGCGGAGTAGCTCAGTTGGTTAGAGCAGTGGAATCATAATCCATGTGTCGGGGGTTCAAATCCCTCCTCCGCTACCAATAAAAAAGCCGGTTCTTCTGGGACCGGCTTTTTTATTGGTTGGTTCGCGTTGGTGAACGGCCTCCATTGTTTAAGCCAGGGCGCCAACTGACCGAGCAACAGCAAGTTGACGAAGCCAAGCTTTGCATCAATGGGGTTAAGGTCGCACAACGATGCGCCGTGTCATTTGATCAAGCAAGGGTAAGCCATCCCAGGTTTCTTCAAATGATAGGGCTGAACCGACCGGCACCAGCCGGAAGCCGCCTTTGCCCACCATGGCCTGTGCAAGCGCCATAAGTTCTTTTTTTTCAAATCCAAAGTGACTGAGGGTTTGTGTGTGGCGATCTACCAATTTGAGCACATCTTCGAGGCGCTCAACCGTTACATCCCATAACATGCCACCACCATGGACTTCAGCCAGAATGTTGGCGTCGCTCTCTGCTTCGAGAACGCTTAACTGGTTTGAGTATGCCCGGCCTTTTTGCGCGGTACCGGAAGCAATCTTGGAGTTTGCAAAAGCAAATTTGCTGATGACTACCCCGGTTTCAACGTCATACCCCTTTTGCTCTGTATGGAGAGCGAGCCGTTTGTACAAGTCTTGTGCATGGTCCTTTGCATCACCCACCCAAATTACAGTCCGCGGCGACCCACATCCAAGTTGGTCAAACCAGAAAATGTCATTGTAAAGCTGTTCGGCGAGTTGATTCCGCTCCTCATTATCGAGACGGGCGTATGCGTCGGATTTGATAATGCAGTGCGACTTGCGGTCAGAGAAGCCTATTGAAAGACCATCGGGCCGAACCGGGTCACCCGATGCTTGCCTGACCTTTTCATCGCCACCCCAAATGAGGCGCAGGTCTGTAAACGCGCTGATCGTCCTATTGGTGTCTGTCCGATAGTCATATTGACAGAAGAGATTGCTCGCTTGCTCGTCCGCTTCTTCCAGTACGGCAATTACAGTTTTCAATAGCCACTCTGTCGTCGCAGGCAGATCAGACGGTAGCCGCACAATGTTTGCATTGCCGGCCAGATAAGAAAGTACCCAGGAATATACAAATAGCGTGTCCACATTTGCGGGCGGTAAATGAAATGCCAGTCCGCGCGGGGTCGGTACCTGACCTTCGGTCAAGCGCGCCTCAAAATCTGCCCGCAAGCGCTTGATCGCGGCCGAACGCAACCAATAACCAAGTGCAACAAATTGTGGTGCCTGTCTGCTCGCCTCAGATTTCAAAAGGCGAGACGACAAAGCCCCGGCAACCGAAACTCTTGTTTTGTTGAAGGGTTTTTGCGCCATGCAAGCCATGGCTTCAAGTCGGTCTTTCAGCTGGTCCGCAGTTATCTTGTTCTGTGTAGTGAATTCGGAAATCATGCGATTTTCGCTCCCACCACATCACTGCACCCTCTCAGTTCAGCTTTTGGCACCCTGCCGAGAATACGTAACCCTTTGCCTTTCCAGCCATGGGTGTCCGGATCCTGTGCAACGATCGTACCCATGTCCTCAGTCAGCAAACTATGGCCAGGGTAAGAACCAGGCAAAAGCGACAGCAGCTGGATGACGCCTTCCTCTCCATTCGGCACAGGTTCCCAGGTATGAGGGTCACGAATAATCACGTCGGTGAAGTTCGGAGGATATAATAGCCCATCGGGCGCTTCGAGGAAGATGGAGCCGATTTGCTCCACCATGCCATAGAAATTATATATGTTGGATAGGTTGAACTTCTCTCTAAATCTCTCTCTAAACACCTCAGCATCAACTGCATGCTCAATCATCTTTTTCCAACCACCAGAGTGGATGAGCGTGCCCCCTGATAAGTCCAGCCCCCTATCCAGGAACTTTTCGAAGAATTGCATCCACACCACAAATGTGAAGCCGAACATAAAGAAGGGTGCCCCATCCAGATCTTCCAAAAACGCGTCAACAGCTTCAAAATCTGGCTCAAGTTGTTCGTCCAGGGCAAACACATAGTTCCGACCATAGCGCATGATCCCAAGCACGCCAGCTCCCCTCGCACTCATTAAAGCCGGGTCTTTGAATACCGAATTTGTGTCGAGCACCAGCATCGGCAGGCGTTTTGGCCCCAACACATGAGATAATGAGCTTGCAAGGGCCTTTTGTTGCCGCATGGACGTGTCAGCGTCTACCAAAATTTGGCTAACTGCTTGGCCGGTGGTGCCACTTGAAGTGAGTGTTATCCGCAAATCCCCTTCAGGCACTGAAACCATGCGATTGGTTTTAAATAATGAGACGGGCAAGTAGGGAAAATCAGCCAAATTGTCTGCCGCTGCCCTGCCGTGCCAAAGGCCATCGATTACCCTGCGGTAGGGTTCACAGTTTTGATAGTGGAATTCGCCGAGCTCTTTCAGGCCATCGACCATAAGTGGCGTCTTGTCTGGTTCTGTTACACCATAGGGCTGTTGGCTGAATAGCGTGTCAAAACTCACAGTGTTGCCTCCAGAGCCCTATAATCAAGCTTGCCACGTTCGGTGGTTGGTAGTTCGTCCAACACAACGAACTTATAAGCCATAAATGGCAGAGTGAAATGCTTCTTATATAAGTCAAGCATCGCTGACTGTTCCGTGTCATCGCCGGTATGAAAGGTCACGACACTGTTGTCTTTTTGAAGGACAGCTGAGGATTCAACCGTTTGAGCTAATTTTTCAATCGCATCAAAATTAACACGCAGACCATATACCTTGCCCATTCGCCCTGTTCGACCTGTCAGGGTCAAACGACCTTTTTTGTCCAGAAAACCTATATCACCGGTACTAAGCCAGCTTTGAAGTTCGTTACCACGAACGAGATCAGCTCGATTAGCTGCATATCCCATCATCACGTTCGGACCATGGTAATAAACTTGCCCTTCTTCTCCCGGCGAAACGGCGCCGCCATTTTCATCTCTGATGTGCAGTGTGCCGCCTTCCAGTGCGGGGCCAACAGACGAATTGTGATCAGCAAAGTCCGCATGCGATAGAGTGGTGATACGCGGCGCGGCTTCGGTTTGACCATACATGACATAAAACTTGCCACCCACGCTTTCCATAAAAGTGTGCGCCGCTTGTTTGATCTCGGTGTCGAGCCGTCCGCCAGCTTGTGTCAGGGTTTGTATTCCATCAAGCCCCAATCTATTGAAACCCAACCTATTCATCATTTCAAAATGAAACGGCACGCCTGGGAAATGATTGATTTTGTGAGCCTTTATCAATGGCCAAAAATCGCGGTCCATAAACCCCTTCTGGGTGAGTAATACAGCCGCGCCTGCCGCCAGGTGACTGGTGAGCACCGAAAGGCCATACGAATAATGAAGCGGCAAATGCGCGGCAGCCACGCTCTCCGCTGTTATGCCCAATACCTTTCCTATGGCGCTAGCATTTGAAGCTAGGTTTTCTTCTGTTAATCGAACAAACTTAGGGTCGCCTGTTGAGCCTGAGGTTGATAGCAAAACGGCGAGGTCAGGATGGATGTCCCCATTCTGGTGCGCATTGCATGCAACATTGCAAACACCCTCCAATGGCACCGAAATCGTCACTTCTGGACAATAAAGCTGTTCCAGCTCAAGTTTTGACGCAGTTGGCAGGTCTGCATCCAGTAATGCAACAGCGTGTCCAGCCCTAAGTGCGCCAAGGAAGGCCACAACCGAGTTTATGTTGTTTCGGAGATAAAGAAATACCAAAGACCTAGTAGCAGGCAATTTGGCAGCGAAAGCTGAGACCTCAACCTCTAACTGGCCATAAGTCAGCCACTTCTGCGAATGATCATCCAGTAGTGCAGGAGCTTCAGCAGCCCCACTAAGGCTGGAAAGGGTATGTCCAGCGGGCTGCAAAGTCATCTATATCAACATTCCGCCGTCAACACCCAACACTTGACCTGTGACATATTTCGAGAGATCGGACGCAAAAAACAAAGCTGCATCCGCAACATCCTCCGGTTTGCCAATTTTCTGCATGGCAATGCTGTCCAGTCGTTCCTTGTGTACATCCGCAGGGATCTGACCGATCATGTCCGTTTCGATGTAACCCGGTGCAATGGAGTTTACCCGGATGCCAAAAGGTGCCAGCTCCTTGGCAGCTGATAGCGTAGCACCGATAACACCGGCCTTGGAAGCACCGTAAACCAGTTGTCCGCTGTTGCCGACCCTTCCGATGATCGAGCTGATGTTAATGATACTGCCAGACTTGTTTCGCTGCATCAGCCTTGCAGCAGCTTGAATGCCATTCAATACGCCACGCAAATTGACATTGAGCGTTTCGTCAATCTGGTCCTCCTGAATCATGCCGATCACGCTGTCTCGCAGTACGCCCGCATTGTTGACCATAATATCGAGGCGCCGAAACGATGAAAAAGCTTCTTTGACAATAGCTTGCGGAACGCCTGCATCCGCAATGTCGCCGGCAACTGCTTTAACATTAACGCTGTATTTTGATGCCAGATCTGCCGCGTGACCTTGTAGACGATCACTATCTTGCAGGCCGTTTAAAATCACTGATGCGCCGCATGCAGCGAATTTATCAGCGATCGCCGCGCCAATTCCACGGGACGAGCCTGTTACGATGGCCACACGGCCGGAAAGATCAATATCAGCCATTATATTTTGTCATTATCTCGACAGCTTTTTCAAACGAGCTCATGTCCAATATATCCTGCATATCCATCATGCAGTCAAAAACATCTTCCAGTTCCGCAATCAGCGTCATATGAACAACTGAATCCCAGCCGGGGAACTCATTATATTTCATTTCAGCGCGGTTTACGTCGTCCGAAAGTGACAGCTGCGATGCAAAAACACTAAATACCTTACTTTCAACAGAGTCCATATGTGGGTCCTTACATAAGCTTTTCAGATTAGAGATAGATGAGATGGATCCGCATCTCGTTAGGCTGCGTATCCTAACGGAAATCGCCTAACGCAATGATTTTCTCATGAATTCTAAAAAATTTGTCTTGGGAATGTCTACCGATTCAATTTTGCGATAAAAGTGCTGGAAACCATCCTTAACTGGGCGTCGTCGACATTTGTATCAGCGCCCGCTATCTCATCTGTCTTGCGGGGTTGCCAAACACTTTTGACTCCTCGTCAACATCGCGTAACACAACAGCCCCCATGCCGACCACGGAATTTTTGCCAATTTCCACCTTTTTTTGTGCAGTGCCATTGATGACACTGACGCCGCATCCGATGTAGACGCTGTCTCGTATCGCCACATTGCCGGATATGAGGCTACCAGACATGATCGATACATAATCTTCCAGAATACAATCATGGCCGACAACGGCATTGAGATTCAGCACAGTGAAATTGCCTAGCTGGATATTGTGGCTAAGCCGTACACCTGCAGCGATAATATTGCCGTGCGAATTTTCTATGGCTTCCCGTTGGCCCCTTCCAAAAGTTGCGGAAGGATGGACAAGATTGGGGTAGGGCAGGTCTGGAAATTCGGCAGCAATTTTTTGGCGAATTTCTGGTGCGCCAACACCAATTGCGAATTCATAGCCTTGCGTCTTTAGGGAGTTAACATCCCGGTTTTTGAAAATTCGTATGCCTGTGGCTTCTTCAGCATCGGTAAAGTCATCGATAAATACCATTTCTTTAATGCCGAGCTCGTGACAGATATCGGCCACCTCCCGCCCAAAGCTTGATGAACCAAAAATTGCTATTTTTTCCATGGCGGTTCTCTAATTTGTATTCGCGCATAATGCTTTGAACAGCGTTTACCGCATTTTAATTCGAAATCGCAAATGTACAATTCTGTTTAATACAGCTTCTCCAATGCCCCGCTCACTCAACTGCTGCAACGGTCTATCGCATATTGCTGGCATTTGAATTTCATTGTCCTCCCATCATTTCTTTCGTTGCACTATATAATATGACTTTTGCCGCAGCAGCATGGAGCAGCTGTCACATTGGCTTTGGGTTAGACAGATTGATCGATAAACAGAAAACTGATTTGGAAGCCAACGGACGCATTACCTCTCTGGATTTTGTCAGGGGTATTGCCGTGCTTGGGATGTTGGTTGCTAACGTGCCGTGGCATGTTGGGGACAGCATGTCTCGTATGATCGATCCGGACATTACGAGCGTAGCCGCATGGTTGTCGCAGTATCTGATATTTGACCAGCGTTTCATGCCACTGTTTGCCATGCTGTTTGGTGCCAGTATTTATTTGCTGGCCGGAAAGGCAGGGGTCACCAAGCGGTTCACTACATATTATTTGCGGCGCATGGGGGTTCTTCTTCTTTTCGGGGTGGCGCATGCTTACCTCATTTGGCCAGGGGACATCCTGATCACCTATGCTTTTTGCGGGCCTCTGCTATTGCTATTTTTCAGGGCGCCAATATGGACGCTGTTTCTCGTCGGAATTGTGCTGAAAGTAATAGGGCTTATCATCGGCGAGTGGCCTCAGCTTTATTTGGACACAATAGATGCTTGGCTATTTGGCTGGGTTGAATACGGCGAGGCGCCTTCCGGCATCGCTGCGGCATATGCTGGCAGTTACAGCGATCTTTTCGCTTACAACGCATGGCGCAATCAATTCCTTCAATGGACAGCACTGCCTTACTTTCGGGTCTGGAATGCCCTTGGTTTCATGTTGATCGGCATGGCGCTCTTTCGAATGAAGATATTGCAAGGTGGCAAAGCCCCGGAGTTCTACAAAACGTTTTTGCTGGTCAGTTTAGGCGTCGGGTTGCCCCTCGTTCTCTACGGTGTTTTTGCCCGTGTAGGAGCGAACCCCTCAGTTGGACCATATCTTGGGTTCACGTCAGAACTGCCGCTGCAAAACATCACCTTCAGAAGTGGGTGCGCCGTCATGGCCTTTTCGGTGCTATCAGCAATTCATTTGTATTACCCAAGGCTCTCAAGCTCGGTTAAAACAACCGTAGAAGCTGTTGGCCGCATGGCGCTCACCAACTACATATTCCATTCTGTTTTCTTCTTGGCGGTTTTCCACATGGTTGTCCCGCAGTATTTCGACAAGCTTGACCATGACGTCATGCTATTGCTTGTGTTAGCGGTGTGGGCGCTTCAGCTACTCCTATGCCAGCTGTGGTTGCAGCATTTTAAACAGGGTCCGTTAGAGGGTTTTTGGCGACATCTGGCAAAGCGCTAAACTGCCGGCAATTGCGCTGCTGCACCGCTGGAAAAAGTGTGATACCTTGCTTCTATCAATTGGTAGGTGGGGAACATCATGAAGCAAATGCAAGGATTGGATGCGGCTTTTGTCGCGATGGAGCAACCGGTGGCACCGGTACATATTGGCTCTACGTCAATTTATGACCCATCAACGGCGCCCGGCGGGTTTGTCCGCTACAAGGACATTCTTTCCTTCATTCAGGACCGGCTGCATCTTTCAGAAACCATGCGTCAAAAAATGGTGAAGGTGCCATTTGGCATTGATTACCCTTATTGGGTTGAAGACATCAATTTTGACCTTGAGTTTCATGTGCGTCACGTGGCTCTGCCAAAACCCGGAGACTGGCGGCAGCTTTGTATTCAGGCGGCCCGTATTTTTGCGCGGCCCCTGGATTTGAGCCGTCCGCCTTGGGAGATCACGATTGTTGAGGGTCTCGATAATGTGGAGGGTATCCCGAAGGGCTCGTATGCAATGATCAGCAAAGTGCACCATGCGGCTATCGATGGTGCGTCGGGCGTTGATATGATGAAGGCCCTGCACACCTTGACTGCTACAACGGAACCGCCGGCCACCAAAGACGAATGGCGTCCCGAGAGTGACCCAAGCCAGCTTGGGATGTTTATGCGGGGGTATGTGCGAAGCCTGTCAAATCCACTCCGACAAATGCGGGCGTTTGCGAAAAGCGCACCTGGCATGGCGAAGGCCGCTGGCCGAATGCTGAGCGGTGAGATTGAAATGGGTTCCCTTTTGAAGGCACCGAAAACTCGTTTCAATGGAACCGTATCACCGCACCGTATGTTTGATGCGCGCACCTTCAGTATCGAAGATGTGAACAAAATTCGGGCCTTGTCTGAAGGGTCGAAACTTAATGATGTAATGTTGTCAGTCGTTGGCGGCGCCATGCGCATGTATATGGATGCCAAACGGGAGTTGCCCGAGGAAACAGTAACGGCAATGGCACCCATTTCGGTGCGAACGGAAGGCGAGCGCAATACGATGGGTAATCAGGTTGCCGCGATGTTTGTGCCACTTGGCTCTCATATCGCCAGCGCAGCCGAGCGCATGAAGTTTGTGCATGAAGAAACCGGCAAGGCAAAGGGCTTGACCGACACCATGGGGGCGCGGGACATGGCGGAAATGGCCAAACTCTCGTCAGCGCCCGTAATGAACATCGGGTCCATGCTCTACACTCGCCTGAAGCTCGCTGATCGGATCAAGCCGTTCATCAATACTGTCGTCACAAACGTTCCCGGCCCGCCTATCCCGATTTATTCGGCCGGAGCCCAACTTGTGGCAAACTATGGCATGCTTTGTCTTGTAGATGGCATGCGACTGGGCCACGTGGTGCAGAGCTATATGGGCAAAATCACCCTCAGCTTCACAGCTGACCGTAACGCCGTGCCTGATCCGGATTTTTATGCTGAATGCATGCAGAAAAGTTATGATGAGCACGTCAGGGCCGCCGCCAAGCTTGGCACCCCTGCAGCAAAAGCCAAACCAAAGGCAAAACCAAAAGCCACGCCCAAGGCGAAGACCCAATCAAAATCGGACCAAAGTCCAGACCCCAAGCTACACTAGTTTGGCGCTCAGAATTACCTTAGAGACAGGCTTTTTCGCCTGTCTCTCTCGTTTGTTAGTATGTGCTTTCTAACTTCGGCCTATATGGTTGGTTGTGAGGAGATACTGACATGCGACCAAGCCAAGCGATGAACTTGCGCCTGATGGCAGCGCTCTTGAGCGAGAGCCGGGCAATTTTTGAGTTTAATGCCTTTTTCTCAACCCGCCTATTGATGCGGGCTTTTCCAAAAGGGGATGGCCACCCGGTTTTGTTTTTGCCTGGCTTTATGGCAAGCGACTTTTCAACAGGCCCCATGAGACGGCTGTTCAAAGACCTAGGATATGTGACATCCGGCTGGGATCTGGGTCGTAATGTGGTGGTAAACGAAGAGCGGGAAGCCGAGATGCAGGCGCTTCTGCGCGCCTTTAGCGATAGTCATGGCCGCAAGGTCTCGATTGTGGGTTGGAGCCTTGGCGGTGTGTTCGCGCGCGAAATAGCTAAAGCACACCCAGAATGTGTGCGACAGGTCATTTCGCTCGGAAGCCCGATTTCAGGTCATGCGGTGAGCGAGCCGGTTGACGGAGCTTTCATGGCCGTAAACGGAACGCCAAATGCGGAAGAACGCAAGCGCAGGCGCACCCTTGGTGAAGCACCGCCCGTACCCACCACCTCTATCTACTCCAAAACGGATTCAATCGTTGCCTGGCGGCGGTCCGTGCAAAAGAAACAAGACAGCCAGACCGAAAACATTGAAGTGCCGGCAAGTCATTTGGGCCTCGGTGTCAACCCGTTGGTGATGTTTGCGATTGCTGATCGCCTCGCGCAGCCGGAGGATGACTGGAAGCCATTTGACAAGTCGGGTGCGGCTCGAGTTTTCTTTAAATAGCCCATCAAGAACGGCAAACTTCAAAAGCCGATGTTTCGTCCAGTAGTGCGCACGGAACAATCTGTCGCAATTCGAAGTAAATCCGACTGCGAATTTGTTATTTTCCCCTTTCGTATTATCGAGGGGGAAGGTCGCATATATGGGTAGTCAAACAATGATAGGTGCCGCAATGATTGCGGCCTCATCTATCGGCACAGCTGCAAGTGATGATGAAGACAAGTGGCAACGACTGCTGGACACGATCAACAGCCCGCAAGGAGAGTCGTGGCTTTCGGTTCACCCTTCTGGCAATCTGGCACTTTATGACCAACACGATGACGGATTTGGCCATCATCGCATCTATTTTACCCAATATGAAGACGGTGCATGGCAGGCGCCGGTGCTGGCACCCTTTGCTGTAGATGTGGATGAGCGAGGTGCCCGTTTCTCCCCGGACGGCAACATGGTGGTATTTAGCTCGAAGCGCTCCGAGGGTGGCGCGGCAACAGATGACTGGAACATCTGGAAAGTCACCCTCAGTGCGCAAGGTTGGAGCAATGCTGAAATGTTGCCCGAGCCCGTAAATTCAAGCGCGCCCGACATTCACCCTGCGATGGACGGTGAAGGATCCATCTATTTTTCCTCGAGGAGACCAGGCGGCAAGGGCGCGTCTGATATGTATCTGGCACGAATTGGACAAGATGGATGGCAAGTGAAACCCGTTAACGCTTTCAATACCGAGCGCTCTGAGCCGGATACATTTCTGTGGTCCAGCGGCAACCGGATGATATTTGCACGCACGGACGGCGCGGGTGGTTTTGGTGGTGATGACCTGTATTTTACCCAAAAGGTGGATGGGGTTTGGCAAGCCGAAGTAAATCTTGGGAAAGCCGTAAACACCAAAGAATATGAGTATGGTGCATCGCTATCGCCAGATGGTAAATTTCTTTTTTACAGCACATTTGCGGCTGGTCACGCGGATATCCGCATGGTGCCATTGAAAGATGTGGTGCCGGAATAGTCAGGCCCGAACTATGGTGTGGGATGACGATAGGGAATTTTAGGAGGGGCTCATGAAACATCTCTGGTTGACACTGTCACTTGTTCTGGTGACCTGCTCGGTCAAAGCGTCAGACGAAGAATATGCGGACAAAGTGGCTACACTGGAGAGCACACTAACAACGCTTTATGCCGTTATCTCAGGGGATAAAGGTGTTGAGCGCGATTGGGCCTTGTTTCGCTACCTGTTTAAACCGGGCGCACGCTTGATCCCGTCAGGCAAAGGCGCTGATGGCACCGTCGGCATGCGTGTCATGTCGCCTGAAGAATACATCGAGCGTTCGGGCCCTTTTTTGATTGAAAATGGTTTTCACGAGATCGAAATCGGCCGCCGTGTCGACGAATATGGCACCATTGCGCAGGTTTTTAGTACGTACGCGGCCAAACGCACCCTGGGAGACGCCGAGCCGTTTATGCGCGGCATTAACAGTATCCAGCTTCTGAAAGACAATGATCGCTGGTGGATAGTCAGCATTTTCTGGATGGCTGAAACGGAAGAATTCCCGTTGCCGGCAGATGCGATTGATTAAGTTGAGCAGCAAGCTATCTTAACAATATGCGAAGTGTTGGAGCGGGAGGTCCTCGATGAGTGAACAAATTAATCCTAGTCGTAGACGGTTTTTGGTGGGTACTGCACTGGCAACTGCGGCACTGCCTGTGATGCAAGCAGCAGCATCAATAGCAAGGGCAGCTGAGGGTGAAGCTGACCTTTCTGGCAAATCAATCCTTATCACCGGCACTTCTTCTGGTTTTGGCAGACTGGCGGCAGAGCATTTTGCAAGGCGCGGCGCAGAGGTGTTTGCTACAATGCGAAATCTTCCGCGCCCTGAAGCAGAGGAGCTTGCAGAAATAGCGCTACGAGACAATCTCGACATTCAAATCCTTGAACTTGATGTTTTGTCCGACGAAAGCGTTAAAAAGGCGGTGGCTGACGCAGAGGCTGGAGCTGATGGCAAGCTTGATGTGATCGTCAATAATGCAGGCATCGGCATAACGGGCCCCGTAGAAGTACAGGATATGCAGGCTACCGAGCTTGCGTTCAATACCAATGTGTTTGGTCCTCAGCGAGTTTGGCAAGCGGCACTACCTGCCATGCGAGCAGCCAAAAGTGGACAGATATTCAATGTTTCGTCGCAGCTGGGACGTTTGATCGTGCCGAGCGCAGGCCATTACTCAGCGACCAAATTTGCACTGGAGGCGATGAGCGAACAACTGGCGTATGAGCTGGTGCCTCATAGCATCGACGTTACAATCATTCAGCCAGGGGGCTATCCAACAAAAATCTGGGTCAATCGCAACCGTTACAACAATGAGTTGAAAGCGCGTATGCCCGAAGAACTACGTGAAGGCTATGCGCAATTGGTTGCACGCATGGGTCAGGAAGATGGTTCTGGTCGTAGCGCGGACCCAATGGATATTCCACGCGCCATGTCAGCCATTATGGCCATGCCAGCCGGCGATCGACCCCTTCGAAAAGCTGTGCACCCCACATATCGTCCGCAGGAAGGCGTAAATGAGGCAATGGCTAAAGCGCAGGTGGAATGGCTTGGCAATTCCGCTTTCGGTCCGTGGGTAAAAGCCGTTCACAGTTGAGCAAAGCCATTAGCTATCGGTGCGATTGGTATATCCTCTCAACATAGCTTTTCGCTGGATGTTTATCCCACTCCTCCAGCCACCGGACACCACTCTCATGGTTCCTGAATATAGAAGAGGCCGGCGAGCTGTTTGGTAAAAACAAAGGAAAAATGATCGACGCAGCTGTTAAGTCTGCGACAGAGAATGTATTACCCACCAAATACCCTGAGCTTGCGGTGGCTTCGGCAATTTTGTCCAGTTTTTTCATAACTGTTGCACGCAGAACCGCTTGATCTGGTACCCGTTGCTTCAGTTTCTTTTTCAGTATCGGGCTCATCATTTTGAACATCGGGCGATAGGCCGCAACGGCTAGCCCGCTTTTTCCTGCCGTCATTGTCTTAAATGCAAAGGATTTGTCGGCCAGGATCCAATAAAATAACTCTGCACGCACTGTAGGACCAAATTCGTCCAGTTCATTTTGCCAGGCTATCGCCTCCGCTTTGAGGCCAAAGTCTTTGGGGTAGAGCACTCCAGTTCCGCTCAATTCTTCCAGATGGCCAACGATTTTGGCGGACCCAGCGATAACTTTTCCCTGATGTTCCAGAACAGGTACCAAGGTCTGTCCAGATATTTTTTTTATTCTCCGCGCCTGCATCATAGGTAGATACATCTGACGATGAAATGGAATCCCATGAATATCCAAAGCCCAGGCGGCCTTTTCACAGAAATTCGAAAACGGGAAAACATGAAGGAGTGCTTTGCTCATGCGCTTTTGCCCGACGCTTCCAGCAAGCCAATACGAATGCCGTTAATATCTTCAAACTGTGCAACCCGCATCCCGCCGGGAAGCGACATTGGAGGCATTATTTGTCTGCCGCCAAGAGCTTCCACCGCGGCGAGCTTCGATTCAATATTTTCTACCATGACATAAAAAGTGGCGTACGTGTCCGCAGAGCCCGGGTATGGGCCAGATACTCCTCCTGGAATGCCGGCAGCTCCTGTAGGTGGCATGGTCGCCCCGTATTTTAACGGGTTATCGGTGTTAAAACTCCAGCCAAAAAGACTACTGAAAAACGCCCGCGTTTTTTCACCGTCGTTTCCAATCACCTCAAAATGAACAACAGAATTCATATTTAACTCCTTCCCTTTTTAAATATTATGAGCATCATATCTAAAAAGTAACTGGAGTCAATGGACACTTTTTTACATGTTTCGACTAACTCGATTTGGGAAAGCACACTGTGCATTGCCGCCAGTTGAAAATCTGTTAGTAAACAATGTTAAACGTACTGAGGTTTGCATATGGGTTATTCAAAACAACACATTGAAGAGACAAAAAGCCGGATACTTCTGGAGGCGGGCCGCCTAATTCGCAAGAAAGGTTATGAAAAGGTCAGCGTCGGGGAAATTATGAGCGCTGCTGGCTTAACACACGGTGGGTTTTACGCTCATTTTAAATCCAAGGAAGATTTATTCACTGCAGTAGTTAGTGAAGAATTTGACTTTGCAAACCAAGTTAAGAAATTGCTTGAGGTGCAGACTATACCTGCTTCTGAGAAAGCACGTGTGGCGAGCCACTATTATCTAAACCCGGATAACACAGAGAAAGTTGCAATCGCATGCACGATGGCTTCTTCTGCGATCGAAGTTGCCAGAGGGTCTGAAGAGGCGAAGCGAGGTTTTTCTTCTTCTTTCGACGATCTTTTGACGGCTTACATTGAAGCGACTGGCAAAGAACATTCGACAGAAACAAAGAATGCCTCCATGGCGTCATTAGCTATGTCTGTTGGCGGGTTGATTTTGGCTAGAGCAATTGCCGAGCCGGAGGCGTCAAAAGAATTACTTGGTGCCTGTGCAACCCATCTCGACCAAATCATGGAATTCGATTAAGCAGAGTTTTCAACTGGTCAAAAAAGCCCGCTCGAAAGCGGGCTTTTTGTATTTACCTGGATTGATCAGCGACTGGTTTCAGCGCTGCCCTTCAAATAGGTATCAAGGAACGCTACGTAGGCGTCAGATGCCGTTATCCGGTTGGATTTATTCCTGAAGCCGTGGCCTTCATCCGGGAACAGGATGTATTCAACCGGTACACCGTTCGCTTCCACGGCGGCGACAATCTCATCACTTTCCACCTGAAGAACACGCGGGTCATTCGCGCCTTGCACCACCAGCATCGGTTTGACGATATTTTTGGCGTGGAATAGCGGCGAAATACGGCGATGGCGTTCTTCGTCAGTGGCTGGGTCGCCCATTTCGTCATAAAGCGCTTCGCGGAAGCTTTCCCACCATGGTGGAATTGACTTAAGCGTGCGGACCCAGTTTGTGACACCAAAGATGTTGATGCCGACGTCAAAGGCTTCTGGTTCAAACGCGAGCGCTGCAGCCACCATGAAACCGCCGTAAGACCCGCCAATGATGCCAACACGGTCGCCGTCCACCCAGTCAAGGCTTTCAAGGTAGGTGCGGCCCATCACGATATCCTGCAGGTCGCCCTCGCCGTGAGCTTTATCATCCATATGGAAGAAAGTTTTGCCGTACCCGGAAGACCCGCGGTTGTTTGCACCTAAAACGGCATAACCGTGGTTAACAAGGTGCTGCACAAAGGCACGGTATCCGCGACGGGTCTGACCACCAGGTCCACCGTGTACTAGCACAAGCGCAGGAACCTTGTTCTCGGCACTCGCACCTTTTGGCTTATAGAGCGTGGACGGGATCAGTGTTCCGTCAAAGCTTGGGTACCGGACGATCGAAGCTTCAACCAGGTTGGCCTGGTCAATCGCCGGATTGAGAGCGTTCGTAAGGCGCTCAGCAGATCCGGCAGCCAAGTCCATCACATAAAGATCGCTTGGGCTTGTATCGCCGTTCAGGAGGAACGAAATGTGGACTTGCTTCGGTTTAGTGGAGAGCCTCAGAATAATCTGATTATGATGAGGAGTATGTTTTATGTCTTCACCCCACAGGGTTTATACTGAGGAATTTAAGCGGGAAGCGGTTCGCTTGAGTTATGAAAGCGGTCTGACGATTATTGAGGTTGCCTCTGACCTTGGTATAGGCCGATCGACACTGAACACATGGCGGCGTGAGTTTCGGGATGATGATAGCCCAGTTGCTACCAGTGAGGAGAGTTCAGAGAAGGAGCTGTCCCGTCTTCGCCGTGAGAACCAGATCCTCAGGGCGGAGCGCGACCTGCTAAAAAAGGCCACGGCTTTCTTCGCCAAGGAAAGTCGATGAGGTTTGCGCTTATTGATGCGAAGGAAGCGTGCCTGCCTGTTTCCAGGGCCTGCCGGTTACTAGGTGTCAGTGTCAGCGGCTATTATGCATGGAGAGGACGCCCTGTTTGCAAACGGGCGCAGGACGACAGGCGATATCTGGCCTATATCAAGTGCCTGTTCCATCAGTCGAATGGGACTTACGGCAGCCCGCGCATGACGGTTGAAATGCAGGAACAGGGATTACCTGTTGGCCGCAGGCGGGTTGCCCGCCTGATGCGGGAAGACGGGCTGAAAGCCAGACAGAAGCGCCGGTTCAAAAGGACAACAGATAGCGACCACAAAAACCCGGTTTATCCCAACCTGCTTGAGCGGGATTTTACAGCCGCAGCGCCCAACCGGAAGTGGGCTGGGGACATCAGTTATATCTGGACAGCGGAAGGCTGGCTTTACCTGGCCGTCATCATTGATCTGTATGCCCGCAGGGTTGTGGGCTGGGCAACAAGTGACAGGTTGAAGAAAGAGCTTGCCATCAGCGCTCTCGACAAGGCAATTATGCTGCGCAATCCATCACCTGGCCTGATCCATCACAGCGATCGCGGTAGTCAATATTGCTCCTACGAGTATCAAAAAAAGCTCAAATATCATGGCATGCGCGGATCCATGTCAGGGAAAGGCAATTGCTATGATAACAGTGTCGCTGAAAGCTTCTTCAAAACAATCAAAGTCGAGCTGGTGTGGCAAACAAGCTTCCAGACACGGGAACAGGCAACAACAAGGATCGGACACTATATTGATGCTTTTTATAATCCAGTGCGCAAGCACTCGACAATCGGCTATAAATCCCCCATACAGAAGGAAAGGACGATAGCCAATTAACTGAAATGGCTCTCCACTAAACCGAAGCAACTCCAATGTGGCTGTCGTCCGGGTCGAAACGTACAGCGACCACGTTGCCAGCTGGCAGGTCTGGCATGACGATAGGTTCACCGGTTTGACCGTCGCGCACAGTAACTTTGGTTTCGGCGTCTACATTCACCGTTTCAACGCGGTAACGACCGGAATTGGAATAGCTTACGCCCCATACGTCCCAGTCGGCTGTCACATAAGGTTTCTTGTCACCGGTTTCGATGTCGTAGGCATAGGCTTCAGTGAATTCGCCAGCCTCATTCGAGGACAGGATCAACTTGCCGTTTACTGAAAAACCGTAAGTGCCATAGGCAATATTGCCTTCATGCTCGGTTACGAGAACGGGTGCAGCGTCGCTTGCCAGGTCTTTAAGGTACACATTGCTGTCTGCTGACGTGCGGTTCATCGTCATGGCAAGATAGCGGTCGTCTCTGCTGAGGGAAGACAAAGCAAGCGCCTCTGTGTTTTCAAACACCATGCGGCGGTCATAGCCATCTGTTTTATAGGCGTACAGGTCGAAAGCTTTAGCGTCGCGTTCGTTGGTCGAGATGTAGAATTCGTCGCCGTCAGCATTCCAGCCGACAAAAGCGGCTTTGGTGTTTTCAGTAGGCGTTAAGTCAGTCACGGTGCCATCCAGCTCACGGACCCAGACATGGTTCAGCTCGTCTCCGCCGCCATCGGCAGTGAAAAGAATGCGCTCATCGCTAAGGAAATAAGTGACCCCAAAGGTTGCACTTGTCGTTGAATTTGTCAGTTGTGCGCGTTCTCCGGTCGCTGCATCAACGGCATAGGCATTAAAAATGCCGGTTTCGTCGCTGGATATCAGCACTTTGCTGCCATCCGGAGAAAAGCCTTGGCCTGAGCCCGAAGCAGGACTGAAGGTAGTCGTGTCGAAAAAGGCCTGTGCGGAATATTTTGGCGCAGGTGCCTCTGCAACTGGTTGAGCAGTATCTGAACTGGATTGTCCGGTTTGCCCGCTGTCACATGCGGAGAGCGAGAGTGCGAGCGCCGGAATAAGCAAAAAGTGTTTCATGACGGTCTCCCCTAATCGATGAGCGGAGAGACTAGCCGTAAGATGTTTGCGCTTGCAAGATGATTAAGGCTGCCGGAACACGAAACTCTGTGCCCGACAGCCTGGGTCATTCAGGAGGTATTAAGGAAGAATGACCCGGTCAATTACGTGAATGATACCGTTTGACGTCATTATGTCAGCTTGGACAACATTGGCGCCGTCCACGCGCACACCCTCGGTTGCGTCAATGTCAACGGTGGTGCCTTGTACTGTTTTGGCTTCCAGGCGTTTGCCGGCCAGGTCACCTGACGCCACTTTGCCTGGTACCGCGTGGTATGTAAGCACGGCCACGAGCTGAGCTTTGTTTTCTGGCTTCAGCAGACTTTCAACTGTGCCAGCTGGCAGTTTTGCAAAAGCCTCATCAGTGGGTGCAAAAACTGTGAAGGGGCCGTCGGATTTGAGCGTATCAACAAGGTCCGCTGCCTGCACAGCGGCTACCAAAGTGTTGAATGCCCCTGCACTGACGGCCGTGTCAACGATATCGACGGTAGCAGCGCGTACTGTTTTGCCATGATCACCGGCGGTTGCTGATGGTATTGTTGAAAAAGCAACCGACGCCAGCAGGGATGCACCAATAATTTTGAGAGTTGATTTCATGAAAGTCTCCTGTCGTGTTTGGACTAAGTGTTAGATTGTATCGCTGGGTACGCTGTGTTTTTTGGCATGGATTGCTGGTTCAACATTAAATTTTGGTAATGTAAAATCTGCCGACATGGCCAATCCCGTAGGGATTGATATGCGATTTTTCTGGTGAATAAAGCCGCCTGACAGTAGGGTTCTGGCAATATGAGGAAGTCCAAATGACAACTGTGATGCCCCAGCAATATAGCGTACGTGAAGAAGTGCTTCATGCGGTTACGCATGGTATTGCGGCTATGCTGTCTGTTGCGGCCTTGGCTTTTTTATTGATGAAAGTGGATAGTGGGCCCATCGGCGTTCTTGCTGTATCGCTTTATGGCGGTGCCATGATTGCAATGTTCACGACGTCAACGCTTTATCACAGCTTGTTTGCGACCAAGGCAGCCGGTTTTTTCAAAATGCTGGATCACTCTGCAATTTATCTGAAGATCGCAGGGGCATATTCGCCGTTTGCGCTCATTAGCTTGCCCATTAGCACAGGCATTTGGGTGATGGTGGGCGCTTGGGCCGCTGCCGTGCTGGGCATCGCTCTAAAACTCAGGGCTTTTATAAAACAAACCGGAAAACGGTTTAGTCTGTTATCACTGTTGTTGTATCTTGCCATGGGCTGGGCCGGTGTTTTGATGATCGCGCCCCTATCCGAGCAATTGCCCGGTGCCGCGATTAACTGGATTATTGCGGGCGGCCTTGCCTATACCATCGGGGCTGGATTTTACGCGATGAAAAGTTGGCCTTACACGCACGTGATTTGGCATCTCTTTGTCATTGCTGGAGCAGCTTGTCATTTCGTGGCCATATACGGCTATGTGATCTAACGCCCTTGCCATGTGTGCGGCGAATTCTCGTTCCATCGAAAGCAACCAGCCCGGCCCCCATCACAGGCTGGAAGCGGTTGTCTCAAAGCATCTGAATAGTGTTTCAAAAAAACCGGTGGCTGCCCATACTCGTCAGGCGTTTGAGCGAATGGAGGAGTGGCTGTCTGCGAACAAAAATGCTCCATTGATATTGGATGCTTGCTGTGGAGTAGGGGATAGTACCCGCAATCTGGCCGTCCAGTATCCTGAGCATCAGATCATTGGGGTCGACAAATCCATTAAGCGATTAACCAGGGAGCGCGCGCACGAAGACCCAAACAATATGCTGCTCTTGCAAGCAGATTTGAACGACTTTTACGGCCTCTTGGTTCAATCGCGTCTGAAGGTTGACCGCCACTACATTCTTTATCCCAACCCTTGGCCCAAAGCGGCGCATCTCGGCCGACGCTGGCACGGTGCGCCGGTGTTTGCAGACATAGTGAAAATCAGGGCACAGCTGGAGCTCAGATCCAATTGGAAGCTGTATTTGCAGGAGTTTCAAATCGCTCTTGAAGTTGCGGGAATAACTTCAAGTCTTGATGCCTTAATTCCAAGCCAGCCTATAACGCCCTTTGAAGCCAAGTATCTTAAGAGCGGCCAGCAACTGTGGCAGCTGACTAGCAAAATTTAAAAAATTTGCTTTGCGCCTTGACCGGGCGGTTAATCAATATACTTCGTATACGAAATAATTGATTGAGCGCAGATAGTATGACTGACAAAACTAATCCCAGACTGTTTCACCTTGTGCACCGGCTGCATCAAGCATTGTTTCGCGCAGGCGATCAAATGCTGGGGGAAGCTTTAGGTATTAGTACGACCCAGAGCGCGGTATTGATGTATTTGAAGAGCAAAGACGGTGCCGCCATGGGTGAACTTGCTCAAGCGGTTGGCCTGAAAATCACCTCCATGTCTGGCCTGGTAGACCGCATGGAAAGTAAAGGCTTGCTCAAGCGCGTGCGGTCAGAAACTGACCGCAGAAGCTTTGCCATTACTCTCACACCCGAGGGTAAAAAAATCCTGAAAAGGGCAGAACCATTAGTCGCCCAAAACAATGCCGCGCTTGTTAATGCGCTTGGCGACAATATTTCAGCTTCTCAATTTGCCGAAGCCTGTGAAAACCTGATCCGCGCCGTCGAAAGTGGGGCAGATCAACAACAATCCAAAATTCAGAAAGTTTCCTGAGAGGACAAACAATGACGGACGATATTCTGACCAAAATTGAAGATCGTGTTTTAACCATCACCTTCAATCGAACGGACAAAAAAAACGCGATCACGGCTGCCATGTACCAGAAGATGGCAGACGCAATGGCAGACGCCAACACCAATGATGACGTTCGCTCCATCCTGTTTACGGCAAATGGTGATGCGTTTACGGCAGGAAATGATCTTATGGATTTCAGGGATAATCCGCCGCTGACGGAAGACGCGTCTGTTTCACAGTTTCTGAAACAACTGGTGCTCGCTGAAAAGCCAATGGTGGCAGCAGTAAACGGGTTGGCAGTTGGCGTTGGCTTCACCATGCTGTTGCACTGCGACATCGTCTATTTATCTGAAACTGCACAACTTTCTGCACCATTTGTTGATCTGGCACTTGTGCCGGAGGCGGCGTCTTCGCTGTTGTTGCCCGCACGTATTGGTCATGCAAAATCGGCGGAAATCTTTATGCTTGGAAAGCGCCTGACCGCAGCTGAAGCAGATTTGTACGGCGTAGCGTCCGCCGTTTTTGCGCCTGATGAACTAACCGCTGCTGCCGCGAAGGCTGCAGGATTGCTTGCGAAGCGCGCTCCTGCGGCTATTAAACACACCAAACGCCTGATGCGCGGCGACAAGGATGAGCTCGCTGCACGCATGGCGTTAGAGAGTAAGGCATTTGGTGCGCAACTTTTGTCACCTGAGCTTGCAGGGGCCGTCATGGCCTTCACACAGAAACGCGAACCAAACTTTGGCTAGCGATCTTTGGCAAAATCTTTATGGTGGCGCCTCACACATTTAATTGAGGCGCCTCCCCATGCCTGACAATAATAACAGAGCCAAGAGCTGGCAAAGCCCGGAAATATGTCTGGTGCTTATTGCTGCGGCAGGGCCTTTCAGCTTTGCCGTATGGATGGCGCTTCTCAACAATTTCACCATCGAAATGGCAGGTTTTACCGGCCGTGAAATTGGCATTCTGCAAAGCTTGCGGGAGGTGCCAGGCTTTTTGGCATTCACAGCTGTATTTTTGCTGTTGTTGATGCGGGAACAGGTTTTGGCAGTGGTGTCGCTGGCCGTGTTGGGGTTCGGCATCGCTATCACGGGTTTGTTGCCGACCGAATACGGTCTTTATTTTACCACTGTGCTGATGTCGATTGGCTTCCATTATTATGAAACCGTTCAAATGTCTCTGTCGCTGCAGTGGCTGTCCAAGGAACGGGCGCCGCGCGCCATGGGATGGCAGCTGTCAGCCAAGTCCGTTGCGGCGATCATTGCATATGGTTCTTTGTGGCTGATACTTGAACTATTCACCATTCCTTATGCATGGCTGTACGCAGTTGGCGGTAGTGTCACCATTTTAATGGCCCTATTCATTTGGACTGCGTTTCCCCGATACGAGAGCAAAGAGGCGCAGCACAAAACGGTCGTGCTTAGAAAGCGTTATTGGCTCTACTATGCACTGACATTCATGGGGGGCGCACGGCGTCAGATATTTGTCGTTTTCGCTGGTTTTCTGCTTGTTGAGAAGTTCGGGTTTTCCGTATCTACCATCGCAGGGCTCTATTTGTTGGACCAGCTGGTAACAAGTTTGATTTCACCCAAAATCGGGTCACTGATTGCGCGGTTCGGTGAACGCACAATGTTGGTGTTTGAATACATCGGACTGATCATTGTTTTTGCTAGTTATGCTTTTGTCGAGGATCCAATAATTGCTGCCGCACTCTATGTGGTCGACCATGTGTTTTTCGCCTTTGCAATTGCACAAAAAAGCTATCTGCAGAAAATCGCTGATGGCAAAGACATCGCGGCTACATCGAGTGTCAGTTTTTCTATCAACCATATCGCGGCTGTCGTAATCCCCTGGTTTTTTGGCGCCTATTTGTGGATTTTGTCGCCGTCTTATGTCTTCATCGCAGGTGCAGCGATGGCCGCCATTTCGCTAATTCTGTCGCTAAACGTGCCGCGTAACCCAGCCCCTGGAAACGAAGTCGTAATTGGCAAGCTGCCTCAGCCAGCAGCCGCAGAGTAGCCTACAGCCGACCTTTGGAGGCAAACAATTGGTCGTAGGTATCGACCATTTTTTGCAAACTAAATTCGTTTTCAACGATAGCTGCATTCGCTGCCCCAACACTCGAGGCAAGGGCAGGGTCGGACAAAAGAATATCCAAACTTGCCGCCAACTCTGGGGCTTCATACCCTTCTATGAAGGACCGGTTTTCTGCGGCAACCATGTTTTTAACGTCTCCAACGTCGGTGCTGACTACCGGCTTTGACGCGGCCATAGCTTCAAGAACCGAAATGGGCATTTGTTCAGTGTCCGACGAAAGCGCAAATACATCGAATGCAGGTACTATTGCTTCTGGCGTATCTATTCTTCCCGTGAATATCACTCGCTCTTGTTCACAAATTCGCTCTGCCAGCATCTTGAGTGCTGACATACCAACTCCGTCGCCGACAATGACCAATTTCGCTTGTGCGTGCTTATTCTCGATTCTGCTAAAGGCTTCGATCAGTCGTCCAATGTTTTTTTCTGGCGTCAGCCGCGCAACGGTGCCGATAATCGTATTATTTGGTGACAGGCCGAATTGGCTGAGCAGTTTACCGTCAGCTTTTCCCTGAAATCGACTGCATTCGATACCGTTTGGCACGTAACTCAATCGATTTTCAGCAATTTTCCAGTTTGCTGCCGCCTGGGCCTCCAGTTGGCGCGACGGTACTACAACACGGTCACATTTGCGGTAAGCGAACCGGCGCAACCGGCGACGATTGGGCAACTCACCTGCTTGCTCATCTTCTGCAAAACCGTCCTGGATATGAATCATGGGCGCCCGTTTCGGCCAGCGGTTGGCAAGCACCCATTCAATGCTGCCCCAGTTATAGGTCACCAAAAGGTCTGGTTTCACTTTTGCGAGCAACGCTCTGCAAGCTTTTACCGCATGAAATGTGTCACCTTTTGGGATGGCCCCTTCAGGTAGGTTGGCTTTAGTGAAATGGTCTGTAAGATCGCCGGCGTCGTAGCAACCATCCATCGCATGAATGAGATGCGTGTTGGGAGATTTGGTGGCATTAAGGTAGGTGACCATGCGCCGCTGCGACCCGCCCAGTTCAAATGACGGGAACACGTGCAAAATTCTTAGGGCGTTGGCCACCATTGTCTCCAAAGTTTGAACTGGTCAGCTAGGATTTGGCGTGATTATGAAGTCTGGTGGCGCTATTGGCAAACAGCAATATTTAGTGACTCATGTATATCGGAATATTGCTGTTTTCGATCAAAAAACGTGTAACTCCACCAAGTAGTAGTTCACGCCACCTGGCTGTTGAAAAGGCACCGATTACTATGCTGTCCGCCCCGATTTCCTGCGCCTTTGTGTAGACGGCTTGTCCCACGCTGCCGCCACTTGAGGGCTCCTGGATATTTGTGCTCTCAACGCCGTGCACAGTTAAATATCTGGCGATGGTGTCAAGTGTAGGTCGCTCCTCGCCCAATTCGCCAATCTGCAAGACACTGACACTCTTTGCCTTTCTTAATAGCGGCAATGCGCCGCCCACGGCACGGGCACATTCCGCGCGCCCATTCCAGGCAACCAGCATATTGTCTAATGAAGCGATCGCACCATTATCGGGGACCATCAAAACAGACCGGCCTGATCTGAAAACAAGGTCATTGAAGATTTCTGATTGGGCACTGTATTTTTCGGCAGGGCGTTCACAGATAGCAAAATCTGCGGTGCGAGCGGACCTGCCCACATGGTCGACGATATCCCCCACTACCATCCGCCAATGAGCGCCACCCACTTGATCGTCGTGCGAAACAGTTACACCGGCAGCGGCCATTGCTGCGGTGAAAACGCCCTGTGCCTCTACGGCATATCTGCGACCTTCGGCTTCTGTCGCGTCGCACATCTGCTGTATCATTTCGGCCGTTAGTCCTTCGCCCAAAAGAGGAATGGCCGACTTTGGGTCCCGCCGAACAAAAAGACCGGTGATATCAGCCTCAAACTTTACTGTCAGACCGGCAGCGGTCTCGGATAACAATTGCCAGTTGTTGTCACGTGTTAGGGGTAAAATAATGGATTTCATCGCTGCTTTCCTCTCCCGAGAAACAACAGTTTGCGCCAGCGCACTGTTATTTGCTTGCACAAGCTGTATGTTTTCCCATCATACCAATTCATCAACGGTTCAGCCCTGTTCTAGGAAACTATAGCTTATGAAACGTTTGTTTGGGATTCTGTTCATCACTCTTTGTTGGCTCACGGCGCCGATATCAGGCGGCCCTGTGTCCGGTGCGGTATTGCAAGAGCACGAAGACGCACGGGAAGCCCTCAAGCGCGGCGCTATCCTGCCATATTCGAGAATTAAAAAAATTATCGAAAGTCAAGTTGGTGGGAGAGTGGTTGGGCAAAAACTACGACGGACAAATCAAGGCTGGCAGTATGACCTGCGGGTCAGGCCAGAAAACGGACGAGTCATGGTTTTGGTGGTTGATGCCCGAACGGGCGCGATAGTCAGCCGCCGCTGACCTCTATGGCAAACTGAGAAGGGGCAATTATGCGCATTCTGATCGTTGAAGATGATGCAACACTTGCAGGACAAATTGCGGATAACCTAAAGGACGCTGGCTATACATTTGACATTGCGCCAGACGGTGAGGAAGGTCATTTTTTAGGAGACACCGAACCCTATGACGCGGTCATTTTGGATTTGGGTCTGCCCGTCATGGACGGCGCGAGCATTCTAAAAAGATGGCGTGCTGATGGTCGGGAAATGCCCGTATTAATCCTCACGGCCAGAGATAGCTGGACCGATAAGGTCGAGGGCCTTGATGCAGGCGCTGATGACTATCTTGCCAAGCCGTTTGTGGTTGAAGAGCTGTTGGCAAGACTTCGTGCCCTGATCCGTCGCTCTGCAGGACAAACTTCTCCCGTTTTGGAGGTGGGCCCTGTGCGCCTTGATACGCGGAACAGCCGTGTATCAGTTGATGGTGCCCCAATCAAACTCACTGCACAGGAATTTAAACTGCTGTCGTATTTGATGCATCATGACGGCAAAGTCATTTCGCGCACAGAACTGACCGAGCATATCTACGATCAGGATTTTGATAAAGATTCGAATACCATCGAAGTGTTTGTGAATCGCATCCGCAAAAAGTTGGGCGTGCCTGTTATCCAGACTGTGCGTGGGCTTGGTTATCGCTTGGAATGGGGAGGCGAGGCTGCGTGACCCAAAGCGGGGGGGACATAAAATCCAGTGGCAATGATGTGCAAGCTGGAGCTTTTGCCCGTTTTCGTGCGTCTTTGGCCGGTCGCCTATTGGTATCTGCCGTTTTGTGGTCTTCCATCGCACTGATAATTGGTGGCGTGGTGCTGTCGTTGGCTTTCAGAAGCTATGTGCTTTCTGATGTGGATAAGCGACTGGAGATTTTATTGGATACTCTCGTCGGCATTAGCGAGGTATCGCCCGAGGGCGAGTTCAGGTTTAACCCAACCCTTGCTGATCAACGTTTTATGACGCCTTATTCCGGCTGGTACTGGCAGGTGTCCGAGACGGATCAGGAGCCCAAGCGTTCTCGCTCGCTTTGGGATTTTGCATTGGATCCGGGCCACGAAAGCCGCAACTTCTCCCTCAGATACTCGATCACCGCTGGCCCTGATGGGCAAACGCTCAGGCAAGCAGAGCACGACATTATATTGCCTGAAGCGGACCGTGTGTTTCATTATCAGGTTGCCACTGATATGGAGGAGGTTCAGGCGGCCATTGACAGATTTAACTGGTTGTTGTTCAGCGCCTTGGGTCTGATTTTAGTGACAGTTACACTCGCACTGGTATTACAGGTCAGCTACGGCCTTAGACCACTGCGTCAGATAAAGCGTGATCTGTCAGAAGTACGTACTGGCCGGAGCGCCCGTCTCCAGAGCGGGGACGACGGTCGCATGCCTGAAGACCTCAGGCCACTCGTCGAAGAAATAAACGGCTTGATTGACCAGAACGACAAGCTTCTGGACCGCGCGCGAACGCACGTCGGGAATTTGGCGCACGCTCTCAAGACGCCGTTGTCAATCATTCAGAATGAAGTGGATGGCAAATCAGAAAAGGGTGCGGAGCTGATAGCTCGGCAAGCTAAAGACATTCGGGTTCATGTTGATCATCACCTGAAACGGGCTCGTATCGCCGGCGGCGGCACCGGGCCGGGTATAGAAGTTAAGACGCGCGTGGAGAAGTTGGTGAAAGCGGTGAAAGTTATTGCCGGTGAAAAGGAACTCGAAACCAGCGTTAATTGCCCCGATGACTTAAGTTTTGACGGGGAAAAACAGGACTTCGATGAACTGCTGGGCAATATCATTGAAAATGCCGCGAAGTGGGCGGTCACAAAACTGTCAATCGAAGCTGTCCGACTTGAAGAAGGCCTGAGACGCCCTATGCTTGAGATCAAGGTTGAGGACGATGGTCCAGGCGTTCCGGCAGAAGAGCGCGAGGCGCTATTCAATCGCGGAACCCGACTTGATGAGCGTGTGCCTGGCACAGGACTTGGCCTTGCGATTGTACGTGACATAGCGGACATGTATGGGGGCAGTGTCTCACTTTCAACCGCCGGGCTGGGCGGTTTAGCGGTGATCATTTTACTGCCTGCAAAGTAACACCAGCCTAAAGGTTGGTTAGTGGGTGAGGGCAAAATGCAAGCAAAATCAGGATTGTTTGTCGTTGTGGCGATAGGTATTGCGGCGGCGATAGGATTTAATATTGGGCAAAATTCGAGTGAGGAGGGAGGCGTGACGGAGCCAAGTTCAGGACCACAATCAGTGGCGTCTTTGCGCGGCGATAATCGTGGTGATCGTGTGTTTGGCGCTGGATGGGCGACCCGCAGCGCCGTGCTCGGGCGTGAAGGTATGGCGGCAACTTCCCATCCGCTTGCCAGTCAAATCGCAATCGACATTCTCAAAAAAGGTGGATCTGCTGTAGATGCAGCCATTGCGGCCAATGCTGCTCTTGGTTTGATGGAACCAACAGGTAACGGTATCGGGGGTGATTTGTTCGCGATTGTCTGGGACCCGGAAAGCGAACAGTTGCATGGCTTGAACGCTTCTGGTCGCGCGCCGCGCGGTCAAACACTTGACGAGTTGAAGGCCAAGCTGACGGACAAAAATGACATCCCGGATTGGGGTAGCCTATCGATTACTGTGCCGGGCGCGGTAGACGGATGGTTCATGCTGCACGAAAAGTTTGGTCGGTTGTCTATGTCTGAAAATCTGGCGCCGACCGTTAACTATGCGCGTGAAGGTTTTCCTGTCACACAGGTGATTGCCTACTACATGAGCCTTCATGAGCAAGGTTTTCCTCGTCTGTTAGCAGAGGGCATTGTTGAAGAAATCGATAATTATAAAGCCACGTATTTGATTGACGGAAAAGCGCCAGTCGAGGGGCAAATGTTCTCGAACCCGGACCTTGCCAACACACTGGAGCGCATCGGTGCAGAAGGGCGGGATGTCTTTTATAAGGGTGACATTGCGGACACCATGGATGCCTACTTCAAGCGTATTGGTGGTCCGCTCAGGAAAATTGATTTTGAGAGTCATACAAGCAACTGGATTGACCCGGTAAGTGTTAATTATCGCGGCTATGACGTTTGGGAGCTTCCTCCCAATGGTCAAGGTATTGCTGCACTACAGATGTTGAACATTCTGGAAGGCTATGACCTTGCCTCTATGGGGCACAATTCCGCGGACTACCTTCATGTTATGACCGAGGCCAAAAAGTTGGCTTTTGAGGATCGCGCTCGATTTTATGCCGACCCTGATTTTTACGATGTGCCGCTTGAAGGATTGCTTTCAAAAGATTATGCCGCGGAGCGCCGTAAATTGATCAGCATGAACAGTGTATTGACTGATGTGGACCATGGTGACGCGCAACTTTTGGAGGGTGACACCATGTATCTGACTGTCGCTGACAAGAACGGCATGATGGTTTCTCTAATTCAAAGCAACTACCGCGGCATGGGATCGGGTCTTGTGCCCGACGGGTTGGGCTTTATGTTTCAGGACCGCGGTGCCCAGTTTTCCTTAACTGAGGGGCACCCCAATGTGTACGCACCCGGAAAACGACCTTTCCACACCATCATCCCAGCCTTTATGACCAAAGACGGCCAACCTGTTTTGAGTTTTGGTCTTATGGGCGGCGCCATGCAACCACAGGGGCACGCGCAGATCATCATCAATCTTCTCGACTTTGGAATGACCGTTCAGGATGCTGGAGACGCTGCACGTTTTCATCACACGGGGTCAACCGAAGCCACATGGCAGGGCCGTATGCAGGATGGCGGTACTCTTGAGCTTGAGAGCGGTGTAACACGTGAAGTGTATGATGAACTCTCGCGGCGCGGGCACAAGCTGAATATCACATCAGGCCCATTTGGAGGGTACCAGGCGATCTGGCGAGATCCGAACAGCGGTGTTTATTGGGGTGCGACCGAGATGCGTAAGGATGGCATTGCGATCGGCTACTAAGCGAGGCACCGGCAAATGGTAAGGGCGCCTTCTGGGGCGCCCTTTTTTTATTAGGGAACAAGAACGATGGGTACGCCTAGTCGGTGTGCCAAAGAATTTGCAACACTTCCCAGGATGAGGTCAGCAAACGACGACCGACCGCGCCTGCCAACAAACACCATGTTGGCGTGGTCTTCCTTTGCGACATTGGCAATGACTTCCGCGGGGTTGCCCCAGTCAAAGTGCGTCGTGATCTCAACGCCCTTATCTTTGTTAGCTTCAACCAAGGGGTTCAAAATTTTATTGTGTGCGTGATTTTCTTCTTCTTTTTTTGCAATCGGCCGCGTCGACAGCTCCTCAATCGACATTGGGGAAAAACCAGACCATGGAATCACGGTCACAAGTTTAACCTCAGCCTCGACTTCAGCCGCTAAATTCACCGCACGCAATGTCGCGCGTTCAGACCATTCGCTGCCGTCAACAGCAACAAGAAAAAGACGTTTTTTAGACATTGCCATACTCCCTAGTTAGCAGTTTCATCCAGACTATGGGAGTTATGCAGCGACGCCTCCTTGACTATCGTCAACTTGCTTCAGGCATGTTCGGATTTAATAAGGTCTGCACATTTCTCGGCGATCATGATGGTCGGGGCGTTTGTATTTCCCCCAATAAGACGTGGCATCACAGAGGCGTCTGCAACACGCAAGCCATCGATGCCAATCACCTTTAACTCAGGATCCACAACGTTGTTGGCATTATCGGCCGGACCCATGGCACAGGTGCCAACCGGATGATAAATGGTTTCTGACAAACTACGGATTGAGTCATTGATGGCCTCATCATCATCTAAATCCATGTTGCCCCAAGGCTCTGCCATCTTTTCAATGTACGAGGACAGTGCCGGTTGGTTCATCAGTTGGCGTACCATTTTAACGCCCTCACGCATTACACGAAGGTCTTCAGGTTCTGCCAAATAATTTGGATCAATTTTTGCCGGTGCCATCGGGTCATCTGACGATAGGCTGATGGTGCCTCGGCTATGGGGCCTTAGTTGGCACATATGGATACCAAATCCATGTTCAACAGGGTCTTCAAAGCCATGAGGCTCCGGCGCCATGGCGAGAATGATATGAAATTGAATGTCAGGACGCTCCAGCGCAGGGTCAGTTTTTAGAAAAGCGCCCACAGGCGTGACACAATCTGACATGAAGCCTGGTTTTTTGAAGAACCATTTGCCGAGTTCAGCGATGGCACGATGTGGTGCCTTGTACCGTGTAACACTGATGGGCTCCTTCAAGTGGCCATAAACCGTTATGTCCAGATGATCCTGCATGTTTTTGCCAACACCCTTGAGCTCATGCAAAACGGGCAGGCCAACCGCCAGGATGTCGTCTGGATCCCCAATGCCGGAAAGCTGCAACAGTTGGGGGCTGTTGATCGCACCACCCGACAGAATAACTTCCTTCGATGCGTGCCAGGTTTCCTGCTTGCCATTGCGGTTCAGCGTTACGCCTGTTGCCTTGTGTCCTTTCATGACAACACGGCGCACCTGAGCATTGGTCAAGATCGTCAAATTGGGTCTGTTTTCAGCCATGCGAAGATAGGTGCGCGCTGTCGTTTGTCGGCGGCCCTGTCGAATGGTTTGGTCATACCAGCCGACACCTTCCTGATTGGCGCCATTAAAATCATCGGTGTACGGCAGGCCCATCTCCGAAGCCGCGTTCAAAAACGCCTTGTTGAGGGGATGATCAGAGGTGTGTTGGGATGTCAGAAGTGGCCCATCGTTGGCATGGAACTCGTCCGCCTCCCGGTCACTGCCCTCTGATTTTTTGAAATAAGGTAAAACGTCATCAAATGACCAACCAGTGCAACCAATTTGTGCCCACTCATCATAGTCGCGCGCATGCCCACGCACATAAAGCATGCCATTGATCGCCGATGAACCGCCAAGCACCTTGCCACGCGGCCAAAACAGTTTTCTGCCTTTCAGTTGTTTTTGCTCTTCAGTCCAGTAATTCCAGTTAAACTCGTTTGGCGGCACCAACTCGCTGATCAACGCCGGCATATCGATTTTGATCGAACCGTCTTTCCTGCCTGCCTCAATAAGAAGCACATTAAACTTGCTGTTTTCTGAAAGGCGTGAAGCCAATGCGCAACCTGCTGAGCCCGCGCCTACGATTATGAAATCAAAAGTTTTTTCAACCATGTTAGTTTAGTGCTCTCAAGCTAACCGGAAGCCCATCAACCGGCTTGATAAGCGGCATGATCTGAAAGTCGGTTTTGTAGCCGGCCGGCAGTTCAATTGCATAATTTGGCAACAAATGTGCCATGATGACTTTGGATTGCATATAGGCAAAATGCAGTCCCAGACACATGTGGGCTCCCCCGCCAAACGGTACCCAGGCAAACTTGTGTCTTTCTTTAACGCCGCCCTCTGGTGAAAAACGCATTGGGTCAAATGTTTCTGGCTCTGGCCAGGTTTCGGGGTCGCGGTGGGTCATAATGTTGCTGACCCCAACAATTGTTCCTTTCGGAATATGATGGCCCTTAAACTCGATATCGCGAACAGTCATGCGAGGCATGGCTGGAACTGGTGGGTTCATGCGTAATGCCTCTTTGAAGGCATACTCTGTTAAAACAAGGTCCTTCATTTTTTCGTATGGTAAGCTGTCATCATTTAGTCCGAGTTCAACTATCTCCTGACGGATTTTGTCTTGCCATTCTGTGTGCCTGCCAAGCTCATACACTAATGTTGTCACAGAGCTTGTGATTGTGTCGTGAGCGGCCATCCATAAGAATATCATGTGATCCACAACTTCCTGGTCAGTGAAGCTGTTGCCGTCGTCGTCTTTCGCGTTCACAAGTTGCGTGAAGATGTCGGTGCCTTCTGTGCCCCGGCGTTTCGGGATTTCCTGCATCAGGAAGTTGACCATGAACTCGCGGCCTTTCACTCCTTTTCGCATAATGGTTCCCGGCAGCGGTACGCGAACAACGCCCAGGCTGGCTGAAACCATGTCAGTGAGCGCCTCGTTGATTTTGTTGCTTTCTGGACCCGGTTCCAACCCCAGAAAAACGATTGTTGCCATATCTAGGGAGAGCTCTTTTATCGCAGGATAAAACTGGAATGACTTTCGTTTTCCCCAGTCTGCAATGCGTTCCGGCATCGCATCGTTAAGACGCTCCATGTACCCTTTCATTGGGGCCGTCTTAAAAGCAGCCGCCATGATATGCCGGTGGGCTTTATGCTCGTCAAAATCCAGCAACATCAGACCGCGCGGGAACAGGCGCTCCAAATAAGGTGACCAACCCAGCTCGTTTGAGAAATTTTTGCCCCGATCCATCAGGACAAATTCATTTGCATCCGGTCCAAGCAGCGAGACATTGTGCTTGAAGAAACTGTATGTGCGATACACGTCTCCGTATTTTTGGCGCATGGCGCGGCCAAAACTGATTGGATCCTTCAACAGCCGGAAGGTATGTCCAAAGAAGGGGATGCCCGTGTCACCGGGAATTTTAAACAAGGCCTTCTTATCAAACCCTGTGCTCGCATCTGCTGCGGTTTTTGCTGACATGTCAAACCCCTCCAACGTGCCCATTATTATTACGGAACTGATCAGTCTAGTAATTAAATATAGCCACGTTGGACCACTCGTCAAGCGAGCTGAAGTTTGAAATTCAATTGTGGGTTTGGATGGTCAGGACTTTGTTCCATAGCCACCGCCACCAGGGGTTTCAATTCTGATCCGGTCACCACTCTCCAGATTGCGCTTGTCCGCGAAATCAAGCGCATCGCTTTTGCCACTGGCACGGAGAACGTGTGCTTGACCTGGTTTGCCGTGGCCTCCACCTGCCAGGCCCGGCGCCCCCCTGCGATAGTGGTTTGCGAGTAATGAGAGTTCCATCGGTTCCAAGAACTCGATGTCGCGTACAATACCTGCGCCGCCCTGATAAGCCCCGTCGCCTCCGCTGCCGGTTCGCACACCAAACTCTCTCACAACAACAGGATAGCGCCATTCCATAACCTCGATATCGGTTAGGCGGCTATTTGTCATATGAGAATGAATGGCATCGGTGCCATCGAATGTTGGACCTGCGCCAGTGCCGCCGGCGATGGTCTCGTAATACTGATAGGATTGGTTGCCAAAGGTGAAGTTGTTCATAGTACCTTGTGAAGCAGCCAGCGTGCCTGTTGCCATGAATAGTGCGTTGGTAATCGCCTGGCTCGTTTCAACATTGCCTGCGACAACTGCCGCATCTTCGCCAGGATTCATCATACTGCCGCCAGGCATGATGATCTCGATCGGTTCAAGGCAGCCGCTGTTCAATGGAATATCCCCGCCCGCCAGAACCCGGAATACATAAAGAACCGCAGCTTTCACAACGGCATAGGGGGCATTGTAATTGTTGGGGAGTTGATTGCTGCTGCCGGTAAAATCAATGGTGAGCTTGCCTTCATCTGCACGCGGCTTCAGCGCGACTTTGATGATCGCGCCACAGTCCATTTGATACTCATGGCTCCCAGCTTCCAGTCGACCGATAACGGCCCTCACAGCATCAGCTGCATTTTGACGCACAAAATCCATGTAGCGATTGACAGTGGTCAGGCCATAATAGTCCACCAGCTTTTCCACGAGTTTCGCACCGCGGGCATTTGCGGCAACCTGCGCTTTCAGATCGGCAATATTTTGATTTGGGTTTCGAGCTGGGTAGGGGTGGTCCAACAGCGCCTTGACAACAGCTTCGGTTTGGAACTTTTCGTCAGCAACAAGCTGAAAGTTGATAAAACTAATACCTTCGTCGACCAAAGTTTTCGAGTCAGGAGGCATCGAGCCTGGCGTGGTGCCACCAACGTCGGCGTGATGGCCGCGCGAAGCTACATAGAAATCAGGTTCAGTCGATCCGTCTAGAAAAACTGGCGTGACCACAGTGATGTCGGGCAAATGCGTGCCACCCGCCGTTGGATCATTGACCATGAATACGTCGCCGGGGCTCATGGTGCCTTTGCGGGCAACCGCGATTGCACCAACACTTTCGCCCATGCTGCCCAAGTGAACAGGCATATGCGGCGCGTTTGCAATCAAGCGCGACTGCCCGTCAAAAACAGCACAGGAAAAGTCGAGGCGTTCTTTAACGTTCACAGAATGCGCAGTTTTGGCGAGAACACCGCCCATTTCCTCTGCAACTGACATAAAAAGATTGTTGAAGATTTCGAGCATGATCGGGTCTGCACGTTCATGCTCAATATCAGATTGTACCCGTTCAGATGCGCGACTAAGCAGCAAGGATCCATTGTCTGTCAGCTCCGCGCGCCACTCAGGTTCAACTATGGTTGTACTGCCTTCTTCAAGGATGATGGCAGGTCCGCATAAAGGTTCACCTATTTTCAGAGCGTCTCGACTGACGACGCATGCCGTGCGAGACTCGCCCTGGGAATAAATACGAACATTCTTGAAGTTCATCGACTGCGATTGGGCTTTTCCTGCATTTTTAAATTTAGAGTGAATTCGCGCGATAGCCTCTGCTTCCACCGCTTCCACAATGAGGGACGTGTTCTCTTCTACAAATCCAAACTGCTGCAAATGTGCAGCTTCAAACGCCCTTTTCAGACAATCAAAACCTTCAAAATGAATTGGGATTGTCGTGTCTGTGCCGTCGTACTTTACTTTCAGGCTGCTGCGAACCTCGATTTGGTTTATCTCAACACCTTGGTCCTGAAGTTGTTTGGTAGCTGAGGTGCAGGCGTGATCAATTGCCAATAATATGTCGTCAGTTTGAGTAGTCGATGCTTCGACCGACTTTTCCGTGATTGCCCTTTGGTCCGCCAGCCCCATTCCCAATGCTGACAATACGCCCGCAAATGGAGGAACCAACACCTTGTCCATACCCAGCGCGTCGGCCACCATGCATGCGTGTTGGCCGCCAGCGCCGCCGAAGGTCAGAAGGGCATATTCTTTCACGTTATGGCCCCGCTCAACGGAGACGCGCTTGATGGCACGCGCCATATGCTCAACCGCAACTGCGAGAAAGCCTTCAGCAATTTCTTCGACAGCCATGTCGCGGCCTGTTTCAGCCTTAATTTTGGCCTGTATCTGTTTAAAACCTCGATTGCTGGCGGTCGGGCTCAGAGGCTGATTGCCGTCGGGCCCAAATACTTTTGGAAACAGGTCGGGTTGAATTTTTCCGACAATCAGATTGCAGTCTGTCACCGATATGGGGCCACCAAGGCCATAACATGCCGGGCCAGGATGCGCCCCCGCAGATTGGGGTCCTACCTGAAACCGCCCATTTTCAAATCGGCAAATGGATCCGCCACCTGCCGCAACTGTATGTATGTCCATCATTGGGATGGTCATTCGCACGCCGGCGACATTTGTGTCGGTTACGCGCTCAAACTCTCCGGCATAATGGCTAACATCGGTAGATGTGCCGCCCATGTCAAAACCCAAAATGCGTTTGATGCCCTCCCGTTCTGCCGCGCGAACCGCGCCAACGATGCCGCCTGCAGGTCCTGAAAGAACAGCGTCTTTGCCCTCGAAGGCGTTTGCCGCAACAAGTCCGCCGTTTGATTGCATAAAATAAAGCGGGCTATCCCCGGTGTTCGCGCGCACTTGCCGGACGTATCGTTTAAGCACCGGCGTAAGGTATGCGTCAGCAACTGTCGTATCGCCGCGTGGCACCAATTTCATCAGTGCACTAACTTGATGACTGGCGGATATCTGGCTGAACCCAACTTTCGCTGCAATGGTTGCAGCCGCAGATTCATGTTCTGAATACCGATAACCATGGGCAAAAACGATGGCCACGCTTTCAAACCCATCCTGTTTTGCTTTCCGGAGGTCAGAATTCAATTTTTTTAGATCAATCGGCGTTTCAACAGTCCCATCTGCTAGAATCCGTTCACTGACTTCCAGAGTGTTCGTATACAGCGGTGCCGGGCGAGAGGGCTTCAGGTCGAACAAACCCAGTCGATGTTGTTGGCCAATCAACAGAACATCTTTGAGCCCGCTCGTGATCAAAAGCAGTGTTTTGGCGCCGTCACGCTCCAAAAGCGCATTGGTCGCAACAGTAGTTCCCATTTTGATCGCGGCAACTTTTTCCTCCGGGAATGCTGCATCTTCCGAAACATTCATGATGTACCGCATGGCAAAAACCGCTGCATCTTCATAACGATCCGGGTTGTCTGAGAGGTATTTGAAACTCGACAGCTGGCCGTGCGGATCCTGCGCGACCACATCGGTGAATGTGCCGCCTCGGTCAATCCAGAATTGCCACTGATCGTCTGTCGGCACTGCGAAACCCTTAAGAATATTGTTTAGTGTTTTAGGTGGCGAAGGGGCTGTTGCCAATCGTCTTTTTGGTCCATTGAAAACAAGAGATTGTTATTGCATGACCAAGCCATAATATGAGCATGTTCGCGGGAGGCGATTGTGACCAGAATTTTTGTTGATGCAGATGCTTGTCCAGTTAAGGACGAGGTTCTCAAGGTGGCTGCCCGTTTCGACCTTGAGGTTTTTCTTGTATCAAATCAGTGGATGCGCATGCCAGTTGGCCCAAAAGTCACCAAGCAGGTTGTGCCAGAAGGCGCTGATGCTGCGGATGACTGGATTGTTGAACACATAGAGCAGGGGGATCTTGTGATCACCAGCGATATCCCGCTTGCGTCGAGAGCCCTTGAAAAGAAAGCGGATGCATTAGGTCCAACCGGAAAGGCTTTTACGAGTGACAATATCGGTATGGCGCTTGCTATGCGTGACCTAAAAGCTGAACTGAGGGAAACCGGTGCGGATCGGGGGTTTAACGCCAGTTTTACGCAGCGGGACCGGTCAAACTTTCTGAATTCTATGGACCGCCTGTTGGTTCGTTTGATACGCCAATAACCCTGTTCACAAAGCCTGCACTTTACTTTTTAATGGGGATGATTAACCATTCACTTGATTGCAATGCGTCTAATGCAGGGGAGAGGGCATGACGACCGCATCACCTTCCATAGCCATAATTGGCGCAGGTTTTTCCGGACTTTGTATGGGCATAAAGCTCAAAGAAGCGGGAATTACTTCCTTCAAAATATTTGAAAAGGCCGACAAAGTTGGCGGGACTTGGCGTGAAAACACTTATCCGGGTGTTGCCTGCGACGTGCCATCACACCTTTATTGTTTTTCATTTGCACCTAATCCGGATTGGAGCAAACACTATTCGGGTGGGTCAGAAATTCAGGCTTACATTGAACGTTGCAGCGCCGACTACGGCATGGACGGCTATCTTGAGTTTGGTGAACAGCTGGTATCTGCGACCTATGATGATGGCTGGCATCTAAAGTTTGCAAGTGGTCGCAAAGAGAAAGTTGATTTCCTGATCAATGGCATAGGTGGTTTGCACGTTCCAAGATGGCCAGAGCTCAATGGTATGGAAAGCTTCACTGGAAAGGCTTTTCACTCGGCAATGTGGGATCATGACCATGACCTGACGGGTCGAAATGTTGCGGTGGTTGGCACAGCAGCCAGCGCGTTGCAGCTTATCCCGGAGATAGTCGATAAAGTGAAATCGCTAACTGTTTTTCAGCGAACACCAAACTGGGTTATGCCGCGCGAGGATCCGCCTTATAGCGCTGGCCAAAAAGCCCGATTCAGACGGCTCGGTTGGATCAGGAAACTGCACCGCTTGATGATTTATTTATCTTTCGAAGGCCGTTTTCCGTTGTTCCGTCAAAATAAACTGATGCAATCTTGGGCGCGAAAACAGGCCCTGAAGCATTTGGAAGACCAGGTCACGGACCCGGCGTTGCGCACAAAGCTTACGCCGGATTATCCGGTCGGTTGCAAGCGCATCCTTGGATCGAACGAATATTATCCCGCACTTCAAAAAGAAAACGTCACATTGGTGACTGAGGCGATTGAGCGTGTTGAAGCCGATGGCATTGTCGATGCAGGAGGTGCAAAACACGAAGTGGATACCATCGTTTATGCTACGGGCTTCAAGCCCTTCAGCTTGCTTGAAGGTATGGAAATCATTGGGCCATCTGGCCAAAAAATGTCCGAGTATTTTGCAGACGGGGGCGTGCGCGCGCACAACACTGTTTCAGTGCCGGGGTTTCCGAATTTTGCGCTCTTGACTGGCCCCAACAGCGGCCTCGGGCACAATTCCATTATTCTGATGATTGAAGCTCAGGTTGGATACATTGTTGGCTGTTTAAAAGCGATGCTGAGAAAAGGAGCCCGGTCAATAGATGTTAAAACCGAACTGGGTGACCAATATGATGCTCAAATTCAAAAGGACCTTCAGGGGAGCGTGTGGTTGAGTGGCTGCAAAAGCTGGTATGTCGGGGATGACGGGCGCAACTATACACTTTGGCCCTGGTCTACGCTAAAGTACCGCCGAATGATGCGCAAAGTAGACCCAGGTGATTTTTCCTTTGACCCTCAGTGAATGAAACTTATTCTGGGCTTGTGCGCTCTTGTGCACTTGCGACGAGGCTGTCGTATCTTTGCCGCATGTTTGTGCGCATGCCGGAGCAAAATTTGTCCATGCCGAAGTCTGTGATTAGACTATCAAACAAGCCTCGCCGCCGCCCAACCTGAAACATAAATACCGTGGATGCCAGGTCCCCCAAAAGACTCATACGCTCCGGAATCGTTTGACGCTGTCCAAGTTCGGTAAGCGTTCCTGCGATGGGTGATTTTCCCGCAGAAATAGCGATGCGATAGGTGCTCTCGGTGGTCATTTGATCAAGCGCAACCGGATCAAACTGCCCATTTTCGCAAACAAGATCATACGCAACCACTTGGCTTGCTTCCTCGACAATGTGAAGTTCGGGATCAGTTGCATTTTCAGCGATGTATACAAGGTGCTCAGCAGCAAGAGTACGCACCAATTTGGCCCTTCGCAGCATAAAGTTCATTGATTTGGCATATTGTTCCCGAATTTCTTCTTCGGTCATCTGTTGCGGTGGAACTGGGGCCGTTTGCGCAGGTTGTGCGTTGGCCGAGGGGCCCCACAATAAAAGGGTAAACAGACTGATAGTGAAAGCGATACACCGCATGCCGAATCCGAACAAATTACTAATTACCAGAATGCCCCAATTAACATGCTTGTGATCACTTTTCTAATTCAAACGCCCGTTTGTCCGTAAATTCCCCCTGTTTAACCCTTAAGCCGTTGCCAAGCTCTAGCCTCGTTGCATCCTTGATCTGATTAAATGGAGGTGACAATGAAAACTTTGTCTATTTGGGCCGCAATTGCGTTGTTTGCCGCGAGTTCGAGTGTCGCATTTGCAGGAAAGTTCAGCTTGCAAGGAACCGAGGTCCACACGCTGCAATCTGAAACCCTGGAAGAGACCGTCGAAATTGCGGTGGCTTTGCCTTTCGGTTATCAGGCCTCTTCTGCAAAATTTCCGCTTCTTGTCGCACTTGACGGCGACATAATGTTTGGCATGTCGGCAGAAGTGCCCCGACTGCTGTCCTTCGAGGGCAAAGTGCCTCCAATGATTATTGCTACCTTGGCCTACGGTGATTTGAATAAATGGATTCAAAAACGCCAGCAGGATTTTCATCCAGCACAGGGTGGAGCGGAGCGATTTCTATATGCTCTAGAACATGAGGTTTTGCGGTTACTCAAAACGCAGTACCGCGTCGATGAAACGTCCCTGGGACTTTATGGCCACTCTTCTGCTGGGCTTTTCGCCGTTTTTGCAGGGATTAGCTCGCCTGGCCTTTTCACACACATATTGGCGACGAGCCCCTCGCTTGAGGAAGAGCCCGATTGGGCACAGGGCTTTTTATCGCAGATAGTCGCTGCACCCATCTTGCCCAAATTTTACTTGTCATCCGACAACAGCGAACAGGCAGTACACGAAGCACTTGTCCCCTCGCTAAACGCTTTGAAGGAAAAAGGTGGCGTTGCAAAAACCAAATATCAGCGCTTCGAAACTGGGGGCCATATGGCTGTAATTCCAGCATCATACGTAGCGGGCCTTCATTTTTTATTTGCAAACTAAATTGGCAAGTCAACAAGCTATCTCGCCTGTGCCTTGGTACCGTTTCGACGCAATGCTTCGTCAGCCGGGACAATATTATACTTGCTATCGCCAATACAGTGCTCCAGAGCAAAGTATCGCTGTGCCAGTTCATGAGAAGCATGTCTTGGTGGGGCGTCCGGGTCGCATCACTAATTTCCGGATATGGAAAGTAAATCTGCCGGTTCAGGAAGCTTTCAAGAAGGGAAGTCGCAATTAGACGCACACCAACGACGGTGAAGACCAGCAGCCTTAGACCCAAATAACTATTTTTTTAAGCGGCTCTGAAGCATAAAAAAACCTCCCCTGATGCTTTAACGGTAAAGCAAAGGGGAGGGGGTTCAAGTTGTGGTTCACAAAGGTGCGCTCCTATGAGCGCGATGCTTGTGCTCAGCGCCGTTCGTCAACGCCAAGCAATTCTCTTCCATAGTCACCGCTGATTGTTTCAGCAGCGTCCCAAAAAGCGGCTCGAATTTTTGTGTCAGAGGGCATGTCGTCCTTGATCTGGGAGAGGATCAGGCGCTTTTCGTAGTCGCCATCAATTTTACTGGCGAGGTCAATGGCGAGAAGCCAATTATCATCTGACATGCGGCCTTCATCCAAAATGGAGGACAGCGCCAAACGTTTCTCATAATCGCTATCCATTTTGCTGATTGCGCCTAACAAGTCATTGGTCAGACCCTCATCCATATCTGCTTCGTCGGCGAACTGGCCAATTACCAACCGCAATTCATAGTCGCTGTCGATAGAGGTTGCCGCCTCAACCAAGCGTTTTTGGTTGGCGTCTGACAAGCGCCCTGCATCCATCGCAGCTGATAGCAGAAGACGAAGCTCATAGTCGCTCTCAATTGACTTTGCGCGCTCAAGCACCTGCTTCATGTTGTTGTCGTCGAAAGCAAACTCATCCAGCATCGGAGACAGAGTCAGGCGCAACTCGTAGTCGCTCTCAATTGATGACGTGAGGGCAAGTGCTTCATCCAAAGTGTCCTTGTTAATCAAACCTTCGTCCAACATAACGGAGAGGATTAGACGCATTTCATAATCACTTTGTATGACCTCTAAGGCCTTCAACAGCTTTTTCGCATCACCGCTATCTAACTTCGCTTCATCCACAAGTACACTTGCAAAGACGCGACGGACGTAATCAGTCTCCAATTCATCGAATTTCTTGAACGCCAATTTAGTGCCGCCCTGCTCGAGGTACCGCTCGATCCGGTTTTCCATATCAATAGCGGTATGGCGGACAAGCTGTTGAATTGTTTCAGCCAGCCATTTTTCACCCTCAGAGTCTAAGTCCGTGCGGCGACCATCAACCCAGTAGGTGGTTTCAATCTCACCGCGCTCATTCTCCATGCGGATGCGGCGGCGACCATCACTGTCCTCAGTCCGAATGTTAAGCTGGCCATCGCGGCGAATGCGTTTGATGCCACGTTCATCATCTGTGAGTTCAAAACGCCCCTCCCAGTTAACTTTGATTGTCGTGTTATCGTCACTCCACTGCATGTTTCCGGACTGGAAACCGTCAGACTCGAAATGGTGCCTGATTTCTGGATGTCGGGAGAGTTCTTCAGCGATTTCTGCTGCAGATGCTGCCATTCTGACCGCCTCAGCAGTCGCAGCAGCGACTTCACGTGCAATCTCACCTTCCAGTGGCTTTACCGCACGCATAATCTCGCGTTCAAGCGGGCGTACTTCACGTTCGATATCCCGTTCTAGGCGGCGCACCATGCGGTCGATTTCTTCTTCGTCTGGAATATCATGTGGATGTCCTGCGCTCATGGCGGTGGCAAACTCGACACTAGGCAGGCTGACAACCGCAGCCAGAAGGATCGCTGCAATGCCGCCGCGTTTGATGCGGCCTGCTGTGTTGAATGACGAGCCTTCTGCTTTTAGAAGGCGTTCCACGCGTTGTTTTAGTATCGATTTGTCACCGGCCATGGCCAATCCCCATTGTAGCTGTCGTTTCTCGGTTATTTTTTGTGCGCACGTATACAGTGCGTTTGCCACTGCTCTTGCAGTTGACAAATGAGTTGCTGCCCACTGATCTGCTGCCAGTTCGGCATTATCCTCCAGCCGCCTGCGCGCAAGTGCGAACAGCGGCTGGAAAAAGAACACTCGACACAGTGTCTGAGTGAAAATCATCATGACGGGATCACGCCGCAGCATGTGCGCGAGCTCATGCGCGATAAGGCTATCAAGCGCTTTTTCGTCCATATCTTCGAATGCCCAGTCTGGAAGGCAAATCTCTCGGCGCGGAAGGCATACCGGGCTGTTGATTGCGCTTGAACGACTGAGATACGGCACATGGCGGATGTCTACCTGCTCACAAAGAGCGCGCAATGTGCGGTTTGCATGGTGTTCAGCTGGCACGCGAGTTCGATCACCAAGGCTTCTGATCGCGCGTGAATATGAGGCCACAAGAGCCAACAGTGCAATTAACGCAAGCGTAATCCAAGTTGCGATCAATAGTGCGTCTGGACCCGGCGCGAAGTTCGACTGTTCACGTGTTGGTTCGGCAACAAACTGGCTTTCTGGAACTTCAGGTATAATGGCCGTGGTTTGTTGTCCAAACTTTTCGCGGACCTCATCAAGGCGTTGCTGAACTTCAGGTGACACCAGTTCTGCACCTTCGCTTGAGCGAAGAACTGGCTGTTCATCCCTGACGGGCTTTGGCTGCGGAGCGGGGCGCGGAGTGAATTCACGGGTCTCCGGCTGAGCGACATATTCGCCAGCAACGGATTCGTTGATAGGAATCACTAGATTATTGGAAGTGAAAGACACAGGCAGAAGAGCGACAAAACTGGCAATAATTGCCAATTTCCAAGCCGATTCTGACATATCAGGCGAATTGATAACGCCAATTTTTTCGAGCACCCAAACACCCCCAAGCAACATCGTGCTGGCGATCATGAATTTCATAAATAGTGCCAATATGGGCAGGTCGAGAATTATTTGATCAATCATTGCCTGCCTCCATCAACATCTTTTGGATTTCATCCAGGTCGTCCTGTTGAAGGTCGCTTTCTTTCACCAGGTGGGCCAGCAATTGGCGGTCATCACCTTTGAACAAAGTGCCTACCAGTGACGAGACCATCGACCGACGTACATCCCCTTCGCTAACGATTGGCACAAATATACGTTCTCGACCCTCTGTTCTGGAACTCAGCACACCCTTCTTTTCCAAACGCGTCAAAATTGTTGCGATTGTTGTGTGCGCCAGCCCCAAATGAGAGAGCTGAGCCTGAACAGCTTTTGCGGAACCTTCTCCCAAGTGCCAGAGCGCTTGCATCAATTGGAATTGTTGATCACTCAATTTCACGCCGTCGGTCATAATTGCCTCTTCAACTACAGATGTAGAAGTCGAATACTACAGCTGTAGAACAAGGGCAAGCAAAATTGAGATGAAATGTTTATGACATACGATCAATTGAATACCGCAATTACTCATTAGCGTGGTGTTTGAATGCACGTGTCTGGCATTGCAATTGATAAAAATATCGTTAAGGTCTTGAAATCGCTTACGGCTGAGCAAAGGGGCAGGCACTAGTCATGACGGACGACTTTTCGTTTTTGATTATTGGAACGCTTGCAATGCACCTGGCTTCAGCAGTCTTGCTAGGCGGTTTTTGGCTTCGAAATCAATCGACTGTTGGATTGGCGGCGATCACACTTAGTCCTGTTGCCAGCTTCATAGGGCTCGTGCTCGCACTTGGTTTTGGAGAAGCGTCCAGTTTTGCACAAATACTCGCGATTTATGTTTTCCTGGTTTTGGGGCATGCTGCGGCCTGGGCGGGCTTGGCCGACTTTTGGCACCAAAAAACCAAGCGCCTGATGCTGTTGGTTGTAGTTCTTAGTGCCGCTACAGTTTTCGCTGTGCTGTTTTATCAGGCGGGCGGCGGCGTACCTTTGGGCCGGACAGCACTTGTTTCGATCTTTTTTGCGATCGGCAGTTTTGGCATTGTGTTGGTCATTTTCCGCGCAAAAGGTTTCCGCATCGATATTTATGAGAGTGCCATTCGCGAGAGCAGAGCGGGTTCTTATTTTGTGATGGGTATGTTTGTACTGCACGGCTTGGCAAATTTGTATCGAGTTTTCAGCTGGCCTGAATTAGGCGTGGATACTGCGTTTTCGGCTGACGAAGCCACTTGGGTAGCACCGCTTACGGTGCTGGAAGCCATGATGTTTACGCCGCTGTTTGTTATCGGTGTGATCATGATGGTGGCCGAGCGATTGCAGGCTGAGCTCCGTGTGGAGCAAATGCTTGAACCGGTGACGCGGTCATTGAACCGCCGCGCATTTTTAACCGTTGCCAAAGTGGTGCTGGCACGCGCGCGGCGAAATGCAGATGCGGTTTCAATATTATTGATTGAAGTTGGCAACATAAAAGAAATTCGCGATGCGGTTGGGCGCACAGGGTGTGATAAAATTTTAAAGCAGCTTTCGACCGCGGTTGTTGCAGGCCGGCGCGAACAGGATATTTTCAGCCGGTTTAGTAACGACGAGTTCTTGCTGATATTGCCCGGAACCCCTGAAGAAGGGGCCACTCTTTTGGAAGACAGAGTTAAAGGCGAAATTCTTGGTCGTTCATATCACCAGAAGGGAAGAGATGTGACTGTTCAGGTGAAACTGGCGTCTCACACCGCGCGCGGCGATGACCTTGAAGCCGAGGGAATGATAGACGCAGTCGCGAAAGCTCTGGCGGCTAATGCAAAGCAGTCGAGCTAGATTTTCTCTACGATAAAGCTTCCAATCGAATAGCTCGCCCCAAACGAACATATCAGCCCAAGATCCCCACTTCTGAAGTCGTCTTTATAATTATTGAAGGCGATCATGCATCCAGCTCCTGCTGTATTTGCATACTGATCCAATATTGTTGGAGCTTCGTCCTGGCTTGGGTCATGACCAAGAATTTTGCGGCTAGCGAACAAGTTCATATTAATATTGGCCTGATGTAACCACATGCGCTTAAAGTCGCTGACCGATTTGTTGTTGGCCCCAATATGATTTTCTACATGTTCAATTACTTTGGGCAATAGTTCTTTGAAGACAACTCTTCCGCTCTGGCTAAAGCGTTGTGCCGGATCACTGATTTTGTCGCGCTCAATTAGCACCCTAGACCCAAACCCGGCCTGAATGTTTGTTGAAAACTCGGTGAACAATTTCCGATCAATGATGCGGAAAGCTGAGCTTGAGTTCGTTTCCTCTTCACGCTCCAAAACCATTGCAACGGCTGCATCTCCAAAAATGAAGTGTCCGTCACGGTCTTCGTATGCCATTAGCGGAGAAAGATACTCCGCAGTAACAACCAGCGCTTTATTGGCCATGCCACTTGTCAAAGCATCCTGGGCTGTAGACATGCCAAATGTCGCAGACGAGCAACCCATCGCCATATCAAAAGCAAAACCCCCGGCACCCAGGATTTTTTGTAACTCTGTGGCCATAGAGGGAACAAATCTTTCCCAAACAGACGCCGAAATAATCACAAGATCAATTTCGTCACCTTTCAAGCCGGCCGCATCGAGTGCATCCTTTGCGGCGGCTAGCGCCATCTTCACTTGAACAGGTGTGCTGGAAAGTTCGTTTTCCGCCAGTTCGGACAAATAGGGGTACATTCGATCGGCCTCTTTGAGACCAGACGCTTCCATCAGGTACCTATTCTTGATGCCGGACGCTTTTTCAATGAAGGCTTCGGAGGAGTGCTCTTTTTCGGTCATCACGCCCGCGGCGATTTCTGCCGAATGCTCTGCATTCCACAAATCCACATGGGCATTGTAGCCCGCAACCAATTCTTCGTTGGTCAGGTTTTGGGGCGGTGTAAATACACCGGTCCCACTAATTACAATGTTGCCCACCCTGTGTCCCCTAAGTGCGAATTTGCCTACTGTTTTTCCACCAGCAAACTACCAATGGAATAACCAGCACCAAATGAACAGATGAGACCCTGGTCCCCCGACTTAAGGTCATCTCTGTGATGATGGAACGCCACAATTGAACCCGCACCAGCGGTGTTGCCATATTGCTCAAGCACTGTTGGTGCTTCGCCCGGTTCCGGTTCGCGTCCAAGAAGTTTTTTTGCAGCATACATATTCATATTGATGTTGGCCTGATGCAACCACATGCGAGACAGCGCAGAAACGTTCATATTGCGCTCTTCCAACTGTTCGCCGATGAAAGCAGTTACCAGAGGCAACAACTCTTTGAACACTTTTCGTCCTTCTTGAACGAAGAACATGTCATCCCTCAGCATGGAACCGTCGTCGATGCGGGTCATGGGCCCATAATTCGAACGAATGTTATTCGAGAATTGAGTGCTTTGCTTGGTATGCTTCACGAGCCACTGTTCGTCGCTCTTGGCCAAATCCGCGCGCTCGAGCACAACTGCGGTCGCAATGTCTCCAAAGATGAAGTGACTGTCCCGGTCCCGATAATTCACCATGGTTGAGAAAATTTCCGGGTTAACCATTAATACTCGATCTGCAACACCACTTTTGATCGCGTTTACACCAGCGATAAGGCCGTAAGTCGCAGACGAACAGCCCATGACCATGTCGAAGGCTGACCCGGATGTTCCCAGGAAATGTTGAACTTCAATGCCAATCGCCGGGAAAGAACGCTGCATAACCGCTGATGTGCATACAATATGATCGATGTCCGAAGCATTCACACCGGCGTTTGAAAGCGCCATTTTCGCTGCGGCAATACCCATCGCCGCCTGAAAACACGGTGTGTCTGCATCTCCGTGCCCACCCTCAGGCATATTGGACATCATGCGATTCAAATCCATAACACCCTGAACGTCGACCATATGCCGCTCACGAATGCCAGAAGCTTTCTCAATGAATTCAGCGCTGGAATGTTGCTTGGCCGGCATCAAACCGGCGTCGATGTCTGCTTTATGCTGTGCGTTAAATTGATCCACATGCTCATTGAAAGCAGCAACCAGTTCCTCATTGGTGATTTTATCTTCCGGGACGTACAACCCCGTGCCGGAAATAACGACATCAACCATTCACTTAATTCCTCTAAATAACGCCCAAGCCCATTGTTGCAACTTTGTGACGATGGCGCACAGATATAATGGTTTTCTGGGCCAAGGCCAAGCGAACAAATGTAATCTTTTGTGCAATCGAATTTTGCCTAAGTTTTGAGTGGGATAGGGGGCAGGCCTATGCTACCTGTTCAGCATGTCGATCTGGGGAAAAATCATTGGAGGCACCGCAGGATTTGCGCTTGGTGGGCCGATTGGCGCGCTGGTGGGCGTTTCTGTAGGTGCGGCAGTTGATGCAGGCATCGAGTCTGTCGGTGGGGAAACTGACGAAACTCGGCAGGTGACATTCACGATAGGTGTTATAGCGCTTTCGGCAAAAATGGCCAAAGCGGACGGGCAGGTCACACGCGAAGAAGTAGATGCCTTTAAGCAGGTGTTCAAAGTGCCCCCGCAAGAAATGGCAAATGTTGGTCGCGTATTTGATATGGCGCGTAAGCATACTGCAGGTTTCGACGCATACGCCAAACAGATCGCTGATATTATGCGGGGAAATCGCACAGTTCTAGCGGATGTGCTGGATGCACTATTCTTCATAGCCAAAGCGGATGGCCACGTGCATCCCAACGAACTTAACTACATAAGGGTTGTAGCGCAGATTTTTGGTTATCGGCCCGAGGAAGTGGAGGCACTTGTTAACAGGCATGTCGGAGCAAACCCGGAATCGCCGTATACGGTTTTAGGTGTAGAGCCTACGATAGATTCTGCAACGCTGCGAAAACGTTACCGACAAATGGTGCGGGAAAATCACCCAGACCGCCTGATTGCAGAGGGCGTTCCAAGCGATTTGATTGCGGTCGCCACCCGACGGGCCGCTGAAATTAACTCTGCCTACGATGAAATCATGAAACAGCGTGGCGAGCGACCTTAAGCATGAAGCCGCAGCACACCCTATTTGCCCTTGTTATTGCCTGCGTTTGGGGTCTTAACTTTATCGCATCTAAGTGGGCTGTGGAAGACTTCCCGCCGTTGTTTGCAAACGGGTTGCGGTTCGCTGTGGTGCTTTTGGTTCTATTTCCATTTCTTCGCATTATTCCCGGCAAAATGCGGCCATTGATAACAACCGCCATCACTCTGGGTGTTGTCCATTTTGGACTGATTTTTCTTGGAATGAGTTACTCTGACGGTGTCGGGTCGGTATCCATTGCATCTCAATTGAACGTTCCATTTTCAACAATTCTGGCGGTGATCATCCTCAAGGAAACCATTGGATGGCCAAGAGTTGTTGGTATCACCATGAGTTTTGTGGGTGTGTTATTCTTGGGTTTTGACCCAGAGATACTAGCGTACTGGGAAGGTGTCTTAATCATCATTTTGGCCGCATTCTTCTATGCGATCGCTGCAATCATGATGAGGCAGCTAAGGGATGTCCCGGCAGTTACCGTTCAGGCTTGGGTGGCGCTGGCAGGGATGGCCGGATCAGCGTTGGTTTCATTGATTTTGGAAAGCGGGCATGCCGGGGTTGTAGAGGCAGCAAGTCTGCGTGGTTGGTTGGCAGTCCTGTACACTGCGCTTGGTTCTTCAATAATCGGGCACGCAGGAGCGAATTATCTCTTTCGCAAGTACGAGATTTCCGTCGTATCCCCTTACTTTCTCACCATGCCCTTCTTCTCAGTCGCCAGCGGCGTGTGGCTTATGGATGAAACGGTTGGATGGCAAATGTATTTGGGGGGTGCTCTAACCATAGGAGGCGTGCTCATTGTGAGCCTGCGCAACAAGCGCAGAGCAGCTCTTTTGAGTAATCCGGGTGAAACTCAATGAGTGAAGGGTTCATCGTTCACTCCTCGCCCAATTGTGATGAGCGGCTTCCACTTGACGGTCACAACCGCCCAGTCATTGACACCATAATTATTCACTACACTGGCATGGAAACTGCTGACGCAGCGCTACAACGCCTATGTGATCCCAAAACCGCGGTTTCAGCCCATTATATGATTGATGAGCAAGGCAGTACCTTCCAGTTGGTTTCTCCAGAATTGCGAGCTTGGCACGCGGGTATTTCATACTGGCAAGGTCGAGAGGGTCTCAATCACACATCTATTGGCATCGAATTGGTCAATCCCGGCCACGAATTTGATTATCGACCATTTCCAGCCCCACAAATCAAAAGCTTGCTAAATTTGCTTGCTAAACTGAAAGACAGCTTTTCAATTCCTGTTTCTCGGTTTATTGGCCACAGTGATGTGGCGCCAGATCGCAAGCAGGACCCTGGTGAGTTGTTTCCATGGGACCAGTTGGCGCAAAAGGAATTTGGCGTGTGGCCAAGCTGTTCAACGAAGGACAAGACAATTATCGCAAAAAAAGGTATGATGGGACCTGATGTTACTTGGCTCAACCAGTCTCTGTCCGCCATCGGTTATTCAGTTCCTGTTCAGACGGAATTTTCTTCAATAACCGAAACAGCTCTTGTGGCATTCCAGCGCCATTGGCGCCCGTCAGCTCTTACTGGCTGTCTGGACGTTGGAACAAAAATGGCGTTGCAAGAAGTTGAAAAACAAATAGAAACAGACAAAAGCTGATCGAGTGGTCAGCGGGGACAAACCATGAAACACATTTCACTTTCAATCGCCTTGTTAATGAGCGCAAACCCGGCATTTGCTCAAGAGCAAGCACAGAGTGGGGCTGCCAGGAGCCACCAGCCTAATCAGTATACGCTTGCGTGTTTGGAAGCTCCGACCAGAGACTGCGCATTTTCAGCTGCACTTCAAACTGTGATAGCGGAAGAGTTTGGCGTAGAGCGTTCGAAAGTTCTGGTAGCCGTTGCGCGGTCTCTCATTGCTACGGGGCAACAGCAGCAAGCGGTGGAAACACTGATGTTGGCTTTGGATGAGGCAAGGTCGGTGAACCTGACATTGGTTACACAAGAAAAAATCACCAAAATAGCGCCTTTGTTGGCGAGAGCAGGGGATACAGCCAGCGCTCTTGCCCTGGTCGAAGAGTTGCAGGTCAGCAGCGCCAAACAACGTACCTTGATCAATATCGCTGAAGAGGCCGTCTCGCTTGGGGATTTGGCATCCGCAGACGTGGCGTTGTCCCAGATGAACAATCCAACCCGGGCTTTTTGGCAGAGATTACGACTTCTCCCAATGCTTCCGGATGATACGTTGCTGACCGTAAATGTGGCAGAAATCGAAGCAGATATCCGGGCCACAGATCGTCCTGATCGGTTATACCGCGGGTTGGTCGCTCTTGCAGTTTTAGCCGAGCGCAGAGGCCTTTCCAGCGCACGCGAGGCGTTGCTCGCGGAAGCAGAGGAGGTGTTTGTTGGATTGCTAAGCACGAACGATCGCGCGCTGACCACCGCCTACCGTGTGCGTATGATGTTTGATGCTGGTATGCCGAGTGAACTCGTTGAAAGCAGTTACAATTTGATGCAGGCACACGCCGGCCGGGTTCGAGACTTTGAAACTCTTGCTTCTGTGGCGGAGCTTGTAGGCCGTGTAGAGGCTGGAATCGGCAAAGTTAGCTCCGCAATTCGACGTTTTGATGCATTTCCAGAATTACCTGAAAGAACAAGATATGCCAGCACTCTGAAGTCCGAAGAGGAAGTGTTGTCTGGTCAGTTGAGCCAAATGCTGGATGAAACTGCCGAGCTTGAAGGTGTGTATGAACGCGACCTGGTTAGGCTGCAGTTGTTGGAAGGTGCAATTGGAAATTCAGATCTACCTTTGGCAACCAAAATTATCGCGGCTCTGGAAGACGACGACAATCAAGCTCAAGGGCTCGTTTTAGCAGCGCCGCTTCTCCAATAAATTACTGGACTGGCAGGTCTAACAATTTTAGGCTGACGCGGTAACCATGAAAGACTACCGTGTCAGCTACCCTTCAAGAGACCGAAAATGTATTGTCACGCCCCCTTCGGGGGAGGCCGCGCGATTCCTCCAAATCGAAAGCTATTATAGAAGCAGCCAGTGAACTGTTTCTGGAGCTCGGATTTGATGGAACCAGCATGGATGGGGTTGCACGTCGCGCAGGAGTGTCAAAGCAAACAGTTTACAGCCATTATGCCAGCAAAGAGCATCTTTTTGGTGAAGCCGTTCACGTGGCTATCGCAACATATTATCCGGAAAAGGCGTTGGCTTCCGTAGGCTCGCACACTTTAGAAGGAGACCTGACGGCTGTTTGCCATATGTTGGCGTCACTTTTGATGGATGATAGAGCTATCGCAATGTTCCGGCTATTGGTGGCCGCAGGCGCAAAAGGGTCTGCCATGGGGGAAATATTCTGGAAGTCGGGCCCTGCGGACATTCAAGTGCAGCTTGCCAACTTTCTTGCGACATGGGTCGAGCGCGGCGAGCTGGAAATAGAAGATACTGCCAAAGCCGGACAGCAGCTCGTAGCGCTGGTTAAAGAGCCAGCACACTTCCGAATAGCAATTGGTATTCAGGAACCGCTTGATGAGGTTGCCATTGACGAATGTGTTAAGGATGCGGTGAATAGTTTTTTGAAGATGTACCGCAAAATCTAGTTTTGCTGCAGTCCACTACCATCGGAGCTTTCCATGCCCCGACCCTTGAGGTTTTCTGAGGAATAACGAGCGTTCTCTGCGTCACCTTCCAGTGTGGAGGGAAGCGTTTCGATTTGGCGTTCCGTCTCTGGTCCCAATACAGTATCAAACACTACAGCGTCGCCGCTGCTGCCGCAGGCCGAAAGAGAAAGTGCCGACAGCACCAAAAACGCTTTGCGTGTCATGAAGCTACTCCTAAAAAACAACAAAACCTCGCCCAACTTGGGACCGCAGCCGGACCATGCCGTATTTTGGCTTGCTGCGCAACAGGCATTGCCGGCAATTCGGGGGCTCAAATACTTTGATCCTATTCTATTAGGGTGTATAGCTGCGCTTGGCAGATGGCTGGATGGCCGCCGCCGCCTTTGCGGGGGAGGAAAGTCCGGGCTCCACGGAAACACGGTGCTGGCTAACGGCCAGCGAGGGCGACCTCAGGGAAAGTGCCACAGAGAGCAGACCGCTGGCGTTAGTCAGTAAGGGTGAAAGGGTGCGGTAAGAGCGCACCGCGTCCCTGGTGACAGGGATGGCAGGGTAAACCCCACCGGGAGCAAGACCAATAGGAACAGTTGCCTTGTGCAGGCGAGTTTTCGCGCTGCTGTTCGGGTCGGTTGCTTGAGCGTTTTGGCAACAAAGCGCCTAGAGGAATGGTCATCACTGGTTCGCGCCAGAACAGAACCCGGCTTACAGGCCATCTGCCACTTGTTTTCCTCCCTAAACAAAAGTTATTCACGAACAGGAAATTGCCTGTTCTGTGCACCAAGTGTGGCGAAAACAGTGATAGTAAAAAGCTATCGTTCGCTATTTCTCTTGAAAGCGTAAAATAAATGCGTATTTACAGCGGAAACCTAATTAACACCATTTTAATCCAATTTATCTAACGTGATTTCTCAACATGGCTCAGAACGGTAAATTTCCTGAAAAAGCAGAATTCTCGCGCATGTTTCGCAGGGTTATCGGCCCTGAATCAAGCTATTACAGATTAGCCATATTGTTCAGTGCTTTCATAAGCTTGCTGGCACTCGCTATTCCGATATCGATTCAGATGCTGATTGACCAGGTCGCGAACACCGCGCTGATGCAGCCGGTTATCCTTTTGGCGATCACTCTGTTTGTATTACTCATCCTTTCCGGTTTTTTCTATGCTTGCCGTGAGTACATTCTGGAATTATTTGAGCGCCGGGTCTTTGCCCGCCTCGCCAGCGAAATTACTCTCAAGATTGTCAATTCGCCCGCTGCATATTTCGAGCAGGAGCGCCGGGATGATCTCATCAACCGATACTTTGATATTATGACGGTTAAGAAGAGTGTTCCAACGCTTCTAATTGGATTGTTCACCATCCTGTTTCAGTCCGGTATTGGCTTTATTGTGACCAGCCTATACCACCCGATTTTCCTGTTGTTTAATGCGGCACTCATCGCTTGTTTGTTTACAGTTTGGAAACTGTGGGGATGGCAGGCGACAGAACAAGCGTTTTATGAGAGTGAAGCTAAATACGATACTGCCGGCTGGATCGAAGGACTGTCCCACAACTCCGAATTTTTTAAAGCTGGGCCAAACGGTGACGACGCTATTCGCAAAACCAATCATTTGATTGATCGCCACATCCACATGATGAAGGGCTACTTTAAATATACCTTCCGACAACTGATTTCTCTCCTGTTCCTATATGCGTTGGCAAGTGCAGCGCTGCTAGGCATTGGTGGTTGGTTGGTAATTATCGAACAACTTTCGCTCGGGCAGCTTGTGGCTGCTGAACTTATCTTGTCCGTTATTTTTGCAAGCTTCGTATCTTTGGGTCACCTCATGAAAGAATATTATGGTCTTTGCGCAGCTGTTGAGGAGCTGGACCGCATCAGTAGCATCCCATCGCGTTTGCCACCGCGCGCCGAACGCATTCCCCTGGGTGCAGGCGCTGTACATGTCGAAAATGCCTTGGTGATTGATGGTGATTATCGGGTTGATCTCAGCTTCGATGTGGAAGGGGGGGCATCCATCCGCCTTTCTGATCCCGCACCTATTGAGCGCAGGACACTGGCGCGGTTGCTTAAGGGACATATCCAGGCGCAAAGTGGTCGTGTCGAGGTGGATGCAGTGGATGTCAAAGATTGGCACCACCAAACCTTGAACGGCGAAGTGAAAGTGATTGACCGTGCAACGCTCCCACAGATGCCGCTTGGTGACTATGTGCAACATGGCCACCCTGAAGTAGATCGAGCCGAGGTATATCGCGCTCTGGACGTTGTTGGACTTACGGAACGCGTTAGTGGCCTTGCTCGCGGGCTTGACACCATCATTTCGCCTACAGGCTGGCCACTGACCGTTGAAGAAACACTCCGTCTGAAATTGGCAGCGGCGATCATGGACAAACCTCGTTTCATATTGCTTACCGACGTGTTTGAGTTGGTGGCACCGCAATATATTTCGGCAACACTTGATGAGCTGCGCAGCAAACGCAAAGTGGCGGCCGTCGTTATTCGGCGTGCGGATGACCTACCAGGTTTTGAATGCGGCTCCATCAAGTCTTCCTGGACCGTGGAACAAGACGTTTCCAAGGGAGCCGCGGCATGAGACAATTTTCTTTTGAAGACAATTATGACCTGCAGCAACTTCAACTGTTGGAGTCTCTCAAAGTCGGCAAATTACCGAGTGCGCTTGTGGTTTTCACCTGGACCAGTTTGTTCTTCACAATCGCGGCGTTGCTGTTCATTACGTTTGTGCCATGGGCGCAGACAATATCCGGTGGCGGTCAAATTGTAGCGCTTGATCCTGCCGAGCGGGAACAAGCGATCAGCGCGTTGGTGCCCGGGCGGATTGCTGAATGGTATGTGCGAGAAGGAAGCCGCGTTGAAACAGGTCAACCCATTGCACGTATTGTGGACAATGACCCGAGGCTGGTTGACCGTTTGCAAACACAGTTGGATTTGGCCCGCGATCGTTTGGCAAGTGCCCAAACCGCGCTGGCAACAGCACGTCTGGATGCAGAGCGTAAGTCCACATTGTTTGCTGACGGACTTGTTTCAAGACTGGAAATGGAACAAGCGCAAATCGCTCTCGCAGAATATGAGGTGCGTGCTCAAAGTTCGGCGGATGAGCTCAACCGGGCAGAACTCGCGTTGTCACGCGAAGGTAGCCAGGCGGTGGTTGCTCCGCGGGCAGGTGTAATTACTCGTGTTTCGGCGGGGGGCACAGCCACTTTTGTAAAAGCGGGGGACCAGCTGGCGCAGTTTGTGCCCGACGAGATTGAAAGTGCTGTTGAGCTATATGTGGACGGCCGTGACGCCAGCCTTGTTACAGTTGGTCGTCAGGTAAGACTTCAGTTTGAAGGCTGGCCTGTAATTCAGTTTAGTGGCTGGCCTTCAGTTGCCATAGGAACCTTTCCGGGCGAAGTGGTGTTTATTGACCCTATGGCAGGCACTAGTGGCAAGTTTCGTATTGTGGTTAGGCCGGTGGAAGGCGAGCAGCAGTGGCCACCCAATAATATCCTCAGGGTAGGTACCAATGCACGTGGCTGGGTTTTGCTCGACGAGGTGTCGGTTGGATACGAGTTATGGCGTCAACTCAACAATTTTCCACCAGAGTTCCCGCAACAATTCGGTATCGAAACACCATGAAGATACAATTTTGGCTGGCTTTTTCGGTTTGTTTGTTCACACAGCCTTCAGTCGCGACCGAGGATGATCTAGAAATCATTCCGATAGCAGCATCAAGCTATTCGGCAGCTGCCACAGGAAGAGTTGCGCAGGTGGCTGCGCCAGTGGTTGGCCCCGGTGGAACGACGCTTGAATCGTTAATGGCATCGGTAGAGGTGCATGCGCCGCAGGTCATTCAAGCGCAAGCAACGGCAGAAGCAGCCGTCGCACGGGAAACAATCGCGCAAGCGCCTTTTGATCCGGTCTTGAGTGGTTCCTATGACGGGCGCATGACAGGCTTTTACGGCGGGCAGGTGGCAGATGTTTCGGTTACTCAGCGTTTAGAAGGCCTCAACGCCACCTTGTATGGCGGCTACAGCATTTCTAGCGGCAGGTTGCCGATTTATGAAGACCAATATCTGACAAATGGTGGCGGCGAAGTGCGAGCTGGCGCGAGGTTTGCGCTCTTGAGGGGTCGAGACATAGACCCGCAGCGTGTTGCGTTGAGCAATGCGCGATTGGCTGCCCAGTCTGCCCAGCAAAAAGCAGCGTTACAGATTTTGGATATCAAAAGTGCAGCTATGCAGGCCTATGTGCAGTGGCTGTATGCAGAAAACACCCGCTTAGTTTATGATGAGCTCTATACCATCGCGTTGGTGCGAGATGAGGCCATCCAAAAGGCTATTGCGGTTGGTCAGTTAGCCAGCATTACCCGTGAGGAGAACCGACAATTACTGCTCGCTCGACAAAGCCAGAAGATACGTGCAGAGCAACTCTCTGTGCAGGCTGCCATGAACCTCGCGCTTTATCTTCGCGACCAAACGGGCCAACCGATTGCGCCACAGTTTGGACAACAAGCGCAGCTGCCGCAGCAAAATCCATTCAACTTGAACACTGTTGAAGAAGTCAGCCGTCAAACTTTGGAAGGCCGCCCGGATTTTGTAGCGATTGGTCTGGACATTGAGCAATTGAAAGCGCAAGAACGCCTTGCTGAAAACGATCTCCAGCCTAATCTTGAGCTGAAGTATGAGTTCCGCCGAGACTTTGGTGATGGCTCACCAACGCGCGAGGGCACGGATCACAAAGTGGGCTTGAATTTCAACGTCCCCATTGAATTGTCGCAGGCAAGAGGGGAACGCAGCGAAGTCCTTGCTGAGCTGAAATCAGCGCGGGCTGAGCTCAGGTTGCTTCAAGATCAGGTTGGATTGGCATTGCGGGCAAATCAAGCTGGCATCGTTGCGACAGAGCAGCAACTTAACATCGGTCGTTCGGAAGTTGAGATCGCAGAAGCGTTACAGAGGGCTGAAGAGGCACGTTACCTGGCCGGTGCAAGCGATGTATTCAGACTGAATGTGCAGGAAACTGCTCTCGCTAACAGTAAGCTTAGAGTTTTGAATGCTCAGCGAGACCACGACCTTCTTCTGGTTCAGTATTTTGCTATCACCGGGCAATATTGGTACTAGCAGGGGTTAGATAAACAGGCCCTGCATTTTCACCGCATCAGAGCTGTCCGGGAAAATTTCTGATTCTGCGAGGTCAAGGGTCACGCCCAAATGATCAACCAAAATGGCTTTCATCACAGAGCGCGCGTCTGTTGTCGGCGGCAAATCCCTTCCTTCCAATAGACCTTCAGCGGCCAACCCACGCCAATCTGCGCGGACATGGCCTCCGGCGACTGCTCCGCCCAGCAAAAAAGCTGCGCCGGCTGTGCCATGGTCAGTGCCGCCTGTACCATTTTCTGCAACCGTTCGACCAAACTCCGTCATGACCAACACTGAAGTGTATTGCCAAGCATTGCCCAGACTATTTTTTAGCATTTGAAGACTTTGGTCCAACGTTGGTAGTTGCTGGTTGAGGTCGTTAACTTGATTGTCATGCGTATCCCACCCACCAATATCCATCATGGCGATTCGCGGCCCATCTTCGAGGGCCAGGAATTGCCCGGCGGAGCGGGCTAGATCTTGAGGCGAGCCGGACTGAACAGCAACCATTGAGGTGTCTGTTTCATTGTCTGCCAATTCTTCACTCGTTTCCATTGCAGCGATCTCGTTTGCCGTGCGACCGTCTGCGAGCGCGCTTTGGAGTGCTGGTGCGGAAGCGTAAAGCGTCTCCAGCTGGTTCAAAAAACGGTCAGGAGCCGGTGGAATTCTTGAGGGTGCCCAATTCAGAACATTGTCTGCCCCCAAGAAGGAAGTCTGCAACGCCTGAGAAAGTGCGATGCCTGCATTATCCTCGTCACCATAGTGGGCACTTAATGTTCGAGCCAGCCATCCAGTATTGATGCTGTCCAAAGTGTCACCACCTTGCTCCAGATGCCGCATTGCTTCAAAATGGGAACGTTCCCTGTTGGGGCTTGAAATGTTGTGAAATACGGTGGCTTCGCCGTTTAAAAACATTTCATGAAGCCCGGATAGGGCAGGGTGAAGTGCAAAAGTATTATTAAGCGGCAAAGTTTCTGCTGCAGAAACGCCAATGGACGGACGCAGCACATGATAAAGTGTATCGTTTGGCGTTGGAACTGCCGCCAAGCCATCCATTCCTCCTCTCAAGAAAATGAACATAAACCTGGGGTCAGATGCGCTCGCCGCAAATGCTGGAGCAGGCGCGATAGCCAGCGAGGCAGTTGCAGCGGAAAGTGCAAGAAAATGCCTTCGGTTCAACATAATTGCCTCCTTAGCGATATAATAATTCGGGGCTGGCGAGTGCCATACTGAGCCCTGTCGTCTGTGATCTGATGCTGGCGAGAGTGTCGCGGGTTTCGTCTGACAAAAGCTCTCCGTACAAGTCTTCCAGCAAAGAAACACTATCTGCACCTCCAAGCTGACGACCTGTGACAAAAGACACATCCGCCCGGCGCATCATTGACTGACCTGAAAGCCAGTAACCACCAACATCTGGCCATCCCGCTGGACTGGGAGGGGCATAAACCTGTTGTCCCATTTCAATGAGGATTGTCGGCATCAGATTTTCGAACTGTGATGGAATGCCGACGGAGCGGCCGACCGCGATCAAAAATTCTTCCGGCTGTCGAAACTTGCTGAAGTTTGGCCTCCAGGCGCTTGGGAGGTTCAGCACGGCGGCGTGCACTGCATTTAGATTGCCGTCGGTTGCTAAAAAAGTCTCGGCGACTAATTCGATGTCATCGGCTGAAGGGGTGTCGCTGACAAAATGTCTAACCAGTTTAGTTGCGATAAAGTTCGCTGTTGCTGGGTGAGAAGCCAAATCGCGCAACAGAGCTTCGCCTTGCCTCACGCCATTATCTGCATAATCGATGCCCAGGACTGTATGGGTGCCAGGTTCGTGAAACCGCTCCTCAAACTTGAAGTTGCCAATGCTGGAGGAGTTCGAAGGGTTTGTCTCAATAGTCCAGCCCGTAATTATTTTGGCAAACGCCTCAACATCATCCTGTGAATATCCCGCGGCTGTGCTTACTGTATGTAACTCCAGTATTTCGCGAGCCAGGTTTTCATTGATACCTGCGTCGCGCCGAAGTCCCGCCGGGCTGCCGGGTCCTATTGACTGAGTGTTGTCGAGATACGTCAGCATCGCTGGATGCTGTTCAACGGACACAAGCATGTCATAAAAACTAAGTTGCAAATTGGGGCGGATGGTTTCTCGCTCAAAAGCGCCAACAAATGGCCTCACGTCGTTCTTGACAGCAGAAACTGTGAAGTGATTTGTCCAGAAGTGAACAAATCGCTCCTGTACTGGTGTTGTGGTAGCAACCGACTGCCTAAATCGTGTGACCACATCTTCTGAATAAACATTGACCAAGTCGGCGCGCGCCTGATTGGCCACCTCTGACATGCTTGGGTCCATGGTTGCCTGCCGTCGCAATTGTTGCGCAGAGATCGAAAGCTCAACAACTTCGGGTGTGGTTGGTCGCCCTTCAAAAGCTGATGCATCGTCTGGGGTTGCGGACAGCTGTTCCGAGACCCACGCTTCTGGATCTTCAGCAATCGTTTCCCGGTCTCCCGGTCGTGCACCTAAGCCAAAGCGCGATAAAACATGTGCTGCTAAGTCCGTCATGTGGCCCTCCGTCTCCCTTGGAACACGGCTGTTACGGGTGCATGGGCATATTTCCTTCGTCGAACGACCAGATTTTCCTCTAAACGTCGGTCGTAATGGACAAGTGCGACCAAAATGCGTTTTATAACCGTCTGTTTGCGGCGCCCGATGCGCCGCATGGTCGATGGGAGTTATTATGAATACCAAAGTTCTCGCACTGCTGTGTATGTTGGTCAGCGGGGTTGGAAAGGCTTCAGCTGACTTTACAGAAGCAGTCGCTGACCTGGAGCGAAAGTCCGGTCTATTGGAGACGTATGTCGATAGCAGCAAGAACAAGGTCATGCTTGCACTTGCTGAACAGCCTGACGGTACTTTTGGGCGCTATATTTATGCCGCATACTTAACCGGTGGCTTGGGATCTAACCCAGTGGGCCTAGACCGCAGTCGTCCATCAGATAGTTATATCCTGGCGTTCAGGCGAAGTGGTGATCAGGTATTCGCTTTCATTGAAAACCATCGCTACCGCGCAACCGCCGACAACCCTGCAGAAAAACGGGCTGTTGAAACCAGTTTTGCTCAATCAATAATTTGGTCGGCTCCAATTGCTGAAACATCTGAGGACGGCAGAGTATTGATCGATTTCTCCAGCTTTCTAATGCGTGATGGCATCGGAGTTGCTGAGCAGCTGAAGCGCCGAGGGCAGGGTAATTTCAAAGTCGATAACAAACGCTCGTTCATAGAAACGGCGCAAACACATGTTTTTGAACGCAATTTTGAAGCGGACGCCTATGTTACTTTCACAAGTGCCAACGCCGGTGGCGAAGTCCGTGCCACAACGCCAGTGCCGGACTCAGTCAGCTTGATACTTCACACTACGTTGCTGGCATTGCCAGAAGAAGGATATCGACCGCGAATTGCTGACGAGCGTGGCGGCGTTATTTCAACTTCGCACATTGATATGTCGGCCGAGCTAACGGGAAATACTGCTGTTCAATTGGCCCGTCGGTTCAGGCTGGAATTGGGTCCAGATGGCACTGTTGTAAATCCCATCGTATTCTATATCGATAATGGTGCGCCGGAGCCGATCAGGGGCGCACTGCTTGATGGTGCTCGTTGGTGGGCAGACGCGTTTGAAGCCGCCGGATTTCCTGGCGGGTATAGGGCAGAGATATTGCCTGAGGGCGTTCACCCGCTGGATGCACGGTATAACATGGTCAATTGGGTGCATCGCGCAACACGTGGTTGGTCTTATGGTGCTTCCATCTATGATCCGCGCACCGGCGAAATTCTAAGAGGTGTCGTGCTGCTGGGTTCGCTGCGTGTCCGGCAGGATATCAAGATTTTTGAAGCACTTGCAGGTGCTGGCAAAACCGGCTCTGGGGCGGCGGATGACCCTGTTGAGATAGCTCTCGCGCGTATTCGTCAGCTATCTGCCCACGAAATTGGCCACGCGCTCGGCTTCTCGCACAATATGGCCGCCAGCTCATATGGTCGTGCAAGTGTCATGGACTATCCGGCCCCTGACGTGCGCGCCAATGCGGACGGGTCACTTGATTTCAGTAACGCGTACGGTGTGGGAATTGGTGCATGGGATAAATGGACTACAAAATACCTATATGCGAACTATGACGATGCTGATCCAAATGCAAAACGGGCGATTTTCAAGGAAGCTGATGACGCAGGTTTGTTGTACGTTTCTGACGGTGACAGTCGGTCAGTTGGAACCGGGCACATCCGCGGGGCTTTGTGGGACAATGGTGCGGATGCTATTGATGAATTAGGCAACGTGATGCGCGTGCGCTCCTCTGCGTTGTCGCGGTTTGGCGAGGACAATTTACGGCAGGACGAGAGTTACTCAGCGCTTCAAACCAAGTTCGTTCCCCTCTATTTGTACCACCGATATCAACTACAGGCCGCCGCAAAGTTCGTTGGTGGTTATGATTTTGTTTACCGCGCAGAAGGCGACGGTCGGCCCTCGCCAACGCCTGTTGAATGGGATGAACAAGTTCGTGCGCTCAACGCGCTGCTGACGACACTTTCTCCAGACGTGCTTGCAGTTACTCCAGAGTTGCAATTGCTGCTCAGTCCTCGTGGGGCAGGTGGCGGTGACCCGCAGTTCGGACGCGAAGCGTTTGCCGGTACGGCTTCGCCGGCGTTTAGTGCGGATGAGGCTGTCGCAACCGCTGCCGACTTGACACTGCAAGCTTTGCTTCATCCACGGCGTCTGCAGCGTTTGGTAGAGCAAGGGCGTTCTGCGGGCCATGCGGGTCTTAAAGGTATCTTGGACATGACCATAAGTTCGGTTATGCGCGGCAATCGCCGGGAGAACGCAGCACACACCGCAGTACGAGCCGTGGTTCTGGAGCGTTTAACGGAACACTTGATTGCGCGCCTGGATGATCCTTCGACCGGGATTGCAGTAAGGGCTGAAGTCCGCAGTGGTCTTGCCGCGATCAAACAGGCCGTTGAACGCAGTAGAGGCGCGCTCTCCGAGTATGGCAGCGCTGTTGTGAAGCGCATTGAAGACGCGTTTGCACGCGCCCGAACCCCAGCTGTCAAAGTACCTAATGGTCCTACAGTTCCACCTGGTAGCCCAATAGGCGCCTCGGATGGCGAAGCCTGCTGGCACTGTGGAAAATAGTTCCAAAACGGGGCGTTCTTCGCCCCGTTGACGTTTCTGGTCACACTTTGGGACGACATGGGACAAAACCTGATCTTGGCCGGGTTTGAGCCAAGAATCGGTTTGACGTGTTCAAATTGGACCAATTTGACTATTTCGAAAACATATGGAGAACAAAGTGGTATAAGTATATAATAATAAAGGAATAAAACACTATTTGGTTAATAATTTCATAGCGTGGAAAAAACTCGTTTTCCCATGTAATCCCATTGACCAAAGGCTATTTCCCATGATATCCCATGAAAGTTCGGATGACGATCCGAACGCCCGTGCTGTTTGCCCATGCTCAAGCAACACCGCGGGGGGAGGAAACAGGGGGCTGGTGGGACAATGGCGTTATTCCTGTCCACATTTGAGAATAAGGTCGACAAGAAAGGGCGCGTTTCAGTCCCTGCGTCTTTTCGTACGGCCGTTGCTTCAAGCCATTTCCAGGGTATTGCCGTCTATCGGCACCTGAGCCTGCCGTGTGTAGAAGGCGCGGACATTTCCTTCCTTGAGCAACTCTCTGACCAGCTTTACGAAGACTTCGGTCCTTTCAATACGGACCAGCTTTCAGTTGCGACATCCATTCTTGCGGAGTCCAGTCAGCTCGCCTTCGATTCTGAAGGGCGTATTCTGTTGCCTGCGCCCATGCGGGATTTTATGGGAATTGATGGGTTCGCCACTTTTGTAGGTCTGGGGCGCAAGTTCCAGATCTGGGCGCCAGACGCATTCGCTGAACACCGCGCGGCTCAGCGCGATATCGCGGCCGACAAAATTACCGAACTTCCTCCATTCGGGAAAAGAGACCAGTCAGGGGGGCGGTCATGACCGCCTCAGCTTTTGACGCAAACAAGTCTGGTCACCATATCCCCGTTCTTTTGAATGAAGTTGTTTCCGCTCTTAAGCCGAAAGATGACGAGCTGTATTTGGACGGCACATTTGGCGCTGGTGGCTATTGCCGGGCAGTGCTTGAGGCAGCCGATTGCAATCTCATAGCTATTGACCGCGACCCTGAGGCCATTGAACGCGCGACAAGTTTCAAAAAAGAGTTCCCTGGGCGTTTCGAAATTCTAAGAGGCACTTTTGGTTCAATGGATGATTTGCTGGCACAAGGCGGCAAAGCTTCCGTCGACGGCGTCATGCTCGATATCGGTGTTTCCTCATTTCAGATCGACGAGGCTGGGCGCGGATTTTCTTTTCAGGAAGATGGCCCGCTTGATATGCGGATGAGCGGTGAGGGTGAAAGTGCGGCCGATGTTGTGAACGGCTACGGCGAAGAAGAGCTTGCCAACATCATTTACACACTTGGTGAAGAGCGAAAGTCGCGCTGGATTGCTTCTTCAATTGTTGCGCGTCGCGCAGATGCGCCATTTGAACGCACGTTGGACCTCGCCAATCTTGTGGAGCGAGTTATAGGCAGGGCGCCCGCTAAAAAGGGGCGTAAATCGGTTCATCCTGCGACCCGGACCTTTCAGGCGCTTCGTATCCATGTGAATGACGAATTGGGAGAGTTACGGCGCGGGTTATGTGCTGCTGAGCGAATTCTGGCACCTGAAGGTCGCCTTGTGGTCGTGAGCTTCCATTCGCTGGAAGATCGCATCGTAAAAGCATTTATGGCGGAGCGTTCCGGTAATGTGCCGGGCGCTTCGCGCCATTTGCCAATGGGCCCTAAAGTTGAGTCACAGCCACAATTCCGGCTCGAAAAAAGGGGTGTAATCAAGCCCACTCGAGACGAAGAGCAAGAAAACCCGCGCGCCCGATCAGCAAAGTTGAGGGTGGCGATCCGCACATCAATTCCACCATTGGAGGAGGTAAGCTATGCGTAGAACCTTCACTTTCATTGCTGCGGTTTGTGCACTGTTGTCCGGCGCAGCCCTTTTGCAGTTGAAGCTTGCTGTTCAAGAGCAGGCCGAGCGTGTAGCGGCATTGGCTGACCAGATACATTCAGATGAAAAAAGTCTTCGTATTCTTCGCGCTGAGTTTGCGCACTTGACGACACCTCGAAGCCTTCAGGAGCAGTTGATCGAGAACTTGGCGATTATGCCGCCTCGTCCAGATCAAATCATTGAAAATATTGGTGAAATTCCATTTCGCCGAGAAAATACCGCGGTGAGCGGTGACCTCAGTGTTTTGCTGCCTGCAACTGAATCTCCAGAGGGTGAGCCTGCTTCATCTGAAACGAAGAGCGGTGAGGATCAGACCCTATGAGTTTAGCGCGCGCGCAGTCATTTGAGTTTCATGGAGTAGCGGAGGATCAATCGCCGCTTGCGACTGCGCGTTTGCGGCTCATGATTGGTGTTCTGATGTTCATGGTCGCTTTTGGGTTGATGAGTGTACGCACGATTGAGCTTGGTTTGTCGTCTCCCTCGGTGCAGCGAAGTGCGGCGAGAGATATTGTGGTGCCTCCAGTAACTTTTGCCCGGGCGGACATCGTGGACAGAAACGGCGAGCTTTTGGCAGTAAACCTTCAGGCCTCCTCGCTTTACGCCAACCCTAGAGAGGTGTCGGATCCTGCGGGTCTTGCGCAGAAGCTTGTGGATGTTTTGCCGGGCCTGTCATTGGCGGAGCTTGAACAAAAGCTCTCCTCCAAGCGTGCGTTTGTGTGGATCAAGCGCAAGTTGACACCGCGACAAAAATGGCGGGTGAATGCTCTTGGTGATCCCGCACTTGGATTTCGCAATGAAGAGGATCGCCTGTACCCGCACGGCCGTTTGGCGGCGCATGCTCTGGGTTATGTGGACGTAGATGGAAATGGAATTGCGGGCGTTGAGCATTACTTTAACGATCGCTTGTCCGAGGCGGAACGGGCAGGCGAACCTTTGGCTCTGTCTATCGACGTGCGGGTTCAATATGCCTTGGCTGACGAACTTGAAGCCGCTATGCGAGCCCACCAGGCAATCGGTGCAGCTGGGCTGGTGATGGATGTAAATTCTGGTGAGGTTGTCGCCATGGTTTCTATGCCTGACTTTGACCCCAATAACATTCGCGGTGTAGGCGACGCGGAGCGCTTTAACAGGGTTACTAAAGGTGTTTATGAGCTGGGATCAACATTTAAGACATTTACATTTGCCAACGCATTGGATGATGGTGTCGCAACTTTTGAAGATGGTTACGATGCAACAAAGCCGTTGAGAATTTCGCGGTTCACAATCAACGATGATCATCCGAAAAACCGGTATCTCACGTTGCCAGAGATTTTTGCGTTTTCTTCAAATATTGGTACCGCGCAGATGGCGCTTGATATCGGGGGAGACCGGCAACAAGAATTTTTGCAGTCCCTCGGTTTATTGTCGCCTGCCGATCTTGAGCTGACAGAAGTCGGCGCGCCTATGTACCCAAACACTTGGCGTAAAGTATCCACCATGACTATCTCATATGGCCATGGTATCGCCGTGAGCCCCGTCCAGCTAGCCACGGGAATTTCCTCTATGGTGAATGGAGGGCGGTTGAATACGCCCACATTGCTGAAGTCACAAAGTGCAAGCCACAAGGGTAAGTCCGTAATTTCGCCTGCGACGAGCCGTAAAATGCGCCAATTGTTGCGGTTGGCGGTGACAAAGGGCACCGGCGGCAGATCAGACGCACGTGGTTATAGGGTCGGCGGCAAAACCGGAACCGCTGAAAAAGCGGTTGGCGGTGGTTATGATCGGAAGGCACTGATCTCTTCCTTTATGGGGGTCTATCCAATGGATGACCCGCAATATGCCGTATTTGCGCTTTTAGATGAGCCGAAAGGCACCAAAGAAACCTTTGGTTTTGCGTCCGGTGGCTGGGTAGCTGCTCCAGTAGTAAAGAACGTGATTTTGCGCACGGCACTTTTGCTTGGTGTTCTACCCAAAGCAGAAGACGAAAACCTTTATCAGCGTGTGGCACTCATGATTGAGGAAGATGAGTAGAGAGCAGTTGTGGCAGCTAGATTGTTAGAGTTATTGGGTGGAAATAGTGCTTCGTCGGACGTTGTTATCAGCGGCGTAACCAATGACAGTCGAACTGTTTCCGCAGGCGATTTGTTTGCTGCACTTCCTGGCTCAAATTTGGATGGAAAACAGTTTGTCGCGAGTGCCGTGGAGAAGGGTGCCGCCGCCATACTGATGGAGCGTTCGCCGCAGGCCTTCGACATCCCGGTTCCTGTTATTCAGGACAATAATCCCCGGAAAAGATACGCGGAGATCGCCGCAAATTTTGCTGGTGCGCAACCGGGTGTCCAGGTCGCCGTTACTGGCACGAACGGCAAAACTTCTGTGGCCGACTTTGCTCGACAACTATGGCAGGCAGCAGGTAAAAGCGCAGCAAGTATTGGCACACTTGGTGTGCGATCAGACAAAATCGGCGTGGCGGGTGGTCTAACCACTCCAGACCCTGTTAAACTCCATAGTATACTTGCAAAGCTGAAGTCCAACAGCGTGGACCGTGTTGCTGTTGAAGCTTCCAGCCATGGACTGGACCAGTACCGGTTGGACGGGATGTCGCTTAATGCTGCTGCGTTTACCAACCTGTCGCGGGACCATCTTGATTATCATAAAACTGAGCAAGCCTATTTCTACGCAAAAGCGCGCTTGTTCGGAGAGCTTTTGGCACCAGGCTCTCTAGCTGTAATTAATTTGGATTGCCCCAGCGGACGCACGCTTGACGACCTGGCCTGGGGTCGGTCGCTGGAACGATTAACTTATGGTTGGGACAAGGCCGCCGACATCAGAGTCTTGTCTACATCTGCAAACGCTTTGGGCCAAGTGCTTGAAGTGGAATTTCGGGGCATGAAACACACAGTAGACCTCCCATTAATTGGTGGGTTTCAGGCCATGAACGCGTTAGCCGCGGCCGGATTAGTTTCGGTTGATAATATAGAAATTCGTGAAGCCTTGTCTGCATTCGAAGTTCTTTTGGGTGTGCCCGGTCGTTTAGAACTAATAGGGCAGAAGAATGGCGCAGGGCTTTTTGTTGATTATGCTCATACTCCAGACGGTTTACAAACCGTACTGACGGCTGCTCGCGCTCACAATCCGCGGCAACTTCATGTCGTTTTTGGCTGTGGCGGTGACCGTGATACCGGAAAACGTCCGTTGATGGGCAAGGTGGCAGCCGAGCTGTCAGATTTTGTTTATGTCACCGATGACAACCCAAGATCGGAAGATGCCGACCGAATTCGAGCCCAAATATTAGCAGAATGCCCGGGTGCGGTTGAGATTGCAGACCGGGCATCAGCGATTGAAGCTGCCGCTCAAGCTGCAAATTCGGGCGACATGGTCATTATTGCGGGTAAAGGCCATGAAACCGGCCAAATTCTGGCAGATAGAACCATCGAATACTCAGATATTGAAACCGTGCGAGCACTGCTGAGCGACAGTACGTCAAGCCGCGGCCGAAAAGGATAGCACAATGTTTCATATGCTTGCTGACCAAGGTGGCCTTTTTAACCTCTTTAACTACCTGACCTTCAGAACAGGAGGCGCGGTAATTACGGCGTTGATCATCTGTTTTTTGACAGGCCCAAGGATTATCAACTGGCTGAAAACAAAGCAAAAAAAGGGTCAGCCTATACGAGAAGATGGTCCGCAGAGCCACATTGTAGCAAAGGCAGGAACACCTACGATGGGTGGTTTTATGATTTTGCTGGGACTGTTTGTCTCTACGCTGCTTTGGGCAGATTTGACCAATCCCTATGTTTGGGCTGTACTTGCGGTAACCCTCAGCTTTGGCGCCATTGGTTTCGTTGATGACTATCTTAAAGTCACGAAAGCGTCGTCAGATGGCGTGCCGGGGCGTTTGAAATTCGTTATTGAGCTGGCCATTGGACTTGCGATTGCTTGGTGGATGGCTGACCTCGTAGAGCCAACATTGGCGCTACCATTTTTCAAAACTCTCTTGATCAACCTCGGCATCTTCTATCTACCATTTGTTTGTTTGGTCATCGTTTGGGCTGGCAACGCAGTCAATCTGACAGACGGTTTGGATGGACTGGCAATTGTGCCGGTAATGATTGCCGCAGCTGCCTTTGGTCTAATTGCGTATTTGGTAGGGAACACGGTTTATACCGGTTACCTAGGAATCGCCTACGTTGCAGGGGCAGGTGAATTATCAATCCTTTGTGGTGCAATGATCGGTGCGGGCCTCGGATTTCTCTGGTTTAATGCACCGCCCGCAATGGTCTTTATGGGGGATACTGGGTCGCTGGCGCTGGGTGGTGCGCTTGGGACAATTGCAGTTGTTACAAAACATGAAATTGTTTTGGGCATTATCGGCGGTTTGTTTTGGCTTGAAACAATCTCTGTGATTGTGCAGGTGCTTTCATTCAAGCTCACGGGCAAACGCGTTTTCCGCATGGCCCCGCTTCACCACCATTATGAACAAAAAGGCTGGGCAGAGCCTACCATTGTGATCCGTTTCTGGATCATCGCGGTAGTGCTAGCTCTGGTTGGTCTTGCGACGTTAAAACTCAGGTAAGTGCCCTAGTGATTACAGTTCCGGCATATCAAGGTAAAAGAATCGGCGTATTTGGCTTGGCTCGTTCGGGCTTGGCAACCGTCCACTCACTTGTTGCCTCCGGCGCTGAAGTTTTTGCCTGGGACGACAATGTTGATGCGCGGGCGAGCGTCAGCACCAGCACCTCTGACCTTTATGCAATGGATGTGAGTACTCTGGACGCGTTGGTTTTAGCCCCCGGCGTTCCATTAACGCACCCTGAACCTCACCCTCTGGTTATCAAGGCTAAGGCAGCTGATGTGCCATTGATCAGCGACCTTGATGTATTTCAGGCAGCCCGCGAAAGCCTGCCAGAACATACATTGGTTGGTATTACCGGCACTAATGGAAAGTCGACAACCACAGCACTTATTGGCCACATTCTTGAAGAAAACGGCATTCCTACCGCTGTCGGGGGCAATATTGGTACGGGTGTGATGGCTTTGGATGCACTCCCAAGCGGCGGCGTCTATGTATTTGAGCTTTCATCGTTTCAACTGGACCTAACACAGCAATTGCTCTGTGACGTAGCCATTCTTTTGAATATATCGCCGGATCATCTTGACCGACACGGGGACATGGCGGGCTATGTAGCCGCCAAGCGCAAGCTGTTTGACTTGCAGGACAGGGGCGCGATTGCAGTCGTTGGCGTGGACGATGATATTTGTTGTGGTGTTGCCGAAAGCCTCGCTTCGCCAACGAGAGTATCAGGAAATAGAGGGCTAAATGCCGACGTATATGTCGCTGAGGGCGAGCTTCTAGATACGAAATCGGACGTGCAAAGAGTGGGCTCAATCACCCAAATCAAGAGCCTCCAAGGTGTCCACAATTGGCAGAATGCAGCTGCTGCTTTTGCTGCAGCCAAAGCAGCGGGCCTTGGCGACGATGAAATTCTGCAAGCGATGGAGACTTTTCCGGGATTGGAACACCGTCAGGAAATTGTCTTTGATGATGGTGATGTGCTGGTAGTGAACGATTCAAAGGCGACCAATGTAGACTCTGCTAAACGCGCGTTGGAGACATTTGGCAATATCCGATGGGTGGCTGGGGGTAGAGCAAAAGACAGAGACTTTTCTGGGCTATTGAATTCGCTTCATTCCGTTCGCGGCGCTTATTTAATGGGCGAGCATGCAAACTTGATTGCAGACATTTTGCCTAAATCGCTTCGCCGCACCTGTTTCGCCACGATGGCAGAGGCCGTGGACGTTGCCTTGCATGAAGCGGAGCCGGGCGACACAGTATTGTTGTCGCCCGCATGCACAGCATTCGATCAATATGAGAATTTCGAGAAGCGCGGAGAAGCCTTTAAGGTCGAAGTTGCTGCTTTTGCCGGAGGTCGTTCATGATTGCTTTTTCTCGCAGTGACAATTCTTTGATGTCGCGCTGGTGGTGGACGGTTGATCGCTGGATGCTGCTACTTATTTTAGCACTAACAATCGTCGGCATGTGGCTCACCCTAACGGCTAGCCCTCCCGTAGCGGAGCGCATTGGTCTGGACTCGTATCATTTTGTCAAAAAGCAGACAGTGTTTCTGACAATGGGCTTGGGCGTCGTGATCGGCATATCCATGTTGTCGACCGCGATGGTGCGCCGTATCGCCGTAATTGGATTCCCGATTTCCCTTTTTCTGCTTTTACTCACTCTGTTTATCGGACCGGAGATCAAAGGCGCTACACGTTGGTTGCCGCTTGGTATGTTTACCCTGCAGCCAAGTGAATTTTTGAAACCGTTTTTTATTGTGACGACGGCGTGGATCCTTTCCGCCCATTTCAATAAAGAGGAAATCCCCGCCAAACGTGTATCATTTGGCCTGTATGCAGTTGTTGTGGGCTTGTTGATTTTGCAGCCCGATTTTGGACAAACAGTGCTGATTAGTGCGGTTTGGATTTCTCAGATGGCCTTAGCTGGACTTCCGCTTATGTGGTTGTCCCTCGCCGGGGTTTCGGCACTAATGGGCGTTGGTTTGTGCTACGCGTTCTTGCCACATGTCGCCAGTCGCATCGATCGCTTCATCAATCCTGCAAGCGGTGATACGTTTCAGACTGACAAGGCAATCCAAGCCTTTGAAACAGGTGGTATGCTTGGAAAAGGGCCTGGCGAGGGCGCCGTTAAATTGCATCTGCCTGACGCTCACGCGGATTATATTTTTGCCGTTATCGGTGAGGAGTTTGGCGCTGTTGCTTGCGTCATGCTTTTGCTTCTGTTCGCTGGGGTCGTCATGCGCGGCCTTTCAAACCTGTTGGAGGAAGAAAGTGCATTTCGCCTTCTGGCTGTGGCTGGGCTTGTTATTCAATTCGGCTTGCAGAGTTTAATCAATGTCGGCGTCAATTTGGCCGTATTACCATCAAAAGGCATGACACTTCCGTTTGTCTCTTATGGGGGTTCTTCGATGCTGGCCCTCGCTATTGGAATGGGGATGGTGTTGGCATTGACGCGTCGAAACCGCTTCATTCAACCGGAACTTGACCCTCTGGGTTGGAGGGCTGCTGAATGACGGGCGCACCTTATATCGTTCTGGCGAGCGGCGGCACTGGTGGCCACATGATGCCAGCAGAAGCCGTTGCCGATAAACTGGTTGGGTTGGGGTACGACATTTCGCTGCTTACAGACACTCGTGGCGACGCGATAGGAAATGTTTTTCAGGATATTGACCGGCTTGTATTGAAAACAAGTAGCCATATGGGTGGCGGTTTTCTGCAAAAAGTGAAGTCGGTTTTTAGCGTGGTGGCCAGCACGCTGGCGGTGCGAAAACACTTTCGGAAAAAGCGCCCGACGCTTGTGGTTGGATTCGGTGGCTATCCATCGTTGCCGGCGGTTTTGGCAGCTCGTTCTATGGGCATTCCCTACATGCTTCACGAGCAAAACGCTGTGTTGGGGCGTGTTAACCGCTGGATGGCAGGCCACAGTCAAAAGGTCGCTTTAAGCGTTTCCCGAACTCAGCAGATTCCTGCGGGCGTTGAAACCGTTGTTACCGGGAATCCGGTTCGAACACTTATCGCCAACCTTGCCAATATTGCTTATGCGGTTCCCATGGGTGGCGGCGATATTCGAGTGTTTGTTCTGGGCGGCAGTCAGGGTGCTCGTATATTGTCTGACGTCGTGCCTTCTGCGTTGGCGAAATTGGGCGGAGAATGGACCGAGCGATTGGTCGTAACGCATCAAGCCAGACCGGAAGATGTGGCACGCGTCCGTGGGGTGTATGAAGCCGCGGGAATTCGCTCGGAAGTTAAATCCTATTTTGACGACGTTGCAGGGCAATTGCTTAAAACTCAGTTGGTCATCTCCAGAGCGGGCGCTTCAACCCTTGCGGAATTAACTGCGATGGGAAGGCCTGCGGTGCTTGTGCCTCTGGCAATAGCAGCAGATGACCATCAGTCTGCCAACGCTGCTATCGTAGAGGAAGCTGGTGGGGCCTGGGTCATGAATGAATTGAACTTCACCGTCGAAAACTTGTCTGCTCATTTACATAAATTGTTCGATGACATGGGAGATCTCCGGGATGCTTCTGACCAGATGCGGACATTAGGCAGGCTTGATGCCGCAGATGCGCTGGCAGCAGAGATTATTCGACTGGGCGACCGCGAGGATTTGGCTGCATGAAACATTCCCCGTTTGATATTGGCCTTGTACATTTTGTTGGTATTGGTGGAATCGGTATGTCCGGCATTGCTGAAGTTATGCACAATTTGGGATACCATGTCCAAGGCTCCGACCTCAGCGCCAATGCCAATGTGCAAAGACTGCAAGAGCAAGGCATCGCGGTCAAAATCGGTCAAAAGGCGGAAAACCTGAAGAATTGTCAGGTAGTTGTTATTTCTTCGGCCATCAAGTCAGACAACCCTGAGTACATAGAAGCACAAAAGCTGTCTTTGCCGATTGTTCGCCGTGCAGAAATGTTGGCAGAACTCATGCGGCTCAAATGGTGTGTTTCGGTGGCTGGTACCCACGGTAAAACAACCACCACTTCCATGGTCGCTGCGGTGATGGAATCAGGGGGCGTCGATCCCACTGTCATCAACGGTGGCATCATTAACAGTTATGGCACAAACGCCCGTTTGGGTGAAAGTGACTGGATGGTTGTGGAAGCTGACGAAAGCGATGGCACCTTCGTGAAGTTACCTGCCACTATTGCTGTTGTCACAAATATGGATCCTGAACATTTGGATTTTTATGGGACCTTTGACGCAGAGAAAGAGGCGTTTCGCCAGTTTCTCGACCGAGTCCCATTCTACGGTGCCGCCGTTTTATGTATGGATCACCCGGAGGTTCAAAGTCTGATAAAGTCTTTGAGTGGCAGGAAGTATCTGACTTATGGTCTTTCCGCGCAGGCAGATGTCAGGGCGGTCAACATTAGCAGCAAACAAGGGACCACAACATTTGATGTCGAGTTGAGTGATCGATTTGGCGCCCAACAACGAGTGATAAAAGACGTCAGCTTGCCCATGCCTGGAACGCACAATGTGCAGAACGCTTTGGCGGCGATTTCCGTTGGGCTTGAAATGCGTTTTGCTCCGGAAAAACTCGCGCAAGCCTTCCTGAATTTCAATGGCGTAAAACGCCGGTTTACAAAAACGGGCGAAGTCGAAGGCATTACAATCATTGATGATTATGGGCATCATCCTGTTGAAATCGCCGCTGTTCTAAAAGCAGCGCGTGACGCTTATGACCACAAGGTCGTTGCGGTTGTGCAACCGCATCGATATTCGCGGTTGGCCAGCCTTTTTGATGATTTTTGTACTTGTTTTAACGATGCGGACGTCGTCCTCGTATCACCTGTGTATGAGGCTGGTGAACAGCCAATCGAAGGGGCAGATCAGGCAGCGCTGGTGGAAGGGTTGCGTAAGCATGGTCATCGACGCGTTGATGTGATTTCAGGACCTGAAGATTTACCAGGCAAGGTTTTGCAGTACAGCCGCGCTGGAGATGTAGTCGTATGCCTTGGTGCGGGCACGATTTCAAACTGGGCTAACCAGCTTCCGGCAAAACTCGAAGCATTGTTGAAGGAGAAGTCCGATGACGCCTGATGCGATCGAGAGCCTGTTGCAGTCTTTCCCGCATGTAGCGGGGCGGTTGGTGGCTCATGCTTCAATGGCGCGACTAAGCTGGTTCAGAACTGGCGGCAACGCAGACATTTTGTTTGAACCAGCTGATGAACAAGATCTTTTGAAAGTGCTGCGTCGTCTTCCAGGCGATGTTCCCATCACGGTTATTGGTGTTGGCTCTAACCTGCTGGTTAGGGATGGCGGCATCGAAGGTCTGGTTATACGCCTTGGGCGCGGATTTGGCGAGATTTGCACACGAGGAAATGTGGTAAGCGCCGGCGCTGGGGCCATGGACGTGCATGTTGCCAAAGCTGCCGCCGACAAAGGATTGGCAGGCCTGGAGTTTCTGGTGGGAGTGCCAGGCACGATTGGCGGCGCTGTGCGAATGAATGCCGGCGCTTACGGCAGAGAAATTAAAGACGTCCTCTTGCACGCCCATGCTGTTGACCGGTTTGGACACATTGAAGAACTATCGCCCACAGATTTTAATTTTTCCTATCGCCACGCCGAACTCACCCCCGACAAAATTGTGCTGAAGGCTGCTTTTACCGCATCTCATGGTATCCCGGATGAAATTCGAGCCCGGATGAAAGAAATCTCCAGTGCTCGCGCGGAAAGTCAGCCTCTTGGAACGCGCACGGGCGGCAGCACTTTTAAGAATCCCGATGGAAAAAATGCCTGGAAATTGGTTGATGATGCAGGCTGTCGTGGTCTTCGAATTGGCGACGCGCAAGTATCTGAAAAACACTGCAATTTCCTGATTAATCTTGGCGGCGCCACCGCTGCCCAAATTGAAAAATTGGGCGAAACCGTGCGGGCGCGCGTTTTTGAACATTCGGGTGTTGACCTTGAATGGGAAATAAAGCGGATCGGCAGGAAACCGGAGGCTATTCAATAATGACTTATGTTCGCGCCAGAATGGCATTGATATCTGTGAGTTTTGGTTTCCTGGCCATCGTCACGGCTGCGGTGCTATTGAAAAATAAAACAAACGTCTGGTGGATGGAAACAACGTCAGATGCGGGACTGGTTTTATCCAATATTGAGATTAAAGGATTGAACCGAACCAAAAGGCGTGACGTGGAGGCAGTTCTTGATGTTGATACGGGTATGCCTTTGTTGGCAATTGACCTGGCCGCACTCCAAAAACGAGTCGAAGCGCTTCCATGGGTGAAAGAAGCCACCATCACCAGGGAACTACCGGGGAACATGAGTATCGAGATCAAAGAACGCGTTCCATATGCATTGTCGCAACTTGACGGCCAAGTAAGTCTTGTGGACCCCGATGGTGTAACCATCACAAACCGTGGTTTAGGGGCGTTCAGAGACTTTGTTTTGATTGTGGGAAAAGTTTCAAAAGTGCAGCTAACTCAATTCCAATCTTTGATGGATGCAAACCCAAATATGAGTAAACGGGTCAGGTCTGCAGTCTGGGTAAACGATCGTAGGTGGGACATCGTTTTCAAAAATGGAGTGCGTGTGAAATTACCCTCGGCAATGGCGGAAACGTATGACATGCAATCTGCTTGGGCACGATTTGTGGATCTGAACACAGAGCACAGGTTACTAGAGCGTGAAGTCAGCGTTATTGATTTGCGACTACACGACAGGCTTGTGGTTCGAGTGACGCCTGCTGGCAGGGTGAAAATGTCGGGCGACGAATGGGCGCTGTAGTGAGAAAAAACATTCCAAGTATCGAGTTTTGAGAGCGCAATGGCTGTAAACGGAAAACAAGAACAAATTATCGCGGCCCTGGATATTGGTTCCAGCAAGGTTGCCTGTTTGATTGGACACATCAACAGCGTGGGTCAAATCAAAGTTCTTGGTGTTGGTAACCGAACCTGCAATGGCGGCATATCTGCGGGTGTTGTTGTTGATATGGAAGCCACTGAAGTGGCAATTCGGGCGGCGGTTGATCAAGCTGAAAAGATGGCTGGCCAGACGGTAAGCGATGTGGTCCTCGCTTTTTCGGGCAATGACCCCAAAAGTCATGTGGTGGAAGTAACGGTCGACATCGTAGGGCATGCTGTTAGCCAGGATGATCTCGACCGTGCTCTCTCCGAAGCGAACGCGCAAATTGCCGACGCTGGCGTCCTATTACACGTTTTGCCCGCCGCCTTCGCCGTTGATGGTAATTTTGGAGTGAAATCTCCTGTTGGCATGTATGGCAAGAAACTTTCTATTGCCTTGTTGGTCGTCGTAGCGGAAGCAGGTCCACTTCAAAATTTACAAGCGTGTGTGAGCCGCGCTCACTTGAATGTAGTTGACGTTGTTCACGGTCCATTTGCTGCAGGCCTTTCTACTCTTGTTGAAGATGAAATGAAAATGGGAGCGGCTTGCATTGACCTTGGAGCAGGTACAACAGGAATTTCAGTGTTTGCACAAGGTTCGCTCGTACACACGGAGACAATCCCTGTTGGCGGCGCACAAACAACCGATGAAATTGCTAGAACATTGCTAACACCGTTTGATCAAGCTGAGCGTTTGAAGACTTTCAATGGCGCGGCGATTGTCGATCCTGCCGATGAACGCCAAGAAATTGAAGTCCAACAAGTGGGCGAAGCTGGTCGGGATAGCTATGTCAGGCAGCCTAGAAGCAATCTGACATCAGTGATGCAGTCTGAATTGGAACTGTTGTTTGGAACAGTAGCCAAGCGTTTGGAGGCGTCTGGTTTTTCGGGCGTTGCGGGTAAGCGTGTTGTGTTAACGGGCGGTGGGGCCGCTTGTGAGGGCATTCGTGACCTGGCCAGCAAAGTTCTAGGACGCCGTGTGCGCATTGGCAAACCCCAGTTGGTTGGCGGCCTTCCTCAGGCAGCGCAATCGCCGGGCTTTGCTGCCCTGGTAGGGTTGCTACTATATGTAGCACATCCAACACTCAAAGATATGAAGCCCAAACCAGAGGGTGAAGGCCAAAAAGAAACAGAACAAAATGCAATCAGTCGTATGACACGCTGGTTTAGGGACAATTTTTAGTGGGATATATCGTGTTCTTTGCTGGTTTCGGCACAAGATGTGCGATAAAATGAATGCAAACGGAGGAACTGGGCAATGTCTATCGATTTCGGGAATACCGAACTGACTGAATTGACACCACGGATTGCGGTAATTGGAGTTGGCGGCGCAGGCTGTAATGCTGTCAACAACATGATCACCGCTCAATTGCAGGGGGTTGATTTCATTGTAGCAAACACGGATGCGCAAGCGCTGACAAATTCAAATGCTGACAACCGCATCCAGTTAGGGGTTGAAATAACGCAAGGTTTGGGTGCCGGCGCGCAGCCAAAAGTTGGTGAGGCCGCGGCGGAGGAAGCGCTAGAACGCATTGATGAAATGTTGGCAGGATGCCATATGGCGTTTGTAACAGCCGGCATGGGTGGCGGTACCGGAACAGGTGCAGCACCAGTGATCGCTCGGCGGGCTCGTGAAAAAGGTATCCTGACAGTTGGGGTGGTCACTAAGCCGTTCCAGTTTGAAGGCGGGCGCCGAATGAAAATTGCTGAAGCCGGTATCAAAGAACTGGCAGGCAATGTTGACACGCTAATCATCATCCCTAACCAGAATTTATTCCGGGTTGCCAATGAGCGCACGACGTTTGCTGACGCATTCAATATGGCGGATGAAGTGCTGCACTCCGGTGTGCGCGGAATCACCGACCTGATGGTGATGCCCGGATTGATCAACTTGGATTTTGCTGATGTGCGGACAGTTATGTCCGAAATGGGCAAGGCCATGATGGGCACAGGTGAGGCAGAAGGCGAAGCAAGGGCATCTGATGCCGCCGCCGCTGCCATTTCCAACCCTCTCCTGGAGGAAGCCTCACTGAAAGGGGCAAAAGGGGTAATCATTAACGTTACGGGCGGGATGGACATGACGCTGTTTGAGGTTGATGAAGCGGTTAATATGGTGCGTGAGCAAGTAGACGCGGATGCTTTGATTGTGTTCGGATCAGCGTTCAACCAGGACCTTGAAGGAAAGTTGCGCGTTTCTGTTGTTGCAACCGGCATTGAAGGCACGGGTGGCGCAGGTTTGCCAATTCCAGAACCTATCCGTGAAAAAACAGAACCTGTTTCGCAAGACACGGCTGATGAGGTATCAGACGCATCTGAAGAAAATGCAGCTCCTGAAGTAGCTACCGCAGATGACGTCCCGGATGAAATTAGTGAAGTCGAAGTTCCTGTTGAGGATGCGTTAGCAGCAATTCAGTCCGAAATGACCGCTGAAACAGTTGGTACCGAAGACCTCACTTTGCCTGAGCTGGCTTCCTCTGCAGAGCCTGACACTGATGCGGAAGCACCGACGGTTGACCTGGAAATGGACCTTGAGAAAAAAGCGCTTGAGGCCCAAGGCAGTGATCAGTTTGTTGCCGATGCGCCAATGATGCCAAAAGAGCCTGTTGCTGCACCGCATATGGCCCAAGCAGAACCAGAGCAAGCTTACGTGGATGAGCAGGAAGTTGTTGAGCACCGTGAAGAACAGCCTGTTGAAGAAGCGCCGCAGAAAAAGAGCCTGTTTCAGCTTATGACTTCTGGTTTGCGTAGTCAGGAAGCAGACGAAAGCACTACAGTGAGCCCGCCACCGGCAAGCAACGATGCTGGAAAAACGAAAGAAGCCGGGTCACTTGGTGGCGTATCTGCTGAAGACCGGCCGGCGCCACAGGCCGACAAGGAACAGCTTGAAATTCCAAGCTTTTTGCGCAGGCAGCAGAATTAGGGCAACGCCAGCACAATAAATGCATTAAAGAGCCGGGCAATTGCCCGGCTTTTTTGTTGCGTCTCTTTGCCTCATAGCGCGCTGCGGCTGGCCTTGCTAAGCATGAGCACAGTAAGGAGCTAGTTATGAACGTCTTACTTGCCATTGCCGCGGCACTGAACTTCACTGCTGCACTACTGCATCTTTTGATTATCTACTTTGGTGCTGGATGGTATCGCTTTTTTGGTGCCGGGGAACGTATGGCGATAATGGCCGAGCAGGGCGATATAAAACCAACAATCATTACGTTATTTATCGCCGGAATCTTAAGTATGTTTGGCTTGTACGCGCTGGCTGGCGCCGGTTTCAAAATTCCCTTGCCGTTTGTTCGCCCGGTCCTTGTGCTGATAACGTCAGTGTATTTGCTGCGAAGTCTAGCGATCCTGCCATTTTTGCGACCAGCAGCTCAGCTGCCAAGCCCAACTTTTTGGACCTGGAGTTCGATGATTGTGCTTGGCTTTGGCCTGGTTCACCTATTCGGTGTTATTCAAAGGTGGAACGACTTCTGACTAGTCTTGCCAGCGTTTTAAGGCTGTTTCGTCGACTTCGCGTGCGTCAACCCATGTTGCTTCTTCGCCAGTCTGTTCTTTCTTCCAAAAGGGAGCTTTTGACTTCAAAAAATCCATAAGGAACATTGCAGCATCAAAAGCTGCTTGGCGGTGCTTTGAAAGCGTAATCACGAGCACGATGTTTTCACCTGGCTCAAGTGTGCCATATCGATGGATAACTCGCGTGCCGAGAAGCGGCCAGCGTGCCTCAGCGTCCTCTGAGATGCGTAAGAGTTCGGCTTCCGTCATGCCGGGGTAATGTTCAAGTGTCATTGACTGTAGAGTGCCGTCAATATCGCGTACAGTGCCGGTAAAAGTAACCACTGCACCAATATCCGTGCGATCTCCCCGCAGGTTATTTATCTCTGCGGTGATGTCGAAATCACTGTCTTGAACAGAAACCGAGACCACAGTCTTATCCGCCAGTTACGGGTGGAAATATGGCAACCTCATCCGTATTGGTCACCGGATGGTCGTGGTCTACATGGGTCTGATTTACTGCGACCCGGACAAACACCCTCTCTTTCAAAACGCGGGCGTACTCATCACTTATTTTGCACAGGTAGTTCAGCAACTCGCCGACAGTTGCAACATTGGCAGGAAGGTCCAAATCTTCTTCGTTCTTGCCAACGCCCTCTCTTATCCATGAAAAATACTTGATAACCATCTGTCAAACCATGTGTCTTAGTCCGGCTCTCAAATAGTCGTAACCGGTGTAAAGGGTAAGTACCGCTGCAATCCAAAGAAGAGCCAGGCCAACTTCAAGTGCGGGCAAGCCGAATTCGGCCCCGCCTTCAGCCCAAACTAATGAGCCGAGCGCGACCATTTGCACTGTGGTTTTCCATTTAGCGAGCCAGGTCACAGGCACGCTAACTTGAATTCCGGCCAGGAACTCCCGCAGGCCAGAAACTAATATTTCCCGGCACATGATGATAACCGCCGCAACCACATGATAACTAGAGACCCAGCCTATATGGACCACCATGATAAGGATAGCTCCCACCATAAGTTTGTCGGCAATGGGATCAAGAAATTGGCCTATTTTTGAGACGCTACCCGTTGCCCGTGCAAGGTAGCCGTCAAAAAAGTCGGTGAAACCGGCCAGAGCAAACGTGACAAAAGCAACGTGGCTGCCAAATGGTTGGTCCATATAAAATGAGGCAACCAGTATGGGGATTACGAAAATCCGCGACAGTGTCAAAATGTTAGGAAGCGTCCACATAAGACCCCTTTCCCTAGCCGATGGGGCACACCATACTGTTTTCAATCTTCAGGTCAATGACACTAGCCAATTCACCGCCACTAATCGTGAAAATGGTCATATATCTTTTGTGCGATGGAGCGGGAAATACCCTCTACGCTTGCAATATCACGCACATCGGCACCAACAACAGCTTTTGCCGATCCAAAGTGATGCAGAAGCGCCTTTTTACGTTTAGGGCCGATACCCGGTACGCCGTCCAAGGGCGATTTTTTCACGTCTGCTTTTCTTCGCGCCCGGTGAGACCCTATAGCAAACCTGTGGGCTTCGTCCCGAAGCCTTTGCAAATAATAAAGAACCGGGTCATTGGGGGGTAGGGTGAAGATGCTGCGGCCGGGCATGTGAAATTGCTCGCGACCGGCGTTTCGATCAGGGCCTTTTGAAATAGCAACTACCGGCACGTCATCGACACCTGCCTCTTGCAATGTTTCTATCACAGACGAAAGTTGCCCTTTTCCACCATCGATTAACAACAAGTCTGGCCAATGTCCGCGCGTGCGATCTTCATCTTCCTTTATCAAGCGCGCAAATCTCCGCCGTAGAACCTCGCGCATCATGCCAAAATCATCGCCTGGGGTTAGGTCCGTGTCCTTGATGTTAAATTTGCGATAGCTGTTTTTCATAAAACCGTCTGGACCGGCAACCACCATGCCGCCAACTGCATTGCTGCCTTGCATGTGGCTGTTGTCATATATTTCTATGCGTTCGGGTGCAGCCTCCAGGTCGAATTTTTCTGCGACGCCCGCGAGCAATCGGGCCTGGCTCGCACTTTCGGCTAGTTTACGTTCCACTGCTTCTTTGGCGTTGCGTACGGCTTCGTTGACAGCGTCGTACTTCTTTCCGCGCGCAGGCACAGCAATGTCGACTTTACGCTCCATTCGTTCGCTAAATGCGGCGCTAAGCAGCGACTGGTCTTTGATCTTATGGGACAGCAATATGGACTTTGGCGCGGGCTTATTGTCGTAAAATTGCGCTATGAAGGCGGCAAGAACATCGGCCAAATCGTCAGATTTGTCGTGTTTTGGAAAGTAGGCGCGATGGCCCCAATTTTGACCGGCTCTAAAGAAAAACAGCTGAATACCGACTTGTCCTCCAACCTTGGCAGCTCCAATAACGTCTGCTTCATCCACCATGGCATTAACCATCGATTGGTGACTTTGAATATGTGTCAATGCATTCAAACGATCCCGGTAAACCGCAGCTTTTTCAAACTCTAGTTCATCGCTTGCTTGCTGCATAGAAGCTGCGAACTTTTTCTGAATGTTGCTGTTTCGGCCTTCCAGAAAAGCGCGTGTTTCCTGCACCATATCCTTGTATTCGGCATCGCCCACTTTTCCGACACATGGGCCCGAACATCTCTTGATCTGGTAAAGGAGGCAAACACGCGTGCGAGTTTCCAGAGTGCTATCGGAACAAGATCTTAGCTGAAATACTTTTTGCAATGTATTCAGGGTTCGGTTCACCGCACTGACACTAGCAAAAGGGCCATAATAGTGGCCTTTATGCTTTCGGGCACCCCTATGCTTGGTTATTTGGGGCCAGTCATGATCTGTGCGCAGAAGAATATAGGGAAAAGATTTGTCGTCTTTCAGCAGAACATTAAATGGCGGTTTGAAACGCTTAATGAGGGAAGCTTCTAGTAGTAACGCTTCGGCTTCCGTTCGCGTAGTGACAAAGACCATCGACTGTGTGGCCGATACCATGCGTTGCAGGCGATTATTGAGCCGAGCTACCTGAGTGTAACTGGTTACTCGTTTTTGGATGTTCTTGGCTTTTCCCACATACAGCACATCGCCGTTTTTATCCAGCATGCGATAAACGCCCGGAGATGTCGGCGCCGTCTTTAAGAAAGTGCGGATGACACTGATGCCATTTGCGAGGTTTGGGCCAGCCAATTGAGACACCTTTTTTGATCTATAAGGTTATTTTTGGACGAACATGGGCAGGGAATCAACGATGCAATTTTTTGCAAAACAAAGACGTGAAAACTGTCCACTGCTACTGTGGATAACTCTGTGAGCAAATCCCGCCATAAAACTGCAACATGGCTGTAACTCTGGGGTTTTTGCGAATTGCCTATTTTTTATGCAAAAAATCTAACTCATTGATATTTAAAGAGAAAAAATTATACAAGTTTCTCATAATAAATAAATTGAAATTGTAACCTTGTCTTGGGTAGACCCTTATGGCAGGTCCCGATTCGGTGTGCACAACTCCTTATCAGAGAGAGCAAGATTCTAATATTGCAGATCTGTTAAACGGTTAAAGAGTCGACAGAATCTCGAATTATCGATGTCTTTCTATCTCTACCCCAACACTTGCAGCCTCTTTTACGGCCTCCAGTTTTTCAACCTTCACCCGCACCTTTATCACTTGCGAATTTTCAAGAGACATGGCCGCAATTTTTTCCGCCAGTGTTTCGACTAACTGGATATGACCCGCCGAGATTATTTTTTGAATTCCCAGAACAACTTCATTGTAACAAACGACGTTTTCAATTTGATCACGATGGTGTTCCTGACCCTCAAGTACCGAGAGATCTACACTAATGCGAACTTTTTGAGTGTTCCCTTTTTCATGAGACCAAACGCCGATTTCTGCGTCGGTTTCATAATCCCGAACGAACACATGGCGGACGCCGTGAACGGCATCAGCATAAGGCAGATGAACCAGATTGTTCTTGGCGCTGGTATCTTCTAGTGACATGCGTCAGTCCTCAAGGATGTCTGGTGTGCGCCAAGCCAAATGCTGGCCGCCATCAAGCGTAATCATTTGCCCGGTAATTGAGGGTGTCTCAAGTAGAAAATTCAGCGCGCCGGTAATTTCAGACAATTCTGGGCCGGAACCCAGCATGACACTTTGGCTCTCTGCCTCGAAATCTGATGACGCTTGAAACTGGTTGCCAAGTGTTGGGCCAGGGCTGATGGCATTCACACGGACATTGGGAGCCAGGCTTTGCGCCATTGTGCGCGTGACCGTCCAAAGTCCGGCCTTTGATGCAGTGTATGAAAAATACTGTGGGTTCAGTTTCAGAACACGTTGGTCAATTAAGTTGACGATACAGCCTTTATGCGCATCCGGGAGAGCAGATGCCATCCGTTGGGCGAGCATTACCGGTGCACGTAAATTCACTGCCTGGTGCGTGTCCCACGATTCCTCGGATACGGTTTGAAGGGTATCTTTCTCAAACATCGATGCATTATTTACCAGCACGTCAATCGATTTCCCGAGCTCACTCGAAGCTGTTTCGATTAGGCCAGCTACTTGCGCAGCATCACTAAGGTCTGCTTGCACAGCGCAGGCGCTACCGCCGGCGAGCACAATTTCGTCAACAAGCTTGCCCGCTTGAGCATCGGAACCTCTATGGTGAACCGCAACAGCGATGCCCTGATGAGCTAGTTCCAAGCATAGGGCGCGCCCTATGCGAATGGCGCCTCCGGTTACCAACGCCGCGCGAAAACTGTGTGAAATGCTCATGAAGCTGTTTCCTCTCACGAGGTTCTTATACGGGCATGCCCATCACTGCGGCGCTATCTGCACTGTGGGCCAAGTGAAACATATATCCCACATACAGGGCTACCATAACAATGCCGGAAAACTTACCAAGCTGTGAGCGAAGTTTCGTGAATGGAATAAGCAGTAAGGAAGCACCAAGCATCACCCAAAGGTCAACGCTAAGGAAGCTCTCAGGAACGGGGATCGTGCCAAACTGTGTGGCAACGCCCATGATAGCAAGGATGTTAAAAATGTTGGAACCAACCACGTTGCCGACTGCCACATCGCAGTGACCTCGAATGGCCGCCACCATGGCAGTGACAAGTTCCGGCAAGCTGGTGCCCAGTGCAATCAGCGTCAGTCCTATCAATGCTTCTGAAACACCAAAGGCACGTGCCAGTTCGATAGAGCCAACTACCAATAGGTCGGCGCCAAGTGCCAATCCGATAAGTCCGCCAATCACCATCCCCCACGATTTGCGATAGGGAATAGGGTGTTCTTCCAGCTCTTCGATTTCTTCAAGTCCTTCCAACTCAGTTGGGCACTTTTTTGCCCGTTTTGCTGAGTACGCAAGGAACAACCCGAGCAGCGCCAGAAGCACAAAGCCATTGCTTGCGGTGAAGGAGCCAGATTGGGCAAACCACATAAATACGAGTGTAGCGCCAAGCATCATCATGAGGTTGCGACCAAGCCTTGGCGCGTCACATGTCATGGGGGCAATGATTGCAGGCAAGCCAACAACCAACAGTGAATTGGCTATGTTGGACCCAACTACGTTTCCGAGCGCCAATGTGGGAGAGCCCTTAAGAACGGCATCCACACCAACTACAAGTTCAGGTGCGGAAGTGCCAAATGCAACAATGGTTAAGCCGATAACAAGGGTGGACACGCCCGCTTTCTGAGCCAATGAAACGGCCCCGCGCACCAAAAAGTCTCCGGCAACTACTAACAAAACGATACCGGCAACAACTTCCAAATAGGCCATGCAGCTATCTAGTCCTTAAAACGCGGGTGCGGTTGAGCGCGCACAATTGGCTTTATATAGTGGCGCGCTTTCAAGAAAACCAGTGCCAGCTTTCAAAAAAGTGACATGTTCACGGAATTGCGATGCCATTAGTAGCCACGTTTCCTATCAAGCAGATTTTCAGGCTCAAGACCATTTTCGATGCGCTCGATATTGCGAGCAACATATTCTGCTGCCGATTTAGGACGCGTGATTGAAGCGATATGAGGTGTGATAATAACCTTGGGGTGGTCCCAAAGGGGGCTTTCATCCTCCAAGGGTTCTTTGACAAAAACATCCAGTGTCGCGGCCGACAGATGCCCATCATCCAACAGTTCAACCATATCGTTCAGATCAATCAGTGTACCACGGCCAACGTTGATGATGGACGCATACTTGGGCATCAAGCTCATGGTTTTTTTGTTTAAGATGTTAGTGGTCTCAGGTGTGGATGGCAGGAGACCAACAAGAATATCGGTGCGCGCCAAAAACGTTTCGAATTCTTCTGTGCCGGCGAAATGTTCAACACTTTCTTCAGCTTCTTTGCCAGATCTCGACCAGGTCGCGATTTGGTAGCCAAGTGGCTTCAGGGCTGCGGCAGAAACTTTACCGAGTGCTCCGTAACCGAGAATGCCAACACGTACATCTGATGCTAGAGGTGGGAATAGTCTTCGCCATTCATGTTTGCGCTGAGACGCGATCATTCTGGGCATGTATCGGTGATGCATCAGAACCGTCATAAGGACAAATTCTGCCATGCCGTCTTTGAGACCATCATCGCTCATGCGGATGATGGGAATGTCTGTTGGCAGGTCCGGGTCGCGCGTTAGATGGTCAACACCCGCTCCGAGTGAGAAGATTGCTTTAATATTTGGATATTTGGCAATGAGCCCAAGTTCCGGTTCCCAGGCAAACAGGTAAGCTGGCCCCTCGTCAGGGCTGCCCCAATTAGGGTAGGGGCGATAATCCACGCCGGGGATTGCGGCTTCAAAGGCGGGTTGCCAAATTTCCGCATCCGGCTCATCAAGATAGAAATAGAGTTTGGTCATGGCACCTTCACAGCCAGAGTATCATGATGGCCAATGATGAGTTCCCTGAGGTGGAAACTGACATCCGCGCGATTTTTGAAACCCGCGGCTTTGGCCGCAGCTTCAGCTTCTTCCTGTGTCACGTCGGCTGGAACTGCGTAAGCTTGTAGACTTTCGTAAAAACCAATGGTGAAAACGTCGAAGTCGGAACCAAATGAGACTTCAAAAATGTCGTTCGGGCTTTGGCCGATGCGCTCAATATAGTCGTTTTCAATGATGCGTTGCCGCATCAGGGCGTCATGTTTGCCAGCTCCCGCATTGAACATTTCAATATGATAAAATCCACTGACCGCGTCTTTGGCTTTTATGTCAGCCCAAGATGTTTCAGAGGATGCCAGAAAACTGAGTTCAAAATCCACCAGTTCATTTGCCGCTTTTTCAAAAGCCGCCATTGCGGACGTGCAATCATCAGACATGCATTCCTGATGTTTGCCCATCAACATCAGGTCCCAGTGGTTGCCTTGACTATGGCGCATAACGACGGGTCGGCCATCTTCGAAAGCGTCCCAGTTTGAGTTGGAGACCAAGTCCAACAGGGCGGGTAGTTTGCCTGGTGCCGCCCGATATTGCGTCAGCCAATAGTCTTCCGCAGTGGCCGAGAGCGACAGAGCCATAAGCCCAGCCGCAACGAGAATTTTTTTCATTTTCAGTTCCTTACCGAAGTGGTCGCGCCTGCGCGGCACCATGGAAAATGGCGTTGGTGAATATGAGATTGAGCCCGTCAAGATAGGCGCGCACGGCTGGGTCTTGTGTAAAACCAATCACCATGCCCGCGCCCCGGTCCTCCACAACGACAAATGGCTTGAATGCCAGTTGCTAGCGATTTTCTTCCCACAAAAGACCGCTTGCGAGCAGCTCGTCGGCACCTTTGAACCAGGCCACATTGGTGCCTGTATTCAGCTTGGTAGGGGTGTAGATGTCACTGCCGCGAATGAGAACATTCAAGTCTGAATGAACTCCAGACGCAAGCCAGTGATCCGCATCCACGCTCGCATAGGCAAACGCACCCGGTACGCTGTCTGGGCGCTCGTTTTCGGGCTCAATGGCGGTTCGCATTTCTTCTTCAGAAGTGAATAGTTTGCCGTCGACTGTATTACCTTCAGGCGCAGGGGTTATGTCTGTTTTGACTTGGTTCTCGCGGCGGATTGAAAGCAGATCTACATCGTCGCTGGCTAGATAGCGAAGTGCAGTACCTGTACCAATCAAAACGCCACCATCGCGTACCCATGTGTCCAGTTTCTTGGCTCCATGTTCACCTAGAACCCGACCATAACTGCCAAACGACGACGGCATAATCAGCACTTGATAACGATTTAGGCGCAATCGGTTAAAGTCTGCAGTGCGCACCACCGTGACCGGGTAACCGATTTGATGCTCAATCATAAAGCGTGTGTTGCCCGCGGCATATTGGCTGGTGGGCTCGTCCCACAGCATGGCAATTTTTGGTGCTGGCAGGCGGTTGACAGCGCGGCTGCCAAGGTCCATCCCAGAATCAACCCAGCTATTGTCTATGCCTACAACTTCTGCACCAGTGCGGCGCACAAGTCCTTCAATGGTGTCGACCAGGTTGTCTCCGTTGCGCGCAACGTCAATGATCACTGTACCCGCGCTGTATGTCCGACCACCAAGGGTAAAATCCTCATCAATGATTTTTACATCGAGGTTTTCTCGTAGCGCAGCGGCGAGGAAACGACCGGCTGCCATGTCGCCCCAAGGCACAAGGTAAGCCACGGTTGCTTCAGATGTGTTCAAGCTACCGGAACCAATACGGTCCGGTGCGACGTTATTTGCAGCCACGTCAACTGCGCGCCCGCAGATATTCATATCCACGTTGAACATGACTGGCAGAGACCACGCGGTCACATCATAAATGTCATGATCCAAATTTTTGGCACGTCGGCGTTCTTGCTCTGCAACAAAGTCCTCTTCCATGTCCACTTGCTGGTCCAATAGCGTGCGAATCATCCTTTTGCGAGGTTGTGCCGCATCCACGAAATAGGCACCTGCGTTGTAATTAACATTGCATGCGCGGAAATCGGCACTTGCCTGCTTCACCTCAATCCCTTGCTCCACAAGCAGGCTTACGAGTTTCTGGTTCGCGGCTTTGTCACGCGTGGCAGGGAAGATGAAGCTGCGGTTTTCACGATCAGCGCGCCCTTCTTCAATTGCTGACTTCTGGTAATCATAGAAGTTTTGCAGCAGGGCCTGGCGATTGGTTGCAGTTGTTTCCAGTGTACCCATCGAAGTGATGAAATGTTGCCGAACTGTTTGCGCGTAAGGCAGTTCGGTGCCGTCATAGCGACGATAAACAAGCCCACGGGATGAAGCCTGTTCATAAGTCATCGAAACGGCACCATAGTAGGCCGGCCAGCTGGCTCCATATCCGGGGTAGAAAGCGTCATAGACGTCGCGTGTGAAATAATCGAAACCAAACTTGTCGAACCATTTGGCGTTAGTGCGGCCAAACAGAAACAGAGCGTCACGTTGACCGTTCGAAAGGTGGGGATTGTATGGCACTGCCTCCGGCGCAAAATAGTAAGTCGAGTTGCCGCCCATTTCATGCAGATCAACAAACACAAGTGGGTACCACTCCTGCAATGCTTTGACATGGCCTTGTGTTCCTGGCTGGGTCAGCACAATCCAGTCTCGGTTCATATCAAAAAGATAGTGGTTTGTTCGTCCAGAAGGCCACGGCTCGTTGTGCTCGGCTGAGGCGGGATCACTGTCGGCTTTCAGGCCTTTTGCTGTACGGAACCGGTGGATGAAGCGGTCGCGGCCATCAGGGTTTTGAAGCGGATTGATGAAGACGACGCTGTTTTCCATGATGGTTGGTACACGGTCATCGCCGCGTGCCGCCAGTAGGTGATAAACAGTCATCATTGCTGCATCCGTGGAGGACAGCTCGTTTCCGTGTACACTGTAGGCAAGCCAAGTAGAAGAAGGCATGTCGCTGATCAGGCGTGCGGCTTCACTGTCGGATGTAACACGCGGGTCCGAAAGGGCCTGCATGCCCGATTTAAACTCGTCAAGTCTTGCAATGTTGGCTTCGCTGGACACCGCAAGATAGATGAGGTCCCGGCCTTCCCAGGACTGACCATATTTCCAACTGCGGATGTTATTTGGGGCGGCGTCAGCTAGCGCTTCAAAATATACCATCATGTCGGCATGAGTCGTGATTTTTTCGCCAAGGCTATACCCCAGGACGTCCTTAACTGTAGGCACTGATGGGTCATAGTTGGCACCGGGCCAGTAATAGTCGTTCTCTGGATTGCCATCTTGGGCAGTTACCACTGAACCTATCAACAAAACAGCGCTTGCGATCATCGCAGCCAATTGACGTACAAAAGGCATATCAACCTCCCCATTCGTAATGAATTGCGCACCTGCGGTGCCCAAACGTGAATATAGCCTAAATGTCCTGTTGAAAAGCCCACACGAATGACTTAACGCTGTGCTGAGAATATAATCAGGACAAACGTGCAAAAAATGCTGCGAGTTTCGCTTGATTTTTAAAAGGCCTGCCCTTATGGTGCGCGCCTTGAATTGAGGTGCTCACCGGTTGGTGGGCCCATTTTTGTGCGCCCGGTGGCCCTAAATAATCGGCTCCGGCGAGTGAGAAGGTAAGAAAATGGCAGTTCCAAAGAGAAAAGTGGCCGGCTCCCGTCGTGGTATGCGTCGTTCGCACGACGCGCTGAAAGCCGTTAACTATCAAGAAGACACTCACACTGGTGAGTACAAGCTTCGCCACCACATCGACCTAAAAACAGGCATGTACCGTGGTAAGCAAATTCTGGAGCCAAAAGGCGATTACTAATCGCTTTGCTGCAGAAACGAGTTTAAAAAGGCGCTTCATCGGAAGCGCCTTTTTTGTTGCACAGTTTCCGATTATTCTAAACGTCAAGGAACTGGAGGGATAGGGATGTTTAGACCTGTAATCGCGGCACTATCACTTGTGCTATTGTCGGCGTGCCTGGCAGAAAACTCTGTTACGGGCCGTTCCCAGTTCATCATGATCCCACCAAGCCAGGACGCGGCCCTAGGGCTAGAGGCGTTGAACGAAGTTAAAAAGACTGCACCCGTGGTTACCACTGGTCAGATGGCCGAGCGTGTACAAAGGATCGGAAACCGCATCTCTGCGATTTCAGATAAACCTGATCTGCCCTGGGAGTTTATTGTCATCGACGAACCGGTTCTGAACGCTTGGGCGCTGCCAGGCGGTAAGGTGGCCGTATACCGTAAAATGCTGGACAACTTGGATGACAACCAGCTGGCCGCCGTGATGGGGCATGAGGTCGCTCACGCTGTCCTTCGCCATGGTGCAGAACAAATGAGTAGGGCTCAGGCTCAAAATCTGGCGATTGTTGGCCTGGGTGTTCTCATCAGCAGCCAAACAGAGGACCAGGAAGTGGCACAAATGGCTGTAGGTTTGGGGGCGCTCGCTGCACAGGGATTTGTTGCACTTCCACACAGTCGTAAGATGGAACTTGAGGCTGATCATATCGGCACCATTTACATGGCCAAGGCAGGATATGACCCACGTTACGCAGTATCTCTTTGGCAAACCATGGCGCGATTGAAAGAGGGTGCCGGTGGCCAGCCCACTTTCCTGTCAACTCATCCTTCAGACGACAGGCGTATTGGCCGATTAGAGGCCCGTATGGATGAATATTTGAATTACTACAGACCTTAGGTTCACACCATGTACAAATTGCAGCTGTCTGATGCCGATGAACGGCACCTGGAGACCGTTTTGGAGCTGAACGAGCAATTCGTACAGTTTTTGAGCCCGCTTGATGCAGAATCGCTCTCCGAGCTTGCCCAGGCGTCTGGTTACTTTCGTGTGTTTGAAATGGATGGTGAAGTGGTAGCCTTCCTGATCGCCTTCTTTCCGGATGCCAACTACGACAGCCCAAATTATCGCTGGTTTGATAAACAGGCTTCTGACTTCGTTTATGTTGACCGGATTGTCGTTTCCAACAAGGCACGCGGTCTTTCGCTCGGCACAAAGCTTTATGATGATTTGAGTAAATATTCGCTGGAACACGGCTATAAAAGAATCACCTGCGAATATAACATCCGCCCAATCAATGAAGGGTCCGCGAAGTTTCACCAACGATATGGCTTTGAAGAAATCGGTCAGCAAGAACTGGCTGGAAGGAAGGTCGTTTCGTTGCAGGCTTATTCGTTGCCGTAGTCAAGGCCGATGTCGATGGCCGGAGCAGATTGTGTAAGGCGTCCCACCGAGATGAAATCAACACCTGTTTTGGCGATGTTGCCGATTGTATCGAGCCGGACGCCGCCCGAGGCCTCCAATGGAATTGCGCCACCAACGATGGCGATCGCTTCTTTGAGTTGATCGTTCGACATATTGTCAAGCAACAGGCTCGTGGCACCAGCAGTTAATGCTTCGCGAACTTGATCAAGAGTATCGCATTCCACCTGAATTTGCGTTTGGCCAGCCTTTTTGGCTGCTGAGACGGCTGTCTCTACCGAACCAGCTACTGCGATATGATTGTCTTTAATCATAACAGCATCAAACAAGCCCATGCGATGGTTGGTGGCACCGCCGCAGGCCGCGGCATATTTGGCAAGTTTTCGCAGGCCGGGAATGGTTTTGCGTGTATCGAGAAGTTTTGCGTTTGTACCCTCGATTTTATCGGCATAAACGCGTGTGAGCGTCGCAATACCTGACAGGTGCTGAAGAATATTGAGTGCGGTTCTTTCCGCTGTCAGGAGTGCGCGTGCGGATCCTGATATCGTTGCGATTTTAGATCCTGCAGTGAGCATGTCACCATCGGCAGCGTGAAGTTCGACATCAATACTGGGATCAAGACGCGCGAAAATGGGGAGCATGAGCGGCAGCCCCGCCAGTACAAGCTCTTCGCGGGCATTCATGGTTGCAGTCAATTGAGCGCTCTTTGGGATGACGCTTTCAACCGTAACATCACCGCTGCCAACATCTTCGGCAAATGCAGTATCAATGAAATCCTGGATTTCCTGGTCGTTCAGCGGAAAGCTGGACATACCCATCCCCAATTTAACTATGACAGGTCCTTGGCAGGCCCCGCTTGGGGGCTCATTTCCAGCATCCGGCGCAGTGGCTTTTCAGCCGCAACACGCGTTTCCTCGTCCAAATCAATCTCGGGCCCAAGATCGCGCAGGCACAGATAAAGCTTTTCCATGGTGTTCAAGGCCATATAGGGGCATGTATTGCAGCTGCAATTGCCGTCAGCCCCCGGTGCACCAATAAAGGTTTTATGAGGTGCAGCCTTTTCCATTTGGTGGATGATGCCTGGCTCAGTCGCGATGATGATGGTATCGGCTTCGCTTTCAAGAGCAAACTTCAGGATCGAACTGGTCGACCCGGTATGATCAGCATGTTGCACAATGTTGTCCGGGCACTCAGGGTGAGCAGCAACTGGCGCTTCAGGATGCTTTGCTTTCAGCTTAATGAGTTCTTTCTCGCTGAACAGCTCGTGTACGATGCAGGTGCCCTGCCACAAAAGCATATCCCGGTCGAGTTTGCGCGACAGGAAACCACCAAGATGACGGTCCGGCGCAAAAATGATTTTTTGATCTTCCGGGATTTGGCAGACAATATGTTCCGCGTTTGAACTTGTAACAATGATATCTGTTAGTGCTTTTACAGCGGCAGAACAGTTAATATAGCTCAGCACCATATGGTCAGGATGAGCATCCACAAATTTTTTGAACTCGTCCGGCGGGCAGCTGTCTTCCAGGCTGCATCCGGCAGCCAGGTCCGGCAAAACCACTGTTTTTTCCGGGCTCAGGATTTTGGCTACTTCTGCCATGAAGCGAACGCCGCAAAAGACGATTACGTCGGCGTCAGTTTCGGCAGCTTTGCGGGAAAGGTCCAAACTGTCGCCAACAAAGTCGGCAATGTCCTGAATTTCGCCAGCCTGATAATAATGCGCCAGAATCACCGCGTTTTTTTCTTCACGCAGGCGTTTTATTTCTTCAACCACATCAAGAGTGGGATCGATCGTCGATGCCATCAGGTTCATATTAGCCTCCGAACAACGGCCCTTTGTCCATAAGAGCAGCCTAGATACAGGCTGGTGCCCGGTTTCGCAATCAAGGAATTTTTGGCCTCACGCAATCAATTCTGAATGAGAGACCAAGTTGCGTCCAGGCTGGGCGGTCCACCAGCATCCACTCGCCCTGCGTCCAACAGCGCAATCAGGTGCGCAAGCACCGAGCGGGCTGCGGCTGGATGCAAACGCGGGTCAACTTCCTTGTACATGTCTGCCACCATCATATCGATTGTGAGCGGTTCTTTTTCAAGACGCCGAACAATCTGGTTTTCGCGCATGCGGCGATGCGTGATGATGGCTCTGACAAATCTTCGCGGATTTTCAACCCACGGACCGTGTGTTGGCACGAGCTTATCTGGCGCCAACTCCACGACTTTTCGTAGACTGTCAAGATACTGCGTCATATCACCGTCAGGTGGCGAAATCACCGTTGTTGCCCAGCCCATGATATGGTCGCCTACGAATAAAATGTTTTCTTCTTTTAAGTGAAAACAAACATGATTTGCCGTATGGCCCGGCGTGTGCAGCACTCCCAAAGTCCAACCATCGCCGCATAACTCATCGCCGTCTTTCAAAAGGTGGTCGGGTGTAAAGGATTTGTCGGCCCCAGCCTCCACTTCCTCACCTTCAAGCCCAGCCTTGCGGCCAGCACCATGCGCGCCGAACGCAAAAACGGGAGCCCCGGTCTTCTCTTTTAGCCAAGCGGAAAGAGGTGAATGGTCCATGTGCGTGTGTGTTACCAATATGTGTGAAACAGTCCTGTCACCAATTGCGCTAAGTAAGGCTTCTCCGTGAGTTACCATGTTGGGGCCAGGGTCGATAACAGCTAGTTTTTCTCCAGAGCCAACAATGTAGGTGCCTGTTCCGGTATAGGTGTAAGGACTTGGGTTTTTGCACAGCACCCGTGTGATAAGAGACGACAGAGTCTCTGCCTTCCCATAGTTTGCTGTGAAATCCTGTTTGAAATCAGGCGCTTCGCTTTTCGACACCAAATTGCTCCTATGGTCTTGAAGACTAAAATGGCGCTGAATTTGCTGAATGCAAAAGAAAAACCGGCGACGCCTCGGTGGAATGGGAAAGGGGACGTCGCCGGTTTTAATTTCAACATGATCTAGTGGCAGCTGGACCATGTGCTTTGGAACGAGTTCCGAAATCGGTGGCAGCCGGAGTTTCGGAACAACCTATTGATTGCAGTTGATGTGCCAGAAAATAAATTTTGTATTTTCAATGGCTTGTGGTTTTCGCTGGGTGTCACTGTTTCAATATGAAACAGCGCTGTATCAACTTGAGGCAACAATATTTGTCTCAATTTGAGACAGTTTTAAAGCCAAACCTTTCCCATATCGATTTTGCAGATGGCGATCCAAGCCAATTGATAAAAGATACGCTGGCCTCATGACCAACACGTCCCATGGCAAAATAGCTGATTCCGCCGTCCTTGTTGAAAGGCAGTTCAAGCAAGACGCACGCTGCGTCGCTAGCGTGCGCATCAGTGGCATATACGATGCCGGGTAAATTGGCTCGTTCAATGAGCAACAGTGCCAGACGAGCGTTCCCTGCGTATGCCGCGTTAGGGCGAACCGTTTCCCACATGTTCTCCTGCCTAAGAAACGATTTCGCATATGTACCCGCTGGGGCTACGGCAGGGTCCGCCATTGCAAATCTATTGGTCGATAAAAACTCAAGTAACTGGGTTTCCTTAAGCACCTTTGGGGAACCTCGACAGGGGCCGGCTACCACGAGAGTATTATGAGCGACTGGGACGGAGCGACCGAAATCTGTGGCCTGGGCCGCGAGATAATTCACCCACACACGGTTTGCGGACAAAAAAACGGTAGCTGGCGCCCCAGCTTCGATCTGCCGAGCTAAAATGGCACTTGCGCCGAATGAAACTTGAGCGACGTAATCGCTGCGTTCATGCGACCAGGCTGCGTTCAGTTCGGGCAACACGTCTGTAAGGCTGGCCGCCGCAAAAATGATTGTGCGCTCTTTGATTGAATCCGCAAAAGACAAGGTCGCATTCGACGCCCAAAGGACCAACAGCAGCAAACAGGTGGTGATACGCCTAAAAAGCACGTTCAATGCAAAAATCGACAACATCAATCATCGCTGCTTTTGCGATACTGTCCGGGAAGATGGCGAGTGCATCTTTTGCTATTTCGCCGTAATGGCGGGCACGTTCAACCGTAGCCGACAGGGTGCCATGCTTTTTCAACACTGCAAGCGCATGTTCCAAGTCACCATCATGTTGGCGAACAGCCTGCATAGTGCGTTTCCAAAACTCTCGCTCTTTATCATCGCCGCGACGGTATGCAAGGATAACAGGAAGCGTGATTTTGCCCTCGCGAAAATCGTCGCCAACATTCTTTCCCATCGTCGCCTGACGAGACGAGTAATCAAGCGCATCGTCAATGAGTTGAAATGCAATTCCCAAATATCGGCCGTAAGCCTCCAAGGCCGAGATAACAGCTTCATCGCGTTCTGCAATCACGCCCGCAACTTCACAAGCTGCCGCGAACAACACAGCCGTTTTCGCGGTTATTACCTCCAGGTATTTTTCCTCAGTCGTCGACAAGTCGTTAGCTGTCGTCAGTTGGAGAACTTCACCTTCTGTAATAACGGAAGAAGCGCGCGAAAGAATTTTTAAGACCCTCAGCGAATCGCTGCCGACCATTAGTTCGAACGCGCGACTGAACAGAAAATCTCCCACGAGCACGGTTGGCTGGTTGCCCCAAATCAGGTTCGCGGTTTTTTTACCGCGCCGAAGTGTGCTCTCGTCTACTACATCATCATGCAAAAGCGTCGCCGTGTGAATAAATTCAACAGCGGTAGCAAGGCCGATATGGCGCTTGCCTTCGTATCCAATCAGTTTGGCTGAAGCCAAAGTAAGCATAGGGCGCAAACGTTTTCCACCTGAAGAAATCAGATGCCCTGCAAGCTCGGGGATAAGGGCAACCGGGCTCTGCATGCGATCCAAGATTGTCGCATTAACATCTGCCATATCGGCTTCAGTAACAGCTTGCAATCGCTCCACTGCAGTTGAAGCATCTTTTTTTGATCCGCCATAAAGCGGTACAACATTGTCGGACGGGTTAGTGTCAGCCATCGAAGTCTTTTCATTTTGGGCCGGTGATCACTGGCCATTTCCTCTGAGCCGCGACAATAGTGCCCTCCCTTAGACAATACAAGAATTTGCGGCTGACAATCTTGTGTCCGCGTCATTTGACCGCAACAACTTTTAGCGTACAATCCAAAGCCATACAGGGAATCAACATATTTATGGGTATTCAACCCGACAGCTCTGACCTCGAAGTTGTGGATCCAACCTTTTTGGAGGAGACCACAATTGACGACTTTTTGGGCGGTGCAATTCGTTTGCGCCAGCCGAAAGACGGTTACCGGGTCTCAATGGACACGGTTATGCTTGCTGCCACCGTTCCGGCAAAGTCGGGTGAAACGGTGCTAGAGGGGGGCGTGGGTTCGGCTGGCGCAGCTCTTTGTTTGGCGCGCAGGCTGCCCGGCGTTCAGGTGCATGGAATAGACATTCAACCCAACATGCTTGCTCTGGCACGGCAAAATATTGCCTGCAATGATTTACAGGATTTCGTTTCGGTTAAAAATCAATGTGTTACGGACCTTTCGGGCCCTGAGGCAACGTTTGATCATGTGATGGTAAACCCCCCATATCTTGATAAGGGCAAAGCGATATGCCCGCCTGACAAAGGCAAAGGCCTTGCCCATATGAGCTCTGCGGCCACCCTCAAGGATTGGATGAAGTTCTGTATTTATAAGGTCAAAAACCGCGGCACAGTGTCTATTGTTTACCGCGCAGACCGTATCGACGAAGTCATAGCCCACTTGTACAGGCGTGTCGGGGACCTGAAGATACTGCCCCTTTGGCCACGTGAAGGCGTGCCTGCCAAGCGCGTCATCATTCAGGGCCGTAAGGGCGTTCACGGTGCAGCCAGCTTGCTGCCTGGCCTCGCGCTGCACGGTGAAGTGGATCGCTACACTGCGGAGGCCTGCAGAATACTCTGGGATGGTGAGGCGCTACCCTTGCTATAAACCATAAATCCTTTGCACCGCCCGATGAAAGCCGCTAATCACAGGCGGAAAGTAACAATGTATCGGTAAAAAACTGATGGCGGGAAAAATCGGCAAATTTATTTTTGGCTTGCGGCGGCGCTTGTTTGGCGATCCACCGCCACGCGTTGCTGTGCTGCCGCTATATGGCGTTATTGCTGCCGGCGGGCGCTTTCGGCAGGCGCTTAACCTGGCCTCTTATGCACAGCGCATTGAAGACGCGTTTGCTATCCCCGGTGTCTCTGCTGTTGCGCTCTTGATTAACTCGCCTGGCGGATCGCCGGTACAATCCGCAATGATTGCCAAGCGCGTTCGTGACCTCGCCACCGAAAAGCACGTGCCCGTGCTCGCATTTGCAGAGGATGTAGCGGCATCAGGTGGATACATGCTGGCGCTGGCTGGCGATGAAATTTATGCGGACGAGTCTTCATTGATTGGCAGCATAGGTGTTGTTTCCGCAGGTTTTGGATTTGAAAAAGCCATTGCAAAAATAGGCGTTGAGCGACGTTTGTATACTGCTGGCGAAAGCAAAGCGATGCTCGACAGCTTTTCCGAAGAAAAAGAAGAAGATGTTGAGCGTCTCAAGCACATGCAGTCCGAAATTCATGAGAATTTCAAAAAGATGGTGCGTGACCGTCGTGGTAAACGCCTAAAGGGACTGCGTGGCAAGATTTTCTCAGGTGAGGTGTTCACTGGTGCAGAGGCAGTTAAGCTTGGCCTTATTGATGGCATTGGTGATATGCGTACCGTCTTAAAGGATCGCTTTGGCGACAAAGTGAAATTCCAGGTGCTTAGTGAGAAAAAACCGCGTCTAGGTGCGTTGCTCGGGCTGGGGCAAAGCGCAGACACTGCATTGACGCACAGGGGTGATATGGCAGACCTGCCCAAGGGGTTGTTGTCTGCGGTTGAAGAACGGTTGTTTTGGAACAGATTTGGGCTTTGAGGAATGAGTGGAGAAGGACAGGTGTCCTTAAGTGACGAGCATAAAGCCCAGCTTCGCGCCTACCGCGAAAGTATAGATAATATCGACGCCGCACTGGTTTTCATGTTGGCGGAGCGGTTCAAAATCACAAAGGCCGTTGGCTTTTATAAAAAAGAGCATGACTTGCCACCAGCTGACCCCGGACGGGAGCAAGAACAGGTGGCGCGTTTGCGCCAACTGGCTGATAGTGCCAATTTGGACCCGGAGTTTAGTGAGAAGTTCCTGAATTTCATCATCCGCGAGGTGATCCAGCACCACGAACGGATCAGAGAAAAAGGCGAAGTCTGATGACGGTGGACGGCCCAGAACAACTTGAAAAACTGCGGGAAATCGGTGCCATTTGTCGCGATGTGTTGCGGGCGATGGGGGCGAAAGTCGCACCGGGTGTGACCCCGCGCGAGCTTGATACCATGGCAGGTGAAATGCTTGCTGAGCGCGGTGCCAAGTCAGCACCCATGCTCGCTTATGATTTTCCGGGGTACACTTGCATATCGGTGGGTGATGCGATCGCGCACGGCATTCCATCTGATGTGCCTCTCCAGGAAGGTGAGCTCGTCAATATCGACGTATCCGCGGAAAAAGATGGTTTTTTTGGCGATACCGGCTCTAGCTTCGCGGTGGGTGAAGTCTCCGGCGAACTATGGACATTGTTGCGCGCCACGGAAGCTGCGCAGCGCAAGGCTATGTTCGCTGCACGCGCAGGCGAGAAAATCAATGTAGTCGGCAGAGCGGTAGAGAAAGAAGCCAAAAAGCATGGCTTCAATATTATCGAGGGCTTGAACGGTCATGGTGTCGGTGCATGGATCCATGAAGAACCCTCTGTGCCCAACATCTATTATCCCTCTGAACGCGCGAAGCTCAAGGAAGGGCAGGTGATGACCATCGAGCCTTTCCTCGCGACAAAAAGCCGTCAGTATGTGGAAGATGAAGATGGCTGGACCCTTCGGCTTGCGCAAGGTGGATTTGCAGCGCAGTTTGAGCATACCTTTGTGGTGACCAAAGGCGCACCAATTGTGCTGACTGCCTAGGGGCAATTTTGCAACAAGATGCACTGAGGTAGCATGCCTGCGAAAACCCGCAGCACTGCTTGCTTGACCATGCTTTGGCATCCCGCTAGGTTGCCTCAAATTTTTTGCTATTTTTGAGTCGGTTAAACCCATTTCCATGAGCCAATCACCAGCTAATTCGCCATCGGCGATGCCATTTCAGAAAATGATCCTGACGCTGCAGAATTACTGGGCGGATCAGGGCTGCGCCATCCTGCAACCGTATGATCTGGAAATGGGTGCGGGCACGTTTCATCCTGCAACCACCCTGAAAGCACTTGGGCCAGAGCCTTGGAAAGCTGCTTATGTGCAGCCATGCCGCCGGCCAACAGATGGCCGTTACGGCGAAAACCCGAACCGGCTTCAGCATTATTATCAGTTTCAGGTGATCTTGAAACCAAGCCCCGAAAACATGCAGGAACTCTATCTCGGAAGTTTGAAAGCGATCGGCATTGACGCAGCCCTGCATGACATTCGTTTTGTGGAGGATGACTGGGAAAGCCCGACACTCGGCGCTTGGGGCCTTGGCTGGGAAGTCTGGTGCGACGGTATGGAAGTCAGCCAATACACCTATTTCCAGCAGGTTGGCGGTTTTGACTGCAAGCCTGTGTCTGGCGAGCTGACATATGGCCTTGAGCGTCTCGCGATGTTCGTGCAGGGCGTGGATAACGTTTACGAGCTCGATTTCAACGGCGCTGGCATCAGTTACGGCGATGTGTATCTCGAAAATGAAAAACAGCAGTCTGCCTACAATTTCGAAATTGCTGATACAGAGAAGCTGTTTGAAGATTTCCGGAAGGCGCAGGATGAATGCGCCAAGCTTTTGGAGGCCAAACTGCCACTGCCCGCTTATGAGCAATGCATCAAATCCTCGCACACCTTCAACCTATTGGACGCGCGTGGGGTCATTTCGGTAACGGAACGACAGGCTTACATTGGCCGTGTGCGTGACCTTGCGAAAGGTTGTTGCGTTGCCTGGATGGAAAAGAACGGATGGGAGGCATAAGTCATGGCTGATCTCCTGATTGAACTCTTTTCTGAAGAAATTCCTGCGCGCATGCAGGCGAAGGCAGCGAGCGACCTTCAGCGCATGATGGGCGACTCTTTGAAGGCGGCAGGTTTGTCGTTTGAAGGCGCAGACGCTTACGCGACACCGCGTCGGCTTGCGCTCCATGTGACTGGCATCCCCGCAAGCACACCAGATGTACGCGAAGAACGCCGCGGCCCACGCGCTGATGCGCCCGAAAAAGCCATCGAAGGATTTCTGCGCGGCGCTGGTGTTGCTCGTGAAAATCTTGTTGAGCGCGAAGACAAAAAAGGTACCTTCCTTTACGCCATTATTGAGCGTGAGGGCAGGGCGGCGGCTGATGTAATCGCCGAGGTGCTTACTGACACTGTCAAAAACTTTCCATGGCCCAAATCTCAGCGCTGGGGTGCCGGTTCGCTGCGGTGGGTTCGTCCACTGCATTCAATCCTGTGCCTGTTTGATGGTGCAGTGGTTGGTCTGGAAGTGGATGGCATCAAATCGGGTGATAGCACACGCGGTCATCGCTTTATGGCGCCGGAAGAGTTTTCTGTTTCTGACTTCGCAGATTACCAGCGCAAGCTGTTAGATCACAAAGTGATCTTGGACCCGGCCCGGCGCCAGACTTTGGTGCGCGACACGGCGCAAACGCTCGCTAGTGCCGCAGGGCTGGAGCTTGTCGCGGACGAAGGTCTGATTGCGGAAGTGGCAGGCCTTGTTGAATGGCCAGTGCCGATGATCGGCAGCTTTGACGCCAGTTTCCTTGAGGTGCCTGAAGAAGTTCTGATCCTCACCATGAAGAAGGATCAGAAATATCTGGTGACCCGCGACCCGGCAACCGGCAAGCTCGCGAACAAGTTCATCTTCACCGCGAACATCGAACCATCGGATGATGGCAGTGCCGTTACGGGCGGCAATGAGCGCGTGATTGATGCGCGTCTCTCGGACGCCAAATTCTTCTGGGAACAGGACCTTAAGAGCAAGCTGGAAGACAATCTGCCAGCTCTAGAAGAAATCGTTTTTCATATTGATTTGGGCACTGTGGCAGAGCGCGTGGAGCGCATGAAAAAACTGTCGCGCTATCTGGCTGACTTCATTCCGGGCTGTGACGCCGATGCGGCCGAGCGTGCGGCAGAACTCGCGAAGGCCGACCTTGTTTCTGGTATGGTTTACGAATTCCCGGAAGTGCAGGGCGTGATGGGCCGCTATTACGCGCAGGCACAGGGTGAAAGCGATGCAATTGCGGACGCGATTCGCGACCACTATGCCCCGCTTGGCCCATCTGACGAATGCCCAAGCGAGCCTGTTTCAATCTCAGTGGCTTTGGCCGAGAAACTAGACACGCTAATTGGCTTCTTTGGTATCGATCAGAAACCGACAGGATCGAAAGACCCATACGCACTCCGCCGTGCGGCACTTGGTGTGATCCGTTTGATCACCGAAAACAACATTCGCTTTGAACTCAATAAATTGTTCAAGTCCGAAACAGGTCTGCTTGAGTTTTTCGGTGATCGATTAAAGGTTCAACAGCGCGACAAGGGTGTGCGGCATGACCTGATTGATGCTGTATTCGCCAAAGGCGACGATGATTTGGTGCGCGTCCTTAATCGGGTGGCAGCTCTGTCCGTGTTCCTTGAAACCGATGACGGCGCAAACTTGCTCGCGGGTTACAAGCGTGCGGCGAACATCCTGAAAATCGAAGAAAAGAAAGACAGCACGTCTTACGACAAGCCGGTTGAAGTGGCCAAGCTTGACGCGCCTGAGGCTGAGTCCCTATCGGGTGCACTTGCGAAAGCCAAAGAAGCCGCAGAAAACGCGCTTATTTCTGAGAATTTCGAGGGTGCGATGGCAGCGCTATCTAACTTACGTGCGCCGATTGATACTTTCTTTGATAAAGTCATTGTTAATGCTGACGAGGCAGACGTGCGGGTGAACCGCTTGGCGCTCCTCAGTGAAATCAGAAGTGCCGTCAATACGGTTGCAGACTTCAGCGTGATTGAAGGGTAACGAGAGGGCACTATAGTTAGTCGGGTCAATATCACTTTGGGCGAAGTGAAGCGGTGCGAAGGCACCAAGTACAAGGACTGAAAATCGCATGACCAAATGGGTGTATACCTTCGGTGACGGCGCGGCAGATGGCCGGGCTGATATGAAAAACCTGCTGGGTGGCAAGGGCGCGAACCTTGCGGAAATGGCCTCTTTGGGCCTGCCGGTGCCACCGGGCCTGACGATCACTACCGAAGTCTGCACCTATTATTATGACAATGGCCACAGCTACCCGGCTGAGCTTGAAGGCGCTGTTGATGCTGCGATTGCGGGAATTGAAAAAAGCGTTGGCGCAAAATTCGGTGATGCCTCAAATCCCCTGTTGGTTTCAGTGCGTTCTGGCGCGCGGGTTTCCATGCCGGGTATGATGGATACGGTCCTTAACCTTGGCCTGAATGATGAAACAGTGGAAGGCCTTGCAACCAACAGTGAAAACCCGCGTTTTGCATGGGACAGCTACCGCCGCTTTATCCAGATGTACTCTGACGTTGTTCTGGGTGTGGACCACTATCATTTCGAAGAGCTGATCGAAATCCACAAGGAAGAAATCGGCGTTGATCTGGACACCGACCTTGGCGCGGATGACTGGAAAGAACTGGCGCAGCGCTTTAAAGCCAAAACTGAAGAAGAGCTTGGCCGCCCGTTTCCACAAGATGTGCGTGAGCAACTGTGGGGTGCGATCGGGGCAGTGTTCGGCAGCTGGCGCATTGAGCGTGCGAAAGTTTACCGCAAGCTGAACAATATCCCTGAAAGCTGGGGCACCGCCGTTAACGTGCAGGCCATGGTGTTTGGCAACATGGGCGAGACATCGGCGACGGGGGTTGCATTTACCCGCGACCCATCGACGGGCGAAAACGAGATCTACGGCGAATATCTGATCAATGCCCAGGGCGAAGATGTGGTGGCGGGCATTCGCACTCCGCAGAACCTGACGAAGCGTGCGCGCGAGGCCGCCGGTGCAACTGCGCCATCAATGGAAGAAAGCCTGCCTGAGGTTTACGGTCAGCTTGCTGATGTGTTTGAGAAGCTTGAGCAGCATTACCGCGACATGCAGGACATTGAGTTTACCGTGCAGCGCGGCAAGCTCTGGATGTTGCAGACCCGATCTGGCAAACGCACCGCCAAAGCCGCCCTCAAAATCGCCGTCGATATGCAGGCTGAAGGCTTGATTGACGAAAAAACCGCCGTGATGCGGGTTGAACCGGGTGCCTTGGATCAGCTTTTGCACCCAACTTTAGACCCTGACGCACCGCGCGACATTCTAACTCGTGGCCTGCCAGCTTCGCCCGGCGCTGCTGCGGGTGCTGCTGTATTTGACGCGGACGAAGCCGAGGCATGGGCGAAAGAAGGCAAGGATGTAATCCTGTGCCGGGTGGAAACCAGCCCTGAGGACATTCACGGCATGCACGCAGCCCGCGGTGTGTTGACCGCCCGTGGCGGTATGACCAGCCACGCCGCCGTTGTGGCGCGCGGAATGGGAACGCCCTGCGTGTCGGGTGCGGGTCAACTTCGCATTGACGGCAAAACCGGCATCATGACTTGCATGGGCCGCGAAGTAAAAAAAGGCGACCTGATCACCATCGACGGCGCAACCGGCGACGTAATGATCGGCGAGGTAAAAACGCTGCAGCCGGAACTGGCGGGCGATTTTGCTACCCTAATGGAATGGGCCGACAGCCACCGCAAAATGCGCGTGCGCACAAACTCCGATACGCCGACAGATACGGCAACAGCGCGTGAGTTCGGCGCTGAAGGCATTGGACTGTGCCGGACGGAGCATATGTTCTTTGAGGGCGAACGCATCATTGCAGTCCGCCAAATGATCCTCGCAGAGGACTTGCCGGGCCGCAAAGAAGCGCTGGAAAAACTCCTGCCGATGCAGCGCGGTGATTTTGAAGAGATTTTCAAAATCATGCGTGGTTTGCCGGTGACAATCCGGCTTCTCGACCCGCCACTGCACGAATTCCTGCCGCGCGAAGCAGAAGAATTTGAAGATGTCGCCAAGGCGATTGGCGCAGACGTTGAAAAACTCAAGCGCAGGGCGTCTGAACTCCACGAATTCAACCCAATGCTTGGGCACCGTGGTTGTCGGCTTGGGATCAAATATCCCGAAATATATGAGATGCAGGCCCGCGCCATTTTTGAAGCTGCCATCGCCGTGGAAAAAGAAACAGGTGATACGGTTGTGCCGGAAATCATGATCCCGTTGGTGGCGACCGAAAAAGAACTCGCCACCTTGCGCGCACATGTAGACGCTGTTGCGAAAGACGTATTTGGGGAAACAGATCATTCGGTTGACTATATGGTCGGCACGATGATTGAGCTGCCCCGTGCAGCCCTTCAAGCGGGTTCCATTGCGAATGCTGCAGACTTTTTCTCATTTGGTACCAATGACCTGACGCAAACAGCGATTGGTATCAGCCGTGATGATGCCGCGCGCTTCCTGGAGCAATATGTCAAAGACGATATCTTTGCGCAGGACCCATTTGTATCAATCGACCAGGAAGGTGTGGGCGAGCTGGTGAAACTGGGCGCGGAACGCGGGCGCGGTACCAAATCTGATTTGAAGCTTGGTATCTGCGGCGAGCACGGCGGTGACCCGGCCAGTGTTGAGTTTTGCCACCGTGTGGGCCTTGATTACGTAAGCTGCTCGCCGTTTCGCGTACCAATCGCACGACTGGCTGCGGCGCAGGCAGCTCTGCGCGACTAACTGCTACCAATGTTGCAAGCGCAGTTCAGCAGCTAGCCGGACATCACATAAAGAACGACAATTACAGTCGCGACGGAGACCACAAGAAGCAGCAGCTTTTTCACGTCTTCGTCGGACTGAGCATCAGACGTGCGCTGTTTCTTAGATTTTGTCATTTTCGAACCCCAACATAGTCTAGACGTGCTCTAAGCATGCCCAAACCGCGCTAGGTCGCCAAGAAAAATCAGCATTTAGCTTAATTTGTGATCGTCGACTGAAACGGGAACCCCGTCGGCGAACAGAGGCTGATCGATATACTCCAGCCGGAAATATGCGATTGCATACGGGCCTTCGCTTGTGCGCACCTCACCAGCAGACTTTCCTGCTTCGGTTTTTATTTCTGCACCGACGGGAATGTCAGCTTCATCTGATTTTATGGTCACCAGTTTTTTCTTGAGGGTCATGCGGTGCTTCATGCGCGCTGTCAATTCCTGGCCAACAAAGCATCCTTTGGTGAAGGATACTCCGTTCAGGCGCTCTGCATCTGTTTCCAGCCAGAAATCTTTCTCAATTTTCATATCCCGGCTGCTGTCTGGTACACCGTGCCGAATACGCCGCTCTTCGTATTTTTCGGTGGGTAGAGGGGCGGCATCGGGAGCAGGGCAATCGGCACTGATTACTCGCTGGTGCATCGCTTTATGGCGGGGGTCCGAGTAGGCAATTCCAATTTGTGCTTCACCGTCTAACAAAGCCCAAACGCTGCGAGAATCGTCAGTTATTTCCGCGTCAGCTCTCAGTTTGTACATCATCAGCCGCTTCAGAAGGTCAGGCTTTCTCTCTGCTTCGGTATCCAGCAGAAGGTCGTCACCATCTTGCACAATGATCATATCAAACAAAAACTTGCCCTGCGGCGTGAGCAGGGCGGCGTATAAAGCATTGTTTTCACTCAGATCTTCGATGTCACTGGTGATAAGTCCTTGCAAAAGTGATCTGCTGTCGGGGCCACCAAGGCGCACAACGCCGCGATTTTCGAGTTTAAGAACTTCAGCCATAACGCAACTCACTTTCCAAACTTGTGTTCGACAGATGAGATAGCAAGGCTGCAAATAGTTACAAGGAAACTATCAAAATTTATTGCAGGACACAGTTGTCAGCAAACAGGTCGAACTGTAAGAAAGGCGCAGTTTAACGTTCAGTCGAGGTACGCATGTCTGCTTCATCCACAAACAATTTGGTTTCGGACACTTTGGTCATCCGTCGTCCGGATGATTGGCATGTGCATCTGCGTGACGGTGAAATGTTGAAAGCTGTTGCCAACCACACAGCGCGGCAATTCGCGCGTGCTATTGTGATGCCTAACCTTTCGCCGCCTGTAACAACGGTTTCTGCCGCTGCTGCGTATAGGCAGCGCATAGTGGATGCTGTTGATCCAGCGCTGAATTTCACCCCGTTAATGACATGTTATCTGACGGACGATATTGACCCGGGCGAAGTCTCAAGGGGCTTTAAGGAAGGCGTTTTCACTGCCTGCAAGCTCTATCCTGCCAATGCCACCACCAATTCCAGCCACGGCGTGACAGATGCTAAAAACATCTATCCGGTGTTTGAAGAAATGCAGAACATTGGCATGCCTCTTTTGATCCATGGTGAGGTAACGGATGCGGAGATTGACATATTTGATCGTGAGGCTGTGTTTATCGAGCGCACGCTGAAAGATATTGTGGCGCATTTCCCCGACCTGAAAGTCGTTTTTGAGCATATTACAACTAAAGATGCTGCTGATTTTGTGATGGAAGGCCCAAGCACATTGGCTGCCACAATTACCCCGCATCACCTGGAGTTTAACCGCAATGCAATGTTTCAGGGTGGCATTCGCCCACATTACTATTGTTTGCCGGTCGCGAAGCGAGAGGAGCACCGTTTGGCGCTGAGAAAAGCGGCGACTTCTGGATCCACAAAATTTTTCCTCGGTACAGACTCGGCACCTCACGTCGTTGGCGCAAAAGAGTCTTCCTGCGGTTGCGCTGGCATTTATAATGCGCCGCATGCTCTTGAAAGTTACCTCACTGTATTTGAGGAAGAAAATGCCATTCAGCATTTTGAGGCTTTTGCCTCGGAAAGTGGTCCAAAATTCTATGATTTGCCGCTGAATGAAGGAACTGTTGCAATCAAGCGAAATTCTTTAGTTGTTCCTGAAAGGTTAGAGGCGGCGGGTAGTCATGTTGTGCTGCATCATGCCGGTGAAACACTGCAATGGCAGTTTATGGGAATGCAGTAGGGTAAAGCGAATAATCGCTCAAAGTCCCGGTGATCGCTTTCAGCCTGCTGTTTAACCCATAAAAACAACCGAAAATCCAACTTTCTTTCACATAACTAAAATTGATTGTAAAATTGGCGTGAAAACAATCATTTGCCTTATTTTGGGCGCTTGATCATAGTGATTTCGCGTTCTATAGTCGCCGGAGTTTGAATTCGCGGCGTTTTTAGGTTCGCGGGGGAACATGGTTTTAGCGGGGAAACCCATCTCACTGGAGGAGCGATAATGACGTCCGTGCATCTGGGTAAAAAATTTCTGTTTGTTTCTGCGGCAGCGCTGCTGCTGGCTGCGTGCTCCAAGGATCCTGAGCCACGCACCACTACGGCTGATCCTGATGCAGGAACGGAACAAGCTGGCAATAACGGTCAACCGGATGCGGTTAGCACGCCTCAGTTGACTGCTGAAGAGCTAGAAGCACAGGCAGCGCGTGATCGCTTTGGTGCATCGGCTAGCCAGTCAGCTCTTGAGGCGTTTGCTGGCGACCGGGTATTCTTTGCGTACGACAGCTCTGAGCTAACGGACGAAGCGCGGGCAACTCTTGCGTTGCAAGCCGATTGGCTTGGCTACCACAGCCGCGCACGCGTGACGATCGAAGGACACTGTGATGAGCGCGGTACGCGCGAATACAACCTTGCCCTTGGTGAGCGCCGCGCGAATGCGGTCAAAAGCTACTTGATGGCTCTCGGTGTTTCTGCGAACCGGATCAACACCATAAGCTACGGTAAAGAGCGTCCAGCGGTTGTCGGTAATGGCGAATCGTCCTGGAGCCAAAACCGCCGCGGGGTAATGACGGTTCGCTAATCCGCGATAAAGTTTAAATTGACGGCCCCGCATCAACGCAACGGTGTGGGGCCGTCTTTTTTATGACCCATTGCTTTAATAACTATTATTGCCCGAAGAATTGTGGAGCGTAGAAGAATGCATCGACTGTTGGCCCTTACATTACTGGCTTTCCTTTCTTTCAGTTTGCCAGCGTTTGCGCAAAGCAGCCCCGCCGTGATGAACGAGCGTATCGAGGCCCTAGAGCGTCAATTGCGCTTAATGCAACGTCGTATGAGCGGAGAACAAGTTGATATCGCCCCTTCGGCATCTTCTCCTAACGGTAATGTTGGAGATCGTCGTTTACTGGCAGACCTGTCTGCGCGTCTCGGTACACTCGACCGTCAAATTCGGCAGTTGAACGGACGGTTAGAGGAGTTTGAATACCGCCAGAATGAAATGGCTGAAACTCTCGAGCAATTGCGCACTCAAATGGCTGTGCAGCGGGAGCAGCAATTGTCTGGCAGTCAGGCAAGTCCAGGATCTGAAAACGTAGCGCAAGTGGAACCACCTGCTCAGACGACTGACGCGGCAAGTGGCCAGCAATTGGCGACTTTACCGGAGGAGCCGGCAGTTTCTGCCCCTGCAGTTGAGCTGCCAGAGGGCACCGCAGCTGAACGCTATGACTATGCCTTCGTTTTTGTGCGTAGCAACGACCTGGATAGTGGCCGAGTAGCGATGGAACAATTTCTGGAAGCACACGCCGAGGACCCTCAGGCAGCCAACGCCAAATTTTGGCTCGGACGAATTCACATGCAACAAGGCCGCAATGCTGAGGCGGCGCAAATGTTCCTGAGCCTGATTGAAGAACACCCCAACCATGGCCGCCGGGCGGATTCGTTGGTTGATCTTTCAGATGTTCTCATTCGCCTGGATGCGCCAGAAGATGCCTGCAATGCTCTGGCGGAATTTCGGCGGATAGAAGACCAGGCATCTGATCGACTGAAAGCAAACGCGCGGCGCGTTTCTGACCGGGCACGGTGTAATTTGTTTTGAGCACAAACCCGGAGCGACTGACCCAAAGCAGTTTCAAGCGGCAATTGGACGCTTTGGGCGTTGATGGTGCCGGGCCAATAGCTGTCGCAGTTTCTGGCGGGGCGGACAGCATGTGTCTCGCGTTTCTTACAAAAAACCTAAATGTTAGAGCACTTATTGTGGATCATGGCCTGCGGCCTGAGTCAGCCGCAGAAGCCAGTCTAACCCTTGAGCGTTTGAAGGCGTTGAGTGTGCCTGCGGAAATTCTGACCTGGCATCACGATGAGCGTCCTTCCTCTAATATTCAGGCCGCTGCAAGGGAGGCGCGATATGAGCTGATGGCAGCTCATTGTCGTCAGAATGGGATTAAGACACTTCTGACAGCGCACCATATGAATGACCAGGCAGAGACGTTTCTGCTTCGCCTGAATCGAGGTAGCGGTTTGGCTGGCCTTGCTGGCATGGTCCCCAAAAGGGATTTGGAAAACGGGCTAACACTTGTTCGTCCATTCCTTCAGCACCGTAAAGAACAGTTGTTAGAAGTGCTTAAGCACAACAGCATTGAGTGGATAGAGGACCCAAGCAACACGAGCGAAACCTTTGATCGTGTTAAGGCCCGCCAAATGCTGGACGAGCCACCACTGAAAGGTTTAACGACCGAAAGATTGGCGCACACGGCCAACGCGCTCGGTCGGGCACGGCGCGCGATTGAACATTATGTAACAGTGTGGCTGCATACCCGCGTTGATTTCCAGGAGGCGGGCTACGCTGGTTTTGCGGCCGAAAGTTTGACAACTGTGCCTGAAGAAGTTGGTTTGCGGGCGCTGGCGCACCTGATCAGGTTTGCAAGTGGCCAGCCATACGGGCCGAGATTTGAAAAGCTTGAACGGCTGTTTGGCAGCCTGGCCCAGCAGGGTTTTGGTGGGGCAACACTGTCAGGCGCGCGCTTTGTCTCGGTGGGGGGTGGTCAGGTTCTGGTGTTGCGTGAACAGGCAGCTGTGGCTCCACGTGCGGCAATAGCGCACACAACGGTCTGGGACGGGCGATACCACGTAGAAATAAATGACAATGAAAAATGGCATGATTTGGAAATTGGACCGCTCGAAGAGAGAGGTGCTCAACAGGTGAAGTCGGAACTGGGTGATCAGTTGACAATTCCAAGAGATGCCGTGCTTTCAATGCCCGGCTATTTTAAGGGCGATACATTGATTGCGGCACCTCATTTGGGCTATGGTGACCTGGATAAAAGATTGCCGGTTTTAACGCACCGATGGCTCACTTCATCGGAATCCGGCAAAAAAACATATCGCGGCGTGCAATAAACCCTTGCACCTTGAGGGATTGAGCTTATTTCAGAACATAAGACTCATGCTCACGTGAGTTATAAGCGCGCGCCCTAAGATGGGCCGCAGCGAAGGGTAGTAAAGTGAACGGTATGATGCGTAACGCGCTGGTGTGGGGGGTAATCATCCTCATGCTGTTTGCGCTGTTCAATATGTTTCAAGGCGGTGCCAGCCGTCAGCCAGAGATGAGCTATTCAGATTTCATCACAGCGGTTGAACAGGGGCAGGTACAGCAGGCAGAGATCTCCGGACAGGACATTAAAGTCACCATGACAAGTGGTGAACAGCGCCAGTCTGTGATGCCAAACTTCCACCCAGATATTTTCAATATCCTCAAGGACAACGGTGTTCAGTATAAACTGGTGAAAGAAGACAGCGGCGTGTTTATGACTGCGCTCTTCTCCTGGTTGCCGTTCCTGTTGATAATTGGAATCTGGATTTTCTTCATGCGCCAGATGCAAGGCAAAGGCGGTGGCGGCGGTGCCATGGGCTTTGGCAAATCGCGGGCGCGGCTGCTGACTGAAAAACAAGGCCGCGTGACCTTTGAAGACGTTGCCGGCATTGAAGAAGCCAAAGAAGAACTGGAAGAAATCGTTGATTTCTTGAAAGATCCTCAGAAATTCCAGCGCCTTGGCGGCAAGATCCCCAAGGGTGCTTTGCTGGTGGGCCCTCCGGGCACAGGTAAAACGCTTCTTGCGCGCGCCATTGCGGGCGAAGCCAACGTGCCTTTCTTCACTATTTCCGGTTCCGACTTTGTTGAAATGTTCGTGGGTGTGGGCGCAAGCCGGGTACGCGACATGTTCGAGCAAGCGAAGAAAAACGCACCTTGCATTATCTTCATTGACGAGATTGACGCTGTGGGTCGCCACCGTGGTGCCGGTCTTGGCGGCGGCAACGACGAGCGTGAGCAAACACTGAACCAGCTGCTGGTTGAAATGGACGGTTTTGAAGCCAACGAGGGCATCATTATCGTGGCAGCGACTAACCGTCCGGACGTTCTTGACCCAGCGCTTCTGCGCCCGGGTCGTTTCGACCGTCAGGTAGTCGTGCCGAACCCGGATATTGATGGACGCGAAAAAATTCTGGCTGTGCACATCCGCAAAGTGCCACTTGCGCCAGATGTAGACATCAACACGGTCGCTCGTGGTACGCCCGGTTTCTCCGGTGCTGATTTGATGAACCTTGTAAATGAAGCAGCGCTCTTGGCTGCGCGTCGTGGCAAGAAAATCGTTTCCATGCAGGAATTCGAAGACGCCAAAGACAAGGTGATGATGGGTACAGAGCGCCGCTCAATGGTAATGACGGACGATGAGAAAAAACTCACTGCATACCATGAAGGTGGTCATGCATTGGTTGCTCTCCATTGTCCAACATCTGATCCGATCCACAAAGCGACAATCATTCCACGTGGCCGTGCCCTTGGTATGGTGATGCGTCTGCCTGAGCGGGATCAATACTCGCAGAGCCGTCAGAAAATGCATGACAATCTGGCAGTGGCTATGGGTGGTCGTGTGGCAGAAGAAATTATCTTTGGTCACGATGCGGTCACATCCGGTGCTGCCAGCGACATCCAGTACGCAACTAGCCTGGCGCGTAACATGGTTACCCAGTGGGGTATGTCAGATAAGCTTGGGCCACTGCAGTATGCTGCGAACGAAGAGGAAGTCTTCCTTGGGCATTCCGTTGCCAAGCAGCAAAATATGTCTGATGAAACGTCGAAAATGATCGACGAGGAAATTAAAGCCTTTGTTGGTGGTGCAAACGACCGGGCAACCAAAATCCTTAACGATAACATCGACGACCTTCATACGCTGGCAAAAGCACTATTGGAGTATGAAACCTTGAGCGGTGACGAGATTGATGCGCTTTTGAAAGGCGAACCCATCAAGGTGAAGCCTGAAAAGCCAGACGACAACAGCAAAACTCCACCACGCCGCTCAAGCGCAGTGCCAACTACTGGTGTGGGGCAGGGCAATCCTCAACCTGAGGGCTAACCTGCGTGGTCGCTGACTTTCTAAACCAAATTCCCGACGGGTCTTCGCTTTATGCGCGGCCCGTCGGTTTTGTTTCGGCCCCCGTCGCCGAAGGTGCTGGGGCACGGCCTTATCGTGGTACGGGCCGATGTTTCACAGGATTCGTACTGTATGCACGCACTCCGGCGGGCGATATCCAAAACCGTTACATTGGGTGTGCAGAATTCGATCGTGTAGAGAGTGGTCCGCATAAAGATGTCATTGAAACAATACTGAGTGGCTTGTCTGTGCCACTCAAGCCCATTCCGTTGAGTAACCAAGGTAGCCTGCTTTTCACACGCCCCCTTGTTATGGGCGTATTAAACGTCACACCTGACAGTTTTTCTGACGGTGGTAACTTTGTCGATGTAAACACGGCGGTGCGTCATGCCCGAACAATGATTGCTGCAGGCGCGGACATCATTGACATCGGCGGCGAAAGCACCCGGCCGGGCGCAGCGCCAGTATGGGAAGGTGAAGAGGCGGAGCGTGTTGTTCCTGTTATCAAAGCACTTGCTGAAGAGGGTACTGCACTCTCAATTGATAGCCGCAACGCGCTTGTTATGGAGAAGGCAGTAGAAGCCGGAGCCCATATCATCAATGACGTGTCAGCTCTCTCCCATGATCCGGACAGCATGGCACTCGCTGCTCGTTTGGGTGTTCCAGTTGTTCTAATGCATGCGCAAGGTGACCCGCGCACGATGCAGGACGACCCTCAATATGATCATGTGGTGCTGGATATCTATGACTATCTGTCAAAACGCATCTCGGCATGCGAGGCAGCAGGTATCCATAAATCGAACATTGTTATCGATCCAGGTATCGGGTTTGGAAAGCGCGTGGTGCAGGATAATATGGACCTGATCAACGGCCTGATGCTGTTCCAAACACTGGGGTGTCCCGTGCTTTTGGGTGCTTCTCGCAAAAGGTTTATTGGTGCCATCACCGGCGTTGAAAATGCTGGGGACCGTGTTTCTGGGTCGTTGGCAGCAGCTGTGATGGGAGCTCAAATGGGTGCCAATATAATCCGGGTGCATGACGTGCAAGAAACGGTTGAAGCTACAAAGATGGTTCAGGCGAGCTTCGACGCATCTGCGATGGACGGATTCTCACCAACAGGCTAAACTGCTGATCAGTTTTGGGTATTAGGGGAAAATACAGCAATGAGTCGCAAGTATTTCGGCACTGACGGGATTCGTGGCCGGGTCAATCAAAACCATATGACACCGGATGTTGCCATGCGGGTTGGTCTTGCCGCGGGCAGGGTTTTCAAGCGCGGAGAGCATGTGCACCGCGTAGTCATCGGCAAAGATACGCGTCGTTCGGGTTATATGTACGAGCCTGCGCTGGCCGCGGGTTTTGTGGCCGCCGGCATGGATGTTGTCATGGTGGGGCCTATGCCAACGCCAGCTGTTGCAATGCTTGTGAAGTCTTTGCGCGCGGATTTGGGGGTTATGATTTCCGCAAGCCACAATCCACACTATGATAATGGCCTCAAGTTTTTTGGCCCTGACGGTTACAAATTGTCAGACGAGACTGAGCTTGAGATTGAAAAACTGCTGGATAATGGCTGCAACGAAGTGCTGGTCGATAGCGGTGCACTGGGTAAGGCGGCCCGTCTGGAGAGCGCCAGGGGGCGCTATGTCGAGTTTGCCAAGGCCACAGTGCCCTCGGGCGTATCCCTGGAAGGTCTGAAAGTTGTTGTCGATTGCGCCAACGGTGCCGCTTACAAAGTGGCCCCAGACGTTTTGTGGGAACTGGGCGCGGAGGTCATTCCAATGGGCGTGGAGCCCAATGGTTTTAACATCAATGATCAATGCGGTTCCACGTACCCGGGCGCGATGTGCAACCGTGTCGTGGCTGAAGGTGCTGATCTTGGCATAGCGCTGGATGGTGATGCGGACAGATTAATTTTGTGTGATGAAAATGGCCGCATTATTGACGGTGACCAGATCATGGCGCTGATTACCCGGAACTGGGCGTCGCGCGGAATTTTGAAAGGTGGCGGTCTCGTTACGACAGTCATGTCAAATCTTGGTCTGGAGCGTCTGCTCGTGGGCGAGGGTCTGTCTTTAGAGCGCACCAAAGTAGGTGACCGCTACGTGGTAGAGCGCATGCGCAAGCGCGGGATTAATGTGGGCGGCGAGCAGTCCGGTCATATTGTGCTGTCGGACTTTTCTACAACAGGTGATGGTCTTGTGTCCGGGTTGCAGGTGATCACGGAAATTGTGCAGTCAGGTGTGACTGCCTCAGCGGCCTGCAATCAATTCGAACCAGTTCCGCAAACGCTCAAAAGTGTTCGCTATAACGTAGATGACCCTCTCGCTATGCCGAAAGTGCAAAAAGCGATTGCCGACGCGGAGAATGAACTTAACGGCGTGGGGCGATTGGTGATCCGCAAATCCGGCACCGAGCCTCTTGTGCGTGTAATGGCGGAAGGCGACGACGCTGATTTAGTAAACAAGCACGTAGACAACATCTGCCAAGAAGTTGAGACGGCAGCCTGATGTCCGACCAAATGTCAACTGACGGCTCGCCAATGGGGCGGGTGCTGATCGTTGCAGGGTCTGACCCTTCTGGCGGGGCAGGTATTCAAGCTGACATCAAAACAGTAACGATGCTTGGCGGTTATGCCGCCGCAGCGCTTACGGCGTTAACTGTTCAAAATACCACTGCGGTAACCGACGTTTTGCCTATGGAGCCCCGGTTCGTAGCTGATCAGATGCAGGCGGTTCTTTCAGACGTCGGGGCTGAAAGCATCAAAACCGGCATGCTCCACAATGCAAACGTGATGGCAGCCGTTGCTGACGTCATTGACCGAATGGGTTTCGAAGGCGATGTGGTCGTGGATCCAGTCATGGTCGCCAGTTCCGGCGCAAAGCTGATTGACGAGGATGCGCTTGAGACAATGCGCACCGTTTTGTTGCCCCGTGCGACCGTTGTTACACCCAATATGCCTGAAGCGGCACTATTGATTGGTGCCCCGGTGGAAACGTTTGAAGATATGACCACGGCCGCCAAGACTTTGATCGGTATGGGTGCAAATGCCGCTATCGTTAAGGGGGGGCACATGACTGGCGATATGCTCTCGGATTATGTGCTCACGGATAATGGTGACAGCATGACAGTGACCCGCAAAAAAATTGACACGCGCAGCACACACGGCACCGGCTGTAGCCTCGCCAGCGGTATCGCAACTGGCCTCGCAAAGGGTCAGCAGCTGGACAAAGCCTTTAAGACTGCGCATGAGTTTGTCCAGCAAGCCATCCGGTTAGCGCCAGGTTTTGGTGTGGGGCATGGCCCGCTTGGTCACGCCAGGGTGCCTCGATGACCGTTGAGCTTTATGGTCGAAGCCGTGGCGACGGGCCCTGGCTTGTAATGCTGCATGGGCTTTTTGGTTCTGGGGATAACCTTGGTGGCATCGCGCGGATACTTTCTGAACAATACCGAGTTTTGCTTCTGGACCTTCGAAACCATGGCCGTAGTCCGCACGCTGATGACATGAGTTACACAGACATGGCCGCCGATGTGCTGGCGGCTATGGATCAGCATGGTATTAAGCGGTCGCACGTGTTTGGTCATTCTATGGGCGGTAAAGTCGCCATGCAGTTGGCGCTGATGGCGCCAGGCCGCGTCAACGCATTGGTTGTGGGTGATATTTCCCCGGTCCAGTACGGCGACAATCATGGCCAGATTTTGCATGGTATGCAGGCGGTAGCGGATGCGGCGCCGCAATCTCGCCAAGAAGCCCAGGCATTGATGGCCGAGTTTGAAAATGATCCTGGTGTTTTGAGTTTCCTGATGACTAATTGGCGCAAAAACGAAGATGGTGTGTGGGGGTGGCGCGTTAACTTGTCCGCCATTGTTTCTCGCTATCCTGACATTGCAGCCGGCGCTGATGGAATGGCATTCGGGGGCCCTGTATTATTTCTGCGCGGCGAAAACTCGGACTATGTGCAAGCAACGCATAAAGACAAGATTCTTGCATTATTCCCTGCGGCCGCTGTAAAAACCATTTCAGGGACGGGTCATTGGCTGCACGCAGAAAAACCAGATATGGTCTCGCGCAGCATGTTGAGATTTTTTGAACAGGCTGAAAATTCCTGATGCGTAAACTCGTTCTATCTTTATTTACGACCTTAGTCGCAGTTTTAAGCGCGCCAACATCCGCAGAGGTGGATACAGCTGCTTATGACCGGTTGTTCCGTAACAGTATGCAGAATAAGAAAATTCCGGGTGCAGCTTACGCCATTGTCGAAATGGGGGAACCGCTAAAGGTCGGCACGTTCGGCACGCGGGCCAAAGGTCGCAATCTGCCGGTAACAGAAGACACGGTTTTCCGCCTCGCGTCTGTTTCAAAAACCTTTTCTGCCAGCCTTGTTGCCAAATTGGTGGAAGAGGGGCAGTTGACTTTGGACACCAAGGTTTCCCCATTTGTGCCGGTGTTTCAGCTCAAGAAAAAAGGCCATGCGGAGCAAATTGAACTCAGCCACTTATTGTCGCATACCGTTGGGCTCACACCGAACTCGTATGACAATATGATCGAAGATGGTTGGGATCTGCCGAAGATTTTGCCGCGCTTCAAGCGACTATCGCCCATTTGTGCACCCGGCAAATGCTATGGCTACCAGAACATTGCCTTCAGTCTTGTGGAACCGATCGTGGAAGCGACAGTGGATGATGAGTTCAACCATCTTATGGAGGAGCGGATCTTGACGCCACTGGGGATGCAAACAGCGTCAATTGGTATGAAGGGTTATCTCGAAAAAGATGACAAGGCACACCCGCATGTGAATACAAGGCGTGGCTGGTATCGCACGAAGGTGAAGCCGCATTATTACAATGTCTCGCCTGCCGCGGGCGTGAATGCCAGCATCAAAGACATGGTGAAATGGGTTGAAAGCTACTTGGGCTGGTACCCAGAAGTAATCAGTCCCGGTGTGATTGAGATGGTCACGGAAAAGCGTGTGCGTACCAAGCGTGAATTATACAAACGCCAATGGCGCCCGTATCTAGAAGATGCGCACTATGGCCTTGGCTGGCGCATTTACGATTTTGGTGAGCATGAGATTGTTATGCACGCGGGTGGCGTTTCCGGCTTTCGCAGTATTGTCAGCTTCTCTGAAGAATATGGTGTTGGGCTTGTTATTCTGATGAATGCGGAAAGCCGCGTGATTGATGATCTCACAGCTCAGTTCTGGGATACCCAATTCAAAGAGCGGGGCGGTACTACGACAGTCGCAGCAGCACGTTAATTCTGCGCGGTATCTGTCAACCCGCCGGGCCTTTGACCCCGGCCACCTCTGCCGCCGCGACCACCTCTGCCTTCCCGGCCTTCACCGCCTTCTCGCTCGGCCCGTTCAGATCGCATCAGATCGCGCATCGCCAGCATGATTTCCTGATCGTTCACCAGACAGTCGCCGTCCTTGTCCATGCCTTCAAACTGGCTGTGTGTGACCGCTTGCATTTCGGCAACGCTGATGTCGCCCGACTTATCGGTGTCCACTTCGCTGAATAAATGGAACAGGAAGCTTTTGTCCTCGAATTTAGCGTACCGGAACTCGCCTGATGTCAGGGTTTCATTGCTATCTTCGTCAAGAGTGATGAACAAAGCTTTGCGCTCAAGTGCGATATCCTCGCAGGTGAGTTGATTGTCACTGTTTTTATCCCAACGTGCGAGGAACCGGTGGCGCATTTCGGCTTGCCGCTCCGGTGAAGGTTCGGGGCGCTCCTGGCGTTCTGGTCTGCCACCACCCGGGCCAGCGCATGCCGAAACTAAAACTGAAGTAATGATCACGGTTGCAAATTTGTTCATGAATCTAACATCCTGAAAAGTGCCTTTTCAGACTTACGAATTTGCTATCAATTTACCTTCGCAAGCGCAGAAGAAAATTATCCCGTTTACGCGAAGCCGATTGTAACCCGTGGCAATTTCGCCATAGTGTCCTGTTCTAACAAGGCGGAAACATGGCGGTAGCACACCCGATAAAAATTGCATCCCTCACTATACTGGCGCTGGTGTCATTTGCCGCCAATTCGGTGTTGTGCCGATTAGCCCTTGGTTCTGGAGCGATTGATGCAGCTTCGTTCACAGTCATTAGAATGATATCGGGTATTTTTGTTCTGTGGATAATTGTTTTAGCCAGAAAAAGAAACTCCAACCCCATGCGGTCGGGCAGTTGGCGCGGTGCTGGTTGTTTGTTTCTTTATGCCGTTGCGTTTTCTTATGCCTATCTGCTGCTTGAAACCGGAACCGGTGCGCTCATTCTGTTTGGTTCTGTTCAACTCTCGATGTTGGTCGTCACTTTGATTTCCGGCGTTAGACTTGGGTCGCTGGAGTGGGGTGGCTTATCAGTGGCGATTGGTGGCTTTGCTTACCTAATGCTGCCCGGTGCGGAAGCTCCGTCTTTTAGTGGGTTTATTTTGATGGCAACCGCCGGCGTGGCCTGGGCAGGCTATACACTGATTGGGAAAGGGTCCAAGCATCCGCTTCAGGATACCTACGCCAACTTTGTCCGAACAGCGCCGATGCTATTGCCTTTGTTGGGCGTCATGTTGATAGGCCGAAATATCACTTTTGATGGTGTAGTTTTTGCTGCTCTTTCAGGCGGGTTGGCGTCTGGCGTTGGTTATGCCTTTTGGTACGCAGCACTCAAGGGTTTAAGTGGTTTGCAGGCTGGAGTGCTGCAATTGTTGGTGCCAGTCATAGCGGCACTGGGTGGGGTCGTTATTGTTTCGGAGCCCTTGTCTGAACGCCTCGTGATTGCTTCGCTTTTGATCTTGGGGGGTATCCTTGCTGTGGTTCTTGCGGGTCAACGCCGGGCCAGAGCGAAACAGGTGTCATAAAAACTTCTGCAGCCCATCATTTTAATTTCATTGACTCTCCGTGTCCTTTCTCTATTTTCCGTCCCCGGTACTTCCCCCGACTGGGAAGCAGCTGTCTGCGAGGTCAGCGCAAACATTTGGGACACGCCTCCCCAACGAGGCGCAACTATCTGGAAGGATAGAGACATGACAAAGCCACTTGTGGCGCCGCGGCGTCCGGAGTTTAGCTCTGGGCCGTGCGCAAAACGTCCGGGTTGGAATACGGACGCTCTAAATAACGCTCTTCTTGGGCGCTCTCACCGGTCAAAACCCGGTAAAGCCAAGCTTAAATACGCAATCGAAAAAACACGCGAAATCCTCGGTGTGCCAGAGGGTTACCGCATTGGCATTGTGCCAGCATCCGATACCGGCGCCGTGGAAATGGCGCTGTGGTCCATGCTGGGCGCGCGCGGCGTTGATATGCTGGCATGGGAAAGCTTTGGTGCTGGATGGGTGACAGATGTTGCCAAGCAGTTGAAGCTTGAAGACGTGAATATCTATACTGCCGAATACGGCGAACTCCCTGATCTGACTAAAGTTGATACCGACCGCGACGTGGTATTTACTTGGAACGGCACGACTTCGGGCGTGAAGGTGCCCAGTGCAGACTGGATCAAGGAAGATCGTGAAGGCCTGACGATTTGCGATGCAACATCAGCAGCTTTCGCGATGGACCTGCCATTTGAGAAGCTGGATGTGGTTACTTACAGCTGGCAAAAGGTACTGGGCGGCGAAGCGGCGCACGGTGTGCTGATCCTGAGCCCGCGGGCAGTGGAACGCCTTGAAAACTATACACCTTCCTGGCCGCTGCCAAAAATTTTCCGCCTGACAAAAGGTGGTAAACTGATTGAAGGTATCTTTGAAGGTGCGACCATCAACACGCCCTCCATGCTGTGTGTAGAGGATTACATTGACGCGCTTGAATGGGCTGACAGCATCGGTGGCCTGAAGGGTCTTGTCGCCAAATCCGAAGCCAACCTGAAAGTGCTTTCTGACTGGGTGGAGGCATCCGACTGGGCGGCGTTCCTCGCGGCTGATCCGGCAACAATTTCAAACACTTCGGTGTGTCTGAAGGTTGTTGACCCATGGTTGGCGTCGCTTGATGCAGAGGCGCAAGCCGCTGTGCCGAAAAAACTTGCTAGCTTGCTGGACGCCGAAGGTGTTGCTTTTGATATCGGAGCATACCGCGACGCACCTCCGGGCTTACGCATTTGGGCTGGTGCCACGGTTGATGAAGAAGATCTGCAAGCGCTGACCGCATGGCTAGATTGGGCTTACCGCGAAGTGAAGGCGTCCCACGCCTAAAAAATGAGAATTTAGGGCCGAAAAGTTCGGCCTTTTCCCAAAAAATGACGGTTTTGAACCCAAAAGGAACAAGAAAGGCAAACCCATGCCAAAAGTATTGATTTCAGACAAAATGAGCCCGCTTGCCGAACAAGTTTTTAAAGAGCGTGGCATCGAAGTAGATTTTAAACCTGGCCTGAGTAAAGAAGAGCTGATTGAGATCATCGGCGATTATGACGGTCTCGCAGTTCGTTCTGCGACCAAGGCAACACCCAATGTCCTTAAAGCTGCCAAAAACCTGAAAGTGGTTGGTCGCGCCGGTATTGGTGTGGACAATATTGATATCCCGGCCGCAACTGATGCTGGCGTGGTTGTGATGAACACACCGTTTGGTAACTCCATCACAACCGCTGAGCATGCTATTGCCATGATGATGGCGTTGGCCCGGCAAATCCCGCAAGCGAACGAAAGCACACAGGCCGGCAAGTGGGAAAAATCCAGATTCATGGGTGTGGAGCTAACCGGCAAAACGCTGGGTCTTATCGGGTGCGGCAATATCGGTTCAATTGTTGCTGAACGTGCGCTTGGCCTCAGGATGAAAGTGGTAGCGTTTGACCCATTCCTTGCCGTTGAACGGGCGGCTGACCTGGGTATCCAGAAAGTGGAGCTTGATGAACTTTTTGAGCGGGCAGATGTGATTTCCCTGCACACACCGCTCACGGATCAAACCCGTGGTATTGTGGGTGCCGAGGCGCTCGCTAAAATGAAGGACGGCGTACGCATCGTGAATTGCGCGCGCGGTGGCTTGATTGATGAAGCGGCGCTTAAGGATGCGCTTGATAGCGGCAAAGTGTCAGGTGCAGCGCTTGATGTTTTTGAAGTTGAACCTGCAACCGAAAACCCACTGTTTGGTCATGAGCGGGTTATTTGCACACCGCATCTGGGCGCATCAACAAGCGAAGCACAGGTCAATGTGGCCCTGCAGGTCGCGGAGCAGATGTCAGACTATTTGTTAACCGGCGGTGTGACCAACGCACTTAACATGCCGTCCCTCAGTGCAGAAGAAGCACCCAAGTTGAAGCCCTATATGGAGCTTGCCAAGCAAATCGGTGGTTTCGCTGGTCAAATTACCGAAACAGGCCTGAAGCGTGTTGTGATCGAGTATGAAGGTCACGTGGGTACGCTTAATACCAATCCGCTGACAGCTGTTGTGCTTGAAGGTCTTTTGTCGCCGCTGATGAGCAGCATCAATATGGTCAACGCGCCTGTGGTTGCCAAAAAACGCAATATCCAGATCACAGAGGTGAAGCATGACCGCGGCGGTGACTATCATACGCTCATTAAGCTGACCGTGGACACAGAGCGTGGGTCTCGCTCAGTTTCAGGCACTCTGTTCGCCAATCAGAAACCACGCATAGTTGAAGTGAATGACGTAATGTTGGAAGCTGAACTTGCGCCAAACATGCTGTATGTTGTCAACGACGATAAACCCGGTTTCATCGGGGCGCTTGGCTCCTTGCTTGGTCATAATGGCGTCAACGTTGCAACCTTTGCCCTCGGCCGTAAGGTGCTTGGGGAAGAGGCAGTAGCGCTAGTGTCAGTTGACGAGCCTGTGAAGGATATTGTGCTTGACCAACTGGCTGCACTCGCGCATGTACGACAAACGAAAAAACTGTCGTTTTAACTGTCCACAGGAGCGGGCCAAATGAACGGTCCAACATCCAACAAGGCGGGCAATGATTATGCCCGCCAAGCCTTGCTACCCGAAGGGTTTCGTGACCAGCTCGTTCCAAAAGCCGAGCATGAGGCCACGCTTGTGCGCGGGCTCATGGACTGTTTCCTCTCATACGGCTATGACCGGGTCGCGCCGCCGGTGGTTGAGTATGAAGACAGCCTTCTTGTTGGCGCGTGCGCCACGCGTGCCAACGCCATGTTCAGGATCATGGACCCTGACACCCAAAGCATGATGGCCGTTCGGGCTGACATGACCGTTCAGATTTCACGCCTGGCGGCAACCCGGTTGTCAGATGCAGAGCGTCCGTTACGGCTCAGCTATACCGGCAATGTGCTGCGTACCAAAGGTAGTCAGGTGCGGCCGTCCCGCCAGTTTGTTCAAGCGGGTTTTGAGCTGATCGGCAACACCAGCCTTGAGGCAGAATTCGAGGTCGTTAAACTGGCAGTAGAAGCTTTATCGCATGTCGGCATCAGCGAGATGTCGATTGACCTGACGCTAGCACCCATTGCGCCAATGCTTGCTGAAAAACATGGCCTGACGGACGCTGAAAAAGACCAGGTGTTTGATGCTTTGAATGCCAAATATGCGGGTGGCCTTATTGGGCTACCAGATGCTGTTGTGGCGGATTTCGAAGCCTTGTTAACTGCTTCTGGCCCAGCAAATGACGGACTGAACGGTTTGAAAGCCTTGGAGCTCAAAGGCGGTGCAGGCCAGCTGGTTGCCCGGCTTGGGCGACTGGTTGAGATGATTTCAACCGAACTGCCAGACCTGCAGATTACGGTTGACCCTTGTGAAAGCCATGGCTTTGAGTACAAGACCGGCATTGGCTTTGCCTTGTTCGCAAAAGGCAACCAAAGTGAACTGGGACGAGGCGGCCGTTATCTGGTGGAACACCCGGACGGCCATAGTGAAGAAGCCACCGGTTTTTCTGTTTATATGGATAGCTTGAGTGAGGCGCTACCTGCCCCCGAGCAAGCCCAAAAACTATTTTTGCCTTATGGAACAAGTACCAAGGAAGCGGCCAGTCAGCGCGCTGCTGGGCACCGCACCATTCAAGGCTTGACAGAAGCAGCAGATGCCTTCAAAGAAGCGCGTCGGCTTGGCTGTAGCCATATCCTTCTGGATGGCCAGATCAAGACTGTTTAACTGTTTCACACGCGTAAAATCCGATAAGGGGATACAAGATGGGCAACGTAGTTGTTGTTGGCTCTCAATGGGGCGATGAGGGCAAAGGCAAGATTGTTGACTGGCTTTCAGAACGCGCTGACGTTGTTGTGCGTTTCCAGGGTGGCCACAATGCCGGCCATACGCTTGTGATTGACAGCAAAGTCTACAAACTATCCCTTCTACCATCGGGCATTGTTCGTGGCGGAAAAGTCAGTGTTATCGGCAACGGTGTTGTGATCGACCCATGGGCGTTGCTCAAGGAAATTGAGACGCTGCGCGGGCAGGGCGTGGACATAAATCCAGCCAGCTTACAGATCGCGGCTAACGCTACGCTGATTATGCCATATCACCGCGAGCTGGATGCCTTGAGGGAAGATGCCTCAAAAGGTGTGAAGATCGGCACGACACGCCGCGGTATCGGCCCAGCTTACGAAGACAAAGTTGGTCGCCGCGCACTTCGTGTATGTGACCTGCAGTCACGCGACATTGTTGAAGCCCGCTTGGCGGTTGCGCTTACGCACCATAATGCACTTCGTAAAGGTCTTGGGCACGAAGAAATCAACTTGGCAGAAATCGCCGACGAGTTGATGGCGATGGCGGACAAGATTTTGCCTTACGTTAACAATGTTTGGCGCACGCTTGATGATGCACAGCACAACGGCAAAAAAGTCCTGTTTGAGGGTGCGCAAGGCACGCTTCTGGATATTGACCACGGTACATACCCGTTTGTGACCTCATCCAATACAATCGCTGGTCAGGCTGCTGGCGGTTCCGGTATGGGGCCGCGGGCACTGGATTATGTGCTTGGTATTACCAAGGCCTACACCACGCGCGTTGGTTCGGGTCCGTTCCCCACAGAGCAAGACAATGAAATTGGCCAATATCTCGGCGAAAAGGGCCATGAATTTGGTACTGTTACGGGCCGCTCACGTCGCTGCGGCTGGTTTGACGCAGTGCTTGTGCGCCAAAGCCTGACTGTTGGCGGTGTTGATGGTATTGCGCTCACCAAACTTGATGTTCTTGATGGTCTTGAAGAGATCAAGGTATGTGTCGGTTACAAGCACAAGGGCGAAGTTGTCGATTATTTGCCATATGGTATGGAAGATCAGGCAGACGTTGAAGCCGTTTATGAAACGCTCGAGGGTTGGTCAGAAACCACTTTTGGCGCGCGTAGCTGGGCGGACTTGCCAGCAACTGCAGTTAAATATATCCGGCGCATCGAAGAATTGATCGGGGTTCCTGTTGCGATGTTGTCAACCAGCCCGGAGCGGGACGACACCATTTTGGTTCGTGACCCGTTTTTGGACTAACGCGTTATTAACCATCTAACGCCCCGTTTTCTTTACGTTAATAATTAGAATGTACCTTTGTGATTCACAAAGTCACATTTTGCGCGTTTTTTGCACTTTTTTGGTGTGAAAAAGGGGCAGGGTTGTTGACTTGTGAGGGTTTGTTGTTGAAGAATCTGATTGGTTCAGGAAGCATGAAGGGGAAAACGCAGTGAGTGGCGAAATCGCGCCAGTTCCTGACACACAAAGTGCTTTTGGTGATCGCTATGAAGTGATTACTGGCAGCCCTCTTCCTGAGTTTAGTACGCGTGGTGGGGACGCTTACTCGGCGAAAGACAAGCAAAAGTCTGGCGGCGACATCTATGCGCTTGTTCATCATCCTTCTATTCCCATCCGCAACGAAGTGTATAAGTCACTGAAAAATAAGCCGGTTGGGAACCTTATCTGCCCTATAAACAGGGGCTTGATGAACCTGCACCTCAACGGGCGCAAGGTCCAGCGACTGGTCACTATTTTTGGCAGACCAACAGGGGGTGCCCTGCTGAGCCCGGACGGGCAGCTTAATCCACGGGTTAATGCGAACCGGTTGAGGGCAAATGTGGCGCTCTCGATTTTGAAGGCGATTACCGCATTGCATAAGCGTGGCTTCACGCACCGCTCTATCATGCCGCACAATGTTTATTTCAGCACACCGAACAGCGACGATGTTGTTGTCGGTGAATGCTACAGTATGCCCCCTGGCTACATGCAACCATTTGCAATGGAGCCACTGGACACGGCTATTGCGGATGGCACAGGCCGCGGTATCGGGGATGTGACTTCAGATTACTACCAGATGGGCGCGACCATGTCGGCGCTTTATTTTGGCGAAGAAATCTGGAAAGGACGAAACCGGGACAGCATGCTGATGGCGCGCGTGAACCAGGGATCTTATTGGGCGCTGAGTGGTGGTCGGGAAATACCGGGAGCCCTCGGCACTTTGATCCGCGGCCTGACAGCAGACGAGGTCGAAGAACGGTGGGGTGCGGAAGACGTACTCGATTGGTTCGAGGGCGTTGGTAAACCTAAGCGCACAACCATGCGTGCATGGTCAATGAACCGCCCGACCAATTTCAAGGGTGTTGCCGTTGTGGACCGACGCTTACTGGCACATGCCTTTGCGCGCGATCCTGCTGAAGCCGCTAACTTTTTGAAATCTGTAGACTTTCCGTCTTGGGTTCAGATGTCGTTTCGGGACGAGATATTGACTGATCGGCTGGAAAGTCTGCTGAATGTAAAGCCAGATAGCGGCTTTGGCGGTATGCGGTCCGATGACTATAAAATGGTGGCGAGGGTGTGCATGTTCTTGCACCCCACTGGGCCAATTCATTTCAAGGATCACTCGTTTTTCCTTGATGGCATTCCTTCAATGATTGCTGAGGCATTTTCTCGCGACGATCGGGAATCACTCTCTGCCATTGTTGAGTTGCTGGACAGCAAATTTCTTCAGTCCTTGGCTGACATCAGTGAGATGCAGGGCGTTAAAGTTGGCTCAAAAATGGCCGATTTGCGACGGATGATGCCGTTTGCAGGCAACAAGCAGCTCGGCAAAGGCATGGAGCGTGTTCTTTATGAACTTAATCCAATTTTGCCTTGTGTTTCGCAGCGTTTCAGCAACGTTTGGATTGGGTCCATTTTGCAATTGATGCGTGCTATGGAACGCGTAGCCACCAATGGCACTATTCGTAATGTGCTCCTGGACCGTCATTTAGCGGCCTTTTGCGCAACCCACGGTGTGGACCTGGAGCGCGAATTCAATAATTTGATGGCCGCACAGCACAACCCGGCCAAATTCAATAGTCTGTCCCTGAACTTTTTTGGCCTTCTGCAGCAGCGGTGCAAAATGGAAGCGCTGCCTGGCCTGACTTCCAAATTGGTTGATGGGCTGACACCTGCGGTTAAGGGCCTGAAAAACAAAAAACGCCGTGAACAGGTTCAGGCCGCCTTGGAGAAGTCCAAGAAGGGCGGCGATATCGCCAAGCTGGTGAACGAAGTCAATATGGTGAAAATCCAGGCTGAAGATGCTCGCGAGTTTGCAAAAGCGCGCACGGCCGTCAGCCGTTTAGACCGCGAACGTACCAAGCTTTTGAAAAAGGTGCAGCCACATGATCCAGAGGCCAGAAAAACCGGCCTTCGTGGTAGCCGTGCCGTTGCATTTGCCGCCTTCTTCCTGGTTGGCTTCTTGACGTTTTTTGGGTGAGATTAGATGGCGAATGAAAAGAAAAAAACACCAGTTGTACGCCGACGCAGACGGCAGCAGGAGATGTCTGGATTTGGTCCGCTGCTGATCGTGGGCATGGCTTTGTCGGCCTTCTATAGCATCGATGCCGTCATCATTATGGCTATTGGCATTGTGCCCACGATTGTGCTTGGTTTCACAGGTAAAGGCGAGTTCAAGGCTGAAAAACTGCAATGTGTTGGCTTCACCAATTTGGCTGGTGTGTTGCCTTTCATGGTTCAGGCAAAAATGCGGGGCAGCTGGGAGAGTGTTGTTGGCGATATCATCAATATCTTGCTGATGTATGGTTCCGCAGCGATTGGTTATGCGCTTGTTTATGTAGGCCCCATGGTGGCGGCCTTTATCTTGCAGGGCATGAATGATGATCGGCTGAAAAAGATTGCCGCACAGAAACAAGCTTATGTCGACATGTGGAGCCACGAGGTTCTTGGCGACAAGGAAGAACCAGACCCCAACGCAGGCAAAAACTTTATTCGTTAGAGCGTGATCTTAGCTGGTTGCTGCCAACCGCATGTGTTTTTGTACTTTTTCAAACGCCCGTACCTCAATTTGACGAATGCGCTCGCGGCTCACGCCGTACTCTTGCGATAGCTCTTCAAGCGTTTTGGCTGGATCCGCCAGCCGGCGTTCCGTCAAAATATGCTTTTCCCGATCGTTTAATTCGGCCATCGCGTTTTCCAAAAGCCCAAGGCGAATATCGCGCTCTTCTTTGTCTGCGGCCACAACTTCCTGGCTAGGTGCTTCGTCAACCAGCCAATCCTGCCACTCGCCTTCCGCGTCTGCACGCAGCGGTGCATTCAGCGAATGGTCATGCGCCGTCATGCGGCGGTTCATGCTCACCACATCGTCTTCAGACACATCCAGTTTTTCAGCAATCGTGGTGACATGCTCAGGCAGCAAATCGCCTTCTTCTACGGCTTCGATTTGGCCTTTCAAACGACGCAGGTTGAAAAAGAGTTTCTTTTGCGCTGCGGTCGTGCCGATCTTCACGAGACTCCAGCTCCTGAGAATATACTCCTGAATTGCAGCCCGGATCCACCACATGGCGTATGTGGCAAGGCGAAAGCCTTTTTCAGGGTCAAAGCGTTTCACCGCCTGCATCATGCCCACATTGCCTTCTGAAATCAGGTCCGCAACCGGCAGGCCGTAGCCCCGGTAACCCATCGCAATTTTTGCGACAAGGCGCAGGTGGCTGGTCACCATTTGGTGCGCCGCATCCGAATCGTCATGTTCAGTCCAGGCTTTGGCAAGCATGTATTCCTGATTTGCCTCAAGCATTGGATACTTGCGGATTTCCTGCAAATATTGGCTGAGGCTTCCCTCAGGCGACAAAGTTGGCAGATTCGAATTGTTCGACATAAATGCTTCCCGGCCCTGATTGTGGTGCCCGACTGGGCTCATTCCCCGATACGCTACTTTATACGGGTGGTTGCTTAGCCTAGTTTATAAGCGCCCAGCCCTGAAAGCAAACGAGCTAAGTCATATGGGAGTTCGCTATCAAATTTAAAGGGTTCACCAGAAATGGGATGTAAAAAACCCAGGGTTTTGGCGTGCAACGCTTGGCGATTAAAACTGCTGAGAGCGGTGCGGGCATCACCTTTAATAAATGACGCAAGGCTGGTGCGCGCATAGAGGGGGTCACCCACAAGGGGGTGGCCGACGTGCATCATATGCACACGCACCTGATGGGTTCTGCCCGTTTCCAGCTGACATTCGATATGACTTGCGATCGGGCGGCCCGCCTGCCCAAAGCTCTCAAGTGTTCGATAGTGGGTGACGGCGTGCTTGCCACCGTTTGGCACCACCGTCATCTTTTTGCGGTCGTTGGGGTTGCGGCCAATGTTGCCCTCGACCCGGCCCGCCGGTGGGTTTGGCAAGCCCTTGCAAACGGCACGGTAGCGACGCTCCACCGTATGGGCAGCAAACTGTTCTGCAAGGCCCGTATGTGCTTTGTCATGCTTGGCGACAACAAGGAGACCGCTGGTGTCCTTGTCAATGCGGTGAACGATGCCCGGGCGCTTCACGCCGCCAATGCCGCTTAAGGAGCCTTTACAATGATGCAGCAGCGCATTCACGAGTGTGCCGGATGGACTGCCGGGGGCGGGGTGGACTACCATGCCAGCCGGCTTGTTAATGACAATCAGATGCTCGTCCTCGAACACCACATCAAGCGGGATGTCTTCGGGTTCAGGGTCCGCATCCTCGGCTTCTGGCACGCTGAGCACAAAGATTTCGCCGGGTTTGACGGCACGGGATGGTGCGGTTATGGTGCGCTCGTTTGCGTTGACACAGCCTTCTTTGATGAGAGCTTGCACGCGCGAGCGCGAGACATCGGGCAGGGCTTCTGACAATAATTTGTCGAGCCGCAAGCCTGATTGCTCTTCAGAAACAGCGATTTCAACCCGATTGGACATGAGGCTCTTATGAACGGAACAGATCCAAAAGTCACGTCTGTCGATGAAGAGACGATGGAAAGCGCGCCGTTCTTCCTCAAGGCCATTGTTGTGGGCCTCGGCATTGCGATTATCGCAATGCTGGGTTTGATTCTTTATAAAATAGTCGCAGGCCCGGCTGAAGAGGAAACAACACCGTCAGCTATATCTACTACCGCCGATACGGAGCAGCTGGAAAGCTTGACGGGCAGGCTGTGGATGGGCAGCCCTGAAGCGCAGGACTTCGACATTGCAGTTCCAGAGGGCGCGACCCTCGTTTCCACGGTGCCAGCGGGGGCGGAAGTGTTCCTTCATGTGCGGCTCGCTGACGGGACAGACCAGGTGCTCATCCTGAACCGTATGACCGGTGACATCTCCCGGCTTTGGGTAAAGCCGGAAGGCAACTGAGCCTGCGTTTCGGTGATAGGCCAAACCTATCATCCTCATCTTGTAACAAGCTGTTTGCCAACCCGCTGGGTTAAGCTATATCAAATGTGGTTTAGCTGTTCTTTGTTCTTAAGTGGGGAGATTTATTGTGCTTGGACACATGCAAGACTGGCCGCTGCTGATTTCTAAGTTTTTGACGCACGCCGAAATCAATCATCCGAAACGCGAAATTTTCTCCATGCTGCCCGAGGGCGGAGAATTCACATATACAAATGTGGATATGGCGAAACGCGCGCGCCAGTGTGCGCAAGCGCTGGAGCGCCATGGCATCCAAAAAGGTGACCGTGTCGGCACCTTCGCCTGGAATACGCACCGCCATGTGGAAATCTGGTACGGCGCGTCTGGCATGGGTGCTGTAACGCACACCATCAACCCGCGGCTGTTCCCGGAACAGATCATTTACATCATGAACCATGCGGAAGACCGCGTCCTGTTCCTCGACATTACTTTTGTGCCGCTGATTGAAAAAGTGGCGGACAAGCTGGAGACGGTTGAGAAGTACGTGATCATGGTTGGCAAAGACCATATGCCGGACACCAGCCTGAAAAATGCCGTGGCATACGAAGAGTTTATTGGTGCTGAAGACGGCGACTATGAATGGCCTACGTTTGATGAAAACAGCCCCTGCGCGCTGTGCTACACATCTGGCACTACAGGCAACCCAAAGGGTGTTCAGTATTCACACCGTTCCAATTTCCTGCACACGCTGGTGGCACTTGCCGGTGATACGCTTGGCGTTAGCTCGCAGTCTGTAATCCTGCCGGTGGTACCCATGTTCCACGCTAACGCATGGGGTATTCCATACGCTGCAGCGGGTTCAGGCGCGAAACTTGTCCTCAATGGCCCCCACCACGAACCTGATGTGCTGCACCGCCTGATGATGGAACACGGCATTACCGTTACGGCAGCCGTGCCGACCGTATGGCTTGGCATGCTCAAGTATCTTGAAGCTACCGGCAAAGACACCGGCAAAATGGAGATTGTAACGATCGGTGGCTCGGCCGCACCGCGTTCCATGATCCAGGCCTTCCAGGACAAGTACGGCGTACGCGTAAACCATGCCTGGGGCATGACAGAAACCAGCCCGCTTGGCAGTCTCGGTAGCGAGAACTCTGCGATTCAAGACCTGAGTGCAGAAGAAAAGCTGGATATCCAGTGTAAGCAGGGCCGCTCCGTCCTCGGCGTTGAAATGTGCATCAAAGACGATGATGGCAACGTGCTACCGCGCGACGGCGAAACCTCGGGCCGCGTAATGGTGCGGGGCCCATGGGTTATTGGCAGCTATTTCAAAGGTGTTGGCGGCGACATCCTCGACGAAGACAACTGGTTCGACACTGGTGACGTCGCGTGCATTGATGAATATGGCTATATGCAGATCACCGACCGTGCGAAAGACGTGATCAAGTCTGGCGGCGAGTGGATCAGCTCCATTGACCTCGAAAACGCGGCCGTGAGCCATGATGCCGTTGCTGAAGCCGCGGTTATCGGTTTGCCGCACCCCAAGTGGGACGAGCGTCCATTGTTGCTGGTGATCCTTGAAGACGGAAAGTCCGTCACTTTTGAGGAAATGAACGCGTTCCTGTCAGATAAGGTTGCCAAATGGTGGCTGCCGAACGACTTGGTTGTTGTGGATGAAATTCCACACACAGCAACCGGCAAGATTTCCAAGAAAGATCTGCGCGATCAGTTCAAGGATTATAGCTTCCCTGACGCGGGCTGAGCGAACACAATTTCAACACAAAAACCCGGCTTCGGCCGGGTTTTTTTGTGCGTGCTGCGGACAGGCATGCGCTTGATACAATTTAATACAAACCGATACACACATTTGACCTTCTTTCCGTTAAACCCGGCCCAACAGTGGGTTAGACAAAAATCATGCCCACTTGGTGCTGCCAGCAAGAGGAACTAGAGACATGCGGACAAGAAGAAGAAACCAGTTCAATAAAAGAAACAGTCAGTATCTGGCACTCGGTGCTGCTGTGGGCATGTTGATTGCGGGATTGGTGGGTGTTTCGATTAAGGCACATAGCCAAATTAACTTCGCGGGCAAAAGCAGTGTTAGCGCCGCTTGCGCCTACAAGAACGACTACGGCTGTTAAGAATCCGGTTTAGAGTAGTGGAGGCGGGTGTTATTGCCTGCCCATCCATTGCAGCAGTCTTTTAACCGGGAAAATCCATACAATTCCGGCGATCAAATAATAAATCATCTGCACTGCCAGGCCAAAACCATCCAAAAGGTTACCTATGCCAGCTGCCAAAAAGGCATAAAGCGTCAAGCCTACAATCAAAATCAGCATGCCAATACCGCTTCTGGGTGATGGTTTGTTTTCTTGATCAGACATCAGACACCTTTTGCTTGCTCTAACGCCATCCTGATAATGCGTTTGGTCTCTGACCACAAGGGTAGGGCGAGCGCTTCTGCTGCGCTAAAAAAGCGCGCTTCAAGCGCATCACTGGCTCCGATGGGTTCACCGCTTTGCCAATAGGCCAAATAATCCACCAAAACATAGTGGTGCTGCACGCCAGCCTCGGACCTGTCGATGAAGTTGATCACATCCAGAAGCGGGCCCAATTCCACATCAAGGCCAGTTTCCTCTTTCACTTCACGCACCGTGGCTTCTTCTGTGGTTTCCCCCAGCTCCACGCTGCCGCCTGGCAGGCTCCACTCGCCTTTACGGGGCGCTTTGCCACGTCGAATGAGGAGCACATCGCCTCCTTTAACAACGACAGCACCCGCGCCCACTGTTGGACGGTCAGGCAAGGGGGGGGATTGGCTCATGGGCTTGTCACCTTGGAGGGAATATGAAACAACGATGAGCGAGTTTGGGACGAAGCAGGAGCGTGTGCAAGCACCATGTGCGGACGATATCTTTTAACGGCACCGATTGATGCGATCGAAGACCTGTTTCCCTTGCCTGAGGGTGACCCAAGGCCGGGTATTCCACCACGATATAATGTGGCGCCGCGCCAGCCAGTACTGGTCGTGCGTCAAACTGATAAGCTTGTGAATGAGCTCGCCGCCGTTGAATGGGGTCTGGTACCCGAATGGAAAAAAGAAATCGGTGACAAGCCCCTGATCAACGCCCGTGTGGAAACTGTTGAGGTCAAGCCTTCATTCCGTTCATCTATCAAGCGCAAACGCTGTTTGGTCCCTTTCACGGGCTGGTATGAATGGCGCAGCGAAAATGGCCGCAAGCAGCCTTATGCGATTGAACCCGCAAACGGGCAGCTGATGGCTTTTGCCGGCATATGGTCTACATGGCATGGGCCCGGCGGCGATAATTGGCTGGAAACCATGGCGATTGTTACGGACGCAACAACAGGGCCGATGAAAAGCCTGCACCACAGACGGCCGCTTGTGGTTCCTCGGGAGCGATATGAAGATTGGCTAGAGCCTCATGACCCGTTGCCGCGCGGTTTTTTGAATAGTTTTGACTGGGTGCCTGAAACAGCTTTTCAGTGGCGGCCAGTGTCGGCGCGTGTGGGCAACGTGCGCTTTGATGACCCAAGCCTACTTGCGCCGCCCGAGACCGAGCGGCAACAATCCTTGTTTTAAATTCAGGACCAGCTCATGAGCGATATTTTCGACAAAACCAGCCATGTCTATGCACACGTTGACGGCGTCATCGGTCGCATCGTTTTGAACCGGCCCAACAAGAAAAACGCCATGTCCTACGAAATGTGGTGCCGTGTTGCTGAAGCCGTCGCGGTTTTGGACACAACACCTGAGGTGAGGGTGATTGTCCTTTGCTCCAGTGCTGAAGGGTCTTTTTCCGCAGGTGCTGACCTGGTGGAGCTGGAGGTCATCGCAAAGGACGCGGAAAAACGGGAAGCGAACCGACTTGCTATTCGCGAAGCTCAGCGGGCGCTGGCGCGTGCCGCCAAGCCAACCATCGCGGAAATTTCAGGCCCTTGCGTTGGTGGCGGTTGTGGTCTTGCTATCCACTGTGATTTCCGGTTTGCGAGCGAAGGCAGCCGTTTTGGTGTAACGCCCGCTAAAATTGGGCTGATATACCCCCTGAATGATACCAAAGAACTGATGGATTTGGTGGGGGTAGGCAATGCCAAATCCATGCTGTTTACGGCCCGCCTCGTAGATGCGACTGAAGCGCTTGAAATGGGCTTGATTGACAGGCGATTGGCCCCTGAAAACCTGAAAGGCGAGGTGTCAGCTTTTGCTGAACACATGGCAGGATTGTCCCAGTATTCACTGTATGGCATCAAGCAAACCATGCAGCGCATTCTGGACGGCCAGGTGGATGACGACGCGGCCTCTGAAACCCTGTTTTTAGACGCGCATGAAGGCGTGGATGCTCAGGAAGGCGTGCAAGCATTCCTTGAAAAGCGAAAGCCCATGTTCAGTTGGACATACAAAAAGGGCAATTAGGCTGAAATATCAACTGGTTTCGCGATGATAAAGCGCGTGAGAGCCGCCACGTGAATTGCGGACACTGCGAACGTCAATGCCCCGCTAACAACCAGCCACACGCGATCATTTTCAATGCCCAAGCCGCTAACAAGCGACGACATAAGGGCGCTGACCATAAAATATACAAGAAACAGGCACCCCAGACTTGCAGTAGCGGGGCGTGTGTTTTTCCCAAAGGATTTCCATGCGGTAAGCAGTCTTGTGGGATGATCCACTGATTCCAGCAATACCGCGAAATGGGCTGCTGCGTTAAGGGCGATAGCTGCCCACACCATGGCAAACACCCCAGCGAAGATCACGACCATTGACAAGATGCCGACTGCACTTGCAAGTGCCCCCAACACGGTCAGTCCCACCCCGAGCATGATCGCGAGCAGAATATTTGATACTGTCATGTGCCAGAAGGCACGCAAACTTCGTGTGAGCATTCTGCTGGAACCACCAGAGCCTGGTGTGAGGCCGCCCGGCGCCATCGCCCGCGCCCATGGTACCAGAAGCATGGCATTGACAAGGGTTACGGTAAGTTGACCCCAGGCAAGGGTTGGCCAGCCGTCGCTGATCAAAGCGGCTGCAGTCTGTTGGCCTGCTTCACTGTTGGGGGAAACCGCCTCGAATATCTCGCCCATGGTTTCAAATGCGGGCGCAAACAACACGGCATTCATCAACCCCGCCAGCAGTGTCAGCAGAAGTAACATTTCCGGCCTGGCCTGAACCCTTATCCATGCATGAGCGAGCAGGTCCACGATTTTCACAGGTTGGTTTAACAAAAAGAGGCTCTTTCATTCCAGACGCAATAAACCCGCTTTGAAGCGACGGGATTTCGTTTTATGTCAATAAAGTAAGTAGCGTTGGTGTAACGCACAAGGGGAGAGTGACATGTTCAAAGACCAAGTGGTTTGGATGACAGGTGCGTCATCAGGCATTGGCGAAACGATCGCGTATGAAATGGCCGAAAAAGGCGCAAAGCTTATTCTGTCAGCGCGTCGTGCACCCGAGCTTGAACGCGTGAAAGAAGGCTGCGTGAGCCGCGGAGCAAACGCGGATCATATTATGGTCTTGACGCTGGACGTAACCGACGAAGCCGCCATGCCGGGCAAAGTTAAGGAAGCCCAGGAAAAATGGGGCAGCATTGACATGCTTTTCAATAATGCGGCTATTTCGCAGCGATCCCTGTGTGTGGACACCGACATGCAAACCTACCGCAAGCTGTTTGAAGTGGACGTGTTTGGCCAGATTGCGCTTACGAAACAGGTATTGCCTATTATGATCGAACAGGGTTCTGGCCATATGGTTGTTACGGCATCTGTTGCTGGCAAAATCGGGGCTGCACAGCGCACAGGTTACTGCGCTGCGAAGCACGCCATGATGGGCTTTTTTGATGCTCTTAGAACCGAAGTAACCCGCCAGAACATTCGAGTGACCACAATTACACCAGGTTATATTCGTACAGCCATTTCTGAAAATGCGTTGAAGGGCGACGGCTCCGAATTTGGCAAAACCGACAAAAACATTGCGGGTGGTATGGATGTGACCAAATGCGCCAAAGTGGTCATGCGGGGTTTTGAAAAAGGCAAACAGGAAATTCCGGTTGGCGAAGGCATTGAAATGAAAGCGCTTTTGATCAAACGCTTTTTCCCAAATATGCTGTTTAAAATGGCGGAGCGGGTCGGCAATTAAGCGTCCAGATGCTTGCGATCCGTCTCTTCAATTGCAGGCGTCAACCAGGAGGCTGAATGGTTTGCACCATCCACAGTATGCCGATGGCTTCTGAAGTCTGGTTTTGGCTTGCGCCAATCCGGCAGGAAACGTTCCCACCACTGGAAGCTTAGACTGGGGTTCTCGGCAGGCTCAACCTGTTCAAACTGTACATTTGGAAGGCCCGAGCCGATGTCGATGAATTCTACATCAATCACATGGTTGTGGGCCGGCATCAGCCGGTCGTTGGTGCTCTCGTAACAAGGTTTGCGCTGATAGCTTGAACAGCCAATGATATAGTTTGCTTGGCCCTTGCGGTCTGACATGGGCAGGTAAAGTGACTGTATGCAGCGCACTGTACCGGACTTGGACGTGATATTCTCTTTCATCAGGGCTGCGCTGGGCTGTTCAAGGATGGCGGCATAGAGCTTGGCGCTGTTTTCCCGCATGGCGGGGGCGGTCAGGTCAAAGGCGTTCATGCCTATGATGGGGGACCGCCAACTGGCATTGTTCGCAGTGCCGATCATGGACACATGCACCTGATAACGTTGTTGGCGCTTCAGCAAGCTAAGGCGCGGCATCATTTCATTGAGGTCAGTGGGCAAAAGGTTTTGGCGCGCAGGAATGGGTACGCCCCCATCGCGCGGTAAAGACTTCCAGTAATCAAACAACTGTTCCAACACACCGGACAGGGGCATGGGCGCCTCCTTTCAGCTTCAACAGGTCTGATACCCAGCGGTAAGCATGAGGCGCATAAACTTTAATTACAAGTCAAGCTAACTGACCTAATTCTGGCCCGATTTTTGTCGCGCTTCAAATGTTTGAATCTGTTGTGTGATTCCTTCGGCCAGGTCATTTGGAATTGGGAACACCAAGTGATACTGCGCGATTTTCCAGCCAGTTGGTGTGCGAATCACCACACCGGTGCCGCGGCTTGTGCCGTATTTTTCATTGACCAGCAATTCATCGAACCAGGCGTGGTCGCCGTCTGGTGTCATGTCGATGTTGCGCTCGGTCATGCGGTAGGTCCAGCCATTGCTGGCACCGGCATACGCCTGGAATGTGGGTTTATCCCAGCGCTCTGTAGCGTCCGTGCCAAGGAAAATGGCGTCGTCCGTATACAGCGCAAAATAGCGTGGCCAGTCGGCTTTGGAGGCGGCTTCATGCAATTCGCTAAGTACCGCGGAAACATCAGCTTTGTCGTCTGCGCGTACCAAGCCGGTGAAGGCGAAAGCAAAGACAAATAGTGCAACGAGGTTTTTCATATAAGCATCCTCCGTTTAGCGGGTTTCCTGAATTTCACCAGATTTCACCCGGGCCAGATAGCTTTGCAAATCGCGCTTGAGCTCTGGCGCAAGCAAATAAATGCCAATGATATTGGGGATCGCCATCAGGAAGAACATACCGTCCATCAGGTCGTAAACCACTTGGGGGCTCCAAACAGCACCCGGGATAAGTAGAACACAGTAAACGACTTTGAAAATTTTCATGGAACGGTCGCTACCGCCCCAAATAAACTCCCAGACCTTGCTTGAGTAATACCCCCAGCTGATGATGGTGGAAAAGCCAAACAGGAATGCAGCAACAGCCAGCACCACCGGGAACCAGCCAATAACGCTGCCAAAGGCGGCAGAGGTCATAGATATGCCCTGTACTTCTTCGCCAACAATATAGTTTCCGGTGATCACGATCACGAGTGCGGTCATGGTAGACACAAGAACCGTGTCAATGAAGGGTTCCATCAGGGCAACCATGCCTTCAGATACCGGTTCTTTGGTCTTGGCAGCAGCGTGCGCCATAGAAGCAGAACCCAGTCCGGCTTCAGTTGAATAGACCGCTCGTTTCATACCGATGATGATGACGCCAGCAATGCCGCCTGCAATTCCTTCAGGGTTGAAAGCACCCTGAACAATGGTCACAAACGCGGCCGGGACTTCTGTGATGTGTCCAAGAATGATGACCAGAGCACCGAGGATGTAGATGCCCGCCATTAATGGTACCAGCTTTGATGTTACACCTGCGATCGATTTGATACCTCCGATGATCACAACGGCGGTCAAAATTGCAAGCATCACGCCGTAAATCCAGGCGCTGGACTCGCTCTCGAACCCGGTCACAAAGCTTATTGCTTCAAAAGACTGATTAACCTGCGCAACCTGCAGAATGCTTGGGAATGCAAGGATTGCATAGGTCCATGCCAGGGCCTTGCCAAACTTGGACCATCCACGTGCACTAAGGCCTTTCTCGAGGAAATACATAGGCCCGCCGGCAACGGTGCCGTCTGCGCGTACCTCACGGTACTTTACTGCAAGCGTACATTCGGCGAACTTCAAGCTCATGGCACACAGGCCAATGATGATCATCCAGAAGGTGGCACCCGGTCCGCCGATGGAGATGGCCACCGCGACACCGGCAATATTACCAAGGCCGACAGTGCCAGAAAGGGCAGTGGACAGCGCCTGGAACTGGGTCACTTCACCCGGTGCGTCAGGGTCTTCGTAATGGCCACGCACGATTTTGGACGCCTGTTTGAAACTGCGCAGGTTGATGAAAGCGAAATAGACCGTGAGGAAAAACATGGGCGCGCCCATCCACACCACGATCCACGGCATTTGCGCGCCAAACATCGTCACTTCACTGAATACAAAATTACTGAAAGCAGTGATGACATCGCTGGTGACGCGCACAAATGCCGAGCCGTCGCCGTCTTGCGCCATTGCTGCGGATGAAAGTACGAGCAATGCCGCCAGGGCCCCGCTTAAACGTTTGATAGAGAACACGCTTTTCCCCCGAACTGCGCGGCAGGCTTTTGCCCGCTCTTCGTTAAACTCAAGCAGTTACCCTAGAAGACAGGGCCGAATAGGGGAAGTGAAAACTACGCTTCGCCGAAGCGGGGCATCAGTTCCACAAAATTGCAGGGCCTAAAACGGCTATCCAGCTGTGTCGAGAGGATTTTATCCCAGCCGTCTTTGACAGCCCCTGTGGAGCCAGGCAGCGCAAACATAAGCGTGGTATCAGCGATGCCGCCAGTGGCGCGACTTTGGATGGTGCTGGTGCCAATCAAGTCGTAGGACAGCATACGGAACAATTCGCCAAAGCCGGGTATGGCTTTTGTGTATAACGCCTCGAAGCATTCTGGCGTCACATCGCGGCCAGTGATGCCGGTGCCACCGGTTGAAATGATCACCTGTATGTTTTCGTCAGCAATCCATGCTTTCAGCTGGGCAGTGATAGATGGTTTGTCGTCTTTCACGATCGTGCGTGACTGAATGATGTGGCCGGCCGTTTCTGCCCGTGCTGCCAATGTGTCGCCAGACTTGTCGTCCGCTTCCGTGCGGGTGTCAGAAATGGTCATAATCCCCAGCTTTACAGGGATAAACTCTCTACTCTCATCAATCATCGGCTATGCTTGTGCTCGCGTTATGGGTCAAACGAATTGCGCGCTGGTGCGCGGCAGGGGTCTCGTCCGTGTCAAGATAGTTCAAAGTTGGCCAGGCGCCAGACGCAAGTGTGTCAAGGCTTGGCGTCGGCTGGCCGAGCCGCATCCGGTAAAGCCACAGATTTGCCATCACGCGCTCAATATAGCTGCGGGTTTCATAGAAACTGATGGATTCGATAAACAATAGCGGATCAACACCAAAATCCACCTCACGTCGCCAGTTCAGCAAACTTCCAGGGCCACCGTTATAGGCCGCCAGCGCCATGAGGAGATTATCTTCTACATACTGCGTACCCATGAGATATTCGATATATTGCTGGCCAAGCGCGATATTAAACTCTGGCTCATAGAGCTGGTTGCGGTTAGCACGGCGCAGAAGCGAGCGGTTGTTGGTGATATAACTCGCGGTCGATGCTGTTACCTGCATCAGGCCGTTGGCGCCTGCATGACTGCGTGCCCGGCTTCTAAAGTCGCTTTCCTTGCGGACCATGGCAAAAATCATGGCACGATCAACCGAGAAACCGCCCACAGGTTCCCAGTTTGGCATTGGATAGCGGGTGGCGATCGGGGCAGGGTCGCCGGTGCCGCTGGCGCGGCCAAGCCTGTATTGTATGGCAGGCAGGTTCAGAGCCGTTGGAAAAGCAAGCATATCGTCCTGTACGGCGATGCCTTCACGGCCCCAAAGCAGTCTCAATTCCTCATCGGCAACATTGTCGCGGCCGACTTCAACAAGGGCAATAGCGCGGCGTGTTGCAGGGTGCTTAAGCAGATGGTCAACGGCGGTTTGTTGCAATGGGGGAACCGCCCAATCAATGTTTGGTTCAATACCCAGCTGCCTATTGGCTATCAGGCCATAAAAAGTCTCCACAAAGCTCGCGGAAGTCTTTAAGTGCGCCGTGGATTCAGCAACATTACCGAGGCGCAGTGCTGCGCGAGCCGCCCAGTATGAGCCAGCCGACAGCAACCAGTCTCCAGCACGTTCTGAATTCGCGAGGGCGTCAAAGTGGCGGTAGGCGGCGACAAGGTCGCCCCGCCGCCAGTGCGCCAGGCCGGCAATCCAGTCCACTTGAGGGACGATTTCACGAGAATAGTTGGCCCCAAGTTCAGAAAACTTCATCGCGCGGAAATCGTCGCCTTCATAATAGTAGCTTGCTGAAATACGCTCCAGCGCCTGTGCTTTTTCGTGTGGTACCAACAGCCCGCGTGCGTCCATGGCCCAATATCGTTTTTCCGCGCGTTCCGGTGTCCCATTGCGCACATAGCGGCGAATGTTGGCGAAAAACGTTGTCACGGCCTTGCGCTCAAGCCGGCTTCGACGCGGTAATGGGGGCTTGGGAAGGGCGGATTGTCCTGTAACCCCAGGGTATTTGGTTTTATCGGGAACGCGCGGGGATCGCGCATTGCCCTGGCGGCGTTTGGCAAGCCGGTATACGCGCCAGGCGTTGGGATGGTCTGCGTACCGTTTCATCCATGCCGCAAGTTCAGAGTATTTACTGCGGTATCCCGTGGGGTGCATCAGCTTTTGGAATGAAACATGACCCATCAGGATCTGGTTCTCGAGCCGGCTGATTTCTCGGTCAGCCTGGTCCCACTGCGCCTGCTGTTGCAGTTCAAAGATACGCTGATACCGCTCGATGTCTTTTTCAGAAAGAACTGCCGGTATCGAAGCTGATTGAGCATGGGCCGCAAGACACCCTGCAAAAGCCCAAACAAGTAGCGCACATGTTTTGATCGAAACTTTGATCATAGCAATTCTGCCAATTTATGTTTTGCGGACAGCAAATCCCTCCAGGCCAGGCCTTTCAGGTGTGGCTGGCGCAAAAGGTAAGCAGGATGGAATATGGGTAGAGCCGGGATCTCAGTTCCGCCCAGCGACAGGGTTTTCCATTTACCGCGCAGGCGCGTGATGCCCTCTGTCGTTTCCAGTAGGGCTTTTGCTGACACACCGCCGAACATCAAAACAAGCTTGGGCTGCGCCAATTCAATGTGGCGACGAATGAATGGCAGGCACATGGCGATCACGGCATCATCCGGTGCGCGGTTGCCAAGCGGTCGCCACGGCAGGATGTTTGAAATATAGACGTTTTCCTCACGGCTCATGCCGGCTGCCGCCAACATACGGTCCAAGAGCTGTCCAGATACGCCAACAAATGGTTTCCCTAAACGGTCCTCGTCTGCGCCGGGGGCTTCGCCTACGATCATAACGGGTGCACCCGCAACTCCATCTGAAAATACGAGGTTTTTCGCGGAACGCTTGAGAAGACCGCCATCAAACGCGTCAAGCGCGGCACGCAACTCATCAAGAGACTGGGCTGAGGACGCTGCATTGGTTGCGACTTCTGCGCCGTCACCGGCGATGGACTGCGCAGGTTTTGCTGCAACAGGCCTTGGCCCGCGCTGTTCGCTGGTGTTTGTCGGTATTGTTGTTGCTTTGGGCGGGGCCGCGACGGGGGCGGGCGCCACAAATCTGTCAACCGGCTCGTCACCAATCGCTTCATCAACGCCCATTGCCAGTTGCCATGCTAAGGCGCTTGCAGGATCGAGTGTATGAGAAGCTTCGGCTGTCATGCGGTGTGGCTATCCTTGATTCGAGCTAATATTAGAGGCCTATCGGTTAAAATTGCATCAAAAATTTGACTGGATTTTCTGAAATATAGTTTAGGCGAGGCAGTTCCCTGCTTCTGGACCTGTTCAAGTGTTTGACCTTTGCCTGACCGGCGGGCATAACACTTGAAAAAGGGCGGTCTTGGTCCAGTTTAGGACGCAGATACGGATTTTGAGGCTTTGGGTCACTTGAGAAAGCCTCGTGTAAAGTAAGGAGCGGAGCATGGAACGCGAATCCATGGAGTTTGATGTTGTAATTGTTGGCGGCGGACCGTCGGGCCTGTCTGCGGCAATCCGCCTGATGCAACTGGCTCAGGAAAAAGAACAGGAGCTGATGGTCTGCGTGATCGAAAAGGGCTCCGAAATCGGGGCTCATATCCTGTCTGGAGCTGTCGTTGACCCCATGGCGCTCAGCGAACTTTTCCCTGATTGGAAAGAGAAGGGTGCACCGCTCAATACCCCTGTTGTTGATAACCAACATTGGGTGCTAACCGAAACTGGCAAAACCGAAATGCCGCATTTCATTATGCCACCACTTCTGTCGAACGATGGCATGTACACAACATCATTGGGGAATTTCACGCGCTGGCTTGGTGAACAAGCGGAAGCCATGGGGGTTGAAGTTTATCCTGGCTTTGCTGGCGCGGAGATTCTTTATCACGAGGATGGCCGCGTGAAAGGTGTTGCGACCGGCGATATGGGTATCGACCGTGATGGTGAGCCTAAAGCCAGTCATGAACCGGGTATGGAACTGCACGCCAAATATACCCTGTTTGCCGAAGGCTGTCGTGGCTCGCTTTCAAAAGAGCTAGAAGCCAAGTTTGGCTTGCGCGAAAACACTCAGTTCCAGACTTATGGTATTGGCATCAAAGAGTTGTGGGATATTGATCCTGCAAAACACGTTCCCGGCAGAGTGATCCACTCGCAGGGCTGGCCGCTTGATAACGACACCGCAGGTGGTGGTTTCATTTATCATCAGGAAAACAACCAGGTGGCTATCGGATTTGTTGTCACGCTCGACTATGAAAATCCGTATTTGTCGCCATTTGATGAAATGCAGCGCTACAAAAACCATCCCGCAGTTCGGGAGATCCTCGAAGGTGGCCGGCGCGTTTCCTACGGCGCGCGCGCTATCAATGAAGGTGGTCTGCAGTCTGTACCGCAGCTTTATTTTCCGGGGGGTGCGTTAATCGGTTGTGCAGCAGGCTTTGTAAACGTGCCGCGGATCAAAGGTACGCACAATGCGATGAAATCAGGCATGCTGGCTGCTGAAAGCGCGTTTGAAGCTATTGTTGGCGGGTCTGCTGGCGAAGTTGAGCTCTCAAACTATGAGCAGGCCTTCAAAGACAGCTGGATATACAAGGACCTTTACAAAGTTCGCAACGCGCGCCCGGCGCTCAGCAAGTTTGGTGTGAAGCTTGGCACGCTGTATTCCGGTTTTGATATGTGGATGAATACACTTGGCCTTGGTTGGTTGATGCCAACCCTGAAGCACAAGCATAAAGATAATGAAGCAACCAAAAAAGCTGCTGACGCAAAGCCGATCGATTATCCAAAGCCGGACGGCGAAATCACCTTCGACAAATTGTCGTCTGTATTCCTGTCGAACACCAACCACGAAGAAGACCAGCCGATCCATCTGACGCTTAAGGATGATAGTATTCCAGTTAGCGTGAATTTGGCGGATTACGCGGGGCCTGAGCAGCGCTTCTGCCCGGCTGGTGTGTATGAATATGTTGGTGAAGACGGTGAGGAGCAGCGTTTGCAGATCAATGCGCAGAACTGCGTGCACTGTAAAACCTGTGACATCAAGGATATCACACAGAATATCAATTGGGTTGTGCCTGAAGGGGGCGGTGGGCCGAACTATCCCAATATGTAATTGTTTTGAGTTCCAACAGGCTGTAGGAAAGCGGGCATGAAGCCGTTTCTGAATATTGCGCCCATCGCGCTCTCGGTTGCGCTTGCCGCTTGTGCAAGCCCTGCGCCGCAAAGCGAGTTTGCGCCCGTGACCACGGGTGGTCTTTACAGCGAGTTTAGCCAGGAGGCTGCTGCTGAAGGTCGCTACACACCTTTTGTTGCCGGTGCGCTCGCCCAGCAAAGCTCGTCGTTTTCGGATAGCGCAGCGTATTATCTCAAAGCACTCGAGGTGGATCCAAACAACCGCTTGATCGCCAATCGCGCCTTTTTCCAGCTTCTATATGCGGGGCGCATGGAAGAGGCTGCGCAGATCGCGGTGGTTATCTCGGAAGACGAAGGAGCCGTGTTTAACGACGATTTGGTTTCTATTCTTTACGTTTTGGAGGCCTTCAATCGACAGGATTGGCCAACCGTTCGCACAAGACTTGAACGCGTAGAAATGACCGGTTTTGGTGGCATGCTTTCGCCGCTACTGGTTGGCTGGAGCCATGCAGCGGAAAATGACATTGCTGCCGCCGAGGCTGCTTTGGGCGGCATGACCGCTGATATCCGCCTGAAGCCCATCGCCGATGAGCACCGCGCCTACATGCTTGATCATTTAAGAGAGTTTGATCAGGCGGAAGAACAGTACCGATTGATTGCTGATGCGGCGCAGCCCTTGTCGCTTCAGCCATTTGTTGCCTACGCTGATATGCTTGCGCGCACAGGTAAGCGCGAGGAGGCGCGGGAGTTTTTGGGCGAGCAAGCGGCCCGGTTTTCGAACAATAATTTCCTGTTACGTGAAGGCCAAATGATTGCAGCGGGTCTGCGGCCAACTCAGCAATCCGCCAACCCCCAAGGCGCCGTGGGCGGAACGTTTTATCGCCTTGCCTCCGAGTTTTCGCGCAGTAGTTCGCCGCGTGCTGCCGTTATTTATCTGCGAATTGCGTCCTACCTTACGCCGCAGATTGCAGACATATATTTTATGCTTGGTAACCTGATGGATGACCTGGACAACCCGGAGGAGGCGGCGAAAGCCTACGGAGCAGTGCCGTCAACCAGCGGCCTCAGGGTCATTGCTGAAGAACGTCGGATAAATGCCTTGCGCCGTGGCGGCGATGTTGCCGCAGCGGAAAGCGCGCTCAGAACCGCGGTGCGGGACAACCCCCGTCAGCCATTATACCTGGTTGCACTTGGCGATATTTTGCGCGAACGCCGGGAGTTCGGTGAGGCAATCTACTATTACACACAGGCGATCGACGTCAGCAAGTCTTCCGGGCGGCAAGACTGGTTTGCTTATTTTGCCCGCGGCGTGGCGCACGAGCAATCCAAAGACTGGCCAAAGGCAGAAGCTGACTTCTTGCAGGCACTGACACTGAGCCCCAATGAGCCCAGCGTACTTAATTATTTGGGTTACAGCTGGATTGATCGCGGTATGCGCGTCAAAGAAGCCAAAGGGTTAATAGAAAAGGCTGTAGAACAACGACCTGAAGACGGGTTTATCATCGACAGTCTTGGTTGGGTCAACTACTTGACCGGAGACTATGTCGAAGCTGTTCGCTTGCTTGAAAAAGCGGTGCGCATTGAACCAGACGACGTGACAATCAACCATCATTTGGGCGACGCCTATTGGCGTGTTGGCCGCTTTATTGAAGCCCGCTTCCAGTGGCAACATGCCATCGACAGCAATCCAGATGCCGAAGAACTGGCCGAGCTGCGAACTAAAATGGATATGGGGCTGCGCGAGGACAGCTAAGCTTATGACAGCCTTCCAAACTCGGCTCAAAGAAGCACCAGACGGCAGCCTTTATGTTAAAGCGCCCGCCAAAATAAACTTGTTTCTGCATATCACAGGGCGCCGTGACGATGGATATCATGTGCTTGAGAGTTTGTTTGCATTCACCAATCGTGGCGACTTGCTGAATTTCAAAAAGGCGGACGATTTTACCGTCACTTTTGGCGGAGCAAATGCAGCTGCAATGATGGAATTGGCGGTTGAGGACAATTTGGTGGCAAAATCCGCTCAATTGCTGGCTAAAGCGGCGGGTAAAACCCCCAGCGGGTCTATCAGTCTTGAAAAAAACCTGCCCCTGGCCTCTGGCCTTGGCGGTGGCAGTTCAAATGCCGCTGCAACACTTATTGGTCTTAATCACCTGTGGGACTGCGGATTTTCGGAGCAGCAACTGACTGAGCTTTCGCTTGAATTGGGAGCAGACGTGCCTTCATGTTTGAAGGCTAAGCCGCAGATTGTGCGGGGCATCGGCGAAAAGCTGGAGCCAGTTGACCTGACATGGGGTGGGGGATTGGTGATGGTGAACCCCGGCAAACCCGTGTCGACGCACGAAGTGTTTAATGGCTTCAAAGCTTTCCGGGAACATCGTGGACTTCCCCCATTTGATGTTGCAATCAGTGATATCGGGCGTGTTGTCCAAGATATCTCGTTGCTCGATGTGCTGACGGCCAATAGTCTTCAAGACCCGGCTTGTCAGCTGTGCCCCGAAATTATGGAGATAGAGCGCTTTCTTCGCCTTAACAGCCAGCAGGAATTGCTGCGCATGAGTGGAAGTGGTGCCACGGTGTTTGCCCTTTACCACAATAAGCAGGCGGCAGAGGCGGTAGCCCATAGGGTTCGAGAGCATGCTCCTCACTGGTGGGTAATGGCGGATGAAATCGCCTGAATGGGCAATGTATTTCACTCTTGCCCACACCGCTGCCTGACGAAAATCTGGACACAGAAGTAAGCGTTCAGAAATAATTCTTTTTTGCGCCAAAAAGGTCTTTACAGCGTAAGACAGTTTCTTTACAAACCGCGCCACACCCATGGTGGGGCGTCGCCAAGTGGTAAGGCACCGGTTTTTGGTATCGGCATTCGCAGGTTCGAATCCTGCCGCCCCAGCCATCTCTCTCTCAAAATTCGAAATATTGCTCCGGCTGATAAGTTTTGGCTGGAAGAACTGTCAGTAGCCAGTTTCCTCACAGGTGATATTTGCTGCGTATCGTGAATTCACTTCGTTGTGGTTTTAACTGAAGAGCCCGTATATTCTTTGTGGGCAAGGGGGCACTGCAGCCTTTGAAAGCTAACAACGTCTTTCCAAACGGTTGGGGGCAGGAGGGGACGAAGCGGCATGTTTGAAGAATATTATAAACTCAGCGGTCGGCCGTTTCAGCTAACGCCAGACCCGAAGTATTATTATCAACCCGAATCTCACAAACCAATAAACGCTTATCTGTCCGGCGGTTTAAAAGAACCTAACGGCATATCATTGGTTACAGGCGACATTGGCACGGGAAAAACAACACTCGCCCGTCACCTGCAGGAAACACTTGATAAAAGCCATTATCTGGTTGGTATGATGTCCAATACCCGTGTGTCTGGCACCGACCTGATGGTCACTGTTGCGAATGCGTTTGAAATGGATGCCCGGGCAGAAAGCATGGACGCTTTCATGGCATTATTGACCAAGTTTGCCTCCGACACTCAGTCCAGCGGCAAGTGGCCCGTGCTTATCGTTGATGAAGCCCAAAGCCTGTCAAACGAGGCGCTGGAGGAGTTGTGCGATGCTCTTGGCCTTGGGGGTAGTGAGCAGAAAATGCATTGTTTCCTGATTGCTCAGCCGGGGCTAGAGAAACGGATAAAGGCGGATCAGGTACCAAAAATACTGACCGACAATTTGACTGAGAAGTGGGAGTTGGAGCCCCTGTCTCCAGCAGAGTCAGCGGATTATTTGCTACATCGTTTAAAACTGGTTGGCTGGAACCAATCCCCCACTTTTTCCGATGATGCAATGAAGGTACTGCATTCCAGCAGTGATGGGATTCCAAGGCAGTTGAATACATTGTGTGTCAGGGTTCTTTTGTATGGTGCCCTCGACGAGATGCAGGAGATTGATCAGAAAGCGGTTGATACCGTTGCGTCTGAGATGGTGGAAGAAACAAAGCTGAATGCGTCTCACCGGGAGCGGATCAGTTCGCTGGCAAACTCTGGCGTGTCGGCTGCTTCTATGGGCGAGTCTACAATCCCACTTGAATTATCAGGTCGCAAGGTTGAAGCACCTGTCAGCGAAACAGAAGATGTCAAGGAAATGGAAGGGCGTCTCGACAAAATTGAAGACATGATCAAGACGCAAGACACAACTTTAAAGCAGCTGACAAGTTTGATGACAGAACTTGCCAACCGAAAATAACCTCCCCTGCAATTATTTGCCTTTTTTACCTTGTTTTGATAGCCAGCGCATCTATATTTCGACTGTTTTCGAAATATCGATTTGTGCATGTGGGGGCGCAAAATTTAAGGGGTTGGGGTGTTTAATAACGCGGTTCGTTTATTTCGTCGTATCAGGCTGCTCTATAGAATTTGGTTGTTATCAATTGTGGCGATTGCCGCCACTTTGATTGTCTCGGCAACCTATCATTTTACTATTGATGGGCTGCGGGCTTCACAACGTGAGCTTGTGGATGCACAAGCGTTGAAGTCCAGAGGGTATTTGCTCGAAACTGCTTTGCTGCAGCTGCGCCGATCCGAAAAGGACTTCATCGTAAGGCAGGATTCAAAGTATGTGACCATAAATGCTGAGTGGTATGGCAAAGCGGTAGACCATGTAAATTTCCTGCGGAATGTGACCGAGCCTGAAGTTAGCTTGGCTGCAAATGAAGTATTGTCACATTTACCGAAATATCAGTCTGCGTTCCGGATTGTGGCCCGTGGCAATTTTGACTCTGAGACCGTTAGTCCCCTCTCTTCAATTTACCGCGCAATGACGCCTCATGTGGAAAAGATAATCAGTTTCGCAGAAGCTCAGGCGCGAGATGTTTCGGAAACAGCCGATGAAACTGCAGCGGAAAAACAGAAACAAGCGTTATTCTACATTTTCCTGCTGGTCGCAGGTGTCGGTGTATTGTCTCTGTTCATTACCTTTTCCATTATCCGCCCGCTTGGTTCGCTAGAAGCCGAACTGAAACGTTTGAAGAACCGCGACTTTGAAGGTGAAGTTGTCGGTATTGAAAGTAAAGATGCGATAGGAAAAATGGCAAATGCCGTTGAAAATTTTCGAATTGCTGCGATTGAGGCCGAACGCATGCAATCGTTACGGGAGCAGGAAAAGCAGGCAAGGGAAGACGCACGACAACGACGACAAAAGGAAGAAGCCGCCCGCGAAGATCAAGAGCGCACCAGAGAGAAGGAGCGTGAGATTGCCTTGTCGAAGTCTCGACAGGAAATGCGGGAAAACCTGGCGAGTGAGTTTGAAGGTGTCATGAAAAGTGCGCTTGGTTCATTGACGGATTCGGTGGAAAATCTGGATCAGTCCGTTATTGAACTTCGCAAAGGTGGTGGAGAGGCCGCGGAACGGGTTACCGAGCTTGCTGAGGGTTCGCGGTCGGCTCGTTCGCGTCTCTCTGAGGCTAACTCAGCGTGCGATGACCTTGTCGGATCGGTTCGAGATATTCGCGGCAAAATCGATCAAGTCAATAAGCTGAACGGTGACGCAGAGACTGTGGTTGGCAAGACCAATCAAAGCGCTGAAGAGCTATCAAATTCGACGGAAGCGATTACAAGCGTTGTATCCCTAATCCGTGACGTTGCTGAGCAAACCAATCTTCTCGCTCTTAGCGCAACAATCGAGGCCGCCAGGGCAGGGGAAGCAGGTAAGGGATTTGCCGTGGTTGCATCAGAGGTCAAGGGTCTGGCTAACCAAACGGAACAGGCCACCAGCGAAATTGAACAACAAATAAAGTCAATCAAAGACACAACTTCCAATACCGTCGGTGCCATCAAAACCTTGACGGGGGCAGTAGCTTCTATAGGGGAAATCATGCGCGATGTTTCTGATGCTGTGGCCCGCCAAGACGAAGCGACACACTCCATTGAAAATCGACTTTCTTTCGCTATTCAGGGCTCTGAAACGGCTGAAAAACAGTCGGGCGAAGTTCGCGACCTTTCTATTCAAACGCTTGAAGCCGCGAATAGCGTTGGTAGATCAACGGAAGTCTTAAGATCAAAAAATAGCGAAGTTGGCGATGCGGTTAGTCAATTTATTTCGCGCTTGAGGGCCGGTGAAAGCTAAACCAGTCCCTAAGTCAAAGCTAACAATCTCGCCGTTTGAGCTGAGGTGCTTTATAGCATTCACCAGCCTATGCAAAAGCGAGGAGCAGTGAAATAGCTGATCTGGCCTCGTTGGTGAGTATTTTAGACGCGCCGCACAGTGCCTCAAGTTCGGCTAGGGTAAACCAGAAACCAAAAGCATCATGTTCAACTGAAAAATCCTCTGGCAACTCGATGACGCTGTATCGGCTTTTTGAACGCATGAACCGGCCGCCTTCATCCGATTGTTCAATGCTGGCCCTTACGTGCCCGAGTTGACCATCAACAGCCTCCTGCAACCAGTCTGGTAAAGGTACGCGGCTCTCTTTCTTGTAAGAAGCACCTAACTCTACACCACCCTTCAGGCCAACCTCAAAACTGAAACGAAGCATAAATCTCATTAGGCCCCGTTGTCGCTGGGCAAACAAAATGATGTCGTCTTTGCGAGAAGACTGCAGGAGGGGCTGGTCCCAAACGGGTATCTCCCGCGTAGGGGCATTCACGTTATAGAAACCAATCTTGAAAGCGCCGTTCACGCTATGGGACAGGGTATCGTCAGTGAAGTGCCAGTGCTTAAGCTGGTCGATATCCACATATTGGCTGGTCAGGCGCACGGCCCTGCGCATTTTGCTGATCCGTCGCGCCATATCGCGGCGCAGGCCCTTTGGTACAGGAGCTGTGTAAGAGCTTTGAAGGCCTCCCCAGCCCTTTGAAACGCTGTCCATGAAGGGAGTAGGGTCCGAGCTGATCAGGCGCCAGGGCCCAGTGACCATGACCGAACGAGCGTCAGTGTTCACCGTATAGTCTTCCAAAAGCAGCTGTTGGACCATCCTGGCATTGTGCCAGCAAAAGGCGTCCGTAACGCAGGCAAATGGGAAGGGGACAACACAAATCGCATTGCGGTTGAATTTTTGATAAAACCGGGTTCCCTGCTCAGAATGAAGACTATCACTTTCCAGGACAATGGCGCCGCTAGTGAAAAACTGCAGATAATAAGTTTGGTCACCGCCGTGCAGACGAGAATAATTGCTGTACGTGGCTTGAACCGTGGGGGCCAGCTGAACGCCGTGAACATTTCCCGGTTCAGGTTTTGCCTGCAGAAGCCAGTATTTATCCAGGCCACAAGAGGCAACAACAAACCCCAGAATGCCCAACTCGGGTTGGTGAATAATCGGCTGGTGGACGTTATCAAGATAGCTGAAAATACTGTTGGTTCTAAGGCTGGCTATTTCAAAAAAACCGCGAGTATGATGCCGAATACTGCCGTTTTCTTTCTTCCATTCCTGGCATTCATTCAGACTGATTGCCGAAACGTCCAAGTCAGTTTCTGATCTTCGTTGGTCGAGCCACATCACGGACACTCATACTCAAACCAATTGCTGTTGATTTGCAGCGTTTCTTCGCCAATGCGCATGGCTTCATTCCAGTTTGGGAAACTGGGCAAGGTTTCGCCGGTGCGTTGGCGCAACATGAAGGCCAGGCTGGAACCACGCTGCCTGCCGCTTAGTTTTGCCGCCGGGTGCATGGCATCCCATCCATGCTGCTTGAAAAGCTCAGCTGTTTCGGGAGTGACCAGCGCACTAAATATCTCTTCGAGTGATGTGCCAGCATAGCGCACACCAAAATAGTCGGGGGACCGATTGGTGTTGGCAACTTCAGTGCTCAACAGTGCCCGCATGTCTGCGGCCGTCAGACGATTAACCTTGTTCCACCAATATTCCTGTTCTTGGGGCGGCAGGGCATAAATATCCGGCCGTTCGTCATTTTTCTTCTTCGCCCAAATCTTCTTATCAGCGTTGCAATAGATGGTTGTGAGTTTGTCACCAGTCACAAGTTGGGCGTCTTGTCGCCAAGCGCGCAGCAGCCAATCTTCGGCTGGTGTGCGAATGAGGTTTCCAGCCGGCGCCCACGGGCCAACGTTTTTGAACAGGGAGCGCCTTATCACCCAGCTTGATGTCGGTTCAAACATCGTTGGTTTGCAATAAAAAGCCATCGACAAGGTGCGGTCTTGCGGTGACAGAGCATTTACACCAGGCCGAAAGTTGCCGTTGTTATCAACGCAGGTGGTAAATGCTGCACGGCCTACAAAAATGTCGGCATTCTTGGATTTGAGTTCCGCTAAAGCGATTTCGAGATGGTCTGGTAACCATAGATCGTCATGATGCATGTAAGCGATAAACTCGCCGGTCGCGCAGGCGCTACCGGTGCTTATCGGACCAGACTGCTCGCCGCAGCGTTCGTGCAGGTTTACATAGAATACCCGCGGGTCATCAAACGAGCGTACCATTTTGCCCGTTTCCGGAGCGCATGCATCCCCGACCACCAACAGTTTCCAGCTACTGAAGTTCTGTGCCAGCACAGACCGGATGGCAAAGTCGAGGTGCCCCGGTCGATTGTAAGTCGGCAGAACAATTGTTACTGCTGCCATTTTTGTCCCCCACGTTTACCCTTGCTGGCTATCGGAGGTTGTGGGGAGGTTCAAGTCGCAAGTTGTATTAACTTGTCGTAATTTTGATACAAATTTGAGGCATATCCTTTGAACTTATGGCAATAGGAATTCGTGCTTCTATATTTCAGCCCGTCGCGTTACTGTCCTCAAACGCAAGTCAGGAGTACCTAATGCTGAAAGCCCAAATTGTTCCCGTAACTTCATTTGCACAGAATTGCAGCGTGATCTGGTGTGATGAAACTATGGAGGGTGCTTTAGTTGACCCTGGAGGTGATGTCGACAAACTATTGGCGCAGGTCGACAAGGTGGGCATCAAACTTACCAAAATCCTGCTCACCCATGGACATATGGATCATGCTGGCGGCGCAGCTGACATCAAAGAAAAATTCGATCTGCCTATTATTGGACCACACGAGGAAGACAAATTCTGGCTTGATCAGATCGAAGAGCACGCCGCCGCCTACAATATGCCGGGCTTACGGTGCTGCTCGCCTGATCAATGGCTGAATGACGGTGATACAGTTGAAGTGGGCAATGTAACTCTCGAAGTGTACCACACTCCAGGTCACACACCTGGCCATGTCATCCTGTTTAACCGCGCACACAAAGTAGCTTTTGTTGGTGATGTTCTATTCAAGGGCTCCGTGGGGCGCACCGATTTTCCGCGGGGCGATACGCAGACTTTGTTGAATGCGATACAGGAAAAACTTTGGCCTCTTGGCAATGATGTGACTTTCGTGCCGGGTCATGGCCCGCTATCCACATTTGGTGATGAACGCCGAAGCAACCCGTTTGTTGCGGATCATATACTAGGTGCTGCAAGTTAAGTAACATTGTTGGCTGGTATCCCGAAAAGTGTTTTGCTATAAGGCGCTTAGGGGGATTGCATGCTTCGATACTTCCGAAAATGGTCAATCGCATTAAAGCGTCGGCGGCTTAACAAAGAGCGAGCGCGATTAGCTCGCTATGCGACCATTGAACAGGACGTGCGTGGCGGCGGTGACACATGCTTTAATTGCGGTGCACCACTATCAGGCCCCTTTTGTCACATTTGCGGTCAACGAGCTGATGATCTGCAGCGGCCAATATGGACCTTTTTCAAGGAACTTCTGGACGCGATATTCGACACAGACAGTAAAATCATAAAAACCATTTTGGCGCTTATCTTTGTGCCAGGAGGATTGTCTCGCGACTTTATGGACGGTAAGCGGGCGCGCTATTTGCCGCCGTTCAGGCTGTATATTGTGTTGTTGTTTGCCTTTTTTGCGACACTCAGCATCGCGGATATCTTGATCCTGGATATTCATGTGCAGCCGAAGGCGGAAACCGTGGCAGCCCGGCAGGCTGTAGAAGCAGCGACCGAGCAAATCCGCGAACAGGCGGAAGCCATCAGGGAGCAGGCAATGGAGCAGGCGGCCGCACTTGAACGCGGCGAGATCACCGAACCATTGCCACCTATTGTCCCTGAACTGGATCAGGAGGCCTTGCAACGCCAGATCAGCCAAGCTGTAGAACAGGCCGAAAGGCAGGTGGAAAGTATCACCAGCACAAATCAAGTGCGCGGCCTTGTAAGGCTCATCAACAATTTGGACTATAGTCCTGCCGAGTCAGAAGCAATTGAGGATTTCCTCGATGAGCTTACCGACCAGCTTGAAGACATGGAGGAGCGGGGCGAGGTAGTTGATTTTACAGTTGTGAGAGACCGGGCTGTATCCTTACTGGATGATCCAAATACACAGCTATCTGAGCAATCACAAAATTCTATTCGCGCACTTACAAACCTTGATCCGAACATGCTTGCCAATACCGTCGTGCAAGCGTCCGATGATGGGGGTTTTAATATTGGCGATCTACCCTACGATTTTGATATCAATATGTTTGTGCCAAACGACCGGCAGGCGCGGGAAGGTATCAAGCAAGAGGATCTGGAGTTTATTCTTGGGGACCCCAGCACACCCCAGATTGTGAAAGATGCGACAGCAAATTTCATGGAGGCGCTGCAGAGTCCGCGTGAGTTCAATAAACTGTTCAATGAATGGTTGCCATGGGCGTTGGTGGTGCTGATGCCTGTATTTGCTCTTATCCTGACACTGACACACTGGGGAAAACGGCGCTATTATCTCAATCAGCTGGTGTTTGCCCTGCATTTCCACTGTTTTATTTTCGTGTTTCTCACGATTCTGGCTTTTGTTGTTCCAAAACTCGACGCGGGTGGTGCCTTTGCCTTTTTCTGGTGGACGATCTCCATTTATCTGATCATCGCCTTGAAGGTGGGCCAAAAGCAGGGTTGGATTAGGGCTTTTCTGAAGGCCGGATTCATTTGGTGTAGTTACTTCGTCATTATGATGTGGACCATGGCTGCGGTGATGTTTTTCGGGATTAGCGACTCCACAGTCGGCGAGTTTGTCGACATGGTGCAAAACTCGGAAGATAGCCCGTTTATTGAGGTATCCACTGACGGAGGGGGCCAGAGCCCGAAGGCTCTGAAAATTGATTGCTAGGCCGCAACAGCGCTGATCTGTCCCTTGGCGCGATTAAGCGCTTCCTCAGCACCCTGCGCGGCAGCAGATGCATCAATCAACGTCACGTCCGTGATACCGACAAACTTCAAAGCATGGCGGAGATAGCTTGTAGCAAAATCGATCTCGCTACCTGCCGAGGTTCCGCCAGAAGCAACTGCGACATAAGCTTTTTTGCCTTTTAACAGCCCCTCTGGGCCTTCAGAAGTGTAGCGAAATGTCAGCCGTGCGCGAGCAATCATGTCGACCCAGGCCTTGAGCGTAGCAGGCACACCGAAGTTATAGATGGGAAGACCAATGACGATTGTGTCCGCCGCTTGCAACTCAGCCACAAGGCTATCGGAAAAAGCGAGTTTTTCCTTATGAGAATCTGTCCGGTCTTCGGGTGCAGTGAAGTTGGCGTTCACCCAGTCTTCATCGACAAAGGGTAGGCCGTCAGCCACGTCACGGCTGATAATATTTGCGCCGCCGAGTTGATCGCCCAACAGGCTCACGAGTTCAGATGTTAGTTCGCGAGTTGTTGAGCCGCTTTTGCGGGCGCTGCTATCAATACGTAGGATGGTGTTTGCTGGGGTGCTCATTTTCTGGCTCCTGATTAATGATCTGAAGCCAATGTAGGTGTTGCGGACTAAGGCCAGTACCGTGGTTCATTGTCACTCAGCGTTGCAAAAATACGAACACTATTCTTCGACGCGTTCCACCAGGCTTAACGAGGCGGAATTTGTGCAATAGCGCAGCCCTGTTGGCTGAGGGCCATCTGGAAAGACGTGTCCCAAGTGGCTGTCACACTTGGCGCAGGTAATCTCGGTGCGGACCATGCCATAGGACATATCGCGCTTTTCTCGAATTGCATCTGGAGCAAAGGGTGCCCAAAAACTGGGCCAGCCAGAGCCGCTATCGTATTTGGTTTCGCTGTCAAACAAGTCAGCACCACACCCCGCACACTGGTAGATGCCGGCGGTTTTGGTATCCCAGTATTTGCCGGTGAACGCCGGCTCAGTTCCGCCACAACGGCAAATCGCATACTGTTCCGGCGTTAACTCCTCGCGCCATTCGTCGTCTGTTTTTTCAATAATGTCCTGGCTCATGGTCAGCGTACCTTACATTCGAAGCAAATCAGATATCGGCCTGTTGGATCATTCAAACGGCCAAGAAACTCCAGGTCACTTCGAACCTGGCCCATCAGACGCAGGGCGGGGCTTTCCGGCATGCGGTATCCTTCATCTGTGCCTACGGTCGAGTTCAAAATATCAGACAATAGCTGATCGAACGGATCAGGTGCTTCCCGGTAAAACACGGGTTCAAAGTCGTCTTCGATGCCAGCGGCCCTTGCTGCGGCGGCAAGCGCTTCGTCAAACCCGCCCAGATGATCTACAAGCCCCAGGTCTTTGGCAGTTTGACCAATCCAAACCCGGCCTTGGCCAATGCGGTCTACATCTTCAACAGCCATGTTGCGGCCCTTTGCAACCAGTTCCATAAACTCATCATAACCAGCTTCAATGCTTTGCTGGATAATGTCTTTGGTCAGGTCACTAAGGGGGCGCGTGACATCAAATGCACCGGCCAGTTCTGAGGTGCCAACGCCGTCTGCAGCAACACCAATTTTACCAAGCGTACCTTCATAAGTTGGAATAACGCCGAAGATACCGATCGACCCGGTAATGGTACTCGGTGCCGCCCAGATTTCATCAGCTGTTGCGGATATCCAGTAACCGCCAGAGGCGGCCACAGGCCCGAACGAAGCGATCACTTTAATGCCTTGTTGCTGCGCGTTTACGAGCTCTTGCCGGATAAGTTCTGAGGCAAAGGCCGAACCGCCCGGGCTGTCAACCCGCAACATAATTGCCTTTGTGCGCGGGTTTTCGCGGGCGCTACGGATGTAACCAACAATCGTGTCTGCCGCAGCAACAGAAGCAGGGCCTTCACCCATAATGATCTCGCCCTGAGCGGTGATGATGGCGACTTCGTTATCGCTTCCCGCCCCGTTGTTGGTTGCGGCCAAATAAGCTTCGTAATGAATTTGCTTGAAGCTGTCGCTGAACAGACTGGTGCCATACTCCTGCTTCAGTTCCTCACGCCATACTGCATTGGGAACAACAGCATCCACAAGGCGGCTATTCAGGGCCAACTGGGCGAAATCGCCACCGGCAGCCTTCAATTCAGTGGAAATTTGCGTGATATCAGCAGATAGTTTGCCGGAGTCAAAACCACGGGCTTCCTCAACTGATGCAGCATACTGCGACCATAGTCCGCCTAGAAATACATTGTTTGCTTCTTTGGCTTCCGGCGACATGTCGTCCCGGATAAAGGGTTCTACAGCAGATTTGAAGGTGCCGACACGGAACACGTTCACATTTGCACCAATCTTCTCCAGAAGATTTTTATAGTACAGCCGGTAACGGGCGTATCCGTTGAGAATCACGCTACCCTGCGGGTTCATGAAAATTTTGTCGGCTTCTGCCGCCACCAAATAGTCGGATTGGCTATAGGCTGACGAGATGGCATACACCTTTTTGCCACTCTCCTTGAAGTCACGTAGCGCCGCAGCCATTGCGTGCTGGTGACTGGGGGCAGCACCCCACATGCTGTCAGTTACAAGGGCGAGGGCGGCAATTCTGCTATCGGTTTTTGCGCGTTTGACGGCGGTTGTGATGTCATGAATGCTGGTTTGGCGCGGACGGCTGTTAAAGGTGTCAAAATATTCTTCGAGTGGGTCTGGCTGTTCGGTCACTTCCACTATCTGGCCTTCAGGCCACAAGACCAACACGGCACCATTTGGTACATTTGGCAGTTGTTGACTGCCACTTGAAGCAACGATGAGTATCAACCCAATGATGGTCAGGATGCCAATGGTGAAACCGCCAAAGCCAATAATGAATTTCCCAATACCTTTGAGAATAGACCAAATGCCTTTCATAATCCGTACTCCAATCTGGCGGTCAAAAAATATTACCACGCACCATTGCGCTGTTGCGCAGGCTTGCTATGTGTAAAAGTGCGATTGAACTACGGCTTCGTCAAGGCGACGAGGCAAATTTGTCGGGTAAAAACGGTCACTTTTTTGACATGGGGAGACTTTCATGGCCAGTCACGTACCTTCGGTTCCCAGAACCGCTCACCAACGCAGCGCCCACATAGCCGACGACATTGATTACGAAATCAAAGGCGCTGAGATGCAATTTGTGGAAATTGAATTGGATCCCGGTGAGTCTGCCGTCGCCGAAGCTGGCGCCATGATGTTCAAAGACCAGCATATCACAATGAATGCCGTGTTTGGTGATGGCTCCGGCCAGGAAGGTGGTTTTATGGACAAGCTCCTTGGCGCCGGAAAGCGACTAATCACGGGGGAAAGCTTGTTCACTACGGTCTTTACCCACGAGGGTGCGGGCAAGGCGCGTGTGGCGTTTGCTTCACCATTTCCAGGCAACATAATGGCCGTGAAACTGGATGAGCTGGGCGGCGAGCTGATTTGCCAAAAGGATAGCTTTCTCGCTGCGGCGCGCGGTGTGCAGATCGGTCTGGCGTTTCAAAAACGCATTATGACGGGCCTTTTTGGCGGTGAAGGTTTCATCATGCAGCGTCTAACAGGCGACGGTTGGGCCTTCGTTCACATTGGTGGAACGATTGTTGAACGTACATTGGCACCCGGCGAAGTCCTTCATGTTGATACTGGTTGTTTGGCGGCAATGACCCCCGATGTAGATATGGACATTGAACGTGTTGGCGGCATCAAATCGATGATCTTCGGCGGGGAAGGGGTGTTTTTTGCACGCCTGCAGGGGCCGGGGAAGGTCTGGATGCAAAGCCTGCCATTTAGCCGCCTTGCCGGGCGTATGCTTCAGGCTGCGCCACAAGCTGGAGGAAGCGACAGGGGCGAAGGCTCGCTACTTGGTGGTGTCGGGCGCATGCTTGACGGTGATAACAGCTTTTAGGACTGTTCATGCCTTTCAAAGTCGATGAACACCGGGTGCTCTATCGTTCAGAGCGCTTTTTCTCAGCTTTTCCAAGCGTAATCACTTTGCCGGGCGGCGAGGTGTTGTTGGGCTTTCGCAGAGCACCCGATCACCGCTGGTTGTTTGGAGAGATGGCTGAAAAGGATTTGAATGCGGTGGATCACGTGCATTTCCGCTCCCATATTGCTCTGCGCCGGTTTTCACCTGACATAGAGCCACTTGGTGATGCTGCACCCATGCCAATGCATGGTGAGGCGGGCGATCAAGATGCAAACCTGTTTCGCCACAGCAGTGGCCGCCTCTTGCAGCACGGTTTCCTTTGGTACCCCGTGACCATTGAAACCGCCAACCGTTTAAAGGAAGAAAAGCGTTCAGTTTTAACCTCAGAATTTTATGGCGCGGGCTACGTGTTCTGGGGCGGATATGTGCGTTACAGCGATGACGAGGGTCTTAGTTGGTCAGACTATATCGAGTTGCCGTTGAACGAGCAGGGCGATGTTGCTGGCGGGCCATACGCGCATGGCACTGTTGCGGTTCGAGGCAGAATGAGCGAACTGGATAATGGCTCGCTGATTTTTGCCGGATATACCGCAGGCAACCGCGACCGGCCTGAGCAGCAAACCAGGTTTTTCCAGTCAGATACCCGCGGTGAAGACTGGTCACTGTTGAACAAAACTCTTTCGGTTGACGACAAAAGCCTCCAGGAACCGTCAGTCGCATGCTGGCCCCGTGGTCAATTTTCAGTATTTCATCGCACAACTAACAATGATGATCATTTGATTATTTCAACCGGACCCTCAGTGAATGAACTCGGGGAACCATATTCGACGGCTGTCAAAGGACATCCTTATGATCCGCTGCTATTGCCAGATGGACGTTTGTTCTTGTGTTATGGTTACAGGCATGAACCGATGGGGGTCAGGGCGCGGGTTGTCTCCAGTTTGAGTGAGCTTGACGCAGCACCAGAAATTATCATTCGAGACAATAGCCCCAGCCGGGATACAGGCTATCCATCTGCCACTCTACTTTCTGATGGACGAATTCTGGTTGCGTACTATATCGCAGACAAGCAGGGCATTAGGGGAATTGAGGGTACGATCCTCAGCGCAGAATAAGTCAGGGCATTTTATGAGCATCACCATAGAAGAACTTCAAGCGCAGGGCTTTCGGACTTGGGGAACACCAGATCCATTTGAGGATAACATAGGGCCGTTTTTCTTCCGACAGGACGACGACGGCGGCTACCGCAGTGCCTTTATTTCGGAAGCGAAACATTTAAATGGCGGCGGTATGTTGCATGGGGGGCTGTTGATGAGCTTTGCAGACTTTGCTTTGTTTGTGACAGCGCGCGACCATTTGGACGGCATGGGGGTAACTGTTGGCTTCAACAGTGAGTTTGTCTCTGCTGGACCAGCCAATTCTCTAATTGAGGCGAAGGGTGAAGTCACAAAAGCCACACGGTCACTCTTGTTTGTCAGGGGCAAAATCTACAGCGGTGACACGACCATTATGACCTACAGCGGGATTTTGAAGAAGATCCGCAAGCCACAATCCACAGCTTAGCCACTGAAATTACAGACTCCTCGCGCGACGGCGCACCTTGCAAGCCGATTTTGTCAAACTCGTCGCTCCACAAATTAGGAGCGACAGCATGAAAACAATCATTGCAAGTTTACTGGTACTCTTCACCTCATGGCAGGTTGCTGCAGATCATCACGAAAAGGCTAGGCACCAGGGACCGGAAATCAGCTATATCGGCTTCAACATGTTGAAAGCCGACCATAAAGCACACCGGGTGGCAGCTTTCAAAAACTACATCGATACGATCAAACCGATTATGGAGCGTCATGGTCATACGCTTGATGTTTACAAAGTTGATCACGCCAATGTGCCTGAGCACGCAGCAGATTTTATAACATTTGGTACGGCGCCTACCCAGGAAGCATTTCAGGCGTTTTTTGCAGACCCTGAATTCCAACACGCATTCCCAACGCTGGTCGAAAACATTGATCAGCACTTTGTAACTTTTCTCGACAAGCCCGTTATTCCAGATGTCAAGGACCATGGACATGTACAGCTGACACTGGATTGGCTGAAGCCGATGGATGATGGAATGCGTAACTTGTTTGGCGAACGTCGGCACCAGCTTGTTGGGCTGGGTGCTCACCGCGGTGCGATGCTCACGCATCACGCACGGGGTGTTATGGCAAGCACTGGCCTTACAGATGATGTGGCACCATCAGATCCACCATCGCTTGTTTCACTGTGGCATATGGCGGATGCACACGCTTTTCTGGATAGTGACGATGTAAAAAAGCTGAACCAGGAACTGTCAGAGTATTCACAGCAATATTTGGCGTTCTGGATTTCGCCCGCCAACTAGCTATCACTGACGACTGTCTTGATTTTCATATTGGATCGGTCAACACTCCTGCGATGGAGTTAGGGGCCTCGGCGAGAGAGGCTCAATGGGAGGCCAATAGTGGATCGATTGCTGGAGCTTTCGGCCGATCCAATTTTTATCGGGCTGATGTTTTTGATCAGCCTGGCATTGCTTCATTATTTGCTCGTTTACAAACATCCCTTGAATGCACGCCAGTGGAAACTGGCTGAATACGTTTGGGTCGCGCTTGCACTTGTGTCTGTTGTCGGCGTTTTTGAAGAAGCGCGTCTGTTGCGCACCGATAACGAAGTGGATCAATTCCGCACAGTGACAGAGGACAAGTCGCGCGCGCTTGAAAACTGGTTTGACGTTTACAGCATTTATGCGTGCGAGGAAAACGGCGAAAACCCGGAAATGACGGCACTGTGCCGTTGGGTGAGGGTGAAAAATTCTGATCTGCGGCTTGTGCTTGCCAATGAGGAGTTTCCCGCCGACATTCCAAGCAATCTGCTTCTAGGTCTTGATGCAATCAATGAGGGACTCGGAGAGGCAGACAAGCAAGTTATCGAAGGATATCTGCAAGGTTATCTGGAAGCCAGGACCAGTTATATTGAAGCCGTGGAGGACACCAAATATGGCACCATGTCGTTGTTGTTAATCTCGCTGGCGCCTCTTTTGTTTGCGATCGCGGTTGCGCTTAAGTTCGCCAAGGTCACCGGTGAATATCGGCTTTTGAAAAAATAGCAGCCGATTAACCGTTTTCCGCGATCGACACCATTTTATCGACATCTGCGATTTTAGCGCGAGGCGCGCCTTCGGCTGCAGCTTCAACTTCAGCAGCTTCGATTTTTTTCCAGTCCTGGAATGTGACTATTTTTAAATCACGTTCCTTTACAATCGCGTTCAAGCCATCACGGCCTGTTTTGCCTGCTGCGGATACTTCTTCCAGTATTTTGGCGGCGATGCCAACACCGTCAGGTTTGTTCGTGCCGATGGTGCCGGTTGGGCCGCGCCGGCACCAGCCGACGCAATAAAGGCCCGGAGAAATCAGCCCGTCTTCATTTTTATAGATGCCATAGCGATCATCGTAAGGTACATCCTCAAGCGGGCTGGAACGATAGCCAATGCAAGGCACAACAAGCCCCGCCGGCAACACTTCAGACTTGCCCGTTCCGATACATCTTCCGTCTTCGACTGTCGTTTCTTCAAGCCGAATTCCGCAAACGCAATCATCTCCAACGATCGCCATCGGGCGCCGATAAAACTGAATATGCAGGCGGGTTGGTTTATCGTCAGGCTGGTTTGTCGCCATGGCCCTTAGGTGCACCATATTTTTCTTGGTAGCACCCGTGAGTGCTGCGTCTTCGTCTTCAGGCGGCAGCTGTTTTCCATCTACCAATGCAACACAGTTTTCAAGCGCGTTTAGTTCGCCCAGTTCTTTGGGTGTGAAGGCCGCTTCGAGCGGGCCTCGGCGTCCAAGAATATGAATATCTTTAATGGAAGAGGAGTGAATCTCTTCAGCAGCATGTTGTGCGAGATCGGAGTTCGCCATTTCTTCAGCAGTTTTGGCAAGAATACGCGCTACATCAACCGCAACATTGCCATTGCCAATAACCGCCACCGAAGCAACCCTCAGGTCTGGGTCCAGGTCTTTAAAGTCTGGGTGGCTATTGTACCATCCCACAAAGGCGGCAGAGCCAATCACTCCTTCCAAGTCCTCGCCCTCTACACCAAGTGGGCGGTCCTTGGCGGCACCTGTCGCCAACACAACCACGTCGTAAAGCTCTTGAAGCTCCTTCAGCGTGACGTCGCGCCCCAGCGAAAGGTTGCCGACAAATCGCACATCGTCTCGCTGGTTGGTTGCTTCATATCGTCTTGATACATTTTTGATGGATTGATGATCAGGGGCGACACCGGCGCGAATTAGCCCAAAGGGTGTTGGCAACCTGTCAATGATATCTACTCGAACATTTTTCTCGCCCGAGGTTAACGCCTCAGCTGTGTAATAGCCCGCTGGCCCAGCGCCTATCACTGCCACCCATAGGGGGGCATCAGATGTTTGGCCCATAAAATCTCCCCTTGTGGGGATAGTGCGGCAGGATCAGGCACATTGTCAAACGGCATCAAAAAAAGAATGTGGTGCGAACAAGCGCCAAATAAGTCAGCCTTCAACCAATTTGGATACCAACCAACTGCATCAGGTAAAAGCTGCTACCAGAATTTTGGAAATAGGGCGGGAACTCTGGTCTTATAATCCCGGTAAGTGTCACCAAACTCTCCGATCAGGTCTTTTTCCTCATAATAAAGGCCGATCCCCACGTAAACGAGCATTCCAACGGCAAGTGTGAGGCGGCCAACTGTCATGTCGGGCGTCGCGATCATGGCGATTACGATGCCAGTCTGAATGGGATGACGTACCAACTTATAGAAACCGGGGGTTACGAAATTTTTTGTCCCCTTGTCTGGGTCGTCAGGTGAAAATGACTGTTTAACTCCCATCAGGTGCATTCCGTCAATCATCTGAGTGGCCAGGAATGTGATGAGAAAACCGACCCAGTAAAGGATATGGATTCCCGTGCGGGCCCACTCCGCATCAACTTGCCACACAAGCCCCACCATTGGATGCCAGTAAAAAATCATGGCAAATAGCACCAGAGCCGTCGCGAGCACATAACTGCTGCGTTCGGCCGCCCTGGGCACAATTTTTGTAAAACCAGCTTTAAAGCCTGGCCGCGCCATAACAGAGTGCTGCAACCCAAACAGCAAAAGTAAACCGATATTGAACATGAGTGGATAGTCGGTATAGCCCAGAGCCGGCACATCGATTGAAAAAGCGCCCAAAGTTGGGTTATCCAACCAAATGCCCACATGCACAAACCCGTTGTTGGCAAATAATGTGAATGCCACCAGGCTTACGAGGCCTAATATGTATGCGAACAATCCATATAGCTTGATCAGCGAATTCTTGATCATGGTATAGCTCCCCCAGTTCCCCTTTTGCAGAGATATCATAAATTCGATGGCTGCCCAAATTTCAACGCATGAACCGCGACTTGCGCTGCCGCAAGCTTCTTATATAGCGTCGCAGTTTGAACAAGAATGCCAACGTGGAGATCCTGTGTTCCTCGAAAGTCTAGCCTTTGAATTTGTCGAAAAAGCTGAAAAAGCCGCGTCTTTAGATGAGCTTGAGCGCTCAAACGGTAAAAGAACATCTGGACGCGGCTAAGGCGACCTTGGGCGTCAGCTCCAGAATTGAGGCAATCGTGGCGGCGAGAAATGCAAATTATATTGGGTTTAGTCCGCTCTCTGATAGACAAAATAAACTGCCCAAACATCGAAACAAAGGGTAATAATGTCATTGAGGTTTTGATTCTCCCCAGATGAGGGGGGTCCTTCATCAACGCAACGGGCTACTTTAAATCAGGTTGCTCAAAGACGGGGGTCGATTGCTATGGCGCTGATGCAGTCTAACGTGGAGTCTTCACTGCACGAGAAAAGTGGGGTTTGTGTGATTGGTCACTTCCCTGACTATGTTGATATTGCAGACAAGATCGGTGGTTTTTGCTTTGATTTGCCTGAACAAGAAATGTTTTCGCTTTCAGCAGAGCAACTTTGGAACAAAAACTGCCAGTTCCTGCAAGAACGGCAAAGGCATCATGATGTGTTTTTGCTGGTGACCAATCAGAAACAAATCCGCAAAGGGTCTTGGCTGGAACGTGAGTTCGCATTTTTGAAAAACATTGGTGCCTGCATTCTGCCTGTTGGAGACCTCAACAATTCCCGAGCGCTACACGCTTTGATTTAAACCAGCAAAATTTCCCCGGTTGGGCGGGCGAAAAATTGTTCCGGTAAAGGGTTTCAAGGCGATCTCGTACATATTGCAAAGCTCGCGCGTGTGTTTTCATATCGCGACCTTCAATTCCGAAATGCATATTTCAGATAGTCGATTAGACGGGCGAACGGGATTGGAGTATGATGTGGCCAACCTTGGGGAAACGTCATGAAATCTTTAGTCGCACCAGTCGCCGTATTGGCCTCACTTGGATTTGCTCAATCTTTATTACAACCGGGTTTGGATGATCCGGATGTTTCGGATTATGCCTTCAATCCGACAAATTATTCGCAGTTGCTGTGCGGGCCATCCGGCGAGCGCCGTGGCAGTTTGTTTAGGAAGGCTGCCTATTTCTCATCTGCCGTCAACGCAGCCAGTTCGGCATCGGGGGATGTTCCCTTGCTTGCAGGATTGGATATTCGGGACTTTCCGATTTCCAGCGAAAACGAACAGGCCCGCGCATACTTTCGGCAGGGTTTTTCCCTGTTGTATGGCTTTAATCATTATGAAGCTATTCGCGCTTTCAAAGCAGCACAAGAACTGGATCCTGCCTGCGCCATTTGTCATTGGGGTGAAGCGATCGCTCTGGGTCCCAATATTAACGCCGCTATGACCGAGGAAGCGGCGCCATTGGCGCTTGCGGCCATGCAAAAAGCTGTGTCGCTTGCAGGCGGTGCCAACGCCCGTGAGCAAGCCCTCATTGTGGCTGGCGCGACACGCTATAGCGACAATTCAGGGAAGAGCAGGGCAGCGCTGGACGCTGACTATGCAAACGCAATGGCAGAAGTTTATGCTGCCTATCCAAGTGATCAGGACATAGCCACGCTCTATGCAGAAGCACTCATGGACACCTCACCGTGGGATTACTGGGAACGTGATCAAGTAACAGCTAAACCCCATATTCAAAGGGCGCTCGATGCCATAAACGGCGTCCTCACTGAAAACCCTGATCACTATGGTGCGATCCACCTACATATTCACCTGTATGAGGCGAGTGTGCAGGTCGGCCTGTCTGAGAAGCATGCCGACCGATTGGCAAATCTGCCAATCGCGTCTGGCCATTTGGTCCATATGCCCAGCCACATCTATTTCCGGATTGGGCGCTATCTTGACAGTTTGGATGTGAACATCCGCGCGGCCAAGATTGACGCTGAATATCTGGCGCAAACGCAAGGCTCGGTTCTATACAGATACGGTTACTACCCGCACAACATCCATTTTGTGCTGACGTCAGCGCAAATGGCATATGACAAAGCAACTTCGCTAGAACATGCTCAAATTCTCGATCAGCTGTTGCCGATGGAATACGCCAATGAAGCAGCGTGGTTACCTCCAATCAAGGCGGCACCATATTTCGCTTACGCTGATTTTTTGGATGTAGCGGAGGTAGAAGCGCTGGCTGACCCGGGCGACACCATACCTTATGTAAAAGCCTTGTGGCATTATGCGCGCGGCAAAGTGTTCGCTGAAGCAGGCGATGATCGTGCCTGGGTGGAACAAGAAGCGATTGACCAGCTGGTGGAAACGGACGCAATTCAGAATGCACCTATTCCAGCGGTTGCCGTGCTTCAAATTGCCTCAAACACAATCGCCGCAAAGCGGCTGATGGCGGGTGGCAACTTTGAGGGAGCAATCGAGTTGATGAAAAAAAGCGTGGTTCTGCAAGACAGTCTGGCTTACCTCGAACCACCCTTTTGATATTATGCAACAGAGCAGACGCTGGGCGCTGCGTACTATGCAAGCGGCCAGTTTCAAGAAGCTGAGCAAGCCTTTAAATCAAGTTTGATCCGGCATCCCAACAGTGCGGCATCGCTTTATGGCTTGTGGCAAACGCAGACCCAGCTCGGATTGGATGCAGAGGCTGACTTTACAAAGGCCCTGTTCGAGAAAGCGACACGTATGACGCCTGAGATAACCATGGCGAAGCTCTAAGAAGCTGTTGACGTCATCAAAACGGCTGCATATATGAGGGTCAGGTGCCGCAGGGGTGCCTGTCCGCCAAAAACCGCCGTACCCTGCTGACAACTCAAATACATGACCTTTGCTGATTGCATGGTTCTTCAGGACATAATGGTGCGGTACATGTCCGATTTATGGAGAGACATGATATGTCACGCACATCAGGTGGCGGCGAAACACCACCAATTATTACATTCTTAAAAGAAGAAGCTCGCTTGTTGCAGAAACGTGCTGGCGAGAAAGAGCCAAACGCCTTGCGTAGGCTTCAAACTGGCAGCCCGGCCGTTGCCTTGGGTGCTGATGCACAGCGAAAGCATGCTTTGGCAACAGTCGCCCGCGAGATCGGGTTCCCGAATTGGAAATCCGTTTTGGCCTGTTTTGAAGGCCGCGACGATGCGACTTTCGAGGCGTTTTTACACCCCAAACGTTGCCATGTGTATTGGAACATCTGGCTTGCCTCCTACGAGGACGCGAAACAGGTGCGCCAAGAGCATGGCGGATACCTTTTGTCATACGGAAAGCAATTCATCGTCGTGGATGCCGATTATGTAACGTCGCTGGGTATTGACCCTTTTGACGCCCGATGGGATCAAATCGATCGAGACTGGCACATGCCAAGCGAGCTTTCAGTCCGTGATAGCTTGGCGCTCGACATCGTGACACAGCATATGAAAGCGGTTCAGCCGCAGCCAGCGGCAGCCTAATACTGCGCGGGGCAGGGTGACCTGCCCCTTTTTTAGGCGTCTGACACAAAAAAATAACGCTTTTGGGGTTGAACCCCCACTTTGCATACCTTAAATACAGGCACGCGTTAGCACTCCAAAGGGGTGAGTGCTAACAATTCCTTTCTCGGTTTATCAATTAGGAGACAAACCATGGCTCTTCGTCCGCTTCATGACCGCGTATTGGTCAAGCGTCTAGAAAGCGAAGCTAAAACTGCTGGCGGTATTATTCTTCCAGACACTGCTCAGGAAAAACCATCTGAAGGCGAAGTTATCGCTGTTGGCGCTGGTGCCAAATCAGAAGATGGCAAAGTCACGCCACTGGACGTGAAAGTTGGCGACAAAATCCTGTTCGGCAAATGGTCCGGCACCGAAGTTAAAGTCGACGGTGATGACCTGCTGATCATGCAGGAAAAAGACATCATGGGCATCATCGAGTAATCACTCGGCCCAAGTCTCACACACTAACTCTTAAATCTGACGTATCAGGAGGCCACCAATGGCTGCAAAAGACGTAAAACTCCGCGATGAAGCGCGCACCAAAATCCTTGCTGGTGTCGACACTCTCGCGAACGCTGTAAAAGTAACTCTGGGTCCAAAAGGTCGGAACGTTGTTCTGGACAAATCTTTTGGCGCTCCACGCATCACCAAAGACGGTGTATCAGTTGCGAAAGAAATCGAACTGGCTGACAAGTTCGAAAACATGGGCGCACAAATGGTGAAAGAAGTTGCTTCTCGCACCAATGATGTTGCCGGTGACGGTACAACAACTGCAACTGTTCTGGCTCAAGCCATCGTTCGCGAAGGCATGAAGTCTGTTGCTGCTGGCATGAACCCAATGGATCTGAAGCGCGGTATCGACCTTGCAACAACCAAAGTTGTTGAAGACCTGAAGGCGCGCGCCAAAACTGTAACGACTTCTGAAGAAATCGAGCAGGTTGGTACTATCTCTGCAAACGGTGAAGCTCAGGTTGGTAAAGACATCTCTGCCGCGATGGAAAAAGTTGGCAAAGAAGGTGTTATCACTGTTGAGGAAGCAAAAGGCCTCGAGAGCGAGCTTGATGTTGTTGAAGGCATGCAGTTCGACCGCGGTTACCTGTCGCCTTACTTCATCACAAATGCAGAAAAAATGACTGTTGATCTTGATGATCCACTGATCCTTCTGCACGAGAAGAAGCTCTCTAACCTTCAGCCAATGCTGCCACTTCTGGAAGCTGTTGTTCAAACCAGCCGTCCTCTTCTCATCATTGCTGAAGACATTGAAGGCGAAGCGCTTGCAACACTTGTTGTTAACAAGCTGCGCGGTGGCCTCAAGATCGCTGCGGTTAAAGCTCCTGGCTTCGGTGACCGCCGCAAAGCCATGCTCGAAGACATTGCGATCCTGACTAACGGTCAGGTGATTTCTGAAGATCTGGGCATCAAGCTTGAAAACGTTGGCATCGACATGCTGGGTTCTGCCAAGCGTGTAAACATCACCAAAGAAGATACCACAATTGTTGACGGTATCGGTGCTGAAGACGACATCAAAGCCCGCGTTGAGCAAATCAAGGCGCAAATCGAAGTTACAACTTCTGACTATGATAAAGAAAAGCTGCAAGAGCGTCTTGCCAAGCTTTCTGGCGGCGTTGCCGTAATCAAAGTTGGCGGTGCAACTGAAGTTGAAGTGAAAGAGCGCAAAGACCGCGTTGACGATGCACTGCACGCAACACGCGCTGCCGTTGAAGAAGGCGTTGTTGCCGGCGGTGGTACTGCACTTCTCTATGCAACAAAAGCTCTTGAAGGCCTCGAAGGTGAAAACGAAGACCAGACCCGCGGTGTTGCGATCATTCGTCGTGCACTTCAGGCGCCTGTTCGTCAGATCACTGAAAACGCTGGTGTTGACGGCGCTGTGGTTGTTGGCAAGCTCCTTGAGCAAGACGACGTAAACCACGGTTTCGATGCACAAAACGAAGAGTACACAGACCTGGTTGCCAAAGGCATCATCGACCCTGCGAAAGTTGTTCGCTCTGCACTGCAGGACGCAGCGTCTATTGCTGGTCTGATGATCACCACTGAAGCCATGGTTGCTGAGCTGCCTGAAGACAAGCCAGCTGCAATGCCTGGTGGTGGCGGCATGCCAGACATGGGCGGCATGGGTGGCATGGGCTTCTAAGCCAGCCAGTCAAACTGTTCAAACAGTTATAGTTTTGAGTTCAGCCCTCGGACAAATGTCCGGGGGCTTTTTATATGAGGCCGCAGAAAAGAGCACCGTGGCTTAGTCTTGGATGAATAGGATCTTGCAAAGGCCCAAGTTATTTCGGGATTGGCAGGTCGCAAGCCTGAAACTCGTTCAAAAACCCTGCGTCCGTCGGATTTTTTTCCAGCTTTGAACCATTTAAATTATAGATATGACATTCGGTCTTCTTTTTCTGATCTGGAAGACTGAATCTGTATATGTCGTCCTTGCCGATAGACCTGTGATGACGGGCGTGTGCCTTGTAGGAGCAGTTCTTCGGAACCACCCAATGGCGAAGAAGTGAGGTGTGCCAAGACGTCACGCCCAGCGTGAATTCCTCAGTTAAGCGTTTTCCATTGGTGGTTGTGCAGTCGCCGTCCAGAGATAATTCAATACGGTCTAGGTCTGTGCTGCTGGCGCCGGTAGCGCCAAAACCCTGGTGGCTGTCGTAATCGACGAATCTGATATACACAGTTATGCATTCATAGCCGCCTTTGCCATTTTCGCACCCATCGTAAACATAGCCATCCCTGACGGGACCGGCCCCTGCAGGGATTGTTGAAGCTGACGCCAGAACCGGTGCCAGGATTGCTGAAGCAAGGATAAGAGGTTTCATATTGTGCCTTTCCGTTCGACAGTCTTGGATGCAGGGGGTGCTTTCCAAAACTTGATTTGCGAAACGAAAGCTAGCGAACTGAAGTTGTCACGTCGTGTCGTAATTTGTCAAAACTTGTATCAGACTATAGAAACGGTCAGGCAAAACTCATACTGAAGGGTATGAATTTAAAGCGTTTTCATAGTATTGAGTTACTGGGAACAATGTTGCCTGAGGGAATGGTTATGCTGAACAAACGACTTGTGCTTGGTCTTTGTGCGGGGCTTGCCCTGTCCGCATGTGGAGCTTTAACGGAAACACCTCCGCAGACCTTTCAGGTGGGCGGCGTTGAAATTGCGAGCCGCAATGCCGAGGAGCAAATGGCGATATTTGTCACGCCTGATGATGTTGAAAACATGTGCCTTGCCCCGGCGCCAGATGCTGCGGTTTCCCTGTCAGAAGGCTTGTCGATCGGGCAGGTTGGCGAAACGGGTGGAACGTCTGCCGTTGCGCTGGGCGGACGAACCGGGGTTGTTTTGCTGGCGCGTGAACTGTTGTACCGAGCCTGCGAGTTTAGTCAGAACTATGATTTGTCCAAGAAAGAGGCCTACGACTTCTATCTGCTTCACTTGCAGACGATTACCAAAGTTGGGGTCGCTCAGCAGCAGGAGGATTCTGATTATGACGACTCAGAAGATGACTCCGATGACGAAGACTCAAGTGACGACGGCTAACCGCTATCAACCAAATAAATTCAGCTGCCATTTCATAGCTTTTGATCCATGGATTGGGCCAGTTTTTACGGCGAAGTGATTGAACCAAATCGAAGAATTCATGGTCACGTTAACCACGGTGTGTGATTAACCTTTTGTGACATTTACAAACGTTCAGTTTTTCTTAACATTTGAAGCTTAATTCGGACTCTGTAGACACAAAATACTACTATAAAGAACCGCAATGCGATTATGGGTAGTATTATTTGCAGTAATAGAACGCTGATTGCGGGGTCCTTGTTTATGTTCAACTGGGTAAAGAATTTTTCGATTGCAGTCAGGGTTTATTTACTTGCTGGAATTGCGGTTCTTGGTGTTGCTGCGCTGTACGGCGCTTACTGGTTTTCCCACGAAACTATTGAAGACAGCCGCCAAACCAGTGAACATTTAAATAAGGCCGGCATGCTGGTAGCGGATTTAGAGTCAGAACTTTTGGCCCTCCGCCAACATGAAAAAGACTTTCTTCTTCAGCGCGAGAGCCGCTACATCACATTCTACGATGATGCGTCGGAAAAAGCAGAATCGCTCCTGCGCCAACTGAACGGAATGATTGATGACCCACGTGTGCAGAGAGCCGAGAGCGGGCTTTTAAGCATTGTGCAGGATCATAGAGAGCAGTTTGCAAAAGTGGTCACAGCTCAGCAGGCACTGGGACTTTCTGAAGCAGATGGACTGCAGGGTTCATTAAGAGGCGCAGTTCATGAAATTGAAGAACTGCTGAAAGTGCCTGCCAATGACCGTGACAGCCTTTGGCGATTAATGCTGATGATGCGACGCCATGAGAAAGACTTCATCATGCGTGTCGACCCTAAATATATCGATCGTATTGACGCACGCATGATGGAATTCAATTTGGCTCTGACTGACGCCAATATCCCCAGCGATGCCAAAGCAGCCATGATCGAGCGGCTCACATTTTATGTGGAAGCCTTCAAGCAATATGCAGAAACGCGCCTGGATTTTGCTGGGAACGTCCAACGTCTGTCTGTTCTGTATGCTGACGTACCCCCGTATCTGAACACTCTTTCTGAAGTTGCAGACGAGCGCCGAGAGGCGGCTCTTTTGATTGCAGCAGAAACAGACACAGCAGGATATAATCAGATTACGATCATCAGTATGATTGTCGGGATTCTGGCGCTCCTGATTTCCCGCATAGTGATCTCCACGACTATTCGCCCGGTAAAAGACCTGGAACAGTCGTTGATGCATGTTGCAGACGGTGACTATGAAACAGTCATCCCCGGTACTGAGTATAACGATGAAATTGGCAACATGGCCAAAGTGGCGGACAAGCTGAAAGTCAGCGCTGCCGAACGTCTTGAACTCGAGATGAAGGCGCTCAAGGAAGTTACACGCAAAGCAGATGAGGAACGCAGGCAAACTGCTCAGGCTGTCAAGGACGCTGAGCGAGAGGCGGAACAGCGCGCAGAGCGCGCCCGAAATCGCGAACAGCGGGTCCAGCGACTGGATACGATTATTGGACAGTTTGACCAGAGTATTGCTTCTGCGATCGACAACCTGAGTGCCGCGTCCGGCGCTATGAAAAGCACCTCAGGCATAATGGTTGAAGTGGCTGAAGCGACCGGCAATCAATCTGCTGCTGTTAGTGAAGCGTCTAATGATATGGAGCAGAACACCAGCGCCATGCTCGCAGCGATTGAGGAATTTTCGGCCTCCATTCGCGAAGTGAATATGCAGGTGCAGAATGCTGGCGCAATCTCAAAAGAAGCGGTTCAGTCCGCACAGGATAGTAACTTATCCATTTCGAAGCTTTCTGAGAATTCCAAAGAAATCGAGGGCGTTGTGCAGTTGATTAACGATATTGCGGAGCAAACCAACTTGCTTGCCCTTAATGCAACAATTGAAGCCGCGCGTGCTGGGGATGCGGGCAGGGGGTTTGCTGTAGTGGCAAGCGAAGTCAAGTCGCTGGCGAATCAAACAGCGCAGGCAACACACGACATCACCAGCCGCATCCAAGGCATGCAGGACATGACAAAGAGCGCAGTAAAAGCCAATGCGTCGATCGGTCAAACCATTGATCGACTGAATGAAATCATGGTCAGCATTACGGCGGCAGTGGAAGAACAATATGCCACTACGGGTGAAATCAATCGAAGTGTGCAATATACCTCTGACGGAACACAGCGTGTATCCAGCGAAATTCAAAAAGTGGCTGAAGGTGCTGACCAAACCGGGACGCAGTCAACAAATGTTGCGTCCGCTGCTGAAGAGCTTGACCAGCTGTCCACGGGTATCCGCTCTGAAGTCGAACAGTTCCTTGCTGATGTTCGCTCTATCCAAAGCGAAATGGATGACCAGCAGGAAGCTGGACAATCTCATCTTAAGGTGGTTGCAGCTCAATAGACCGCGTTGCGCTGAGTTACGGTTCAGCGCAACCAGCTTGTCTTCCAAGACCAATCCCTTAGAGTGACGCCCTATGTTGCTTTAGGGGTTGCTTGTGTCGCTTTATTCAATTGGTAATTCAGTTTGTGGTGCCGTTCTTGCGGCAGGTATTTCGTTTGCTGCTTTTGCGCAAAATAGTGATTTTGACAGAAACGCTGCACTGGAGGCGGTGCAAACACTTGCGGCCGACAATATGGGGGGAAGAGCGGCCGGGACAGAGGGTAACGCGATGGCCCGCGATTTTCTTCTGCAAAAAATCATGGACGCTGGTTACATGCCGGTAGGACCATCCTTTGAACATCAATTTACGTTCACGCCACGTCTGCCAACTGGATCCGCTGAAATTACGGGCACTAATCTACTGTTCCGCATAGATGGCTCTGGTAACACAGGAAAAACCATTGTGATTTCAGCGCACTATGACCATGTGGGCACGCGTGGCGGGCAAATTTTCAATGGCGCAGATGATAATGCTTCGGGTGTTGCGGGGGCATTGGCTATTGCAGAGTCTTTCAGCAAAGACCCGCCCGAAAATGACATTATCTTTGCACTTTTTGATGCCGAGGAAATGGGCCTGCAGGGTGCGCGTGCTTTTGTTCGAAACCGTCAGATGATTGACCCCAATATCGCCTTCAATATTAATTTTGATATGTTAAGCCGCAGCGACAAAAATGAACTGTATGTTGCCGGGGTGTTTCACCGCCCAGAGTTGAAGCCGATAGTGGAAAATGTAGCTTCCAAGGTGCCCGTCAAACTCCTGATGGGGCACGACGACCCCGCGCTTGGCAACAACGACTGGACGCTGGCATCTGATCATGGTCCGTTCCATCTGGACGGTGTCCCGTTTCTTTACTTTGGTGTGGAAGATCACCCACACTACCATCAGCCATCTGACGTTTATGACAGCATACCGGTTGAATTTTTCCTACGCTCTTTGGAGACCGTGGTAACTGCGGCCCGTGCAGTAGACCAACATTTGGCGACTGAGCCGTGACCCCGCAAAAAATAAACTGGCAATATTTTGTTTGGTCGCTATAAGTAGCGTCCAACGGAACACAAAAACGTAACAGTGACTATGTTAAACACGCACCATATCAATCGGTTAAACCGACTGCGACGACGCTAAGGGACGGAATAAAAACCTTTGTTGTCCACGGCGCTTGTGCGCCATTGATATGGAAAATGCGATGTATACGTTCGATAGTGAACGGGTGTCCGATGAGCAGGACATCACTCTTCTTCTTGATAAAGTCTTTGGCCAAAACCGTCATGAAAAGGCGTCTTATCACCTTCGTGTCGGTGTTTCTCCAATCCAGTCTCTCAGCACTGTCGTCCGTCAAAATGGTGGCGGGTTAGTAGCCACAATCCGCTATTGGCCAATTTTGGTTAAGGACTTGATTGTGGGCACGGTTGATGAAGCACTGCTGTTGGGCCCGCTGGCCGTTGCCCCTCAATTGCAGGGAAGTGGTGTCGGGTCTTCTCTTGTGCGATATAGCCTGGAAAAAGCAAGTGTTGCGGGGTTTGAGCGGATACTATTGGTTGGGGACGCAGAATATTATGGCCGCTTTGGTTTTGTGCCGGTACTGCCGAGTTTCATCACACTCCCGGGTGGCCGCGATGCGCGAAGACTACTTGTGCGGCAGTCAGCACGGTTTAGTTCCCTTCCGGCGGTAGGAACTTTGCAGCCGTTCGCCAAAAATTCTCGACAACCTGTAGCGGTTTCTGCAGAGCCAGCATTCGCCCTTTAGTGTGATCCTTTTCATTATTGATCCAAGCGCCATATAATGCTGTAGGAGTTTGTATGGCTGAAACATTCAATAAGCAGGGTTTTGATCTCGCCAGTTTTGCCAAACAGGTTGGCGAGCAGAAATTTCCACCAGTGGAAAAATGGAACCCTGACTTCTGCGGCGACATCGACATGCGCATAGCAAGTGATGGCACCTGGTTCTATATGGGAACACCTATAGGGCGCCAAAATATGGTCCGGCTTTTTGCGTCCGTATTGCGCAAAGATGAAGACGGTAAAACCTATCTGGTGACACCGGTCGAAAAAATCGGCATCACGGTTGATGACGCTCATTTTGTTGCTGTTTCTGTTGACGTTGCTGGCGAGGGTGCTGAATTAACCCTTTGTTTCACAACAAATGTTGGCGACCAGGTAATTGCAGGGCCAGATCATGCCATCCACGTTGATGTGGACGGCGAAAGTGGTGAACCGAGGCCATATTTGCACGTGCGTGGCCGCCTGGAAGCATTGATTTCCCGCACTGTTTATTACGAGTTGATTGAACATGGCAAATTGCACGTGCGAGGCGGTATGAGTACCTGCGTGATCAACAGTCAAGGCACTGAGTTTTCGCTGGGTGCCTGGCCGGAAGAACTGGGAGCCACAGAGTGATTGAGGGTTGGGTGCAAAAAGCACTTTCAAGCAATAATTCTGGTGCCCGCGGTGCCCGCAGCGACTTTGACCTGAACGTTGAGCGTGATGAGGCGCTCATTTTGGCGGAACCTGTTCGGCCGGCTGCTGTGTTGGTGCCGATCGTATTGCGGGAAGAAGCAGCTACAATTTTGTTGACCAAACGCACCGAGCACTTGGCAAAGCACGCTGGCCAAGTCAGTTTTCCCGGTGGTAGCGTGGACGATAGTGATGAAAGTGCTGTGGCCGCAGCTCTGCGGGAAGCAGAGGAAGAGATTGGTCTTGATGCCAAATACGTTAATGTCATCGGATCATTGGATCAGTATCGAACGGGTACCGGGTTTGAGATTACGCCAGTTGTTGCAACCGTAACGCCGGGTTTTGATCTTTCGCTGCAGGAAGAAGAGGTTGCGGAAGCCTTTGAAGTTCCGTTCGAGTTTGTACTCAACCGTAAGAACCATCAGCGCCAGAGCGCAGTCTGGAAAGGGCGGCGCCGCCACTATTATGCGATGCCTTACGGCGACTATTTTATATGGGGTGCAACTGCTGCTATGCTCGTCAACCTTGTGGACGTGATGGAAGCCGTGCGGGAGCAAACTTGATATGGCGGTTGTGATCAGAATTATATTGGTTTTGTTACCTGTTATCGCTTTGATCCTTTGGTTGAGGTGGCGATCTAAGCGTGATCAAGGCGATGAAATCCGGGAACTTGAAGCCAAGCGCCTTCGAGTTGGTATGAGCATCCTTACGGTTGCGCTGTTGCTGACTGGCCTCGCGTTCCGGTTTCTTGACAATACATCAGGCGAGGTTGATCAGGTTTATGTGCCCGCCAGAGTAGAAAACGGTGTGTTGGTTCCTGGCAAGTTTGTGCCCAAAGAGGATGCACCAGAAGAGGCCCCCAAAGAGGACGGCGACGATGGCTCTGGAGGGCCGGGTGCTTCTTGATCCGGCAGCCGGTTGGAATCCAGACTGGTTAAAGTCACCCCAATCCAACAAACTGATCGCCGCACTGGGCCAAGAAAATGTTCGTTTTGTGGGCGGTTGCGTGCGCGACAGCTTTCTTGGGAGAGACGTAGCGGATATTGACCTCGCCACAACACATGAACCCACCGAAACAACAAAACTATTGGAAGCAGTTGGTGTCAAAGTTGTTCCTACGGGACTGACCCACGGCACAGTTACAGCAATTGTGGATGGCCTAAACTTTGAGATCACCAGTTTGCGCAGTGATGTGTCAACAGATGGGCGGCACGCGACAGTTGCTTTCACCAAAGATTGGCTGCAGGACGCACACAGACGCGATTTTACCATTAACGCACTTTACGCAAGTAGTGACGGTAAAATCTTCGACCCGTTTGGAGGTGTTGACGATCTCAGAAACCATCGTGTCAGATTCATTGGCGACGCGGAGGAGCGTATCAAAGAAGATGCATTAAGAATCTATCGTTTTTTCCGGTTTTCTGCGCGATTTGGTGCAAGTTTGGATGCGAAAGGGTTAGCGGCCTGTGAGCATCGAGCAAGCGATGTGAAAAATCTGTCGCGAGAACGGGTCCGCGATGAACTGCTGAAATTGCTCTCGGTTGACGATCCCAGACCATTCCTGCGGGAAATGCAGCGTATTCAAATATTGCCTCGCGTGGGAGAGGCGCGTGCCGATCTAAGTGACCTGAATAAAGAGATCGAACGTGAGCTCGAGAATGAGTGCCAGTCCTCTCCTGAAACACGGCTTGCGCTCCTGTATGCTGATGGGAATACGAAAGCGATCTCTTCGGCGTTCCGTTTGTCTAGAAAGCAAGAACTACTCATCAGGGACGTGCGTTGTGTCAGGAGCGGCCTGCTCGAAGAGGCGCCTGTGAGGCCACTGCTTTACCAATTTGGAACGGCGATTGTCGAAGAGGCGCTATCAGGCTTTAACAGCCACGAGCGAGATAAGTTTCTTCAGGAAATCAATGATTGGGAAGCACCGGAGTTCCCGTTGTCCGGCGCAGACCTATTGGAGGCCGGTTATCAGCCCACCCCAGAACTTGGAGAGCGTTTGAAACTGCTTGAACAAGCCTGGATAGAAAGCGATTTCAAAATGACCAAGGATGAATTGCTGACAACAATTGGGTTGGCTTAATGACCCGCACTTAGTCAGCATTTAGTTTTTTGTCTTGCCAGTATTTTGTGCCGCGTAGGGTCGCCTGCAAAGCAATGCCAGCTTTGTTGTACTGATACACATTCACTTTGCTGCTGAGCGTTGTTGCGCCCGAAAGTTCGCCGCCTTTATCTTCCGAGTTGGCAGCTGCGTCAGCTTCACCTGAGAAATCCCAGCCTTTTTCAACAAAATCATCAAATGCCTTTTGATCATGGAAAACGAAAACAGCACGGAAATCTTTGATGCCAAGCCCTAGGCCTACGCCAACGGTACCCATACGCATGTAGGTTTCCTCGCCGGTTATCTGGTTTTTGGCAATACCTTTACCGCCACCACCAGATACAAAAATGACATTCACACCCACATTTGAAAAAACCGCGTATCCAACAGAGTTTTTGACCTCAAGCCGGGTTTCCGGACGATCATCATATAAACGTTCAAGTACTTCCTCGCGCATCTCCAAAATCTTGGTGCGTTTCTTGTCGTTTTTGTCTGCAGCTGCAGGCAGCGCGATAAACACAGCAAGCAAAGCCGTTAAGAGGGGGCGTGAAAGTGCAATCATGGTTCTGCCTCGAACAAATGAATTTCTTAGTGGTATTCAGCCACCCAAATAAGACCATTGTGCGGCAATCCAAGTGCGATTCACGCCATTGTTACAAAGGCTTGCTTAAGGCCATTTCGCCATTGGGGGCAATGACATCAGAATGGCTTCTACATTCCCGCCCGTTTTGAGGCCAAAAGTTGTGCCGCGGTCATAGGCAAGGTTAAACTCTGCATAGTGGCCGCGATAGACAAGCTGTGTTTCGCGCTCTTCTTCGCTCCAGGCCTCGTTCATATGACGACGCACGAGAGCAGGGTAAATTTCATTGAAAGTTCGGCCCACGTCCTGTGTGAACGCAAAATCAGCACCCCAGTCACCGGATGCGAGCTGGTCATAAAAAATGCCACCTTCGCCGCGTGCTTTGTTCCGGTGCGGAATATAAAAATATTCATCACACCATTTTTTGTAACGTGCGTAATAGTCGTCGCCGTGTTTGTCGCAGCATGCCTTCAGTGCGGCGTGGAAATCTGCGGTATCTTCAGTGTTTGGCAGTGGGGCGTTCAGGTCGGCACCGCCGCCAAACCAGCTTTTTGTTGTTGAAATGAAGCGAGTATTCATATGAACAGCCGGTACCCGCGGGCTATTCATATGGGCGACAAGTGAAATGCCTGTCGCAAAAAAACGTGGGTCTTCCGCGGCGCCTGGTATGTTTTTGGCGAATTCATCACTGAAGGTGCCAAACACAGTCGAGATATTGACGCCGACTTTCTCAAACACACGGCCGCCACGCATGATGGACATCACACCCCCACCACCGGGTGCGCCATCGGATTGGTTGGTTCTTTCCCAGCTTTTTCGCTCAAATCGGCCTGGGGTGCGGTCTGCAAGCGGTCCATTGTTGTCGTTCTCAATGGACTCGAAGCTGGCGCAAATCTGGTCACGGAGTGACTGAAACCAAGAAGCAGCGTCTTTTTCCTTTATTTCAATTTGATTGGCGTCTTCTGTCATTTTTTGCCTCTATGCCGGATACAGGTTGGTTTGCCTAAGTGCTTCGCCCATCACCATCGCAGCGGCGACAGCCACATTTAGCGAGCGTACTTCTGGATTCATGGGAATGGTAACCCGCGCGCTGGCTGATTCATGAACAAATTCGGGTGCGCCGGCTGATTCACTTCCAACCATTAAAATATCTGAGGGTTCGAATTCAAATTGCGTAAATGCAACTGTAGTTTTGGTGGTTAATAGAATGAGGCGCGCGCCAGATTCACGCCGCCAGTTTTCAAATGCCTCCCAGTCAAGGTGATGGCGCACATCAACATGGTCTGCATAATCCATGGCATAACGCTTGACTGCCTTTGGTGAGAAAGGAAATCCGCAGGGTTCAATGACATGCACGGCCATATTCATGCAGGCGCCCAGGCGCAAAAGCGTTCCTGTATTTGGTGGCTGATCGGGCTGGAAAAGGGCAAGTTGCATGGCGCGGAACCTACTGCCGAAGTGCCGGTTAATCAACGTCCCATCTCGGAAAGCGTGATATTTACCAATTTTTTGCTATTTTCCCCGTATAAACGCTTGCCTCTTGGCGCATGGGCGACTAAACCAATTCCAAATTGCCGAGGTGGTTTAAGGGGCTGTCTCGGACCCTTTTGATTGAGCTGTTGCGTCCCTGTGACGCGGGTCTATTTTTGAAGGGGTTAGATAGAATAGGGTCCGCGCCAGTTGGCGTATGGGCCTTTAATATCATTCCTGTCAGGGAACTTTAAATGAGCACACTTGAAAATACCCATCATGAAGAAGACGGGGTCACTCGTCGCGACATGATCCATGTTGGCGCCACCGTTGGTGCTGGCGTTGGCGCTGCAGCGGCATTGTGGCCGTTCATCGACCAAATGAACCCTGCGGCTGACACGCTTGCCGTGGCGGCAATCGAGATTGATGTTAGCCAGATCGATGTTGGCTCGGCGATTGTAGTGAAATGGCGCGGCAAGCCAGTTTTCATCCGTCACCGGACCGCTGAGGAGATCGCCGAGGCTGAAGCAGTGCCTCTTGGTGATTTGATCGATCCACAAACCGACGAAGAACGTGTTGAGCAAGGTTCAGCGCCTTGGCTTGTGGTGATGGGCGTGTGTACGCACCTTGGCTGTGTGCCACTTGGTACCAAGTCTGGCGACGATCGCGGTGAATATGGTGGTTGGTTCTGCCCATGCCATGGTTCGCACTATGATACGTCTGGCCGTATCCGGAAAGGTCCTGCTCCAGCTAACCTGGAAGTGCCGGAATATTCTTTCCTGTCTGATACAACGTTGAAAATCGGGTAAGGGGACAGACAATGGCTGAATGGAAAGCTGCAAAGCCTGAAAACAAGGCACTTGGCTGGGTTGAAGAACGCCTGCCGATTTTGTCGCTCGTAAACAACGTTGTTGGCCCAGACACGCCGACACCGCGCAACTTGAACTACTGGTGGAACTTCGGTTCCCTCGCAGGTTTGATGTTGGTAATCCAGATCATCAGTGGTGTGGTGCTTGCGATGCACTACGCGGCCCACACTGGCATCGCGTTTGACAGCGTTGAGCGCATCATGCGGGACGTTAACTACGGTTGGTTGATCCGCTACATGCACGCAAACGGCGCAAGCTTCTTCTTTATCGCAGTGTATATCCACATTTTCCGCGGGCTTTACTTTGGTTCCTATAAAGCGCCGCGTGAAGTACTGTGGATGCTGGGTGTCGTGATCTTCCTGCTGATGATGGCAACGGCCTTCATGGGTTATGTACTACCTTGGGGCCAGATGTCCTTCTGGGGAGCGACTGTTATCACGGGCCTGTTCTCAGCCGTACCGGTTGTGGGCGAGAGCATCGTGCAGCTTCTTTGGGGTGGTTTCTCGGTTGATAACCCAACCCTGAACCGTTTCTTCAGCTTGCACTATCTGCTGCCGTTTGTGATTGCAGGCGTTGTGATCTTGCACCTTTGGGCCAAGAAAATTTCAGACAGTGGTAACCCGCTGGGCATTGATGTGAAGTCAAGCGCAGACCAAATTCCATTCCACCCGTTCTATACGGTTAAGGATGCTTTTGGTGCTGGCGTATTCTTCTTCGTGTTTGCCATGTTCATTTTCTACATGCCAAATGCGCTTGGTCACCCGGATAACTACATTCCTGCAGATCCACTCGTGACACCTGCGAGTATTGTACCTGAGTGGTATTTCCTGCCGTTCTACGCGATCCTGCGCTCGATCGACTTCCCGCTTGGTATCCCTGGCGTGTTTGAGTTGATTGACGCGAAGCTTCTTGGTGTTCTGGCCATGTTCGCGTCCATTCTTGTTTGGTTGGTGCTGCCCTGGCTTGATACGTCAAAGGTTCGCTCTGGCAACTTCCGCCCCATGTTCAAATGGTTCTTCGCCTTCCTGGTGATCGACATGTTCATCCTGACCTGGTTGGGTGCTCAGAAGCCAGAAGGCAACATTCCACTCTATGGTAAGTTTGCGACCCTGTATTACTTCGCATACTTCCTTGTGATTTTGCCGGTGCTGAGCCGCAAAGAAACACCGCTTCCGCTGCCGGAAAGCATTTCAAACCCAGTGCTGAAGCCTGCGGAATAAGGGGTAGAATAATGAAATTTGTGAAAAACATCGCAATTGCCCTGACACTTGGTGCTGCAGCATTTTCTGGCACCAACGCAGCTGACGCTGGTAAGCACCCGATGCAGGTCGATTGGTCATTCAATGGCCCTCTTGGCAAGTTTGACATGGCTTCTGCTCAGCGTGGTTGGCAGGTTTACAAGCAAGTTTGCTCAAGCTGTCACGGTCTGAAGTACTTCCGATTCCGTAACCTTACGGACATTGGTTACGACGAAGCTATGATCAAGGCGTTTGCCGCTGAGTATGAAGTTGAAGGTGACGTGGATGACTACGGTGATCCAACGACCCGTAAAGCCGAGCCAAAAGACGCATTCCCAAGTCCGTTCCCGAACGATAATGCGGCGCGTGCAGCGAATGCCGGCGCTCTGCCACCAGATCTTTCACTGATGGTTAAAGCTCGCCATGACGGTCCAAACTATGTGTTCAGCTTGTTGGTTGGTTACGAAGATGCTCCGGCTGATTTCAATCTCGGCGCGGGCATGAATTACAACCCGTACTTTAAGGGTAGCCAGATCGCGATGGCGGAGCCGCTGTTTGACGAGGCGGTTGAATATGAAGATGGTACGCCTGCGACCAAGGAACAAATGGCCAAAGATCTGGTTCAGTTCCTGACCTATGTGGCGGAGCCTTCGCTTCAGAAGCGCCATCAGATGGGTATCAAAGTTCTCATCTTCCTCGGTTTGCTGACGATCCTCTTGTATCTCTCTATGAAGATCATTTGGAAGCCGGTCAAAGAAGGCAAAAACTTCTACGAAGACTAAGCCTGACCGAATCAAGAAATCAGGAAGCCCCCGGTGATCCCGGGGGCTTTTTATTTGGGTATGTGGCTGCCGGTACCATCGCCTTTAGGTCGCCATTGGCGAGCCCGATTCTCAGCCATTTTTGCCGTAACCTCTGAGGCAAGGTCCATGCCCAGCGTTTCCATTAAACGGTACAGCAGGATTGCCACATCGGCGGCTTCTTTACCCGCTTCGGCTTCGTCACCGTCTTTAACTGCGTCGGCTAATTCCGCCATTTCGACCAGAGCACGATCCACCAAAACTATTGGCTGGCTGACGGGGCCAAAGGTGGCTTCCGCCCATTCACAAATGGTGCGCTGGGTCTCGGTGGGGGCCATGGTCTTGCTCCTATGAAACGGGGCCAGCTGCTACGCATATTGGCATGCGGAGCGGCAACAATACTTCCTTGAATTCTTTTTCGGCCATCGCAAACAGGGCGTCTATTTTTGTCCTGGCGGGCGTGTCCAGCATCAATTTATAAGCCGACCATGTTCGAAAGAAATTCAGCAGCTGGTCAATGGACCAAGTGACATCTATCGCCAGGTCTGGCGCTTGCAGTCGGTCAAAAGGAAATTCGATGTCTTCGCTTTTGTATCCATCCATAATGATCCTGTTGCCACGTGCCCAATAGGGGTCAAACAAGGCCATCGCAGGGGCAATCAATTGAGTTTCAAGTGCTCTTTCGCCTTCGACGAACCCGTATCCCCAGGCACAAAAGAATGCGTCTTTGGCAGCGACACGGCGCACTTCTGACCAGAATTTTGGATAGTTGAACCAGTGCACAGCTTGCGCAACTGCAATCAGGTCGAAACGATCGTCTTCATATCCACTTTCTTCTGCAGGGGCGACCCGATACGTAATATTGTCAGCCAAAAACCCATTAGCTATCTGATGCTCGCTCAGATCGGTGGCGTCCACCTGATCAAAATACTTGGCGATAGAGAGTGCCGCCTGGCCGTTCCCAGTGGCACAGTCCCACGCCCTCCGCCTCCGGCTGCAGTTGCTCACAATCCATTCGAAAAGATTTTTGGGGTAGGTGGGGCGATGACTGGCGTAGCCATCAGACCTTTCTCCAAAAGACTGAATATTGGCGTTATGCAGCCTGCTCAAGGGCGAAACTCGAAGTTGATGATACAGCTACTGGGTGCACCGGCTCCAAGGTCCATATAATGCAGGTCCCTGAGGTGTTGTCCTCTTCGGTCGTTCACGTCGCGGCCACCAAGGTCGCCGGTGGGGCGCCTGCCATACCCGTAGGCCAGCAAGTAGCAGGGTGTGCCGTCGCCATCACTTACGGGGAACTGCATCGTTTCAAAAAGGTATGTAGCCCCTGAACGTGTGGTGATGACATCCCCAATGTATGCGCCGCAAGGTGTCCCAAAAACTGTTTTGTGATAGTGATGCATCAGAGGTTTAAAATCATCTGCGATCATGTCGTAATAGTTTAGGCCAGCTGCTGCCAGCCCAGATAAACGTTCCATTTCGGTGCCAACAAACTGAAGCAATAGTTGGTTTTTCCCAGCGTAATGGAAAATCGCACATTGCGGCAAAAGACCACCAAGCGTAGCGGGGTTGCAATCCGAAATTGACGGCAAGTGCGGATTGTTTTTCCGGGGTAGAGCTTTCCAAGCCGTTAGAAAGTCTTCGAAGTTTTCCGTTTGTTGCACGCCAGGCGACCCTTCCTTGGTGGCAAACTATGCGTTTACTACTAAACCCCTGGAAGCAGCATGGACTGTTTTTACTTACTTTTCAATTTGTGAGAGAACGTTGCCGCGGTCTTCTTCGTCGACAATGTTCAGCAAAACTTCCCAAAACCCCGATACAGCCTCTGGTCCAGCTTTTTTATAGGCCTCAGCAACACGGTTCCGCTGTGTTTCGAAAAGCTGCTTTTCGAAAGCTTCGCCTTTATCGGTCAGCTTCAAAAGCCGTTGCCGTCTGTCTTCGGAACCGGTTTCTTGCGTAATGAAACCTTCCTCTACCAGTTGCCCCAGAACACGTGACAAACTCTGTTTGGTAATTCGCAATAGACTAAGCAACCCAGATACCGTCGTTCCAGGGTTTCTGCCAACAAAATACAAAACGCGGTGATGCGCCCGTCCAAATCCTGACTCAGCTAAAATCTTGTCCGGATCTCGTGTGAAATCGCGATAGGCGAAATACAAAAGTTCAATGCCTCTGCGCAGTTCTTCCTCGCGCAGATAAAGGTTCGACTGTGGCAGTTTTCTTTGCATTTTGGATCAACTATTTGTCAGCCTAACAGAGTGCATATTTATGGCAGCTCTGTTGACACAATACGGGGGTGCTGACATCAAGATCAAGCAAAATAACCTCACCAAGACCTGATCGACAAAGCGGTCTGGTTCGACCAATCCATCTTTGCACTGTTGGCCGGCGGTAACATAGCAGTTGAATAGCAACCCCTTGATTTTGAAGCTGGCGACATCTTCAAGACAGCGTTGAGCGCCGACAAAGGGGCAGTTTGCCTTGAACGGCTCAGGAAAGTTGCAAGCTTATAAAACCACTAGCCAGAAGTTTCTTTCTTCTCGCTTTCTTTAATGGCTTGAACCAAATCACTCAGGGCTTGCCTAAGGCTTGTAGGGGCCAAAGAATTGATTTCGGGAACTACAAGGTCAAGGTCTTCAACCTTGCCTTTAAAGAGCTCCTCGCCGGGCGGCAGACCTTGATAAAAATAGCCTACGTCTACCTTTAAAACGTGTGCGACTAAATATATGCGGCCTGCAGAAACCCGATTGCTGCCGTTCTCATATTTTTGCAATTGCTGGTAGGATACGCCAAGGATTTCGCTCATGTCTTGTTGCGATATCTGGATTTCCCGCCGTCTTTCACGAATGCGGCTACCAACATGCTTGTCAACGATGTCAGCTTTTCGCGCCGAGGATCCCTTTATGGCAGACTGGGTACTGGAAGAACTCTTCATACTAGTATTTTTGAACCCTTGTGAACTGGTGCACAAATAACCTTCGTTTTCATCTCATCCTCACCATGGCTGAAATGCGCATTCACCGTTGGCGGGTGCAACTTCCTGTGCTAGACAAAACCTAGAAGCCAACACCATCGCTTTCATGCAAACGTCGGTATAAATATTATACTAATAGTTGTGGGTAAGTGTGACAATAATTTTTGGGCATTTATTGAAAAATGTCCACTGTTACCGGAGTTTTGGGCAACAATGCGTTCTATTTGGCTGAAGAATTCTATTGCGGCAATCGCCGCGCTGGGCGTGGTCGCCTGCAGTTCCAATGATGGCGAAGACACCTATATCGCCCGCGACGTTGAGGTGCTTTACAACCTCGCGCAGGATAATCTTGACCGTCAGCGTTACAGATTTGCCGCTGCGCTATTTGATGAAGTGGAACGGCAACACCCTTATTCCGTGTGGGCACGCCGCGCGCAGCTGATGGCTGCCTACTCGGCATATATGAGTAATCAGTATGACGATGCAGTTCTGGCTGCGGAGCGCTTTCTTCAGTTGCACCCTGGTAATGCGTCTGCGCCGTATGCCTACTATTTGATTGCCCTTTGCCACTACGAGCAAATATCCGGAGTTGGTCGCGATCAGGCAAAAACAGAAGAAGCAGAAGCAGCCCTGACGGAAGTTATTCGCCGGTATCCGGAAACCGAATATGCCCAGGACGCGCAATTGAAGCTGAACCTTACGCATGATCACTTGGCCGGCAAAGACATGGAAGTTGGGCGTTTTTATTTGAAACGTCAGGAATATTTGGCAGCTACCATGAGATTCCGTCGTGTAGTTGAGCGGTATCAGACCACAAGCCATACACCTGAAGCCTTGCACCGTTTGGTTGAAACTTATTTGGCCCTTGGCATGGTTGATGAGGCCAGAATGTCAGCAGCCGTCCTCGGTGAAAACTTTGGTGATACCAAATGGTACCGCTACAGCTACTCTCTGATGGTTGATGGTCGAACAGCGCCAGAGGCGCAAGGCGGCAGTTGGTTGTCTGCCCTTTGGCCGTTTTAAGTTGAACTGAAGGGGATAGGGGTGCTGACCGACCTCAGCATTCGGGACATTGTTCTAATTGATAAGCTGACGCTTTCGTTCTCCGCGGGGTTAAACGTCCTCACGGGGGAAACCGGCGCGGGCAAATCCATTTTGCTCGATAGTCTTGGTCTTGCGCTAGGGGCTCGCGCTGACCGCGCGCTTGTCAGGTCGGGTGAAGATAAGGGGTCCGTTTCGGCAGTCTTCGCGGTGGAGGAGACACACCCAGCTTTCAACATACTGGCGGAATTTGGCGTGGACACTGCAGGCGGTGAACTTGTGTTACGCCGACAAATCACAGCGGATGGTCGATCAAAAGCATGGGTGAATGACGAGCCTGTAAGTCAGGGAACTTTAGCGAAAGTTGCACAACTGCTAGTGGAAATTCACGGACAGCACGATGACCGTGGACTGCTGGATAGCGCCGCCCACAGGGACTTGCTTGATACATTTGCAGGGGCCACTCGCGAGCGTTTGACAGTGTCAGAAAGCCATGCATCCCTTGCAAAAGCAAAATCGGCGCTCGCGGAATTGGAAGCTGACATGCAGCGCGCCCGGGAGGACGAGGACTATCTACGGCATGCTTTGGAAGAGCTTCTTGCCTTAAGTCCTGAACAGGAAGAAGAGCAAGAACTCGCTGACAAACGCACATTGATGATGCAAGGCGAAAAAGCCGCTGAAGAACTTGCAGAATTTCAAGAAACATTGTTTTCGGGTGAGGGTGTGGACGCGAAAATCCGCGGTGTGCTGCGCCGTATGGTCAGGCAGGGCGACGAATTGGCGGCAGTTCTGCAGCCGGCTACGGAAGCTCTGGACCGTGCTGCTGAAGAGCTAGCAGTTGCTGATCAGGAGCTTGCGCGCGTGCTGGACGGGCTGTCTTTCAACCCTAGTGAATTGGAGCAGGTTGAAGAGCGGTTGTTCGAATACAGGCGATTGGCGCGGAAGCATAGTTGTCAGCCAGAAGACTTGGTTGCGCTGCAAACACAGTTTCAATCGCAACTGGATTCCATAGATCAAAGCGAGGAAGCCATAAATGCAGCCAGGGGTGCGGTTGATGAGGCTAACGCGGTTTATGTTGGTGCAGTGCAGGCTTTGTCAGTCAAGCGACTGTCTACCGCCAATACGCTCGATGCATTAGTGAATGAAGAACTGTCGCCTCTGAAACTTGAAAAAGCGACATTTCGCACGGCAATTGAGCCTATCCTGGAAGACCAATGGAATGAGTACGGGGCTGAAAAAGTCACTTTCGAAGTGAAGACCAATGCAGGCAGTTCTTTTGGCCCCATGGTGAAAGTCGCGTCGGGCGGCGAACTAGCGCGATTTATTTTGGCTTTGAAAGTGGTGCTTTCAAAAAATGCCAAACCGGCAACGATGGTGTTTGACGAAGTGGATCGCGGTATTGGCGGTGCGACCGCCAGCGCAGTTGGCGAACGTTTGAAACGCTTGAGCGCCGGCTCGCAGCTTCTTGTGGTCACCCACAGTCCGCAAGTCGCTGCTCAAGGCGATATTCAGTTTCAAATAAGCAAGGCCGATATTGGCGAGCAAACCCGAACAGACGTTGTAGAGCTCTCTTCAGAGCGGCGGCGTGAGGAGATCGCACGCATGTTGGCTGGCGCTGAAATAACAGAGGCAGCTCGCGCAGCTGCGGAGCAACTACTTGCAAGTACGGGGTAAGGAACAGGCGTCATGAGTGAGCAGGTTGCTGTTGAAAATTTGAGCCAAGACGAAGCCCGCAAGGAGCTGGCGGCGCTTGCTATGAATATTGCCTTTCATGATGCGCGTTACCACGGCGATGATGATCCCGTTATTTCCGACGCTGAATATGATGCGCTGCGCCGGCGCAATGATGCTATTGAAGCACGGTTTCCTGATCTGGTGCGTGATGACAGCCCCTCGAAAAAAGTTGGTCATCCAGCCCGACAAAGCAAGTTCGAAAAAGTAACGCACGCACGGCCGATGTTGTCGCTAGACAATGCCTTTAGCGAGGAAGATGTCAGTGAGTTTGTTGCCCGTATTCGACGTTTTCTGGGTTTGTCCGGTAGCGCGATTGTCGAACTGACAGCGGAACCAAAAATTGATGGCCTGTCGCTTGCCCTCCGTTACGAAAAAGGTGAGCTCGTTGTTGCAGCGACGCGCGGCGACGGCGAAGTGGGTGAAAACGTCACCGTCAACGCGCGCACGATTGCCAATGTGCCGCACAAGATTGAAGGCCCCGCTGTACCAGAGGTGCTTGAGGTGCGCGGAGAGGTTTACATCGGCAAACGCGATTTTGATGCACTTAATGCGGCCCAAGAAGAAGCGGGCGGGAAAACATTTGCAAACCCGCGTAATGCTGCTGCGGGGTCGCTGCGACAGTTGGACAGTTCCATTACGGCTTCCAGGCCGCTGAAGTTTTTTGCGTACGCCTGGGGCGAGGTGAGCGGATTGCCGGCGGACACGCAGATGGACATGGTTGACCTATTTGCGGCATGGGGTTTTTCCGTTAATCCACTTATGAAGCGCGTGCTTGGCGCCAACGGTGCAGTTGATCAATATCGGCTAATTGAGGCCGAGCGGGCGGCCCTGGATTATGATATCGACGGTGTCGTCTATAAAATCGATCGGCTTGACTGGCAGTCGCGCCTTGGCATGGTTGCGCGCGCGCCGCGATGGGCTATCGCGCATAAATTCCCGGCAGAACAGGCAACAACAATTGTCAATGAAATTGATATCCAGGTGGGGCGAACTGGCGCACTTACTCCGGTTGCCAAACTCGAACCTGTGACAGTTGGTGGTGTTGTCGTTTCGAATGCCACGCTTCACAATGCAGATGAAATTGCTCGGCGGGGCGTGCGTGTTGGGGACACGGTCGTGATCCAGCGCGCCGGCGACGTGATCCCTCAGGTCGTTTCTGTGGTGATGGAAAAACGGCCCGATAACTCCATGCCGTTCCCGTTTCCAACTCATTGCCCCGCGTGCGGATCAATCGCTGCTTCCGAAGGCGATGATGTGGTTGTGCGCTGCACAGGCGGTTTGATTTGTCCTGCCCAGCGTGTTGAACGGCTTAGTCATTTTGTTTCCAAAAATGCCTTTGATATTGATGGTCTTGGCGAAAAACAAATCACCCAACTATTCGAGCGCGGCTGGGTTCATGACCCAGGCGATATTTTTAAGCTGGCAAAGAAAAACGAGACCGAAGGCAACGTTCTGGAATCTTGGAACGGCTGGGGGGAACTCTCGGTTAATAACCTGATGCAGGCGATTGAGGCGCGGCGTTCCATTGAATTTCACCGCTTTTTGTTTGGCCTTGGCGTTCCGTCAATTGGCCAGGAAACGGGTAAATTGCTGGCCCGGCATTTTGGAACTATTGATGCTTTTGTCGCCTATATGGAGACGGCTCGATCTATCGTTGAAGATCTGCCCGAGGTCTTTGATCCGCAGGCGGTATCCTCGCTCAACTATGTACTGATGCGTCTTGGCCACCTTAAGGAATTTACAGCTATCCTTGCACCGACCGACCTTTTTGCCTCGGCCACAACCATCCCGGAACTTGTTGCGGCGCGCGTTGACCGCATTGAAACCGGCAAACTCAAGGGCGATAACCTCAAGCTGTCCCACCTCAAGCGCGTGGCAGAGTTGAGTGCCGACGACTTCCCGACTACACAGGCAACAAAGCTGTACGCACACAATCAGGAACTGGCTGCAATAGATGGCATTGGTGTTGATGTGATCCTTAACCTGGAAGACTTCTACTTCGAGCCGCAAAACCGCGCTGTTCTGGAGGCACTTATTCAGGAGCTTACTATTGTGGAAGCTGCAGCGCAGGCGTCCGATAGCCCGGTTTCTGGCCTGACGATTGTGTTTACGGGCTCACTGACAACGCTAACGCGCGCCGAGGCAAAAGCGGGCGCAGAAGCTTTGGGCGCCAAAGTTGCCGGCTCTGTTTCAAAGAAAACGGACATCGTGGTGGCTGGGCCCGGCGCGGGTTCCAAGCTCAAAAAAGCACAAGATCTTGGCGTGCGCACCATGAGCGAAGAAGAATGGATCGCCTTTACTTCCGATGAGTAGGCCGGATAGGCTTATGCTATAGGGAAGGGGACCAACATGGCGCTTAAGCTTCTGCAGGTAACAGCACCCATTGCGGCGCAGAAAAACATCCAAAAAATTGCTGAAAAAGAAGGTGTGATCGCTTTCCATAAGGAATGTGACACGGAAGATGATCATGCCGTGTTCAGCCTGTTGACCGATAGCACACACAGACAAGCGCTTGTGGACATGTTGCAGGAACTTGCGAGTCTGTCGCCAAAGTTCCGCATCAATATCCTGCCTGTTGACACTACCATTCCAAACGCCAGCACAACCGGATCGTCAGACACGCGCGAGGAATTGAAGGCGAAAATGGCACAGGGTGCGCTGCTAGACTTTAACTATATGCTGCTCACGTTTCTTTCCACCATTGTGGCGCTCATTGGGCTGTTGCAGGACAATATCGCTGTTGTGATTGGGGCAATGGTGATCGCGCCGTTTTTGGGACCAAACCTTGCGTTTGCATTTGCAACCTCTCTTGGTAACAAGGGCCTGATGACATACGCCTTTCGGACAGGCTTGGTGGGCGTAGGGTTTGCCAGTTTGATTGGCGTTGGTTTCGGCTATTTTTGGTTAGGGGTTCCAGATAGCGCAGAACTTATGGGCCGTACCAGTATCGGACTTGATGGCGTAGCGCTTGCGGTCGCTTCCGGTGTGGCCGGTGTACTCTCACTTACGTCCGGGCTTTCAATGACGCTTGTTGGCGTCATGGTTGCCGTTGCCATCCTGCCGCCTGCCGCAACGTTTGGCTTTATGCTGGGGGCAGGGGAGTTCAAACTGGCTTACGGCGCGCTATTGATGGTGTCCGTCAATATTGTCTGCGTAAACCTGTCCGGATTACTGGTGTTTCTGGCAAAGGGCATTTCACCCCGCCGATGGTTTGAAAAACGCATGGCCAAGCCTTTTGTTTATGGCGGCATTGTGATTTGGAGCGTGCTGCTGGCCATATTGATTTTTGCGATCCGAAACCCACTTCTATAGCCTTGCAAACGACTCACACCTTTGTCACATGAATGTTACAGCTTGCGTGATTAGCTATGCGTTATACGCATATCTAATGCGCAATATTTACCTCTACTTAACCATAATGTCTGTTCCTATATTGGCGTCAGCAACACGGAAGTGATGCCGGTTACAAGGGTAACCCATTATAAATTCAGCGAGTATTGAGGAGCCATACAATGGCACGTAAACAAGAGATCGAATTGATCGCAAATGACAGCTTCATGGGCCTTTTGGCGTCCAAGAATGCAATTCCTGGTGTTGTTGGTGTTGAAGTAGCACCTGAACTTCGCCGCACTGGCCGCCTTTTTGAAGTTGTTGGCCGCAAGCAAGCAAAAGCGAAAACCAACCTTCGCATTACACGCCCTTCAAGCTGGGGTGGTGACGTAAACGGTGCGTTTGCTCATTAATCAGAAAAGCCTCAAGGCATTCTGAGATAAAAGGCTTGCAGATACGTCTGCGAGCCTTTTTTTATGCCTTCCGCGCAAGTAGAAGTGCAGCCCATTCACCGTCTTCTTGTTCAGCAACAAGTCCCAGCCCTTGTTTGGCATAGGCCGCCAGCACATCTGTTTTTTGGGATATCAATAGACCGGAAAGAATGAGTGTTCCCTCTTCAGCAAGGGCATCAGTCACATCAGACGACATCTTGATAAGCGGCCCCGCAAGAATGTTGGCTACAATCAGCTCATAGGGTGTCTCTTTAGCGAGTGTTGGGTGATCAAACCCGTCAGCAGTTAAAAAGTGAACACCTGCAGCCGCATGAAACGCGCGAACCTGTACGTCATTGATAGTGGCATTCTCAATTGCGACTTCGGTGGCAATTGGATCAATGTCCGATGCTGTTCCGCGCACTTCGGGCCATATTTTTGCAGCCGCCAAGGCCAACACACCAGAGCCGGTACCAAGGTCAAGGTAGGACGCTGGTTCTTTTGTGTCAGCCAACTGGTCCAGTAACGCGAGGCAGGCTGCTGTTGTCTCATGTTTGCCTGTGCCAAAGGCTTGGCCAGCGTCCACCTGCAAGTTGATGAGCTGAGGGTCCGCCTTATCTGCATCATGCGCGCCGTACACCAAAAAGCGGCCCGAGCGAACCGGTGCCAACAGTTTCTGGCTCTCACTAACCCAGTCGCGTTCTTCAATGGCAGCCAGATCATACTGCCAATCAGTGAGTTGCGCTGCCTTGAGAATTTCTTCAATAAAGCCTGATGCTGGCTCACCAGAAAAATAGATATCAACCCGCCAGAGGTCAGAACCCGCCTGCTCAAACCGTGAAACAGTGGGTGGAAATTCCCCCAACTCTTCACTCACAGCTTCAACCGCCGTTTCAAGAGCTTTAGAGTCAGCTTTGGGAAGTTCCCCGGATAGGAACCAGTTATCGACTGTCATGGCGTCTACCTTTTTTGGCTAAGCCGGTTTTACAAACCGGTCCACCACGCGTTTTGTGCCAGCTTTGTCAAACGCCACCAGCAGTTTGTTGCCTTCAACGTCTTCAATCATGCCGTAGCCAAACTTGTCATGGAACACCCGTTCGCCAACTGCAAAGTCGCTGACTTCCGCCGCAGGAGAAGGTGTTGCTTTTGGCATATCAATGGTCACGCTGCGTTTGCGACGGTTGATTTTGTCACCGTAGCTTGAACCAGGGCTGGAAAAGCCACCACCACCTCTGTTTTGGGCGCGTGCCCAGCCTGGGCCATATTTATCGCCAGACGAAGTGAAATAGCCCTCATCCGACCAGTCGCTGTCGCCCCAGCCGCCGCGGTTGGCGCGGTTGCCATATAGGCCCTGCGCCGATTCCATTTCGATATGGTCTTCCGGCAATTCTTCGATGAAGCGGCTTGGCAGGCTTGATTGCCACTGGCCAAATACTTGCCGGTTACCAGCAAAATATACATAGGCCCGCTGCTTGGCCCGTGTGATGCCCACATAGGCAAGCCGTCGTTCTTCCTCCAGTCCTTTTGCACCCGTTTCATCAAGCGCACGCTGGTTTGGAAACACACCTTCTTCCCAGCCAGGCAGGAATACATGATCAAACTCCAGCCCCTTCGCGGCATGCAGCGTCATCAAAGATACTTTTTCGCGGCTATCGTTACTCTCATTTTCCATGACTAGCGAGATGTGCTCAAGGAACCCAGCGAGGTTTTCAAACTCGCTCATGGCTGAGACCATTTCCTTGAGATTATCAAGCCGACCAGGAGCATCAGGCGATTTGTCCTGCTGCCACATATCGGTATAGCCCGACTCTTCAAGTACAATCTGGGCAAGCTCACTTTGGTTTTCGGTTGCTACCATGCCGCGCCAGCGGTCAAAGTCATCCATCAAGGTGCTCAGGGACTTGCGCGCCGCAGCTCGCAACTCATCAAGTTCCAATATCTGTCTGGCTGCACGGGTCATAGAGACACCGTGACTGCGCGCCAGATGATGGATCTTCTGAATTGTTGTGGCGCCAAGGCCGCGCTTGGGTACATTCACGATGCGCTCGAACGCCAGATCATCGTCCGGCTGCGCGATTACGCGCAGATATGCCATGGCGTCTCTGATCTCTGCGCGTTCATAGAAACGAGGCCCGCCAACCACCCTGTAGGGCAAGCCAAGGGTGATCATGCGTTCTTCAAATTCGCGCGTCTGGAAACCAGCACGAACAAGTACTGCTATTTCTGCAAGGGACACTTGCTTGCGCTGCAGGTTTTCGATGTCTTCGCCGATGGCGCGGGCTTCTTCGGGTGCATCCCACACGCCTTTGACTTGGACTTTTTCCCCTTCGCCGCTATCGGTCCAAAGTTCTTTACCAAGGCGTCCTTCGTTTGCCGAAATCAGGGCTGAAGCAGCAGCCAAAATATGGCCGGTGGAGCGATAGTTTTGCTCGAGCCGCACGGTTTTGGCGCCAGGGAAATCGTCAGAAAAGCGCAAAATGTTGCCCACTTCTGCGCCGCGCCATCCATAGATGCTCTGGTCGTCGTCACCAACGCAGCAAATGTTTCGTTCTTTTTGGGCAAGTAGCCGTAGCCACAAATACTGCGAAACGTTGGTATCCTGATACTCGTCCACAAGAATGAAGCGGAACTGGCGGCGGTATTCAGCAAGCACGTCAGCATGACCTTGGAACAAGGTGATCACATGCATTAACAGGTCGCCAAAGTCACAGGCGTTGAGCACCTTCAGGCGCTCCTGGTAAGCCTTATAAAGCTCACCGCCCAGGCCGTTGGCGAAAGCATACGATTCGCCCGATGGCACTTTCTCGGGTGTTAGCGCCCTGTTTTTCCAGCGATCAATAAGGCCAGCAAGGGTGCGGGCCGGCCAGCGTTTATCATCAATATTTTCAGCCTGGATCAGTTGCTTCAAAAGCCGGATCTGATCGTCGGTGTCCAGAATGGTGAAGTTGGATTTAAGGCCAACAAGTTCAGCATGGCGGCGCAAGATGCGCACACATATGCTGTGGAATGTACCAATCCACATGCCTTCAACTGGGCGGCCAATAACACGAGCAACCCGTTCCTGCATTTCTTTGGCAGCCTTGTTGGTAAAGGTAACAGCCAAGATGTTCCATGGGGCCGCGCGGCCTGTGGCCATCAAATGACCAAGGCGCGTCGTTAATACGCGTGTTTTGCCGGTGCCAGCGCCTGCCAGCACCAAAACCGGTCCATCTGTCGCAAGCACTGCTTCTCTTTGTGGAGCATTCAAACCATCCAGATACGGAGGTTCCACGTCTTGCCGGGCTTGTGGCATAACGGTTGGCTGCGGTGTGGGTTCAAGGTCATCAAGGTCAAATGGGTCGGCACTCATAAGAGCTACATAGCACCGTCCCGCGCAGGCGCAAACACTAGCTTTTCGATTCCGGAAAAAGAGTTCAGAAAGGTTCAGGTGAGCCGGTTCATTTTCTGGTCTTGGCCGTGTGTTTCAAGAAGGGCACGAGTGTATTCCTTCATCACGTCCCGGTGGCGAATAAGGCCAACAACGATGCTTTGGTCTCCAGGTGAAACAACCGGTAAGGCCTCTTCACTGGATCTGTCCAGGCGCTTCAAAGCGACTTCAAGTGGGGCGTTTGTTTTTATGAGGTGGTCTGGTTCACGGATGAATTCACCAACCGAACGCTCGTGTTCTTGTCCTTGCTCAAACACCGACGAGGGCATCTGATTCAAAGCAAGAATCCCTGTAAACTTGCCAGTTTCCTCGGTAACGACAAGCACGCCGCCGCCCTGGGCGATGAGCAGTTCTCTGGCTTTATGCAAACTGTCCGTGTCTCGAACGGTAAAGAAGTCCCGGCTCATATGTTCACCAACGGTTGCAGATTTGAGCAGGTAAGTTGCCCGCCCGCCTTCCAGCTGAATTCCGCGATTGGCCAGCTGCATTAGGAAGAAGGATCGCCTGTAAATCAAACTTGTCACCACACTCGCAACCGCGGAAGCGATCATGACGGCGATGGTAACGTTATAGTCGCCTGTGATTTCGAATACGATCAGCATCGTGGAAATGGGCGCGCCCAGAACTGCAGACGCGACAGCACCCATGCCGACAACGGCATATAAGCCGGGTGTCGATGCCAGTTCCGGAAACACTGTGCCTGCTAAAATGCCAAAAGCACCGCCAACCATTGCCCCAATGAAAAGCGATGGACTGAACACACCACCCCCAAATCGTCCGGCATAAGATATGATGGTAGCCACAATTTTAGCGCCGATTAGGGCTAGCAACAATGCAAGGCTATAGGTGCCGTCCAGTGCATGGCTTGTTGCCTCATAACCAATGCTGAGGACTTCAGGATAGAGAAGCGCAAGCGACCCCAGAAGGCCACCAGCGATTATTGGTTGGAACCAGATGGGCACTTTCGCCCATTTTTCGCGCATTTGGTCGGCCCAATTCATGCCAGCCATGAAGGCAACAGATACAATTGCAGCGACAATACCAAGCGCAAAAAAGGCAGGGAATTCCCAGAAGCTGGTGATGAAATAATCGGTAGTTTCAAAGGCTGGGAAGTTACCTAAATGAATGCGGCTGACGATGGTGCCTGCAATGGCAGCTATGACGATGGGGGCAAAAGTTTGAAGGGCATAGTGGCCAATGATAACTTCAAGTGCAAAGAACACACCGGCGATCGGGGCGTTAAAGGAAGCTGCTACAGCCGCTGCAACCCCGCAGCCCAGCAAAGTGCGCCCTGCAGCCGGGTTGAGTTTCATGGCGCGCGTAAGTGCCGAGGCAAGTGTAGCGCCGAGATGAACCGCCGGCCCTTCACGACCCATGGATGCCCCGGTACCCAGGGACACGATCGTGGCTGCCGCACTTATTGTGCCGTCCTTCAGGCCAACGCGGCTATCGCGCAGGGCTGCGGCTTCAATCACGCTGGAAACACCACTTGTTTGACCGCGCTTGTGCAGGCGTAACAATTGCCCAACCACGAGGCCACCCAACACTGGGACAAATACGATGTGCCACCAATCCAAATTGCTGGCGCCTGTAGCCAGTGTCTCTTCGTCAACACCAAACGTTAGTCTTACGAGACCGCTGATTGCCAGATACAGACCAATGGCGCCATAGCCTGAAATAACGCCCACAAATACGGCGAGCAGGGAGATCGCACCAAACCCATACCCCCCCGACCGAAACAATCGCGCACGGATCCTGCGGGCAAGCTGGGTTAAGGGATTACGTTTTGGCCGGGCCATGCAGTGTCTTGTGTCTATTTATAAAAAAAAGTTTGGTCTTCAACAAGTTGCTGGCACCTTAGCCAGCTAATCGGCAAAGGTTAAGCGAAAATAGGTCGTATATTTGCCAAATTCATCATGTTAGGTTTTGGCTTAGAGACTTCGTGGGTAAAATCAGAACTCGAGTTTGCTGGTGAAAACCAAAACCATCACATTTTCTTTGTTTGGCCTGCTGACGGCACTTTTGGCGGGGTTGTCTATTGCGCTTTACGTGATTGACTGGAACCAATACAGGGGCACTTTGGCCGATCTGGCCACTGAACGTATGGGTGTTCAGGTTGAACTGGCCGGTGACTTAAGCCTCACATTCTTGCCGCGGCCGGCCGTTTCCGCGAGATTGGTTCGAATTTCGCCCGGCCAGGACGGATTTAACGAGGCAATCGCCACAGCAGACAAAATCGACATGAGTTTGGGCGTGGGGGCGCTTCTTACTGGGTCCCTGGAACTTCAAAGCCTGGCGCTGGACGGGTTGTCAGCAAGCATTGTTGAAACTGAAACAGGTTGGACGCTGCAAGGCTGGCCCGTCTCTGAAGGTGAGCAAGAAGATACAACCCTCCTGTCGCTTGACCGGTTCCGGGTCAACAGCGGGTCCATCTCGATTTTGCCACTTGGTGCTGAACCGATTGCTGTAGAGGGGTTGGACCTATCGCTTGCAGGGCAGTTGCCGCGTGGACCGCTGGATTGGCGTGGTTCTGCCGTAGTGGCTGGTGAAAATATTGTTGTTGAAGGGCGCGTCGCGCCGACCAGAACGGTTGAAGCCATTTCAATCAAATCTACGATGACATTTGAAACTGGCTTGATCGACTTTTCTGGTCGCGTGATGCCAGATGGTGCGGTCCAGGGTCGCCTGCAAGCCGATGGTCCAAACCTCAAAGCATTTTCCAATTCGTTGGCTGTCGTTGGCGCGCAGCCCACTTCATTGCCAATCCCGGCCATGCCTTACGGCTTTGATCTGCAGGTTGAGCGAGATGGAAGAGGAGTTAGCCGACTGATTTCGCGCAGAGCGTTTATTGGGGATACCCGCGGTGTGCTGGATATTACCATTGCCGAGAGCCAGGACAATATCCATGTCGCTGGTACTATGTCTGTAGGTGTTGTTCCCCTTGATCGCTGGCTTGAGTCGATGGAGCTTAAGTCTTCAACTTCCGCCTCAGAAAGCGAGGTTTCATCTTTCCCGGTTTCCGGCGGCATTGACCTGAATATCGAAACGATTGAACTTCGTGGAAGTCAGGCACAGCAAGTGGGTGTCAGTATTGGGCTTGACGACGGCGGCCTATCGTTAACACAGGCCTCAGCTCTGCTTCCCGGCGCGTCCAGGTTTTCATATTTGGCGACAAGCGGTGAAAGTGGCACGTTCCAATTCCAGTCTGGCGGGCTACAAGACATGCTGGCCTGGGCGGGTATTAGCGTTTCTGACGCGGTACCAGCTGGGCGGTTACGAACTGCCGACCTTAAAGGCAGCCTTGGGCTGACAGGTGATGCGTGGGTCGTAACAAATCTCTCCGGCGCGATAGATACGTCAAACCTTGAAGGCGAGGTGTCTGGAACGATGTCGCCGTTCGCCTTAAATGCAGTTCGCATTGACGCCGATAAGCTGAACCTCGACGCCTATTGGCCAGAAGCAAAGTTACCCACAGCAGAAAGTGGAGATGTTCAAACACGCTCTCTCGATCCTATCGATTTTGCCATTTCCGTCGGTTCGTTGCATTGGCTGAACCAGAACTTGTCTGAGTTTTCTGCAACCGGGTCATTGGCATCTGACAGATTTGCTGTCGCATCCATGAGTGTGCGGCATATGGATGGATCCGCCCGAGGGAATTTTGAAATTCAGGATGCAGATGCCGGTAGCTATGAGATTGCTGCTTTGTTGTCATTTAACGCCTGGCGTTTCCCGATTGTGACGGAAATGACCCCAGACGCAAGCCAGTACATCAACTTGTTCACGGGTAATCAGCCTGCCTCCGGTGTGGTTGAGCTGAGCGGGCCGTCCACCGGCTTGCAAACACGGGTTGAGCTTCAAACATCCAGCAGTCAACTGACCCTCGCCGGGACGGTGGTCGATGGACCAGAATGGCAGGGCAGGTTACAGGGTGCGATTAGTCACGGACAGTTTGGTGGTTTGCTCTCGAGAGCCCAGCTCTGGAACGGCGCCAGTGCCTATGATTTGGCACTAACCTCAAACCTTTCATTGGACGGTTCGCCGTCCGATTTTTCTGCCACAGCAACAGGTAGTATTGGGGGCGCCCAGTTTAACGTTTCCCACCAGCAATCAACTTCGGGCGTTGCCGGGGAGACCTCAATTGCAGCGGGCCCCGATCAACAAACTGACCTCGATTCTATTGCGGTTGACTTGGGATACAGGCTTGATACATCCGCGCCTCGGCGGGCTCGGATGTCATATCAAACATCTGACACGCAGTGGCAACTCACAAACATAGACATCAGAAACGGCCAGTCCGCCGTGAGTGGCAATCTGACTAAATCAGGCGAAAGCATTCAGGGCGCTTTGTCGGTGGCGGCCCTGGATATGAACCGGGTGGTGACTGGTGTTGATGGAGAGAGCGCATCACCGGCACAGGCACTCGATGTTTCGCTGAATGTTTCGGATCTCATATGGATGGGGCAGGCGCTTGAGGCCCCTAATGCCCGCATTTCTGGAGATGGTCAGCAGACGTCGATCAATTTGGGTGAGGGGGCGGCGCTGAACGGTTTGCCAGTCTCCGCAAACCTGACAAGCAAGCCTTTGTCTGGTGACTTCAGCGCGTCTCTTGACGCGGGTGCGTTTGATATCGGCAGTTTCTCTGAAGCGATAAAGGCTGCTGATGGGTTTTCTGGTGTGGTGCAGGCAAACCTGAACATTTCAGGCAACAGTTTGGCGTCTGGCGGCATCCTCAGCACGCTCTCTGGACAAGGCCGTTTTGTGGGTGGTGCGGGTTCCCTGTACTTCATGGCCGTGCCGGAATTGATAAACGCCGTTCAATCGGAAAATACAACAGGAAGTTTTCTTCAGTCGGTTGGGCAATTACTGCGATCAGGCACAACTGACTTTGCTAATATTCGTGGTTCTTTTCAGTTGGACAACGGCGTAGCGCTTGTCGACGAGCTGATGGCCAGTGGTGACTGGGGCCAACTGGAGCTTGACGGACAGATTAATATTCCGGGCGACTATATTAATGTGTCAGGTGTGCTGGCCCTTGCGCAACCAGTCGATGCGCCGCAAGTGCCCGTCACGTACGAAGGTGCGCTATCACGGCCCAATGTGCGCTGGACCAGTCGCGCGCTTGAACAGTTCGCCATTGCAGGGATTGAGCGCAGGCTGCGCACACGCTTGTTTGGAGAGCTAGAGGCGGCGCAGGCGGGTCAAGGCGGTGCCGCTGCGCCAAATCCGGGTGGATTTGTTAGTGGTTTGGCAGCGGGCTTGCTTAGCCAGCTCAAGGCACGCCAGGAAGCCAGAAGACAAGCGGCCGAGGAGAGCGATACTAATGGTCAGACTTCTCCAATGACTGAAGAACAAAGGCCCTGATTGCGCCGGAGAGTGATCCAGCACGGGCTTCATCCAACTGTCTGACCAGTTCATTTATGGATACCTCGCGCTCTTGCGCAATCCTTCGCAAATGTGGAGTTGCTTCGGTTTAGTGGAGAGCCATTTCAGTTAATTGGCTATCGTCCTTTCCTTCTGTATGGGGGATTTATAGCCGATTGTCGAGTGCTTGCGCACTGGATTATAAAAAGCATCAATATAGTGTCCGATCCTTGTTGTTGCCTGTTCCCGTGTCTGGAAGCTTGTTTGCCACACCAGCTCGACTTTGATTGTTTTGAAGAAGCTTTCAGCGACACTGTTATCATAGCAATTGCCTTTCCCTGACATGGATCCGCGCATGCCATGATATTTGAGCTTTTTTTGATACTCGTAGGAGCAATATTGACTACCGCGATCGCTGTGATGGATCAGGCCAGGTGATGGATTGCGCAGCATAATTGCCTTGTCGAGAGCGCTGATGGCAAGCTCTTTCTTCAACCTGTCACTTGTTGCCCAGCCCACAACCCTGCGGGCATACAGATCAATGATGACGGCCAGGTAAAGCCAGCCTTCCGCTGTCCAGATATAACTGATGTCCCCAGCCCACTTCCGGTTGGGCGCTGCGGCTGTAAAATCCCGCTCAAGCAGGTTGGGATAAACCGGGTTTTTGTGGTCGCTATCTGTTGTCCTTTTGAACCGGCGCTTCTGTCTGGCTTTCAGCCCGTCTTCCCGCATCAGGCGGGCAACCCGCCTGCGGCCAACAGGTAATCCCTGTTCCTGCATTTCAACCGTCATGCGCGGGCTGCCGTAAGTCCCATTCGACTGATGGAACAGGCACTTGATATAGGCCAGATATCGCCTGTCGTCCTGCGCCCGTTTGCAAACAGGGCGTCCTCTCCATGCATAATAGCCGCTGACACTGACACCTAGTAACCGGCAGGCCCTGGAAACAGGCAGGCACGCTTCCTTCGCATCAATAAGCGCAAACCTCATCGACTTTCCTTGGCGAAGAAAGCCGTGGCCTTTTTTAGCAGGTCGCGCTCCGCCCTGAGGATCTGGTTCTCACGGCGAAGACGGGACAGCTCCTTCTCTGAACTCTCCTCACTGGTAGCAACTGGGCTATCATCATCCCGAAACTCACGCCGCCATGTGTTCAGTGTCGATCGGCCTATACCAAGGTCAGAGGCAACCTCAATAATCGTCAGACCGCTTTCATAACTCAAGCGAACCGCTTCCCGCTTAAATTCCTCAGTATAAACCCTGTGGGGTGAAGACATAAAACATACTCCTCATCATAATCAGATTATTCTGAGGCTCTCCACTAAACCGAAGCAAGTCCAATGTCGCCAAAAACAGGCCTCCAGCGAAATGGATGTGCGATGGCCCGCAATGGTTACCGAATGCTTTTTCAGTCTAGCGTCTTCAAGGTCAATCATGCCCTCTGCCTCGCACCCTTTCGGCGCGTGCGTCAAGCGGTTTTCTGCTTGCAATCGCTCATCAATTCAATCAGCATGCAGCGGAACATAAATAGAACAAAGGTGCAGTGTGGAACCCTTCAAAGAGCTCATTAATCAAAACGTTGTCGAAACGCTGGGCGACATACTTTTGCGGGTCTACCCAAGTTTTGACCGATCCTCCTATGTTGTGTTGGCAACCAAGGACCTGAAGAAATTGGAGCTCAAACAGCGCGTTGTTCAAGTGGCGAAAGCGCTTGATGAAACACTGCCCGACAATTTTGAAGAACTTTGCCCAATCCTGGTCAAGTCACTTCACCCAAGCGAGGACACGGCAAGAGAAGAGGTGGAGTTTAGCCCGGTGGGCGTCTGTGGATGGGCGGTATGGCCGTTGACAGAGCTGGTTGCAATGCGGGGGCTTGATCATCCGGAACTTGCTTTGTCAGTTTTGTACGAAATGACCAAGCGGTCGACCGCAGAGTTCGATGTGCGCCCGTTCCTTGACCAGCATACTGAAGTGTCACTGAAAATATTCAACGGCTGGACACAGGACCCAAACAGGCATGTTCGGCGCTTGGCTAGCGAGGGCAGCCGCCCGCGCCTTCCGTGGGGTATGCGCCTGCAGAAATTTGTGGAATCTCCGGACCTGATCATGCCGATCCTTGAGGCGTTGAAAGATGACCCGGAAGAGTATGTTCGCCGCTCAGTGGCAAACAACCTCAACGATATCGCGAAAGACCATCCGGACATGGTGGCGGGCATCGCTGTGGACTGGTTGAAAGGTGCCTCCAAAGACAGGCAGAGACTGGTGAAACATGCCTGCCGTACGCTCATCAAACAGGGCCATCAAAAAACACTGGCGGCCTTCGGATACATGCCAATCGCTCCGAGCGGTGCAAAACTGACGGTACTAACGCCTGTAGTGAACTATGGAGAAACGCTGGAGTTTGAATTGAGTTTGGATGGCTTGCCCACAGGCACCAACCTGATGATTGATTACGCCATCCATTTTGTGAAAGCGAACGGTAAGCGCGCTCCCAAAGTATTTAAATGGAAAGACATGCAAAACCAGTCTAGTGGGGGTCTTAACTCAACACGGAAACATGCCATCAAACCTATTACAACGCGGGTCTATTACCCCGGTGAGCATTTGATAGAGATCATGGTGAACGGCAAGAGTGTGGCGCAGGCTGATTTTACCTTGACTATGCCTTAAACCATTAGGGGCCTATTATGCGCCGTCTCGCCATTAGTTTTGCCATCATAATCAGTTATGTGGCCCCAGTTCATGCGACCGATAACCAGCTTTTGGACAAGTTCATCGCTTTGTTGTCCGGCGAATTTGAAAGCCGCCAGCAAATGGAAGAAGACCTTGCCGCGGGTGTGCCTGATGACAAGCGCCACTATTGGGTTAATCGCACATTTCAGCGTGTCGAAGCCCCTGAAATCGGCAGCCACATGTTGGTGGGGACAACTGAATACAATGCGGGCCAATGGATCTTTGATTTCAATGAGTTTCTCGTCTGGACCTTTGAAGTTGATGGTGAGCAAATCCTGATGACACCGCATCGTTTCAAAGCGCAGGAACGCAAGCTGCCTTTCGCCCGTGAAGCCTGGAAGCTGGCTGGCATCAAAAAGGAAGACCTGGAGGCTGCCAAAGGAGGCGCGTCTTGTCCGCTTGTGTGGACTGCGATTGACGACGGCTATGAAGGCAAAAGCGCCGGCGAATGCAAGGTCATGTCAACGGTGCGCAAAAAAATACTGGATTGGCAGTGGCGCTATAAACTCACCGGGCGAGCGCTGTTTGTTGAGTTTAATGGTCGAGATGAAACCGGCACTTCTTTAGATGGCACAGAAGGGATGGCACCGTACCGGCTTGACCGCATCAAAAACCAAAAGACTTATTCGTCTGGAATGTCTTCCGGGGCCCAGATGCAAACTCCGCGCGGGCTATAATCTACCCCCATGCGTCGGTACATATGGATGGTGCGAACATTCGAAGACGTGATTGTCCATTTCACATGCACGCCTTCGCTGCGGCCAAGATGTCCGATCGCAAGCAGCAGTTTCCGACCAATGCCTCGTCCGCGCGCGCTTGGATGCACAAACAGATCGTCAATTTCGATCAGTTTTTCGCCAAACCAAATGTGAAATCGATGAAAGTAGGTCACGATGCCCGCGATTTTGCCATCCAACTCCGCAACCAGGATTTCGAACTGGGGTTCTTCACCAAAAGCTGCGCTTGTGAACGTGTCCTCATCAATCTGTAGATAATCGTCAAGTTCTTCATGGCCTGCGAGCCCGCGAACCAATTCATAGCATTCGCTTGCGTCCGCTCGTGCGGCTGGCCTGATGACATAATCCATACTGCTTCCCCAACACCTGTCCATGACTGTCCCGACCTATGAATAGCACATGACATTCAGGCAGGCATAGAACAAACGCGGAGGCCCGGCTTGCTAGATCGCCGTTTCGCGCTCCAGACGGCCTTCATACTCAATGGCAATGCCGTATTCAGGATCTTCAAGGGTCGAGACTTCAACCCGATTACCAGCTTTGGTCAGCAACCTTTGGCAATCAGCGCTCAGGTGCATCAAACGCAGTTTTTTACCAGCCGCCTTATAGCGATCGTAAAGGGCATCAATGGCCTGCAGGCCAGAGTGGTCCCACACGCGACTATCCAGGAAATCCACGATGACTTCGTCCGGGTCGGACTTTGGGTCAAAAAGCTCATTGAAGCTTGCGACGGAGCCAAAGAACAATGGTCCATGAAGTTCATAGGTTTTGACATTATCTTCTGAAACACTGGTGTGGGCACCAACACGTTTTGCGGCCTGCCAGGCGAACACGAGCGCGGAAACGATTACGCCGACAATAACCGCCACAGCAAGGTCACTGGCAACAGTTACACCTGACACCAGAACCAGCACAAATGCATCTGACTTTGGAATTTTGTGGATAATACGGAAGCTGGACCAAGCGAAAGTGCCAATGACAACCATGAACATCACACCTACGAGCGCCGCGAGCGGGATTTGCTCAATCAAGCTGCTGCCGACAACAATGAAAGCAAGCAGGAACAGAGCCGCGGCAATACCTGCAAGCCGTGTGCGTCCACCAGAATTCACATTGATCATGGATTGGCCGATCATTGCACAGCCGCCCATACCGCCAAAGAAGCCGGTCACAATGTTGGCTGTTCCCTGAGCGAAGCATTCCTGTGAAGCACCACCTTTTGAATCGGTCAGCTCTGCAACCAGATTGAGGGTGAGCAAAGATTCAATCAGTCCAATGGCGGCCAGAATGACTGCGTATGGGAAAATGATCGAAAGGGTTTCAGCGTTAAGCGGTACCATTGGGATATGGAACTCAGGCAACCCGCCTTTGATCGTGGCCAAATCGCCCACACGCGGGATATCGATACCGAGACCAATAACGAGTGCAGACACGGCCAAAATGCCCATAAGGGGGGCTGGAAAGCCCTTAACGTATTTGGAGGCGAGCCAAATGATAGCCATCGTCAGAAAGCTGAGGCCAAGCATTAATGTGAGCTGGTCACTGGCCATCCATTCATTTGTACCGGGTACTTTGAATTGGCCTAACTGCGCCAGGAAAATCACGATCGCAAGGCCGTTTACAAAACCCAGCATAACCGGGTGGGGCACCATGCGAATGAACTTCCCGAGCCGGAACGCGCCCGCCAAAACCTGTAGGATACCCATTAAAACGACGGTTGCGAAAAGATACTCCACACCGTGCGTAACCACGAGGCCAACCATGACAACGGCAAGCGCGCCTGTTGCGCCTGAGATCATGCCGGGGCGCCCACCAATAACGGCCGTGATCAAACCGACAATAAAAGCAGCATAAAGGCCCACAAGCGGGTTTACTTGCGCCACAAATGCAAAAGCAACGGCTTCTGGTACCAGCGCCAGCGCAACTGTCAGGCCTGAAAGCAATTCGGTTCTGGACTGCGCGAGCGAAAGCCCGGGCAGGGAAAATGGTTTTGTCATGGCGCAGAGCGTCCTCTATGGCGGCAGTAGGTTTGGCCCGGCCGCAAAATCACAAGGTGCGCGTTCTAGGAGGAAGTGGGCCGAAGCGCAAGCAAAATCCTGTGTTTCAGCGCTAAATGTCTAAACGTCTTTGAAGAAGTCGTTGCCTTTGTCGTCCACCACGATGAAGGCCGGGAAGTCTTCCACATCGATTTTCCATACTGCTTCCATGCCAAGGTCTTCAAAATCAAGGACTTCAACATTCTTGATATTGTTTTTGGCGAGGATCGCTGCAGGTCCACCGATTGAGCCCAGATAAAAACCGCCGTTTTCTTCGCACGCTTTGGTAACGGCGCGTGAACGGTTGCCCTTTGCGAGGCTCACCATACTGCCGCCCAGTTTCTGGAATGGGCCGACATAACTGTCCATGCGACCAGCGGTGGTGGGACCAAAACTGCCAGAAGCATAACCGTCCGGGGTTTTGGCAGGGCCAGCGTAATAAATGATGTGATCTTTGAAATAGTCGGGCATTTCTGCGCCGTCTTCGATCATTTGCTGGATGCGGGCGTGCGCAAGGTCGCGCGCCACAACAATGGTGCCGGAAAGCGCCAGCCGGGTTTTGATCGGATATTGGCTAAGTGTGCTCAGGATTTCCGGCATCGGTTTGTTGAGGTCGACTTTCACAACTTCGCTGGATAGGTCGCCGTCCGTGACTTCCGGCATATATTTAGCCGGATCAGTCTCGAGCGCTTCAAGGAATACCCCTTCGCCAGTGATTTTCGCCTTCACTTGGCGGTCGGCGGAGCAGGAAACGCCAATGCCAACGGGCAAGCTCGCACCATGGCGGGGCAGACGGATAACGCGCACATCATGGCAGAAGTATTTGCCACCGAACTGCGCGCCGATGCCCATATTGCGTGTCATCTCCAGCACTTTTTCTTCCATTTCAAGGTCGCGAAAGGCGCGGCCGGTTTCGTTGCCGGTTGTGGGCAGACTGTCATAGTCGCGGGCTGATGCTTTTTTTACCGTCGCGAGGTTTTGCTCAGCCGACAGGCCGCCAATCACAATTGCCAAATGATATGGCGGGCAGGCAGCCGTGCCGAGCGTACGGATTTTCTCATCGAGAAACGCCAGCATGCGGTCTTCGCGCAAAGTTGCCGGTGTTTGCTGGAACAGGAATGTTTTATTGGCGCTTCCGCCGCCCTTAGCGAGGAACAAGAAGTGATATTCATTGCCCTTGTCAGCGTAGATGTCGATTTGTGCAGGTGTGTTATTCTTTGTGTTCACTTCCTTGTACATGGACAAAGGTGCCATTTGGCTATAGCGCAGATTGGTTTCAGTGTAGGTGCGCATCACGCCTTTGGTAAGGGGCGCAGCATCGTCGCCATCCGTCCAGACATACTGGCCTTTTTTGCCAACCACGATGGCAGTGCCCGTATCCTGACAGCCTGGCAGAACGCGGCCAGCGGCGATGTTTGCGTTTTTAAGAAGTTCGGTTGCAACAAAGCGGTCATTGTCGCTGGCTTCCGGATCCTCGAGAATGTTTGCAAGCTGCTGCAGATGACCGGGGCGCAACAAGTGTGCAATATCCGACATTGCCTCGCGGGTCAGCAACTCAAGTGCCTCGTCTTCCACTTTCAAAATGGATTTGCCGTCCACTTCAATGGTGGAAACATGATCACCTGTCAGTTTGCGGTAGGACGTCTCGTCTTCGCCCAGTTGAAACAGCTTTGAATATGTCCAGTCTGACATCGCATTGGCCCTTGCGTGCTTTGAGTTGTCGCTGCTTCGTTGCAGCCAGTGTTTAAAGCCTCCCAAATGTTAATGCTTTGGAAGGCGACGGATTATTTTTTGCGGAAGGCGTCCAGAGTTACCACATTGTCTTTTGGTTCTTCTGCTGCCGGTTCGACTTGTGCATCCTTTGAGGTATCTGCAGCGACTTTATCAGCCAGTGTTTCCTCACCAGCATCAGGCAAAAACATGCCGTCGTCGCTATCCATAATGACCTGTTCGATGTCCGTCACAGCATCCTCTCCGTCGGACGCTTCTGATTCATCATGAAACTGCAGGGCAAACTGGACGCTTGGATCCACAAACCCGACGATTGCAGCAAATGGAATAATCAGGTGTTCGGGCTTTTGGTTAAACGATAGCCCAATTTCGAAATGCTCTTCATGGACTTCGAGACCCCAGAACTTGTGTTGCAGCACAATGGTCATCTCATCCGGGAAACGACTGACCAGGTGCGCAGGAATGTTAACGCCTGGTGCTTGCGTTTTGAACGCTACATAAAAATGATGGTCGCCTTGCAGGCCATCATTGGCAGTTTCTGTCAGCACGGTCTTTACCACGCTCCGGAGCGCATCCTGAACCTTGGCATCGTAATCAATGTGGCTTTCCGTCATACTCGTGCTCTGTGTTTACTCGTACCTGACGCCCTTATAAACGGTGCCGCTTTCACAGTGAAGGCAAAACATGCCCTTCGGCACCATTCAGGGCATTTTTGCCCCGCCATTTACGTTTTGTAAGGTTATCGTGTAACGGCTTGTCGTATCGACGGGCCGGTCTGCCGCACCCCAATTGTCTCATATATTACCTTGATTAGGTTCGACCATCATTGAAGGAGCAGGGATAGCAACCTTCATCGTAAATGCCTCATGCAGCCCCAGTTGTGTGATGTCAAGCAGAGGGATTCTTGCATGATAACCAAACATGTCGTTTCTGGTCTTTTGGCTTCGCTGCTCCTAAAGACACCGCTTTTGGCGGGTGAGGCCGAGGACGTTCTTATTGACAAGATTGTGGAGGCTTATGGCGGCACAGAGCTGACCGGGCTTTCTGCCCTTGAATTCACCGATCACACCAAACGTCTCAATTTTGGTCAAAGCGCGTCGCCTGACTTGGTGGACATCGGCCATTTTCAGGCATCCGTACTCATTGACTTTGCAAAATCACGCAAAAGCTGGCGTTCAGCCAGCTGGTCAGCTTCTGGCAGATACACCCAAAACCAGTTTTTTGATGGCACATCGGGCTATTCGCTCAATCACAGCAAACGTACCTATTCTGCGAGCCGCTCGCTCTCCTATGCAGCTGCTGACCGGCGTTTGTCCTACACTCTCGATACCGTCCTCGTGCATATGCTTGATCAAGCGCGGGAACAGGCAAAGCTCGCGGGCCAGGACACACTTGACGGTGTCATGCACCATAAAATTGTCTTTCGGCCAAGCGGCCACCCCGAGTTGACCCTGTATGTTCATAGCGAGACCAATTTGCTGAGCATGGCAACACGCCCACATTGGATGCAGGGCGAGGTTCATTCATACAGGTTCAGCAATCACCAGCACATTGGTGCCCTGACGTATGCAGGTGACACCTACGTCTATAACCGCAGTGAGCCGCGCACCCTCACCGTTTCGCGGCAGGTCACTCTTAATCCGGAAGACAAGGGCTTGTTCGAAATCCCCGAGGGTTATACACGAGATGGGGGTGGTCTGGATTTCTCGGAGATGACGGCGACAGAGATTGGCGACGGTGTGTACATTGCGGGTCAAAATTGGGGCTTTTCCTTATTTGTGGACGAAGGAGACTATTATACGGCGGCGGGGGGATACGATCGCTTTCCGCAAAGGTTGGAGGCCGTCAACCAACTAACCGGCATCCAAAAGCCAGTGCGCTATTTTGTGGTCAGCCATCATCATATGGATCATATCGGCGGTGTGCAGGAAATTGCAGACTTGGGGGCTACATTTGTGGTGCACACCGATCATCTCTCTACCGTCGAGCAAAGATTGGGCCGACCGCTGCGTGATGAGGAACGGCTTCTTGTTTCAAGTGCAGAATATCAGCTGGGACGAATTCATATCGTTGACATTCCAACCGGTCACTCAAGCCACAATCTGGGCACCCATGTGCGAGACGAAAGTATAATGTTCACGGCAGACCTGTTTTTCTCCCGGCAAGCTGAAGGCGGTGTTCGCGCAAGCGGCGGGCTTTTGTCTGCATTGCAGGCCGTTGACCTCAAGCCAGAGACTTTTGTGGCGGCACATAGTAGCCGGCCACTCACATACACCCATCTGGAAGAGGCTGTTGCGTCTGCAACAGAAGATATCTGTCCGCCAACGTGGCTGCTGTGTGTCAGGAAATAAATCAGGAAAGTAATGGGCCGTTCTGTTGCTAGGTGGCCCACCCCCCACCTGAAAGCGTCAACTCTCAGGAATTCAGATAAATGTAGTTGCTATGACCGCTTACGCAGCAACAACGAACTCGACGTCATTGTCGTTAGCATTTATTTTAAGGTGGCCCATCACGGCGGTGCCATCCCGAGCGAAAGACAAACAACTTTCGATACACGTCGATCCTGGTTCGCCCCCATCAACAACCATCAGTATTCTTCTGGTGGCTCTTGGTGGAGGCGCCGGGCACTGCCCCCGGGTCCGCAATACGTACTCACTGCGTCCTTTATCGCCATAGCTGGCAAGCCAGCATCTGCTATATAAGAAGTCCTCAGCTAAAAGAGAAGGACTTTATCCATTAAATGACGATGCGATTTAGTTGATTACCCCTTAAAGTGTTCTTGTACACCTTACGCGTTAGTTATTGATTTAACTTGTTTTTAAGCAATTATGAGAGATAATGCGCCAGCACAGGAAGCGAGTATTACATAGCCATTGGTAGGTTTATGCACCAATTGGTATACATTAGCGCAGCAACGCCCGCCATGAGTGATGAGGGGCTGGGTGATATTCTTGACTCAGCACGTCGCAACAATGCGCACAGTGAAATCAGCGGTATGTTGATGTACCATTCGAAGCAGTTTTTTCAGGTGTTAGAAGGTCCTGAAAAGGCATTGCGCTTGTGTTTTTCCCGGATTCAGTGCGATCCCCGCCATACGGGCATCATCGTTTTGGTCGATCAAAAAGCTGAAAAACGCTGTTTTCATGGCTGAGACATGGCCGCAGTTAAACTTACCGACTTTGAATACTCGCTCCGGTCGAGTGTGATCAGTTTGCTCGAACTCCAAGAGCACGTGCAATATGATGAACTGCATAAAAACAAAGCGATCGGAATCTTTGCTGATACCTATTTGTCCGATTTGGACCGCTTCTCATCGCACCTCGACCTTTGAGTTTTCACCCGCAAGACTGCATTCTAAGTAGTTGATATTTTACTTGTTTTCGCAAGCCATATCCCCTTAGATTGGCTACAGGAAATGACATTGGTGCCTGCGGGGAAGCGACGTGCGCCTTTTATGCTACATCAGCGTTGCGGAGCAATCCGTCGACGAAAACGAACTGTTTTCAATTCTTGAGAGTTCCTGCAAAAACAATGCAGCGGACAATATCACCGGCATGTTGTTGTTTCACGGTGGCCAGTTTCTACAGGTATTGGAGGGGCCAAAAAGTGCCGTTGAAGCCTGTTTTGCTCGCATTCGAAACGATGACCGTCATCTTTCGGTTGCCAAGCTACTGGATGAAGATCTTCCTGCTCGGAGTTTCGGCCAATGGTCGATGGCCTCTGCTGGTTTGGAGCATTGTTCGCATCCATTAAGGCAAAGTATTATCGACCTTTTTAATCTCCATCACCGTATTGAATATATGGAGCTGAAAAGAAACGCGGTCGTTGGTCTTTTTGTTGATACCTATTTGGCCGACTTGGAAAAACTGCGTTCCGCCATCACGTTGGCAGCCGAATAATTCGAAATCAGGAATTCGCTCTTGCTTGCAGGAGTTGCCTCAGCAATAAATCAACCAAGGTATAGTTGGCGATATAAACGTGGCCAGCGATAAACGGGGGGATGAATGCAGCAATATCTTGATTTGCTAAAACGTGTACGGACTGAAGGCACTTTCAGGGGTGACCGCACAGGTACAGGCACATACAGCGTATTTGGACATCAAATGCGCTTCAATCTTGCGGACGGCTTTCCGATGGTCACCACAAAGAAGCTGCACATGCGGTCTATTATCCATGAACTTTTATGGTTTGTAGCAGGTGATACCAACATAAAATACCTGAAGGACAATGGCGTTTCGATCTGGGACGAATGGGCAGACGAGAATGGTGACCTGGGTCCCGTATATGGTCATCAGTGGCGCAGCTGGCCAACCCCAGACGGCAAACAAATAGATCAGATTGCCAATCTGATCGAGCAGATCAAAAACAACCCGGACAGCCGGCGCCACATTGTTTCCGCGTGGAATGTTTCGGAAGTTGACAGCATGGCACTGCCGCCTTGCCATTGTTTGTTCCAATTTTATGTGGCTGAGGGCAAACTGAGTTGTCAGCTCTATCAGCGAAGCGCCGATGTGTTTTTGGGAGTACCTTTTAACATCGCGTCCTACGCTCTTTTGACCCACATGATTGCGCAAGTATGCGACTTGGAAGTCGGTGATTTTGTGCATACTTTTGGAGACACCCACCTGTATGCCAATCATGTGGAACAGGCTGACCTTCAGCTCTCACGAGACCCATTACCATTACCGACCTTGCAATTGAATCCAGACGTTAGGGATATATTTGCATTTACCTATGATGATATCCGAATCATAGGGTATGAGTCACACGCCCTCATTAAGGCCCCCATCGCCGTTTAGGCAGTAAGGGACTGAATTGAAAACCTTTTTAAGGTTGGATAAAGTTGCAAAGAGGTGTTCGTGTTTGCTGCACGTGAAATGAATTTTCGTCAACTGACCTTATTCAGCCTCGTGGTTGGTATTGGCCTGCTGTTCACCGGCCTTATTGTAAACGAGGTATACAGCAGCGCCGTTAGTGATGCGCGCGATGAGTTTCGTGACGCTTCTGGCCGGTTTTTGGCCCGAATTTCGGCAGATCTCACCAGCATCAATGCGTCAGTCACCAGATTTGGCGACGTTTTTGCCCTGACCGGGGAGCCAGAAGGCAGGGAACTCGCTGAATTTGTTGACAGCTACACGTCTATCAATTCCGCAGAAGCGGTGACAACACTGTTGGTGGTTGCAGCGGATGGAAGCGAGTCCCATCTGCAAGTTCGCTCTCTGATCGGAGAGATTAATGAAGCACCCACTCACACTGACCAAAGCGACGTACCTGGTCGTCGTTCGGCATACTATTTGGCGTATGTGGGTATGCGTGAACGGGATGTCAGCGATGATGGTGGAGCGTCATTGGTTGGCTTGGACCTCGCACGTTTCGAGCAGTATAATCAGTTGCTCGACCAGGTGCTGACGATTGGCCAAACGGACTTTGAACTGGTTACGGAAAAACTTAGCCCGGTTGCAACCCCCTCTGGCAAACTGGTTATTGTCAGTCCGTTTCGGTCGGCAATTGGCAACGCTTTCCTAGTGGAAGTTGTGCATCTGGACGTTTTGTCTGAACGCAGCAGTGTGAGCGCCTTATTGGGTGGTGTAAACTTTTACAATCGGCGTGCCGGCGGCGTTGCCGCTGATAAGGAACCCGTGACGGTGAAACTTGCGGGCATACCAGATCAAAATGAAACGCCAGCGGGTGGCGCTTGGACATCTGGCACCACAGTGAATGTTGGACTGGGCGGGCTGGAGATTGCCTTGTTTGCCAGTGAGCAGGCCTATCAGATTGACATGCAAAATGTTCTTCGCGTGGGTATGTTGGGCGTGTTGGTTACCGCCATTCTTGGTTTTCTGGCCTATGATCAAATCCGCCGGTCAAATCGGGTTGTGGAAATTGTTAATCGTCGTACGCGAGCGCTAAAGGAAGCGCATTCCGAGCTCGAAAACCACTATCGGATGCTGCAAAACCTGAACAGTGAAGTTGATGATGCGCGGCGGGCTGCAGAAGCCGCTAACCTTGCAAAATCCGAGTTCCTGGCCACGATGAGCCACGAGTTGCGCACGCCATTGAATGCAATTTTGGGCTTCTCTGAGATTTTAGAAACTGAAACCCTCGGACCGATCGGCGACAAACGTTATATTGAGTATGCCGGTGACATTAACAGCAGTGGCAAGCACCTGCTTAGCATCATCAATGATATTCTTGACCTCGCAAAACTTGAAGCAGGGCGTGTACGCATTGAAAAAAAGCCGCTGGAACTGAGGCACTTGATCGAAGGCGTCATGGGGTTGTTATTCCACCAAGCGGAAGAAAAGGGACTGGATTTTTCCTTCAACATGGCGGATGCCATGCCGCAATCGATACAGGGTGATGAATTGCGGCTGCGCCAGGTTTTGATCAATCTGGCGTCAAACGCCATCAAGTTCACCAAAGAAGGGTCGGTGCAAATCCGCCTTCATCCCAAACCTTTCAAAAATGTTGCCGCAGCATGGGTGCTAGAGGTTCAGGACACCGGCATCGGTATTCCGGAAGATAAGCAGTCAATTTTGTTTGATCGATTTACGCAGGTGGACACGACACACTCGCGCCAACATGGCGGTGTTGGGTTAGGGCTCGCTATATGCCGTGAACTTGTTAACCGGATGGATGGCATTATCAGTGTGCGCAGCATTCAAAATGTGGGCACGACTATTCGTGTTCAGCTGCCTCTTGACCTCGTAGAATCTGATGAGGATGATGGCGCGCTCATATAGGCGCGGTTCGATTTGGATTTGCACATGAAAGTTTCACTTATTGTAGCAATGGCTGACAATAACGTCATTGGTGTCGACAACCAATTGCCATGGCACCTGCCAGCCGATTTGAAGTATTTTAAATCTGTCACTATGGGCAAACCGATCATCATGGGTAGAAAAACCTTCGAATCCATCGGTCGGCCATTGCCGGGGCGGCAAAACATTGTCATCACCAGAAATACAGAATGGTCTGCGGATGGTGTTACTGTTGTAAAGTCAACCGGGGCTGCTGTGGCAGCGGCGTCAGGTGCTGAAGAGGTGATGGTGATTGGCGGTGCGGAGATATACCGCGCGATGCTACCGCTCGTGGGCAAGCTCTATGTGACGGAAGTTTCACTATCTGTGGAGGGGGATGCCTTTTTCCCCGACATAGAAGTCGAGCAGTGGCAAGAAACGTCACGCGCCGCACATCCAGCTGAAGCCGACAAACCCGCTTACGCTTTTGTCACATACGAACGTATGATTTAACTGATTTTTCTGGCCACTTTTTCGGCAATTGAACGATAAACCTCTTTTGCCGCGCTATTCGTGTCCTGAACCATGATCGGAGTGCCGCTATCGGCACTGAGGCGCACATCCATCTCAAGTGGTACACCGCCCAGAAACTCACACCCCAGCTTCCCAGCTGTTTCTTCTGCACCGCCATGGCCAAATATATGGCTTTCACCGCCGCAATGAGGGCAAACGAAGCTTGTCATATTTTCGATGATGCCAAAAATGGGAACATTGACTTTCTGGAACATGGCAAGGCCTTTGCGCGCGTCAATCAGGGCAAGGTCCTGAGGTGTGGAAACAATGACGGCTCCGCTCAAGGGAGCTTGCTGCACCATGGTAAGTTGCACGTCTCCGGTGCCCGGTGGCATGTCGACGATCAATACATCCAGCGGGCCCCAGGCAACGTCTTTCAGAAGCTGCTGTGTGGCCCCCATCACCCGCGGACCGCGCCACACAACAGGTTGGTCGACATCAATCAGAAACCCAATCGACATCAGCTTAAGACCGTGTGCTTCAAGAGGTTGAATTATCTTGTCTTTGGTTTCGGGTTTGGCATCCAGCCCGGTTAGCATGGGGAGGCTGGGTCCAAATATGTCGGCATCTAATATGCCGACCGAAAGGCCCTGTTCCTTAAGTGCAAGGGCAAGGTTCACCGAGGTGGTCGACTTGCCTACACCGCCTTTGCCGCTTGCAACTGCAATAATGTGTTTCACGCCGGGAATTTCCGTTGGGGTAGGCGGTGCCTTGGGGGCTGGCGAAAGCGGTGGCGCCGATTTTACCGGACGAGGGCCGGAAGTGGGCTGCCCCGGTTTTTGCTTCGCAGCGGACGTAACAACAACATTGGCAGAAACAATGCCAGACAGCTTTCCGACATCAGCTTCAATTTCTGACCGCAGAGTATTTGCAGCATCAGGGAGCGCATCGCCAAAATCGAGAATGATTCCTACCTGACCGTCATTGACAATGACCGCGCTGACAATTTTTGCGCTCACGATGTCCTCTTTCGAACCGGGTAAAAAGTATTTTTTGAGGAGATTTTCGACTGTTTCTTTGAGGTTTGCGTTCATTTTTGCTCGATACACTCTCTTTTCGGCGCAAATCCCCCCGAATTTGCCCCAACATCATTGCAGGTCATGTGCGGCTACCATATATAGCTAAGCAACACAAATTTGCTTTCTATATAGAAAGCGCGTCCAGAATGTCACGCCCGTGACAGCTGAAGGAGTTTAGTATGCCCTGGCAAAATAATGGTGATGGCGAGCGCCCCAATCCGTGGGGGAATGGCCAGCGCGGCGGCGGTGGTCGTGGCGGTGGAGGCGGCAATGAGCCAAACATCGACGAGGTGATCCGTAAGGGTCAGGAACAGCTGAAGAATGCGCTACCTGGCGGAAAAGGTGGGATTTTCCTGGTTTTGCTTGCGGTTCTCGCTATTTGGATGTTCAGCGGTTTTTACCGCGTTGAGCCCAATGAGCAGGGGGTGGTTCTTCGCTTTGGCGAGCGCACTATTCTTTCTGACCCTGGCTTGCATTGGCATTTGCCATATCCCATTGAAACTGTTGAGGTTCGCGGTGTAACCGACGAAAAAACAATCTCAATTGGTGCTCGTACTTCTGGATCCCGCCGCTCTGGTGGTTTGGATGAAAGCCTGATGCTGACTCAGGACGAGAACATTGTTGATGTTCGCTTCAATGTTGTTTGGCAAATCAAGGACTTGGGTAATTATCTTTTCAAGCTTCGTGATCCTGAAGGCACCATTAAGGCTGTGTCTGAAAGCGTGATGCGCGAGATCGTGGGCAAAAATCAGATCGTGCCGATTATCACCACCGCTCGAGAACAGATTCAGTTGCAAGCTCTTGAGCAGATTATTGAAACCCTGGACAGCTACGAAAGCGGTGTCCGTGTCCTGCGGGTTCAGATTATCGAGTCAGAGGCGCCGGAAGCCGTGAAAGACGCATTCCTGGACGTGCAGCGGGCTGAAGCAGACCAGCAACGTTCACGGAACGAAGCTACGCGCTATGCAAACGAGGTGATTCCGCGTGCTCAAGGTGAAGCAGAGCGTCTGCTGCAACTTGCTGAAGCCTACCGCGCACAAACCGTGGCGCGCGCAGAAGGTGAGGCAGCACGTTTTACATCGGTCTACAACGAATATGTTGCTGCAAAAGATGTCACCAAGAAGCGAATCTATCTGGAGACAATGGAGCAGATTCTTTCCGGTATGGACAAAATCATCCTTGATGGCGATGCGGGTTCAGGCGTAGTGCCTTACCTCCCGCTTTCGGAACTTAATAAAGCCAAGAATGGTGGAGAATAATAATGAATGCTAAGTCAATTGCAGGACTAGTTGTTCTCGCGCTCATCGCCTTTGTTGGGTTCAATAGCCTTTATGTAGTCAGCGAGCGCGAGCAGGCGCTGGTGGTTCAGTTTGGTGAGCCGCGTCGTACGGTGCCAGAGCCCGGACTGCATTTTAAAATGCCGATCGTTGAACAGGTGATCTTCATCGACAAGCGTATCCTGAGCCTTGATATCCGGCCTCAAGAGGTGCTTGCTAGTGACCAGCGCCGCATCCTTGTAGATAGTTTTGCGCGCTATAAAGTGGTTGATCCACTGAAGCGATACCAAGCCGCAGCAACGGATCGGATTGCCAGTGATCTCCTCGAGGGCATCATGGTTTCTACTGTGCGGGACGTGCTCGCGAGCCAGCCGATGCAGAACATCGTGTCTGGCCAGCGTGCTGAACTTATGGATCAAATCAGCGAACTAACCAATGAGCGTGCTGCTTCAGTTGGACTTGAGGTAGTGGACGTTCGGCTGAAGCGCGTGGACCTGCCGGTGCAGAACAGCCAAGCAATTTTTGACCGCATGAAAACTGAGCGGGAGCAAGAGGCAGCTGAAAAGCGTGCCGAAGGTCTTCGGGATGCGGTAAAAATCCGGTCTGATGCAGACCGGCAGCAAGCGGTGCTTGTAGCAGACGCTGAACGTCAGTCGCAAATCATCCGCGGTGAAGCTGATGGTCGTGCGGTCAAGATTTTCGCAGATGCTTTTGGTAAAGACGAAGAGTTTTTCGAATTCTATCGTACCATGCAGGCATATCGTGCAGCACTTGGGGAAGACGACACGCGTTTGATCCTTTCACCAGATAGTGAATTCTTCAAACTCTTTGTGAATTCACAAGCCGCAGGAAACAACTAGATCTTGTTTTATTGAGGGGCTTGATTTGGACTGGTCACTCCTCGCAATTGGGTTGGGCCTCGCTCTTTTTATAGAGGGCGTGGCCTATGCTCTTTTACCCTCGAGCATGAAATCGCTGCTTGTCGCAATGCTCGAACAACCCGCCGCAAAGCTTAGGGGGCTAGGCTTGACCATGGCGGTGATTGGTGTAGCGATTGTATGGCTCGTACAAGGTTTGTGATCGATTTCACGGCCTGACCAGTACAAAGATAGTAACGAGTTAACATAAAAGGAGAGGTGCATTGCGCACTTACTTTACAAAAACAATCGACCAGCGAGCTACTCTGTCGCCATTGAAGGCGCTTGGTGTGGCCCTTCTGGTTGCTGCTATGGCTGCAACTGTGGTTCCTAATGTTCGGGCAGATGATCGCCCCGACACATTCGCCAATCTGGTGGAAACACTTTCCCCAGCAGTGGTTAATATTTCAACGGTACAAACGATCCGTGGTCGCGGAAATCGCCGTGCGCCACAAATCCCCGATGGTATGCCGTTTGAAGAGTTTTGGGAGCAATTCCGTGATCGCTTTGATGAGGACGAAGAGCCACGTCAAGCGCGTTCCCTTGGTTCGGGTTTTGTGATCGACAAATCTGGCATTGTTATTACCAACAACCACGTTGTTGAGGGTGCTGACGAAATTACCGTGTCTTTCCCTAACCGGGATGACTACACCGCGGAGGTTATTGGGCGCGACGCGTTGTCAGACCTCGCAGTATTGAAAATCAATCATGAAAACGGCGATGACTTCCCTGCAGTTGAGTGGGGCAACGACGAGTCTTCGCGAATTGGTGATTGGGTAATCGCTATTGGTAACCCCTTTGGCCAAAGCGGTACTGTGACCGCTGGTATTATTTCGGCTCGCAATCGTACATTAGGCGGCACTCAAAATGATGTAGCCTTCATCCAGACGGATGCCTCGATCAACCGCGGCAATTCAGGTGGCCCGCTCTTCAATATGGGCGGTGAGGTGATTGGTGTGAACACGGCGATCTTTTCACCGTCTGGTGGAAACGTCGGCATCGGTTTCTCAATTCCTTCCAATCATGCCAAAAACGTTGTGGAGCAACTGCGTGAGTATGGCAGTGTGCGCCGTGGTTGGCTTGGTGTAAGCATCCAGGCGCTAACGGATGATATTGCCGAAACACTTGATCTTGATATTGATGATGGTGCCATGGTTACGCGCGTTGAGCCGGATAGCCCGGCCGCTGCCGCCGAACTCCAAGAGGGCGACATCATCGTTCTTTGGGACGGCCAGGAAGTGATCGATAGTGCAAGCCTGTCTCGCCTCGTTAAGCGTACGCCGATCGATAAGGCGGTAGATGTTGTGATTATCCGTGAAGGCGAAAGGCAAACAATTCAAGTTCGCACGGGTGCACTCTCTGACGAGCTTGCAGGGATTACGCAGGACGAAGACGGCGAAGAGGGTGATAATGACCGTCGCCGTGAAGGTTCCGACCGAGAGCTCACTGAGGGTATGGAACTGGCCCCCATGAATGACAGCCTGCGCCAGCGTTTCGACATTGACGAAGACGTTGACGGCGTTGTTGTTATGCGAGTGTCTCGCCGCACAGCGGCTTACCGCGCTGGTATTCGCTCGGGTGCAGTTATCATCCGTGTGAACAATCGCCGTGTTGAAAGCCCAAGTGAAGTTGCGGACCTGTTTGACGAAGCCGTTGACAACGGTCGCGATCGAATTCTGGTGTTGATCAACTTGCGGGGCAACACCGCGCACATTCCGCTGCGCCTGTCGACCGACGATTGATCGGAACAAATGAGAGTACAGAAAAGGTCGCTTCGGCGGCCTTTTTATTCTGCGAATTCGTCTTGGTGGTACCCCTGAAAATAAAGCAGCGTGCTTAAATCTCCGTTTCGCACAGCAGCGTGGGTCGCCGCCGCCGTTTTGGGTTTGGCATGATACGCAACACCAAGCCCGGCAGCTTGCAGCATGGGGATGTCGTTAGCGCCGTCACCAACCGCCAAGACCTGACCGGCATTAATGCCCCGCTCAGTACAATATTCCTTCAGTGCATCGAGCTTGGACTGGGCACCACAGATTGGTTCAATGACAGTACCTGTCAGCGCATCGTTTTCGATAGCTAAAATGTTGGCTCTGTTCGTTTGAAAACCGATTTCGCCTGCCACTCGTTCCGTAAAAAAGGTGAACCCACCTGAAACCAGTGCAGCAAATGCACCATTCTTCGTCATGGTGCGGACAAGTGATTTGGCACCGGGCATAATTTCGATGCGTTCGCGGTAACAGGTTTCGAGCGCGTCCACCGGCAAGTCTTTCAAGAGAGCAACTCTCTCTTTCAGTGCGCCCTCAAAATCCAGTTCGCCGCGCATGGCAGCTTCGGTGATTCCGGAAACTTCCTCTTTCTTGCCGACAAAGTCTGCAAGCTCATCAATGCATTCAACGGTTATCATGGTCGAGTCCATATCGGCGATCAGCATTGATTTTCTGCGATCAGATGTGATTGGCTGAAGGCACCAGTCAACCTGGGCAAAGGGACTGAGCAATCCATCAACTGATGCCAGCAAGCTCGCGACAGAATCACCGGTGGATTTGATGTCGACTGCTCGACCCTGATGGAGTAGGTCAATCTCAGCAGGCGCGTTATTCAGCGCTGTGATTGCTGCTGCTGTGGCGTTTTCTAGCGCATCTTCAAAGCCGGGGTTGACGACCAGGGTCAATACAATGTCCATTGAATTTCCGATATCCATTCAGCCAGGCGAGGCCAACTTGTGAAACGAGCTCTTTTTATTGCAGGTCCAACCGCGGGCGGCAAGTCAGCTTTCGCTCTTAAGGCGGCGCAGGCCTATGACGGTATTATTATAAATGCTGACAGCATGCAGGTTTACCGCGATATGAGGGTCATCACCGCTTGCCCAAGCGCCGCAGAAGAACAGCTGGCACCACATAGGCTGTACCGGTTTCTCGACGGAGCCGAGACATGTTCAGCGGCCTTTTGGGCGGATAAAGCCATGGAGCAAATCGAGTACGCATGGTCTGAAGGCAAGCTTCCGATTTTGGTCGGTGGCACTGGTATGTATTTCAAAGTGCTGTTGGACGGCATCGCCAAGGTGCCGGATATCCCGGAAGAGATCAGGCAGGAAGTGCGCAGACAATGCGCGGAGGAAGGAAGCGAGGCGCTGCACGCGGAACTGCTGTTAACCGACCCAAAGATTGCAGTACGTCTCGCGCCTGGAGACAGCCAGAGAATTAGCCGGGCGGTGGAAGTCGAGCGTGCCACCGGCACGCCTCTCAGTGAGTGGCAAAAAAAAACCGAACCAGGCCCCATGCAAATTCACGATGAACAAGGGGCAGTGCAAAAGTTCATTCTGCTGCCGGAGCGCGAGGTTTTGTACGACCGCTGCAACCGGCGCTTTGATATGATGCTGAAGGAGGGCGGGCTGCAAGAAGTGCAAGCGCTATTGGCGCGAAACCTGGCGCGTGAGCTTCCAGTTATGCGGGCACTAGGCGTGCCATCGTTGGTTGCCTACCTACAAGGTGACATCTCGCTCGAACAGGCGTCTGAACAGGCAAAAATGCAGACCCGACGCTTCGCAAAACGGCAGCTAACCTGGTTCAGGAACCAGTTTTCTCGCTGGAATACGCTTAACGCGCAATATTCGGAAAGCTATTTTGATAATTTGGTTACTAAATTATTCAAAAAATAGGTTGACCGAGTAATTATCGTACAATAAAACGGGATTCGACGATGTCATGCCAGCCTGCGAGATCGTCAGAGGTCTGAAAGCCCAAAGCAGACCTCAACTGTGACGAGACCCACCCCGGGGGCGCTCTTAGAGCGCCCCCAATTACTATGAAACAGGTGGCGCGGTAACTGCGCCGCCAGTGACTGGTAAAGGGGAGGTTATTTTGGGCGGATTTTGAGTTTAACAGTGAGAAACACCAGATGACTGCATCGATGGCAACGACCCGCAAAAAAGCGGCTGCCGCGACTAAGTTGAGCGGCGCGCAGATGATCCTCAAAGCTTTGACGGACCTGGGTGTCGAGGTCGTCTTTGGCTATCCGGGCGGCGCTGTGCTGCCCATATATGATGAACTGTTTAAACAGGATAAAATCAAGCACATCCTTGTTCGCCACGAGCAAGCAGCGACGCACGCGGCTGAAGGCTATGCTCGATCAACCGGCAAGCCGGGTGTTGTGCTTGTAACTTCCGGTCCAGGCGCTACCAATGCTGTAACTGGTCTGACGGACGCCATGCTTGATTCGATCCCGATGATTTGCCTGACAGGACAGGTGGCGCGGCATCTGATTGGCAATGATGCGTTTCAGGAAGCAGACACAGTTGGCATCACGCGCCCATGCACCAAGCATAATTATCTTGTGAAGGACGCTGCCGATATTCCCAATGTTTTCCATGAAGCTTTCTATGTGGCCACCAATGGGCGCCCGGGCCCCGTTGTAATTGACTTGCCCAAAGACGTGCAGATTGAAGAAGCCGAGTATGCGGTAACGGGCCGCGGCGAGCACCGCACCTACCGGCCGCAGCTTGAAGGTGAAGAGGAGGCGATCAAAGAGGCCGTTGCCGCGATGGCGTCAGCAAAGCGTCCGATTCTTTATACCGGTGGCGGCATCATCAATTCCGGGCCAGAGGCGTCTGAATTGCTGACAGAGCTTGCCCACATGACCGGTTTTCCTGTGACCAGTACCTTGATGGGACTGGGGGCTTTTGCTGCGAGCGATAAGCAATTTCTTGGCATGCTGGGCATGCATGGCACTTGGGAAGCCAATCACGCCATGCATGACTGTGACGTAATGGTGAACCTTGGTGCACGGTTCGATGACCGGGTTACAGGACGCATTGATGCGTTTTCGCCGGGTTCCAAAAAAATCCATGTGGATATTGACCTGTCTTCGATCAACAAGAACGTTGCTGTTGATATTCCGATCGTTGGCGACGCAGCCCACGTTATTCGTCGAATGATCGATATCTGGAAAGAAGAGGGCTATTCCACTGACCAGCCCAATCTTGACGACTGGTGGCAGCAAATAGAGGGCTGGCGTAGTCGCCAGTGCCTGCAGTATCAGGACCAAGCCGATGTTATCATGCCGCAAAAGGCGCTTGAGCGCCTTGAGGCCCTGACGAAAGACAAAGACCCGATTATTTCAACCGAAGTTGGCCAGCATCAGATGTGGGCTGCTCAGTTCTTGGGCTTTGAAAAGCCAAACCGCTGGCTCACGTCAGGTGGACTTGGCACCATGGGGTATGGTTTGCCCGCTGCAATGGGCGCCCAGATCGCGTTCCCCGACAGGCTCTGCATTGATGTTGCCGGCGAGGCGTCTATCCAGATGAATATTCAGGAACTTGGCACGCTGAAGCAATATAATTTGCCGGTGAAAGTTTTCATTATGAATAATGAATATATGGGCATGGTGCGTCAGTGGCAGGACCTGAGTTATGAAGGACGGCGGTCTGAAAGCTATTCTGCATCGCTACCTGATTTTGTGGCGCTCGCCGAAGCATACGGAATGAAGGGCCTGAAGGTCGAGAAAGCGGAAGACCTTGATGACGTGATCACGGAGATGATCGAGACCAATGGTCCGGTTATCGTTGACTGCCGGGTTGCGAAGCTTGAAAATTGCTTCCCAATGGTGCCTGCTGGTGCAGCACACAATGAAATGCTGCTGCCGGGAGACGGTATTAGCAAACCTACAGACGCCGAAGCGTTGGCTGTGGTATAACCCGGCCTGAATTCGATACGGAATTTTCATCATGAAAGAGCAAGGCACAATTGCTACGCACACCATCAGCGTTGTTGTGGACAACGAAGCCGGTGTGCTTGCACGCGTCATCGGTCTGTTTTCGGGCCGCGGGTACAATATCGAGAGCTTGACGGTAGCCGCTGTAGACCGCAACGACAAGCGGTCCCGCATTACGGTGGTGACTAGCGGTACACGCATGGTCATCGAACAGATCAAAGCGCAACTGGACCGACTGGTTCCGGTGCAAAAGGTGGCTGATTTAACCATTGAGGGGCCGCATGTATCACGGGATCTGGCACTTGTTAAAGTGGCGGGCGAGGGGGACAAGCGCGTGGAGGCCCTCCGTCTTGCGGATGCGTTTCGCGCCCGCGTTGTGGACAGCACAAGCACAAGCTTCGTTTTTGAACTGACCGGGTCAGCCAGCAAACTGGACGCCTTTGTTGATCTGATGCGTGACTTGGGCCTTGTGGAAGTGGCCCGTACGGGAGCCGTCGCGCTTGCCCGTGGTGATAGTGGACTTTAGAAATTTTTATTTGGGGAAGGCGCACCGCGCCGACATTTAAGGAACTTAATCATGCGAGTTTATTTTGACAGTGATGCCGATGTTAATTTGGTGAAGGACAAAACCGTCGCCATCGTTGGTTACGGCAGTCAGGGCCATGCTCATGCCGGGAACCTTCGGGATAGTGGCGTCAAGGAAGTGATCGTTGCGCTTCGTGAGGGGTCGTCTACACGCAAGAAGGCAGAAGCGGCTGGCTTCACGTGTATGACAGCTACGGAAGCTGCGGCTAAAGCCGATATGGTAATGGTGCTGGCACCTGATGAGCATCAGGCAGCCATTTACGCTGATGAGCTTTCGGCCAACATGAAAGAGGGTGCTGCGCTCATGTTTGCGCATGGCCTCAACATTCATTTTGGGTTGATCGAACCTCGCGCAGACCTCGACGTTATCATGGTGGCGCCAAAGGGCCCCGGCCACACTGTGCGCAGCCAATATGCGGCAGGTAAAGGGGTGCCGTGCCTGATTGCTGTGCATCAAGATGCAAGCGGCAAAGCACACGATCTGTGCCTTTCTTACGCTTCCGCCATCGGCGGGGGGCGCTCTGGCATTATCGAAACCAACTTCCGAGAGGAATGCGAGACCGACCTTTTCGGCGAACAGGCAGTGCTGTGTGGCGGCGTATCTGAGCTGATCAAAGCTGGTTTTGAAACGCTGGTGGAAGCGGGTTATGCACCTGAAATGGCCTATTTTGAGTGCCTGCATGAAGTGAAGCTGATTGTTGACCTTATTTACGAAGGTGGCATCGCAAACATGCGTTACTCGATTTCCAACACGGCGGAATACGGCGACTATAAAACTGGACCACGCATCATTACGGACGAGACCAAAGCTGAAATGAAACGGGTTCTTGAAGACATTCAACAAGGCCGTTTCGTGAAAGACTTCATCACGGATAATAATGCAGGCAATCCGGAGTTGAAGGCGCACCGCGGCCTTGCAGCCCGTCACCCAATCGAGGATGTGGGCTCCAAACTGCGCGGCATGATGCCCTGGATGCAGGAAGGCAAGCTGGTAGACAAAGCCAAGAACTAGTTTCCAAAACAGTGGGTTTATCACAGCGGGCGGCTTCCTCCTGAGGCCGCCCAATTTATTGGCTTGATGAAGTTTAAATTGAAATAAAATTTCACTTTGAAGTGCGTTTAGAAAACATTATAGTTTTCGAGTCATAGTTAGACGACATTAATTGAAGGCATGTGAGAAACATGACATACGCGCCGAAAAACAGGTCAAAAGCGAAGGCTGTTGCAATTTCAAGGCAACAGGCTGAGGCCCGTTTGCGGTATGCTGGCGCTGCTGCTGCCACTCTACTTTTGACGCTTCTACTTCTAGGTGCTGGCCGACTAGTTGGCCCTTGAGCACACCGGCAGAGGCGTATGAACGCTTTGGTGCTTAAGGGAACAGCCTGAAGTTAAGTTCAAACATTCATTAGAAAATTTAGGATTATATCATGTCACACACAGACAAGAATCGTGTGCGAATCTTTGACACTACCTTGCGCGACGGTGAGCAGTCTCCTGGCGCGTCAATGACTCTCGAAGAGAAGTTGCGTATCGCGGAGCAGCTTGAGGCCATGGGTGTAGATATCATTGAGGCGGGATTTGCCATCGCGTCCAATGGTGATTTTGAATGCGTGCACCAGATTGCCCAGCGCATTAAAAACTCAACGGTGTGCTCTCTCGCGCGGGCTGCGCTCGGCGACATTGACCGGGCGGCAGAGGCGATTAAACCGGCAGCCAGCGGGCGTATTCATACTTTCATCGCAACCAGTCCATTGCATATGAAAGTGAAACTTCAAATGGAGCCAGAGGCCGTCCTGGAAGCCATTCACCAGTCGGTTTCCCATGCGCGGAAGTTCACAGATGATGTAGAATGGTCCGCGGAAGATGCGACACGTACGGAGATGGATTTTCTCTACCGCGCCGTCGACACCGCGATCAGGGCGGGGGCTACAACAATCAACCTGCCAGATACGGTGGGATACGCAACGCCGCAGGAATACGGCCAAATGTATGTCGATGTAATCGAAAATGTTGCCAACGCCGACAAGGCAATCTTCTCCACCCACTGCCATAATGATCTGGGACTTGCGGTCGCTAATTCACTGGCGGGAGTTATGGGCGGTGCACGCCAAATAGAATGCACGATCAACGGAATCGGCGAGCGCGCGGGCAATGCCGCGATGGAAGAGGTTGTGATGGCACTGAGAACGCGCGCCGACGCGATGCCTTATCATACAGGCGTGGTCTCAACGGAGATATCAAAGGCAAGCAAGCTCGTTTCGCTAGTTACTGGCTTTAGTGTTCAGAACAACAAGGCAATAGTCGGCGCGAACGCTTTTGCCCACGAAAGTGGTATTCATCAAGACGGTGTGCTCAAGGCCGCTGAAACATACGAAATCATGACCCCTGAGTCGGTTGGCGTGACCAAAACCACGCTTGTGCTTGGCAAATTATCTGGGCGTGCCGCATTTGCGGATAAACTCAAGGAATTGGGATACGAACTCGGTGACAACGCTTTTCAGGATTGTTTCCGTCGGTTCAAAGAACTCGCTGACCGCAAAAAGACCATTTACGATGAAGACATAATTGCCCTGGTGGACGATGAGGTGGCGACTGCTGAAAATCGATTACAGGTAATTGCTCTCAACACGCACTCTTCATCAAATGGCACAGCGGTCGCTGACCTTACTATGAAGATTGATGAGGAAGAGAAGAAAACAGTGGTTTACGGCTCCGGCCCTGTAGACGCCGTATTCAATGCTATTAAGGAACTCGTGGAGTTTGAGCCTCATTTGGTACTGTTTCAGGTGCATGCCGTAACTCACGGCACAGATGCGCAAGCCGAGTGTACTGTGCGTCTTGAGGAAGACGGACGGACCGTTAATGGACAGGGTGCCCATGAGGACACGGTAACGGCGGCGGCGAGAGCCTATGTCGCCGCAGCGAACAAGCTGCTCGTGAAGCGCGAAAAGAAGCCGCTCGCAGCAACTGGCTAATGGAGTGAATTTTCCTAAAATTATAGGCAGTTAACGACTGTTGACTGCCAATTTTTGAAGAAATTCGCCTCTTGGCCACAAAAAATGCTGATTCTTGTGTGCAACTGCCGCCTCAAGGCTTGTGTCTGGGCTGCAACTGGCCCATAACCAGCTATAGATTCCCGTTTGGGGTAGTGGATTTTTCTAGAGTTTGTGAGGCGCTAAATGCTTTCAAAAGTGCTCGGAATGTTTTCTTCCGACATGGCCATTGATTTGGGGACGGCCAATACACTTGTTTATGTGAAAGGGCGTGGCATCGTCCTGAACGAACCTTCTGTTGTTGCAATCAAAAGCGAGCAAGGGCGCGACCGCGTTCTTGCGGTTGGTGACGAAGCCAAGCTGATGCTTGGTCGGACGCCGCACGGCATTCAGGCTATCCGTCCACTGCGTGACGGTGTGATTGCTGATTTTCATGTTGCAGAGCAGATGATCAAACACTTTATCCAGAAAGTGCATAATCGTTCATTTGCAAGTCCGCAGGTTGTTGTGTGTGTGCCGTCAGGTTCAACCGCAGTTGAGCGGAAGGCTATTCAGGAGTCTGCTGAACAAGCGGGCGCACGAAAAGTGTATTTGATTGATGAACCAATGGCGGCTGCCATTGGCGCGGGTCTCCCGGTTATTGAACCGCAGGGCTCTATGGTGGTTGATATTGGTGGCGGTACAACTGAAGTTGCCGTTCTGTCGCTTAGTGGCATTGTGTTCGCGACATCGGTTCGCGTCGGTGGCGACAAAATGGATGATGCCTTGATCGCCTACATCCGTCGAAACCACAACCTGTTGATTGGTGAAGCAACCGCAGAACGCATCAAAAAAGAAATCGGTACTGCCCTTATTCCTGAAGACGGCGTTGGCTCAACCATGACCATCAAAGGCCGGGATTTGATGAATGGTGTGCCTAAGGAAATTGAAATCAACCAGTTGCAGGTTGCTGAAGCTCTGTCTGAACCTGTTAGCGCCATCGTCGAAGGTGTGAAGGTAGCCCTCGAGCAAACCGCACCAGAGCTCGCTGCTGATATCGTTGACCGCGGCGTTGTTCTGACGGGCGGTGGTGGACTGTTGCAAGATATGGATACCGTTATCCGCCGTGCTACCGGTCTGCCCGTGATGGTGGCAGAAGAGCCGCTGACATGCGTTGCGCTTGGAACTGGCCGAGCACTTGAAGACCCATCATTGCACGGCGTTTTGCACGAAAGCTACTGAAGCATTTCCAGCATATGATCGCGCTTTAACCAAAAAAGAGGGGAGGGTTGAAGCTGAGCCCAACCATGCGGACAACTGGCGTCAGAGACCGGGGGACCCTAACGAAACGGGTTGCGCGCGGAAGGGACGCTTTTTGGCTGTATATGGGGCTGGCAATCGCTCTTTATGCACTAGAACTGTTTGGGTCTGGTGTTCCTCGCCAGGTGCGCGGTTATGCCAATGATCTTGCGACGCCTGTTTTGAGCCTGCTGAATGAGCCTATTCAAATTTTACAGTCAGGCTTGGAGCGTGTCGCAGGCGTTGGTGACATCTATCTGGAAAATCAGGAATTGCGCGACGAAAACGACAAGCTTCGTCAGTGGCGCGAGGCGGCACAGCGACTGATTGTTGAAAATGAAAGACTACGGCAGATATTGAAGGTGCCTGAGCGCGAGGTTCCACCGCTTGCGACTGCGGCAGTAATTGGCGTGGGCGGTGGCGCGTTTGAGCGTAGCGTTCTGATCAATGCCGGTTCTACCGAGAATGTCGACAGTAACCTTCCTGTGGTAGACGAGTTGGGTCTTGTTGGTCGCACAATTGAAGTTGGGCTAATGACCACGCGCGTGCTGTTAATCACCGACCTTAACAGTCGTGTGCCGATCCGTCTGGAGCGATCAGGCGATGTTGCCATTGCCGAAGGCCTGAACGAGGCATTCATGCGCATGCGATTTTTGGCAGTTGACAGCAGTGTGCAGATCGGGGACCGGGTTGTGACTTCTGGCCACGGTGGATTGTTCCCCCCCGACATTCCGGTTGCTGAAGTGACAGGTATTATTGAAGACTTCATTGAACTCACACCGATCAGCAGTTTAAGCACACTCGATTTTGTGCGTGTGATGGACTATCGACCGCTGCCACCTGAACAAGACCCTGAGCCGTCGTCTGAAGAGGCGGGAGGACAATAATGGCCGGCCCCAGACCCGCACAAAATTTGTTGGGTGCCGCCGGATTGATGCCGGTTGTGGTGTCTATGGGGCTTGCCATGCTGATGCTGTTGCCTCTTGGCAGTGGCCTTGCTGACTATGCCACGCCCCATCTAGTGATGATTTCCTGCTTTTACTGGCTGTCCTGGAGGCCACTTTTGATGCCCTACGGTGCCTGTACAGTGCTGGGACTGGTTTTGGACCTGTGGCTCGGAGCACCACTTGGCATAAACACGATCATGTTATTGCTGACCCGCCTTTTTGTTCTCAATCAGCTCAAATATTATAAGGACAAAAACAGAGGCGTTTACTGGGGCGTTTTTTCGGTCATGGCGTTTGGCTTTTTCACCCTCTCATGGCTTTTGACTTCTGCGGTGGCTGGCCAATTTCTCGCCGCCGATACTGTATTTTTGCAGTGGCTTGTGACATCATTCTTCTATGCGCCAATTGCTTTTGTGCTTGGCCGACTAAGAAGATGGGTTTTGTAGAGTTGCGATGGCACGCGAAGGACTGAGATACCAAACATATTCACGCCGGACTTTGTTGCTGGCGGGCTTGCAAGGTATTGCGCTGGGTGCACTCGGTTTGCGGCTGTATTACCTCTCAATTGTTAATGGTGAAAAGTACCGACTGAGAGCGGATAAAAACCGCATCTTCATTCGTTTGATTGCGCCAGAACGCGGTGAAATTTTTGACCGGAACGGTGAAAAACTAGCAACCAACACGCAAGACCTGCGCGCCCTTTTGGTGCCGGAGCAGGCGGATCAACTTGAACCCACGCTTGCCAAAGTGCAGCAGATTATTGATTTGAATGATCGCCGACTGGGCCGCATCAGACGCCGGATCAGCCGGCAACGCAAATTCGTGCCTGTTACGCTGGCACAAGGGCTCGACTGGGAAACCTTCAGCAGACTGAATGTGGAAATTCCCCAGTTGCCGGGTGTTATGACAGATGCCGGCCATAGCCGCCTTTATCCCGGCGGCGAGGCCATCGCGCATCTTGTGGGGTATATGGCGAGCCCAGATGAAGAAGATATTTATAAAAGCCCGCTATACCAATTGCCCGGCTTTAAGATTGGCAAACAGGGGCTTGAGCGACGCTATGAAGCGCTACTGCGCGGCGCGTCCGGCACGCGTAGGGTGGAAGTTAACGCAGTTGGACGTGAAATTCGTGAACTGCCGCCAAGAGAAGAATCGATCCGAGGCAACGATCTTCACCTCACACTCGACATGTCGCTTCAGCAATATGTCATGCAGGAGTTGGGAGAAGAAGCTGCCGGAGTTGTGGTCATGGATATCGCATCTGGTGATGTTCTTGCCATGGCGTCATCGCCCGGATATGACCCCAACGAGTTTACGCGGGGGATTAGTAATGCCAACTGGCAGGCGCTGCTGAAGGACCCGAGAGCGCCGCTTTTGAACAAGAGTGTTACCGGACAATATCCACCGGGGTCGACGATCAAAATGGTAGTCGCTTTGGCCGCGCTGGAACAGGGTTTGATATCGCCTGACACAACCTATTACTGCAATGGCAGGCATCGCCTCGGCGACCATACATTCCACTGTTGGCAAAACCGGGGGCATGGTGAACTTAACTTGCTGGAAGCGATTGCCAAAAGCTGTGACGTGTATTTTTACGAGATCGCAGAAAAACTCGATATCGATTTGATTGCCGATATGGCCAGCAGGTTTGGCCTTGGCGCCACTTTTGATATGGGTGTTGACGGCGAGAAAGAAGGACTACTTCCAACAAGGGAATGGAAACGCATATTCCAGCAGCAATCCTGGCAACTTGGTGAAACCCTGAACGTCGCAATAGGCCAGGGAGCTATCCTTGCGACGCCGCTTCAGCTTGCGGTGATGACGGCGCGGCTTGCCAGTGGGCTGCAGGTTGTGCCCAGGATTGTGTCAGACGTCGAAGGCAATGGAAACTTTTTCGCGCCGCTTGATGTTAACCCCTACCACTTGGAAACTGTTCAGCGCACCATGGAAATGGTGATGGAAGAGGGCGGAACAGCCCACGACTATGCGCGGCGTAAGTCAGCGACCAAACTGGCAGGTAAAACCGGGACCGCGCAGGTAAGACGGATATCTCTGGCAGAGCGGCAAGCCGAGGGCGGCGTGCTTGAAAATGATGAACTGCCGTGGGCTTCAAGAGATCATGCCTTATTTGTAGGCTATGCCCCTGCGGAGGCGCCCAAGGTGGCTGTGTCGGTCATTTTCCAACATGGCGGAGGCGGCTCCAGTGTCGCAGCACCCCTTGCCCGAAGATTTATGGACAAAGCGCTGGAGGCATATGAATCCCTTGAAGAGGTGAAGGCCTGATGGGAACGTCGCGCATGTTTGGCCCACGCCGGGTCGAAAAATCTTTGCTGCAGCGATTTGTGAGCCTGAATTGGGGGATTGTACTGGCAACAATTCTTATCGCGACCGTCGGTTTTGCCATGCTGTTTTCTGTTGCTGATGGTCAGTGGGACCCTTGGGCAAGTCGGCACTTGCTGCGATTTGGCGTTGCCTTAATGTTGATGTTGGCAATCGCCGTCGTAGATATACGCTACTGGATGGCACTTGCTTACCCCGCATGGTTTGCGGGCATAGCTTTGTTGTTCGCGGTTGAATTTATCGGTGACACAGGCATGGGCGGCCAGCGCTGGCTTGATATCGGATTTATGCGGCTTCAGCCCTCAGAGTTGATGAAAATTGCGGTAGTAATGGCGATTGCCCGCTATTACCACGGGCGCACGCAGTCACAGAGTCGAAGTCTTCGCTCACTGCTGGTGCCGGTTCTTTTGTTGATGATTCCCTTTGCGCTTGTATATAGGCAGCCCGACCTTGGCACCGCAATCATGATCATCGCAGGCGGGGCGGCAACGCTCTTTCTGGCAGGCGTTCCCGCGTGGATTTTTGTAACTGCCGCGGTTGGTATAGTTCCACTAGCCTTCGCCATATGGCCGTTTCTTAATACGTACCAGCAAAACCGTGTGCTAACTTTTTTCAACCCGGAGTCTGATCCGCTTGGGGCGGGGTATCAGATAACGCAATCAAAAATTGCCTTGGGATCAGGGGGAATGACAGGCAAAGGTTTCCTTGAGGGAACACAAAGCCACCTGAATTTCCTGCCGGAGATGAAAACTGACTTTATCTTTACCGTTCTGGTTGAAGAATTTGGCCTTGTGGGGGCCACCATTGTACTTGGACTATATGGAATCGTGCTCACGTACGGTCTTTTGATAGGCATTGGTTGCCGCAATCAGTTTGGTCGCCTGCTTGCCTCTGGTTTGGCAATCGCCTTGTTCCTTTATGTGATGATCAATGTTGGCATGGTTATGGGCTTGTTGCCTGTTGTGGGAGTGCCACTTCCCCTTATTTCATGGGGTGGATCGTCCATGCTGACTTGGATGATTGCTTACGGCCTTATCCTCTCAGTTTCCGTCCATCGTCACGTAACGATTGCGCCTCGCGGTAGCGGTGTTGTTTAACCAATCGCTGGCAAAATTGTTGCTGTCGCTTCCTCTCGTATACTTGTTCGTCTTGCAAGGAATGCGTTAACCTTCACAACAAATCGTTGTAGATATGGGGAAAGTTCGCTATTCATAGTATCGTTAAAGGTTAGGAGAACCAGTGAGCGCGCAGTCGGAAATCGAACAATTGGTATTAGAGTTCATCTCTCAAGTGGATGGGCAAGACAATGTTGAAGGTTTGAATCGCCTGTTCCTAAACCTTGTTCAAAATTTTGGTTATTCTCAGTTTCGCTGCGGCCAAGTATTTCGCCCGGGTCTCGGCCTCGAACCAAGAATGATTTTTGGAACTCTGGAAGACGACTGGTCAAATCACTATCGTGATCAGGAATATGTGTTTGCAGATAGCACTGTTCAACACGGTTTGATTTCAAAATACCCGTTTTTCTGGAGCGAACAAATTGAACGAGAGCGCATAAACAAAGTGTCAAAACGCATGTTTGATGAGGCTGCTCACGACTTCGGATTGTTGGACGGGCTGGTAGTGCCAATTCATCAGGATGACAAATCAGTTTCGCTCGTATCAATTATCGGAGAGAACCCAATAAAGAGCGACGAAGTTCGTCGCGGCCTTGGGCTGGCAGCTGTATATATGCATAACCGGGCATTGTAGCTCAAAGACAATATTGAATACAAGTCTCCGAAGGGTGTTGAACGTAAGGTGACCCGCCGGCAACTTGATTGCCTTCAGTGGGTGGCAGAGGGTAAGTCTGATTGGGAAATCTCTCAAATTCTCAGCATCAGTGAATCCACCGTTCACAATCATGTAGAAGCTGCAAAGAGAACTCTCGGTGTCGGTACGCGAATGCAGGCGGTTGTCGCCGCCTCCAGGCGTCGTCTTTTCCTTATTTAATGCGCCTTTGGTGACATTGTTAAGCGATCATCGAGTCTGCAAACCAGTTCCATAGAATTTTATATAGTCTGATCAGACTAGTGACAGCTTCAAAAGGTTAATTCAGTTTGGAAGTGAACCTAATTTGATGAGGCTGACCCATGATTCACGTTCTATCTCAACTAGAAAGAGATTCTCACTACTATCTGTTTGAGCAGATGTTCAGGGAACGTCACAAACTGTACGTCGAAGGACGTGGCTGGAAGGAACTTGGAAGAGGTGACGGTCGAGAAATTGACCAGTTTGATACGTCCAGTACAATTTACTTGGTTTCTATAGGAGACACAGGTGACTTGCAGGGAAGTATCCGCCTAAACCCAACAACTGGCCCGTATATGCTGAACACGATTTTCCCAGAGCTTTGCACAAGCGGTCAGCCTGCGCATTCTGTCGACGTTTGGGAAATGTCCAGGCTGTTTGTCAATCACCATAGCGAGCACGATGAAAATAACCTTTTAATCAAGGGAAAGCTGTTTTGTGCGATGTATGAATTTTGTTTGCTGCACGAAATCACGTCGATCACGGCGGTATGTGACAGCTATTTTCTTCCTCGGGTGTTGAAGGTCGGAGTTAAGGCGAAGCCGCTCGGGCTGCCAAGGAGTTATGAATCAGGGGAAATGATTGCAGTGTCACTGCAGATTTCCGAGCAATCACTTGTGAATGCCCGTGCAGCCTACAAAGTGCCAGCTGGCCTGCTGGTTGAACAACCACCTGTTGATAATGGAACATCCATTGCCGCGATTTCACATTCTGATTTCGAAAACACGGAGCTGAGTTCTCTCATGGAAATATCTAGCAAAAGTTCACAGATTGAGCGGTACGGATCTCGTTCAAAACGAGATCAGTTCATCGAAGAGTTTCATGACTTAGTTATACAGCTTGGCTCAAATGATCCTTCTGTTGTCAGTGCAGCCGAAAAACAACTGGATTCTCTTGAGGAGCGCGTAAGAGATAGTCTCAAGCGAACAAGCCGGGCAATGGTGGAAGGCAATGGGCGATTGCAATAGCGGCCTGTTATAACTAGCGTCCCCATGCACTTCGGGTTAAACTGCCGCAAATTGCAGGGGAACTGAATTGGCACATTCACATGATCATTCTGTTTGCATTGACAATGCAGTGCAAGAGGCAGAACGAATTTGTGCGGAACGTGGCTCACGGTTTACGGAGTTACGTAAACGCATTTTGACGATGATTTGGCAGGAACACAAAGCGGTTAAAGCCTATGATCTGTTGGATCAGTTGGCAACTGAAGGCGGCTCGGCAAAGCCGCCCACAGTATACCGCGCACTCGATTTTCTGATGGAAGAGGGGCTTGTTCACAAGATCCAGTCACTGAACGCCTATATTGGCTGTCCACATCCGGGCGAAGAGCACATCAGCCAGTTCCTGATTTGTGATAACTGCGAAATAGTTGAAGAAGTCTCTTCGACGGCGCTATCAAAGGCTGTCCAAAATGCCGCCACAGGTCAGGCTTTTAGCATTAAGCGCCAGACAGTTGAGCTACATGGCATTTGCTCACGGTGCACAAAAGAACAACAGGTTGCCTAGACAGTAAGGCTTGGCGTTTTATTTCAGCCCAGCACCCACTAGATATGGCAACTGCTTAAACCGCGCTTCTGCAAGTATTTTTGATGGTATTCTTCCGCAGGCCAATAGGGTGCTTCCGGTTCGATTGTTGTAACGATTGGTTTGGCAAATCGGCCGGCCGCCCCCAGAGCTTGTATTTTGGCTGCCACTGCCGCTTTCTCTGCTTCTTCCGAGGTAAACACCACTGAACGATACTGCGTCCCCACATCCGGGCCTTGTCGATTAAGCTGGGTGGGGTTGTGATTGTCAAAAAATACATCCAAAAGGGCTTCATAGCTGATTTTGTCAGGGTCGTAGCTCACACGCACAACTTCGGCATGACCTGTGCGGTCCGTGCATACCTGTTCATACGTTGGATTATCAACCTGGCCGCCAGCGTATCCAACGGAAGTTTCGGACACACCATCCAGGGTACGGAAAACTTCTTCCACACCCCAAAAACAACCAGCTCCAAAAGTTGCTTCAGCCATTTTTATTCCTTTTTTCAAGTCCAAGGTTATGTCAAACACCATGTGCCCCGGCGTCATGATGTTTATGTTAAGTGAATATGTGGTTGCACTATGGGCTTGTCGAGGGGCAAGCTTACACAAATAAGTGAGAGGAACAGGTTATGGCATGTAGAAAGCCCTCGGTCGATTGTGCGAAAGCTCTGAAGTCGATAGCAATTTCAGGCCTGCTTTCACTGTCATGTGCTGCTTTTGCACAAGAGGTTCTTCAAATTCCTGATGTATATCTTGCGGTTGATCATAGAGAGTGCATGACTGGCTGCGTGCCCGGATATGGGGAAAACACTTGCAAACCTCTCTGCGACTGCACGGTAAGCCAGTTCAAAGAAAAACTCACGTTCGATCAGTACAAAGATCTGCGCATTCAACTTTCGCGCAACGATATTTTGCCAGAAATGCGTAAATTCCTGGATGAAACTGCCAACTATTGCATTGCTGAAATTGACCGTATGGGCATTGCGGTGGGCGAACCTGATCCTACAAAAGAGTAATCTTTAGTCTGGATCGATCGGCTTGGGACGGCCATTTTCATCCACCAGAACAAACACGTAGCAACCTTCGGTCACTTTATATTCATGCTCGTTGCCGGACACGCCGCGCTCGGCAAATACCTCGATTGCGACAGATACAGAGGTTCGGCCAACCTTTTCGACGTCAGCATAGATGCTCACCATATCACCGACTTCGATGGGCCTGTGAAACTTCATGCCATTTACGGCGACAGTTGCAACAGGACCTTTTGCCCGTTCCCGTGCAACTGCAGCACCCGCCAAGTCCATTTGTGACAAAACCCAACCACCGAAGATGTTGCCATTTACGTTCAAATCTGCCGGTTGCGGCGTGGTGCGGATTATGACGCGGCGTCTACTCATCAGCTTTCCTTTCGCGGCGTAGATAGATGCAAGGGAGCAACCTCCAGGTCGTCGCCAATCGCTTCCAGGTAGAGGGTGCGGCTTGGGAAAGCAAAGCCTGTTCCTGCATCTTCAACAATTTCTTTGATGCGCAGCAGCAGTTGCTCTTTTATCGCAAGCCACTCAAGCCAGTCCGTCGTGCGCGTGAAACAGTACAAAAGTATGTCGATCGAGCTGTCCGAGAACCTGTCAATTCTAACAAAGCTTGATGTTTCGCTTGGCTGAACGAAGTCCTTGTTTGTGCTTACATAGTCTTCAATCGCTGCGCGTATTTGGGCAAGCTGCTCCCCGCTCGAACCATACTCAAGGCCAACCACCCATTTGATGCGGCGATAGGTCATTCGGGAAAAGTTGGTAACAGCATTGTCCGACAACTGCGCATTGGGAACATACACCGGTGCTTTGTCAAACCGCCGCACCGTAGTTGTTCGAAATCCGATCTCTTCGACGGTTCCCTCTACAATGCCCTGAACAAGAATCCAGTCCCCGGGGTGGAACCGGCGTTCGCCGATTACGAATAGACCGGCAATCAGGTTTTTAAAAAGGTCTTGAGCGCCTAGTGCGACAGCGACACCGAACAATCCCAGGCCAGCAACGATTGCGCCAACCTGGATGCCCCAAATTTCAAGGATGGTTGCAGCACCCAGTAGGGCAAACGCAATTTTTATTGCTTTGGCCAACCATTGGATCATGGATGAGGTCAGGACATGAGCTGCACTCATCAAAATCTCGCTCAGCGGATCAGAAACGCGGTACAGCGCCCAAAATATTGTAAAAGCAATCAGGCTACGGTTCAGGTTGGTGGCAAACTGTTGAAGCTCTGGACTCAGGCTCAGATAACTTGTTGCCAAAAACACGCCCAGTACAATAGGTACAAACCTGATGGGGTTTCTAAGGGCCTCCACCAGTGTATCGTCAATTTCATTGTCCGTTTTGGCGACAATTTTTTCCAGGCGGTGTAAAACAAACTGTGTAAACAGATTGCGCACCATCATTAGCAGGAAGAAAATACCAAGTGCGACCGTGATTTGGCCAATATCGATGCCAAACACACCGTTGGTCCACACTTCCACAACCAGTTGCCAAAATTCGTCTAAGTTAAAGGCATCCACCAGTAGATACTCCTAAGCCTGAAATGTTCAGGCGCTAGGCGTACCGTCGTCTTGGTCGTCCGTCAAATGGTAAACAGCTTCGTCGTGCCCGCCTTTGTTGGAATAAAACAATAGCGCCATCAAACCGGCCCCCACAGCAAAGGTGAAAATAACCCCCAAGGAGAGGGCAATTTTACCGTGGATGGACAATTCAAAACCCTGGGTGGCCGCCATTACGGACGCGCCCCAATAAGCAACTGCGCCAATGGTTATGACGGACAGCAAAACAGCAACAAAAACCTTCATCGGTCTAACCTTTCCCTAGCTCTCGCGGATCAGCAGATAAGCGAAGCCGCTTGTGATTCCAATGGGGTGCGACCGGATAGCGCAATTTTGTGACTATACCGAAAGTCTATTGTTTTTGCACCCTGCCAACAAAAGGTGCATACTCATTGATACTGTTAAGCTGGTCCGGTCGGACGATGGCTGGACCCTGAACAAGGGGAACGCGATCATGAATGTCGGAAAAATTCTGGAAACCAAAGGTAGCGAAATTATTGCACTTGAGGACACTTGTAGTGTTCTTGAAGTGGCCAAGCTTTTGGGCGAGCGGCGCATTGGCGCGATTCCCATCATGCGCGGGAAAAAGCTATGCGGTATCATTTCCGAGCGCGACGTTGTCCGGGGACTTGCCATTCGCGGCGGAGAAGTTCTTGCTGACGGTGTTGATAGTCTGATGACCAAATCTGTGGTGACTTGTGGCATGGACGACAGCGTGCAGCAAATCATGCAAATGATGACCGAGCGACGCATCCGCCATGTGCCGGTGCTTGAAGACGATGAAGTGAAAGGGATGATATCCATCGGTGACGTTGTGAAAGAGCGCATTCAAGAAACCGAGCAAGAAGCAGAGGCCCTCAAAGCATACATCTCAAGCGCTTAAGCGTTTTTTCCAGTTCGCGCGAGTTCTGCAATCACCTTTGCATTATTGTCCCAGGTGAATTTGCGGTCTTCAATTAGTTGGTGGCTTGCAACGCCCAAGCGTTCCCGAAGTTCAGTGTCCGTTGACACCCGAATAATTGCGGCTTCTGCTTCGTCAAAATTCCCGGGGTCGAACAATAACGAATCCTTCTCATGCGTCAGAATCTCTCTGATGTTGGGCTGATCCGGCGCGATGGTCACCAGACCTGCGATCAAATATTCAAATATTTTGAGGGGACTTGCATAATCAGTAACAGCAGGCTGCAGCGCAATGTCCATGGCTGCCAAATGTTCCGGGATCGCTGCTCTGTCCTGAAAGCCTGCAAAATGGACCCTGTCTGCAACTCCAAGCTCTTCCGCCAGAACCTGGCAGTCCGGTACGGCAGGGCCATCGCCGACTACAAGCAAATGAAGATCAGGATTTGTGCCATGGTGCTTCAAGACATGAATGATGCGGTCAAGGCGGTGCCATTCACGGACAAAACCCACAAACCCCAAAACTACCTTTCCTTCTAAGCCAAGCTTGGAGCGTATCTTGCTGCCATCAGCTCCTTCATATTCAGCTGGCACTATGCCGTTGTGCAGGACAGCAATCTGCTCGGGTAGCGCTCCCATCGAGCAGATGATGTTTCCCAGTTGCTGCGAAACCGGAAACAGCCGGTCAGCGTTTTCGAATGTCTTGCGCTCATATTTGCGCGCCAATTTTTTGAGGCTGAGACCACTATATTCAGCCCTCTCGGCTGATAAGGGTGCATTCACCTCTACAAAATAGGGGATGCCGGTTTTCTGTTTGAGCCAGCTACCAGCTGGTAAAAACAAGTTGTATCGTTCGTACAGAACATCGGGATTGTGTTTTTCGAAAGCCGCTTTCAACTTAAAGTAAGCGCGGAAACCGTATACGAGTTCCATCAGTTCCATTACAAAACGTGGTAACAACCTGCGCATCCATTTCAACAGCCGGTTTTCTTCGCCTAGTGAGGATGGCCGGATGGAGGGGCCCACAAACACTATTTCATGTCCCTGGCGCTCAAATGCCGAGACTAACTCGCGAATATGCACACTTTGACCGTCCTGCGCTGCCACGCGGTGGTGGTACAAAATCGTCAACTTTTTGCCGCTTGAGTCCATTAGTTGTTGATCCTGTGCCTGATGATTGCAATTGCATCTTTTAACTGGGGAAGAGCGGAATCAAAGGCACGGTTGCCTTCTTCAATCAACTCATGGCAGCGATGAAACTCCATCAAGCCTATATGGCCACAACGAGGCGTGATTGTCACATCCGGCGGGTCTCCCGCCAGGCGAGAACGGGACAAGCGGTTCTGCATGATGTTGAGGCTCGCCACCATGTTGGTAAACAGGCTTGGTGCGTCTTTTTTATGCCGAAAAAGTTTCTGAAAAAAAGAACGTTCTTTTGCCTGTGGTTCGTTGGCGAGCGTTTCCAGGTCATCGAATACACCGTAATTGCTGCTTGCAAGTGCTCCTGCTTTCGCAGCCCTGGCTCTGCCATAGATATCTTCGGCTAAATTCACCGCTATCACGAGGTCACACCCTGCCGCGCGGCACACAGAAACGGGAACCGGGTTCACAAGGGCGCCATCGACCAGCCATTGGCCGCGAATGTTTTGAGGTTCAAACACACCAGGCAATGCGAAACTGGCGCGCAGGCCATCAGATAAAGCACCGCTATCGAGCCAGACTTCATGACCCGTTTTCAAATCACATGCTACGGCAGTGAAAGGAATGGTCAAATCTTCAAAGGTGACATCGCCAAATCGTTCACGCATCAGGGTTTCGAGCCGGTCACTTCCGAACAGCCCTGATCCAGAAAGTTTCAAGTCCAAGAAACAAAAAAACTGTTGTTCTTGAGTGAAAAAGCCCAGTCTTCCAAGGCATCAAGGTTGTTGCTTGCGTACGCCCCGCCCACAACCGCGCCAATTGAGGTACCAGCGATTACATCAGGCACTATACCCTCGCATGCCAGACCGCGCAAAACACCGATATGGGCCCAACCCCGGGCCACTCCGGCACCCAGCGCCAAACCAATTTTTAGTCTACGATGACCGGCAGATTCCAAAGCATTTTCGCTTGGGGCCTGATCCTTGCTGTCAGATCCGAATGGCATTCAATGGACGCCTATTTGTTCCTCACAACCCCCACACGGGGATATGACGGGAAAAGGGTTGGGTTTTCAAGATGTTTGTTAAGCCGAAGACGAAGTATCCGTGTCATCGTGAACAAATTCCAAAAGGTCACCCGGCTGACAGTCAAGATAGTCGCAGATGGCCGCCAAGGTCGAAAAACGCACACCTTTTACCTTGCCGGACTTGAGCAGGCTCAAATTGGCCTCGGTAATACCTATTTCGGCAGCCAATTCCTTTGACTTCACCTTACGCTGGGCCAGCAAAACATCTAGTCGTACGATTATTGGCATGTCTTGGTTTGCCTAAATAATTTCGTTTAGTTCGTCGCGCTGACGCCTCGCGACACCAACCATGTGCCCAATGATGAACGCCAGCAAGGCAGGCAGAAGCGCTATCAGGTCGTTAGTTGAAATTGAAGAAGTCAATTCTCTCTCGCCCGGCGGATTATTCATTGTCACAACGAGGGCCAGCAGGGTGCGGTGGGCTATTGCCAGAACGACGTAGGCAATCATCCAACGGCCAATCGTCTCACAGTGCTTTTCTGTCTGCTTATTGAACCAATCACCGCTTTCAAATGAGTTACACAGTCTGAGCAAAAGTATGAACGCGCCAAGGAGCGCAACTTTCGGCGTCAATGCAATCAGAAAACTCAGGACTTTCTGCACCGGAGAGAGATCCGCCAAACTGCTATAGTCATCAATGATAGGGTGGCTGGTCGAAATATAGTCAGACGAAATGGGAATAAACCAATAAAGCAACTGCCCCGCCAGGATTACGGCAATTGATACATAGATGATGGATTTCAAAATCCGAATACTGCGATTTATTTTGGTCATAGTTTTGCCAAATTATTATTGTTTTACAGAAACTGCAAGAGTGCATATGGTGTGCTCGCTAAAACAGTTGGGTCGATCAATCTATGTCGCAACCGCGAGCACTTTCGAAGGCTATCAAGTCACTGGCCACGGCTTTCCTGGGTGCTTGGTTTATTTCAGCTTCAGTGTTCGCCCAAAACGAACAAGAGGCGGTAAGCACGTCTGGCACGGACAGCTCCAACGCACCCCTTGTGGTGCCGATTTACCCTCAGTTGGATGACGATAAGGCGCCGAAGTCAATCGAAGACCTTAAAGACACTTATATTGTGCTCGAAGATGGCGCAGTGGTCTCCATGGCGGACTGGGTGCTTGGCAGCCTGAACAAGTCAAAACTGGGTGCAGGCATGTCGGACTATCAGACGCGAATGTTTCTCGGGCAGGTTGCCCGGGCTGCCGCTGGTTTGAGTCAGGACATGGTATACAGAAGTTTTGAAGATGCAGGGCCGCTAAGGCCGTTTGTGCCTAAAACGCCGCCACCGGTGGCGCAAGTAACACAAGGCATTCTCTCGTATTTTATTCCTGCACTAAGAGATGGCTGGAAGCCGGTCGTGCCAGAACCAACTTTGGCGAGCGATGTTCATGGGGATAATGGAGGCACTTTGTTGTTTGATCGTCAGTTCAAAGAAGCCGTTTATCAGTCTTCACGGGATTTGATCGAGTCAGGGCGAATGCAAAACATGCTGAAAGATGCGGAAAAGGCGGGAAAGAATTAGTTTGCGTCAGTAGGGTGCTCAGCTGAAATGCAGTTCATTGGTACGGTATAAAAAGACCGAAAGTCCCTGACAAACGTCATGGTTTTGCCGTCTGATGTGAAAGTGGGGAAATTCTCATTTCCCTGATCCGTATTAACGCTTCCACTGATTGGGCTTGGCTCCGTCCAGCGTGTGCCCTGTTTCGTGCTATACCAAAGATCGGCTGGGCCTGGGCGGCCTTGCTTTGAAACTTTGGATATTTCAATAATTGCCAGGTTGCCACCCGGGGTTAAATCGGATGTCCATAGATGGATATCTGGCTGATCTTGCGCCCACGTCCGAAACTGATTGCGATCTTGGTCGGGTTGGGGTGAGGTGACCGCGCCATCATCCGCAATGTTGGCAACATACTCTAGGCTTTTGGACCAGTCCGCCGAAGTGCTGGAAAATCGAAGGGTGTTATCCGTCAAAAAGTGGGCCCGGTTATCATACTGCTCCGGCACACTAACATTTGCCAGCAATTCAGGTGTGTCCCACCCGGTCTGATTTTTCCATGAGCGCCATAAATTTGCGTTTTGCGCACGGGCATCATTTGGCTCTGTTGGCCGATACGACGAGAAGACGAGCGAACGCCCATCCAAACTATAGGCTGGGTAAAAATCAGATTGAGGTGAACCCAGAATTAGCCGTTCTGGCATCTGCCAGCCGGTGCTGGATTTGTGGCTGACAAATATCCCATAGTTTTCTTGCCCAGGCATTGAACGGAAAAAGGTGAATTGACTGTTTAATGGTGCGAACACCCCTCGAAACACCTCATGCCCGGTTGAGGATATGACACCCGGGGCCAATTCCTGCGGCGTACAATGAGCAACATCGGCATTCTCGCCTTTTCCTGTTTCGCCAAGATCGGCTGATACCGCAACTAGCGCAAGGAGCATGATGCTTGATTGGAAAACCATAGTTTCACCCTATGGTCTGCATTTCTTAGGTCAATAGATACTCAACTAAAGGCCTATCGGAGTTCGCCGCAACGCAATCTCGCTTTGACGCAGCCGATTAGACAGTTCTTCTTGTCATAGCTATTCTCACGGCTCCACACAGGGCTGAAGAGGGGACCATCATGCGGCAATTTCACCATGATCCGGACGGAACACGTCTACCAATCAAAATCGACAATGCTTCTAATGGCGAGTTTGAGCCACTTGCGCTACCAAAACGTTGCAAGGTTGGCAATGAGCAAGCGCTTGAGGATGCAGACGCTGCCGCGCGGAAAGTTGGGCAAGACCGGAGGTCATTTCTGGTGGGTGCATGTGGTACGGCCAGTACCTTACTGACATTGAATGCAGTTAATGCAGCAGCAGGAAACAATGGTGGTTTTTTTGAGGTTGCGGAAGAAGCGCGTTACGATTCTGCGTTAGCTCAATCCGCCCTCGAGGGTGATGAGTTTATTTTTGACGTTCACGGCCATTACATCAATCCACACGG
>OZ001196.2:4017500-4173761 GCA_963921265.3 Kordiimonas sp.
ACACGTGAAATCCTGTCTGAACGTGGGAGGACCACCTTCCAAGCCTAAGTACTCCTATACGACCGATAGTGCACCAGTACCGTGAGGGAAAGGTGAAAAGTACCCCGATAAGGGGAGTGAAAGAGAACCTGAAACCGAATGCTTACAAGCAGTCGGAGCATCTTTATGATGTGACGGCGTACCTTTTGTATAATGGGTCAGTGAGTTAGTCTATCGAGCAAGCTTAAGCCGTTAGGTGTAGGCGTAGCGAAAGCGAGTCTGAATAGGGCGACTGAGTTCGATGGATTAGACCCGAAACCCGGCGATCTAGTTATGGGCAGGTTGAAGGTGCGGTAACACGCACTGGAGGACCGAACCCACGCATGTTGAAAAATGCGGGGATGACCTGTGACTAGGGGTGAAAGGCCAATCAAGCCGGGAGATAGCTGGTTCTCCGCGAAAACTATTTAGGTAGTGCCTCAGGTATTACCGACGGGGGTAGAGCACTGGATGGATGCGGGGGGCGCGAGCCTTACCAATTCTAACCAAACTCCGAATACCGTTGAGTATGAGCCTGGGAGACAGACTGCGGGTGCTAAGGTCCGTAGTCGAGAGGGAAACAGCCCTGACCACCAGCTAAGGTCCCTAAATCTTGTCTAAGTGGGAAAGCATGTGAGACGGCCAAAACAACCAGGATGTTGGCTTAGAAGCAGCCATCATTTAAAGAAAGCGTAACAGCTCACTGGTCTAATTAAGCTGTCTTGCGGCGAAGATGTACCGGGGCTAAAGACAAGTACCGAAGCTGTGGATGTGCGTTATACGCACGTGGTAGCGGAGCGTTCTGTAAGTCTGCGAAGGTGTGGCGTGAGCCATGCTGGAGATATCAGAAGTGAGAATGCTGACATGAGTAGCGATAAAGAGTGTGAGAGACACTCTCGCCGAAATCCCAAGGGTTCCTGCGCAAGGCTAATCCGCGCAGGGTGAGTCGGCTCCTAAGGCGAGGCCGAAAGGCGTAGTCGATGGGAAACAGGTTAATATTCCTGTACCAGGTGGAATGTGACGAATGGCGTAAGTTGTGCATCCTTATTGGATTGGATGTGCCGCGAAGCTGTTCCAGGAAATAGCACCACCATTAATGACCGTACCCGAAACCGACACAGGTGGGATGGTAGAGCATACCAAGGCGCTTGAGAGAACTATGCTGAAGGAACTCGGCAAATTGCCTCCGTAACTTCGGGAGAAGGAGGCCCACCATTGAGGCAACTCTTTGGTGGGGGCACAGAAGAGGGGGTGGCGACTGTTTACTAAAAACACAGGGCTCTGCGAAGTGGTCAACACGACGTATAGGGTCTGACGCCTGCCCGGTGCCGGAAGGTTAAGAGGAGCGGTGAGAGCTGCGAATTGAAGCCCCGGTAAACGGCGGCCGTAACTATAACGGTCCTAAGGTAGCGAAATTCCTTGTCGGGTAAGTTCCGACCTGCACGAATGGCGTAACGACTTCCCCACTGTCTCCAGCATAGACTCAGCGAAATTGAATTCTCCGTGAAGATGCGGAGTACCCGCGGTCAGACGGAAAGACCCCGTGCACCTTTACTACAGCTTCAGAGTGGTATTAGGGATAACATGTGTAGCATAGGTGGGAGGCTTTGAAGCAGGGACGCCAGTTCTTGTGGAGCCACCCTTGAAATACCACCCTTGTTGTCTCTGATATCTAACCACGATCCATGAACCTGGATCTGGGACCCTCTGTGGTGGGTAGTTTGACTGGGGCGGTCGCCTCCCAAATGGTAACGGAGGCGCGCGAAGGTAGGCTCAGACCGGTTGGAAATCGGTCGTTGAGTGCAAAGGCATAAGCCTGCCTGACTGCGAGACTGACAGGTCGAGCAGAGACGAAAGTCGGTCTTAGTGATCCGGTGGTTCTGAGTGGAAGGGCCATCGCTCAACGGATAAAAGGTACGCCGGGGATAACAGGCTGATACTGCCCAAGAGCTCATATCGACGGCAGTGTTTGGCACCTCGATGTCGGCTCATCTCATCCTGGGGCTGGAGCAGGTCCCAAGGGTTTGGCTGTTCGCCAATTAAAGAGGTACGTGAGCTGGGTTTAGAACGTCGTGAGACAGTTCGGTCCCTATCTGCCGTGGGCGCAAGAGACTTGAGAGGAGCTGCCCCTAGTACGAGAGGACCGGGGTGGACGGACCTCTGGTGGACCTGTTGTGGCGCCAGCCGCATTGCAGGGTAGCTATGTCCGGAAGGGATAACCGCTGAAAGCATCTAAGCGGGAAGCCCCCCTCAAGATAAGGTCTCTCTGAGAGCCGTGGAAGACCACCACGTTGATAGGTCAGGTGTGGAAGCGCAGTAATGTGTGAAGCTAACTGATACTAATTGCTCGATAGGCTTTAGAGCCTCTCCATAGACAGAAACCAAAACTCATTGGTTCCAGATATGAAGAACAAGTTCAAAGCATGCTAAAACTCGCAAAATACTCTTTTGTTGATCTGGTGGTTATAACAAGATTGTCCCACCCGGTCCCATCCCGAACCCGGAAGTGAAAGGTCTTTGTGCCGATGGTACTTCGTCTTAAGGCGCGGAAGAGTAGGTCGCCGCCAGATCTACAAAAGAGTATGCACATAGCCACAATCTCGAATGCACATCAAACCGGCAAACGCCGGTTTTTGTGTTTAAAAATACATCCTTGACGCGGGATGGAGCAGCCCGGTAGCTCGTCAGGCTCATAACCTGAAGGTCGCAGGTTCAAATCCTGCTCCCGCAACCAAAGTCAAAACGCCTCACCCTCCGGGTGGGGCGTTTTACTTTTTGGGTTACAGGAACAGTTTTGAACCTGTGGAAAAGCAGGTTCGAGCGCAGCCGCAGCCGAGCGGAAGCGCGGCGCCTCGGCGGCAAGCTAATGCAAGCGTAGCGAAGCAATAAATCCTGCTCCCGCAACCAATTAAAGGGTCGGACCCCACAAGGGGCCCGGCCCTTTAACTTTGTTACCGGAGTATGGTGAATGAAGCTGTGTTCATACGCAGCGAAGCGGAGTGACGAAGAGCGTAGCGATGAGACTAATCCTGCTCCCGCAACCAACAATAAACCCTGGTCCTCCGGACCGGGGTTTTTTGTTGTCTGCCGGGTCGCGGATTTAAACTGCCGTTCGGCCGAAACAAAGTGAAGGCAACACGAGGAAGATCAACGTGAGGGACATCGTCCCGAAACGGTAAAGCCTAAGCCCAAAACCAATACGATAGACTCGATTGCTTAAAATTTGATCTTTAAGCTTACGTTTATAATTTGGGTGTGTATTCTGACCCAGAGTTTGAGTAGGGGGTTCCGGTGACAGATGTTGCGGCTAATACCAGTACTGATGCGTCCGTTGTGGATGGCGTTTATCGTGGGCATTTTGACAGGGTTGATGATGTTGACTGGATCGCTGTCCAGTTAACCGGGGGCGTTACTTACACCATCCGTACATTGGGTTCAGATAGTGACAATGGCACGGCGCAATATGTTGGGATCGAAGATATCTTCAACAGCAACAGCCAGTCCGTGGACCATACGCGGGCAGACCATTTTGACATTCGACAATCAACGGAAGACTACTTCACAACGGAAGGGCAAACCGAGTTCACGCCCTCTCAAAGCGGCACATACTACATTGCGGTTAACAGCTGGGGTATCGATATTGGCTCTTACACCGTTTATGTCACGCAAGATCAGATCGGTGGAGAGGGGAACGATAACCTTGTTGGGGGCAACGGTAACAATTGGATTCAGGGCGGTTGCGGTGATGACACGATTATTGGTGGCTCGAGTGCAGACTTTCTGGACGGTGAATGGGGTGATGATCGGCTGACTGGAGGAGACGGCGCCGACACTTTCACCTTTTGGAGCGACAATTGGGACGATATCAGGGACAATGTGGCCGACCTGTGGGGTAACGATACCATCACTGATTTTGACCCCACCGAAGACCAGATCCATTTTGCTGGCCGGATTGTCAGAGGACTTCGAGACCTTACAATCACTGAGTCGAACGGCAACACGACCCTAACTGCCGATTGGGGCGACAGTGTTACCTTGATCGGGGTTTCAGCGGACGAGTTGACCGATGACAACTTCAAGTTCCGTCTGGGTGTTCGCTTTAACGGTGGCAATATCGAAGGCCAGGATGGAAACGACAGTTTGGTCGGCACTGAAGCCGATGACACCATTTACGGAATGGAAGGTAATGACACTATCCGCGGCGGCGAAGGTGAGAATTACCTGCGCGGATTTGAGGGGGATGACCTGATCATTGGTGGGTCTTCACTCGATATAATCGGTGGTGAAGAAGGTAACGACACAATCCGGGCCGGTGCCGGTGACGATTTTATCGTGTCGAACGAGGGCGACGACAGTGTTGCTGGCGAAGCTGGTAATGACCTGATCAAGACACATATCGGCAACGATACTTTGCTGGGCGGTAGTGGTGACGACACATTGCGCCCCGGGCGCGGCGATGACGTTATGGCCGGTGGCTCTGGAAATGATATATTTGTCATCGGCCGCAGTTGGGGCGATGACTCTATCACAGACTTTAGCATCGCTGACGACATCTTGGATTTTCGGGGAAGCGGGCTGGATATTGCCGACCTGACCATAACGGCAAGCGGCGGCGATACTGTTATTTCTAATGGTGCCAATAGCTTAACTCTGGTCGGAGTGGACCGGGAAGACTTTGTTGCTGCCGCTTCGGATATTGTTTTGGAGCCGGGCTCCATCACTTCCCATTATTCCGAATACGGCCGGGTAGAGGAAGCGGGAGATGCAACAGAAGAAGATATTTTGGTGCAGACCAGCGTGCTGGTTGACCAAGCGGGACACTGGGCAGCTGATGAGGACGGTATTACTCGAACGAGTTATAGTTTCCTGAATTACGACTCAATTGCGGTCAGCGATGACAATAGTACGTGGTGGTTTGATGCAATTGAACCGGTAACACCGCTTACACAGTACACCGTTGAACAGCAAATTGCGCAAATTGAAAGCTGGACAAACCTCGATTTGGTCTGGGTTGAAGACTATCAGGAGAGCGGAGCAAACATCCGTCTTGGCTACCATGAATTTGTAATCGGCGGCGCTTCTTCTGCGCCCTATGAAGGGCCTTATTCGGCAGAAGTGTTTAACGGCATCCATGTGGGCGAGGAGTTTTTAGCCGGATTTTATGCGCATGAATTGGGTCATTCTCTTGGATTTGACGACCTTCCGGAGTGGAACGAATGGACGGGACGCGACTACACAGTCATGTCATACATTGTTTCTGCCCGCCACCAAGCCGCAGAGTTTACGTCGGTTGCAACCTACCAATACATGTATGCCGACATCGCAGGGCTTCAGTATCTTTATGGTGTGGATGAAGAAACGACGGCGGGCAATGATAAATACACATACGATCTGTCAGAATCACTGCTTGAAACTATTTTTGATTACGGCGGGACCGATACAATTTCGGTCTACGGCGAGGGTGACGCAGTTCACATCAACCTGACGCCCGGAACATGGTCAAATATTGGCCCCGATATCAGATATGATGGTGGAGGCCAAGTGGTCGCGGTTGAGACAGGCACGTTGTTCATAATGCCCAACACAGTGATCGAAAACGCGGTTGGCGGTGACGGGGACGACACGCTGACCGGCAATGACGTCAATAATGTGCTTCGCGGCATGGGCGGCAACGATACTATCCTTGCTGGCCTGGGTGACGATACCATTTGGGCAGGTGCCGGTGATCAGGGCGATGACTATATGCATGGTGGTGACGGCCGCGACGTGATGGCAGGCGGCGCGGGCGACGACCTGCTTGTTGGCGGTGAAGGCCGTGACCTTATATATGGCGGCGACGGTAACGATGTTGTTGTTCTCGGGGAATGGAATGATGCCGACCAAAATACAAGCTTCCAATCCTCTGAAGCGGTAACAACGGCAGCCACAACTGATGTGGCTTATGTTGGTGCTGGCAACGATACCGTGCACGGCACCGACGGCAACAACGTTATCGGAGGCGGTTTTGATGACGACGTAATCCTTGGGTACGCCGGTAACGATATCATCTATGGCGGTAAGGGGTCCGGCAACGATAGTGTATCTGGCGGTGACGGTGACGACACCATTTTTGGCGCTGCCGGTAACGACACCATCATCGGTGGGGCCGGCAATGATTATCTTTGGAACGGTGGCGGTGTTGATAGTGTTCAGGGCGGCGCAGGTTCTGATACCATGTGGGGCGGCGGCGGTGATGACATGCTGAGTGGCGGTGCCGGGGCAGACTTGTTTGCATTCGCAGCCACTAATGGTACCGACACAATCACAGACTTTGACGCAGGCGAAGACACGCTAAACCTTGAAGAAGCTGCCTTTGCAACATTTGATGCTTTCCTGGCAGCGGCGTCCGAGTCCGGAGGTAACACGACAATCTCCTTTGGCGAAACTACCATCATCCTGCAAGGTGTCTCCCTGTCCGACCTGACGGAAAACAACGTCTGGATTTGATTGTACTGAGCTGATCCATCGCAGGTTCTTGGGCCGCGCTGGAGCGGACCCCTGTACCTATACCCCGTGATTGGGATACAATCTGCCGAAGACGTTTAGGTGGGAGATATCTGATGCGATCGGCAATGTTCACAGCCAGCCTGGCAATCACTGCCGCTTTTTTGCCCGTGGCGGCGGAAGAGGGGTCAGACTTGGTGGAAGCCTATTGTGCGACTTGCCACAGCGCGCGGTATCTGGAGCGCAGTAGTGGCTATGGCCGCGAAGAGTGGGCAGATTTGATTTCCAACATGGTGGATATGTCCGCTGCTCCAGCAGACGCGGAAACTTTGATCAACTATCTGGCCGCTACTTACCCTCCAAATGAGCAGCGAGCTTCGATCGCGGTGCCCGGATCATTGAATATCGCGTTTGAAAGCTGGCAGGTGCCGACCCTTGGTCAGCGCCCACGGGACCCGGTTGACGATATCGATGGCAACATATGGTGGGTGGGGCAATGGCTCGACATTTTGGGCCGCATCAATCCCACAACTGGCGAGATGACAGAATTCGCTCTGCCCGAAGGGGCAAAGCCTCATTCAGTTGAGGTCGGACCAAAAGGGGGCATTTGGTATACGGGCAACAAAAACGCCACCATGGGCCGTCTTAATCCAGCGACAGGCGAAATTCAGGAGTTTCCCATGCCGGATCCTGCCGCCAGAGACCCGCACACGCATGTTTTTGACGCGGCAGGCATGCTGTGGTTCAGCCTGCAGCAAAGCAACATGGTGGGGCGCCTGGACCCAGCAACCGGAGAAACGCAGCTCGTGACGGCACCAACACCCCGGTCGCGCCCATACGGCGTGAAGATAGCGGAAGATGGCACCGTGTGGGTGGCCTGTAACGGATCCAACTGTTTGTTGAAAGTTGACCCGGAAACCATGGCGATAGAGGAAATCAAGTTACCAGGGGGAGGAACCCATGTCAGGCGGCTCGATATTGATGCCAATGGTGACATTTGGTGGGTGAACTCTGGCCTTGGCAGACTAGGGAGATACTCGCCAAAAAGTGACGTGATCAAAGAATGGCCATCACCCAGCGGCCCCAAGTCGCATCCTTACGCAATCGCGGTGTTCCAGGACGCAATCTGGTACAATGAATCCGGCGTAAGACCAGATATGCTGGTGCGATTTGACCCAAAGACCGAAACATTCCAGAGCTGGCCCATGCCCTCGGGTGAAGTCTATACCGGCATTTTGCGCCACATGCGTGTTAGCCGTGATGGCCAGTCACTGTTAGTGCATCAAACGGCAGGTAATAGAATAATGCGGGTAACAATTGAGCCATGAAACAAGACACTCTTACTAATCATGAATTGGTTGAATTGGCGTGGGCCGATGACGTTAGTTTTGATGTCATCAAAAAACAAACGGGTTTCAGCGAAGCTGAAGTTATTCAGGCTATGCGAAGGTCTCTCAAGCCTTCTAGCTTCAGATTGTGGCGCAAGCGGGTGTCCGGCCGGAACAGCAAGCACTTGGGAAAAATGCGTGCTGGGTAACCTACAATAAATCGCATTTATCAATAAATGAAACCTAAGTAATCAATTTCACCTTATAATCCCAATGTTGCAGGATGTGTTCGTCTTAATTTCAGGAGGGACTATCCATGCTTAGACAATCTCTATCTGTCCTCGCTGTGCTGACTGTTGGCTTCTCCCCCATTTCTCCTGCCAACCTCGCCAGCGCGAACGACACCGAAATCACAAATGATTATTGGTGGCCAAACCGCCTTGACCTCAGCCCACTACGCAAAAACGAAGCTGCATCCAACCCCCAGGCTGCTTCATTTAACTATGCGGAAGCTTTTGAAGTCGTTGATGTTGATGAGCTTAAACAAGACCTAAAGGCCTTGATGACAACATCTCAGGACTGGTGGCCAGCTGATTATGGTCACTATGGCCCGTTTTTCATTCGTATGTCTTGGCATAGTGCCGGCACATACCGGACCGTAGACGGACGTGGCGGCGCGGACGGCGGCATGCAACGGTTTGCGCCTCTCAACAGCTGGCCGGACAATGGCAACCTGGACAAAGCCCAGCGCCTGCTGTGGCCAATCAAGCAAAAATACGGCAACGCCGTTTCCTGGTCCGATCTGATCGTGCTTGCGGGAACCATTGCCATGGAAGACATGGGCTTCAAGATCGCCGGTTTTGCCTTCGGTCGTGAAGACGCATGGGAACCAGAAGAAGTAAACTGGGGCCCAGAAGGCGAATGGCTTGGTCGCAGCGGTCGCCACAATGCCGATGGCAAGCTGAAGAAGCCATTTGGTGCGGCGCGCATGGGCCTCATTTACGTGAACCCAGAAGGACCAAACGGCAATCCTGATCCTCTTTTGGCGGCCCAGGAAATCCGTGACACGTTTGGTCGCATGGCCATGAACGACGAGGAAACAGTTGCGCTGATTGCTGGTGGCCACACCTTTGGTAAAGCACACGGCGCGGCACGCCCTGAGGGTAACGTCGGCCGCGAACCAGAAGCAGCCAGCATCGAAGAACAAGGCCTTGGCTGGAAAAACAAATATGGGTCAGGCAAGGGCGCGGACACTATCACAAGTGGCCTTGAAGGCGCTTGGACTGTCAGCCCAGCTGAATGGACCCACAATTTCTTTGAAAACCTGTTCAGCTTTGAGTGGGAGCAGACCCGCAGCCCGGCTGGAGCCATCCAGTGGGTGCCAACAGAAGACTATGCGTCTGAACTGGTGCCTGACGCCCATGATCCAGATAAGCGGCATGCTCCGATTATGCTGACTACGGATCTTGCGCTTAAGTTTGACCCAAGCTACGGCGAAATTTCGAAGCGCTTTTACGAAGACCCTACCGAGTTTGAAGACGCGTTTGCCCGCGCCTGGTTCAAGCTGACGCACCGTGATATGGGGCCTAAATCCCGATATCTAGGCTCAATCGCACCAGAACAAACCTTTATCTGGCAGGACCCTGTGCCAGCGGTAGACTATGACACTGTAACCGGCCGCGATGTTCGCAAACTCAAAGATGCAATCCGCAGTTCCGGCATCAGCAACTCAGACCTTGTGGGTGCAGCATGGGCGTCGGCGTCCAGCTTCCGCTCAACAGACCTGCGCGGTGGTTCCAATGGTGCACGCGTTAGCCTGGCACCCCAGAAAGACTGGGCAGCCAATGACCCTACTGAACTTGCTGGCGTGATCGCAAAGCTTGAAGAAATCCAGGCTGACTTCAATAAAGGTCGCCGCAAGATTTCTCTGGCGGACCTGATCGTTCTGGCCGGTGGCACAGCGATTGAAGAAGCTGCCAAGCAAGCTGGCCACGATATTGAAGTGCCTTTCAATCCAGGGCGCACGGACGCAACACAGGACATGACCGATGTTTCTTCTTTCGATGTGCTGCGCCCCACAGCAGATGGTTTCCGCAACTTTTACCAAGCAGAAACAATCTCTTCCCCGGCACAGGCATTGATTGAAAAAGCGACTTTCCTGAACCTGACGGTGCCTGAAATGACCGTGCTGGTGGGTGGCATGCGGGCGCTTGATGCCAATACCGCTGGAGCCAAACATGGTGTGTTCACGAACCGCCCGGGCACGCTCAGTAACGATTATTTTGTCAACTTGGTTGATATGTCCACTGAATGGAAAAAGTCTGAAAGTGATGCAGGCATCTATGAAGGGTACGTGCGTGGAACCAACGAGATGAAATGGACGGCAACGCCGGTTGACCTGATCTTCGGTTCAAACACAGAGCTTCGTGCAGTCGCTGAATTCTATGCCTTTGAAAATGCGGAAGCAGCATTTGTGGAAGACTTTGTAGAAGCCTGGACCAAGGTGATGAACCTGGGCCGCTTTTAAGTAACCTTCAAAGTAAACAATTGAAAGCTGGCCTTGCGTGGCCAGCTTTTTGTGTTTTGATCAACGGTCAAAATACAATGGAACGATTTGAATTTCTTGGATGCAAAAATTAGCCAAGGAATTTTGTGTTAAGGATGTCATACTAACTCCCTATTGAATCTGGGGCCCGTCCCCGCGAGCTTTTGCACATCGGAAACTCTATATGAACGCTGAACCGCAGGAAACGAATACAGGGCATTGGAGTACAGTCAAAAGCCTGCTTCCTTTTCTGTGGGCACCCCAAAGAGCTGACCTTAAGCTTCGTGTTATTGGTGCCATGCTATTGCTCATACTTGCAAAGCTGATCGGTGTTTATGTGCCGTTTCTGTTTAAGGATGCAGTTGATGCCCTGACAGGACAGGGTGCAAATGACAGCACAATACTTGTCGTGGTACCCACATCCTTAGTTCTGGCCTACGGCGCAGCAAGGGTGCTCACGCTTCTGTTTGGCGAACTGCGGGACGCCGTTTTTGTTAAGGTTGGCCAACATGCGATGCGGCAAATCGCGCTCAGTACGTTTCGACATCTGCACCAACTTTCGCTCAGGTTTCATATGGAGCGCAAAACAGGCGGGCTCAGCCGCATCATCGAGCGCGGTGTGCGTGGTATCGATTTCTTGTTGCGCTTCATGCTTTTTAACATTCTGCCTACGTTGTTGGAAATACTGTTGATTTCCTCAATTTTCTGGCTGGAATTTGGCTTTGCTTATGCTGCCGTCACCTTTGTTTGCTTGGTCAGCTACATCTATTTCACGGCTGCAATTACCGACTGGCGCCTGAAGTTCCGCCGCGAAATGAATGATCAGGACACCAAGGCAAACTCAAAGGCGATCGACAGCCTGTTGAATTATGAAACGGTGAAGTATTTCACCAACGAGGCCTATGAAAGCACGAGGTATGACACAGCGTTGGCGAAATATGAGTCCGCGGCCGTCAGAAGCCAGCTCTCCTTAACGCTGCTGAATGTTGGCCAGTCTCTAATCATCTCAATTGGGTTGGTAATTGTTTTGCTGATGGCGGCGCAGGGGGTAGCAGATGGTCGCTTTACCATTGGTGAGTTTGTTCTGGTAAACAGTTTGCTGATCCAGATTTACATGCCGCTAAATTTTCTTGGGTTTGTTTATCGGGAAATCAAACAATCACTCACCGACATGGAAAAAATGTTCGACGTCATTAGGACAGACGCTGACATCAAGGATGCCGCGGATGCGCAGCCAATAAAAATTTCGGGCGGAGCGGTAAGTTTCAAAGATGTTTGCTTTGAATATAATCCGGATCGCCGCATATTGCATGGTATCAGCTTTGAAGTTCCTGCTGGTTCAACAACAGCGATCGTAGGGGCAAGCGGCGCTGGCAAGTCCACCATATCCCGTATCCTGTTCAGGTTTTACGATATCGCGTCTGGCATGGTAACGATTGACGATCAGGATATTGCCGCAGTGTCACAAAAAAGCCTGCGCAAGGAAATTGGTGTGGTGCCGCAAGACACAGTACTTTTTAATGATACCGTATTTTACAACATCCAATATGGTCGGCCCGACGCGACAGAAGAAGAGGTCAAGGAAGCCGCCAAACTGGCGCAAATTCATGACTTCGTTTCTGGTCTGCCGGAAGGGTATGAAACGCAAGTTGGGGAGCGCGGGTTGAAGCTGTCTGGCGGCGAAAAACAACGTGTTGCGATCGCGAGAACTATCCTGAAAAATCCAGCTATTCTGCTCCTTGATGAGGCGACTAGTGCGCTGGACAGCCATACGGAACGGGAAATTCAGGGTGCATTTGAAGAGATTTCACAAGGCAGGACCACGCTTGTGATAGCGCATCGTCTTTCGACCGTGATTGGTGCAGACGAAATCCTGGTCCTCGACGCCGGTGATATTGTGGAAAGGGGCACTCACTCTGATCTGCTGGCGCTGGAAGGCAGATACGCGGCTATGTGGCAGCGCCAGCAAGAGGTGTTTGAAGCCGAAGAAAAGCTCGGGGAACTTGTCTCAGCTTAATTGGTGACTGGCACCAGTCGAGCGGCGAAGCCGCCACCTGCGGCCATGCGAATGTTCAGGGTGTCACCTGCAGTCACGGACTTTTCTTCAACAACAAAACCATAAGGATTGCTTTCCCAGTGTGCATCATCGCTGTCTCTGTATAGCTGCAACATATAGCTTTTGCCCGCATCGAGAAAATCAAGCTCTAGTTCACTGGTGCGCGCAGCTTCATTGGTCAGTCCGCCAAGGAACCAAATGTCGCTATTGCGGTCTTTGCGTGCAAAAACGGCGTACTCGCCAACTTCACCTGCCAGCGCAACGCTTTTTTCAAAGTCGGTCACGACATCTTTGATGAACTCTAGTGCGCTGGGATGCGCTTCATAATTTTCAGGCAGGTCAGCCGCCATTTGGATTGGGCTGTAGAGCACCACATAAAGCGCCAGTTGTTTTGCAAGCGTGGTTTCAACGCGATTGTCAGGCTTTGCCTCCTCAAACAACAGGTCAAAAATACCGGGTGTGAAGTCCATGGGACCGGACAGCATACGCGTATATGGCAAAATCGCCGTGTGAGACGGCGGGTTGCTTGGTGTGCCCCAGGCGTTGAATTCTTGCCCTCGCGCCCCCTCGCGGGAAATCCAGTTTGGATAGGTGCGGCGCAAGCCCGTATCTTTAATAGGTTCGTGTGAGTTGATGGAAAGCTTGTGCTTGGCGGCCAGTTCCAAGAGCCGGATGTGATGGTTGCTCATCCATTGACCCTCGTGCCATTCGTTGATGACAGTGCCGTCCGGGGTTTTGCGAACGATGTCTCCGCCGTTGGCGACATAACCGGTTTTGATTTGGCGCACGCCCAAATCCTCATAAAACTCAAATGCGTCTGCCATCTGGTTTTCATAGTTGGTGACACCGCCACTGGTTTCATGGTGGCCGATAAGCCGCACACCTTTTTCGCGGGCGTAGTCGGCAACAGCCTTGATATCAAAATCGGGGTAGGGCTCTGTAAAGCTGAAGACGTCACCGTTGTCGAACCAGTTGCCATCCCAGCCGACATTCCATCCCTCAACCAGAACACCGTCAAAGCCATTTTCAGCCGCAAAATCGATGTAGCGTCTGGTATTGGCCGTGGTCGCGCCGTGGCGCTCGCCAGAACCCCAGGTGTTTACGTCCAGATGCATGCCCCACCAGATGCCGACATATTTACCCGGTTCTACCCAGGGAACGTCCCCCAAGCGGTTGGGCTCATTGAGGTTTAGGATGAGGTGAGAGTTCAAAAGGCCTGTCGCAGATTCGGTGATCTGAAGTGTGCGCCAGGGTGTGGTGAAACCGCCTTTTGTGTGCACTTTGCCCCCCATTGGGTTGGGTGCGAGCTCAGCGGTGAAATTGGTGTCATCCGTTTGTTTGAGCCACATGCCCGAATAATCAACAAGCGCAGCCTCGTGCACACTGATATGAATGCCGTCACTGCGCCGCATGGTGATGGGGGTGTGTGCCAGTTTCACTTTGGAAAGTAGTGTCTTTTCATAAAGATATTCATAGCGGTTCCACTCAGCCCCTGGAATCCACCAAGTGTCGGCATCTTCTGTGAAGTTAAACTCTGTGAGTTCGTCAGTAATCACAAGGGCGCGGTCTTCTGGGGCTTGATACTCGTACCTGAAGCCAAGGCCATCGTTAAATATGCGAAACCGCACTGTCATCAATTCCTCTGGTAAACCAGCACGAGCGAAGGAAATGACCACTTCATTATGCTTGTCTTCAATAAACCGGGCTTCGCCCCAGGGTTGCTCCCAGGTTGTGTTATTCGAGTTTTGGCGCGAGGTGATGCTATTTTCGTCCAAAATAAATTTGGTTCCATCACTGAAAGCAAATCCTAGATTGGATGGACTCAAAATCTGCGTTTCACCGTGAAAAATCTCATAGCTGACACCAGAGCTGGAGACGCTGATTTCTGTTTTAATGATGCCATTCGGAGAGCTGACGAAAAAATCATCAGCAGAGGTGGGAACCCATCCCATCACACAAACGAAAAGTAACAAAAATGAAGTGCGCATGATGCTCTCCCCAAAAATACAACGATCAGCAATTCCCAAAGTACAGACAGCGCTATCATTGTAAAGATTTCAGTAAATATTGTAAATTTTTCACTGCTCTGACTTAAGTTTATAGCTGAATTGTTGCACTTGTGCACATGATGGGGGATAACCTCGGCTAATTTCCACTTGGGTCAGAGACCCGTTTCATCGAGAGTTGGATTATGCGTAGCTTGCCAGCGGAAACACGCTTGGTTCTGGTTGCATGTCTCGCAGTATCAAGCGGGATGGCAGAAGCAAAAGACGCGGCTTACTATGATGATCTTGAAACGGTTGAAGTAACCGGTGCGCGCCAACCGGCAGAAGTGCGCACCGGATCAGTTTCAAATATTCAGGCTGAGAAGTTTAAGGGCATCTCACCAATCTTGCTTTCAGATGCGCTTGTGTTGGCTCCCTCGATCAATTTAAGGACCAACTCACGCGGCGAGACTCTGGCATCGCTTAGAGGAAGTGGGGATCGCCAGCTGGCGCTGTTCTGGAACGATATTCCAATCAATGTCCCGTGGGACAATCGATTTGACCTGAGCCTGTTGCCGAGCGCAGGCATAAGTTCGATTGAAGTCCGTACTGGTGCGACAGCATTATCATTCGGTGCCAACACCGCTGGCGGCATTATAAATGTTAAAACCGCGCCGGATGGCAGTTCGCAGCTAGGGACGCAGATCGGCAACGGTGGCCTGCATGCTGTCGATGGCGCGTTTTTGTTTGAGATAAGTGAGTTCAAACAAAATGTTGCCTTCAATCACCTTGAGCGGGAGGGGCTTAAATCCCCGGGCAACTTGGCACAGTTTTCGTTTGATGCCGACGGTTTGATTACAAACACTGATCGGAACGCCACCAACTTTTCAGCCAGGTCGGAGGTTGGTTGGGACAACGTGCGTTTAGGCTTTTCACTACTCTGGTCTGAAACAGAATTTGGTGTTGCGCCGGAGCAAGGGCCAAGGATTGACCCACAAGACGCCCGATATTGGAGATTTCCAAACTCGGACCATAGTTTGATTGCGGTGGATGCTGAATTTAGTGTTGCGCAATCACTGTTGGCGAACGTTGCCGTTTGGACGCAGCAGTTTGATCAAACCATTCAGTCCTTCACAAACGCCAGTTTTCAAGAGCTGAATGAAACACAAACCGATGAAAACAGGACTTATGGTGGAAGGGCACAACTGTCGCATAAAGGGGCGGCTTCACTCACGCTTTTTTCCGTGAGTGGTCATTGGTCTCAGCACGACGAAACCAATCAGTTAATGAATGGCCAAGTTGCAGCGTTGGACCGGTTCACACATTTGCAGCTGAGCGTCTCTGGTGACCATACCCATCAACTCAGTGAAACCACCTCGGTTTCGGTTGGGCTCGGGTATGACCTGTTGGACCCAGGAAATACTGCCGGTCGCGGCCCAGGAAGCCATTTCGATGGCCTGAATGCCAGCCTGAACGTTTCCGTCCTTGCTGCAAACGGTTGGCAGTACCGATTGGGCATGGCGCGCAAAGTTCGCTTGCCCACCATGCGTGAGCTGTTTGGAGAAGCTCTCGGACGGTTCGTTTTGAACCCAAACCTGGTGCCGGAAAAAAGTTGGATTTTCGAACTTTCGGCGCACTATGCATGGCGCAAAGGGTCATTTGTACTCACGCCATTTTGGACCGAAACCAACGACACAATCGACCAAACCCGCATAAGTGATGCTGGAGAATTTTTGCGACAGCGTGTCAATCTGCGGGGGAGCCGCCATTTTGGTGTTGAAACTCGCGCAGACATTGAACTTTCGCCGGTGTTGCAACTGGAGGGTTACGCGACCTGGAGCCGAAACCGCACCAAAGCAGATTCAGTTGCCAATGCAACTCGTCGACGATACCTTTCAGATCGTCCCAATTGGCTTGCGCGTGTCGAAGCGCGCTATCAGTTAGGAACCCGAACCACCTTTGGGCTTAATGTGGTTTATCGGGGCGCCGCCAAATCGGAGGCTGATAACGGCGAGTTCTTGGACTTATCGCCGGCAGCGGCCATAAACTTGTCTGCTAGGCACACGCTTTTTGGTGCGCAAAATGGGTCAAATGTCGAGTTGTTCGCTCAAGTTGATAATTTGACAGACGAATTTATCGAGCCTCAGCTTGGTCTTCCGGATGCCGGTCGTACTTGGAAGTTGGGGCTTAGAGCTCTATTTTAGAGCAGAAACAGTTTGGGGGTTGGCTTGAGGCCACAGATTTTACTTCGCAAAATCCATCATTGGGGCTCAATCATCATTGCGCTGCCCCTTCTTCTGATGATTGGAGCCGGCATCCTGTTGATGCTCAAAAAAGAAGTTGTTTGGATTCAACCCGAAACTGTGCGCGGCGAACAAACCGGTGTGCCCCCGCTTTCAATAAATCAACTTTTTGAGGCTGCCCGTTCCGTTCCCGAGGCTTCCGCTTGGCGTTGGAATGATCTGGAGCGTGTTGATTTCAAGCCCGGCAAGGGCGTGGTCAAGTTCGTTGGCGCCAATAACTATGAAGTTCAAGTGGACACACATTCTGGCGAAATTTTGCAGGTGGCATATCGCCGCTCGGATGCCATCGAAAGTCTGCATGACGGCAGCTTTTTCAGCGATGACACCAAGCTTTTTCTGTTTCTGCCGGCCGGCTTAATTCTTTTTGTTCTCTGGGGGACGGGTATCTATCTGTTTTTCCTGCCAAGAATGAAAAAGCGTCAAAAAAAAATCGCAAGTCGTGAGCGCCAAGGCGGAGCTCACAAAGGAGTACGTCAACCCGCGGAGTAGGGCGGGAATAATCTAATCAGGGTACACCCTTGGGACAGGGGTGCCCGCATTTTGAGGGGAGAGGTCTATGAAACTCAGAAACAAAGTTGCTGCGCTTTTGGCGGGCACAGCTTTGATGGGCACCGCATTTTCGGCCCCAGTTTTCTCACAAACTGACGAAGACGATTATTATGTACCATCTGAGTATTTAGAGGGCATGCAGTATCGTAACATTGGTCCTTGGCGAGGCGGTCGGGTAACCGCTGTTGCGGGTACCGCGAGCGATAAGCGCGTATATTATATGGGTGGAACCGGCGGCGGCGTCTGGAAAACCACAAACGCTGGCGGCGACTGGACAAACATCTCAGACAAGTTTTTCAAAACAGGCTCTGTTGGCGCGATAGCAGTGGCTCCATCTGACCCTAATGTCGTTGTTGTTGGAATGGGAGAAAGCCCATATCGCGGTGTAGCATCTTCACACGGTGACGGCGTCTATATCTCCACGGATGCGGGTAAGACATGGAAAAACATGGGGCTCGGCGACAGTCGTCAGATCTCAACAGTCCACATTCACCCAACCGACCCTGACACCATCTGGGTGGCGGTCCAAGGCTCTCCTTGGGCACCTACAGAAGATCGCGGTGTATACAAATCTACCGATGGTGGCGAAACCTGGAACCGTACTTTGTTTGTTGATGAAACAACCGGTGCCATTGATCTAACCTATGACGCCAACAACCCGCGCATCATGTATGCTGCGATGTGGGACACAGACAGGGAACCCTGGTTAATTCGCTCGGGCGGTCCCGGTTCGGCTATCTGGAAGTCAGTCGACGGCGGTGAGACGTGGGAGAAAACAGGCAAAGGCCTCCCGGATGAAATGGGCAAAATCGGCGTAATTGCTTCGCCCGCGCAGTCTGACCTAGTGTACGCGATTGTTGAAGCCAAAGAAAAAGGCGGCCTTTACAAGTCTACCAATGGCGGTGAAAGCTGGAGCTTTGTGAATGGTGACCGCAGGCTGCACGCGCGTTCGTGGTACTATATGCATGTGTTTGCCGACCCGAAGGACCCCGACGTCGTTTATGTTCTGAATGCGCCGTTCATGAAGTCAATAGATGGCGGAAAGTCATTCACACAAATCAGTGTGCCACACGGCGATGCGCACGACTTGTGGATCAATCCAGACAATCCCGAAATCATGGTCAATGCCAATGATGGTGGTGGGACCGTTAGCCTGGACGGGGCCAAAAGCTGGTCGACAATCTATAACCAGCCAACAGTGCAAATTTACCGCCTGAACGCAGACAATGACTTTGCCTATAAACTGTATGGCGGTCAGCAGGATAACAGCACCGTCGCAATCAAGAGCCGTGGTGCCGATGGCTCTATCGGCCTCGAGGATTTCCACGCAGTTGGCGGCTGTGAAAGTGGTTTTGTTGGTTTCGACCCAAATAACCCGCGCTACTCGTACGCAGGTTGTTATTTGGGGCAGATCGAGGAATATGATGCAGAAACCGAAACATCTCGCAGCGTAAGTTCCTATCCCGAAATTGCCTTTGGTAAGTCACCAAAAGACAGGAAATACCGCTTCAACTGGAATGCGCCTATTCTTGTTTCTCAGCATGACCCGTCTGCAATTTATCATGCTGGCAACGTATTGTTGAAATCGACTGATCGCGGCGTGAGTTGGACTGAAGTCAGTCCAGACCTTACGCGGGATGACGAAGCGACACAGGGCCCAATGGGGGGGCCGATCACAAACGAGGTTTCGGAAAACTACAACACGATCGCGTATGTTGCCGAAAGTCCGCACGCTGCAGGAACATTTTACACCGGTTCCGATGATGGTCTTGTGCATGTAACGCAGGATGACGGTGCCAATTGGCAGAACATCACACCGCGGGGTATTGGCTCTGCGCTGGTGAACGCTATTGATGTGTCACCACATGATCCGGCAACGGCCTATGTGGCAGTAACACGCTACAAGGAAAATGATCACACGCCTATGATCTATAAAACGACCAATTATGGTCGTCGTTGGAGCCAGATTGCGGATGGTATCCCAGACGGTGACTTTGTGCGTGTCGTGCGCGAGGACACCGAACGGCAGGGAATGCTGTATGCGGGTACAGAAACAGGTGTCTATGTGTCCTTCGACGATGGCGACAATTGGCAACCACTGCGCATGAACTTGCCGCACGTGCCGGTAACCGACCTCAAGGTGCATGGTAATGACCTGTTGTTGTCCACGCAGGGCAGGGGCTTCTGGATTTTGGATGACATTTCGCCACTTCGCCAAATGGACGATGATGTAGATGAAGGTGCGACCATGTTTGCGCCGTCAACGGCTTATCATACACAAACGTCTGGTGGCCGTAATGGCGGGCCAACCAGTCCAAACCCGCCATCAGGCGCGTCCCTTTTCTACAGCCTGTCTGACGTTCCGGAAGACGGCATCAAAATTGAAATTTTGGATTCAGGTGGGGAGGTAATCCGCACGCTGACGTCTGACAAGAAAAAAGGCGAAAAGGGCGGTGGATCAGGCAGTAGCTATAATCTGCCGATGAAATCGGGCCTTAATCGAGCACAATGGGACCTGCGGACCGAGGCATTGAAGCCGATCAAAGGGCTGTGGTCTATTGCTGGTGGCCGTGACCGCAAAGTCGATGGCTATATTGTTGGGCCTGGCACGTATACGGCCCGCCTTACTGTCGGTGACAGTGTAAGTGAGCAAAGCTTTTCAGTAGCATGGGATCCACGAGTGGATGTTTCTGCGGAAGCCATCAATGAGCAAACTACGATGGTTGCCCAGGCATTTGACATGCTGAAGGAATTGCAAAGCTCTGTCATTGCGATGCGTACAGCTAAAGGGCAGGCCAAATCCGCAACTGATGCTAACTCTGATCATGAGGCGCTTAAAGCGGCCGGTGATGCTGCTGTTAAGGCCATTGAGGATTGGGAAAAAGGCCTCATAAATACTGAGCGCCAGTTCTTCCAGGATGTTCTTAATTGGCCTGACAAGTTGCACTCTGACCTCCAGTTTGTTGTTGGCAATCTGAATGGTGGCATTCCTCCCGTAAACGCCGGGACCAAGCAGCGATTTGAAGATGTTGCGGCGGTGTTCCGCGAAGCTATGGCCGCAAGAGACGCCGTGGTCTCCGGTGAAATAGCCGCCTTCAACACAGCCTTTGCGGAAAGCGGACGTAGCCCAGTGGCTGCTCCGGATTTTTCAGGCGAATAATAAAATAAGCAAGGGAAGCACGTTGGTGCTTCCTTTTTTTATTTCGACAGGAGTGGGTAGTGAATAATATATTTAAAACAATGACATGTGCTGCAGCTTTAATGCTTGGTGCAGCGTCTGTTCAAGCCGATATTGAAAGCGATCTATTGGCTGGTATGGAAGCTCGGGTGGTGGGCCCTGGCGCAATGAGTGGTCGTGTCGCGGCGATCGATGCTGTTGTTTCTGATCCCAATCATATCGTGGTTGGCGCCGCAACAGGGGGTGTCTGGATTTCGTCCAATGGAGGCCTGAATTGGACGCCCGTATTTGATGATCAAGAGTGTGCATCCGTAGGCGCGGTGGCCATCAATCAATCCAACCCGGACATCATTTGGGTCGGCACAGGCGAGGGCAATACCCGCAACTCAACATCCATTGGCTGCGGCATGTTCAAGTCCATGGATGGTGGCAAAACCTGGAGCAAGGTTGGCCTCGAGAATTCAGAGCGCATTAACCGCATCGCACTGGACCCTGATGACCCGAATGTCGCGTATGCAGCTGTTCTTGGCGCACTTTGGGGCGACAGTGAAGAACGAGGCCTGTATAAAACCACCGACGGCGGCGACACCTGGACGCGCGTTCTTTATGCAAATGAAAGCGCGGGTGCCACTGACATTCAAATGGACCCCAGCAATCCAAACAAACTGTTTGCATCCATGTGGCAATTCCGTCGCTGGCCATATTTTTTCAAGTCGGGGGGCGAAGGTTCGGGCCTCTTTGTCTCGCATGACGCTGGTGAAACCTGGGACCAGATTACGGAAGAGGACGGTTTGCCCTCAGGGGAGCTTGGACGTTCAGCTTTTGCGATCTCACGAAGCAACCCAAACCGTGTCTATGCACTGATCGAAGCAAAAGAAAGCGTTCTGTCACGGTCTGATGACGGTGGCCGCACATGGTCGACTGTGAATTCTGATTTCGATATCAACGACCGACCATTTTACTATAACGACATTGCTGTAGACCCGCAGAACCCGGACAGGGTTTACCGTGTAGGGTCGCGCGTCAAAATGTCGATCGACGGCGGCAGGACCTTCAACTTTATTGAAGCGATAAATTGCTGTGCACCAACAAACACCATCCACATCGACAACCACGCCTGGTGGATCAATCCGGCGGACCCCCGCCATATGATTGATGGCAACGATGGTGGTATCGCTGTCACGCGTGATGGCGGTGAAACTTGGCGTTTTGTTGAAAACCTGCCGCTGGCGCAGTTCTATCACATCGCGGTGGATAACGACCTGCCATACAATATTTACGGCGGTTTGCAGGACAACGGGGCATGGCGAGGCCCGTCCGAAGTGTTTGAAAATGGCGGCATTCGCAACCTGCATTGGCAGGAAGTCGCGTTTGGTGATGGGTTTGACACTGTCCCGCATCCGAACAATAGCCGCCAGGGCATTTCCATGAGCCAAGGTGGCTTCCTGGTTGATTGGAACCTCGACACCGGTGAGCGCCGGCTTATTCGCCCCAAGGGGCCGGAAGATGGTACTGACTTGCGCTTTAACTGGAACGCCGGTTTTGCCCAAAGCCCGTTTGACGTGGACACCATCTACTACGGCAGCCAGTTTGTGCACCGGTCAACAGACCGTGGCAAAACATGGGAGATCATCAGCGGTGACATGACAACCAATAACCCGGATTTCCAAACCTTTCGGGAAAGTGGCGGCATCACGCCTGATGTAACCGCGGCAGAAAACTATACGACTATTACGTCCATTAACCCATCACCGTTGGATGCTAACGTTATTTGGGTTGGCACAGACGATGGCAGGGTGCATGTGACCCGCGATGCTGGCGTGACGTGGACTAGTGTTGAAGACAACACCCGCCGTGGCCCTGAGGGTGGTTGGATACCGATGATTGAGCCCTCAAAATATGACGCGTCCGTTGCTTTCATCACCGTTGATGACCATCGGCGCGGCGATCACCGCCCCTTTGTCTATCGGATGGAAAACTATGGGGAGCGTTGGCGCTCACTTTCAACGGACGATCTGTCTGGCTATGCCCTGTCGATCAAGCAGGATCATGTAGACGAGAATCTGCTGTTCCTCGGCACTGAGTTTGGTCTCTTCTTCACCACAAATGGCGGCCGCGACTGGACCAAATGGACCGAAGGCGTGCCAACTGTTTCTGTGATGGATATGGCCATCCAGGAGCGTGAAAATGATCTGGTACTGGGTACCCATGGTCGCTCCGCCTATGTCATTGATGACTACAGCGCATTACGTGGTCTGAGTGAAGAAACCTTCAATGAAGGCCTGAAAATCCTCTCATTGACCGATGGTCAGCAGTATGTCGCAAACCAAACGCCAGGCACTCGTTTTCCGGGGAGTGGTGAGTTTAGGGCTGCGAACGAACCCTTCGGTGTAATGATCACCTTTGTCGCATCCGGCGATGACTTGCCACACCCGGACGCCGCCAAGGAGAAGGCGAGACAAGTTGCTTTGCGTTCTGCGGCCTCTGAAGATGATGAAGAGGAGAAAAAAGCTGGTGACGGCGATGAGGTTACCGTCAAAATCTCAAACAGCGACGGCGATGTGATCCGTACGTTTAAGGCGGATGCCCATAAGGGTATCAACAGAGTGATGTGGAACATGCGTGAGGACGGTATTCAGGCGGCGCCGCCAGCCCGCCCCCGTGCGGACGGCACTCTTCCTGCGGGCCTGGAAATTTTGCCGGGCACCTATACTGTGACAGTTGAGTACGGCGAAACGACGGACAGTGGTAACGTTGAAGTGCTTGCGGACCCGCGCTCGCAGTTCAGTCTCGAAGAGCAGCAAGCCAACTATGATATGCGCAAGTCTATCCAGGCGATGAACATTCAGGTGCAAGATGCGCTAACGCAAATTATGGAAGCGCGCCGGGATGTTGGCACCTTAATGACTTTGGTATCTTCCGCGGAAAAATCGTCAGACGATGATGAGGCATTTAAAGATCTGAAAAAACAGGCTGGAGATGTGAAAAAAGCCTTTGAGGAGATGGAAAAACAATTCCGCAACCCTCGTGGTACCCGCGGTATTGTTTTCTCTGCTGACAAAGTCGGTGCCATTGTTGGTTTGGCTAATATCTATGTAGCAAGCACGCGCGATGCGCCGAATGAAGCCGCACTTGCGCAAGTTGAGAAAGCGCGAGAGACCGTTGCTTCAGCGGTGGAAGAAGTCAACAAGCTGATCAGTAGTGATTTGGCTGAACTAAAATCCGCTGCCAACAATGCGGGTATTGGCCTCTTTAATCAAAGCACAGTTGAATAACGCATAGGGCCGCAACTTCGATGTTGCGGCTTTTTTCTTGAGGGACAAATGATGAAAAAACGCACAACAATTTCTGCGCTCAAGGCCGGCTTGATGGGGTTAACCATCCTCGGCGGTATGGCAACATTGCCCGCGAGCGCACAAGACAACCCGTTTGCCGGGCTTAAGTTCAGAAATATTGGACCAGCGCTGACGTCTGGTCGCATTTCCGATTTTGCATTCAACAAAGGCGGCCATCATTCGTATTTTGTGGCGACGGCTTCCGGGAACCTGTGGAAAACCGAAAACAATGGCACCACATGGCAAGCAGTTTTCGAAAACGAAGGGTCCTATGCCCTTGGCGTAGTTGAAATTGACCCGACCAACTCAAACACGGTTTGGGTTGGCACCGGTGAAAACAATTCACAGCGGTCGGTCGCAAACGGCGACGGCGTCTACAAATCTATTGATGGCGGCAAGACCTGGAAAAATATGGGCCTCGAGGACAGTGGCCATATCAGTCAGATTTGGATTAACCCGGATGACAGCGATATGGTGCTTGTTGCGGCACAGGGCCCGCTATGGAACGAAGGCGGTGACCGCGGCCTCTACAAAACCACAGATGGCGGCGAAACCTGGACCCGCATCCTGGAAATTGATGAGCATACGGGTGTGAATGAGTTTGTTGTAGATCCGCGTGACTTCAACAACATTGTGGTTTCCACCTATCAACGCCGCCGCCACGTTTGGGTGTTGATCAATGGTGGGCCTGGTAGCGGCATTCACAGAACAACCGACGGCGGAGCAACCTGGTCTGAAACCAAATCCGGTCTTCCAAGCAAAGACGATATGGGCCGCATTGGCCTTGCGATGGCGCCGTCACAGCCCGACACATTGTACGCAATTGTTGAAGCAAGCGACGCTGAGCGCGGCGTGTACCGCTCAGACAACTTCGGTATCAGTTGGCGCAAGCAGTCTGGCCATATGACAACAAGCCCGCAGTATTATAACGAGATTGTTGTCGACCCGAAAAACCCGGAGCGCCTTTATTCGCTTGATACATTCACTCAGGTTTCGCACGACGGCGGCAAAACATTTGCTCCCTTGTCAAACCGGTTCCGGCACGTGGATGACCACGCACTGTGGATCGATCCCACCAACACCGACCACATGTTTATCGGCGGTGATGGCGGTATTTATGAAAGCTGGGATATGGGCTCTACCTGGCGGCATGTTCGCAATCTGCCCATTACCCAGTTTTATCGTATTCAGCCTGACAACGCAGAGCCGTTCTACAACGTTTGTGGTGGCACCCAGGACAACAATTCGCTGTGCGCGCCGTCCCGGACGCAGGATATGCACGGAATTGGAAACGAGGACTGGACCATCCTGATTGGCGGTGATGGCTATGAGCCCCAGATCGATCCGCGCGACCCAAACACCATTTACACGCAGTATCAGTATGGTGGGCTCGCGCGCTATGACCGGCGCACGGCGGAGCGTATTTATATCGCGCCGCAGGCTGAATCTGGCGAAAATGCGCCGAAATGGAACTGGAACACGCCGCTTTTGATCAGCCCGCATAATGCAGACCGCATCTATTATTCAGCGGAACGTGTGTATCGCTCAGATGACCGTGGCAGTAACTGGGAAGTCATAAGCCCGGATCTTACGCGCCAGCTTGACCGCAACACTCTGGATGTTATGGGCCGGGTATGGAGCGTGGATGCAATTGCCAAAAATGATAGCACCTCTCGCTACGGCAGCATCATTGGCTTCAGCGAGAGCCCACTGGTGCCAAACCTTCTGTACGTCGGTACGGACGATGGCCTGATCAGTGTTTCTGAAGATGGCGGCAGCAATTGGAACACGGTGGACAGTTTCCGGGATGTGCCGGATATGTCGCTGATCGAAGATGTGCAGGCCTCCATGCATGATGAAGACATTGCATATGCTGTCGTGGATAATCACAAACGTGGTGATTTCAAACCTTATGTGCTCAAGACAACAAACAAAGGCCGCAGTTGGCGTTTGATCAGCGGTGACCTGCCAGAGCGTGGCACCGTGCACACAATCGTGGAAGACCATGAAGACCCCAACCTGCTGTTTGTCGGTACCGAGTACGGTGTTTTCTTTAGCCAAAATGGAGGTGAAAACTGGCAGCAGCTGAAAACCGGTATTCCAACCATTGCCGTGCGGGACCTTGAAATCCAGCGCCGTGAAAGTGACCTTGTTGTCGGCACGTTCGGTCGCGGTATCTATATCCTGGACGACTACAGTCCGCTGCGTTTCGCGGTAGACAATGTTTCCTCCGCGCGAGCAACCTTGTTCCCGGTCAAAGACACTTGGCTTTATATTGAAAGCGACCAGTATGGCAACGAACTTAAGGGTAGTCAGGGTGACGAGTATTTCACCACAGAAAACCCACCATTTGGCGCTGTGTTCACATTTTATTTGAACGAGGGTTACGAGACCAAAGCTCAAGCGCGGCGAAAAGCTGAACGCGAGATAGAGAAAGAGGGTGGTGATACGCCTTATCCATCTTGGGATGAGCTGCGTGCCGAAGATACGGAAGAAACGCCGCAGGTTATCGCGACGGTCACAGATGCCGATGGTAATGTTGTGCGCCATATGAGTGCGCCAAAATCCAAGGGTCTGCATCGGATTGCTTGGGATTTGCGGCTTGAGGCCCCAAACAGGGTTCAGTTGCGGTCGGGCAGCGGTTATCAGCCGCCATGGGTTAGGGCACCATTTGGGCCTCTTGCGCTACCTGGCGAGTACCAGGTTTCTCTGGCTGTGCGCCAGGATGGTGAACTGACTGAGCTTTCAGCGCCGCAGAGCTTTACCGTGAAAGTGCTGGAAAACAGCCCGGAAATCACAAAAGACCGTGAAGCCTTGCTTGAATTCCAGAGCAAAACGGCAGAGTTGCGCCGTGCCGTTGACGGGGCAGGCGGGCTGATGAGCGAAATGCAGCGCCGCATCGACCATCTACAAGCTGCACTCCTGCGTACGGAAACCGCGACAGAAGATGACAAGCAGACGCTGGTTGCGATCAATAATGACCTGCGCGCTGTACGCACCATGATGTTTGGTGACAGAACCATTGCGTCTCGTAATGAACCAGTGCCGATGTCCATATCTGGGCGCGTGGGCTCAATTATCTTTGGTCATTGGAGAGCGCAGGTCGCGCCTCTCGGCGTGCATGTCAAAGCCTATGATATTGCATCTCGGGAGTTTGCGGCAGCGCTTGCACAGTTGCATTCCATTGATGAAGGTTTGGGCAACTTTGAGCAATCACTGGAAGCCAAAGGCGCACCCTGGACGCCAGGGCGCGTGCCAAGCTGGCAGCCGGAATAGCTGACAGTCGTCCACCAAATGTTTAAAGGAGCCTTCGGGCTCCTTTTTTATTTGCCTCTGAAGCGATCGGTGAGTTCGCCTGCCTTGCTGAAAATGAATTCTCTAAACACCCTCAGGCGCGCGGTGTCGCGCAGATCGCGGTGAGTTAATACCCAGACCTCTCTGGCCGGCGTTGGCTCTGTTAGTCGGATCAAATCAGGTTCATCATCCATAATGGCACAAGGTAGAAAACCAAGCCCCATTTGCTGCAAAACAGCCCGCTTTTGGAGGAGCGGATTGTTGAAATGACCTGCCATTTTCAGCTTTGGAAATGGCGAAGTCTTGATCCATTCCGGGTCGTCTTCGGGCAAACCCCAGCCAACCCATCGCGCAGTCGACTCCTCAAGCGTCGGATCATGTATTCCTATATAGTCTTTGTGCGCATAAACGGCCTCGAAGGCGGTGGCCACGCGCCTGCCGATCAAATGTTCAGGTGGTTCGTTGGTGAACCGGAATGCGATGTCTGCTTCGCGCCTGTTTAGGTCGTACACTTCATAACTGTCGTCGATTCTTACCGTAATAGCCGGATACAACGACTGAAATTCGGCAATGTATGGCATCATCACCTCTACCCCGACGACATCCGGCATAGTGACGCAAATCTGGCCTTCGAGCTCGGTGTCGCGACCAAGCACTTTCAGGCTATAAGCATCAACCTGGGATCTAAGTTCCTGTGATATAGGTAGTAAATCAATTCCTGCAGGCGTGAGTCTATAGCCTTCCGGCAATCTATCGAACAGCCGGGCACCCAATTTTCCTTCGAGTGCCTCAATGCGGCGCGACACAGTACTGTGGCTTACACGTAGTTCCTTTGCCGCCATGCGCATGGACGGGGCCTCAGCCACGGCGAGGAATATTTTTAGATCATCCCAATTCATAATGGTGCATATATGCACCGGTGAGACCGAATTTCAAGAACTTCTCATTGTGGGTAAAGCTGCCCAACTACCAAGGGGCATGGCGCAACGCCTGCTATAATAAAAAGGGGAACTATAATGACATTACCTGTGACGGCTGCCTTGGCGGCTGCTGTGCTTGCTGTTTTGCAAGTTGTGCTCATGTTTGCTGTGGGCCGCATGCGTGGAGCAAAAAACATCCCGTTTGGCGACGGAGGGGACGCAGTGCTGCTTCGATTAACGCGGAGGCATGGCAATCTGATTGAAAACGCGCCGATGTTTTTGATTTTGTTGTCACTTTTGGAGTTGATCGGAGGCAGTGGTGCCGTTGTTACCGCATTTGCCGGTTTGTTTTTAGTTGCACGGTTATCACATGCTATTGCGTTGTCCAGCGATAGTGCACCGCTTGCGTTTCGAGTAGTCGGAGCTCTCGGCACCATTATTTCACTGCTGGGAACAGCTGGCTTCCTTGCTTACCATGTGACGCTCGGCATGTAACACATGTCAACTGAGACGGTCGGCGCCATAGTGCCGACCGTAATCGAAAAAAACGATAAAACATTCAGAATCAATTGATTTCATCTTGTCACGTTTGATGATTATACTGCTGCCAATCAACTCGACAGGAGAACCCCATGATTTTGAACGTCCCCCATACTGTATTTAAAACTCGCGTCCGCAATGAAGAACTTGAGGGCCCAAACCCGTTCGAATGGAAAGACCTCAGCACCGATGAGATTTTCAAAGGCAAAAAAGTCGTAGTCTTTTCGCTACCAGGCGCGTTCACGCCAACCTGTTCAACAAGTCATCTGCCACGTTATGAGGAACTGTTTGATGAGTTCAAAGCTCAAGGCGTGGACCAGATCATTTGCCTGTCTGTGAACGACGCATTTGTCATGTTCCAGTGGGGTAAGTCACAAGGAGCGGAAAACGTATTTTTACTACCGGACGGTAGTGGAGAATTCACCCGCAAAATGGGCATGCTTGTGAACAAAGATAACCTTGGCTTTGGTATGCGCAGCTGGCGCTATTCCATGTTGGTGGATGACGGTGCGATCAAGAAAATGTTTGTGGAACCTGGTTTTGAGGACAACTGCCCGACAGACCCGTTCGAGGTGTCAGATGCAGATACCATGCTGAACTATCTGAAGTCTGGCGAATAGTTAACTAGTTCAAGCAGCAGAATATGCGGTTGCCTTTCTGGCAGCCGCATTTTTATTTGGGCAACTGGAAGCTTCGCTTCACGGTACCATAAGCAATGTGGGACTCGATCGACGCGATGCCGGGGATTGTGTGCAACTTGGTTTTCACAAACTTTTCGTAATCCGCAAGGCTCTTGCCGACAATGTGGACTAGATAGTCTGCCGACCCAGCCATTAGAAAACACTCAAGGATCATATCCAAATTTCTGACATGGCTTTCAAAGGTTTGCACAGTGCTTTCGTCATGACGCTGTAGCCTTATCATCGCAAATACACTGATTGGCCAGCCACACTTGTTGTGATCCACTACCGCTGTGTACTCGCGGATGACTCCTTCACGTTCAAGTTTTCTTACACGCCGGAGGCAAGGTGATGGCGAGAGGTTCACTGCATTGGCCAAGTCATTATTGGTGATACGGCCATCTTCCTGCAGTTTACTGATAATATTTTTATCTATTGCATCCATAGTGGCACCAAAGTTAGCAGAATCTGCCAATATTCTTGATCATGGCGATCTCCTTTGCAAGCAAATTGCTCTTCCAATTTGTTACATTTGAAACGAACGAGATAATGCCTCAACCACAGCGGGATATGCACATGAGCAAAAGCGGCAAATTGGACAGGTCATTCGGTTTTTCCACACGCGCCATTCACCAAGGTCACCGGGCGGCTGACCATCACGGCGCGCTCAACCCGCCAGTTTATATGTCCTCAACATTTGCATTTGAAACGGCAGAGCAGGGCGGAGATATTTTTGCGGGCGAGCGCGAAGGATATTTCTATACTCGAATTTCAAATCCAACTTTGGCGCTCTTGGAAACACGCTTAGCTGATTTAGAAGGGGCAGAGGCTGCAGTGTGTGCTTCGTCCGGAATGGGGGCGATTTGTTCAGCCATTTGGTCATTGGTGGAGCCCGGTGACGAAATCATCACGGACGGTACTCTGTATGGCTGCACATTCTCATTTTTTAGAGAGTCACTACAGAAATTTGGTATCAAGATCACGCATGTTGATCTGACAAAGCCGGAGCTTTTACGCTCTGCAGTGTCCGACAAGACCAAAGTGGTCTATTTCGAAACGCCAGCGAACCCTAACATGCGAATTGTTGACATTGAGGCTGTGGCCACAATTGCTCACACCGTGGAGGCGACTGTTGTCGTGGATAACACATACTGCACGCCTTATTTGCAGCAACCAATCTCACTGGGGGCTGATCTTGTGGTTCATTCCGCTACAAAATACTTAGGCGGCCACGGTGATCTGGTTGCAGGCGCTGTTGTGGGTAACGCAGAGCTAATACATCAAGTCAGGCTGGTTGGTCTTAAAGATATGACAGGTGCTGTTCTGTCCGCACAGGATGCCAACCTGATTTTGCGCGGTATCAAAACGCTGGAACTAAGGATGGAAAGGCACTGTGATAGTGCAGAAGTGGTTGCAGCATATTTGGAAAGCCATCCCAAAGTGACAAAAGTCTATTATCCCGGACTTGAGAGCTACGAGGGCCACGCTGTTGCTAAGAAGCAGATGGCTAGATTTGGTGGCATGATCCCCTTTGAAATTGAAGGCGGACTAAATGCAGCCAAAAAGCTGTTGAATTCTTTGGATTTGATAACTTTGGCGGTGAGCTTAGGTGATGCAGAAACCCTGATCCAGCATCCTGCAAGCATGACCCATTCAACTTATTCAGCCGAAGAATTGGCGCAGTATCATATCAGCGAAGACTTAATCAGGTTATCTATTGGTCTTGAAAAAGTGGAAGACATAATCGCCGATTTGGAAAAGGCATTCGATGCGGCTTATGCGCTAAATGCGATCGATTTGCGGCCTGAATTACGGTCGGCCTGAATTACGGGCGGCCTGAATTACTGACGAGACAGAAACTCTGATTTTCTGGGATCATTCAAAATCAGTTTCGCCCATTCAATAAGCTGGAGACGGCGCATGCGGGTTTTAAAGCGACCTCTGTTTTTCCTATAAGCCAGTTCCAAATCTGATTTTGCTAACACTCTGTCTTCCGCGGTCAAGATCGGAAACAGGTAGATTGCATTCGCGGCTCGGTCATCAATCAAATTGTCTTTGTTTGGAGCAAGGCGTCTGCTTGCTTTCCAGGCCGCAATTGCGTCCGGGTACCGCGACTTTTCCTGGAGATAAAGTTTTGTCAACAGGGCCCAGTCGCTAGCGTCTAATGGGTCCATTGCAACCGCTTCTTCGAGAATTGCGATGGCCTTTTTTGTGCCTTCTTCTGTGTAGCCCTTCCTTACATAAAGGTACGCGAGTTGCTCTCTTGCTTCGTTATCTGAGTTAAATCTGATGGCGTTTAGCCTGGTTCGCTCCAATTCTTCAAACTCTGCTTCAGTAACGGGTCTGCCGTCGCGGTAGTCTTGCCAAATGGGATCACCAGCAGCCATCCAAACGGCGCCGATCAGATGCGGTACACCCACGCCAATCAATACAAAAGCTGAAGCCAGCATCAGAATGTGTAGCAGTTTATTCATAAGGAATTTTCCGAGCCCGTATGACCTAGTGCAGTTTGAACAGAAAGCATAAAAAGCTCAAGCCGGAAATAGCTGCTTAAGAACCCATGGTTGGCAAAAGGGCAAGTGTCCGTTAGCTTGGCTTCCCGCATTCAGGAACCCGTATGCACAAGTTACGCAAGTTTGTCACATTTTTCCCGATGTTACTTTTGTTGGCAGGCGTTGCACTCAGCCTTGCCGATTCAGACCAGTTTCTTCTAACTGTTTCTTCAGCCAATACTTGGATACTACGTCATTTCTCCGATTTCTCTAACTGGGCAAGTTTCGGTTTTGTGGTGACCATGGCCGGCATTTGGTTTTCTGGGCTCGGCAAGGTGAAAATAGGCGGCAAAAATGCTGAGCCAATTCTTAGCAAGTGGAATTGGTTTGCCATTACACTGTGCACGACCATTGCTATTGGTATTTTGTTTTGGGCGACAGCCGAGCCATTGTACCATTTTCATCAACCGCCCGCGCTCTCAGGAATAGAACCCAGCAGCCCCGACGCACGGCGGTTTGCCATGTCCTCACTTTTTATGCATTGGACAATTACCCCATACGCGATTTACAGCATCCCAAGTCTTGCGTTTGCGCTGGCGTACTACAATCTTGGCAAGTCGTATTCTTTGGCGGGGCCGATCTCGCTGGTGATTGGCAGACGCGCAGAATCACATAGCCGCCATATCGTGGATGCGGTTGCTGTGTTTGCGCTCGTAGCTGGCTTGTCTGCCACTCTGGGTGTTGGTGTACTGTCCATAGCCAGTGGGATTTCAGACGCACTAGCCATTCCGGCGTCCGCCGCGTTGATGGCATTTGTTGTGGTCCTAATAGTGGGTGCGTTCACTGTTTCTTCCGTTTCTGGACTAATGAACGGCATCAGGATCCTGTCTGATTGGAACGTCCGCTTCTTTTTTGTGTTATGCGCCGTCGTCATTGCTGTTGGCCCCGCTGCGGAAATGTTGGAGTACGGCCTGCAGGGTCTTAGGGATTATGCCGTTGAGTTTCTGCCGCGCTCTACAGGGGAGGGTGCAACGGCAGACAAAGTGTGGGCAAATTCCTGGACCACTTTTTATTGGGCAAACTGGCTTGCCTGGGCCCCAGTAACGGCACTGTTTCTTGGCAGAATAGCTAAAGGCTATACGGTCCGCGAATTCATCCTGTTCAACTTGGTTTTGCCGTCAACTTTTGCAGTTGTTTGGATGTCGATATTTGGCGCAAGTGCGATTGAGATGGACAAAGCGAGCGGTATACTGTGGACCGCCCTGCAGAATGACGGACCAGAGCGCGTGGTTTACGTCTTTTTCGGTCAGTTGCCAGGCGCAGCCATCTGGCCATTTGCATTTATTCTGCTTTCTTTTGTTTGCTTTGTTACCGCCGCTGACAGCAACACCGAGGCGGTCGCTTCAATTTGCTTGAAAGATGAAGCCCATCAAGCCATTGCCAAAGAAGATAAACAAAAACCCATTCAGATACTGAAAATTTCCTGGGCAATTCTGATCGGTGCCACTGCCTGGATCATGGTGAGCTATTCCGGAGTTGATGGTGTACGCATGCTGTCCAATTTAGGTGGTCTGCCAGCCCTGTTTATTGTTCTTTTCATGAACGTCGCCCTGATTTTGATGGCAACAAGGAAGTTTCATTTGCTCAAAAAATAGTCCCGGGAAACCCCGGGACCAAAAAGCTAGTCTGTAATGTCGCGGCCATAAGACCCGACCGGAGGCAATGGATCGCCAACCAATGGCGGGATTGGCTCATTCCGGATTTTCTCCGTCAGGTAATCCAGCGCTGCTTGTAATTGAGCGTCACTTCCCTGGTATTCAGCATAAGGAGGGTTCACCACTTCCGTGGTGGGTGTAACCCCGAAGCCTTCCACAAGCCACCTGCCGTCGAGACCAAACTGCGCCGACTCTGCAATACGGGCTATGCCGCCATCTGACTGGCGGTTTCGGTCTGACAGCCAAATACCTGCGCCTGCAGTTCGGGTCCCAATCAGGGGTGCAAGATCCAGCGCCTTCATCCCGGCCGCAAAGGTTTCGCCGTCAGAATAGGTCGATTGGTCCATCAATACTGCGACATGACCGCGGAAGGTCTGTTGCATTTTACCGTAGGGAAGTGCACGGCCGTTAAAGTGCCAAAACGCCCAAACTTTGCGCAAGAAAGCCTGGATCAGCCAACTATCAATGTTGCCGCCACGGTTGCCGCGAACGTCAATAATGATGCCGTCTTTGTCCCAATGTTCAAAAAAGTCCCGGGCGAATGCGGCGATATCGTTACCACCCATAGCTCGAATGTGCAGATAACCTATGTTCCCATCGTCTGCCGCCTTCACCTTGTTGGCGTTGGTGTGCACCCAGTCCTGATATCGCAACAGCGTGTGTGTGCGCATGTCGACGGGTGAGACAACAGTTTGATGCTCATCTCCATTCCGGCGCAGAGTTAACAGAACCTGCTCACCGGTACGCTCCTTTAGAGCATTTTGCATGTCTGCGCGTGTGCGGACATTTATGCCGTTGACGGCAGTGACAATGTCGCCGACTTGCGCGTCGACGCCAGGTCTTTGTAAGGGGCCACGGGCAGATGGTCTGTGCATTTCAGTTTGATAGATGCGGCTGATTTCCATACCGCCTTCGGTGGGCATGAAAACAGCACCCAGCGATGCGTCAGCACCAACGCCTGTGTCTTGAGGAATATCACCGCCCCCGATTTGGGAGTGCAAAATTCCCATTTCGCTGGTCATTTGCCCAATGAGGTCGTGCAATTCATCCCTGTGGCCAACGCGAGAAACAAGCGATTCGTACTTTGAGCGCACTGCTACCCAATCCAGGCCGCGCATGCCCGGGTCGAACGAAAAATCTCGGTGCATACGCCAGGCGTCGGCAAAAATCTGTTGCCACTCCTGTGTGGGATTGACCGCAAACTTCCAGCTTTTTGTTTTCAACTGGGCATCCGCCAACTTCTGAGGTGCCTTTGCACCAGCTTTGGCAACATACATTTGGCCCGAATTGCGGGCACCTTTTGTAAACAGAATGCTTTCCCCATCCAGCGACAACTCAAAGCTATTAACGCCCCCTGAGAAAGTCTCAAACTTGGGATTCTTGTTCCCGATTTTCAGGCTTTTGAGTGTACCGGCCCCGCCAGTTGCGCTTCGGTCCAGGACATAAAGAAATCCTTTATTGGCTGACAGGCCGCTAAAATTGCCTGCAGGAACCGGCAGTTCAAAAAGGCGCGACGTCAAGCCGTCCCATTCAACGACTGGTTCGGCGTTTTCTTCACCATTTTCAGTTTCAGTATCGTCGGTTTCCTCATTTTCCTCTTTTTTCGCCTCAGCTTTTTCAGCGATCAGAAGTTCATCTTCCGGCTGAAATGGGAAACGGCCTTCGTCCAGCAGTGACAGGGCATAGAGTTTGGCGCGCTTATCAAACATGGGCCCCATGTTGCGATCACCCCACGGAGAGCCGGGCGTTGCCCTGAAATTCCGATTGGAGAGGAAATACAGCCAGTTGCCATCTGCCGAGAACGCAGGGCTAAAACTCACATATTTGGCCGTGGAAACTTGTTCCAACCGTTCTGTGCTCACTTCGTAAAGATAGAGGTTCACGCCGCCTCTTTTGTCACCTCTATTATAGGCGATCAGGCGACCATCGCTTGAAAAAGCGATACCCCCAAAAACGTCATTCCCAAGTGCCTCTGCAGCTTCTTCAATTAGTTTGTTTTCACGCGTTTCTATGTTCAGCAGCCAAATACGTTCTTTACCATCCCTGTGAACCAGATGCTTGCCGTCAGGGGACACCTGAAATTGCCATCGGCGCGCATCAGCACCTTCGGTCAGCTGGATGGCTTCGCCAATTCCGTTAATGGGGAACTGCCAAATTTCGCCGAACTCGCCGTCATCAATAATGGCAAACACGAATTTGCCATCTTGGCTGATAGTGGCATTTCTTGCCCGTGCCGTGGACGGAATGGGCAGGTCTATCATCCGAAGCGGTCCAGTGCTGGCCACAGCCACTTTGCCGCGAGAGGTAAGGGCAACTTGATTGTCACCTCCACCCAGTCGGGCCGATGTCAGGTGATTGAGTGGTTTCTCAATCCACTTCAATCTACTGGCATCTGCGTCAGTCGTGATATCAAGATCGATTTCAGTGTTGGAGCCAGACGCCGTATCCAACAATCGAATGTCTGCTCCAAGGCGATACACAATTTTGCCATTGTCCAAGGAGGCTTCCCGCACATCCCAACCTTCATGTCTGGTTAACTGACGCGCATCCTGACCACGCTCGTTCATCGACCAAAGGTTGTCGCTTCCCCCTTTGTCGGAAATAAAATAAATGCGACCGTCCCACCACATTGGCTGAAGGATAGGGGCGTCAAAATCAGCCGCCAACCGGGTGGCCTCTCGCTCGCGATCTGTCTCAAAACGCCAAAGCTGCGCCATACCACCGCCGCGATAAAGCTTGGCATTGTCATTATTCATTTCCATGCCAAACCGGCTGAAGAACAGATCGTCTTCATCTTTGAAGGTGCCATTAGTTGCGCCGGTGAGGGGAAGCTCTTCCATCTCAAGCGTTGAGGGGTCCACAAGCCTTAGGACACGCGGGGTAGGGCCACTGCGATCCAAACTCGTATACAGAACGCGTCCGTCAGGTGACCAGCCACGTACCCAAACCCGGCCGCTTTCAAAGCTGATTTGCTTTGGCGATCCGCCGTCTACCGGCATTACATATGCCTCGGCAGCACCATCATAGTTTGCCGTGAACGCGATCCACTGGCCATCTGGTGACAGCTTAGGGTTAGACTCGACTTCAGGATGGGTTGTAAGCCTCTGAGCTTTGCCACCTGAAACATTTGCTTTCCAAAGATCACCCTCAGCAGCGAACACAAGTGTGTCCCCGCTAGAAGTCGGTGAACGATAATAACCCTCTGTGGCTCCAATAGCTGTGCTCGCCATTAAAGTTGCCGCAAACGCAGTGATAAGACGCATTTAGTCCCCCTATTTAGGTTTTGCCCATTAAACCGGAGCAAAACCTATCAGGGGGTACGGTATTACGAAAGCATTTTGCCCTAATCTTTGGTTAGAAAAATTTGTAATGTATTGAAAATATAAGATAAAAAATAAAAAGCGGCTTCTAGTATGCGCTTTCTAATGTTTTTCCATATCTTCCATCTCAAGGTTAACGAACCAGCGGGCCAATAAGACCAATGAAGGCAGGTCTGAGGGTTCACTTAAAAACATTGAAAGGAAACTATCATGGCTATCTTGGAAGACATTCAGAACTCACAAGTTGTTCGCTCTTACCGTAAAGGTTACCTCGCTTGGCTCGGCGCTCACAAAGCTGCTTTTGAGCTGGCTCAGGACAACATGAACAAGCTGATCAACGGCCGCGACGAGCTGCTCGAAGATCTGGTTCAAAAAGGTGAAGCAGTTGAAACTGCCGCTCGTGAGCGTGCTACTGGTTTCTTCGGCCGCACTGCTGAGTAATTTACCAACCGTTCGGGGAAAAATTTGCGATTAGAATGCGCTTTCTAATTTTTCCCCGTACTTTCGTTTCGAAATTGAAAAGCAACGCAAGCCCCCAGGTGATAGCGGCGCTGAAACTAAAGAAACGCTATTGAATTTGATTGGAATTGATCATGGCTATCTTGGAAAATATCCAGAACTCTAAAGTTGTTCGCGCTTACCGCCAGGGTTACCTCGCATGGCTCGGCGCACACAAATCTGCATTTGACTTCGCCCAAGACAACGTAAACAAGCTGATGAACGGCCGCGACGAGCTGGTTGATGAGCTGGTTCAAAAAGGCGAAGAAGTTGAAGGTCTTGCTCAAGGCAACATCGATAAAGTACGCGGCTACGTAGAGCCACGCTTCAACGACGTTACTGCGCGCTTCAACGAAGTAAGCGAAAAAGTAACTGAAGCCGGCAACAAAGTTTTTAACCGCGCTGGTTCAACTGACCGCGTTGAAGAGCTTTCTGCTGAAGTTGCGAAGCTGACTAAAACAGTGAATGCACTGAGCCGCAAAGTTAACACTGCTGCTAAGAAGCCTGCTGCTAAGAAAGCTGCTCCTGCCAAAGTAGCGGCCAAGCCAGTTGCAAAGAAAGCTACTGCTAAGCCAGCTGCGAAAAAGGCTGCACCAGCGCCTAAGAAAGCTGCTCCTGCAAAAGCTGCTCCAGCGAAAGCCGCTCCGGTTAAAGCTGAAGTGAAGCCAGAAGCAAAAGCAGACACTAAAGCTGCTTAATAACGAATATTAGTCCTACGGGTCTAATAGGCTGACAGGTCTAGTCCCTCCCCCTTCCCCCCTGAGTGGGCCTGTCAGCCATTAATGATAAAGTACTGAGTACCGGCAAAATTCTGCCACTTTGATCAAAGCGACTTCGGTCGCTTTGTTTTTTTCTAGCGCCAATCGAAATTCTTCGACACAATGCCGACAAGGTTAATGTCATGGGCGGACGAATAATTTTCTGACGCCCGACGGGAGAGGGGAGTTCCTATGGCTCGATCTAAAAAATCCATTGGTGAAAGAGCAGCAGAAACAACAACGGCGTTCAGCCCCATCGTTGGCGTACATCGTTCTGAACTCGTCAAGTCTCTGGGTGTTGTCATCAAACAGGCAGCCACTAACCCTTTGAATTTTGGCCAGCATTTCCTGAATTATGGAAAAGACATGGTCGATATTATCAAAGGGGATAGTGAATACGCCCCTCACGCGAAAGATCGCCGTTTCCAGGATAAAGCCTGGGCTTTTAATCCACTGTATCGCCGCGGCATGCAGTCATGGATGGCGATGAAGGAAAACCTGAATAACTGGCTGAGCGAAGCCGAAATTGATGAAATGGACCGGGCACGAGCGCATTTCATTCTGGACGTTGTGACGGATGCGCTGGCGCCGACGAACACGCTGGTTGGCAACCCGGCAGCCATGAAGCGCCTGTATGAAACCGGAGGTATGTCCATCGTCGCAGGCCTCAAAAACGCCTATAATGATATGGTCAATGGCATTGGTCTTCCCTCACAAGTTGACGCGCGGCCGTTTAAAGTCGGAGAAAACCTTGCAACCACCCCGGGTGCAGTAGTTTTCCGTAGCGAGGTGCTGGAAATCATCCAATACAAGCCAACAACGGATACAGTGCATGAAATTCCTTTGATGGTGATCCCACCGCAGATTAACAAGTTTTATGCCTCAGACCTTACACCCGATAAAAGCCTGTTCCGCTTTTTGCTCAGCCAGGGCATTCAACTGTTCGCCATAAGCTGGCGCAACCCAGGCGTGGAGCAGGCTGACTGGCACTTGGAAACATACATCGATGCCGTAATTGAGGGCATGGATGCTGTCATGAAGATCACGCGCTCCAAGAAAATTAACGTCTCAGGCGCTTGCTCAGGTGGCATCACTGTTGCGACACTCCTCAGCCACCTAGCGGCTAGCGGTGATGACCGGGTAAATAGCTCAACTTTTCAGGTTTGCGTTCTTGACCCTCGTCAGGAAGATAGTGAAGTGGGCGCTTTGGTCTCGGAAGAAACGCTGGAGCTTGCTCGCGCACGGTCAGCGCAGAAAGGCATTCTGTCAGGCGATGACCTGTCGCGAACCTTTGCCTGGATGCGGCCAAATGATCTGATTTGGAACTATGTGGTGAATAACTATCTGCTGGGGGATGACCCGCCCGCATTTGATATCCTGTTCTGGAACAATGACACCACAAATTTACCAGCTGGTCTGCATTCGGACTTTCTCGATAGCTATATGACGGCACCGTTTGCCAACCCTGGCACTGTGGATTTCAAAGGGCATAAGCTGGATTTGGCAAACGTGGACCATGACAGCTTTATTGTGGCGGGCGTGACAGACCATATTACGCCTTGGCGCGCGTGCTTCCGAACGACAAAGCTGCTTGGCGGCAATAATGAATTTTTTGTCTCCAATAGCGGCCACATCCAGTCGTTGTTGAACCCGCCGGGTAATCCAAAAGCCAAGTATTTCCATAATGCAGGTGGCATGTACGGCAGTGCGGACGAATGGATGACTGGGGCTGAGCTTAAGGACGGATCCTGGTGGACACCCTGGTCTGGTTGGCTGAAGGAGCGGTCTGGCAAGGAAAAGGCTGCGCCAAACCGGCTTGGTAACACCAAATACAAGCCGCTCGCGGACGCGCCGGGCACATACGTATTTGGATAATTTACGAAGCACCTTATTTAAGGTGCATGGGGGTGACAGGTGATTGACGTGTTGGGAGGCATGCCAATGACCTAGCGGCAACCGTGAGCCGCCAGTGCAGGAGAGAGTTGTATGACGTCGGTCGAGCCTCAGATCGAACTGATGAATATTGGCCGCCAAAAATTGCGTACGGCAATTTGGAAAGGTACGGGCCGCAAGCGCCCGATACTGTTTTTCAATGGAATTGGCGCCAATTTGGAGCTGGTCAGCCCGCTTGGTGAAATGATGGCGGACCGATCAGACGTAGTGGTTTTTGATATGCCTGGTATTGGCGGCTCGCCAGCTCCTACGATGCCTTATCGTCCGTCAACGGTGGTGAAGTGGTCCAACAAGATTCTGGATGAACTTGGATATGACGATGTGGACGTGATGGGCATCTCTTGGGGCGGCGGTGCTGCACAGCAGTTTGCACTCGACAACCCCGAGCGTGCCAGGTGCCTTGTGCTTCTGGCAACAAGCGCAGGCATGGCCATGGTGCCGGGTAATGTCAGTGCGCTTAGTAAAATGAGTAATCCGCGTCGTTATGTTGACACGGACTATATGATGAAGAATTTTGAGACACTGTGTGGTGATAATGCCGATAGATCAGCGTTGGGGCACAAAAGCCGCATCATCCCCCCCCCACCAAACGCGGATATCTATATCAATTGATGGCCATGGCCGGTTGGACAAGTATTCACAGGCTGCCTTTTCTGAAACAGCCTACACTCGTAATGTCAGGGGATCGTGATCATATTGTGCCGCTCGCGAATGCCCGTATTTTGAAAGCTGCGATACCACGTGCTGATCTGAATATCGTGAAAGGGGGAGGGCACCTGTTTGCCGTTTCCCGAGTGCATCAGGTTGTACCGATTATTTCGCGTTATCTGGATGATCACGCCGACGATTACGCCGGTGAAGCAGCTTATTCCACCTAAAGGAGGTGAAGAACGATGAGCGACAAACCAAAAAAAGACATGGATGTTGCCCGCAAGATTTGGTTAGCCGGCATCGGCGCATATGGTCGGGCGATTGGCGACGCCACTGAAGCTTACGCTAAAATGGGGCGTGAAACGACCAAGGTGTTCGAGGATCTTGTTGGCAAAGGTGAAGAACTTGAAGGCAAGGTGTCGATGGCTGCAAAAGCCTATGTGCCGGAGTTTGCTGAAAAGCAGCGGGCGCAGGTGGAGGACCGAATGGAGCGCATGAAAGCGGCTCTTGGTCTGTCGGAGGTGACTGCGGACCAGCAAGAAAATATTGAGCGTATCGAGGCGCGTCTTGACGCGATGGAAGAAAAAATCGATGCAATTCTTGCAGCCGTCGAGAAACCCAAGGCGCCAAGAAAGCGGACTAGTAAGCCAGCCGCCAAAAAATAAGCCTTTGGGCTAACCTCTTGGGGGGACGGGCGTGAAGACCAAAGAAAAAATTCTTCAGTACAGTCTGCAGCTGTTCAACGATGAGGGCGAACAGAATGTCACGCCCGTTGATATCGCCAATGTGCTCGATATCAGCCCTGGCAATCTTTATTACCATTTCAAAGGGAAAGACCCGATCATCCACCAGCTCTTCCTCGATTTTGAAGAGGAGTTTTTGATGGTATTGAATGCGCCGATTGATAAGCCGCTCGAACTTTCCGACAACTGGGTTTATTTCTACATTTTGTTTGAGGAAATCGCTGATTTTCGTTTCTTTTACCGCAATTTGCAGTCAATTTTGGAGCGCTACCCGGAATTGGAAAGCCGTTTTCGCAAGCTGGTTCGCCAGAAAGTGAAAACGATGACTTCGATCCTATTCAATCTGAATGAATCTGGCTTTATTGATATTTCTCAGGTGGAATTAGATCAAATGGCCGAGCGCTTCGCCCTTCAATTAACCTATTGGCCTACTTACCAGGCGCTTTTGGATGGGCAGGCTTCCACGCCAGTTTCCATCCATAAAGGGGTTTTCGGCTTGATCAGTCAGCTTACCCCATATGTTGTTGAAGGGGCTGATGAATTTTTGATTCTCCTCACAGAGTTCCGAGACAAAATGCTCAAGAATGTGGGCTGATTTCAAAGCTAAGCCTTCGAAATTTATTGCTGAAATTTTTCAATCCTGCGATCCATTGCCAATGATCTGCACAAATTTTATGCAATCGATAAGTTTTTAAGCAGAATCATTAAACTTTGTTTGACGCGGCATTTTGCCGCTGCCATTCTGTTACAGAAATGTGACCGGGGAGGGTCCGTTTTCAGTAGTGGTTTAGGAGAGATGTGTGTTCAATTTTTCTCGGAAAGTAAAAGCGCCTTCGGCTTTGTTAGTTGCAATGGAAGGACGCGCTCTTTTTGAGTTAGGCGCTATGGCGCTTTCAACCCCGTTCTTGAAACGGCTGCCGCGCGGCGATGGGCACCCAGTGCTTGTTTTGCCTGGCCTTGGTGCTTCTGATGGCTCTACCAGGCCATTGAGGAATTTCCTCAAGGACCGCGGTTACACCCCATATGCGTGGGGCTTGGGAAGAAATTTTGGTTTACGTGAAGGTATCCTGGAAGGAATGCTGGCGCGTATTGACGAAATTTATGAAACGCATCAGCAGAAAGTCAGCCTTGTTGGCTGGAGCCTGGGCGGTATTTTTGCGCGTGAACTCGCCAAAATGCGGCCGGAGCAAACGCGGTTGGTGATTTCGCTTGGTAGTCCTCATTCAGGAAACCCAAAGCACTCTAATGCGTGGCGTTTTTATGAATTCACAGCAGGGCACTCTGTTGAGGAACCACCTATCGAAACTATGATGCACAAGGCGCCGCCTGTGCCGACAACGTCTGTTTACACCAAAACGGATGGCATTGTTGCCTGGCAAAACTGCCATCAGGAGCGTCCGGTGTGCGAAGTGAAGCAGAGGCAGACGGAAAATATCCAGGTTTCAGGTAGCCACTGTGGTCTGGGTTTCAACCCAATGGTTCTGTATGTTGTGGCGGACCGACTGGCACAGCGCGAAGGGAACTGGAAACCATTCGCTAACGTTGGAACACGAAAGGCCTTCTTCGATACGCCGGGACTTGAAGCAGCTATTCCGGCGTAGGGGTTTCGCGCTTGCAATTAGATTTCGAAAAGAGGACTTTTGGTCCTCTTTTTTATTTAAGGTTTTGTAATTGAAGGAAAAAAGACTTTAGGGCGCAATTTCTAAAAAAATAGGCATAATGGTGCAACATAAGGGAGCCGGCGCCAGAGGGCGCAAACTCAGACTGTCGTTAAGCTGCAAGTGTGGACAAAATAACCGTCCATAATGCGCCGTATGTGAGAGGGGACGATCATGCATAAACTTACCGGACTGGACGCAACTTTCCTGTATATGGAAACCGACGAAACACCAATGCATGTTTCCGGGTTGTTGATTTGTGAGCCCCCTGAAAAGGGTAACAACCCATACGAGTTGTTGAAGTCGCAGATTGCGGCGCGCGCGCACGAAATTCCTTCGTTTCACCGCAAACTGATGCCAACGCCCTTTTTTGTTGATCATCCAGTATGGGTGAATGCTGACACCATCGATTTTGATTATCACATCAAGCATGCAAGCTTGCCTGCGCCCGGTAACGTCGAGCAGCTCCGCATGATCATTCAAGGGTTGCATTCGCTCACTCTGGATCGCGATCGTCCGCTTTGGCAATTCTACGTGATTGAAGGGCTGGAAGACGAAGAATTTGGTCTGCCAAAAGGCAGTTTTGCCCTCTACACAAAAAGCCACCATGCGAGCATTGATGGCGGTGCGGGCATTGCCGTTATGGATATTATTTCTGATCGCGAGCCAATTCCACGGCCACCAATGCCAAAGAGCAAGATTTACCTACAGCCGGAAAAACCGGGTATGTTTGAGCTGCTGGGCAGCTCCTACGGTCGATTTGTTCAGCAACAGGTAGATGCACTTAAAAAAGTGCCTGATGTTGTAAAGGCTATGGGTTCACTTGCGAAGGTGGCGCTTGATGACGGGGCAGGTGTACTGAAAAATCTGCAGCCGGCCCCAAAAACCCGCTTTAATGTCAGCATTCAAAAGCAACGCGCGTATGGTGCCCAAACATTGTCTTTGCCAGACACGATTGCATTGGCGAAGAAAACCGGCGCAACGCTCAATGACGTGGTTTTGGCTGTTTGTGGTGGTGCCCTGCGTCGTTACCTCGATGGCCATAAAGAGTTGCCAGATCGGTCACTGGTTGCAGCTGTACCTGTTTCTTTAAGAGAGCTCGGGGATGCAGCGAATACCAACCAAGTCACTGGCATGACGTGTGGACTTGGCACTGATATCGAAGACCCATTGGAGCGGTTGCGTGCGGTGCATGAGAATGCTGCATCTTCCAAAAAGCAGCTTGGCGCGGTCAAGGATGTTATTCCGCAAGATTTCTCTTTCTTTGCCGCACCTGTCTTGCTTTCTGCGATGGCTCAGATGCAAAGCAAGACGGATATCGTGAATGTCTTGCCGTCACCAATTAACGTGGCCATATCGAATGTGCCAGGCCCGCGCCGTCATTTGTATTTTGCCGGCAGTAAAGTGGTTGCACAGTTCCCTGTATCCATTGCATCACACGGCTGTGCACTGAATATCACGCTTCAAAGTTATGTGGACCGACTGGACTTCGGATTGATCGCTTGTAAAATTGCCGTGCCCGACGTTCAAGATATTGCAGATTATATTGTCGAGGAATTTGAACTCCTGCAGGCCGCAGCTGAAAAAATGGATGCGCCTATTTCATCTCCGAAAAAAGATGCAAAGGCCAAGCGAACCAAAAAAGCGGCACCAGCAGCCTCTGCAAAAGGGTCGAACGGTAAAAAACCTGCCGCCAAAACGGCAGTACCTCCCAAAGCTAAAACTGCTAGAGGTAAAAGACCTGCCGTCAACTAAAGTCGTTTCAAGTTGAGAAAAAGCCGCCTATTTAGACGGCTTTTTTATATGTGACCGGTTTCTTTGTATTCTAGCAGTAGGCCGTTTAAAAAGTAGCGTGTGGCGCGTTCAACAATGTCATCCGTATCAATACTTGGTGTCAGGTTCTGAAACTTGTGATCAATTAGCAGAAAAGCAGTGCCATGCACGATTGCCCACATGGGTGTTGCAATCTTCAAGGTGTGCTGCACATCAATTCCGTTGCGGTCCAGGAATGTAGCGACGCTTTTCAGCAAGATTGAAAAGCACGCAATACCCTTGTTGGGGGCGTTCTGAGCCAAAGCATAATTGTTGATGTCATGGTTCTTGATTTCCAATAGATCAATCAACGATTGTCCAGTTTGGCCTGAGGCATGCTCTTTGAAGATTTCCTCCAGGTTCACATCAGGCCCACCCAAGTGGTTTTCACACATGAGACGGAACAATTGCTGGTTTTCGTTCGCGAACCGAACGTATGTTTTCCCCATGGTTGTGATCGACTCGATTGTTCCAAGTTCTTGACCTGTTGCATTTTTTCGCATCAAGGATCCCATTTTGCTGAAGGCAACTTCAGTCACTTCATGGAGCAGTTCCGACTTGTCAGAAAAATGGCGATAGGGTGCGGCAACACTTACACCTGCAATCCGGCTGGCATCTTTTAGCGTAAAGCCATCAGCACCAGCTGTTGAAACGAGCTCAACAGAAGCATCAATCAATGCTGTTCTGAGGTCGCCATGATGATAGCGGCCAGATGAGTTTGCATCAGCAGGTGTAGGGCTTTGTGTCAAATCTTGGACCTTTTGTTCGTCTTTGAATGGATACTATGCCTTTTACATATTGAAATGTTAATCGACATAACATATGTAAATGCGACTAACATGAAGTTCAAGGGCATGCAAGCCTGATGAAACAAGGTCCCTTAAATGAAGCCTGCTACAGCAGCTAAGGACACAGCGAGAAGAAAAATGGAAAAAGAAGCGGCGATTGTAATTTCCAAAACAACCTTGAAAAAAGCAGGCGCATTCTTCGGAATTGGCGGCTTTATTATTTTGGCGACGATGGGCTTGCATTTGCGGGCGGCGTCGGGCGATGTACCGCCAATGCGGCTGGTGCCGGTGTCAGTAGAAACGGTTGACCTACAGGAAAGCTATGTAGTTAACGAGTTTTATGCTGGGCGGGTTGAGGCAAAACAAACGGTCAATCTTTCATTTGAGCAGCCGGGCAAAGTAGAAGAGATCCTTGTTGAAGAGGGCGATTTCGTAAAAGTGGGCGATGTTATTGCCAAACTGGATACAGCCCTCCTGGTGGCGTCGCGTGATCAAACACGCGGTACAGTTGCTAGAATTTCTGCACAGGTTGAACTCGCTAAACTTACCGAAGCACGTCAAAAAGAACTGTTTGAGCAGGGCCACAGTTCAGAACAACAATATGACGAAGCGCGCCTCAATCGACAGTCCCTTGCCGCTCAGTTGGCTGAGACCCGTGCAGCACTCCAAAGCATTGAGATTAATATAGAAAAATCTACTTTGTTTGCTCCGTTTGACGGACAGATTGGTGCGCGCAGTGTCGATACCGGCGGTGTTTTGAATGCAGGTATGACGGTTGTGACGCTGCTGGAAACAGGCGTTCAGCAAGCCCGTATCAGTGTTCCGTCAAACCGGATTGAGGCGGTCAAATCCGGTGAACTTCAGATAACTTATAGAGGCACACCAATAGCTGCAAAAATCACTGCTGTGCGCGCTGATGTCAACGCGGTTACGCGCACACAAGATGTAATAATGACTATCGAATCTGAAGCCCCCATCGCCTTTGGTGACCTTGTTGAGCTCGCTCTCCCCGAAACACGAGTTCAACAAGGTTACTGGGTTCCGGTAGAAGCACTGGTAGAAGGCAAGAAAGGTCTTTGGAATATCTTTGCATTGGAAGCTGACACCAAAGGGGACCGCGTTGCGAGGCGCGCCGTCGAAGTAGTTTATGCTGAAACTGGTCGAGTGTTTGTAACCGCAAACATGGGCGGTGAAGCGCGACTTGTTGCCAACGGTACCCACCGCGTTGTGCCAGGCCAGTATGTAGAGATGCTTGACGGCGAGGAGCAATAGTATGCTGACGCTGTTTTACCGCGAATGGCGCGTTTTTGCGCTGGCAATTGGTATTATCGTCGTTACTGGCCTTACCGCACTTTCCACTATTGGGCGCCAGGAAGACCCGACAATCACCAACTTGTTTACCACCATCACAACGCCGTTTCCCGGTGCAAGCCCGGCGCGTGTGGAAAGTCTTGTCACAGAAAAAATTGAAGAAGAGCTCAACAAAATTGCAGAGATTGAGGAGATAAAATCCACATCTCGCGAAGGCTTTTCGATTGTTGTAGTTGAGCTCTCTCAGCTGATTACAGATGAAGAAATTGACGTCGCCTGGTCAGAGATCAGGGACGCCCTTTCAGATGCGGCACGCAACTTCCCCGAAGGCGTGCCGGACCCGGAATTTGATAACGATAAGTTCGGCGCCTACACGGCAATCAGTGTACTGACCCCAACCGACGAAGGCTATGTGGAACCGTCGCAGCTGCAACGCTATGCTGAGCTCCTAAGGGATAAACTGCGCCAGCTTCCGGGTGCTTGCCTGGTCCGCCTTTTTGGCGAGCAGCAAGAAGAAGTGTTGGTCACAGTTGATGCTCGTAAAATTTCCGATTTGGGATTAACGCCTGCTGCTGTTGTCGAAGCCATTCGCAGGGCAGACAGTAAAGTACGTGCGGGGCAGCTGCGTGGCGATGAGAACAATTATCTGCTTGAAGTTAAAGGTGAAATCAAATCTGTTGAGCGCATCCGGCAAGTGCCGCTTGTGACGCAACCAAACGGGACTGTAGTTCGCGTAAACGATATTGCTTCCGTAGAGCGGGGCACGCGCTGGCCGGTCAGTAGCATTGGTCTTTCTAACGGCCGCCCCGCCATTCTGGTGGGCGCCACTATGGAAGAGGGGCTTCAGGTAGATGCATGGGTTGCCGCCCTTCGTGCAGAAACCGCAGAGTTTGAAGAAGCCCTTCCAGAGGACATTCAACACACGGTTCTGTTCGATCAAAGCCAATACACGATTGACCGCCTTAGCGGCCTGACCGTGAATATTCTAATCGGCTCCAGCCTCGTAATCATTGTTTTGTTCTTTACTCTTGGCTGGCGCGGCGCATTCATTGTGGCCTGCATTCTTCCCCTTACCACACTTCTTTCTTTGTCAGTGCTTCAGTACGCAGGCGTGCCCATTCATCAAATGTCTGTCACTGGTTTGATAGTGGCGCTGGGTTTGTTGGTTGATGCTGCCATCGTGATGACAGATGACATCCGCCGACGTTTGATAGGCGGCGTGCCACGCCTGACGTCCGTGGAGCAGGCTGTTAAGCGCCTTGCGGGGCCTTTGCTTGCGTCCACTGTTACAACTGTGCTCGCTTTTATGCCTATGGCGTTATTGCCCGGTCCAGCAGGTGATTTTGTTGGATCTATCGCGATTGCCGTTATCGTAATGTTGATTGCGTCTTTCTTGCTGGCGCTCTCTATCACCCCGGCGCTCGCCGGTTGGCTGTTACCAGCAAAAGGCGAGGGCAAATCTCACGCCTGGTATGCGCGCGGTGTCAAGTCCGGCAAAATGGGTGAGGTATTTGAACAATCAGTTGGTTGGGCCATCGCCAACCGAGGGACTGCCATGTTTGCGGCACTGGCGCTGCCGATCATTGGCATCCTGTCATTCCCCACTTTGACTTCACAGTTCTTCCCCGGCGTGGAGCGTGACCAGTTTTATATTCAAATGAAGCTGGACGGGAATGCGGCAATTGCGGAAACGCAGGCGATGGCTCAACGGGCTGATGCGATCATTAAATCACGGCCAGAGATCACATCGGTAACCTGGCTTGTTGGTGAGAGTGCGCCGAGCTTCTATTACAACATGTTATCTAATCAGGAAGGTGTCGCGGGATTCGCTGAAGCGCTCGTCACGACGACATCGGAAGAAGATACGCGGGTTGTTATTCCTGAGCTCCAAACCATGCTGGACCGCTCAATCCCCGAGGCACAAACCCTGGTGAAGGGTTTGTTTCAAGGGCCACCTGTGAACGCACCGGTAGAAATTCTTGTGGTAGGCCCTGATGTGCAAGTGCTGCGCGACATTGGTGAGCAAGTACGCGAACGCATGAGCAGGGTTGCGTTTATTGAGCATACCCGGGCCACCTTCATGGGGGGTAGCCCTAAACTGGTGTTCAACGCCAACGAGGACCAAACCAATCTTTCTGGTTTGACGCTGACCGGCGTTTCTCAGCACCTTGAAGCGGCGCTTGAGGGTGTTTCCGGTGGATCACTGCTTGAGGACACCGAAGAGCTGCCTGTCCGTGTGCGGTATGAAGACGAATGGCGGGAGAACTTGGACCGTCTGCGCTCCATTGATATCCCAGTGCCAAACAACGGCGAGAACCGCTACCAAGCGATCCCATTGGCGGCGCTGGGCACAATCACAATTGAGCCCTCTGAGAGCCCGGTAAACCGGGAAGACGGCGAGCGCACCAATACAATTCAGGCCTTTACGCCAAATGGCATCTTGCCCCAAGTAGCGCTGGAAGCCGTGCAAGCTGAGTTGGCACGCGACCCCATCATGGTGCCAACGGGTTACAGCTTTGGTATCGGTGGCGACTCTGATGAGCGGGCGGGCACTGTGAACAACTTGCTGGCGCCTATCGGACTGATTGTCGTACTGACCATCGCGACTATCGTGCTCACGTTCAATCGCTTTAAGCTGTCGATGATTACCGGCGTTGTCGCCATTCTTTCCATGTGCATGAGCGTGCTTGCGCTTGAGATATTTGCCTACCCGTTTGGTATTCAGGCGCTTATCGGTGTGATTGGTTCGATTGGCGTATCCATTAACGCGGCAATCATCATCTTAACCGCCTTGCAGCAGGACGCTTCGGCCATGGCTGGAGATTTGAAGCGCATTCGTGAAATTGTTGTCGAATCAAGCCGTCACATCATTTCAACCACCACCACCACATTTGGCGGATTTCTCCCGCTTATCATTGAAGGCGGAGGCTTTTGGCCACCGTTTGCCATGTCAATTGCTGGTGGTGTGTTGTTGTCGACTATTATTTCCCTCTATTTTACGCCGGTTGCTTTTACCATGACTGTGACTGGACGTCGTCAGCAGGCAGCACCCGAGTTGCAGGTAGTCGCTGCTGAATAATTGAGGAAATGGAACAAAAAAGCCGGCCAATGATTGGCCGGCTTTTTTTATTCTGCTTTCGCCCTGTGCATCTGCAGGCCAAGCGCCCAACGCCGTTGAAAACCTTTCCAGTATTCCTTGCCGTCTTGGTTGCCACTGCTGTATGCGCCGCCAGTGTAACCACCTGGCGGAATAGGCCACTCACCATCATTTGATCGGGTAGGTTCAACATTGAGGAAACTCCTCGCCTCATCATCCGCCTTCAAATGAAAGTTCATGAAAGCAGTGATGAAATGCTGGTTAATGCCAACTACACGGTCCCGGCGCCAAACCGGCTCGTTGAACCAGTCGGTCATATCGAAATAGTCATGAGAGAAGGGTGGCTCAGGGTTGCCGCCAATGCTGTGACGCCCGTTTTCATATACCAGCATGCGCCGATCTGCGCCGGTCGCTCCTTCAAATAGCCATTTGATGCCATCTTCGAAACCAGAAACATCATCATGGTCTCCGGAAATAAACAGCATGGGCAGCTTGATATTTTTGAGGCTTTCTTGTCTCCAGGCCCGGTTAACAGGTGCACCACCCCAAGGAGCGATAGCAACAACGGCCTTCAGGGCAGGGTGGGGTTTAATGAACTGATCATTATCAAGCATTCCCGCCAGCATAGAGGCTGGGATTTGATTGAGGCTTGGACTTTCATGAACATATCCAGCACCTGCGGAGGCGATCGCGCCAAAACCACCCATCGAGTACCCAATCAAGCCAATTTGGCTGGCGTCAATCAGGGCCCCCAGTGGCTCATCGGAAGCAGCTAATTGCACCAGTTGTTCGATCACAAAGCGTTGGTCACGTGTGCGGTTCAACATAGTGTTGCCAAAAGACAGGTTGAAAGAAGCCAGATCCGTATACGGCAAATCATTGTGCTCAATTGAAGCGACCACATACCCTTTGCTCGCCAGGTTTTCGCCCAGATAGCTTAAAAAGGTGGCCCAGTTGCCGCAGCCATGCGAGATCACAACCAGCGGGAATTTGCCGCCTTCTACCGGTTTGGCATCCTTAGTCGCCATTCCCTTGAATTTGTATGTTTCAGGCACTTCGGGCGTGCGAGTGCCCGGTCGCAGATTTATTTTCCCCGTATAGATCGCGCCGCCACCCTGGTCCCGTGTTGGGTACCAGAGTGTTACAGGCACGTTGCGTTCAGTAATTGGGTTTCGGCCCGCCATTGCCTCCAAAATGCTGGGGCGTCCCGGATCGCTAAACTGCATTTCCACAACGCCAACCCGATATTCCCCCAATCTCGCGAGCTCTGGCGCGTCTGCATTTGGAATGCTGTAAGCACGCTGATCTGTTGCATCGAATACTGTTTGTGCCAGAGCTTCAGGTAGTTGTTGCGCTAATGTCATGGTCATTCCTGCAAAGAGAACGAAAAATTTGTGCATCTTTTTGGCCTTTTTCCCCCAATCGCATCAAATCATGAGGATTTCAGCGACTTCTATATGCTTATCACTTGCACTCAGTCGAAATAAAGTGTTGTTTGAGCCCCTATGGACGTGCATGTGGGGTAGGGAGTTGTAGAACACCTGAATGTGTACAAACTTCAACTAATTCAAAGTATGAGATTTTAATGACTGGTAATCATGTTGCTGTGACTGCTGAACAGCACAAAAACACAAAAATTCGCCGTGATATTGGCTTTAACTATGCGGAAAAAGTGCATGTTGTGCCAATAGTAATGAACGAGTTTGCAGACGTTGCATCAAACTGCCCAATTATTTTTGTGAAGGAAGAAAACGGGGATCGTTTGCGTGTTGCGGCCATGATGGGCCTGGACGTAGAAAAGAATTTGATGGTGCAAAACGGAGAATGGAACGGCACACATGTTCCAATGAACTTGGGTCGGGTTCCTTTCTCATTCGTGCCAGTTGGCGATGGTAAAGCGCTTGGAGCAGCTGTCGACATGAACAGCGATCTTGTGAGCGAAACCGAAGGTGAGCCTTTGTTTACCGAAGCCGGCGAGCCAACAGAGTATTTGAATAATGTAAACGCGTTTTTGAGCAATTTGTTTAATGGTGAAATTGCGACCAAGAAATTCACCGATGCTATGGGGCAAAGCGACCTTTTGCGTGAGTTCAAATTGCAGATGACAGCGGAAGACGGAACCCGCCGTGAACTGGTGGGCCTTTATACAATTGATCCAAAGCTTTTGCAGGAATTGCCGCAGGAAACGGTGCTTGAGTATCATAAAGAGGGCTTTTTGGCGGGTATTCACATGGCCATTCAGTCCATGGCCCAAGTGAAGCGGCTTGTGCGTTTGCATAATGCGTTAGGCGAAAACCGAATTGCTTCTGTTCACCTTGAAATTGTGAATGGCGACCAATCAGTCGTAACGAACTAAGGCGTTTACATGGCTGACGACAGGCTTTTACTTGCAATAGATCAAGGCACGACCAGTAGCCGCGCAATCCTGTTTGAGCGTAGTGGCAGGCAGGTTGCCGTCAGCCAATATGAATTTACCCAATTTTTTCCACACGACGGTTGGGTAGAACACGACCCCGAAGAGATTTGGGACACTACCCTCCGGGCGGTCAAAGACGTTTTGGCCGCACCAGCGCGCGCGAACAGGCACGTCGCCGGAATCGGGATAACAAACCAGCGGGAAACCACACTGGTTTGGGATAAAACAACAGGAAAACCGGTATATAACGCCATTGTATGGCAAGACCGTAGAACGGCAGATGTCTGCCGCCAGTTGGAGGCCGGCAAGCATCTCGGCACAGTGCAAAGTAAAACGGGCCTATTGCTGGACCCTTATTTTTCCGCGACGAAAGTGGCTTGGATTCTTGACAATGTTGATGGGGCGCGTGCACGTGCTGAGTCCGGAAATCTTGCGTTTGGCACCGTGGATAGCTTCTTGATTTGGCGGCTGACCGCAGGTGCCACACACGCGACAGACGCGACCAATGCCAGTCGAACCAGCTTGTTTAACTTGCGTGAGCAACATTGGGACGATGAGTTGCTCGACCTGTTCAGGGTGCCACAGCCTGTTCTGCCTACCGTCAAAGACTGTGCCGATGATTATGGGGTGGCCAGTGCCGATATTATCGGAGAGGAAATCCCCATACTGGGTGTTGCCGGTGACCAACAGGCGGCAGCGATTGGACAATGCTGTTTCGAGGTTGGCGCACTGAAAAGCACATATGGTACAGGCTGCTTCGCTTTGGTGAACACCGGCGAAACGTTTGTTCCGTCAAAAAGTCGCTTGCTGACAACTGTCGGTTATCGGCTTAATGGCAAGGTGACCTATGCCCTTGAAGGCTCCATTTTTATCGCGGGTGCCGCCGTGCAATGGTTAAGAGACGGGATCAAAATCATTGATCATGCTGCAGAGACCGAAGCACTGGCTTCTGATGCGGAACCCAGCAATGGTCTGATGGTCGTGCCCGCGTTCACGGGCCTCGGTGCACCTTACTGGGGCCCAGATGCTCGCGCTGCAATACTCGGTATGACACGGGCGACAAACCGGGCCGACATTGTTAGGGCAACACTCAAATCAGTTTGTTATCAGACACATGATTTGATTACAGCGATGCGAAACGACGGCGTTGCTGTCGCTTCATTGAAAGTTGATGGCGGTATGGTCGCCAACAATTGGTTCGGCCAAAACCTTGCTGATTTGCTGGATGTCGTAGTTGATCGTCCAACTGTCATGGAGACAACAGCCCTTGGTGCCGCCTATCTCGCTGGACTGAAAGCGGGTCTTTATCAGTCGTTAGAAGACATCAGAGCCAATTGGATGCTCGATAACCGATTTGAGCCGCAAGGTATCGACTCCAGTGATAAACTTGCGCGCTGGTCACGTGCGGTCGCCGCGGTTCGTGCCTTTGCTAAAGAATAGCTAAAGCTTTCCAACATCATATTCGCGCACCTGCATGTCCATCGTTATGTGGTCAGCAAAATTCTCTTGGCTTATATTTCGCATGATTTCAGCGATCTTTTTATAGAGTTCTACTCTGCGGCTGCCGGGACGCCAGGCCAGCACAACCCCACGTGAAAAGGGGGCACCGCTGAATGCCTTGGATGTCACGTCTTTGCGCGGTGTTATTTCAGACTTTACATACAGGGCTGGTAGAAAAGCGATGCCAAGGCCCGTACCAATCATATGGCGGAGCGTGTCGAGACTGGTACCTTCATAGTCACGTAGCAGTCTTGCTTCGAACTGAGCCGCTATTGTCTGCATTAAGTCAAAGAGCCTGTGTTTTTCTTCAATTGCCAACAGGCTTTCTCCTCGAAGGTCTGAAGGAGAAATCAACATCTTTTCAGCAAAAGGGTGATCATTTGCACAGACTAGTACCAGGGGCTCATTAAAAAGGGGCTCCAGACCCAGGTTAGGGATTTCCATAGGAAGAGTGGTGATGATAAAATCATAGTCACCGTGCAATAGGCCGACCTCTAGGTCCCTCGGCGCGTCTTCGCGCACAAAAACTTTAAGGCCCGGGAAGGCACTGTGAATAGCGGGGATAGCTTCTGGCAGAAAATAGGGCCCCAATGTTGGCGGAACACCCAACCGGTAAGTGCCCACCAAGCTGCCTTCTGCTTCCGCGGCTTGACGTTGGATCATGGCGACCTGTTCCAGTATCGTCTCGATATGCGGCATAACAGACCGACCAAAAGGCGTGAGTTGCGCACCTTTTCTGGATCTTTCCAGCAGCGTAACGCCCAGTTTGCCCTCAAGCGCGTTGATCTGGGCGGTAAGGGTCGGCTGGGCAACATCAAGCCTGTCTGCAGCTCCCCTGAAGCTGCGCGCCTGAGCCACAGTTTGCAGGTATCTCAGTTGCTTCACGGTTGGTTCCATAATTCTCACCGATAGTTTACCCTTGATAGACAAATACTATCAAAAAAAACTGATAAGCATAGATACAATTTATTACCCGGGCTCGTGTATGGTTGAGATAGGCGGAGTAGAGCCTGTTGGACCCAATCTGGTGCGAGGATAGCGGTTTGGCACAAAAGGGCTTCTACGCTGGGGTGTAAATCACAGGAAGAAACCAATGAACAAACATATGCAGGTTGTGTCGAGTTTTTTCAACGCCCGCTCTTGCCCAGTTAACAGGAGGTAACGATGGCATTTTTCGATACAAGTAATCTACGCGGAGACATTATGGGTGGTATCACCACCGGTGTCGTCGCGCTGCCACTTGCTCTGGCATTTGGCGAAGCATCAGGTGCAGGCCCGATTGCCGGCCTTTACGGGGCAATCATTGTAGGCTTTTTTGCCGCCATGTTTGGTGGCACTGGCGCCAATGTATCAGGCCCAACCGGCCCGATGATCGTGGTGTTTGCTGGCGTTTTTGCCAGTCTGTCTGGTGATCCGGCACTGGTATTTTTGGCCGTTATTCTGGCCGGCTTTATCCAGATACTGCTGGGTGTCTTCAAGTTCGGCCAGTACATCAAACTGGTACCATATCCCGTTGTGTCGGGCTTTATGAGTGGAATCGGCTGTATTATCATTGCTTTGCAGACGGCCCGGCTGTTTGGCCATGAACCCATTGGCAAAGGTACAATTCCTGCGCTCAAGTCAATCCCTGGTGCAGTGGCTGATCCGAATTGGACGGCGTTATCACTGGGTCTTTTGACGCTCGCAATCGTATTTTTCTGGCCCAAGAACCTCGGTAAATGGATCCCGGGCGCGTTGGCTGCTTTGCTGATCGGTACCGTAATCAGTGTGATGATCCCTGGTGCACCTATCTTGGGAGACATCCCAACCGGTCTGCCTTCACTCGTGGTGCCTGCTTTTGAAGCTGACGCGATGTTGATTGTTCTTGAGGCAGCGATCTTGCTGGCCCTTTTGGGTGCGATCGATAGTCTGCTGACCTCTCTTGTTGCAGATAATATGACACGTACGCAGCACAACTCTGATCAGGAGTTGATCGGGCAGGGCATCGGTAACAGCGTGGCTGGCTTTTTTGGCGCTATTCCAGGTGCCGGTGCTACCATGCGCACAGTGGTTAACATCCGCTCAGGTGGTTCGACTAAAATCTCTGGCATGATCCATGGCGCTCTTCTATTCGCTGTCGCCATCGTGTTGGCACCGCTTGCCTCGCAGATACCGCATGCGGTGTTGGCAGGCATTCTGGTTAAAGTTGGTTATGATATCGTCGACATTGCTTACCTTAAGCGGGCGCACAGAGGCCCTCGTTGGGATCTGATTCTGATGGTGCTGGTTCTTACGCTGACAGTGTTTGTGGACCTCATCACGGCAGTTGCTATGGGTGTGGTTCTTGCGGCGCTTGCCTTCGTGAAACAAACTGCCGACGAGCAACTCAAGTCTCTGATGAGTATTGAGCCTCCTACTGATCATCCTGAGGAGCTGGCAATCTTGCGGGAAGCCAAAGGTCGTATCACCATGTTTGACTTTGGTGGGCCACTCAGCTTCGGTGCAGCGGCAGACCTTGGTCACCAAGTGCGTGACAAATGGAAAGATGGTCATGCTGCCCTGATCATGGACTTCTCTCGAACGCCAAATGTTGACTTGTCGGCTATTAAAGCGATCGAGACGATCGCGGAGGACGCAGAACTTGCTGGTAAGCAGCTTTTGATCTCCGGAGCCTCCGGTGAAATCAGCGATCTCTTGCATGGGCTGGATGTGGGGCAGAAAATTCCCGAAGACCATTGGTTCGATGATCGTAAATCAGCTCTTGCATTCGCTCTGGCGGATCTAAAAAAAATGAGCTGATGACAAACGCAGACGCTGAAGCACACCCCCCGGGAACTGCGGCTATTCAACCTGCGGAATAGTCCACCCCCGGACACCGGTCGGGACCTTCCCGACCGGTCGTGGAATTTAGCGGGTCAAACAAAAAAGCCCGGCAACATTGTTGCCGGGCTTTTCATCTTTTATTGCTTTTGGACTAGAGGCCGATAAAAGGCTGTACCGCTCGGGCCATCAAGCTTTTAAGCTTAATCGGTGCTTCTGTAACCACCAGACAAAAACAATCCTCACCGTCATCGATCATAGGACGATGATCTTCAATCTCGTCGCTTGCGATCTCAAGGTCACCCACGCCGAATTTTTGACCATTCACATGGTAGCTGCCTTTAAGAACCAAAGTCATTTCGCTGCCATTGTGGCCATGCTCAGGAATTTCAGTGCCGCCTTTTGCTTTCAAGAGCCAGAGCTTTTCGCCGTTTTCACCGGTCCAAAGTTTGGCTTGCTTCATGCCGGGGCCCATAAACCGCCATTTGACGTCTTCCAGATCGCCGTTCAGATAGTCCGCGAGCGGCTGTGGAATATCGGGGTTTACGGCAGAAGGTTTTTTGCTGAGATCAATGACTTCACTGGCATCGCCCTCTTGGGCGTCAATGGTGTCCATGAGCCTGTCAAAAAATCCATCCGATAGTTCAGCTTTATCCGTTGCACCCATAAGAGCACCAGCAACAGATTCTGCGTCACGGATTTTATCTAACAGCTCCGGATGGTAGCTGGCATGTGTTGCAACAAGCGTAGACTTTGCCTCGCTCAGATTTCCTGCTGCATAGGCAATCAGCCAATCATCAGCAATACGCCCGCCAGGCGCCTCTGCTTGTTCGATTGTTTGAACCTCTTGGTTCATCAATATTCTCCTAACTCTACACGCAACTTTTGGAACGCAATGCGTATCCGGGACTTCACCGTGCCCAGTGGAAGTCCAAGCTCAGCCGAAATCTGTGAATGAGACATCTCTTGGTAAAAAGATAGCTCGATTACTTGTCGCAATTCCGGCTTCAAAATTTTCAATGCGCTGACGATACGAGTTTGATCCTGCATTTGGATCACTGGAACATCGGTTTTTTCTGAAGCTTCCATCGATTGCATGTGGTTATCCACATCCACTTCGATATATTTTTGGCGCCGCACTTTGTCGATAAACTTGTTCCTGGCTATGCGAACCAGCCAAGTGGACAGGCGTGCCTTTTGGGGGTCAAACAGATGCGCTTTTTGCCACACCGTGACCATGACTTCTTGTGTCAGGTCTTCGGCGACTTCATCAGAAACTTTTTGTTTCAGGATGAAAGACTTAATTCGGGGGGCGAAATGCGCAAAAAGTTGCTTGAAGGCTACGCGGTCCCTTTCGGTCGCGACCTTCACGGCAAGCGCCTCTAGCGTTTCCGGTGTAGAAACGGAGATAGACAGTCCCTTCCTGACAGTGCTGCGTTTTTTTTCCTCAGTCCGAGGAAAACACTGCACTGTGGTAGGTGTCAAGACATCCGTTGAATCTTCAATCGCTGCTTGCGCGTTACTATACATACCTTCCCCTACGCATCAGGTCTGATCCTCTGTACGCGACCTTCAGCTATTGGATCATGTCTAAAATATCAATATTTTGCTCATTTTTCACGGAAAACCTGGAAATGAAAGGGCAAATGATCCGAACAAAATTGCCTCCCGTAGAGAATTCAAACGGTGGCGCTTCGTCAATGAGTGCCATTAAGTATCTGAAAAATATAATAATTTGAGTTCTCTATGCGGCAAAAAAAAATCGCAATCATTGGGTCTGGTATTTCGGGCATGTCAGCGGCCTGGCACCTTAACAAATATGCCGATATCAGCGTTTTCGAGAAAGCAGACTATGTAGGTGGCCACAGCAACACCGTAGATGTTGTTGTCGACGGCAAGAGAATTCCGGTTGATACAGGTTTTATTGTTTTTAACCCGGTAAACTATCCGAACCTGACAGCGTTGTTTGATCAGTTGGGCGTGCAATCAGCTCACACGGACATGTCTTTTTCTGTTTCCATGAATGGCGGTGGCTTTGAATATTCCGGGGGCGACAATGCTGGCATGTTGGCGCAGCGTTTGAACATTATTCGGCCGCGTTTTTGGCGAATGGTTTCCGGAATTCTAAAATTTTACGGCAGGGCAGAAAGTTACGGAAACCTGTCGAACGATATGTCGCTTGGAGAGCTTCTGAAAAGTGAAGGATACTCCCGATCTTTCATAGAGGACCATCTTGCCCCAATGGGCGCTGCGATCTGGTCAAGTGACTCGATCGATATTCTTGATTACCCGGCTCGATCTTTCATCAAGTTCTTCAGGAATCATGGCCTGGTGCAGCTTAAAGACAGACCGCAGTGGCGTACTGTTGTAGGGGGTAGCCGGGAATATGTAACGAAGCTCACGCAAGACTTTCGGGAAAAAATCACCATAAACACGCTTGTCACAAGTGTTAGGCGCAAAACTACAGGCGCAGAAGTCTATATTGTGAATGGGCAGGTCCGGCAGTTTGATGAAGTTGTGTTTGCGTGCCATTCCGATCAGGCATTGGCTTTGCTGTCGGACGCTAGTGAACACGAAAAATATTGTTTGTCACGGATGCGATACAGCCGTAACCAAGCTGTGCTCCACACCGACAGGTCCTGGCTACCAAAGAGGAAAGCTGCCTGGGCAAGTTGGAATTACATCGAGCCAACTGGCGAACACAAGGGTTGTCGGCCTGCGATCACCTATTGGATGAACCGCCTGCAACATTTACCAGTCGAAACACCAGTAATGGTAACCCTCAATCCGTTTACCGATATTCAAGACTCCCAGGTTCTTGGTCGCTACGACTATGAGCATCCCATTTTCGATGCTGCGTCTCACGAGGCGCGGGGTAAATTGATGAAGATGCAGGGCCACAACAACACTTGGTTTTGCGGGGCTTATATGGGCGATGGTTTCCACGAAGATGGCATCCAAGCTGGCTTGGCAGTTGCCGAAATGATCAGCCAGGTTGAACGTCCTTGGTATCGCCAAGGGCAAAACGTACGTATCGGGCTGCCAGATCAGATCGTGCATTCTAGGGCTGCACAGTGATGGGCGATCACGTTGCATATTCCGCTTTGATGGAAGGGCGCGTGTGGCACACGCGGTTCCTGCCTAGACGACATAAATTCGATTATCGCATCTTTTACTGTTTGTTCGATCTTGACGAAGTAGGCACGCTTGCCAAAAAAAGCAGCATATTCAGTTTATCGGCCCTCAATTTGTTTGCGTTTTTTCCATCAGACTATGGACATTGCACTGACCGGATTGAAACGCCAGCTGACCTGAAATATTCAATTCAAAAACTGGTTCTTAACCGATTTCGGGCGACTATTGAGCGTGTTGAACTGCTTACGATGCCAAGGTTACTCGGATACGCATTTAATCCAATCAGTGTGTTTTATGGCTACGATGCCCGCAATGTTCTTACGCACATTGTATATGAGGTTAACAACACGTTTGGTGAGCGTATTGACTATGCTTTTGCTGTGTCTCCAAACGGCGAACGTATAGGGCAGCATGGGTGCGAAAAGATGCTGCATGTTTCGCCATTTTTTGATGTCTCAGGCGGTTATGGATTTCGTCAGAAGCTGCGCGAAGATTCGCTGGATCTGACCATTGACTATGTGTCTGCAGCGGCTGAATTTCAGCCGCCGGAGCTCGGTAATGCGCAGACTAAACCGCGGCCAAGTAAGACCTTTGTCGCTTCTATCTCTTTGAAAAAAAGAGACTTTTCTACGAAAAATCTACTATCGGTAGCGCTGCGTATACCTTTTTTGACCTTCAAGGTAACAGCGGCAATCCACTGGCAGGCATTCTTGCTTTGGATCAAAAAACACAAGGTCATTTCCAAGCCCGCGCGGCCCAAAACAACAGTCATAGCAGTTGAGAAGATCAGCGAAGGATAACCTGATTATGGACGGTGCAAATCAATTTTACGACGTTGACAAAACAAGTAACAAAAGCTCTCCACTCGAAGCGGTGTTTTCGGCGGTAATGGAACACCTGTCGGAGGGGCAATTGATTGTAAAATTCCCCTCTGGAGCAATTCGTACATTTGCGGGCGAAAAGGCAGGACTGGCTGCTGGCATCGTTGGGGAAATGCATATCCACCGCTGGGCCGCCATTGCGCGCGCTTTGAAGGGCGGCACTATGGGCTTGGCCGAGGGCTTTATGGACGGCGCATGGTCCAGCCCGGACCTAACCAACCTGTTGCGGGTTTTGGCCGCAAACATGGACCGCCTGGAGGCACGCCTGAAGCGCGCATTTTTGCCGCGATTGTGGGCTAGAATGGGTCATTGGGCAAACCGGAACAACAAAGCCGGAAGTCGGCGTAACATAAGCTTCCACTATGACTTGGGGAACGAGTTTTACAGCCTCTGGCTGGACCCAACGATGACCTACTCAGCTGCCCTGTTTGACGGCGAAGCGATATCACTTGAGGAAGCGCAAAAAGCAAAATATCGCGCGCTTGCAAAAGCAGTTGGCATTAAGCAAGGTGACCATGTTCTGGAAATCGGTTGTGGATGGGGTGGATTTGCTGAGTATGCCGCAGGCAATTTAGGGTGCATTGTAACTGGCGTAACGCTATCAAAAGAACAATTGGCGTATGCGAAGGCCAGGTTGGCAAAAGCAGGACTGGACGGAAAAACTGATCTCCGTCTATGCGATTACCGCGACGTGGAAGGCCAGTTCGACCATATCGTCTCAATAGAAATGTTGGAAGCGGTTGGAGAGCACTTCTGGCCGACCTACTTTGAGAAGGTCAAAAGCCTTCTCAAGCCGGGCGGTAAAGCGGGAATTCAGGTCATAACTATCCAAGACGACCGTTTTGAAACCTACCGGCAAGGCGTTGATTTCATTCAGAAATACATCTTCCCTGGAGGTATGCTTCCTTCTGACAAGGTGCTCAGTGGATTGTTCAGCAATAGCGGCCTGTCGCTCAAAAACCAGATAGATTTTGGCGTTGATTATGGCGAAACATTGAAGCGATGGCACGAGAGCTATTCTGCCCATAGGTCAACCATCAAAAGCATGGGCTATGACGAGAAATTTGATCGTATGTGGCGGTTTTATCTTAGCTATTGTGAAGCTGGTTTTCGCCAAAAAACCATTAATGTTTCACAATATGTGGTTGGCTAGCACATCATGAATCGGTCAGGAGTAGGGCGCCAAAGCGCAACATTGTTAGGCTATGCACTGCCAGCTTTTCCTTTCTCTTTTCCTCTTATCCCGTTCGCAGTTTTTCTACCGGTGTTCTATGCAGAAGACATGGGGCTGGGCTATTTGCCTGTGGGTGTTGCTTTGTTTGTCGCACGCATCGTCGATGTGCTTAGCGATCCGCTGGCTGGTTATCTCAGTGACTTTAAACCCATCGCAGGTAGCTTCAGGAAGTCTTGGATAGCAATTGGTGCGCTGATAGCAGGCGTAGCACTGGTGATGATCACGCGTGTTGAACCAGGCGTGTCAGCCCTTCATCTCGGGGTTTGGTCTGCCATCTTGTATATCGGCTGGACGTTGGTGACAGTACCGTATTTGTCTTTAGGGGCCGAGCTCGCGCCAAACTACGAGGCTAAAACATCATTCACAACAGCTAGGGAAGCGGTCTCTTTAGTCGGAATGCTGGCTGCTTTGAGCGTGCCCTTTTTTCTTGCGGATGGAGCCCCAGTCATTCCCGCCATTCCGGTGGTATTAATTCCTGTGGGTTTATTGTGTCTTGGTGTTTTTTTTCTTCTTGTTGCGGAACCATCGGCGCATGCCACACCCGCTTCTTTCAGAAAGTCGCACTTTTCAGAGGTTTTGACAAAATCCCGGTTTCCCCGACTTGGATTGATCTGGTTTATTACCTCAGCCGCCAGCACGGTTCCTGCCGTCTTGTTTCCGATATATGTTGAGCAGTCATTAGATGGCTCTGAGATGGAACAGAATTTGTCCATACTCATTTATTTTGTAGCTGCAGTGGTAGGCATGCCTTTTTGGCTATGGTTTGCGAAAGGTCGCATGAAACATCATGTCATGGCACTCAGCACTACAATTGTGTGCTTTACTTTTCCAATAGCAATTCTTTTAGGGCCTGGAGATGCGAAACTCTTTTACGGGGTCTGCGTTGTGACAGGTTTTGCCCTCGCGGCCGAGCTTTCTTTAGCCCCCTCGATACTCGCTGACGTGGCGGAGTTGGATCAGGCAACAACCGGGGAACACAGAACAGCCATCCACTTCAGCTTGTGGGGTATGACAAGCAAGATCGCGCTGGCGGCGGCAACGCTTGTGGCTCTCGGGTCTATGGAGTTGGTGTCGACGATGGTGCCGGAGGCAAACAGGGGCCTTTTCGTGGCAGTTCTTTATGCCGGACTGCCGGTCTTACTGAAAACGCCCGTCATTTTCATACTTAAGAGATTTCCCTTTCACGCTGCGGACCGTGATCTAATTCGTGCGCAAATTCGTAATAAAACAGCTTAAACATTAAAAATGAGTGTTTGGCATTTTGAGCTCTATCGTGGGCTCAAAAAGGACAAAGATGTTGGGCGAAGACCTGAAATGAATTTGCAAGACTTCAAAACGATTATGCCTGAACTTCGACTTGAAGAATTTTTTGTCGGTAAGTCCCAAGCAAGAGGCCTGTTTGAAGACCGCTTTGGCAAGGTAAGAACGCAGTTTACCGTTGATGTTGAGGGCGAATGGGACGGGAATACACTTACCCTGCATGAAAGTTTTGAATACGCCGATGGGGACCAAGAAAAACGTACCTGGACAATACGAAAAACCGGTCCTAGTACCTATGAGGGTGCGACGGAAAACGTTGTTGGCGTTGCGAGAGGTGAGATATCTGGCAACGCCTTTAATTGGCGCTATGATTTTAATTTGAAAGTCGGAGGCGACAAAGTTTGGAAGGTTGCGTTCGATGACTGGATGTTTCTCCAGCCCGATGGTGTTCTTTTAAACAAGGCTCGGTTGAAGCGCTGGGGTGTTACGTTGGGTACGGTGTTCATTTCCTTCACGAAAGAGAAAAATAGCTTGTTGGACAACATGGATTATGACCACCCGGCAAATGAGGCCGGTAGTCAGGATACAGTGACTGCGGCGAGTTACCAGCTGGCTGAATAACCTGAACTGGTGGGCGTAAACAACGCGATGTTCAGCCAGAGATTTTTTTCGCTACTTTCAAAAACAGCCAATTGGGCATTCGTCGCAGCAGCTGCATGATCAGCCCCATTTGCCAAGGGAATACGATCTGGAACTTGTTACCTTCCAATCCTTTAATCAACGCTTTGACAGCTTTCTCAACCGGCATCAAAAAAGGCATGGGGAAATCGTTTAGGTCAGTAAGCGGGGTTTCAATGAAACCTGGGCATACGACGCGCAAATCAACACCAACAGCCTGCAACTCAGGTTGCATGCTTTCACAAAGGTTGATTAAGCCCGCTTTACTGGCGCCGTATGCACCGGCCCGGGGAAGGCCACGATACCCTGCGACAGAGGCGACGACAGCAATTTGACCGTTGCCACGCTCTATCAAGGCAGGAAGACACACATTCAGTCCGTTCAGGACGCCGTTGAAATTGATATCCATTAGACGCAGATGATCTTCCAATACAAAACTGGTAGCAGACGTGGGCTTATGAGTGCCCGCATTCAAAACAACCAGGTCTGGCACTCCAGTCTGCTCGCATATCTCATTGAATATGGTTTGCAAGATCGCCGCATCGCATACGTCGCCGGGTTTTGGGATAATTGAGCCCTTCAGTTTTTCTGCTTCTTGAGCAAGGCTATCCAGGTTTTCTGCTCCCCGGGCGGTGGCAACAACTTGGTGTCCATGGCCCGCATACTGGCGCGCAAGTTCGCGCCCAATACCAGTACTGGCACCGGTTATCCAAATGATCATCGCGCCGAACTCACGCTTGAGGGCAGGTTGTCAAAGGCGGCACAACGAACACAGCGGAATTCGATAGGAGAGCCGTCTTTGTGGTTGAAGGCCATACCGCTCCAATTTCCAGCCTCATCATACAGGCTGTTAATATTCAAATCGCCTGTAACCTCATATTCCGTCACTAACTTTTGGCCGTCTTTGGTTTTCAATGTAAATTCGCGGGCAGGGCTGTACGAAACATCGTTTAACTCACCCGTGATGGTGTTAAACACCTGATTGGCTGAAGTGACAGCAATGTTCCAATGGTTGGTCGATTGAAAACTGGTCGTCAAAAAATCAGAACCGTTTGGTGTTTGGGCGATAAACCCTTCATCGGTGTGAACAAGGCTGGTGCTTATTTTGTTTCCATTGTCGTTAACTCGGGTCTGAACACTTAAAAGCTGGTCGCCGCACCAAAGCTCCTCGGAAATATACTCATACTTGAAAAGGGTGACAAACAGCAGTTTCACCTTCATTTTGGTCTGCGCTTGTATTTGCAGGCCCTGATCTGTGCGGCTGAATTGGATCGTGTGCGTACCAATCTTTTTGCCCTTACGCAGGACATCGTATTGCATCTCGTCCATTTGATTGAAATTGGAGGAGAGTCCCATGTCAGTGCATTGAGGAAATGACAGCGAGGAATGAAGACCGTCGGCACTGACTGGTGAGCTTGTTACGAATGCCAGGGAAGCGAGTATAACAAGCCTGTTGTTCACCATGGAACTCTCCTCACGCATTGTCTTACGTGAGGTGTTTCCCGATGGATCGATTATTTGTCACTTTTTTTAATTTTTCCGAATGGCCATTCATGATGAATGTGAGGTTGTAAAATACAATCAATTTTGGGAAAATTTAAGCATATGTTTTATATGAATAATTTCCAAATTCGCCGCAAATAATCTCTTTAAAACCTTGTTAACCGCCTCCAAGCAAAATCAATGCGAATCAAATAATTGATTCACAATCTCGGGCTTAGGCAACAGGCAAACGAAACTTCAGGCAAGTGTCACTAATAGGAATTTCGGAGACTTCTGTGTCTATCTATCCTGCCAAAAATCTTCTCCCTGCAGCTATGCTTTGTTTTCTGTTGACAGCATGCAACTCGTTGACTTCAACAACGCACATGCCCAAAGGAACGATTGCCAAGCCGCATCAGGGATTTGTTGAGCTGTGTACTCGGGATCCTGAGGAATGCATTATGCCCCTGACCAAAGAAACGCGGGCAGATTTGATTGAGCTTCATCAGAAAACCAGAGGCCTGATTGTTCCAACCGTCGAAGAAGGTGACAATTGGACGACCCTCACCGAGTTTGGTCCAGGCGACTGTGAGGACTTTGCATTGACCCTGAGGTCCTATCTTCGTCAAAGCATGCCGGAATATGCAGGGGCGTTTCGTATGGCAACCGCCTACACCGAACAATATCAGTATCATGCAGTCATCACATTGGAGACGAGCGAGGGAACTATGGTCTGTGATATCCGTTTTCCCCAGTGTGGTACATGGGAGTCTTTCCCTTACGAATGGCACTTGAGAGAAATTGTTGGCAATGCAAATTGGGAAAATATTGGCAATGAAAAGGCGCTTGCCTAAGCCCGAGCAGCAAGTATCCAGCTACGCAGCGCCAGATGAGCGCAATCAACATCTCTCAAACAAAAAACGGGCCCATGTGGGCCCGTTTCATTTTTGCTATTTGATCAGCCTACAAGCGGCCATAACGCTCTAGGTGATAGTCAGTGTCTCCGAACAGCGTTTCATTCACAAGCAAACGCTTCACGTATGACCCCAGTGCATATTCGTCGGTCATGCCGATGCCACCATGAAGTTGGATGCTCTCCTGCCCGAATTTGCGACTTACTGCTCCAACTTTCGCTTTGGCTGCCGAAACAGCTTTTTTGCGAGCATCACCATTTTCATTCGTTGCTTCGACAGAAGCTTCCATGGACATGGACTTTGCTTGTTCATACTCCACAAGCAGATCAACCATCCGGTGCGCAAGCACCTGGAAGCTGCCAATAGGGCGTCCAAACTGAGTGCGGGTACGCAAATAATCCTTGGTCAGCTCGATAACTTCCTCGATTGCGCCTACACTGTCGGCAACAAGGGCCGCAGCACCGCGGTCCACTGCTTCAAGAATGACTTCTTCAGCACCGCCTGCTTCACCCAGCAAGGCATCAGCCGGCAGAGATACGTTATTGAGAACAATGTCAGCCGCGCCGCGTCCGTCTAGAAGTTGATACTGACGCACAGTAACGCCGTCCGTATCTGCAGGCACCACAAACAAGCTCGTGCCTCCTGCATCGGCAGAGACAATGAAAGCACCAGCCGTATCAGCGCCAAGCACAACAGCTTTATGACCATTCAGTGTCCAGCCATCGCCTGATTTTTCTGCCTTTGTATTAAGCGCCAGCGGATTGTGGCGCTCGCCAGGTTCATAAAATCCGGCAGCAAAGCGTTTTTCACCCATTCCAATTGCAGCGAGGTCGTCAGCAAATGCGTCACCACCCAATTCACCCAAAATATAAGCCGCAACAACGACGTTACTGACATAGGGTTCCGGTACAAGGCGGCGCCCCAGCTCGGCAGAAATCAGGGCGATGTCCGTATGGTCGCCATCGAAACCACCAGCACTTTCCGGAAGTGGCATGGCCATGATGCCAAGTTCCGCGAGGCTTGCCCAAAGGGCAGGATCATGGCTGGTTTTGTCCGCAATTTGTGCGCGGTAAGTTTCAAAGTCGTAGGTTTTTGCCAGTGTGCGCTCTAGCGACTGCACCAGCATTTTCTGTTCTTCAGAATAGTCGAAGTTCATTGTTTTTCTCGCTCACTCAAAACTAGAAACCAAGCATCATTTTGGAAATGATGCCGCGCTGGATTTCGTTTGACCCACCGTAAATGCTGATCTTACGGGTGTTGAGATAATGAGGTGCCGACTTGGCTTGTGCCAACGTGCCGACAAGCTCGTCATTCCAACCTGCGTCACCGGCTTCCGGCTGGAACGGTAAGGCGTACAGGCCTGAAGCCTCCATTTTCAGCTCATAAAGGCGCTGCGCCACTTCACTGCCTCGAATTTTCAGCATGGAAGAAACAGGACCCGGGTCCATGCCGCGTTCAGTTTCAACCAGCATGCGTTTGTTCGTCAGGTCCAGAGCACGAAGCTCAATCTCAACCTCTGAAAGTTTGGCTTTAAAGCCAGGATCTTCAATGAGCGGCTGGCCATTCTTTTTCTCCGCAGCAGCAAGGCGTTTCAGGCCAACAAGCTGCTCTTTGGACTGACCAACACCTGCAATGCCAATGCGTTCGTTCTGAAGAAGGAATTTTGCATAGGTCCAGCCCATGTTTTCCTGACCAACCAGATTTTCCGCAGGTACCTTCACGTCAGTGAACCAAACTTCATTCACTTCGTGTGATCCATCAAGTGTGATGATCGGGCGAACTTCAACACCTGGCGTATTCATGTCGACCAGAATGAAAGAAATGCCAGTTTGCGGCTTGGCTGCGTCCGCGTCCGTACGCACGAGGCAGAAAATCCAGTCGCCGTGCTGGCCAAGCGTTGTCCATGTCTTCTGACCATTGATAATATAATGATCACCGTCACGGACCGCCGTTGTTTTCAAGCTGGCAAGGTCAGAACCTGAACCTGGCTCAGAAAAACCCTGCGCCCACCAATCTTCACCAGAGCGGATGCCCGGCAAAAAGCGCTCACGCTGCTCGTCGTTACCAAAATTGATAAGGACCGGGCCCAACATTGAGACGCTAAACGGTAGAACACGTGGGGCACCAATACGGTAACATTCTTCATCAAAGATGGCGTATTCAACCGGGCTCCAGCCAGTTCCGCCATGCTCTTCTGGCCACAGCGGTGTGGACCAACCCTTGTCACCAAGAATTTTGTGCCAACGCTGCATTTGTTCTTTGCTGAGGTGTCCGCCTTGTTTTTGGGTATCTTTGATATCCTCAGGCAGGCTGTCGCTCAGAAAGGCAACCACTTCGTCACGAAAGGCCACCTGGGCTTCTGTGAGGCTGAGTTCCATTACTCTCTCCAAAATCAACTAATATTTCGAGTGTGATGTAGGTGGATGGACCCAATAGTCCAGCAAATCAAAGCAGGTTTTTGCAGTCAATAATGGGATTGCTCAAGATGGCGCGAATTGCTGCGCCATTCTTGACAATTCGGGACGTCGCCGCGCAGGTTAATACTATTGTTTGGCGCGAAAGGGGAACCGTGATGAAATTTGTTACTGTACTGCTATGCCTGCTACTGGGAACTGCTGCTATGGCTCAAGATGTGCCTCCATTCTCAAAGGCCCGGATTGTAGGAAATACAATCTATTTGGCGGGCGAATTGGGGATCAATCCAGACACCGGCAAACTGGCCGCAGGCGGCATTGGTCCTGAAACACGACAGACGCTTACCAATATTAGAGCAACCCTTCAAGCCAATGGGTCCGACATGGACAAGGTCGTTAAGTGTCTGGTCATGCTGGCGGATATTGACGAGTGGGGGGGGGCGATGAACGAGGTATATCGGACATTTTTTTCGCAGCCGTACCCGGCTCGCAGCGCTTTTGGTGCGTCCGGTCTCGCTATTGGTGCTCGTGTCGAGATCGAATGTATCGCCACGGTTAATTAGTCGGTATTTCGGATCACATCTTTAGCAATTATGGTCTGCTGTATCTGCGTAGTGCCCTCATAGATGCGGAATAAGCGGGCATCTCGGTAGAGTTGTTCAATTCCATAGTCTGCGATGTATCCCGCGCCGCCAAATATTTGTACGCCACGGTCGGCGACGCGGCCCAGCATTTCAGCAGCAAACAACTTGCAGCAGGAGGCTTTGCGGGTGACGTCTATGCCCGCATCCCGGTCCTTTGCCGTGTCCCGAACCATGCATTTGGCGGCGTATATGTCCGTTTCGCTGTCGGCAATCATGGCCTGAATAAGCTGGAAGTCGGCGATCGCACTACCAAACTGATTGCGCTCTTTGGCGTACAGTACACTATCGCGCAGGATACGTCCTGCTAGGCCTGCACAAACAGCAGAAATGTGTAGTCGACCCTTGTCGAGCACCTTCATCGCCGTTTTGAAACCCATGTTTTCTATGCCGCCGATTATGTTTTTGGCGGACACACGGCAGTTGTCGAATATGACGTCTGCTACTGGCGCACCTTGCTGTCCCATCTTTTTCTCTGGCTTGCCGACGCTCAGGCCCGGTGTACCAGCCTCAACCAAAAATGCGGAAACGCCGCGCGCGTTTTTTGTGCTCATGTCGGTGCGTGCCATAACGGTGAATAGGCCCGCAAGCGGCGCATTGGTGATATAGCGTTTGGTACCGTTCAAGATAAAATCGTCTCCATCCCGCACGGCCGAAGTGGTAAGTGAACCTGCGTCAGAGCCACTGCCAGGTTCTGTCAAACAAAATGAGCCAATGATCTCCCCGCTAGCGAGCTTTGGAAGGTAGGTTTCTTTTTGTTCATCGGTGCCATCAATTACGATGGCCTGGCTGCCGATGCCAACATTGGTTCCAAATATCGAACGGAATGCCGGTGCTGCTTGCCCGATGGCCAATGCCACTTCGATTTCTTCCTGCATATTAAGAGCGAGCCCGCCAAATTCTTCCGGGATCGAAAGGCCAAATAGCCCGAGTTCACGCATCTCATCGACGATATAGTCGGGCAGGGCGTCATTGGCGTCCACTCCGCGCTCAAGTGGGATCAACCGCTCGTGCACAAAACGATCAACAGTATCAACGAGTTGCTTAAGCGTTTCCGGGTCTAGCGCCATGATTTTCTCCCTCTCATGCCCGCATGAGTTTAGGGCGCTCCATAATTTGCTCAAGTTGATTTCTTGTGTGTGCTGGAATTGCCAAGAAAAAGCTCTACCCTCTCGTGCGAGGTTGGTGGAGAGAGCATATGACAGCAGCATTTATTTGTGACGGCATCCGGACGCCTGTTGGGCGGTATGGTGGTGGACTAAGCAGCGTTCGCGCTGATGATTTGGCTGCCACGCCTATCAAAGAAGTGCTGGCAAGAAACGCAACCATAGATGCGACTGGCATTGATGATGTGTTTTTTGGGTGCGCCAATCAGTCTGGCGAAGACAACCGGAACGTGGCGCGAATGGCTGGCCTGCTTGCAGGGCTGCCCGTTGACGTACCCGGTGTCACTGTCAACCGGCTTTGTGCTTCTGGCCTGGAAGCTGTTGTGCAGGCGGCTCGCTCAATCCAGGTGGGAGACAACCACCTATGTATTGCCGGAGGGGTCGAGAGTATGTCCCGTGCGCCGTTCGTGATACCAAAGGCCACTGGCGCTTTTTCCCGCAACGCAGAAATTTACGACACCACTATCGGCTGGCGTTTTATCAACCCCACATTGCATGCCGCGCATGGCACGGACAGCATGCCCGAAACCGCGGAAAACCTGGCTGAAGAACTTCATATTAGCCGTGACGACCAGGACGCGTTCGCCTTGCGTTCCCAAAAGCGGGCTGCAGCCGCGATGGCAAATGGACGGTTTGACCGTGAAATAATGCCAGTATCTATTCCACAGCGAAAAGGCGATCCAATAGTTGTTGCCAAGGATGAGCACCCAAGACCAACAACCTCAAAGGAAGGGTTGGCGAAACTGAAGGCGCCGTTTCGGGCTGGCGGCACGGTAACGGCAGGCAATGCATCCGGCACAAATGATGGCGCCGCCGCACTCGTGGTCGCCTCCGAAGAGATGGCAGCAAAGCAGGGCTTAACACCTAAAGCGCGCATTGTTGGTGCTGCCGCGGCTGGTGTGCCGCCGCGCACCATGGGAATAGGACCGGTTCCTGCCATCAACAAGTTGCTGAAGCGAAGCGGGCTTTCATTAAGCGACATTGAAGTGATTGAATTGAATGAGGCGTTTGCCGCCCAATCACTTGCGGTGTTGCGCGGGCTTGGGCTGCCTGACGACGCCGAGCATGTAAACCCGAATGGCGGCGCCATTGCACTTGGTCATCCTCTTGGAATGTCCGGTGCGAGGATTGCGCTTTCGCTTGTACATGAAATGCATGAACGTGATGTGCGTTACGGCATTGCGACACTGTGTGTAGGTGTCGGGCAGGGCCTTGCCGTTCTATTTGAAAAAGTTTGATATTTGGTTGTGAGAGGAGCCGAAATGGCCACTGTAAGTATTGAAAACCGTGACAATATTGCCCTTGTGTGGGTCGATAATCCGCCTGTGAACGCTTTATCGCATTCTGTGCGCGAAGGCTTGAAGGACGCGATGTCAGCCATCGCAAATGATGACACAATTGACGCGGCTGTCATTGCTTGTCGGGGCCGCACATTCATCGCTGGCGCGGATATACGGGAATTCGGGGCGCCGTCAAAAGCACCCCATCTGACCGAAGTTGTGCAAATCATTGAAGATATGCAGAAGCCAATTGTTGCGGCCATTCATGGTACTGCACTGGGCGGTGGTCTGGAAGTTGCCTTGTCCTGCCATTACAGAGTTGCTCTTTCATCCGCAAAAATTGGTCTGCCGGAAGTCAAGCTAGGCATTTTGCCTGGGGCCGGTGGCACGCAACGTTTCCCGCGCATTGCCGGTGTCGAAAATGCACTGGATGCCATCATCAGTGGCCGCCATATCAAAGCCAAGCAAGCGCACAGTTGGGGCGCCCTGGACGAAGTGGTGGATGATGGATTGGAAGCGGCGGCAGTTGATTTTGCTGCGTCTGCTATCGCAAAGGGTGTTCGACGTACGGGCGAAATGATTATTGATGGTGACAAGTACGACCAAGCGTTTTTTGATGGGTTTCGGGCTTCGATCGCACGCAAGACCCGCGGTTATTTTGCGCCCGAACGCTGCATACGTTGTGTTGAAGCAGCTGTGAAACTGCCTCTGAAGGACGGCTTGGCTGCTGAGCGTGACAACTTTCAGGAATGCTTTACGAATCCGCAAGCGCGTGCGCTTCAACATATGTTTTTCGCTGAGCGCCAAGTGAGCCGCGTGCCAGGCATCAGCAAGGAAACACCACGCAGGGATATCAAAAAGGTTGGTATAATTGGCGCGGGCACCATGGGTGGTGGCATTGCGATGAACTTTGCCAATATTGGTATGCCTGTAACAGTTCTGGAGGTTCAGCAGGAAGCCCTAGACCGCGGATTATCGGTGGTGCGCAAGAACTATGAGCGCACAGCATCCAAGGGGCGTATGACACAAGATGACGTTGAAGCACGAATGGCGCTTTTTACCGGCACCATGGACTATGCTGACCTCGCGGACTGTGACCTGATCATTGAGGCCGTGTTTGAAACCATGGACATTAAAAAGACAGTTTTCACAGCGCTTGATGAGGTGGCCAAACCAGGCGCTATTCTCGCGTCCAACACATCCTATTTGAGTATTGATGACATCGCGGAGGTCACAAGCCGACCATCCGATGTTCTTGGTCTGCATTTCTTCTCACCGGCAAACGTAATGCGCCTTCTGGAGATTGTGAGGGCTGACAAAACGGCTGATGATGCGTTGGCTACATGCATCGACTTGGCCAAGAAAATTGGCAAGGTTGGTGTGGTGTCTGGCGTTTGTCACGGCTTTATCGGTAACCGTATGCTGTCGCATTATGCACGAGAAATGTCGCTGAGTGTAATTGAAGGTGCGATGCCGCATGAAGTTGACAAGGCCATGTTTGACTTTGGCATGGCGATGGGCCCAATGACCGTTTCAGACATGGCAGGTCTAGACATTGGGTATCTGAACCGCAAAGGCATGGACCGTGCTGATTATGAGACCCGCGCGACGGACTGGATTGACCGCGTGGTGGAAATGGACCGAAAGGGCCTCAAAACCGGCGCGGGTATTTATGACTATGATGAAGGCAGTCGAACGCCCAAACCTTCTGAAACGGTGATGAATGTCATTCTCGAAGAAAGCGAGAAGCTCGGTATTGAGCGCACACCTAAGAGCGCTGATGAAATCGTTGAGCGGGGTATGCTGGCACTGATCAATGAGGGTGCAAAAATTCTGGGAGAGGGCATCGCCATCCGGGCCAGCGATATCGATATCGTGTACATAAATGGTTACGGCTTTCCGCCTTATAGGGGTGGGCCAATGCATTATGCCGATCAAATGGGCGTGAAAACGGCCTATGAGAAGATATTGAAGAATGCCGAGACGTTTGGCCCACGTTGGTGGGAGCCTGCGCCGTTACTGAAACAGTTGGCTGAGGCAGAGTCTTCTTTTGCTGAATATGACAAGAAACAAGTTGGGTAAGCCAACTTAATCGGGAGTAAATTATGTCTGAGTATATAAACGGCCTGTTTGGCCTTGACGGAAAAATAGCAATGGTGGCTGGCGCTTCTTCCGGCATTGGCGCTGAATTTGCCAGAGCATTGGCACGCGCTGGTGCTGATGTTGTGCTGGGTGCGCGCAGAGCTGATCGCATTGAGGCTCTTTCAAAAGAAATTGCCGAAGAAACAGGCAAACGCACACTCGCAGTTGCGATGGATGTAACTGATGCCGATAGTGTTGAGGCCGCTTTTGACAAAGCTGAAGCTGAATTGGGAACGGTTAATATCGTGTGCAATAACGCGGGCCTGGCGCGGCCAAATTTCGCGCTCGCTGACACCGAAGAGGATTGGGATATTACAATGGATACCAACCTCAAAGGCATGTGGCGGGTTGCGCGCGCTGCTGCCAGTCGCATGATTGAGGCCAAATCGGGTGGCTCCATCATCAACACCGCGTCCATTCTTGGTTTGGGCGTTGCGCCGACCCAGACAACTTACTGTGTCAGTAAAGCGGGGGTTGTGCAGATGACTAAAGCGCTGGCGTTGGAGTGGCAACGTTTCGGCATCCGCGTGAACGCCATCTGCCCGGGCTATTTTAAAACCGAAATTAATGACAAATATCTGGAAACCGAGCAGGGGCAAAAAATGGTTGCACTCACACCTGCCAAGCGCGTTGGCGACTTGCGAGAACTTGTGCCTGCCGTGCTGATGCTGGCGTGTGATGCATCTGGCTTTACAACTGGCGTTGCATTGCCTGTAGACGGCGCGCACACGGTACGCATTCTCTAGCGACCATCATATAACGATCAATAAAAACGGGGGCAGTCGCCCCCGTTTTTGTTTTTCCGTGTATTCAACTCGCTTAGAAACGGTAGCGCATACCAAACTGGATGCGATACGCCGACGGAATACGCGCAATGTTCGGGTTGGCGGCTGACGCCGTAGCCGAGCTTGATGGGCTGTAGATATACTGCGTGCCATCGCCGCTGATCGCCACGTCTGCAAGAGGAACGTTGGACGGCTGGAAGATTGCATCCAGGCGGCCCCAATCGCGATTGATCAGGTTACCAAGATTTTCAATATCGAGAATGAACTCAATTTTGTGATCTTCAAATACAGTCACTTCTTGCAGGAAGCGCATATTGACCTGGTTGACCCAACCGGTGCGACAAGCGTTCCGGGCAATGATCTGGCCACGGTTATCAGAAAGACAATCGTCATTGTTGATCAGCTGATCAAGGCTTGAAAGGAAGCTTGCATCACCTGTTACAATCGGATCATTCAGTCCAGACGGTACATAGAACAGGTTCGGCCCTGGGTTATCAGGTGCTGCGAAATCCGAGAGGATTGCGCCGCCAAACGCGCCGGTACCATTGAAGATGTAGCTGAAGTTACGACCAGAACGGCCCGTGTAAATGAAACTTAGCTGCGTCTTGTTGTCTTCCCAGATTTCTTTTTCCCAAGCAACCGTCGCAGTAATGCGGTGCGGTACTTCAAAGCGGGAAGCAGAAAGGTCTGGATTGTTCAGGTCTGCCTGTGGGTCGAACGCATATGTTTCGAACGCAACAAAACGGTTGTACGACCGGACATCTTCAACATTTTGGTACGTATAACCAAGGGTGGTGGCAAAGGTACCCCAGTCATCCGTGATGAAATCTTTCTCAACGTCGAATGAGAGAACCGTGCTGCCACCGCGACCAGTGTTTCTGACAATATAATCTTGGTCGTTGAACCCGGTGCTGCTGTAGATTGGGCGACCATCCGGTGCAGTATCAACTACCGTGCGACGCCCTTCGAAGATGTCGTACGCATTTTTATTGTCCGTGATGATTGCTTCTGCTGTGAAGCGCCAGTCATCACCCAGTCCGAGTGAGGACAGATCCGCAACATAATCGAACGCCAAATTATACTTCCAAGCGGATAGCAGCTCGAAGTCTGGTGAAATGGCATCAACTTCCGTTGTTGGTGCTGCTGACAGGAACTGCTGGAAGCGGGACGAGAAAGCATCCGCGTTTGGCAGGTCTGCAACTGCTTCGTTAAACAACGTCGTGAACGGTTCGCCGAAGAAAGGCGCGAAGAAGCCCGCAAACGTGCGGGTTACACCGTTGCCTGCGTAGCTGTTCGACAGGAAGATCAGCGGTGTACCACCACCGAACAAGCCTGCGCCACCGCGAACAGTCAGGCGATCAGTTGCGTCCCAGTTAAAGCCAAAGCGTGGCAGGAACAGGTCTTTACCGTCCAGGTTTTCAGTGTTGTCGAAACCATTGCGTGCGGCGAAGTTGGTATTCAGTGGCACTTCGTCACTGTTGTTCAGGAAGTCATAACGGAAGCCAAACTTCAATGTCAGCGTATCGGTTACGAACCATTCGTCCTGAATGTAAACGGAGTTGGTATCAAGATCGAATTCAGCATCAGCATCCTCAACCACGCCCGTGTTGGAACCACCGAACAGAACGAAGTCTGCGATCCGATTTTCCAAATTGTCCAAGCCGGAGAAGTTGATCTGACCACGGGAGAAAGGCAGGAACACGTTTTTAACAGAGTTGCGCTCTTGCTCGAAGCCAACAGTGATAGTGTGATCACCCGTGACATAGTCACCCTTCAGACGAACAATTCGCGAGCTGTTATCAAGCGTATTGTTGTGGCGGAAACGGTCGCCACCAGCGCCGATGAAGCCACCAGAAGGCAGGGAAATGCCGAAGTCTGGCGTGCTGCTGTCGATGCTGACCTGACGGTTTTTCACATCTTTGTAGCCGACTTTGATTTCTGTGGAGAAATTGTCGGTCCAGTCAGAAAAGAGCTGGAAGCTGTAGCTGTCCAACCGCTCGTTAATATTGTAGCGGTTTGAATTCAGGATCGCGAGTTCCGGGAAATCATCAAAGATCACGTCGCCGTCTGCACCTTGGTATGTGGCAGATGCACGGTGATAATCGTTGATGTTCCAGTCAATTTTCAGGAGGATTTTTTCGTCTTCGTCTTTATCAGACGTCGCGAAAGGTCCGGGGTCGAAGCCATACACATTCTGAAGAATGGAACGGGCACGATCTACATCCGCCTGCGTCACGCCCGGGATGTTCTCAATCGTTTGGGTGTTTGCTGGACGGGTAGTTTCAAACTTCTCATAGTTGGCGAAGAAGAACAGCTTGTCTTTAATGATTGGGCCGCCAAGGGTGGCACCGTAAATGGTTTCATCAAAGTCACCAATTGCCAGGTTCTGATTACCGCTGCGATTGCCGGTCAGGCTGTCGTCGGTGTAGAAGCCATAGGCACTACCGTGGAACTCGTTTGTGCCTGATTTGGTAACAATGTTCACGTTACCACCCAGGAAATTGCCATAAGTGACGTCAAACGGAGCAACGTTCACCTGAATGGCACCAATGGCATCAATGGATATCGGTGCGCGCTGAGTAGCGGAAGCGTTCAAAGACAGGCCGAAGTTATCATTCTGCGCAACACCATCAATGGTGATGCTATTAAAGCGGAAGTTTTGACCTGCAATCGATACGGCGGGGCCGCGCGGCACACTGTCATCCACAAGAATTTTAGAATCTGTTTCCAGTACGCTGGTAAAATCCCGTGAAATGGCTGGTGTTGCGTCAATGCTGGCTTGGCCGAAGTCGCGGCCCGGACCCGTGCGAAGCGCTGCAAATGTGCGGTTTGCAGTTACCTGGATCTCTTCCACAGTTGCGGTGGAAGAAGGGTCACCTGCTGTCAGAAACACCACGCCGGTTTCACCCAGCTCTAGAAATACGTTAGTGGCGACACTTTGGGTGCCTGATACTGCACGGCTGCTGTCACTAAGGCGTACTTCGTATGGACCACCAACCGGCAGGCCTTTCGCGCTTACAAGTCCGGAAGCGTTACTAACCCGCTGGAAGGTGCGGCCCGTTGGAATGTGTACGATGGTGACAGAAACGCCTGCCAGATTGTCACCCGCGGCATCCTCAACAAGCACGCGGATGTTAGACGTAGTGGATTGGGCAGTTGCTGCAGTGCTTAGTGCTACCACTGAGGTAGCGACCGAAGCCAGCAACGCCATGCGTCTGATTGATTTCATTGAATTCCCCATGAACCTAATGTTTCATTTCATCATTCGGTCGGGTTTTGGACATGCCAAAACCTCCCTGCGCCGGATTTCAAGTTGCTTAAAAAAATACACACTAAGAACAAGTGCAATTTGAAATAGATACTTAACTTTAATAATGTTGACCAAGGAGTCAACATTTGGCCCAGTGCATCTTCTAATCTAACTCGTCAAAGTAGCAATCAGCCAGTCAAAAAACTGCATATTGTGGTTCAAATTTGACGATGCCCATCATACTGTTGCACCTGCGCAACCTGCTTTGCGCTTTTTCAAGCCTGTAACCAAGGGAAACTTCCATGCAGTTTGAAACGCCGTTGACAGAGGGACGCTTAATTAAACGCTACAAACGATTTTTAGCCGATGTTGAATTGGCAGACGGAACGGTCGTTGTTGCGCACTGTGCAAACAGTGGATCAATGCTTGGCTGCAAAGACCCGGGCAGCAGGGTGCTGTTGTCGCCAAACACCAACCCAAAGGCCAAATTGGACTGGCGCTGGGAGATGGTGGACGTCGGAGGGACGTTGGTGGGCATCAATACGTCCCATCCCAACAAGCTGGTGGAACAGGCCATATTGGATGGCACAATTACTGAGTTGCAGGGGTATGCAGGCCTCAGACGAGAAGTCAAATATGGCGGCAATAGCAGGATAGACATTCTGCTGGAAGACCCTGGCATGTGTTACGTGGAAGTGAAAAACGTTACGCTGCGAATTGGCAATGAGGCTCAGTTTCCCGACGCCGTGACGGCCCGTGGTACCAAGCACCTCCACGAACTAACTGACATGGTTGCCGAGGGTCACCGTGCGGTGATGGTCTATTTGGTTCAGCGTACCGACTGTGATTTCTTCCGACCCGCAGCCGATATTGACCCGACATACGCAGATGCGCTAAAGGCGGCGCACGCTGCAGGTGTTGAGGTGCTCTGCTATCGATGCTCGCTCTCGCCGACAGCCATTGAGGTCGAGGGCTCATTGCCCTACAGTGTGACTTAAGCCCAACAGACGCAGGCAAAAAACTATGAACTATATCGACGGTATGTCGGCTCCTGAACTAAGAACAGGCGCAATCAAAATATATGGTGATGACGCATTTGAAGGCATGCGGGCAGCTGGTAAATTGGCCGCTCAGACGCTTGACCATGTAACGCCGCATGTCAAACCCGGCATTACGACAGAGGAAATCAACACTATTTGTCACGATTTTATTGTCGCTAACGATGCTGTGCCTGCACCGTTGAACTACAAAGGGTTTCCCAAGTCGGTTTGCACGTCGATTAACCATGTGATTTGTCATGGTATTCCAGGCCCAAAAAAACTAAGGGAAGGGTATTGAGGCGGTTAAACCGGGCGCACATTTGGGCGATATTGGGGCCGCTATCCAAAAACATGTAGAGGCGCACCGCTATTCGGTAGTTCGAGATTTTTGCGGCCACGGAATTGGCCGAGTATTCCATGATGAACCAAGTGTTATGCATTTTGGTCGCGAAGGTACGGGCCCGGAGTTGAAACCTGGCATGTTTTTCACCATCGAACCTATGGTGAATGCTGGCAAACCTGGCGCCAAAGTGCTTTCGGATGGCTGGACCGCAGTTACGCGCGACAAGTCTCTTTCGATGCAGTTTGAGCATACGCTGGCGGTCACGGAAGACGGGTATGAGGTGTTTACCAAGTCACCCAAGGGGTGGGAGTTTCCACCTTATAACGTGGAATAGGCCATTAGCGGCGCACCCAAAGATCACCGCCACGGTCACAGGGGCCGGTTGCGCGAGAGATTTTTGAAGGGAGGGGCGGACGCTCTTGCCGACTATGAGCTTCTTGAGCTTATCCTGATGCTGGCGATTCCACGGCGTGATGTTAAACCACTTGCAAAAGATCTAATCGAACGATTTGGAAGTTATTCGGCCGTTTTGAGCGCCGACGTAGATGCCCTTCGATCGGCACGTGGACTGGGCGACACTGCCGTTGCCGCTATCAAGTCAGTTCAGGCATCCGCATTGGTTTTGTCTCGCTCTACAGCGAAGTCCCGCCCCATTCTATCCAACTGGAAGGCTGTTTCGGCATATCTGCAAAGTGCGATGGCTGGACTTGCACGTGAACAGTTCAGAATATTATTTCTTGATCGGCAGAACAGGCTTCTGGCAGATGAAATTCTGAGCGACGGAACGGTTGATCATACGCCAGTTTACCCACGTGAAGTCGTTCGCCGAGCACTTGATAATAACGCAACTGCAATCATTTTGGTGCACAATCATCCGTCAGGGGATGTGCGACCAAGTCAGCAGGATATTGATATGACCAGAACACTCGTGGACGCATGCAATAAAATCGGTATCAAGATCCATGATCATATCATTGTTGGTACTTCGGGGCAGTCCAGCTTCCGGGATTCGGGCTTGTTGAACTAAGCCTTAGTTGATAAAAACGGCGCCCAACGGGGGTGCAGGGAGACGCCGCGTGTATTGGCAGCAAATTGGTTCGGAAAAGAAGACTCTCAAGAAACTACCGGTTTCGGCAAAGGCTGTTCTCGTCACAAAAGACGGGAAGGTTCTGTTGATGCGGAAGACCAGCGGGATTGTTGATCTTCCCGGTGGCAAGGTGGAAGACGGCGAAGACATGTTTCTGGCCCTTCAGCGCGAAGTAAAAGAAGAAACCGGACTGAAGCTTAAGAAGTTTGATTTTGTCGCTTCTTGGGTCAAGCACCATGCGGTGCTGGGTGACCGTCTGATCGTGATTTTCGAAGGCAAGCTTAAAACGAAAGCAAAAAAAACCGAGATCACAATGTCTACCGAACATGGCTGGTTTGACTTCATTTGCCCAACTATTGCGGATGAGATTGGCGACATGCCGCCCGGCTTTGGGCAGGCGATCATGATCTGTCACCAAAGATACCAAACCCGGGCCAGTTCTAAATCTTAGCGAACGTCATCCGCAATCTGGTCTAGACGGGCACCAATCTCGTTGCGGCCGTACCATCGGCCGGCTGCCCCGACACCAGCCTGGATAAAAACAGTTTAAATACCGTTGTAGGGATTAGCGTTCAAGACAATCAAGTTTGCCCGAGACCCTTGCGAAATAGTGCCGAATTTATTTTTGTCGATGAAGTGCTTACATGGCGCCTTTGTCCCAGTACCCAGAATCTGGTGGTTGGTTGACCCTTCAGTTTTCATAACTCCAATTTCCTTTTTATGAGAAGTCGGGCACGGAAGACATTTGCGGTGCGTAGCAGCCAGGCGCGATATTAGCGTCCTCGCCTGGTGAGGCTTCGAGCAGTCGCTGAGGTTGTCAACGAAACTTGCGATTATTCCTACTTTCTGGTAGCAGGGCGGCGAGTTTTCTTTTTTCCTATTCCGAACGGATTTTGCCCCATGATTCCTCGCTACACCCGTCCTGAAATGGCCGCTATTTGGTCCCCAGAGTCCAAGTTTCAAATCTGGTTTGAGATTGAGGCACACGCCTGCGATGCGCAGGCCAAGCTGGGTGTTATTCCTGAGGACGCCGCCAAGGCAGTTTGGGAACGCGGCAAATGGGAAATTGATCGCATTGACGAGATTGAGCGCGAGGTTAAACATGACGTAATTGCGTTTCTGACCAACCTGGCCGAACATGTTGGAGACGAAGCCAGGTTTGTGCACCAAGGTATGACGTCTTCCGACGTTTTGGACACTTGCTTCAACATACAATTGGTTAAATCAGCCGATTTGCTGATCAAGGATCTGGAAGACCTGCTTGTTGTTTTGAAACGCAGAGCTATCGAGCACAAGGATACGATTTGCATCGGGCGTAGCCATGGTATTCATGCTGAGCCGGTAACGTTCGGCCTTAAGATGGCGCAGGCATATGCAGAGTTTGATCGCTGTCTGGAGCGCATGAAAATTGCCCGCAAGGAGGTGGCGACGTGCGCCATTTCCGGTGCTGTGGGTACCTTTGCCAACATTGATCCTTTTGTTGAAGAGCATGTGGCAGAACAGTTGGGTCTGGAAGTTGAGCCAGTTTCAACACAGGTAATTCCACGGGACCGCCATGCCATGTATTTCTCGGTGTTGTCGGTAGTCGCAAGCTGTATGGAGCGCCTGGCCGTTGAAGTTCGCCACCTGCAGCGCACTGAGGTTTTGGAAGCTGAGGAGTATTTCTCGAAAGGCCAAAAGGGCTCTAGCGCCATGCCCCACAAACGCAACCCGATTTTGACGGAGAATCTGACTGGTCAAGCCCGCTACATTAGATCGATGTGTATTCCGGCGATGGAAAATGTGGCTCTTTGGCATGAGCGTGACATCTCTCACTCCAGCGTAGAACGGTATATTGGGCCAGATGCCACGGTTGCGCTTGATTTCTCACTCGCGCGCCTCACCAGCATGATGGACAAGCTAGTCGTATATCCGGAAAATATGCTCGATAACATGAACCGACTGGGCGGCCTGCCTAACAGTCAGCGGGTTCTGCTTGCCCTCACGCAGGCAGGTGTTAGCCGCGAAGATGCGTATCGCCTGGTTCAGCGCAACGCAATGAAGGTCTGGGAGGCAAAGGGAGCAGTTCATCTGTTAGATTTGTTGAAAGACGATGAAACGGTTACAGCCAAGGTTTCTGTCACGGAACTCGACGAACTCTTTAACATGGACTACCATACCAAACACGTGGATACGATTTTCAAGCGCGTATTTGGAGAATAGGGTTGGCAGGACCACACTCGGCACGATCAGCAGAAGAGCTGGAAATCAATGAGATTGGCGCGGTTTCAACCGAAATCGATATGCCCACACTTGTCCTCACCCAAAAACTGCTGGCTGTTTGGGAAGAAAAACTAGGTTTGAATGGTGAGTTGCCGCACAAGTCGGCATTCTCGCCTCGAAACCTTGGTGACTTGATGCAATATGTCTATATCCTCGAACGCGTGCGGGGCGGTGACGATTTCAAAATTCGCTTTATGGGGTCCGCAATTGTTCAGTCCATTGGTCAAGATTACACCGGCGCCGTAGTTAGCGAGCACTCAAAACACCCGTCGGCGTGGCGTGCCGATATATACAAGCTGGTGATCGCAAGACGAGAGCCGGTTTTTACTGCCGTGAGTTTGGGCGACTTTGAGCGCGACTATACGAAAACAGAGTGCGTTTTGTTGCCGGTCGCGGGTGATGAAGGTGCAGTTGAGTGGGTCGTTTGCGCCGCCGCACCCTATCCGCGGGAAAACTAATCCACTTGTTCATCTAGACTTTTAATGAAACTGGCCGGGTCTTCGCGTAGTTGACGCCGAATTATTGTGGCGAGCTTCTCGTTTTTGTCCAAATAGCGGTTTTCAATCAGTTGGCCTAGCCGCCAAAGTACAGGCATGCCTTGCGAGGCGGCGGAAAATCGCAAATGCGGCCGGGTTTTGAAGTCCAGATTGAACGCGGGCTTTCTTGAAGAAGCCCCTAAATGGAAAAAAACGCTGCCGTATATGCCGGCCATAATGAAATGCATGTCGCGCTTATTTGACCTCAGCAACTTCAGCCAGGGTTTACCCGCTTTCCATAGCGAAAACCCTAGACCAATGCCGGTGTCAAAACGCTGGTCCGTTTCCTTGAGATAGGTTTTGAAATCGTCAGAAGTTTGCGTTTCATCGGAGGGCCAAAACTGAAGCCCTTCGATTTTTGCAATATCAGCGGTCATAAAGGCGCCGCAAGGATGAGGCAGGTCTTTATCCATGTTTTCTGCCCGAAATACAGCCGAAACTTCGTAATCAGACCCCATTTGCGCGATAAGTGAACTTGGCCATCCACGGCTCACCGGGAAACTGTCGCAGTCCAGTGTGCATACATGCGTACACCCATCATTTGCTGCGTGACGGACCAAGTGGGTTAAAAAGAAGCCATGTTCCGGTCCGCCGACCCCGTCGAAGTCTGGCATGTCAACCAGGGTCACAAAAGGACGTGCGGCAAGCTTTTTCCTGAGCGGTTCCTGAAGGCGTGTTGCCGCAGCATAAACCACGAATTCAACGTCAGTCGTGCGTTCAATAAAATCCAGTTGCAAATCCAGAATCCAGGCGTCCTCATCGCGGAAGAAATAAACGCAAGCAATACCAAGCTTCATTTTATTTGGATTTGATTTAGGTGGCTCAGCCATTATCGGGTCCTGTATGCATTCCGGCGTGTTTTTGTCGGCATTTTGGACCCCCTGATGCAAAAGTAGCACATTTTCGTTCATAAATATGAATGTTGACGGTTGCAACATTCATCGTCTTAATCCGATTGAGATTTCGCGGTGTATGAACTGAGCACATCACCTGACAGGAGACACGCCAGATGGTTAAAGCCAGCCTACTCATAATTGGGGACGAAATATTGTCTGGCCGAACCCAGGATAAAAACCTCGGCTATTTGGCAACTTGGCTAAATGAAGCAGGTATACAGTTGGCTGAAGTGCGCGTTGTGCCAGATGTTGAACATGAAATTGTCGAGGCTGTAAATGCTCTGCGGCACAAATTTGATTATGTATTCACAACAGGTGGCATAGGCCCGACGCACGACGACATTACATCGGAATGCATGGCAAAGGCGTTCGAGCGCAGACACTGTATTCACCCTGAAGCCTTTCGTCGTCTTGAAGCTCACTACAATAAAAGCAACAGCGAGTTCACTGAGGCCCGTCAGCGCATGGCTTACACGCCTGAAGGCGCAGAACTCGTGGACAACCCTGTTTCAATCGCACCCGGCTTTCAGGTTGAAAATGTCTTTGTACTGGCTGGTGTGCCCAAAATAATGCAAGCGATGCTTGAGCAACTCCGGCCGCGGCTGAAAGGCGGCAGGACCATACTGTCTGAAACGCTGGCCATCTATGCGCCCGAAAGCGAAATGGCAGGTGTGTTGGCCGACATTGAAGGTGCGCAAAAGGGCATTAGTGTTGGCAGTTATCCTTTCTTCCGCGACGGCGTAGTTGGCACAGAAATCGTTGTGCGTTCAGTTGAAGCAGACAGAATTGCAAAAGCAATTGTGGACCTCCAAGCATATTGTGACCAACAAGGTTTCAAAACCAGAGGCATCGACTGAATCTGTTCGCATAGGCGCTAAAAACATCGTTCCTTCAAATTGAATATTGTAATCCCTCTTAAGAGGGCTATAACGCTCTCAAGTCTCCTTTCTTCGTGTGCCCGCATGGTGGAATTGGTAGACACACAAGACTTAAAATCTTGAGATCGTATGATCGTGCCGGTTCGAGTCCGGCTGCGGGTACCAATTAAGCGTCCAGGCTGCCAATCACCAACATGACCCGAAGTACGTTTTTCTTCTCAATTTGAATGAGCTTTTCCGGGTTAAACTGGCGCACTTCCAAATGGTCTTCACGCCATCCCACAAGTTGCTTGATGAAGCCTTTGTGTTCTGTGGTTTCCACCAATACAAACCGCCCTTTGCGCGGCTCTTTTGCCGGGTGAATGTACGCGAGATCACCGTTTTTGTATTTGGGCGCCATTGAGTCGCCGTTTACATAAACGGAAAAAGCCTCATCAACGCCTTGCAGGTCGGCAGGGCGGAATGTCCAATCAATGGGATGTTCCTCAATCACAAAATTTCCGTCTTTGCCGCCTTGCGCCCGGCCGCGCACCGGCAACGTTCGGTCCCGACTAAAATCATGTTTCTCCTGCAGGTGTCCGGACTTTGCCAAGCGATATGCTCCTGGTGCTCCTTGGCTATCGAAAAGTACGGGGTCCAGCATGGGTTCAGTTTGTGTGGGTGACGGTGGGGCGGGTAGATCAGACATATATGTTCCTCTTTTGTTCTCATTATATCAGCTAATTGATGGCTGAAAAGTCAAAAGAGTGATCGCTTAACTACTTTTAAAGGCTTTTGCTCCTAACTGGATGAAATTGTGGCGATTTTGTCTTTTGGGGAGGCAATGTCCAGGGAAGTGGGATGGGTCAGTTGCCTCTCGATCGTGAAAATCAAGACAGGGATCAGCAGTCTCTTCTCGACTGGCTGCCAGTTTTTGATGCCATCGCACCATCTTTCATCGAACTTGACAGTACGGACGAGATCAAACGCACAAGAGGTGACTGCGCAAAGCTGATGGGGCGTTCTGATAACGAACTCATAGGAAACAATTTTGCCAGTATGCTGCATGAAAGAGATCGGCCTCTTTGGCAACTGGTCAGGGACCGGTTGAAGCGGGCGATAAATCTGCCACCATTTCCCATTCGCATTGTCTTGCCGGATGGCAAGATTGGGGCTGTTGATATCACCGCAGCCCGCATTGGCGGCGTAGGGACTGGCGCACTACAATTGGCGTTGGCTCGTTATCACGGCCAATTGTCTCTGGAGCCGGCCAAACGGCCGCCGTCCAGCCGGTCCCGTGAGTTCAAGAAAGAAGATTTTGCAATCCTTTCAGACCGCCTTTCGCTTTACGCCCAGCAAGAAAACGAAAATCCGGTGGAAACCCTGATGCGGTTAGCTGGTGTCTCGGGTGGCGAAGATGAAGCCCAGTTTTCAGGAGCAGAAGGCCTTTGGGCGGTGCACAAGCTGCTGACTGATGCTGCGTCCGAACAAGCTGCAAAACTGGCTGCCGAAGCCAATCGTCAAGCTCACGAAGGTCGCTCGAATGAGAATGAAAGCGCAGCCTCTGTTGCACAAGACGGTAAAGAAATGAAGGCCGCGGTCAGAAGCGCCTACCACAAATCAGATGACACCAACTATGTAACAGTTGCGGGCGATGATGGAATTTCTGAAGCGGAGGCTGTGAAAGCGGCGGTGTACGCCATGAAGCAAGCCGCCAACTCTGAACGCGCAGTGACAATGAAGGCCCTGACGGGAGGGTATGAGCGCCGACTGGAGAAGGTGCGCAATCAGTTGCGGGTGTTCAAAAAAATTGTTGTGCAGGAAAAGTTCGATGTCGCTCTGCAGCCAATCATGGACTTAAAAACCGGACAGGTTCATCACTTTGAAGCTCTGGCACGATTTGATAAGGGTTTTTACTCTGGGTCCCCGTTTGAGTTTATGTGTTTTGCTGAAGATGTAGGTGTGATCCACGAATTTGATCTGGCCATGACGCTCAAGGTGGTTTCACTTTTGAAACGGATTCGCCGAATAGGTTTCGACACCAACATTGCCGTGAATATCTCTGGCCGATCGATTCAGTCTCAGGCTTTTTTGCGCCATTTTTTCCGTATTCTGGAGGACTGTGCAGATGTCCGGTCGCAACTTAGTTTTGAGCTTACGGAGTCCAGCCAGATAGATGACCTTGAAACAACAAACAGGGTCCTCTCAAGGATCCGTGACTTCGGCCACAAAGTCGCTCTTGATGACTTCGGTGCCGGTGCCGCCGGGTTGCAGTATCTGCGAGTTCTCAAAGTGGACTATGTGAAAATAGATGGTATTTATGTTCGCAAGGCGCTTGAAGATAAAGATAACAGAGCTTTTCTGCGTTCAATTGCTCAGCTGTGTGATGGTTTGGGAATTCAGACCATTGGCGAATGTATTGAAGTGGACGAACAAGAGCAGTTTTTGTCTTCTATTGGAATTGGATACGGCCAAGGTTGGCTTTACGGTAAGCCCATGCCCGTTGATGAAGCCCTAACGACCTTCCTCAGTTAGCTCCCCAATTGACACCCAACTTACATTGATTGGCATGCAGTTTGCTTATTTTGCTGTGAACCATTGCGCGATCGGCGCGAAACACAGTTGGATGGCAAATGCAAAAGTCGGCAAACTTATTGGAAATAAAAGATAAATCCATTTTTGTCAGCGCCCGTAGTTTGTACCGGGGGCAGAAGCTGAAAGCGTCAAAATTGCCGCTGGACGTCGCTTTGCCTGCACAAGCTGCCCAGCTAAACCCAGATCAAGGGGAGGGTGTATATGTCGCTGAATAACATTATTTCCACCTCTTTGACGGGTTTGTTTGCCAACCAGGCTGCTATTCGCGTTACCTCCAACAACATCGCCAACGTAAACACCGAAAATTATGCTCGTGTTCGGGTCAATCAGGAAGCGAATGTAGTTCAAGGCACATCCGCAGGTGTTGTTATTGGGTCAATTGACCGTGTTGTAGATCAGTTTCTTGAAACGGCTCTCAGAACCTCAATTTCAAACACTGAAGAGTTTTCCGCTCAGCGCGAGTTCCATGACCGTTTTCAAGGTATTTTGGGTGACCCATCGTCTGACAGCTCTCTCTCTGCACGCCTTGACCAATTTTATAGCTCAATTGCTGACCTCACGTTGAATCCAGCAGATGTTCTCCGCCGGCAGCAAACGATCAATGAGCTGCAGAGCTTTTTGGATCAAGTGAATGAGATACAAACACAGATCCAGAATTTGCGCTCTGAAGCGAGCCAGCAAACCGCCGAGACTGTGCAGTCAATCAACGAAGAGCTGCAGCGGATTAACTCGCTCAACCCATTGTTGGTACGTCAGCAGGCCCTGGGCGAAGAAGCTGGTGGTCTTGAGGGGCAACTTGCGGACAGTCTAGCTAATTTGAGCGAACTGATTGATATTCGTGTCAGCCGTTCTGACACAGGCCAGGTGACGGTGACTACCCAGTCGGGTTATCCCTTGGTGGACAGCTCATTGTCCCAGCTTTCATACAATGCACCAGGTATTGTTTCCTCTGGCACCTTCTTCCCTCCGATCACTATTTCACGGGTGGATGATGCAACGCTGGAGTCGATATCAACAGATGTCGACCTGACACCAAACATTCGCTCAGGCCGGCTTGCGGGCCTTACCGAAATGCGTGACGGCCAGCTGGTGGACCTCTCAGTGTCGATTGATGAACTGGCGGCGCGAATTGCTGATGAATTTAACGCCATACAAAACCAATATGTAGCGGTGCCGCCATCAAACTCGATGACAGGGCAGCCCACATTTGTTGATGGTGCGCACGCCACCAATTTCACAGGCGTAGTAAACTTCGCCATCGTTGACGATCAGAACCAGCTGGTGGCCAGCACCAGCGTCGACTTTGATGCAGCTCCGCCGGCAAGTTTTACTGCGCTGGTTACTCAGGTGAACACAGCCTTGGGCGGTGCAGGCACTTTAGCTCTAACTGATGGTGTCATGAGCTTTACCGCGGCCAATTCAGCCCATGGTGTTGTCGTTTACGATGATGAAACAACACCCAGTAACAGAGCAGGGCGAGGGTTTAGCCATTTCTTTGGCATGAACAACCTGATTGAAGCTGACCAGCCCGGTGTATATGAAACCGGCCTAACTGGAACTGAAAACCACAATTTGAATGTTGGCGGCGCGATGAGCTTCCAGGTGGTTAACAGCAGCGGCAGCGAAATTGATACTGTCACAGTGAATACCACCGGCACGACGTATGCCGATATGGTCACAGCGCTCAATAACGCTGCTGGTTTGGGCGCGTATTTTACTTTCACGCTTGATAGCGATGGCCAGCTAGAGATTACAGAAAACTCTGGATTTGAAGGCGCAAAAATCAAAATCCAGTCGGATACGACTGAGGCCGGCAATACTGGCCTTAGTTTTACGCGGATTTTTGGCATTGGTGACACATTCCGGGCAGATGCTGCATCAGATGTGCGGGTGCGCAGGGATATTCAAACCGATCCCAACTTGCTCGCATTAGGCTCGTTTGATGCCACTGCGACCGTTGGCCAGGTGGCGCTGACCTCTGGTGACCAGCGCGGTGCACTTGCACTGCAAAACCTGGAAACATCACTTGTGGCGTTCGAAAGTGCAGGCGAACTGCGCGCCGGCAATGTGACGCTTTCTCAGTATGTCGGTCGGTTTCTGGGGAATGCGGGTCTGATGGCGCAGCGCGCCCAGAACTTCGAAGAAGACAACTCGGCCCTTCAGCAAGAAGTGTTTCAGCGCAACGCTGATGTTTCTGGTGTGAATATGGACGAAGAACTTTCAAATCTCGTTGTCTATCAAAACGCCTACAACGCGGCGGCACGAGTTTTATCAAGTGTGCAGGAGCTGTATGACACGCTCCTCAACGCTGTCTAAGGAGCGGTTGAATGGTTGATAGAGTATCCAGTTTTGGTCAGCAGCAATTGCTGGTGCGCAGTATTTTCAACAACCAAAGTGCTTTGTTTGAAAGCCAAAGGCAGGTTTCCACAGGCAAGAAAGCTGATGACTTTCAGGGGCTTGGCGGTGAAACAGGTACTATTCTGGGCGCGCGTTCTTTCAAGTCGCGCATTGAGACCTACCAGCAAACCATTGACACAATCCGCGGAAAGCTTGACGCCAATGACGTGCAGATCGGTGGCATCCTCGAGGGTATGGAAGACCTTAAGGAGAGCGTGCAAACGGTGCTCGCGAACGGCAATGCTCAGGGCTTTGAAGAACTGTTGGAGCAAACATTCCGGTTCACTGTGAACTCTCTGAACACAAATTTCGATGGAACCTATCTGTTTTCAGGCGCGGAGACCGGCACGCAGCCTGTTAATGTCAGCACGCTGGCTGAGCTTTCTGCGACAGCTACCACGGCGGATGCGTTTGACAACGCAGCAATTGCCTTTGAAGCGCGGATTGCAGACGGTGTGAACCTTGAGTTCGGCTTGTTGGCTAGTGATTTGGCAACGGGTGTGTTTGATGAATTGCGATCTCTCTATGACCAGCATCAATTGACCCCATTTGATGGTGAGATTGATCAGGCGCAGTTTACTTTCCTGCAAAACTCCCTTCAAACGCTAACTACCGCCATTGATGGGCTGCGCCGTGACCATGTATCAAACGGATTGGCGTTTGAGCGACTTGAAGTGATTGACCAGCAACATACAGATTCTGTTGTTTTCCTCGAGACATTCATTGCTGACCTTGAGGATGTGAATATTGCAGAAGCGGTTACGCGACTGAATAACAATCAGGTTGCGCTTGAGGCTTCATATCAGGCCATTACGTCTTTGAACCAGTTGAGCCTTCTGCAGTTCCTGTAGAAAAAGGCTTCAAAATCTACTTATTTTATTAGATACAAATCCGTTGCTTTTGTCCGTTCGTTAACTAGAGTGGCGGTGCTGAACCTTGCCTGTTGCAAGGCTTTGCTTTCGCTCAACAGGTATAAGAGCAGCTCATGACAATATCAGCCGAAGATTTCAAACAAGGCATGCGCCGACTGGGCGGTGCGGTGAATATTGTGACTGCCGCCAACGATGGTGTTTGGGCCGGTTTAACTGCAACGGCGGTTACTTCACTTTCGGCGGAGCCGCCTCGATTGCTTGCGTGCGTCAACCGGCAAGGCGCCACATACGACACCATATCTCGAGGGCGCAAGCTGGCGGTGAACGTTTTGGGTATTCACCATAAGGAATTGGCTATGCGTTTCGCCGGTATGAACGGTGAGCCCGAGAATGAGCGCTTTGATGGCGGCAACTGGTCGGCGGGGGCTGGATGTGCGCCCGTCTTGAAAGATGCTTTGGTAAGTTTTGTCTGTGATGTTGAAAACATTATGGACGTCGGTAGCCACGGAATAGTCATTGGCAGTATTCAGTCCATTATGGTCGCTGAAGGCAAACCGATAACACCGCTGTGTTATGTGGATGGCAGTTGGGCGCAGTTGAGCGCATTAGACTGATTTGCTCTTTTGATGATTGTGCTGTGCTTTCAAAGCACCTGCAGAGTTATTATTTCGATTTTTTTTGCATCCCACCGAATCGCAACATATAGACTCTGCGAATCATTCCGATTCGATATCTTGTGTTTTTTCAGTGATTTACACAACTTTAGAGGAATCGAAAATTGCCTCAAATTGCTAAGGTGTTGATTCCCATTCCTGAATCTGTATTCTTTAGGTTGCGAAGAGCGGTTGAATCCGCGTCAATCTGCTGGGACAGAACGTAAACAGAGTGACGCGACGCTGGGAGGCAACAGGTGGTCAGCAAAGAGCTACAAGAGCTATTGCTGTTGGCAAAAGACAAGTCGGGCGAGGCGCGTGCGCGTCTGGTTGAGAATATTACCGATCTGTTTTTGACTGATGATGGTCGCTTAAGCGAGCACGAACGTGCGCTTATGTCCGACATCCTGGGTAAGCTGGTTTCCCAAGTCGAAGCGGATATCAAGAAAGAACTTTCGCAGGCCCTTTCTCAAAACGGATTTGATGCGCCGGATATCGCCAAGCAGTTGGCGAATGACGAAGCCGAGATCGCGCGGCCGCTTCTTGAGAAAAGTAATCTCCTGAAAGACCCGGACCTGATCGAAATCATCCGTATGCGCACGGATGAGCACCGCATGGCGATTGCGATGCGCGAAGAAGTGTCAGAAAGCGTTTCAAACGCACTGGTCGAGTTTGGCAATGAAGATGTGATTGAGTCACTCCTCAATAACCACGACGCGACTGTCAGTAAGCGCGCGATGGAATATCTGGTGGCTGAGTCTCGCAGAGTGGACCGATTCCAGGAGCCACTATTGCGCCGCGCAGATTTGCCTGGCGACCTTGCATACCGCATGTATTGGTGGGTTTCCGCTGCGCTTAGAAAACAAATTCTCAATAATTTTGAAGTCGACCCAGTGGTGTTCGAGCGCGCGGTACGACGTGCAGCAAGCGCCGCGATGGTAGACCAGGACACAGAGCAAAGCTCCTATGTTAAAGCGCAGCAGCTTGTGCGTCGCCTTGCCGAAAGCGGCGAGCTGACTGTCCAGTTTTTGCTGAATGCACTGCGGCAACAGCGTGTCGCCGTTTTTGTCGCTGGTATGGGCGAACTGGGCGGTTTGAACTTCAGAACTGCCTGGCGCATTTTCTCGGATAAGGGCGGCGAGAGCTTTGCGATCCTTGCGAAAGCCGTGGGTGTAGAGCGGGCGCAGTTTACCAGTATTTATTTGCTTGTCGTACAGGCGCGCGAGGGTGGCTCGCCGAAATCACCCGGCGTAATCAAAGAAATTTTAGAATTGTTCGACGCAACGTCAGAAGCAAATGCTCGAGGCGCGCTCCAGGTTTGGCAGCGGGACAGCGCCTATCAAGAAGCAATCGAAGAGTTGGACAAAGTTGGATAAGGGGTTGCCGCAGAGAAGGGCGGCAATATCGGGAGAAAAACTATGGCAAAACGTCCGGTAGAAGATAGGAAGGTGGTGGACCTTTCTGTTCGTCGCCAACGACCGGGGGCCGGTCAGGACGCTTTTGGTGCATCTATTGAGCGTGGCGCAGATCACGCAGCACCCGCAAACGAGCAAATATTGGGTTTGCTGTCGAATATCCTGTTTGACGAGTCACTGCCGTTTTATGTGGCTGCGCTCGATGGTACGGTGATGCACACAAACGGGCACTATGACAAGTTGGATCAATCCCTTGGCGACCACACACTGGCGCCGGGTGCGTCAGACTGCGTGGGTAAATTCCGGGTGCCGTCGCTGAAGCCAGTTATAGATGATGTACTGGCCAGTGACACAACGGTGCGCGCAGAAGAAATTGTACTGATCAACAACCGCGACCGTGTGTTTCTGGGGCGTCACATTCCAGTGCGCAACGAGCGAAAGGAAATCATTGCGGTTGCCGGCACATATGAAGATGTGACCATGCAAATCCGCGGGATTGAGGAAGCCAATAAAACGCAAGCTCAATTCCAGGATTTCGCCCGCGCAAGTTCAGATTGGTTCTTTGAATGTGATGCAGACTTACGTGTTTCCTCGCTCTCAGACCGCTTCACTGCAATCGTAGGTCAGCCGGCGTCCTTGTTTATTGGCTCACGCTTCGAACAATTCGGCCGCTTTGATAACAATATGGAAGGCCGTTTTGACGGCACGCGCGCCATGAAAGCGCGCAAACCCTTCCGGGAGCAGCTTTTTATAGTTTCCGAGCCAAGTGGATCAGAACTGAAATTCCACCTCTCAGGTGTGCCGGTATTTGATCGTAAAACCGGAAATTTCGAAGGTTTTCGCGGTGTGGGCATGGATGTAACCAGCCTGTATGCGCAAGCTGAAGAACGCGAAAACGCAAAAGAAAACCTGGAATCACTGTTTGCGGAACTGACACGCAAGAACATTGCGCTTGATGTAGCTACTGAGCAGGCGACCAGCGCACTACGTGCCAAAAACGAATTCCTTGCGGCGATGAGCCACGAACTGCGCACACCTTTGAATGCAATTATCGGTTTTGCTGAGGCCTTTACACAGGAAACCTTTGGCAAGCTCGATGACGCCTACATCGAATATTCGCGCGACATTCGTGCCTCTGGCCAGCATCTTCTGGGCCTGATCAACGACATCCTTGACGTTGCAGTGATTGAAGGCGGTGGCCTCTCACTCCAGCTGGATGATGTGGGTGTGCAGGACTTGATCAGCAAGGCGGTGCATATGAACCTTGAGGCCGCAAACTCCAAAGGCCTCAAGACATCATGCTTGAATATCCGTAGTAATCTCAGTGTGTTAGCGGATGAGCGCCGCGCTACACAAATTCTAGTTAATCTGCTTTCCAACGCTGTTAAATTTACACCGGAAGGCGGCGAAGTTGGCATCGAGCTCGCCAAACAAAAAGACATGCTTGCGATCACCGTATGGGATACAGGCATTGGAATTTCAGCCGAGCAGCAGGCGCAAGTATTCGAAAAATTCCATCAAGTTACCGAACATATCTATTCGCGCACGCAGGAAGGTACAGGCCTTGGCCTACATATCTCCCGCGAGTTGGCGCGCATGATGGACGGCGAATTGTCGGTCGAAAGTGAAGAGGGTAAAGGCAGCAGATTTACCGTCACGCTGCCGATTAGTGACGGCAAAGAGCTGGACAGCAATTACATCTAATAAAAATCCCGATTAGGGACGGGGTGTGGGCCTCTGCCAGCGGAAAGCTGGTGGGGGCCCACTCATTATTGGGCTAATGAACAAATTGTTCTGAGAAAATCCGCTCTGCCAACGAATGCTCGGGATCAAACATTACAGTCAGTTGGCGGTCGCGCGCTTCTTCTATTAACACATGGCGCACGTCGCGCACTTCGTGCATGTCAGCCACGGCCGAAACCGGTCGCTTTTGCGGCTGGCTGATGGTCAGCTCTACTGTTACATCGTGCGGCAATAGCGCACCCCGCCACCGCCTTGGCCGAAAGGCAGATAGCGGGGTTAACGCCATCAGGTTGGCACCTAGTGGGATAATGGGGCCGTGGGCCGACAGGTTATAGGCCGTACTGCCTGCAGGGGTGGCGACCAGCACGCCGTCACCTACAAGCTCAGGAATGCGGACTTTACCGTCCACGGTTACACGCAGTCGCGCCGCCTGCCGTGTTTCCCTTAGTAGGGAGACTTCATTGATTGCCAGGTGTTCCACCACTTCACCGTCACATCGGGTTGCGCGCATGCGCAAGGGGTGCAAAGTGTAGGAGGAGGCTTGGGCAATTCGGTCTTGCAGGTCGTCAGCGGAATACTCATTCATCAAAAAGCCGACAGTGCCCTTGTTCATGCCAAAAATTGGTTTGCCGAAATCCATATAAGCATGAAGCGTCTGCAGCATAAAACCGTCGCCGCCAAGCGCCACAATCACATCAGCTTCCCGAACATCTACAGATTTCACTTTATTTTTCAGTGATTTGGCTGCTTTTCCAGCGTCGCCGAACTCACTCGCAATAATGGCTAGTTTCATAAAATAATCGCACTCCCAAGGCGGGCAGTATAGCTATTACCGCAAACCATGCGAGTGCAAATTTACCTTCAAATATTTGGGTCACCCACCTGTGTGGCTCATATGGCGATTAACTTTGCCAACCATTTTGCCGTCGCTCATGGCAAAATCATGTCCACGTGGCTTAAGGCCCATCGCGGTATCAAGCGCGGCGCCGAGGGCTGCGTTTTTATTATCGGACCTAAGGGCAGCCATCAGGTCCACATGATCATCCTGGCCAAGGCACATATATATTCTGCCTGTGCATGTCACGCGCACACGGTTGCAGCCATCACAGAAATTGTTGGTGAGAGGCGTAATAAGACCAAGCTTCGCGTCACTTCCATCAAGAGTGAAAAAGCGGGCAGGACCGCCCGTGCGGTGGATGCTGGGGGTCAGGCTAAACTGCTTATCCAGATCAGCTTTAACAGCCGTTAGAGGTAAATAGGTGTCCTCACGGCCCCCCTCCACGTCGCCAAGAGGCATGGTTTCAATTAGTGTGAGATCAAAACCCTCTCCCACTGTCCACTTTAACAGAGAAGGGATTTCGTTTTCGTTTACGCCGCGCATGGCAACGGTATTGATTTTGACTTTGAGGCCAGCTTTCTTTGCTGCGGCAATACCCTCAAGAACCTGCTCGAGCCGGTTTCGGCGGCTGATTTGGTGAAATTTGTCCGCGTCCAGTGTATCAAGCGAAATATTGATGCGCCGCACACCGGCGTCATACAGGTCCTGCGCCATATGCGGCAATTGTGTGCCATTTGAGGTAAGCGTCACTTCGTCCAGATTGCCCGCTTCAACGTGGTCACCCAGTTTGCGGATCAACCATATGATGTTTTTGCGCACCAGTGGTTCTCCGCCCGTCAGGCGAATACGCCGTACGCCGCGCGCCATAAAGGCTTCACATAGCTCAAGCATCTCCTCAAGCGACAGAACATGGCTTTTTGAGAGGAAAACCATATCTTCGGCCATACAATAGGTGCAGCGCAAGTCACAGCGGTCCGTCACTGACAGACGCAAGTATGTGATCTTGCGTCCGAAAGTATCGGTAAGCGCCTTGTGGTCGTGTGGTTTGGGCGCGTCTGGTTTCACGGGCATATCCATAGCGACAATGTTGGCGCAATGCCCAAGAAGGTCAATAGCCCTTCGACGATTTGACCTTATTGTGAGGGTTAGTGGTCAGAACAGAGCTTAGCTCTCATCATCAAACAGGCTGCCAAGAAGCTGGTCCTGGCTTTCCGCAACTCGCGAAAACGCGGCGGCACTGGCCTTGAATTGTGTTTCTGCATTTTTGAGGTCAGCAAATTGCTGCACCAGTGGGCGGCCTTGCACAGGTGGTGTGGAATCTGCAGTTTCCTGTTGGTTGTCAATGTCTTGCTCGGCTGTAGACGTAGCAGTTTCTTCTTGAAGACTCGATTGGTCAGCAGTCGTTTCCAGAATTTCCACGGCAAGATCAGTCGCGCGGCGCTGGGCGTTCAACAGACTATTTGCAGCACTTGATAATGCATCCACCATTTTGTGATCCCGGCATAGTTGCTGGTTGAACGCTATCGCACTAGATTGAAACCAAGGTAAAGAGATCGATAAAATTTTATCTTTATGCGTAGGAGCGTGTCATGGAACTGGATATCGTCATTGATGTGGTGTGTCCTTGGTGTTTTGTCGGCAAACGCCAGCTGGACAAAGCGCTGGCGCAGCGCCCGGGCATTGTGAGCAAGGTCCGTTATCGTCCGTATCAACTTTCCGCTGAAACACCCGCGGAGGGCGTGGATAGGGCAGAGCATTATGCCCGCAAGTTTGGTGATAGTCCCCAGTATAAGGCGGCACGGGAGCATCTTTTGCAGCTGGGCAAGGAACTTGGGATCAATTTCGACTTTGAGAGTGAATGCCGCATTGCAAATACTTTGGATGCGCACCGCCTTATTCGTTGGGCCATGACGCCTGGTGTGCAGGAAGAAGTCGCGGAAGGGCTGATGAAGGCTTATTTCGAGGATTGCGCTTTCCTTGGCGACCATTCTTTGCTGGTTGAAGTTGCTCGTGATGCGGGTATGGATGGGGAATTGGTGCAGGAGCTACTTTCCTCCGATAAAGACAAAGACCTGATCGCGGGCGAAGTGCGTCAGGCGCATCAGATGGGTATTCAGGGCGTGCCCATGTTTATCTTTAACGGTAATGCGGGCGTTTCTGGTGCGCAGGATGCGTCTGTTCTGGTTCAGGTGATCGACAAGCTGCAGGCAGCCGCTTAAGCACAAAAAGAAAAGGGTGGCGAACCACCCTTTTCCCGCCCGTCTTAATGAACCTATACTCAGACAGGCTGTGCGCACCGGTAAGGGGAGGTATGGGGCAAGGTCCGGTGCGGGGCATGTGGGGGTTGCACTAAAACTTCAGCAAAAAGCCACCTTTGGCTTGCCACTGGCCATTATCGTTGCCGTATGTCGTATAGTCGCCGCCCAGCCGGAAACTGATGCGGTCTGAAAGGGCTCGCTCATAACCACCGCCAAAGCGCCAGCCGCCGTCTGTGAAGCTGTCACCCTCGGTGCCTAACGGGTCAAATGATGTTTGCGCATACCCTGCCTTGGCATAAAGCAGGTTGCCGCCATCGCCGAATGTGGAGCCAAGCACAAGCGACGTGCTCCATTCATAGTCTGCCGCTAGTCCTTCGGCGTTGTTTTTGTAGCCGCTGTCGCCAAACGTACCTTCAAGGCCAAAAACGAGGCCGCTATCCATTTGTTGCCGGTAACCGATGACACCGCCGTAATAGAGGCTGCGGTCACGTTTTACGTCACCAGACAGTTTGGTCCAGTCCACACCAGCTTCCACACCACCGTAGAGGCCGCTGAAAGGGTCGCGGTCTTGTGCGAGGGTCGGGGCCGACATGGCAGTTACAAGTGCTGTCGTTGCAAAGATTATTGATTTCATTTGTTCCTCCTAAGGTTTGGCGAGCGGACCAAAAGACCCGCGCCGCCGACAGGAGGAAAATCACGCCGGACTTGGGCGCGCGCGTGTGCGCCTTGTGGCCGATTTGCGAAAAAATAAGGCCATTTTGGACACGCCAAGGCAATTGTGGCAGTGAGGGGTTATGCCAAGGCGCTTTTGCTTGCTGTTCGGCCCGCAGGTGCACGCCTGAGCACCAGCCAGCCAAGGATGATGGACATCAGGCTCGCAAGCAGGATGGCGATCCGCACCTGCGATAGCTCACTGCCACCCTCGAACGCCAGGCTGCCGATAAAGAGGCTCATGGTAAAACCTATGCCCGTCAGGTGGCCCGCACCCCAGATATGTCGCATCGTCAGCCCCTCCGGCAGTTTTGCTTTGAATGCGATGGCAGCCAGGAGCGCCCCGCCAACCACACCGATTGGCTTGCCGAGCACAAGGCCCGCGAGCACGCCCAGGCTTATGGGTTGCACAATGTCGTTAAACCCGATTCCGGCGAGCGCCACACCTGCGTTTGCGAGTGCAAACAGCGGCAGAATAAGGAAAGTAACCGGGTAGTGCAGGTTGTGTTCCAGGTCCTCCAAAGGACTATGGCCCTCATGGTCTTTGTCGCCCGGGATCGCAAGGCCAACCGCCACGCCGGCAAGGGTGGCATGCACGCCGGATTTAAGCACACAGATCCAGATAAAGGTGCCTACAAACAGATAAGCAGACGTGTTGCGTATGCCGTATCGGTTCAGAAGGAACAGTGCCAAACAGCCAAACAGCGCAAGGGACAATGACAGAGTAGAGAGGTCAGATGTATAGAAGGCGGCAATGACGATCACTGCGCCCAAGTCGTCAATGATGGCGACGGTCAAGATGAAGACCTTCAGGGACGCTGGTGCTTTGCTCGCCAGAAGTGCAAGGATGCCAACGGCAAAAGCAATGTCTGTGGCGGTGGGAACAGCCCAGCCAGCCATGGCGGCTGGGTCACCATAGTTTGGCAGCATGTAGAATACCGCTGGCACCACCATGCCACCAAGTGCTGCCAATAAAGGTAGAGACACATTTTTGGGGTCCGAGAGTGTACCGCTCTGGATCTCTTTTTTGACCTCAAGTCCTACAAGCAGGAAGAAGATGGCCATCAGGCCCTCATTGATCCACAGCAATATTGGTTTTGTTAGGCCGTAGTCACCAATGGCAATAACGCCAACCGCGCTTAGAAGCGCATTGTAATAGGGGGCTAACGCTGAATTGTCCCAGAGGAGGGCGATGATGGCCGCCCCAATGAGTAGGAGGCCGCCAATGGCGTCCTTGGACAATTTCGATTGCATAAGCCCTCCTGTAAATTTGCCGTCAGTATGACGTAAATATGGGGGCAAAGTAAAATATTACAATATTGGTATGAATTAGGTGTGGGCCCTAAGCAGCTGCAATTGTTGCCAATTTACGCGTGACTGCGGCAACAGATTTCAGCCGTGCGCCGATCTTATCCATGCGGGCGTAGTAAACGAGTTTATGATCGGGTCGCAGTTTTGCGGTTTGACCTGTTCCTGAGATAAACTCCACCAGACCTGCCGGGTTGGCGTATTTGTCGCCGCGGAAACTGATGACAAGCCCCTTGGGACCGGCCTCCAGTTTTTCAATGCCGGCGCGCTTGCTATGCCCCTTGATGATCATAATGGCTGCAAGCTGTTTGACTTCCGACGGTAGCGGACCAAATCGGTCAATAAGTTCGGCACAGAAAGCGTCCACGTCCTCGCGGGTATCTAGGTCCGCCAAGCGCCGGTAGAGCGCCATGCGCTGTGTGAGGTCCGGCACATATTTCTCGGGGATCATCACTGTAGCACCCAAATTGATTTGCGGTGACCAATCAGTTTCAGCAAAATCGTCCTCGCCGCCACCGGCGCGTGCTTCGGCAACTGCCTCTTCAAGCATTTTTTGATAAAGCTCCACACCCACTTCCCGGATATGACCTGATTGCTCGTCACCTAATAAGTTTCCTGCGCCGCGGATATCCATGTCATGGCTCGCGATTGAGAAGCCAGCCCCCAAAGTGTCGAGCGCCTGCAGCACCTGAAGCCTTTTATCGGCATTTTCCGTCAATTTTCGGCCCGGCGGCGTTGTTAAGTAGGCATAAGCGCGTGTTTTTGAGCGGCCGACCCGGCCACGGAGCTGATACATTTGAGCCAGGCCAAACATATCCGCCCGGTGTACCACCATGGTGTTGGCAGTCGGAATATCGATGCCGCTTTCAATGATGGTGGTGGACAGGAGCACATCATATCGTCCTTCATAAAAGGCGGTCATCACATCCTCGATGGTTTTTGGCGGCATTTGCCCGTGCGCCATGATGAACTTAACTTCGGGCACTTCTTCGCGCAGGAAAGTGGCAGCCTCTTCAAGATCTGAAATGCGGGGGCAGACAAAGAAACTTTGCCCGCCGCGATAATGCTCACGCAGTAACGCTTCCCGCACGACCATCGGGTCAAATGGCAGCACAAAGGTGCGAACAGCCAGTCGGTCCACAGGCGGTGTGGCAATAAGCGAAAGATCGCGAATGCCCGACATGGCCATCTGCAATGTGCGTGGGATCGGCGTTGCCGTCAACGTCAACACATGCACGTTGGCCTTGAGTTCCTTAAGCTTTTCCTTGTGCGCTACACCAAAATGCTGCTCTTCGTCGACAATCAATAGCCCCATATCTTTAAACGCCACGTCTTTCGCGAGCAGGGCATGGGTGCCAATCACAATGTCAATTGTGCCGGCCCGCATTTCATCCTTCGTTGCCTTCACTTCTTTTGTTGAAACAAGGCGCGAAAGCTGGCCAATGCGAACGGGTAAGCCTTTGAAACGTTCCGTGAAATTCAAATAGTGCTGACGAGAAAGCAGCGTCGTCGGCGCCACGACTGCCACCTGATGTCCAGCCATGACTGCAAGGAATGCAGCCCGAAGCGCAACTTCCGTTTTGCCAAAACCCACATCACCGCAAACGAGGCGATCCATGGGTTTGCCGGACGCCAAGTCATTTGCAACGTCGCCGATAGCGCGCAGCTGGTCATCGGTTTCGGTGAAGGGGAAACGGGCACAAAACTCATCATACAGGCCGTCTGTCGCCAAAATGCGCTGGCCTTCCTTGAGTGCGCGTTCAGCTGCTAGCTTGATCAGCTGATCCGCCATCTCGCGGATGCGCTGTTTCATCTTGGCTTTGCGAGCCTGCCAGGCAACACCGCCCAGTTTGTCGAGCGTGCCGCCTGCGTCCTCTCCGCCGTAGCGGGATAGAATTTCTATGTTCTCTACCGGCACATAAAGCTTGTCGCCGCCCAGGTAGGTCAGTAGCAAACAATCATGCCCCGCTCCCGAAACCGTAATAGTTTCAAGGCCTTCGAAGCGACCAATGCCATGACTTACATGCACAACCAGGTCCCCGGGCGCAAGTGTGCTTGCTTCTTTCAGGAAGTTGTCTGCGCGCTTGTTTCGGCGCGATTTGCGCACCAGTCGGTCGCCCAGCACATCTTGTTCTGAAATAACCGCGAGCTCATCAGTTTCAAATCCGCTCTCAAGCGGCAGTACGGTTACCGCAATACCATTTTTGTTTTCGGTGCGGATGTCTGCCCAGGTCTCAGCGATACCGATTGGGGACAATTCGTGGTCTTCAAGCACTCCCTTCATGCGATCGGCTGCACCGGCGGAATAACTGGCGAATACAATGCGCTTGCCAGCTTTTCGCAGATCATTCACATGGTCGCGAACGGCGTCATACACATTCAGGTCTTTGTTGTTGCGCTCCGGGCCAAAGTTACGGCCCTGGCGTGCCCCGAACGAAACAACATCGAGCGCCTCGGGCGCTTCAAAAGGCGACAATCGCTCAACATTTAAATCGTCGAGTGTTTGCTGCCATTCTTCCTCAGCCAGATAGAGCATGGCGCTTGGCACCGGCTTGTAGGGTGGTGTGGTGTTGTTCTTGCTCTGCTTTGCAATATCCCAAGCCTCCGCGCGGGCTTGGTAATAGTCATTAATCGCTGTCTGGCGTTCCGTGGCCGCTTCGTCCGCTTGATGATCAAGGATCAGGACCGGATTTTCTACAAAGTCGAATAGGGTGGAAAGTGTTTCATGAAATAAAGGCAGCCAGTGCTCAGCACCCTGGTACTTGCGACCCTCGCTTATGGATTCGTATAACAGATCGTCGGACCTGGCGGGGCCAAACGTTGCGACATAGTTTTTGCGAAAACGCGTAACGGCATCCTTGCTCAGGGCGTACTCGCTGGCAGGTTTCAGGTCTAACGCTTTGATTTTGCCAGTGGTTCTCTGGTCGAGAGGGTCGAAGGTGCGGATGGTGTCGAGCTCGTCACCAAAGAAATCAAGTCGCAAGGGCTCTGCATATCCGGGCGGGAACAAATCCAAAAGGCCACCACGCACAGCAAATTCCCCAGGTTCCATCACTTGGCCAGAGCGGTTGTAACCGTTGGAAGCGAGGAAATCGGTGAGCGTCTGCATATTAATTTCGTCACCGGGCTCAGCATGCAAGCTGGCGGCTGCAACAGCCACTTTTGACGGTACGCGCTGCAAGGCAGCATTCACGGTTGTCAGCAACAATAATGGTTTTTTCTGTTTCCAACCTGTCAGGCGGGCAAGGCCGCTCATGCGCCGCGCAACAATGTCACCTTGGGGGCTCACCCGGTCATAGGGAAGGCAATCCCATGCAGGAATGACAATAATCTCAAGCGATGGATCGAAAAACTGAATGGCAGTTTCCAGCATCGCCAGTCGCGCATCGTCGCGTGCAACATGCACAACCGGTCGTTTGGCGTCAGCGAACGCACGACCAGCCAGGTCCGCGAGCAGCATGGCGTCAAAACCACTTGGCACGCCAGCAACCGTCAGGGGTTGCTCAACATCAATCAGGTCAGTGAGCTTCATCGGTGTGGTCCTGCGTTCCCTAGCGTGCCTTCAGCACCATGAAATCAAGCTTTTGAAGGCGGCGCATCATCTCACCGTCAAATTTTTCCGGCACATTTTCGCCTTTGGTGACCCACGTCAGGATTTCATGGTCTTGTTCTTCAAATAGCGTTTCGAACCATGCACAGTCCTCGTCAGAAAAATCCTGAACGTTTGCTTCCACAAAATTACCGAAGATTAAATCCAGTTCCTTGATGCCACGATGCCATGCGCGGAAAAGCAGGCGCCTTCGGCGGTTCTCGAGGTCAATTTCCTTGTGTGGATTGTAGGTAAGATCGGTCATTGTAAGTAGCCTTCAGAACGAGCCCATTGGCGGGCGGCACACCATAAGCTATGGTCCCATCAGGGGGAAGCGAAACTTTGTCGCATTCCGCAGAAATCCGGGGTTCCTGACATAAATGAGACCAGAAGCGCTTTTTGAGTATTTCGCTGACGTGGAGCGTCTGCCGGGCATCGGCAAGCGCAACCGCGTAGCGCTGGAGCGTCTGTTCGGCACACGGATTGTCGATCTGCTGTTTCATGTACCAACCGGGTTGGTTGACAGGCGCTACAGGCCCAAACTGTCGGAGGCGTCCTCCGGTGGCATCGTTACCGTTGAGGTGACTGTTGACGAACATGCGATCGCCCGCAATCGGCGCATGCCGTACCGAGTGCACTGTCACGACGATACTGGTGAGCTGACACTTGTGTTTTTCAACCCGCGTGCCGATTGGTTGCAGCGGCAACTGCCAGAAGGCGAACGTCGCATCATTAGCGGCAAGCTGGAGGACTATAACGGCAAGCTGCAAATCACTCATCCGGACTATATGGTGGACCCTGAAAATGCGGATGAGATGCCAGCGCTTGAAACTATCTATCCGCTAACGGCTGGCCTGTCGGGCAAGGTGCTGCGCAAAGCGGCCAAAGCGGCGCTGTCGATGGTGCCGCCACTACCCGAGTGGCATGACAAGGCACTCATGGAGAGGGACAAACTTCCCACTTTCACCGATGCGCTAAATTCGGTGCATCAACCGATGGGTTTTGAAGACATTGATCCCGGGTCTCTCGCACGCAGAAGGCTGGCTTGTGACGAATTGCTGGCCACTCAGCTTGCGCTTGCCATCGTTCGCGACCGTACGCGCCGCAAACGGGGCAGGGCGCTAAGAGGTGATGGCCGCATCGTCAATCAATTGTTAGAAGCGCTACCGTATCAGCTAACCGGCGACCAGCAACAGGCATTGAGTGAAATCACGGATGATCTCGCGAGTGAAAAAGCCATGCTTCGCCTCATGCAGGGCGATGTCGGCAGCGGCAAAACCGTGGTTGCGCTGCTGGCTGTAGTATCAGCGGTGGAAGCGGGTGTGCAAACCGCATTGTTGGCGCCCACTGAGATTCTCGCAAACCAGCATTTAGAGACGATTGCACCGCTCGCGGAGACGGTTGGGCTCCGCATCGCTTTGCTGACCGGTCGTAACAAAGGCAAACCGCGCAAAGCGCTCTTGGAAGCACTTGCGGCTGGGGAAATTGATCTTTTGATCGGTACACATGCCATCATCCAGGATGATGTGGTGTTCAAAGACCTTGGCTTTGCCATCATTGACGAACAACACCGTTTTGGTGTGCAACAGCGGTTGGCTCTTGCCGGAAAGGCGGAGCGCGGTGTCGATGTGCTTGGTATGACGGCCACACCAATTCCGCGAACGCTGACTTTGACGGCCTACGGCGATATGGATGTCTCGCTCATCCGCGAAAAACCGCCGGGCCGGAAGCCAGTGGATACCCGCGTTGTTGCGCTTGATCGGCTGGCCGATGTGGCCGCCGGTATCGGCCGTGCGGTGCAATCCGGCGCGCGCGCTTATTGGGTGTGTCCACTTGTTGAAGAAAGCGAGCTGATGGACCTGGCGGCAGCTGAAGAACGTTATGGCAGCCTGAAGCATATGTTTGGCGACCGAGTGGGTCTGGTGCATGGCAAGATGAAAGGTCCAGAAAAAGATGCCGTGATGGAAAAATTCCAGCGCGGTGAAATCAATATCCTTGTGTCTACAACCGTGATTGAAGTGGGTGTGAATGTGCCAGAAGCCACCATTATGGTAATTGAGCACGCAGAGCGGTTCGGCCTGGCGCAACTGCATCAGTTGCGCGGCCGCGTGGGCAGGGGGGACGCGCAATCAAGCTGTATACTTTTGCGCGCCAATGATATCGGAGAGGTTGCCCGGTCTCGCCTTAAAATTATGCGGGAAACCGAGGACGGCTTTCTTATCGCAGAGGAAGACCTGCGCCTGCGCGGTGGCGGCGAAGTACTGGGTACGAAGCAATCGGGCTTGCCTGAGTTCAAGCTGGTTGACTTTGCCGAGCATGCGGACTTGATTGAACTCGCTCGCGACGATGCTCGCATGATTGTCGCGAAGGACCCTGAGCTCAAGTCAGAGCGCGGGAAAGCGCTGAGACATCTACTGTATTTGTTCGAGCGCGACGAAGGGGTGCGCCTGATGCAATCAGGATAGAGGTGCCACACATATTGACTTTCCCTTATTTATGTGTAGAAAGCACACTTCATTTTCGTATTGAGGAGGCACCTATGCTTATTGTGCATATATCTCGCCCTCCGTGTCAGGAGGCAAAGCTGCGCTGACAGCTTCACCGTTCAAGCCATTGGTTTGAACTCTGATATTTCGCGTCTTGCGGGCAGTACGGACTTCAAAAAATGTATATTCGATTTGTGTCGCCCCTGCGCACGCGCAGGCGCGGTGTGGACTATGGCATCTTCGCATGTGCGTATCAGTGCTGGCGTGATCAAAACACACCGGACTATTTGCGGGATGCTATCCGAGCAGAGCTGAATTGGTTTGAAAAAAGCCTCCCTGTTCCTGGGTTTGGCAATTTTTACATCAAATCAAAAAAGCGCTGGTACGCGGACGGAATTTGTTGGTTTAGAAGTGATGCCGACACCATGATCAAAAGAGCTTATGCTTTGCAGGCTTTGTTGGCAGAATGTGGTTGGAACATTTCAACCAACGGTACTTATGAGCCGGGACAAATTTTGTACCGTGACGAATACCAAATTGTTGCCAAGCCTGGTTCACTAACGCCAACCAGATGGCACTAAAAGAACAATTGGCGAGGCAACTCGCCGATTGACTTAACCTATTCTGAGCTATTTCATTTGCAGACCTGAATGACGGAGTTGTCGCCGATGGCTTGGAAGAAAGAGCTTGCTGAAAAGAAAAAGCGTGAAGCACTCGCAGAAAAAATGGGCGGGCAAGAGAAAGTCGCGCGCCAGCACTTGCGGGGCAAACTCGATGTACGTCAGCGTGTGCTGAAGATGGCTGACGCAGGCAGTTTCCGCGAAATTGGTAAGCTGGCTGGCAAAGGCCACTATGATGCGGATGGCGAGCTAGAGGACTTTACTCCAGCCAATTTTGTGTTTGGTAAAGCAACCGTGGGCGGAGCGCCAGTTGTGCTGGCGGGTGATGATTTTACCGTGCGCGGCGGTGCGGCGGATGCCGCCATTTGGCGCAAAGGCATGCTTGCGGAGCAGATGGCACACGAATTTGGCCTGCCTATCATTCGCCTGATCGATGGCACCGGGGGCGGGGGTTCAGTGAAGTCGCTCGAGGACATGGGTCTGACGTATGTGCCATTTCTGCCGGGGTGGGAGCATTTGGTTAAAAACCTGGAAAGCGTGCCTGTCGTGTCGCTTGCGCTGGGTTCAGTCGCAGGCCTTGGGGCTGCGCGCGTAGTTGCAAGCCACTATAGCCTGATGGTGAAGGGCATGAGCCATATGTTTACTGCTGGGCCCGCAGTTGTAGCGGCCATTGGCGAAAATCTGGACAAAGAAGCCCTAGGCGGTGCCGACATTCATGCCCGCAACGGTGCTGTCGATGATGTTGTTGAAAGCGAAGAGGCTGCATTCGAAGCTGCACGCAAATTCCTGAGTTATCTGCCGTCAAAAGCAGGAGCACCGCTGAAGCGGGTTGAAACCAAGGATGGCATTGAGCGCCGGGACGAAGGCCTCTTGAAGGCCGTGCCGGAGGACCGTCAAAAAGCCTATTCCATGCGCGCGATCCTGAAAAGCGTACTTGACCGCGATAGTGTGTTTGAAATTGGTAAACTGTGGGGCCGGTCGGCGATTACGGCGCTCGCACGCCTTGATGGCTGGCCGGTTGCTGTTCTTGCCTCCGATCCGTCACACTTGGGCGGCAGCTGGACGGCAGATACGGCCCGCAAAGTGGAACGGTTTGTCAAACTTGCGAACACCTTTGGCCTGCCAGTGGTACATTTTGTTGATAATCCGGGCTTTATGATCGGGCTTGAAGCTGAAAAAGCTGCAACCATTCGCTTTGGTGTTGATGCGCTTAACGGGATTTACACCTCTAAAGTACCTTGGGCGACCGTCGTTGTGCGCAAAGCGTACGGTGTCGCAGGGGCCGCCATGAGTGATCATACACGCTTCCAGTATCGTTTTGCCTGGCCATCAGGGGATTGGGGCAGTCTGCCGCTGGAGGGTGGTATTGAAGTGGCTTACAAATCTGAACTTGAAAAGGCGGAAGATCCGGAAGCGCATCTGGCTGCGATTCGGTCGCGGCTTGATAAGGTGCGTAGTCCGTTTCGAACAGCAGAAGCATTCATGATTGAAGATGTAATCGACCCGCGGGACACACGACCACTTTTGTGCGAATTCGCGAATTTGGTCGCGAGGCATTAACTCGCCAGATGCAATAGTATTTGCTATTTCCACTATTTCATGACCATATGCGCGCACATTTGCCGTGCGAAGATGACGAACAAGATCGTTGGCAGCATATGTTTGGAGAGGCGACGGAATTGTCTGCTGCTCTTTTTCGGCGTCCAAGATGCCCGTATAACGGCGGTTTTTCTGCGCAAGCCCCCCTTTACAAGACGATCGTGAAATCAACCTGAGTTGTTCGGGCGCGATGTCTGTTGAAAGAAAACCATTGAGTAATTTTCAAAGCCTTGGATTGTCCAAGGCCATTCTTCGTGCTGTGTCTGCAGCCGGATATGATAATCCAACCCCTATTCAAAAGGCCGCTATTCCCGCGCTTTTGAAAAAACGTGACATTGTGGGCATCGCGCAAACTGGCACTGGCAAAACCGCTGCATTTGTTTTGCCGCTCCTTGACCAGATTGCAAACGTCTATGAGCGCCCTGCGCCCAATACGTGTGACATGCTGATTTTGGCGCCAACACGCGAACTTGCAGCCCAAATCCATGAAAATGTGCGCCTGTACGGCAAATATGTGGAGATGACCTCGACAATAATCGTGGGTGGAGTGAAACCTGGCAAGCAAGTGCGCGCACTAAGTCGTGGCATCAGTGTGTTGGTGGCAACCCCTGGCCGGCTTGAAGACCTTCAGTCGTCGGGCGCCATCAGCCTGCATGCCACAAAGGCTGTTGTGCTGGATGAAGCCGATCAGATGATGGATATGGGTTTCATTCCGGCAATCCGTCGCATTATGAAAAGTCTGCCAAAGAAACGCCAAACCATCCTGTTTTCCGCGACAATGCCGAAACAAATCCGTAGCCTTGCAAACGATTTCCTGCACCGGCCGGAAGAAATTGCGGTAACACCAGCTTCAAAGCCGGTTGACCGGATCAAGCAGTCTGTGATTGCTGTTGCGAAAGCTGACAAACGGCAAAAGCTGGTTGAAGTGCTTAATGGCCATGAATTTGAACGCGCCATCGTTTTTTCCCGCACCAAGCATGGTGCCAATAAAATTGCCCGTTACCTCGAACAAGCTGGCATTACTGCTGACGCGATACATGGCAACAAAAGCCAGAACCAGCGCGAAAGAACGCTTGACGGTTTTAAGTCGGGCGAAATATCAGTGCTTGTCGCGACAGATATTGCCGCACGTGGCATAGATATTGGCGGTGTATCGCACGTTATCAATTTTGATCTGCCAAATGTGCCAGAGGCGTATGTGCACCGCATTGGACGCACAGCTCGGGCTGGCGCCAGTGGGGTTGCCATCTCTTTTTGTGATGTGGAAGAACGCGATCTGTTGCGCGATATAGAAAAGCTGATTGGTCGCGCTTTTGGCATTGAAGGTGATTTCATAGGTGTAAATGCGCCCGCAGAAACAAACCAGCGCGCCAATGGCCCACGCCGCAACGGCAAACGGAACAAGCCTGCGGGGCAAGCGAGGCAGAGTCGCAAACCAAAAGGCAAAGCCAACAACCCGCGCAATGAGCGCAGCTCGAATGACTCTCAAGGTAACGAGTCTGGGCAGAAGAATAGGCCCAAGCGTCGTCGCAACCGCCGCAGGCCTGCGAACGGTGCGCCCAAAGCAGCTTAGGGCGTTTTAACGATCGCGATGTGCCAGCAGTTCTTTGAGCTTGTCGATGGGTAGGGCAGGGATGGTCACCGTTTCGCCGCGGCTCACATTGAAGCTTTCCATGTCTTCCGCCATCAGAAGAGAGTTATAAATGCTCTCTTCTGTTGCTTCGATCACCGCCTGAAACAGGGGTGACATCAGGTTGTTGGGTACTTCTGGGTATTGGCCTATGGAATTGCGGCGCTCAGGCGTGCGGCGCACGTCTGTGTGCGTTGAAAAGGCGATAACATAGTCGCCGGAGCCGTTCGTGAGGCTTGCGCCCGTGCGGGCAACACCCGCCATGGCGCGACGGGCAAGCCGATCAAGGTTGCGGTCCGAAAGTGGGGCGTCGGTCGCGACCACGACCATGATTGAGCCATCCGCCTCATCTGTATCTACATGATCTTGCAGATAGAATTGGTTCAGTGATTCGCCAACACGAATGCCGTCTACGCTCAGGATGCCGCCATAGTTGCTCTGCACCAATACACCAACGGTATACGCACCAAGCGAAGCGGGTAGTTTGCGCGAAGAGGTTCCAATGCCGCCTTTCCAGCTGAAGGCGACTGTACCTGTGCCAGCACCCACATTGCCTTCCTCCACCGGGCCGGACTTGGCTGTGGTGATGGCAGTTTCAATCATTTCAGGTGTCAGGGCGCGGGCGCGGATGTCGTTCAGGTAACCATCATTGGTTTCACCGACAACCGCGTTGACGGAACGCGCGTTTTCATTGCCAGGGTAACTCAGTGTCCAATTGAGTATCGCGTCAGCGCCGCGCGGTACGGCAAGCGTGTTGGTCAGCACGATGGGCGTTTCAATCTCGCCAAGCTCCATGATTTGGCTGATGCCCATCATTTTGCCAAAGCCGTTGCCGATATGCACGGCGGCGGGCACCTTGTCCTGATACAGGTTACCGCCATGGGGCAGGATGGCAGTGGCACCCGTGCGGATGGAACGACCTTCAATAAGGGTTAAGTGCCCAACCAGTATGCCTTCAACGTCGGTGATCGCATTCAACTCACCTGTTGCCAGCACTCCCGGCTTGATGCCAAGGTCGCGCGCTCTGGAGCTTGTTCCATCAGCATGCGTTGGCGAAAAAATTCCAAGCGAAGCGATAACTATAATCACTGCTAAATAATTGTTATAATAGGATATGTTCCGCTCCAATGTCGAAATCTTCAATTTTTCAGCGACTTCCTAAGTCCAATCAGGAAAGGTCGCATCTTGGGAGCAGACCAATCTGTAACGGTTTTATTCCATATGCGCTTTAGGTCACCTTCCCCAGCTTCAGAGTCCAGAAGTTCACACACAAAATCTAGAAGCTCCTTTTTCTTGTTGGTTGACCAATCAGAGACGATATCGTCTGTTCCGTTGGGGTAAAGCAGACAAAAATCTTGGTGAAAGCGCTCAGAAAACTCGAACCAAATAGCTGGCGGATTTGCTGCTGGGTCTCGGGCCATCTACCTACCCAATTGCCTTCTCGTATACGCGGTAGGTCTTGTAAATCTCACAACCGATTTCCTCGAGGATTGAGATCATGCCTTCGTTGTCTTCGAGGATCCAGCCGAGCTCGCCCCAATAGGCGCCCCGGTCCATTACATTGTCCTGGCTTACGCGGATCATCCACATGGCCATGGCTGCACCCAGTGGACCTTTCTGGAACTTTTTGCGTACACCCATCAGGGGCACGCGGCAGCGATCTTCCTTGCCGTTCATCATGCGCCAGCCGACCTTGGCCCAACCGAAGGGGAACAGATTGCCGTCAATGTCCCTGAGTTTGTGGTTCACATCCGGGATTGTCAGCATAAAGGCAACCGGCTCGCCGTCATATTCGCAGATCATGGTACGGTAGGGTTTCACAACCGGCTTCAGTGCCTGCGCGCCGTGTTCTACTTCATGCTCGGTAAACGGCACATAGCCCCAATTGTCTGACCAGGCTTCATTGTAGATATCGAGAACAACGGCGACTTCTTCGTCAAAACGTTTCATGTCGATTTCGCGCATGGTTACGCGCTTGTTTTTTTCCGCCATTTTGACGATGCGGAGCGCTCGCTCGGGCGGGTCGAGCAACAGGTCGAGCTGGAAGGCGAACATGTCCTTGGCTTGGTCAAACCCATCACCTTTCAACCAGCCATCATACTGTGGTCGACCATGGGGCATCATAAAGCAGGGAGGTGTATCAAACCCATCTACCAGCGTGCCAACTTCTTCGGCGCTCGAAAATGACCAAGGCCCTTGCATGCGCTTCATGCCGCGTTCCTTGAGCCAGTTTTCAGCTGTCTCAAGCAGCGCTTTTGCCACGGTCTCATCAGTTGCCTCAAAGAATCCGAAATGCCCAAGGTTGGGGCCCCATTTTTCCTGTGCGAGGTTATCTACTTGGGCGCTGATGCGACCAACAAGATTGCCATCTTGTGCTGCTACCCACAGGGCAACCTCAGCATGCTCATAATAGGGGTTTTTGTCAGAGCGCAGTGCGTCCATGCGTTCCATCATCAGGGGCTGAATCCAGTTTGGGTCGTCCGCATACACCGTGCGTGTAACGTTCACAAAGTCTTTCAGACTTTTGTTATCAGTTATTTTGCGGATGGAAATGCTGTTGTCAGCCACAGGCGTGCCCCTTCAAACGTGTGTGGTCAGGCCCATTGGATACCGGACTAGGTGAATAATGCATGGAGTTGCTTCGGTTTAGTGGAGAGCCATTTCAGTTAATTGGCTATCGTCCTTTCCTTCTGTATGGGGGATTTATAGCCGATTGTCGAGTGCTTGCGCACTGGATTATAAAAAGCATCAATATAGTGTCCGATCCTTGTTGTTGCCTGTTCCCGTGTCTGGAAGCTTGTTTGCCACACCAGCTCGACTTTGATTGTTTTGAAGAAGCTTTCAGCGACACTGTTATCATAGCAATTGCCTTTCCCTGACATGGATCCGCGCATGCCATGATATTTGAGCTTTTTTTGATACTCGTAGGAGCAATATTGACTACCGCGATCGCTGTGATGGATCAGGCCAGGTGATGGATTGCGCAGCATAATTGCCTTGTCGAGAGCGCTGATGGCAAGCTCTTTCTTCAACCTGTCACTTGTTGCCCAGCCCACAACCCTGCGGGCATACAGATCAATGATGACGGCCAGGTAAAGCCAGCCTTCCGCTGTCCAGATATAACTGATGTCCCCAGCCCACTTCCGGTTGGGCGCTGCGGCTGTAAAATCCCGCTCAAGCAGGTTGGGATAAACCGGGTTTTTGTGGTCGCTATCTGTTGTCCTTTTGAACCGGCGCTTCTGTCTGGCTTTCAGCCCGTCTTCCCGCATCAGGCGGGCAACCCGCCTGCGGCCAACAGGTAATCCCTGTTCCTGCATTTCAACCGTCATGCGCGGGCTGCCGTAAGTCCCATTCGACTGATGGAACAGGCACTTGATATAGGCCAGATATCGCCTGTCGTCCTGCGCCCGTTTGCAAACAGGGCGTCCTCTCCATGCATAATAGCCGCTGACACTGACACCTAGTAACCGGCAGGCCCTGGAAACAGGCAGGCACGCTTCCTTCGCATCAATAAGCGCAAACCTCATCGACTTTCCTTGGCGAAGAAAGCCGTGGCCTTTTTTAGCAGGTCGCGCTCCGCCCTGAGGATCTGGTTCTCACGGCGAAGACGGGACAGCTCCTTCTCTGAACTCTCCTCACTGGTAGCAACTGGGCTATCATCATCCCGAAACTCACGCCGCCATGTGTTCAGTGTCGATCGGCCTATACCAAGGTCAGAGGCAACCTCAATAATCGTCAGACCGCTTTCATAACTCAAGCGAACCGCTTCCCGCTTAAATTCCTCAGTATAAACCCTGTGGGGTGAAGACATAAAACATACTCCTCATCATAATCAGATTATTCTGAGGCTCTCCACTAAACCGAAGCAAGTCCAGCAAGAGGTCAACGAGACCTTAGGCCTTTTGAGAGGCTTTCGCTTCGCGCCACAGCTGTGCCATGGCGGCCCAAAGACTGGAGCGAGTGGCCTCCAGATATAAACGATTGTCCGGTAACTCGTCTTTCAGGCGAAAATACGCGGTTTCAAGTGCGTGGTAAGGCATGCCCGGGAACAAATGGTGCGTTGCGTGAAACCTGAGACCTACTGGCGCCCACAGCGGCGAGATATAGCGATTACCCGGCACATCAACACTATCCAGAAACTCTGCTTGCTGTGTCATGCGTTCACGCCCGCCGTTACGGTAGGCGTGTGCAGCAAGCGTGCGAAGTCCATTCAGCACGAAGATCGCGACAGTCACTACATACCAAACTGCCACGAACTCGGTGGGTAGAATGCCAGAATACCAAAGGCCAAAGGCCGCGTATGCATAAACACCTGTTAAGAAGTCCTCGATCAGCCAGCTGGCTTTCTGGTCTTTCTTCGGGAGTGGCCGAATGTAGGTGTAGTCTATGACTAGGCTGCTTGCACGCTGCCAGATATAGTCGCGAAACTTCGGTATAATCAGCGTGAGCGGCATTAAAATCAGATAGCGCGCAACCAGAAGGACAGGCACGATCACGGCTTGCACAATGAAAGCAACAATCTTCCATGGCTCGTTCACGGCAAACGGCAGGTACTCGCCGTCTTCTGCAGTGCCATAATGCTGTGGCTTGTGATGATCAATATGCACGTCGGCATATGTGTAAGCCGGTACCATCATCGGCATGCCGCATGTGGCGTTCCAGAAGCGACGGAACCACGTAAAGGTACCTTTACGGAAGTGCGCCAACTCGTGAATGAAAATCACACCGCGATAGAGCGCCAGTGTTGCAACAACAACAGCAGCAATTTGAATGATTGAGCCAAGCGGTGACAATGTCGCAACAGCAACTGCGCCCCAGCCTAATGCCGCGCTGACTGTGAAATCAGTCCAATAAATGCGAGGAATTGGCGTCCACAAGTCGCGCACGAGCTTACGGGCTTCCTTCAGGGGAAAATCCGCGGCTTCAGGGTGTGCACCTGAAATGCGCTCGGTGATTTCAGCCTCTTTTATCTCTTCGCTGTTTACTGCAACCTGTTGCATCGTACATTCCAATTTGACTATGCCGGTTTCCGGCTCAGCCACTGCCCAAGTTTTCCTAGAGCTGCTGTGTCGTCTTCTTTAAGACCATAGCGCACCAGAACAAGCAGTGCGACAATAAGCCCAATTATGGCTGCAATGAGGCCCGTGGGCGCTGGCAGGCCAGGAACAGTCTCAGCAACAGCTATTAGCGCGACGGCAGAGATAAGCGAAATAGTGACAGGTTTCAAGAAGTCGCGATTATATGGAAATAGCTTAAACAGTATCCCGCTTTGGACAAATGCGAGATAAGCCGTGACATTGAGCCCTGTTGCCGCAGCAATTGCAGCGCCCGTTACACCTTGGTTTGGAATCAGCATAAGACCAAGCCAGATAAAAATGGACAGACCAATCAATCCATTCACAGGGGGTAAAAACCGGTGCCCCAACATCTCAACGATCGACTGAGATGGGCCGCTTGCCGCTTCCAAAACCCGGCCAGCGACCAAAACAGCAATTGCCATTGCCGCGGCCTGAAATTCAGGTTCAAGCGCTGACAAAATATCCCCGCGCGCCAGATACAATGCGGCTCCAAAGGGTAGGGCCAAGCATACCGACATGCGTGTTGCAAAGGCGTACATGTGTTCCAGGCGGTGCTTGTCGCCTTTGCCATCCTTTTCTGCAGCAAGTGGAGCCATGACATATTCAAATGCAAGTCTCACAACCTGAAGCGCGCTAGCAAGTTTGCGGGCAACAGAATAGTAACCACCTGCAGCTGCGCCTGCGCCGCCGGGCAGGACGAAGTTCAGCATCATTACAGGGAATTCACTGAACAGTTTCTTGATCAGGTTTGAAGGCATCACAGAGAAGCCATATTTGCGCATGTCTCGCGCGATACTCCCTGTCATCGGTGCTTTTAGCACGTCCCGAAAATCATAGTGTTTTGCAATCAGCCTAAGCGCTAAAGCTGCTGCTAAAACAACGCTCAGAAGGTGCGCTAAAAAAAGGCCATAAGTATTTAAGCCAAAATAAAAAAAGATAACTGCTGCGATCAACCGTAAACCTTGCTCATAGAATATTCGAACCCGGATTTCCGGGCCAAATTTTCTGCGAGCTCTGATAGCGGCAGTACCTACTTCCACCGTCGTCCAAAAAGGAAGAACCCATACATAAACACGGATCACGTCCGTTAAATGTTGTTGGTCAGTTGGACCAACATTGATGAAAGCTGACAATGCCGGAGCGTAATATGTTCCGGCGCTCGCGAACAAAACAGCGATAATGAAGCTGAGTTTCAGGGCAAAACCAGCAACATGAGCTTCTTGGTCTTTCGGAACGCGAGGCACAAAGCGCTGCAGCGATGTGGTCATTGCCGCATCTGAAAGCGCAGTTGTCACCTTGACGTAGCTCCACAGTACTGCAAATAAACCAAAGGTTTCAGCGCCGTATGCCCAAGTGAAGACAACAACTGAAACAGCTTCAATCAAGGCACCAAGACGACCCAGAAATGCGAGGCCCGCTCCGCCGGCAACTTGCCGTATATCGTTATGGGCGTCGTCTTTGTTTGACTGATTGGAACTTGCCATTAGTTGGAAGTCTCAGCGGGTTTGATTCCGTTTTTTGAGCGCAGTTGGGGCTGGCCTTCTTCCGTGTAGAAAATGACGGTATATCCAACCAGCAGGAACAAGAAGAAGGGTGCCCAAGCGGCAAGAAATGGCGGTGCAACACCAAATTCACCCATCGCCAGCATGAAATTATCGGCAACAAAGAAGCTGAAGCCAAGCGCCATCCCAAATACGAGCCTAAGAACCAAGTTACCAGCTCTTGAAACGCCAAAGGCGGCCACAGCAGCCAAAAGGGGCATCAGGAGCGTCGATGCAGGTGCTGCGATTTTTTGCAGGAAACTTGCCATCAGTCTATCGGTTGAAAGCCCTTCTTCTTCAATGCGCTGCATGGATCTCCAAAGTTCACGGAACGAGACCTGATCTGCCCTCACATTCAAAGCCAAAAAACGATCGGGACGAGTAGGAATTGACCATGGGACCGTTGGTGTGACTGATAACAAGTGCGTATTGGCGTCAAAGCGCCGGACTTCGTGCAGGGTCCATGCACCGTTCTGGAACCAAGCGAAGTCTGCTTTCACCATGGCTTGCACACGGCCATTTTCGTCTCGCTCAAAGATGGAAACTTTATCCAGGACAACCCGGTTCCTGACTTGGCTGACGGCTTCAACAAGAACGATGCTGTTGCCCTCACGCAGCCAAGTGCGCCCTGCGAGATTGTCATTCTCAGGCAGGTCAATCGCATAGTCGTTTTCCTGCCAGTATTCTAGGTCTGCATTGGCTTTGGTCACTATGGCTTCATTGAAGGCGAAATGAGCGATGCCAATAAGAAGTGAGGCGATACCCAGCGGCAATAGGATGCGATGTGATGAAAGGCCACTGGCTTTCATTACAGTTACTTCGCTGCTTTGATTAAGAGTCGCCAGGGTCAAAAGAGTAGCCAGAAGTGCCGCGAATGGGGCGAACTGGCTAATAAGCTGCGGCGCCCTCATGCTGACATAGGAGACAATAGACACCCAGGTTGCGCCTTCTGCAGCCATCACGTCGTCCGCTGTGGCGAGCAAGTCCAGCATTTGCAGTACGACAGTTAGCCCAATTAGAATCCCAAAGAATCGGCTTAAATGCATGCGTACCATGTAGCGGGCCAGCGTTCTTGAAGGCACAAAAAGGCGCCGGGCAGCACGGAAGATCATGCTTGCTCCCCCATGCCCATAAGTTTGCGACCAAAGCGTTTGATAGGGCCAGCAAACACTTCCACAATTTTGTCTATATAGGCTAGTGGCTCGCCGCCGGCCTTGAAGGCGGACACCCGGAAGAAAAACAGGCTCAAAAATGCAAATGCAGCAAACAGTGCCCATATGGTGAAATAGGGCGAATTTCCATTTTTTACGGCGGTCTCCATCCCCTCCATCAGCTCGTTATATACGATCAACAGAGACAAGCCGATAACAATGCCGGTGCCACGCCCTGTGCGTTTGTTGGTAATACCCATGGGAATAGCAAGGAACGGCAGGATGAAGAAAGAGAAGCTGTGCATTAATCGCCAATGAAAGTTGCCTTGAAATGCTGCACGCTCTTCCAGTGAATTGACCGGATTTTGCATTTCGACGAACAATTCCGGTAACGTCATTTCAAGTTCCTGACCGCCACGTTCTCTGAACACTTCTCGTTCCGGCAGTTTCACTGTCAGATCCTGCCGTTCAAAATTCAGCACCCTCGGCTTGTTTTGGCTTTCGTTGAGGTCAACAAGCACTCCATTAAACAATCTAAGCAAGATAGTTTGATCATCGTCAGTGGCAAAAAAACCGCCACGTTCAGCGGTTACAGTGACGGTGCTTCTTTCGTCGCGTCTTTCCAGGAAAATGCCGCCAAGTTCCGCGCCCTGGTTACGCGACTCTTCAATCATCAGCGTAATGTCATCGCCTATTTCGACAAATTCCCCAACACGGATGCTGGCCCCGAGCGCGCCCGACCGAAGATCAAATACCAGGCCACGATACGCATAGCGGCTGTGGGGTTGTATCCAGCCAACCAACAGCGTGTTCACAATAGCAAGAAATGCAGCAAGCATCAGCAAGGGACGTATCAGCTGAGGCAAACTTGTCCCAGATGAAGTAATTGCGTCATATTCGCTTGATAAAGATATCTTTCGAAAAGCAACTAATACGCCGAGCAATAAACCGACCGGTAGTGCAAGGCCCATATAATGCGGCGTCAGATTTGCGAGCATACGGAAAACAACTTCCACAGGCCCGCCCTGATTGACGACAAGGTCGAAGAGCTTGAGTATGCGCTCTAAAATCAGCAGCAGCGCAGCAACACCTAATGTGGTGATCATGGGCATGAACACTTGCTTCAGGACATATCGGTCGATGCGTGTAATAAGGGGCCGGGCAAACATAGTTGGGCGCTACACTGGTTCCAGAATTAATTCAAGTGGCAATTGCTGTTCATTCACAGCGAAATGATGGCAGAAAAAAGATGAGAAATCACGTATTTACGCTATATAGGGCCATATTTCCGCCACCATCCGGCGGCTTAGTCGCATGAAGCAACAGTGTGAGTGGAGTCCGAGCATCCATGGGTAAGTTTAGTTCACCGCAGAATGTCGCCAAATATGCGGCAACTGTGGCAGTTGCAATGGGGTTTTTGGTGGATGGCGTCACTGCTGAAGAGGCCCGCGCACCTGCCACCATCATAAAACTTGAACAGCGCCATGTAGGTGCGTGTATGGCGGAAGCCGGTCAGGTGTTGTTGCAGGTAAATGTGAAGGGTCTTCAAAATCTTGAGGGACGAGTTCGTGCGCAGATTTACAGCTCAGACCCTGATGAGTTTCTTGAAAAAGGCATGAAACTGGTTCGTGTGGATATGCCCATTGACGGTGCAGATGAGCCTACTCTTTGTGTGCCTTTGCCTTCGCCTGGTACATATGCCCTTGTTGTTTTGCATGACAAGAATGCAAATGGCAAAGCTGACTTTTTCACCGAAGGGTTTGGTTTTTCCAATAATCCCAAACTTTCGCTTGGGCCACCCGACCCCGAAGAGGTCATGTTTTTGGCTGATGTGGGCATAAGCCAGCATGATATCAGTCTAAGTTACATCTTTGGCGGCGATGACAAAAAGAAAGAAAAACGTCGGAAACTGAAACGACGTTAGCATTGAAAATATTTTAATTTAATTATATTTAGTCCGCACAAGAATTTAGTACGGGGCCCCTAGGGTCCCGTTTGTTTTAAACACGCGCGCCCGGCGGTGCAGGCCCAGGGCCCGGAGTTGCAAACATGCAGGTTGATACAAAATCGGTGACGAGTGGTGCGACAGTACCTCTTGTGGTGATGATCTCCAACCCGCTCAGCGCGACCAATGCCCGTTCTTTGGATGAGATCCGTTCTATCGTCAACACAAGTGCCAATGTAGTGCACTATGAACTCGATGGAATGGAAAGCCTGAGGGACGCGATGGAACTGTTTGCTCGCGCCAATCCTGCCATGCTTATCATTAACGGTGGCGATGGCACTATTGGTGCGGCTCTGGCGAGCTTGCTGTATGATAATCCGTTCAATGTCATTCCGCCCATTGCATTTTTGCCGGGTGGCAAGACCAATATGACCGCGGCAGATTTAGGTTTTAAGGGCAAGCCTGCCAAAGTGCTGAAGAAACTCTTGAAATTGGCGCAGTCTGGCGAATTGCCTGAAGCACTAACTCGCAGACATTTGATTGAAATGGATCTGGGCGATGGATCGCGTCCAAAAGTGGGTACATTCTTTGGAACAGCAGGCATTGTTCGTGGCATTTTCTGGTGCAGGGAAAATGCCTATGCCAAGGGGTTGCCCAATTCTGTTGCGCATGTTTGGTCCGCTTATAAACTGATAACGTCTGCTTTGGGCCTGTCCCGAAATAAGGGACTGATGGTTTCTGATCCAATGTCAATTACAGTTCCAGGAAGTGCCAGAATTCAGGGCCGGTACTCTGTTGTAATGACAACCACGCTCAATAAGCTGCTTTTTGGTTTCAAGCCCTATGCAGAAGGCGGAAAAGGCGGTTTGCGTTTCTCGGCGCTTGAGGCGGGTCCCTCAACCTTGGTCAGGTCTTTCTTGTCACTGATTTCAGGTCGATTTGGCAAAACATCGGTAGACGGACTACATGTTCGCACGAGCAATGAAGTTCGGGTTGAGGGTACTGATCCGGTGACATTAGACGGCGAGATCTACCAGCCAACACCAGGCACTCCGGTTACGCTGAAAGGCGATCGTTCCCTTACATTTGTCTCTTTCGGGAAATAAGGTAATGCCTGAGAGCACTAGCCTGGATGCAAAAGACAGTCCCGACGGAAAGCTTTTACGGTATATTCTCGACGAATGGGACAGGGACGTTCCAAGCGCTGTTGGCATTGCTGCCAAAGATATTGCAGGTCGCTATGGAAACAGTGTTGTTGGTGTTATTTTTTACGGATCGTGTTTGCGAACCGGTGAAATCGAAGACAAGATTCTCGATTTCTATGTCATCGTGAATGATTATCAGTCAGCGTATGAAAAATCATGGTTGGCAGTAGCCAATCAGATACTTCCACCGAACGTGTTTTATCATGAAATGGATGTTGAAGGGCTGACAGTACGTTCAAAATATGCAGTCATTTCGATAAGTGATTTTCGGTTTCGCAGCAGCGCCAGTTGTTTAAACGTTTCGATTTGGGCAAGATTTTGCCAACCATGCATGTTGCTTTTGCCTCGTGGAGAAAGTGCTCAAAATCAATTGGCCGAAGCTGTCAGTCTTGCTGTGCAAACAATGTTGCAAAACTTGTTGGATTTGGAGCCGTGGGCAACGAATTCTCGCGATCTATGGGTTGCTGCATTCGAGGCCACCTATGCTGCGGAACTGCGTTCGGAACGCGGCGGAAAAGGGTTGGAGATCTATCTGTTGGATCAGGCTCGTTACGATGAGTTAACTCCCATTGCACTGTCAGCGCTTGGTATTGCAAATACTGATATGGCGGACGAGGCTCCGAGAACGCAACCTGCTCGGACTGATAGAATTACAGCAAAACTCGCGTGGTTCATGCGGCGATGGAACGGTAAAGTGGTCAGCTTCCTGCGGCTGGTAAAAGCCTCCATGACATTTGATGGTGGCATTGACTATCTGGCTTGGAAGATCAGGCGGCACTCAGGTGTAGAAGTGGAGATCAAAGACTGGATGCGAAAGTATCCGATCTTCGCTGGTGTATTCCTTTTCTGGAGCTTACGTAAAAAAGGCGCCTTCAAATAAATTGAAGACGCCTAAGATCTAGTATTTTCAATCGCTTAGACTTCCATGCCAACAGCTTCAGCTGTCCGAACGAAACGGGCAATGATTTCATCTACTTGCTCCGTAGTATGCTGCGCACAAACGCTGATACGCAGCAGGAACATGCCTGCTGGCGTCGCAGGAGGTGCCGCCATGTTTGCGTAAACACCCTCAATAAGCAGCCTTTCCCAAAATTTGGTGCCCTGCATCACGTCAGGCAGGTGCACGGCAATGATCGGGCTCTGTGCTTCTGGTGTGCACATGTTGAAGCCTGCGCCCTTGAGGCCATCATGTAGCCTGCGGGCATTTTCCCATAAGTGCGCGCGGCGATTTCCACTGCGCTGTATGGCTTCAATCGCTTTCGTGGCAGATGCCACAACACTCGGTGGCAAGCTTGCGGTAAAAATGTAAGGGCGGCTGACAAAACGCAGCACATCAAATTTTGGGTGGTTCGACACTGCAAAACCACCGACTGTGCCAACAGATTTTGAGAAAGTGCCAAGGTAGAAATCTACAAGGTCTTCAACGCCGAGCTGTTCGGCGACGCCGCGGCCGTTTTCGCCGCAAAAGCCCATAGAATGGGCCTCGTCGACAAGTGTCATACAGCCATACTTCTTGCCAATCTCAAGTATCTCTTTAAGGGGGGCTGCATCGCCCAGCATTGAATAGATGCCCTCGACTACCAGCAATTTGCCAGCATCTTCCGGCAGTCGGCGCAGTCGCCGTTCAAGATTTTCATAATCATTATGCTTGAAACGGACAATCGTCGCGTTGCCCATCGAACAGCCATCGTAAATGGAGGCATGGCTGTCGGCATCAATGATAACATAATCGTCTTTTCCACCCAGGGCCGAAATCATGCCCAAGTTGGCCTGATATCCGGTTGAGAACACCATGCAGTGCTCCATTCCATAGAATTCCGCAATTGCAGCTTCAAGCGCCTTGTGACCGCCATACGTGCCATTGAGGACACGGGAGCCAGTAGTGCCGGTGCCAAAATTGTCGAGCGCATCTTTGGCTGCTTCAATTGCCCCTTCATCAAAGGTCATACCCATATAATTATTGGTGCCAGCCAAGATGGTGTGCCTGCCACCGATAATCGCTTCTGTCTCAGAAATTACTTCGTCGATTACGACTTTAAACGGATCGGCTTTTTCAAAAGGCAGGGATGATCGCAACTCAACAATCGAGTCAAATTTGTCCAATAAATCCACGGGAATTCTAGCCTTCGCTTACGATCTTTTCGACAGCATCGGCTACTTGCTCGATGGTCTCCAAATCCGGTAACATATTGAGAGGCAAGACAATATCGAATTCATCTTCGATTTCTGCAACAAGATCCATTACTGTCAAACTGTCAAGTTCGAGGTCAACCGCAAAGGTTGTGCCGGGCGTCAGATCAATACCCTTTTTGTTGATGGGTGTAATCAGTCCGTAAATTGTTTCCAGCGTCTCAGCTTGTGCCATGATGCTTGTTCTCTCTTCGATGTGTGCTCGCGGATGCTGCACTCTTTGACTGTTGTTATATCCAGAAGCCAATCATCATAAAAGATCATTTTTCTGATACCAGTCGAGTGTATCCTTTAGGCCTGCTTCTAGGTCAAATTGTGGCGACCAGCCAGCATGTTTGAATCGGCGTGGCTCTTTGACGCACCAGTCAGGGTGAGAGAGATAGCGCGCCGTTGAAAGTGTCAACATGAAGGGCTTGTTGATGGCGCGCGCCAGCATGTCATTTACACCGCCAATGGCGCCCAGGACTGGGAAGGGCAGGGGCACAATTGTCGTTTTCTTTTTCGATCCGCCCGGCAGGGCTTTTGCGACTGCCTTGATGTCGTAGCCGCCTGCATGATTGTCGTCGATTTCCAGAACGGACTGCTTGTTACTCTTGTCGCAAAGAGCGGCCAGCGCCTTCGCCAGGTCCTGCGCATGGATCAATGAAAAGCGATTTCTGCTGCCTCCTGGCGCTGGTAATATCCCGAGTTTGGTAGCCTTCAAAAGTTTCAGGATTTCTTTATCGCCAGGTCCATAAATCCCGGGCGGGCGGAGTATTGTCCAGGTAAATGACCATTTTCGCGCCGTCAGAAGCAGTTCTGTGCCTGCCTTGCTGGCTCCATAATGCGAAAGTCTTGGTTCGCGTGCCGCCAAACTTGAAACATGGATAACGTGGCTAACTTTGGCTTTTTGCGCTGCCTCAAATAGCCGTTTGCTGCCAGCTACATTAACGTCAAAAAACTGATCGCGGGTGATTGCCTTCGTAAGACCTGCCAGATGCATCAAAACATCAGCACCTTCAACCAGTCGTGCAAGGGACTCCGCATCGTCGAGCGATCCCGGAACCCACTCGACGTCCTGTCTTTCGGGCTGTGAACGCCGTGTTAGCGCCCGCACGGTGTGTCCTGTTTTAATGAGTTCATTAAGCGTGTGACCGCCAACAAAGCCAGTCGCGCCTGTCAGCGCAACTATTTGCTTCGCTGCAGTTTTTTTTGATTTTGTTGGCATGGAAGCCTCAGTTTTAGCTGGCAATCGCCTGCAAGTGCCCAGACATATATTGGTTGCGCGCTTTGGTCCGACTGAGTTTACCGGAAGACGTCCGCGGTAGCGATTTTGGCGGGACCAATTCAATCATGCAGTTCACGCCGGTCTCGGCCTGAATTTGTTTCTTTAGGGCTTCAACGAGTTTAACACGTTCACCAGCATCTGAAATGCGACACTGCGCCAAGATAAGAGGTACTTCCTCAGCGTTTTCGCCAGGGATAGAAATAGCAGCAACATCGCCTTTTTTCAGGCCGTCCACCTGTTCGGCAGCCCACTCGATGTCCTGTGGCCAGTGGTTACGCCCATTCACAATAATCATGTCTTTGGCGCGGCCAACAATATAGATGCAGCCTTCCTTCATATAGCCCATGTCGCCAGTATCGAGCCAACCCTCTGGGCTAAGCACCGCGCGTGTGGTTTCCGGATCATTGAAGTATTCGCGCATAACTGAAGCACCGCGCAGATATACGCGGCCAACATTCCGATCGGAAAGAGGGGTGTCGCCTTCATCGCGAATTTCAATTTCATATTCAGGGAGCAGTCGTCCGCAGTTTACGACTTCACGCATGCGCGTATCGCCAGATCCGTTTACCAGAACATGCCGATCACCTGTCAGCGCAGCTTCTTCGATCAGGTCTACTTCGATGCCTTTGCCTACCTCGCCAAAACTTACACCGAGCGTGCATTCTGCAAGGCCATAGCTTGGCAGGAAAGCATTGTATGAAAAGCCGATCTGACCAAATGTTTGCTGGAATTCTTTCATCACGTCAGGGCGGATCATTTCTGCGCCGATACCAGCCACCCGAACACTTGACAGGTCGAGGCCCTCTAGAGCACTGGAACGCATCGCGGCGCGACGTGTGCAAATGTCAAAACCGAAGGTTGGGCTATAAGTGATAGTGCCTTTGTTGGCGCTCAGAACCCGCAACCAGCTTAACGGACGGCGTGCAAACTCTTCTGTTGGGATGAAGTCAACTGATACCTGGCAAGTCATTGTTGTCAGCAGTGTACCGACAAGACCCATGTCATGATAAAATGGCAGCCATGACACGCAGCGATCATTTTCTTCCAGATGTACGCCGTGATAGCCCATGCCATGTGTATTAGACAACAGGGATCGATGCGTTACGGAAACGCCGTGTGGAAAACGTGTGCTTCCAGATGAATACTGCAAGTAGGCCAAATCATCTGCTGAAGGCAAAACTGGCTCTGCTTCGCCCTCGAATGTCATGAGAGCTTCATAGTCACCGCTAAAGCGCAGATCCAGGCCATCGGTTGCCTGTGCAACAATCTCGTCCATGAATGCCGGCGCCATCAGGCCATTGGCTTTGCAGCTTTCCATTTGCATGCGCAGCTGAGAAACATAGCCTTCTTTACCACCGAAGGAGGTTGGCAAGGGAAGGGGAACAGGCAGAACACTGGCGTACTGACAGCCAACAAAAAACGCGACAAAGTTTGCAGTGGTTTCTGCAATCAAAGCGATCCGGTCACCTTTTTCGAAACCCATTCCCACAAGCTTGCGGCCGATCTGTTCGGCGCGGTCACGCACTTCTTTCCAAGTGATAACTTCTTTTACATTACCGCGAGCGTCGTAAAAATTGACACCGCGTACGCCTTTAGCTGCATACTCAATGGCATCAACCAAAGTTTCAAAATCCGCGTAACGTCTTTCTAGAGAAGGATCGAGAGTCGGCGTAACGTCTGTTTGCACGTTCAATTCGACCATAATTACCCCTGGGCTGTTTCCGTACGAGCCTTAAAAACAACACGGCAACTTTAATTGTTATCATTGTTGCCGAAAAAAACTATACAAAATTAAGAATGCGCGCAGAGCAAAAAAAGCTTGCAATCTATCACTATTAGTCAGTTCATGACGACCTTATCGCACACCCAAATATTACGGCTGGATTACAATCTGTACGCGTTCTTCGCAAGACAATTTTAATCAACTACCAGCGTATTGACGGCAATTAGACATGGAATGCGGCAACAAAATGACGAAGATCGGCCCCAGCTTTTCAGACCAAGACCTCAATGATGTACGGCATGACACCCCTGGCGTTAAGGGGCGTATCCATTTGGATAACTGCGGTTCCGCCCTTATGGCTCAGGTAGTAATTGACGAAATAAGAGCTGCAATTGACCGTGAAATTGCTGTTGGTGGTTATGTTGCGCAAGAGCAACAGGCAGACAAGTTGTCGGCCAGTTACAAGTTACTGTCTGACTTGTTTGGCGGAAAAGATGACGACTACGCCTTTGTTGGCAGTGCGGTGGATGGGTGGACAAAAGCATTTTACAGCATGCCATTTCAGGCGGGTGACAATATTGTCACCGCCTACAACGAATATTGTAGCAACTATGTCGCTTATCTGCAGGTGGCGAAATTGCGCGGTATAGAAATCAGGGTTGCGAGACATGCGGACGGGGGGGGCATTGACCTCGGGCACCTTGTAGACCTCATAGATGAGCGAACCCGCCTGGTGAGCATCAGTCACATGCCGTCTTCGAGTGGAGAAATCAATCAGGTTCAAGAAGTTGGGAAGATTACTAAGGACCGAAGCGTATTGTACCAGTTGGATGCCTGCCAGTCTGCGGGGCATATCCCGGTCTCGGTTACGGACATTGGTTGTGATGTCATGACGGGAACGTCCCGAAAATTCCTTCGCGGTCCCCGTGGAATAGGGTTTCTGTATGTGAATGAAAAAGCCCGGTCGGTTATGGAACCTGTTGTGTTAACCAACCAGAGTGCCGAATGGTCTCGGGCTGATGAATACACCCTGCGACAGGATACTAAGGTGTTTGAGGCATGGGAGCGAAGTGTGGTGAACCAACTGGGGTTTGCCGCAGCTATTCGATACTTGTTGGACCTGGGGGTCGGTAAAGCGACAGGCCAGATTGCCGCCAATGCCGCCTATTTGAGACAGAAACTTCCCACGATCAAAGGCGTTACCGTAGAATGCCCTGCCGGATCCACATCGGCCATCATCACTCTCAATAAAGAAGGGCTGTCACCTTCACACATAAAAAGCAGCCTGGAGGAGCAATCCATTGGTGTACAGATTGCGAGTGTGGTTCACACCCGGCTTGATCTTGAGCCACGGGGAATTGAGAGCGCAGTGCGTGTTTCACCGCATTATTATACAAGTCAGTCAGACATGGACGGTTTCCTGAACGCCTTGGAGGCTCTTTGAGTGCCCGCTGACGATAGCAAACCAAGTCCTAAAACTAAAAGGCGCGCTAAAAAAGTAACCGCCGGTTATCTTGAGCGTGCCGCCCTGCATTATTTGGGACGCTTCTCGACATCTGAAGCCAATTTGAAAGCTGTACTTATCCGGAAAATCAGGCGTCGAAACGAAAGTTTTGCTGCTCCTTCCGATGAACAGATGGCGTGGGTGAGGGACGTGGTCGAAAAATGTGTGCGCTATGGTTACGTGGATGACAGTCGTTATGCACTTCAGCGGGCGGAAAGCATGCTGCGGCGCGGAAAACCAGTGCGCATGATCACAATGGACCTGAAGCAAAAAGGTATCTCCGAAACAACCATTGCAAGCGCGCTGGAGGGGCTGCAGCAGGAAGCCAGCGTTGACATGAACCGGTCCGCAGCTGCGGCCTTTGTAAAAAGACGGCGGTTTGGATGCTTCAGACGTCAAATCGATGACCCGGAGGTCTTGACACAAAAGAAAGAAAAAGAACTGGCCTCAATGGCGCGCGCTGGTTTTGGATTCGATGTTTCGAAAGAGATGTTGGCTTTGACCGAAGAAGAAATTACCGAGCTGTTGGTGTAATCCCAAATTGCTTCAACATTTCTGGTGTATCCAAGTCAATTAGGATGCCGGGGTCGCTTACGGGCACTTCTATCACTCTGTCTTCATGTTTCCGCATGATTTCCCGTCCGCCAACATCCCCGCTCAGATTGCTCAAAGCCGAGAAGTGTCGTTGACCCCACAGCACCGGGTGGCCTCTCTTGCCATTAAATGTGGGCATCAAAATTGCTGACGAGAAAGCATCTTTGCTCGCTTTTATGAGGGCTTCGATTGTTGAGGCCTGCACAAAGGGCATGTCTCCCAGCGAAATCAAGGCAAACTCGCACTCTTTGCCGAGGCTCTTAACGCCTTCCGCTATGCTTGTTCCCATGCCCATTGAATGGTTTGCATTGTAGACTAGTGTGGCGCAGCTGTTTGCCAGCAGCTTTTCAACATCTTCCCGCGCATCGCCCGTCACAGCAGCAATTTCTGAGATGCCAGCCTTTGCAATTATTGCTGCAGAATGCTCGATCACAGATTTGTCGTCGACCAATGACAATAATTTATGCGCTTCACCTGATCTGCTGGAGTGCCCGGCTGCAAGTAAAATTGCCGACACTTTTAAGGATGAAGGATCTGCTTCTTTCGCTTTTTTTCTTCGAGGGAAAGAACGGTCGGCCGGTTCTCTTAGCAGGCCACCGGTTCCAAGCATGGACAGTGTTTCCGCATCAAGCGGCAAATTGGCAGCAAAACGTTCCAGTACCCAGTCAAACCCATTGAGTGCGGGCGAGCGCGCACATCCTGGCAGTCCGATGATTGTTTGCGAGCCTTTCCGTGCCACCATCAATAGATTACCCGGGTCAGTTGGCAAGCCAACCTTAATGACTGTCCCGCCTGTCATTCGCACCGCTTCCGGCAATGTGTCGCGAGTGTCGCTGATAGCTGATACACCAAGCAAAAGGATCAGTTTTGATGAACTGATATCAATGGCGTCTGCATAGTCTTTGACGGTATGGCGTAAACGAAGTGTGCTGGCCAGCTTGCCGCCCACTGCGCTTAAACGTGACGCAAGAATGTTTTCCGTCTTTGGCTGAATGTCTGAACCACCAACAAGCAAAGTGGCGGTGAAAGGTGAAAATGCCGCAACATTAACCTTTTGATTAGGCTCAAAAGCATCAAAAGTGGAGCTGGGCACGCCGTAAGGCACGATCTTAATGGTTGCAAGCAAATCCCCTTTTGTGACCTTTGTATATGGCCGTTTACAGGCAGCAGAAAAGGCGTCATCCAGTGCATTTAACTGGTCTATCGCGTTGCCCGGTAGAAATAGGCCGTCCTGCGCTGCGATAACGTTGGCGCGTCCACGCCCTGCGGACTGAATGGTTAGGCCTTTGCCTTTTATCAGGTTCGCAGCTTTTTCAGCTGCTTGGTCTTCATCCAGGTCCCCTTGCTCCAGCTGGAACACCTGCAAGGTTGTGAAACCACGGGATTTAAGGTGGTTGACAATTGCGTCGGTAACCAGGGAAGCCTTGGCAAACTTCCGGCTGTTGGATTCGACGCTATGTGCAAGACACCAACCGACGCAGTCCTCAATCTTTCTTTCTTCAAACTTCATGGTTTGCGGATCGCCTGAATGATTTTTGCCATGATGGCGACAGCTATTTCAGCCGGGTTGGCTGCACCGATATCGAGCCCTATTGGTGCATCGATTTTGTCTAGGTGCGCAGCCGAGTGACCATTCTCAGTCAACCTCTCGAGCCGAGCCGCATGAGTTTTTTTGCTACCCAGGGAGCCGGTGTAAAAGGCCTCGGAATTCAAAACACAGGACAAAGCCGCATCGTCAAGTTTTGGATCGTGGGTCAGCGTTACAACTGCCGTCGTGGGTGTCGGTGGGTTTTCTGCAAAATAATCATCAGGCCACATGTCGCATATGGCGGCGTTGCCAAAACTTCGATTGTCCGTAAACGCTCCACGCGGGTCGATAATATTGGTTTTAAACCCGCATTGTTCTGCCATAACCGCCAGATGCTGGGCAATATGAACGGCCCCCACAATCTCAAGTCTGAGCTCGCTTGAGAAAGGAATTTTATACAGATTGCCATCTTTTTCAGGCGATGAACGCGTCTTGCCACCCGGTTCAGTGTCCCAACGCACCAATTGGTCAGGGAGGTCTATTGTCAAAACACCTGAATTTCCGTTGGCGACTGAGGACTGAGCCTGTTGCAGAGCAGAAAGTTGTTTTTCACCAAGCGAAAACAACCAGATAATGATCTCTCCGCCGCAGGCGAGACCAACTTCCCAAGCTTGCTCGCTTGAAACCGAAAATTTCAATTCTTTGAAGGCAGGAAACTCTTGACTGTTGAGCAGTTCTTGCGCTTCGGCAATAACGTTGCCTTCTACACAGCCGCCGGAAACAGATCCTTCAAACGTGCCGTCAGCTCGGGTAATCAGAAGACTTCCAGCGCGCCTGGGAGCGGATCCCCAAGTCTTTGCCACGACAGCGAGACAAACAGCTCCTTCGGCTGCAAGCCATTGCGAGGCAATAGTAATTTCTGCGTTCAAAACAATTTCCTTGTTACTTATGGTGAACAATAACCAAGGAAACAAACCCGGCAAGACCAATCGTCGAGTTTATGCTGCCATTTTTCGCCAACAGGAGGGCGACAGCACTATGAAAATGAATTATGGTCACGCATTGGCTTGATTTGGTTGGGGCTGCTGGCTAGAAGCTGGCGGGAGTAAGCAAAAGCGAACTTCTACTGATAGGGGACACACATGGCGATTTTCGCTAATCCTGCGGGAAGAAACTTTCTAGGAAATTCTGCCGAATGGTACAAAATGACCATTCTGGCCTTTTTGATCATTAATCCGATTCTTTACATGACTCTCGGCGGTTACATCGCCGGGTGGGTGCTTGTGCTGGAGTTTATTTTCACTCTGGCAATGGCGCTGAAATGTTATCCTTTGCAGCCAGGCGGCCTTTTGGCGCTGGAAGCGGTAGCCATAGGAATGACCAGTCCAGAGACTCTTTATCACGAAATTCAGGTGAATTTGCCGGTGATTTTGCTGCTGGTGTTCATGGTGGCAGGTATTTACTTCATGAAAAGTATGCTGCTGTTCGTCTTCACCAAAATACTGGTGACAGTGCGTAACAAGGTGGCTCTATCTCTCTTGTTCAGCTTCATGGCTGCTTTTCTGTCCGCGTTTCTTGACGCGCTGACCGTGACAGCTGTGGTAATCGCGATTTCAGTCGGTTTCTATTCGATTTATCACAAGGTCGCGTCAGGCAAGGACTTTCATCATAGCCATGACCATTCAGGGGACCAGGAAGTAGACAAGTTGAACCATGAGGACCTAGAGGGTTTTCGTGCGTTCCTGCGTAGCCTAATGATGCACGCCGCTGTAGGTACAGCTCTTGGCGGTGTAATGACGCTTGTTGGCGAACCACAAAACATTCTTATTGGTGCACAAGCCAACTGGCTGTTCCCGGAGTTTTTCTTCCGCATGCTGCCTGTGACTTTGCCGGTTTTGGTAGCTGGCCTAATCACATGCTCGTTGCTTGAAATTTCGGGAATCATGGGCTACGGCGCCAAAATTCCTGAAAAAGTCATGAACGTGATTGTTGACTATGATGCTTACACAAGTGAGCGCCGTACGGCAGCAGACAAAGCATCGTTGATTGTTCAGGGCCTGGTTGGTGTTTGGTTGATTATCGGCCTGTTATTCCACCTGGCTGAAGTTGGCATCATTGGCCTTTCCGTCATCGTGCTCGCGACAGCTTTCACCGGAGTTACCGAAGAGCACCAAATTGGCCATGCGTTTGAAGAAGCGCTGCCCTTTACTGCTCTGTTGGTGGTCTTTTTTGCTATTGTTGGCGTGATCAGCGACAACAACCTTTTTGCACCGGTAACAAACTTCGTCCTCAATCTGGAGGGTACGGGTCAGATTACAGCGCTTTACGTCGCAAACGGGCTGTTGTCAGCAATATCCGATAACGTATTTGTGGCAACGGTTTATGTGAGTGAGATGGGCAAAGCGTTGATTGATGGCCAGATCACACGCGATACATACGACCTGATGGCTGTTGCTATTAACACCGGCACCAATATCCCGTCGGTTGCGACACCAAACGGCCAAGCAGCCTTTTTATTCTTGCTGACATCCGCGTTGGCGCCGCTTATTCGCCTGTCCTACATGACAATGGTGAAAATGGCGCTTCCGTACACAATTGTGATGTCCATTGTGGGCTATATTGGCGTTGCCAACTTCCTGGAGCCGGCGACTGAGGCAATGTACGATGCGCATCTGATCCAGCATCATACTGAAATGCCCGGTCAGGCCAGTGAAGGGTCTAGCCACTAAACCAAGGCTTATGATTGGAAAAATCGACCTCTAATCAAGAGGTTGCTAACCGGCACCCGCGACAAAACAGTTGCGGGTGCCGTTTTTTATGTCTAGCATTGCCTCTTAACTGAATGTTTGAGCAGGTTCAGCGTTTCTGAAGGGGGAAACCTATGGACGGCCGCAGTACGACGGAGTCTGGCGATTTGGACGTTGAAGAAGGCCAGAGGGTCGCGGGTAGAGTAAAGTGGTTTGACGCTGTTAAAGGCTACGGTTTCGTTGTCCCAGACGACGAGGGAACCGAGGTACTTTTGCACTTTTCCGTATTAAGAGATGTGGGACGCAGGTCAGTGCCTGAAGGCACAACAGTTGTCTGCGATGCCATCGCACGGGACAAGGGACGTCAGGCGACAATTGTGCACTCGCTCGACCTTTCAACAGCCGTGGCACCTGAAGATCTGGGCAGATCATCCTTTTCGCACCCGGGCATGGATGTGGAAGTTTCCTCAGAGTTTGAAGACGTTGTGGTGAAATGGTTTAACCGCACTAAAGGTTATGGCTTTGTGTCTCGGGGCGAAGGAACCCAGGACATTTTCATCCATATCGAAACCTTGCGGCGAGCCGGGCTCACGGACCTGGAACCAACTCAGGAAGTGCGGGTTCGCATTGGAACGGGCGAAAGAGGGCCCCTAGTGGCACAGATTGCCTTGCCGGGTGACGCCTGATAAGCTTCAGGCCAGTATAACGGTTTCGGGAAACCACTATGGTTCGTTTGAGTAAAACAGTGAGGGTGCACATTGTGCAGCCTCTCTTTTTATTGTTCGCCCTGACCGTCGCACCTGCGGCGAATGGCCAACAGGAAACACTGCCGACCGAGGATGTCGTCGTTCGCGCTAGTGACGGTTCCGAATTCACTTTTGTGTCCGAAATGGCAATGACACCTGAGCAACAGTCCATGGGCATGATGTTTCGCACCGAAATGGGCGAATTTGAAGGCATGTTGTTCGTGTTTCCTGTAACCCGCCGTGCCTCGTTCTGGATGAGGAACACGCTGATTCCCCTCGATATGATTTTTGTGCGCCCCAATGGCCGCATCGCAAACATTATCACCGCTGAGCCAGAAACTGACACATCGCGCAGGTCAAAGGGCAGGGTGAAAGCTGTATTTGAAATTCCAGGTGGCCGAGCTGCTGAACTGGGTATCAAAGCGGGCGACCTGGTTATCCACCCGGCATTTGGTGGCTGATGAAACTGGGATCATTTTCACAGAAAGCGACGCCGGAAATGGTGGCCGAAGCGCGTCCACCTGAAGGCTTTGAAAGCATCTTATCAAGCTCGCCTTTTGGCTGGGAAAACGGACCCATCTTTGAAAGAATAACAGAAGACAAGATTATGCGTGGGTTTCGGGTGGCGCCGCGTCATCTTAACGCTGGCGGTATGGTACATGGCGGTATGGTGATGACGTTTGCCGATATCCTGTTGGCTACCGCAGCGCATAGTGTCGCAAACCCTCCTATGGTGACCGTTCGGGTGACCACGGACTTTATTGGTCCCGCGGTCGAAGGCGAGTGGGTGCAGGGATATGCGGAAGCAGAAGCGCCGGTTGATGGCATGATACCTGTGCGCGGGCTGATTGAAGCGGCCGGGCGTCCCGTGGCTTCTGTACAAGGGTTGTTCAAAGCGCTGGTTCGGGATGCGAAATAAGCTTTTTTAGCAGACTTGTCATTTTTCGCTTGCACAGCCAAAAGTCTGAAACTATACCGTCCTCCGCGTCGGGGAGTGGCGCAGCCTGGTAGCGCACCTGTTTTGGGTACAGGGGGTCGCTAGTTCGAATCTAGTCTCCCCGACCATCTTATTCGGTAGAAATACCAAGGGGCTTGGCCGCCAGGGCCAGGCCCTTTTTCATTGCGCATTGCCAAGCTGACATTTTGTACAGTTTTTCCATTTTATTTAGAATTCAGTTGGTATAGTGTGCGGGCCGCGCAGACGTTGGTCTGCCAAGCACTAGGCGAATACAACGACAAAGGATGAATTCGTGAAAGTACGCATTTATCAACCTGCAAAGAACGCTATGCAATCTGGCACGGGCCGGACCCACGACTGGATTCTGGAGTTCGAACCAGAATCGGGTAAAACCATCGATAATGTGATGGGTTGGACTGGCTCCAGTGACATGCGGGGTCAGGTAAAACTGCGTTTCGAAACGCTGGACGAGGCTAAAGCCTATGCAGATCGCAACGATTTGCCGTTTGAAGTTAAAGCCACACACAAAAAAAGCGCCGCATTCAGGCGTACGCTGATAATTTCAAATAGGAATATTGCGGTCCCGTAGCTCAACTGGATAGAGCAGCTGACTTCTAATCAGCAGGTTCGGGGTTCGAGTCCTCGCGGGATCGCCAATTCCTAAAAACACCATTGAAATATAAAAATTATTTCGATTTTTTGTCTAACCCGGCTCGACGGTTAGACAAATTTTCGGTGGCTTGTTGTGCTAATTTTATTTGTTCAGCGGCGCGAGTATAGTGCTCCACTTCACTCAATGTTTTGTGGCCCGTCATTGATGCAATTTGATGTGGGGTGCAACCAGCCTCAGCTAACCGTCGAGCAGATGCCTTGCGCAACCCATGTGCAGAACAATGCTTCAGTCCAGCCTCAACACACCACTTTTTAAACCGCGCACCAAATCCCTTTGCGCTGTATGGTTTGCCATGTTCTCCCATCAAAAACGTCATGTTGTTTTTTGGAAGAGTTGCGGCAAAAGCGGGGGAAACAGGAAGCCATAATTCTATCATTTCTCCAGATTTTACTTGGCGCACGCGAATCATATTGGCTTTAAGATGTTGTCTGCCCATTTTTACCACGTCAGATCGTCTCTGAGCCGTGTGAAGAAGCAAATCCAATGCTAAACGTGCTTTGGTGCCTAAAGGGTGTTTAGACTCATACTGGGCTATTTCTGCCTCGCTCCATGAATGATGCCCCTTCGATTTTGTTCGATATAGTCTGATCCCAGTAGCTGGGTTATCGTTTCGCATGCCGATTTCAACCGCGTAGGCTAATAAAATTCTAAGCTTTTTGAGAAGATTGTTTGCCGCATGGGGTGTGTCAGCCATGGCCGAAAGAATGCGCTGAAGGTGTTTCCTTTCAAGACCAGTAACCAGTAAGTCACCATAGAGCTTGCCGTTTACTTTTCTTTTCAGAAAGCGCTCAATGATGTTCCGGTAATTGGCCTTTGTGCTGTCAGCCAGATCAAGAAACCATGAGGAGCGGTAATAAAGAGCTGCTAGAGCCTTCATACTGCCAGGGCGCACGTTCTCCACACCAATGTTAGGCTTGTTACCTAATAGGCACGCTTGATACTCTTTTTCGAACTCTGGTGTCCCGAAAGGGCTCTTAAAGGCATAGTCAAGGTTCTTGGACCGATAGCGATATCGGAGCTTACCGTGCCGGTCGGGATATGAGGAAACGCCTTTAGGCAACGCTCGTCTCTTCCGTCGCTTCATCCCATTCGCCGTTTGCGGCCTCTGTGTTGTCAGGTTCGCCTAACCTTACAAACGGAAGCCCGTTAACATCAAGACCAACTTCACGCACTGATTGACCCGCTGCCAACGCTCCTTTAATTAGCCGCGTAATCTCAATCTGTTTTAATTTGCGTTGCTCGCCTATTCTGCGCTCCCGTCCGTTGATGGGCGTTTGTTGGTTAATTCCGACTTGGGGCGGTTTGACGGGTTTTTGTCGCGACCTTCCAAGCCCAAGTGATAAGCGCGTTGAACAACAGCATCAGCAGACCGGCCCATTGGCTTGCCGATTTCTTCCGGCGTCCAAACTTCCCATTTATCCCGCAAGAATTGCTCTTGTTCTTTTGTCCATCGTTGAACGGACATCAGTCAGCCTCCGGGCTTTTGTTGACCCTGACCACAGGGAAGGACCAACCCGTGCTAGGGTTCTCGTTCCAGCCAACAGCAAATCCGTTTTCCAGAACACACCAGTTCAAAACATTCTTATGAGTGCCGGGCCATGATTTCCACTGCTCTCCACCCCCGAGCCCGTATTCCTGCACGACCTTTTGGTCGAGATATTTAAAGAAGCGGTCTTCTGTGTAGTCCAGCGCCTCGTATGGTACCCAATCCCTAAGAGTTTTCATTGCGTCTCTCCATCTGGGCGGCCCTTTGTGACGAATTCGACTTCGCCATCTTTTAGGGTGTCTTTGAGCCACCAGCGGTAGCCCATCAATGTGGGCGGTTCATCGCTTTTGGATACCATCCACAACATCCCGTCAGCATCGCGTTGCTTCATTAAATGCGACATCGTTTCCGCATTGAATTGCCAGAAAGCATCTTTGCGCTGAGGTGGTGGCGTATTGCCGATGATTTCCATCAGATATTCAGCCGTTGGCATTACAGATGCGCTCATTTTTCTGCTCCGTTTTCTGCCAACAAACCCTGACAACTTCCCAAAAATCCGATATTACGAATTCGCCAAAAAACAGAATATGTAAGACTTAAGGGAGTTGTCAGGACATGACTGACGATGAGATTAAGTGGAATTTGGTGGGCTATGCCCGCGTTTCCACGGATGATCAAAACCTTGATTTGCAGCTTAATGCGCTGCGCAAGGCTGAAGTACCAGACACCCAGATTTTCATGGAGCATGTGAGCGGCGCGGCACATAAAAGGCCGCAGCTTGAAAAGGCGCTCAAGAACCTGAGAAGGGGTGACGTTTTTGTAGTATGGAAGCTGGACAGGCTCAGTCGCAGCTTGCCCGAACTGGTGGAAATGTCTGCCAGCTTCAAGGAACGCGGCGTTCAGCTTAAAAGCCTGACTGAAGGCATTGATACCACTACGCCCATGGGCGAACTGTTTTTTCACATCATGGCCGCCCTGGCGCATTTTGAACGCGCGCTGATCAGCGAGAGAACCAAAGCCGGTATCGAGGCTGCTAAAGAACGCGGAACGTGGCGCAGCCGACCGCCCACGATTGACAGCAACCAGTGGAACAAGGCGATTGAACTTCTCAAGGAAAACCCGCTTATGAGTTCTCAAGCCGTCTGTAAGGCGCTCCCACCTCATAAGAAGACCGGCAAGATGGTGAAGCGCACGACCATGAATAACTACATGGACTTTCTGCGCAGTGGGCAACCATACCCTTTCGCTGACGAGTAAGGACCGGTCAGTCATTTTCGCCCTCCATTGCCTCGAACAGGTTCTTGTAAACCCGATCGCACCAGCGCCGCATTTCTTCGACTTTTGCTTCGGCGGCACGGAGTTCGTTAATGGCTTCCTGTAAAGCGGCCTTCGCCTGCTTCAGTTCTTTTTGCAGTTCGTCAACATCGGACCGCTGGGTCATATAGCCACCACCCCAGGGGCAATAGCCACCATTCCAATTCCGCCAGTGGCTACATCCATCCACCATTCATAAGTCGCGGGTTGATAACCAAACGCTGAAGCCTTGTTATCGACAAGCCACTGGCACATTTCCTCTTTAGTTTCGAACGCGGGCGAAATTGGTGTGCCCTCAGATGTGTTGCTATACATCATGAAATGCGTTTTCTCTGACTTCGGCCAGTCAGGCATATAGTCGTTCTTGTCAGGCGGGTTGCCCATCCAATCCAGCGTTTCCTGAAGGCCGTTTCTTTCGAAATAATCGACCCATTCTTTCATTCGCGGCTCGTAGTCACAGCCCTCATAGAGGGGTTCGTGACGATCGTCTCCATACCTATCTGTTTTGGGATGCTGCCAGTCGGCAGGAACCATTCTGACTTCTCTACCCATTACAAATCTCCTTTGAAAACTAGGGACCTAGACATCGTTTTCCTCCAAAACTTCAATCAGGTTTTCTGCCGCTATGATTGCCGCATTGATGGGTTCGTATCGGCCCGTTTTGTGTGCCCGGATGCAAGCCTGTAGCGTTTCCAAAATTTCGGGTACTGAGGCGATTAAGCGAGCATTGATTTCACGCTGTTGTTCGTCGAAATGATACGAGGCCAGAACGCATCTATCGTTGCCGTTAGTGACGCGCCCCGTGTGCGTGTTTGCAAACCAAGGTCCAGGCGTGTGCTGGTTAACAAGGGACCGATTAGGCATTCCCACGCTCCACAAATACATAACGCGTGCCCGACTGCTGTATCTCCCTAATGGCGTTTTCACCGTTTTTGGATTTGTATCGCCATTTAACCTGATCCAAGCTCTTTAGACTGTTGAATCCGTTGTCGAATACAAACCGATCCCCCTTGGGGTGGTCAACTATTGCAATAGCGTGTCCGTTTAGCTGTCCCTCATGCTCCACCCACACAAAATAAAGAGAAACCCTGCCGCGCATGGCTGGATAGCGCTCTATGAGAAGGTTTTTGAAGGCTAGGGCATAATCTTCACAATCGCCCTCTTTGTTGATACGGCAATCTTGCCAATAATCAGACGCACCAAACACACGGTCGTCGTAATCATTGCGAGGGTCTGGGTTCGCAAAGATATTGCATTCTTGATAAATCTGTCTTTGTACTGCACGCATATCGCGCCAGCCAGGAACTTCATGGGAAAGAGGTTCAATTAACTCAGGCTTTGTGCTTTCTCGACCGCCCCAAAAAGCAAGCACACCAACTACACAAGCAACAATTATTAACGGAATGAAACGTTTCACTGTGCACTCCTAAAATGGAATCTGTGAGTCAAGATCGCCATTGTACGGCGTTGCATCACTTGGCTTTGTCGTTATAGAGCCGGAGCCAGGACGTGCGGGGTCATGACTAACTTGCGCGCTACGGTCATCCAACATGGTCAGCTCGCCACGGAAACACTGGAGCACTACCTCGGTGCTGTATTTTTCAACGCCGGATTGATCGGTCCATTTGCGAGTTTGTAACTGGCCTTCCACATAGACCTTGGAACCTTTTTTCAGATAGTTCTGAGCCGTTTTTGCAAGGTTCTCATTGAATACAACTACGCGGTGCCAATCAGTTTTTTCGCGGCGCTCGCCCGTGTTTTTGTCGCGCCAGTTTTCCGAAGTGGCCACAGAAAGGTTCACGATGGGGTTACCGTCCTGCATGGTGCGAATTTCAGGGTCACGACCCAGCGAGCCCACAAGAATTACTTTATTTACTGATCCAGCCATTATTGCCTCGCTTGTGCTCTGTGGTTTGCTTCGGCATTCTGCCATTCTGTTATTTTTGCTCGTATGTATTCACGCCGCCCCAAGGCCCGATTAGCCGCTGTAGTGGCATCAACCATTTTGCTGATGTAATCGCTCCATTCTTCAGATGCTTTAACCTCGCGCTCCGCAGCGTTGTAGGGCATATCTCCAAGCGCTCTAATTTTCTGATTGAGAAATGCAGATTTCATTTCGGTAAGCATATCTGCAGCTTGTTTTTTGTCTGACCAGTCAAGCCACGCTTCATGCAGTTGTTCGGATAGGGGGCGGTTAATCATTTTCGTGCCTCAAACTCTGCTGCACCCTCTAGTTCTTTTTTCTTTTGCAAGATGTCTTGCTTCAGCCCCGGCTCCCATTCTCCAAACCTGCGTTGACCCTCCCATAATCCAGGCATGTCATGCACTATTTGCGTGTAAAATTTCTCAAACTCGGGAGAACCCTTCATTGCACGCAGGTCGTCAAGAGACGTTGCGCTTTCGACTTGAGCGGTAAAATCTTTCGCTGCGTCTGACAATTCTCCTTTGTTCAGTGGTCCTTGCCACCTAGGGTCTTTACTGTCCTTCGGGGGGAAGCGGTTGGTCGTGGTGACGGTAGTGTTGGAACCCTCTAGGCGACTTTCATTGTCGTCCTCGGGGCAAATTCCTAAAAGCTGAATGTAGCCGTAGCGGCGCGCGTAAGTAAGCGCAGCACCATAGTTTTGAGGTGTACCCCCCTGAAACTCAACATTGACAAAATTCTCAATCCACTGGCCAGATGAGTGACACAGACGACTAACAAGTTTCCCGTCGCAGTCGCTCTGAATGACATATAAGTCGTTGTGGAAAAGAGCTTGTTCGGTTTTGTCGATTATTTCTGGAAAGGGGGCATAGCTAAACTTGAATTTGCCAGTGTCTACCTCGCACGATTTCACAATCTCACCAAAAAGCGGGCGAGCGGCAACAAGCGCAGCCGTAATCTCATTAATATTTTCTGAAGCTCTCATGATCTATAATTCCGCTGCAAATCAACTAACTTAATCGCTAGCTCATTTAGTTTGTCAGCAGCTTCGCCAATTTCCGTAACATACCCAGCAACAGTGTGAATGCCGCCCTCTTTAGCCACCTCGCATAAGTGATCAACATTGTTAACAATGGCAGATACATCATTAGGGACATCTTCTAGGTCGATACTTGTCACCGCATTGCCTCCATTCTCAAAAACCGCTCAGCACGCTCTTTAGCCCAATCCAGCAAATCGAATTTCAACAACTTGCAAAAAGCTGCGTAACCAATGACGTGGCGCGCATCCTTGCCATGCCGATGATGTTCCGGGCATAGCGGTGCAATGTGCATATGGTTTTTAGCTTGACGGGGTGAGCCGGTTTCGTGATGGATTTCCGCATCGCGCCCACATACCAAACATCCCATTTCAGCTATTTCGGCAGCATGGCGCTTTTCCATTGCATTCATGGGCCGTGTTTTGGGCTTAATGCGGTTGTGCGTGGGAAGGTCAAAGGGTAAAGTCATTGCTCACCCTGCGCTTTCTTGAAAACTAAATTCAGCGAGTTGTTTTGCTAAGTTTTGCGTCTCATCACGTACATATGAAACGTTGCGATATACGTCATCCCAATGCGGATCAAAAGGGCCTCCAGGCGTAAGATCACCAGCATGTGCGCAATCAAAGCCGAACCACCATTTTCCGTCGGATTTATTAGTAGGAGCGTGATCTTCTGAATAAGTCAAACCGCCGTGAACATCAAACGCAAGTACTACATCAAGCTGACCGTTTTCCAAATCATCGGCATTGACGGCAGCACAAAAAAGATTAATCGCGCCAACTTTATCAACGTCAATTTGTCGACCAATCACTTCTTTGGAAACTTTAATTTTGTCGCTGTAATGTTTGCCGTACAGCGCGTGGTCTTCTGGCACAGCAACGTATCCACACCAGTGTTTCATTGGCCCACGTCGCATTTGACATTGCAAACCATGAGCCTCAAAATCCAATTCATCTGGCTCCTTTTCCCATTCACCCATCACCACCACTCCTTAAAATTACCAACCATCCACAATGCAACCGGAATAGCCACAATGTGAAACCATTCGAACCAACCAAGCTTGCGTGTTTCCTCAACCCAATAGTATTTGCGGGGGGTCTGGTCGGGACTCTTGGGAAGGGACGGAGGAAGAGCGAGTCCCGACCGGCGGGCTATTCGTATTCATACTGCGGCCTTCCAATTCGCATAGTCTTTGCCGCAGTGGCTTATGCCTTGATTTTCGTCGTCAATCTCATGGCGCAGCACATAGAGTCCATTGCCATCAAGATCATCAAAAAGGTCGGAGACAGCCTGCTTAAAAATGGTCTTTGAACCTTCGCTGAATTGGCTGCTATCGATGGTCGCGCTAAGTGCAATTGAACAAGCTTTGATCACGCCTTCGAGGTCACCATATTCTTGTTTAAGTTCTTCGCTCATTACTGACATAGCTGCCTCCGTATTCATTAACCCGCGCGCTGTCGCCTTAGCAGTGTCGCGCTTAATGCGGGGTGCAACGTTCGCTGTGCCTTACGGTAAGTCGTCTGCGCTGCTGATGTATTGAATGTAGCCATTATGGTTACAGCTGTCAATAAAAAATGACACCAAAACGGTTACGCGCTACAAAAAGGGAGGGGATTACATAAAAATGTCACTAAGAATTGACTTGGATCAACGGATAAGGCAGTCTTTAAATGCAACTTTTAGGGACAGATGTTGCCGTAACACAACCGGAAGATGTGCAACATGAATAGGAAAGTTGTAGAAATTAGCAAAGAAAATATTCGGTGGTTTATTAGTCCACAAACATCTGAACAGCGCGTCCTAGAACTACAGCGTGAACGCAAATCTCTCGTGCTTGATCGTTTACGCCAAAAACTTCTTCCTGATTTTCGATCCGAATAGCCTGATGTTCAGGATTGTCTGACTTTGGTAGCAACCAAATAACACCGTCGGGTCGAATATCTAGTTCTTTTACTGTAGCCTCATAAAGATCACCATCCACTTGATGAACTATTATTTTGTCGCCAGATTTTAAATCGCGCCAGTGAGAAACAAAGTCCGAAAGTTTGACGCAAATTAGGAGAGCGCCGTTTGGTATGTCTGCAAGGTTCATGCTGTCTCCGCGTGCTTTTAGCAAAAACATACGATCAGCTAGTTTTACATTTTCGACGGGAACGCCATAAGTTTCCTGGTCATCATATTCATACTCCAGAGCAGTTTTCCATGCTCCGGCTTGAACCTCTCCCATCAGGCGCATTGGTATAGTGCCAACTGTGGCCAAAGGAGATTCCCCAAGCAACTCTGCTTTCGTCACGCCCATTGCAGGGGACAATCGTTCAAGCCATACATCGGAAAGGCGCCTGTCACCTTTTTCAAGCTTCATCATTTGCTGCCTAGAGGTGTGTACGCCAGTGACGCGTTCCACTTCCTGGGCGAGCTTTTCGTAAGACCAACCAAGCCTTTTTCTTATATGTCCGATTCGATTCATATGGGCATTGTTACCCAAATGGTTCCAGTTGTAAGTGCCGTTATGGTTACAAATTGATTGACAGTATGGTGCCATATTGGTAACAATCAGTCTCATTATGAAGTTAATCGATTATCTCAAACAGGAAAACATCAGCGTTCAAGACGGCGCAGATGAGATTGGTGTGTCTCGCCAAGCCTTCAACCGATACCTGACGGGCTCTAGGCGTCCACATCATACAGTTATGCCTCGCATTCGCGAGTGGACTAATGGCGCGGTGACTGCTGATGACTTTTTTGAGCCGTCGCCTGCTGAGTAATTTGCCTAAATGCCCAAGGGCAGCGGAGGCAACTAGTTTTGAGTACCGCCCCCATGTCAGCAACTAACGAGGCTGAAAGCCGCTGACAGGATTTAATATAAACGAGCGATTGGGGAATTGCAGTGATGGAAAACATGGAACATATCACCCACACATGCGCAACAACATATGCCCATCTTCCTTACGAGGATCGTGAACGGCATTGTCGGACTTGGAACTGGAGCGAAAGCACGCGGCAAAAGCGTGTTGCCCGCAACACAGATAGGCGACCCATGACAGTACCTGAAATGCTGCTTGGTCTTGATTGTGATGAGTTAGGCGAAGAATTTCTTGTGGACCTTTTAGAGCCATACGGGTTTGGGGTGTACCGCATTGAAGGCGAAGTGTGCCCTGTGAAAACCCATTGTGAGGGTTTGGATTTTAACGCCCAACAGGCAATGCATTTTTCTAATGGTGTTTATGAACAGAGTGAAAAGCGTTCAGCAATAAAAAAGTTAACTCGTTTGATTGCAAGCAAAATGGGCATGCTGAATTGGTTGAAACGAACGCAAAACCAAAAAACACGCATTTATGCAGCAGAATAGGCCCCCCGTCTTTAGCGCGGGCTAGCGGTACGTTTTCCGGTGTTCGTATGGCCAGTAAACCGCAACAGTTAGGTGCGCGGTGTTGTTGTGAGTGTTTGAAAATTTAAAGCCCTTTGGCCTGTATTTTCAATAGTTTCACTGCGCACCGCCAGGAGTTTATGAGTGAATAAATACCGTGCTCAAAAAGTGATAATTGATGGTCACACATTCGATAGCAAACGTGAAGGCAATCGATACCGTGAGCTTAAACTGATGGAACGGCGAAACCTGATTTCTGGATTGGAGCTTCAGCCTTCGTTCAAGCTTTTTTGTGGTCAAACTCCCGTCAAATATGAAACGGGTCGTCACGCCACTTACAAAGCAGACTTTCGCTATCAGGACAAAGAGCGCGGCACAGTGGTTGAGGACGTTAAAGGGATGGATACGGCCCTGAGCAAGCTTAAACGCGCACTGGTGGCTGCTCACTATGGTTTTAAAGTGGAGATTGTGAAATGACATATGCCCACAAAAAACACTACACGCCTTGGGATGTTAAAAGCATTCAGCAGCTTGTTTCTCTTGGAGCTAGTGATGAGACAATTGCAGAGAATTTGCATCGTTCACCCTCTGCTATTCGGCGCTATAGATACAGGCATCATCCAATTAAAAATTTTCGTTGGTCCGACAATGAAGTTCCCTTGTTGCGCGAAAAATTTGAAAACGGTGAAAGCGATAAAGTTATTGCTAAAGCCTTGGGTCGAAATATTCGCTCAATAGAAACTAAAAGATTGCAGTTGCGCTTAGTTAAAAAAGGCTCACGTGTAAACGTTTTAGTCGCGGAAGACAGCGAAAAGCCTTTGATTACCTACAACGCAAACGCACGTCTATGTGAAGACTTGCAAGAAAAGCGGGGAGGGGAATAGTGGCAAATGATTGGCTACGCCTTTGGCACGATATGCCCACTAATCCCAAATGGCGTGTCATTTCTCGCAAGAGCAAACAGCCAATCTCAACAGTCATTGCTGTATGGAATTTTGTCCTTGTAGATGCCAGCACGAACGCAACCGAACGCGGACGAACGCACAGTTTTGAAAGTGAAGATGTTGCCGCCGCCTTGGACGTTTTGCAGGAAGATGTAGAGTCCATCATGGAAGCGTTTCAGGGAAAATTGATGGAGGGCGACAGGCTCAAAGGATGGTCCAAGAGACAGCCAAAACGTGAGGATAATTCGGCACTTAGGGCAAAACAGTGGAGAGAAAGGCAAAAAGAGAAAACGCAACCGAACGCAGACGAACGCAAACGAACCCAAGATAAAGATACAGATAAGATTATAAAAAAGGATACTACGTATCCCAAAAAAGGAACACGAATTCCTGAAAATTGGGAACCTGAAGATAGGATTATCAGATTGTGCAGGCAGGTTGGTGCGACCGACCTTTTTCTTGAAGGTGAATTGGTCAAGTTTCGGAATTATTGGGAATCAGCGACGGGGACTAAGGCAACTAAGCTGGATTGGGGGAAAACGTTTCACAACTGGATACTGACGGCAATTGAGCGACAAACAAAAGCACCGGAGTCAACGGAAGAAAGGATTGCGCGTCTTGTCCGTAACTGATGTCCAAAAAATTATTCTTCCTGAATTGCTGGAAATGTATCAACGGCCTTACGGCGCAACAGGCGATGAGCATGCGATCAAAGCTTACCGCGACGCATTGCAAGATGTTCCTGGCGCTGCCCTCAAGTTGGGCTGGGATGAGATAAAAAAATATCACACTGCGCCGCGCCGACCGAACAGCGGTGAAATACTGGAAGTGTGTCGCAAGTTTTACAAAAAGCGGAAAGAGGATGAAAAGGCGCCAAGTCAGCATGAATGTTTCAACACTGCGCAGGGGCAATATGCTTTGGAAAAGGGGCACGGAAGTAACTTCTATGCGAGTTGCTATCAAAACAAAAAAATTCTGGACATGTTCGAAACTAAAAAACTCATAGCTCGAAATGAACGCAGTATGGAGGAGGGCTTGAATGATCGTGATTGGCGTATGAGGGAACAGACACAGCGCATTCAAAATGATACAAAGGAAAAAGAGAAAGCATTGCGTGACAAGTTTTTGAGAAATCGAGAGGGCGCGGCGTGATTTTATATCGAATTATCAGAAAGTCGGACGGAAAAGCTTTTTATGGTTTTGACAGCTTTTATGGCAAACAAAGGTGGGGTGGAGAAGGAATTTTACTTAAGCGTCCAGAATCTATAGCAAAACATTTGAAAAGGCTTTGCTTTGATTATGAAAAAAAACATTATGGTTGGGAGAATTGCCAATTCTATTGGGCGCCTAAAAACATAATTCCAGATATGTCGCGACTTAAAAATTATAAAGTTGAAAAATTGACTGTGATGGCGGCTAAGACTGACTCAATAGCTGCAAACGATTTTATTGAAACAATTAAATTAGCTCGAGAGGATTGGGCGAAACTTGCCATAATTGCCCGTTAAAACATTAATCAGGAACCAAAAAAATGATCAGGACAGTTTTAAAATCAGAAGAAAAACAAAAACCGAATGTCTCCGTGAATTATCACTTTTATGAAGCCTGGAAAACATTGCTTCAGGAAGCTAGGAATCATGAAAATATTGATGTGGGGCCGGATGCTCAGTTTATTTCGGTTAAGCTCAATTATGAAAACGAAGTGATAACGATTAACTGCTTTGATCCTTCGCAGGAGCAAAAAGATTAACTTGAGATTATTACGAAAAACGGTATAATTAACCTTGTTTTGGTTAACTGAGTTTTGGGTATGCCTGCCAAAGTTGTTAAGTCTGGAAAAAAGTATCGTCTTGTTGAAGAAAAAAACGGACGCAATGTGGTTGTGAAAAACAAAGAGGGCACCGCTGTTGATGGAGGTGGTCATTCTTCGCGTCAGAAAGCAATCGCGCAGGCTCAGGCTATTAACATAAATTCATAGCGTTTGTATTCTTTGTAATGTAGTGTGTTTATGGGCGATGTTTTGAGTTGAGTAAATATGACAGAGCCCTATCGATATATTGGTGGTGAATATGCAGGGTTAGAAAACTCTGTGATTGTTACTGACCCTTCCGGGCTAACCGGCGCTGTACAATCAAACGTAGCTTATTACCTTAACACCCCAATGGATTTGGGGTCTGGTTCGATTACGGTGCCTTCTGGCGGTATGACTATCCGGGGTCAAGGTATTGATGTCACAGGCATCACCAATGACGGCACAAACCCAGTGTTTATTGGAAACAACGCCGGTAATTTATTTCTTGAGAATTTGACTATAGCCAATAGTACTGCGTTTGGTCTGACCAATGCCTCTGGCCTGAGTACTATTGAGTGTAATGCCGTTAACTTTGCGGCCCAGTCCAGTTTTGGTACTCCATTCAATGGGCCTGTTGATCTTGGAGAGGTCACGGGCTTCCGTCAAATGCTGTTTACCAGTGCAGGCTTTTTTGCAAATCTAGATGGTCTTGATTTTAGTGGCACATGGGCTGGTGGTGTAGCAATTCTTGATAGCATTGTTGGTGGCTTACCTTCTGGTGTAACTCTTTTCAAAGAAGGCACATCACTTTCATTTGAGGGGTCAGTGCGATCAAACCTAAACGCACTTTCGATTGATAACAATGCGTCGGTGTTTGGTTTCCAGGCATCAAACTTTGTGCAGGATGGTGGTTTTTCGCTGAATGATTTCAGGACCAATACAGCCGCAAATGCAATTCCTAATATTGCGCCCTCATCTGTAAAGGCCAATTTTAAAAATTGTCTCGGGGTTGCTAATACTTACCCCGGTGCAACATGGACCGTAGCTGCGCAGGCAACCACAACCATCACGGTTCAGGGCGAATATGTCAAAATGGCTGGCACCACCACCTATGCAAATCTGGCATGGTTTAGCGGCAGCGTTGATAATGCGGCCCAAAAAGATACTGAGCAGCCGTTAACAGTAGATGTGCGGGGGGCTCCCACTTTCGATTTGACGACAGGCTTTGCAAATACGGATCAAATAGCAGTGCAGGTATATAAATATGATGCAGATGCGGCAATATTTGAGCCTATTTCAGATCCATTTGTTAACACCGCCCAAGGTGGGTTTTTGATCACTAATACTCCAGAAATTACGTTTTTTGCTTCGACGGAAATGAAGAACAAAAATGACAGAATAGAGATCTGGATAGCCAATCTTACGGGAATACAGAATATTACTGTTTTGCCTGGTGGTGCGTGCATAATTTCAGAGAAGCCCAGTTAGGAAATGTAAATGAGTGTAGGTCTTCTTTCTTCAAAAATTGGTATTGGCGACCCGTTGGTTTCCATTGATAAGGTAATAGAAACCACTGCCGATGTGGAAGATGTTCTTGTTTATGACACGAGAGACGACACTGATAACGGATCATGGCGATTTAGCACTGGTGGTTTTACGCTCGGTATGCCGCCTCGCGTTATGTATATCTATAGCCAGGGTAATCTAAAAGATACTGTTATGGTTGTCGATGCGACTGACAGTGCCACACCTCTTTTTAAAGAATGGAATGTTACCAATCCAAGCAAACTGGCCGCATTGAATGGCCAAATTATCATTTCAACCACAGTTGGTGTGGTCATCATCGATATGGTGGCGGATGCTGTTTTTCTATACGATACAACGGGATTGCAATTAGGTAACCAAACCCCCGGCAACTTTGATATGGCGACCGTTGTTTGGGGCACCCCAACCGGTGACGGTATTGTCAATAACACAGTTAACAATGTTACCATACTTGCCAAGGCAACAGCGGAAACGAACCCTGCACGCCAAAACTTGCCCTTTGCCACAGTGGCGGCGGTAACAGATGGTGGCTGCAGTGTTAACAACCCAAGCGGTACAGCAGCAAACCTAACAACTGTTAATGATAGCGCTGTTGTTTTGAATTTGGGTTCCGTTGCTTTTGACACTTCTGAAAACCTGTATTTTGGACGCTTCGGCACCAGTGGGTTTTGGCGCACTACAGATTATTCAACAAATGCATTTGCCTCCACACAGTTTGGAACAGCATCAATTCCGCCTGTTCCTGTGGATGGTGGTAACATTGCTGCTGATTCAGAAGTTTATATTGGGGGTTCGTTCAATAACCCGCTTATTCTTGGCTTTTGCGTGTTTCATGATGGTTTGGTTTCCAAAACAGAAAACACTTATTGCACAGGCTTTATGGAGGGGGACATTGAAGTATCGTTAACGGATGGTCTTACGGACCGCTCCGGAAACTCAACTGTTATCACCGACAATGGAGTGGCTATCATTGCACCTGTAGCTGCTGGAGCTGAGCAAAACTCAATAACGGCCAATGGGGGCACAATAACCGCCCCAGTCACCACAGGGGGCGCTATTTATGGCTGGGAGCGTGTAGGCCCCGATATGGTTTTCAGGGCTAATACTGGTTGGGTAGGGGTGTCAGAGGCTGCGGGTGTTTTAACTATTGCTGATGGGACAGAGGTCGCAAGGCTTAGATATACTAATGGTGCGGGTCCATCTTCTGCGCAGTTTACCGTTATTGAAAATGCCGACAGTCCATGCCTGGAGCCTGACAGCGATTGTCACTTAGGTGGTACTATGAATATGATTCAAGACATTTCATATGATCGCGGGTCTGGAAAGCTTGATATTGCAACGGGTGATGGAAACAGCACATTTTTTCCTGCCAGCATTTTAGAGCGGTCTGCTTACACGGATAGCAGCAATTCACCTTTAACCAGTGACAATATTGTGGCTGTAAGCCGCGTTAACGATCAACTTGCTTTGGCATCTGATACCGAAGCCATATTGGAGATAAATGAAGTGGGTACAGTAAATATTGAATGGGTTAATGCCACGCAGCAAAACGCGCGTGTTCTTAGCCAGGATGATGACAATCCAACGGATCTTAAACCCGGTAGTTATGCGGATACATCTTTTGAGGTCATTTCCACTACTGCTACAAGCACAGATAGCTCAACGCCACCTGCGAACACCACGCATGCAGTTGTGACAAGTGTCAGCGGTAGCCATTATGTGCGCAAGCTGACTGATCCTGCGACGGGCACCGGGGGTGTAACTGTAATGAGTGGGGCTAATCGTGTGATCGATGTATCCGACGGAAGCCCCTTAAAGGTAGTGTTGACGGCGTAAAACATTGGACATTAACAAAAGAAAAAAGCTGGCTGTCGAATATGTTGAGGCGTTGCGCGCCAAAAAAAAGCATGCGGATGCAGAATATATTCAATTCTGGCAAAAGGCTATTCGGCGCAAGGAGGGAACGCCCAATTTACTTGAGCACTATCAATTCTGTTTGGAGGCTATTGGAAAAGGTTAATGAAATCCGGGGCGACACATACTTCATTTCACCAAGGCACGACAGTGTTTGTGATACTTAGGAACGGCCACAAATTCAAAGACAAGTTTTTAGCAAAAAAGGGCCGATATATACAGTTGGCTCAGCACGGAAAGATTAACAACAATGAGCTTCGCAGCGTTTCAGTTTGGAGGGCCGCATAAAACTCATGGGCCGACCTTCAAAATACACACAGGAATTAGCTGATAAGATTTGTTTGCTTATCTCAGAGGGTGAAAGCTTGCGAAGTATATGTGAGGCACATGAAATGCCTACCCGTCCAACTGTTTATAATTGGTTTGATTCTGTCGAAGGTTTTTTTAACCAATACACGCGGGCGAGAAAAGAACAGGCCGACTATTACGCACAAGAAATCGTGCACATTGCTGACACTGAAGAAGACCCTCACCGCGCAAAGATACGCATAGATGCAAGAAAATGGGTTGCCTCCAAGCTGAAGGGTTCTCTTTACGGTGACAAGCAGCAAATTGACCACACCACGCAGGGCGAAAAGATCAATGGGCGAAACCTGTCTGATGATGAGCTGATGGCAATTGCGGGTAAGGCCAAAGATGGTTGATATGAATAAAATTGTTCCCGAGCTTGCGCCTTGGGATGGCTTTAAATCATGTGTAGGTACGCACGATTATCCTGTTCCAATTATTATTGATGAAATTCTTGTCAAGCAAACTCCTGAAAATGTGCGTCAATATATAAAATTGGAGTTAAGTCTGTATTTAAGAAGGTTGAGGTATTTCCCAAAATATAGAAAGGCGCAGAAGGAGCTCTGGTCAAGAAATGACACCTGAGCAAGCAGCAACAGAACTTCTTTTAAGACGCAAGGCGCGCACATCTCTTGCTGAGTTTGCCAAATATATCGACATCCCTGGCGTTCCTGTATCTGACGATGAAGAGGAGGTTTTACTTCCCATAGAAGAAAAGATGGCCATCCATCACATAATGATCTGTGATGTTATGCAGGGTTTAATTGAAAACACGCTGGAATACAATGGAGAGAAGGTCAGGGGCGCAATGCTATTTCTTCCTCCCGGTGCAGCCAAGTCAACTTATGGAACGACCGTCGCTCCTGCTTGGGCTGTAGGGAAATATGAGAAATATAACATCATCACCACCTCATATGGGACACCCCTTGCACTAAAGCATTCCCGGCGCACAAGGCAAATCCTCAAAAGCCAGAAGTATCAGAATGTCTTTGGGTTAAGCTTGGCACAGGATAACTCGGCTGTGGAAGACTACACCCTCGATAATGAGAGCGGTGTAAGAGCTGCTGGTATTCTTGCAGGCATAACTGGCAACAGAGCGGACGGAATTGTTATCGACGACCCGATTAAGGGCCGTGAAGAAGCGGATAGCGAAACCATAAGGCAGAAGACCAAAGACGCCATAGATGACGACCTAATGACGCGCCTAAAGCCGAATGCATGGGTTTGTTATATTTTGACACGGTGGCATGAAGATGATCCTGCTGGAAAACTCCTGCCAGAGAATTGGAATGGCGAGACAGGTTTCTTTAGATGCAGTGATGGTCAGGTTTATTATGTTCTTTCCATTCCTGCGCGTTGTGATCGCCAACCCGATCCTCTTGATCGTGAAATAGGCGAATATATCTGGCCTGAGTGGTTTCCTGCCAATCATTGGGACAGGTTCCAGCATAATCCCCGCACTTGGTCAGCTTTGTATCAGCAGCGCCCGCAGCCTGAGGAGGGTTCTTATTTTCTCAAGGAGTGGTTCAAGGAATACAGGGATTTACCCGAGCATTTGAATTATTGGATTACGTCAGACTTTGCGGTGAGTGAAGATAAGGGAGACTTTACCGAACATACAGTTTGGGCAACTGACAAAGATGACAATCTTTATTTCATCCACAATTGGCACAAGCAATGTACGCCCGATGTGTGGATTGACGAACTTTTGTATCTGATTAAGCAGTTTGAGCCGATTTGCTCGTTTGGCGAGGGTGGTGTCATTCGTCGCAGCGTTGAACCGTTCCTGAGAAAACGCATGCAGGAAAAGCAAACTTATTGTCGCATGGAATGGATTAATCCGGTCAATGACAAGACCGCCAGGGCAAGAGGGTTTCAATCCCGTGCGTCAATGGGTAAGATATTTTTTCCGAAAAACGAAATCTCTGACAGGTGCATTGATCAGATGATTCGGTTCCCTACTGGCAAGCATGATGACTTTGTAGACACTGCGTCTCTTATGGGTTTGGTGATTGACGGAGCGCATGCGGCGTATGTTCCGCCAGAACCAGAAGAGCCTCAATTCTTGCAAGAACTTACGTTTAACGATATTATGAAACAAATGCGTAGGCAACGTGATAGTAGTGAGTGGTAATGCGCGGTAATTCTGAAATGGGAATGAAAAAACATTCTGCCAGTGGTTATAAAAACGGTGCGGGAAAGTCTCCACGTTTCAGACTTCATCAAAAAATGGAAGCCGAAAAGAACGAGCGAAAGGCTCGAAAATCAACTTGCATTTATAACTCAGTCTCTGAAGCGATAAGGAGCAGTTAGAAATGCCTAAAGTAGATATAGAACGCTCGGAGCGGCTAAAGTTCTGGTTGGCGCAAATTGCCAGTTCCAAGAAAAATGAAAAAGTATTTCGCGATAATGGAAAGAAAATTCTTAAGCGTTATCGTGATGATAATAACAGGCGCACTCGCAAAAAGCTCAACGTTCTTTATTCCAACACCGAAATCCTGAAATCAGCCACGCTTTCCCGTATTCCCGAACCTAATGTGCAGCGCCGTTATAAGGATGATAGGGACATTGTTCGCGCTGCGTCGGAGCTTCAGGAACGCGCCCTTGAGTATTATGCAGATCAGGACTGTTTTGAAGACACGCTAAAGCAGGCACGGGATGACATGCTGTTACCTGGGCGTGGCACCGTCTGGATTCAATATAATGCTGAGTTTGACCGCGTTGAAGCTGAAGTCATGAATAAGATTCTTGATCTGGATGCGGAAAAACAGGAAACAGTCAAAATTATTGTTATCAATGAAGAAGAAATTGAACCGGACGGATTTATTGAGCGCGAGAATGAAGATGGCAGCATAATTGAACTTGGTTTTATCGAGCGTTTGCGTGATGAAAGCGTTTCGACAGAATTTGTCTATTGGGAAGACTTTCTTCAAAGCAACTCTCGGTCTTGGGAGAAGGCGTGGTGGGTTGCTCGCCAGCATGGTTTGGACCGACAAGAACTAATCGACATGTTTGACAAGGATCGCATTACCGAAATTGATGCGACGACTGAAGAGCAGCGCGACAGTGCTGGTAATACGCGTGAAATTTATGCTGTTTGGGAAATCTGGGATAAAACACGCAAGGAGCGTGTCTGGGTAACGGAGGGCATGAAAGATGTCATTGAGGTTGAAGACGACCCTCTAGGCCTTCCCGGTTTCTTTCCATGTCCCAAGCCGCTTATGTCTGTTGAAACCACCGATACAATGGTGCCTATTGGCGAGTTCATGCTTTACAAAGATCAGGCAGACGAGCTTGACGAAATCGTAAATCGTTTACACCGTCTTACTAAAACGTGCCGTGCTGTAGGCATTTATAACGCATCGAAAGGAAATCAGTTAGATTTCTCGGCCTATGACGACGGGACAATTGTGCCTGTCAATATGACGCAGTTTTCTAAAGATGGCACGCTTAAACAGCAGATCGAATACATTCCGATTGGAGAAATAGCTGCTACAATTGATAAGCTTGAAGCGCGCAAGATTGTCATCATCAATGAAATTTTTGAGTTAACAGGCATTAGCGATATTGTGCGTGGTTCTACTGATCCGCGTGAAACAGCAGAAGCACAGGCATTGAAGGGATCATTTGGCAATCTACGCCTGCGTCCGCGCCGTGAACCAGTCGAAATCATGATGCGCGAAGTGTATGAGATCATGAGCGCAGTCATGGCTAACAAGTTTTCTCCTGAAACTTACACGAAGATCACGGGGCTACAATGGCCGCCACAAGTTATGGCTGCTGTGGTTGAGTTCTTGCGTAATGATGAAATCAGGGATTTCCGTGTTGATGTGGAGACTGATAGCACTGCACAGCCTAACCAGGCGCTTGATCAGCAACGTGCTGTGCAATATGCCGAAACTATCGGACTTCTTTTGCAACAAGCTATTCCTGCCGCTGAACAAACCCCACAACTCGCGCCGTTCCTTGCGGAAATCGTAAAATTCGTTTCCAATCAATTTAAGGCTGGCAGGCAGGTTCAAGATGAGCTTGAGAATGCATTAAGTACCCTAAGTCAACAACAAACGCCTCAAGACCCATCTGCAGCATTGGAAGCTCAAAACGAACAACAGCGTTTGCAACTAGAGTTTTTCGAAGCTCAAACAAAACGGGCCGAAGTTGAATTAAAGGCGCAAGAAATGGGCGTAGATTTGCAAATCGCACAACTTGATTTTCAGAAATCGCGTGAAACAAATCAAAAAGATTTGGCTGAAGAAGTCATTAGATCGCGCACGACCATTACAACCGCGCAAATTGACCAACAGACAGAGAGAGAAAAGAATTTTGCTAACACAATTCTCTCGGATGCTCGCGAATTACGCCTGATCGGCTAGAAATAATTACGATTAACATAAAAACTATTTACGATTCCCGTAATATGCGCTAATATTAACCAAGTTTTGGTTAAGTGTGTAAATGGTTCTGATTTCTCTTGAAGAGCGCAATAGGAAGCGCACCCCACAGGAAAAGGCGGAATTTGCGGATTTATTGGCGCATTTGCGTGAAAAAGGCTTTCCGCAGGTCAATGGGGATCAGACAGAACCGTTTCTCTCTCATGCCGATGGCAAAATGTATGATTCCAAGTCTGCATATCGGCAACAGTTAAAAGAACGTGGGTTTGAGGAAGTGGGCGGCACTCAACCCGTTCAAAAGGCGAAAAAGCCAAACGAGGAAAAATTAGTCGCTGACATCAAAAGATCAATGGGCGTGTTATGAGTGATGATCTTAAAGAGCAAATAGCGGAAATTGTAGATCAGGTGGCCGAGGCACAAATTCCTGAAGAGGAAGTGCTTGAAGAGGAGCCGCAAGAAGAACCTCAAGAAAAGGTTTCGGGTGAGGCAGAACAGCCTGAAGATATTGAAGAGCAGCCAGTACAAGAGGCTGCTGAAGAACCCCAAGAAGATTTAGTCGCACCGGAGGCATGGCCAAATGAAAGCAAAGAAGCTTTCAACTCCCTTCCGCGTGAGGCACAGCAAACACTTTTAGATCAGTCCAAAAACCTGGAACGTGGTTATACCAAAAAATTTCAGGAAATTGCTGAAATAAAACGTGAACATGAGGCTATTGCCAGCCTTTTCCAACCCCTTGAGGGGCAAATGAGAGCAGCTAATGTGAACCGTGAAGGGGCGATTCGCGGTCTGTTGGAAGCTCAGAGCTTGCTTAACTCAAATCCTTTACAGGGGCTAAGGCAATTGGTTTCGACATATGGACGTGATGGGGCAGCCCAGATCGTCCAATCACTGGCGCAAGAATATGGCGTTTTGGCACCCGCTGAAGGGCAAGCTGAAGAAGAATATATTGCACCTGAGGTTGTTGAGCTTCGTAATCAGGTCAATGGCCTGACGCAGAAGATCGAGCAACAAAACCAACAAACCATTCAGCAACAGCAAGATGCTATCCAGAAACAGATTTCGGATTTTGCCAATAAAACCGATGATGCAGGTAACTTGCTTCACCCTCATTTCGAAAAAGTTCGCGGGACAATGGGAAGCCTTATTACTGCCAGTGAGGCGGCAGGTCAATCCATGACGCTTGAACAGGCTTACACCAAGGCCGTTAGAAGTGAAGACGATCTTTTTGAAGAGATTCTGACCAAAGAAAAAGAGTCCTTTTCCAAGAAGAAAGAGGTGGAGAGAAAAACGCAGGTTGCCTCATCTAAAAAGGCGTCACGCAATCCTAAAACAAGGAACGTAGCGCCCCAACAAGCAGATAAGCCGAAAACTGTCAGGGAAGCTGCAGCCGCTGCCTATGCTGAATCCATGTCGTAAAGGAATAAGCAATGGCTTTTGCTAACCCGAATTTCGACGAAATCTTTACAACCACCCTGAAAAATCGATCAGGTGAGATTGCAAACAACGTCGAAAACAACAATGCGCTTTTGCGCATGCTGCGTGAGCGCGGCAATACTACTACCGTCGATGGCGGTCAAACACTGGTTCAAGAACTTGATTTTGCTGAAAACAGCACTTTTAAATTCTAT
>OZ001197.2:0-20159 GCA_963921265.3 Kordiimonas sp.
TCTATTCTGGCAATGGACAGCCACATGGCAGTGATCCGAAGTGCTCATCTCGGAACTTTCTCAGAAGCAAGGTTCGGCCTGTTGATGTAAGCGGCTGGGACATACCCAAGAAGAGTATGATTGGCATCCCCTGGAAGGTCGCGTTCGCTATGCAATCTAGAGGTTGGACACTCCGCAGCTCGATTATCTGGAACAGATGCAATGCATTTGTCGAGCCGACTGCCCGAGACCGCCCTCACAGGCAGTATGAGTTTGTGTTTATGTTCTCAAAATCAAGGTTCTACAGCTTTGATCGCTCGAAGTTGGTTGAAGAAGATGTTTGGAACATTCCCATCGAACGGAATCGACGGGCAAAGCATAATGCAGCATTTCCATCAGAGCTTGTCCGACGGTGCATTGAGGTTGGCAGTCCTCCTGGCGGCCACGTTCTGGACCCGTTCGTCGGAAGTGGAACCACCATTTTCACGGCACTCGAACATCACCGAAACGTCGTCGGCATCGACATGAGTGACGACTACCTCGACTATGTACAGAGCACCTTAGAATCCGATGGACACGGTCCTGTTGATTGGAAGATAGTAGACCAGAAACTGGCTAAGCCATCTGGTCTATGGGACCAATGGACCGGAAACAAAGCAAATTTTCGAAAGCCTGGCCGCGAAAAGAAGGAATAGAGAAATTTGAAGTTCTTCGAAATCCAAACAATAAAATCATCAATTGAAGAACTTCAAAAATTTAGCGCTAACTGGCTAATCCCAGCTTTCGTCTTTGCCGCAAACGACGTCGGCGAAGACGAGCTAGTTGATATGTCTAAGAATAAGGGCACTGATCAATTTCTGGACAATTTCTTCAACGGTGCGCTCATAGGGATACCGCCATTCCCGAGCGGAAATAATCTTCTGAGGCCCCGCCTTAAAGGCGTCACTTGGAACCGCGGTGACTTCGCTGGCGACTACATGATCTGGCAAGATACGAAAATGTGGGGCAACCTCTTTTCAAGTCGCGGTTACCGCGAAATGCGGCAGCGGGGGGAGGTCGAAGGCGAGAAAGCTACAGTCCGTTTGACCGATGCTTTCCAGCCTGCGTTCGAGAGCGCAGTGCCTGAATCATTCAATTTCGAAGACTTTATGGTCTGGCTCTTCGCCTTTTCAGGCTTTCCTGATCACATAACATCTTGGCAAGAGCTCTATGATCACTTGCTGACAGAGAAACTTGAACTGGACGTATTTAAGGCCCCTTACATGGGGCGGTTTAAGTTGGCACCGGACCGAGCGTGGCCAGGAACTGTCACTGAGCGCCCCACGGACGACGAGTTTCTGTCGGAGCTTGCCCCTCGCTTGGAGGCGTTTCTGAATGCACCACAACAAGCAGACAGCGCTGCCGATAGTACAAGTAAGGACCTGCTCAGCCCCGATGATCCAATCTTGTCCACGGTTCAGAGTGCGATTGCAAAGGACACGAGTCGATCCTTTCTTCTAGCTGGACCTCCAGGCACCGGGAAGACGAAGTGGGCGCATGACATCGCAGCCTTCTTGGCAGACGGAGATGAAACGCGAGTGTTGCTCCTCCAGTTTCATCCGGCGTTCGGCTATGATGACTTCGTAGAAGGATTTCGCCCGGCGGTCTCTAAAGACAAAAGTGGTGGTGGAGTCACTTATGTCCTCGAACGTCGCCACTTCTTGAAGTTTGCAGAGAAAGCAACGAAGGACCCCGAGAACCTCCATGTTTTGGTCATTGATGAGCTAAACAGGGGGGACGTAGCTCGCATTTTTGGGGAGTTGCTCACTTATCTCGAACCCGATTACCGCGAGAAAGAATTTACTCTCGCCATATCGGGCAAACCGACAACGCTACCACGCAACCTTATTGTGCTCGCGACAGCGAACCCATTTGATCGGTCCGTAACGGATCTAGACGACGCGCTATTGCGGCGTTTTCTCGTTATCATGATGGAACCCGATAAGGTGTTCTTGGAGAGTTTCCTGAAAGAACGGGGCGTCGAGAGCCGGGTGCTATCACGCACCCTGCGAGTGTTCGATATCCTGACAGAAGCTTTTCCTGCCGGGTTCGGACATACAAATTTCTTACATGTTCAAAGCATTGATGATTTGGCAGACGTTTGGACAGGACGGGTGCATCTCGGACTTCAGCGGACTCTGTTCCATGACCGACAGCGCTACGAGGCGCTCAAGACAGAGATCGAGAATCTTCTTCAGCTCGATGAAGATGCAGAAGCCGCTGGTACAGATGACGGGCAAGGCTGATCGCAGTGGTTGAACCCGTTCGCGTAGTCGAGATTCAAGAGCGGGGCACTCGTTATTTTCCTCGAACCGATCTGTTCGACCCCGAAGGTCGTTCACTGATCCTTCCTGAGACACGCGCGCTCAATGCAATTGAAGTCAAAGATATATCAGACGGGGCGCGTTTGATGGCTCTCGGCCTCATTGGCTATCTACCACTGACGCGTTCCATTACCTTGAACATCGTTCCAAAGTTCCCGATTGCCAACCTTTGGACCATGCTGGAAGTCGGTGGCGAAACCTTCGCAAACGTGTTGCCAACGCTCCGACGCTATCAAACAAGCGACAGCCCGGCCCCCGTTCAGATACTCGCCCGAAGCTTTTGTCACTATTTGAGAGAGGCACTCTCCGCTGGATTTGAGCGGAGTTATTATCCTCGACAGAGAACCGGTTACTACACTCCCAGGGTCGAATTCGGCGCTACGATCGGCCGTTATCTGTCGCGCGGGAATCCTGTCGATACGGTCTCAAGCGTATTCGAGTTCGGCCTGGACTCACCCGTTAATCAAGTAATCAAAGCAGCGTGTTTACGTTTTGCCCGGCTGATCCCGCATCGCGAAGACTGGGAAGGTGAAAGGCTGCTGTTCCAACAAGCGCTAGGCGCACTTCAACGTGTCCAGGAGCGAGAACCAAGCCTTCACGACTTCGACTTAGATCGATCTGTTTCACTTCGATTGCGCCAACACTACTCGGGTTTGCTTCGCGTATACCAGTTGCTTCTGACAGGTGGAGGCATCGCGTTCACTTTCGAGCCTAGCGGAAAGGAGCTGCCGTCCTTTCTTTTCAACCTCGACGACATTTTTGAGCGATTCATTCGCCAAACGTTCGTTCAGGGATTGCGGAGCCACAACATCGCCGTGCTGGATGGAAATAAACACCAAGGACGTCTCTTTGAGGATAACAGAACCTACCCTACCAAGTCCGACTTGATTTTCCGCAGATCAAAGACGGAGATCATTGGTCTGGGCGAGGTGAAGTACAAACCGAAGCTCAAAGAAGCCGATAGGTATCAGATAATTAGCCATGTTACCTCTGCTAAGGCTCCTATTGGGGTATTGTTCTCACCAACAAATGAGGGAGACAGTCAGCGCCTAGAGCGCATCGGTAGACTTTCGACCGGCGCGCAGTTCTACCACTACCGAGTAAACATTCAGGGCGACATCAAATCTGCGCAGCAACAGATGATTGACGATGTGTGCATAGTACTTCCTAAGCCCGCATCAGTTCCAGCGTAGGACACCGCTTCACACACGCCTCACGGTGCGTTCGCTGACTTTGAACAGCCGCGCGATCTCAGGGATTGCACGTTGCTCGACATCTCTCATGCGCCGCACCTCATCCTTCTGAGCGGGCGATAGGGCAGGGGGTCTACCGCCGATGCGGCCCCGCTTGCGCGCAGACTCCAGCCCTTCCTTGGTCCGTTCGGAAATCCGCTCGCGCTCAAACTGGGCGATGGAGGCGAAGACATGAAACACCAAGCGGCCTGCTGGCGTCGTCGTGTCGATATCCTCTGCCAGCGACCGGAAGCCGGCCCCGCGTTCCCGGATTGCCTCTACGATCTCCAAGAGGTCTTTCAGAGACCGCGCGAGGCGATCATACTTCGTGACGGTCACAACGTCGCCGTCGCGGAGTTGCTCCAGCATTCTGTCCAGTTCCGGTCGGACGCGCCTTGATCCGCTGATTTTGTCTGCGAACACCTTCCCGGCACCGGCTGCCGAAAGGGCATCGGTTTGTGAATCCAGGCTCTGGTCGTCCGTGCTGACGCGGGCATATCCGATGATCATGCCGCACTGTGACAAAAATCTGCCAAAACCGCAAAGGCTTTGCCGGGGGTTTTTGTCTTGGCTAACCGATTGATCTTGGGCAGGGCAGGGCGTTTGGCCAAAACCGCCGTTTTTGGCTAACAAATATCAACTGGAACGTTCAAATGCCAAGACAGCAAACGCCTCTTGAAAAGAGGCGCGCCATGTGTCAAATAAATTGCGACACGTGACGCAAAGGAGTCTAGAGATGGCCCAAGTAACGACAATTGAAAATGATATCACTCGAACCTACGCACTCTTAGGAGGGCAAGAGACGATCAAAAAACCCGTCCAAAACAGTTTGGACGCTCATGATCTACTGATGGTTGGGCTTCCAACGTCTGCATTGCTGTACTTAACTGCACAAGTCTCCTTCTTGGCAAACGTTGGCACTCTAGACAAAACTATTGGGCTAAGTGTGCGAACGTTACAGAGACGAAAAAAAGAACCACAGGACAACATACTAAGCGTTGAGCAAAGCAATAGAACTTGGAAGTTTGCTGAAATTCTTGGACGCGCCACCGATATACTCGGATCAAAAGAGGAAGCTGAAGCTTGGATGAACGCTCCAGCTCTAGGGCTTGACCAACGCAAACCGATTGATCTTTTGGCGACAGCTGTTGGGCTGGAGGCCATTGAGGATTATCTCACCCGAATTGAATATGGGGTTTATGCGTGACACCAATATCGCCTCCACTCGGAAGCGGCGAGTTATTCTTCTGGCGCATCGATGCCGAGCGATATGCTACGACATGGCACCGTGGAGAGGGAAGCTTTCGAGTCGGAGGGCGATGGAATTCGCCAGGCGTTCGCGCGGTTTATACATCATTGGACCCAGCAACCGCTGTACTTGAAGTAGCAGTCCACAAGGGGTTCAAGGTTCTAGATACTGAACCACACACACTCACATCCGGCAGGATAATCGATCCTGCAGATGTAACAATTGTGGAGCCTACGGACATACCAAACCCAAATTGGCTTGCTCCATGTACGCCTAATACAAACCAGCAAGAATTTGGTGATAGGCTACTTACAAAACATACATTTATACTCATTCCGAGCGCTGTATCGAAAAAAAGTTGGAATTTAATTTTCAACGCAGCAAAAGTAGCTACCAAGTATGATAGCGTAACCCAGGACCGCTTTTCGTTAGACCCTCGTCTTCAGCCCTGAGATAAGAGGTGGTTCGGTTCATTTGAACAGTTTCGAGCCGTTTCTTGGATGGATTCCTTCCTCATCTAGAGCACAAAAACAACCAGTTGGGTCACAGTTGTGAATAGCCCAAACCGCCCGGACCCAATCCGTTCTGGCGTCGTTCAAGTTCAGACGCATGCCTCACCCGGAGCCTGTTGGCTCCAGAACGCCATGGCCACAGGCCGGGCAAAGGGGCTGGCCACGCAAGGACGTGACCGCGCCGGTCACATCCTCGTTGAAAAATCCCGATCCGCAGGAGGGGCAGAACAGATCAGCGCTTTCCTCCTCTTCGGGCGCGGCCTCCCGCGCGTCCCGGAGCATCGGCACCAGGGTCTCGCGCACGTACTCTTCCAGCATCAGCCCGAAGGCGGACCCGCCAATCCCGGCGGCGGTCATCTGGCCCGGTCTGGTCAGGTCAAGGTGACGGGCAATCACAGTGCCGATCAGCCCGCCCGCTGTGGCAGCCATGACCTGTGAGGCGCTGGCGTTGCCCAGTTTACCCATCATCGGACGCAGCATCTCCACAAGCTCCTGGATCAGATCCGGGCTATGATCACCCGGTTTCCGGGGGCGGGCCTTCCGGGTCCAGCTGATCTTGGTATTGAACTCCCGTTCCAACTTTCCCTTCCACTCCGCAGAGGGGGACCGTGTGCCTGTGCGCCAGCGGGACAGGTTTTGCGGCGTTGTCCCGATGGCCGTGGCAATGTCCTGTGCTGCCCGGTCTGCCGCCCGCAGGCAGTCATCCAGTGTCGGAAGCGTTTCCTCTGCCATGATCCGGTGTCCTGTTCTGAGTGCGCCAAGGATAATCGGATATGTCCATGAATTGTCGGATTTCAACCGGGAAGTGCCCCGAAATAACCTGAAAATACGCCGGATATTGCCCGGAAAGCGGGCAAAAAAGGCCTGACGGTGCCCCAAACGGCCACAGGGCTGGTTTCGGCGGGCCTGTGAAAGGCTAGGCTGCGAACCGCAGATCGCCCTGGCAATTCCCCCGCCCTCTGCCTCCCAGGGACAGGATGGGTCCTCAGAGCCACGCAGAGGCCGCTGGAGGCGGTCTTCTCCTTAAACAGCCCCCTTTCCTGCCAAAGGACGCTGAGAGCCTCCACAAGCGCTTACAGCGCGTCTCAGGCCTTCTCCCTCCACTCACGATGAATGCGTCGCTCAGAGCCGTCCGGGGGCCGTCATTGCCAATGCCGGGCTTCCAGACTGACAGCTTCAAGCCCGGTGACGGCCCCAGCTTCTCGAACAACCTCACGGGCCGTGATCTACTGACACCTGACGAAATCATGCAGATGCCGCCTGATATCCAGCTCCTGCGTATACAGGGACAGCCCTCGGTACTGGCGCGAAAGCTGCGCTTCTACGCTGATCCCGAGTTCAAGGGGCTGTTCCAGCCGCAGGACCATTGATTTGAAAGTGACCCGCTATGTCTGACAACGCTGCTTCCCCTGCCCCGCTTTCTGATAGTGTGATAGTGAGCTGCGCGAAACACTCGAACGGCTTGGCAACCTTGTCCTCGACATGAACGACTACGTTCAGGAACAGACCAAGGCGGTCAATCATGCGACGACAGCGGCAAATGAAGCACGGCGGGCTGCAAAGGCCACACAGGATCAGACTGACCCTGACCAGTATGCGGATTATGTGGTCGAAGTGATCGACAAATGGCTTGAAGAGCGGATGAAGGATATCAGGCAAACGGCTAGTGATCTGCTCAAGGCGTCCAGCTACACCCGTGAGGTTCTCAGCAAGGCTGATCAGGATCGGACGGATGCACAACGCCAGCTTTGGGAACGGGAGCAAAAGCCGTCTCTCGTTCTTTAGTCTGGGTGCTGTCGTTCTGGCTCTAGCGATGACGGTGACGCTTCCTCGTTTCTTAGCCAGCTACGGTCCCACATGGGGTGTCATTGGCGGTGTTTGGACTTCAACATCCACCAATACGGATGTCTGCGCGTTCTATCAGCAGTGAGCAGGGTTTTGCGCGTTCTGGATAAGCCTGACTGCGAAGGTGGGTGTTATATATGTGTTAGAATCTGTGTTACGCGTCCCAAAAATACGCGTAGAGATTTGAAAAATCTGCAATTTCCCTGCTGGTTGGTAACTGATAACACGAATCTTGGTAACTGAAATCCTGCTTTCGGTAACTAATAACACGAATCTTGACTGCGGTAACTAAAACCACGAATGTCGACTCATGGTAACTGATAACACGAATGCTCTCACCCCGCTTCTACCGGATCGTCATCCGCAGCATGATCTGTTCATCTGTGATGTCGCTGATGCTGTCCTGAAGGATGTGATGCAGCACATGGAGCACCCATTCTATTCACTCTCAAAAAAGCCAGAGACGACGATCAAGCGTTACGAGAACGGCGACAAGTGGCTACAGATCACGCCGAGTGTGAAGGGTTTGGCGACGATCTACGACAAGGACATTCTGATCTACTGCATCAGTCAGATCATGGCAAAGCTGAAGGAAGGCGAAGCGGTTTCGCCCCGTGTCCGGATCAACTCCAGAGAGCTGCTTATCTTCACCAATCGGGGCACAAGTGGCCGGGAATATCAGTCCCTGCTCGATGCCCTTGATCGCCTTGAAGGTACGCGGATCAGGACGAACATTATCACGGGCGATGAAGAGCAAGTTGATGGCTTTGGCCTGATTGATGTGTCGTCAATCCGCCGGAAACATGGCCTCGATGGCCGTCTTCTCTGGTGTGAAGTGAAGCTGTCAGACTGGGTTTTCAACGCAATCCGCAACGAAGAGGTTCTCACTCTCCACCGGGACTACTTCCGTCTGCGGAAACCTATCGAGAGACGGGTATATGAGATCGCCCGGAAGCATTGCGGGCAACAGAAAACCTGGCGCATCACGTTGGCAAAGCTTCTGCTTAAGACCGGCTCTCAGAGTCCTCAGAAGCGCTTTCGGCAGATGATCCGGCAACTCGCGGAGCATGACCATTTGCCAGACTATCATGTTGAATTTGATGATGAATCAGACATGGTGATATTTACCAATCGCGGCACGGTGTCTCCTGCCCAGCTTGTTGAAGGCAGTGTTCCACCACTGCAGTCCGATACTTACGAAGAGGCACGCCATGTAGCGCCCGGTTGGGACGTGCGTTTCTTAGAGCGTGAGTGGCGCGACTGGTGTGTTGAGCCACCCCGAAACGCTGATCGAGCTTTCATTGGTTTTTGTCGAAAGTGGTTTGAGAAGCGAGGCATGCCTTGAGATTAAAAACCGGTATGGAAACAAATCCGGTATCAAATTTAATTCCGGTGTTGGATTTGTTTTCGGTATGAGATATAAATCCGGTAACAACAAAGTGGCAGGATCGAGCAATGCCCGTTATCGTTATGGCAAGCCCCAAGGGTGGGGTTGGGAAATCGACATGCGCCGTTCTTCTGACGTCTGAGTTCGCTCGCATGGGCGCAGACGTCACGGTTCTTGACTGTGACCCCAACAAGTCTCTTACCAGGTGGGCATCGCATGGCGCACCTTCCGGCGTGACCCTGAAGAGCGATGTTGGTCGCTCAGAGATCGTCCCGACCATCCGGAGCGCGGACGGTGATGGCAAGATCGTTATTGTGGACTTGGAAGGTGTTGCGTCCCAGCTCGTCAGTCGCGCCATCTCTCAGGCGGACCTGGTGATCGTCCCGATGCAGCCGACAGCGCTCGACGCAGAGATCGGTTCAGAAGCACTGGCTCTGGTTCGTGAAGAGGAAGAAGCCCTTGGGCGGTCGATCCGGCATGCTGTGGTGCTGACCAAGACCAGCGCAGCGGTCAAAAGCCGCGTCCAGAAGGAGCTGGAAGCGCAATTAGGTGGGGCAGGGATCGACGTGATCGAACCGTCACTCGTGGCCCGCGCGGCGTTTTCCGAACTCTTCGCATATGGCAGTGATCTGACTGCAATGTTGAATGATCCTGAAATGGTCACGGGCGGGAAAGTGGATAAGGCACTGATCAACGCTCAAGCGTTCACGGAGGCGGTTTATGAACGGCTCAAATAGGCTCGCAGGCCTCAAAGCGCGCCCAAAAGATACATCCGTCGAACAGGTTCGACGTGCCGATGAAGTGGGGGAGGCGAGGGGCTTCCTTGATCGAACTCCGCGTAAGAAGCCTGGCCGCAAACCCAGCCCCCGAACCCATCAGTTACATCCAAAGGTTCTCCCAAAAGTAGGAGAGGCCATTGCCGCCGAAGCTGAACGGCTAGGTGTCACGCAAGGCCAACTGATCGAGCAAATGTGGGCGAGGTATGAGAAACTTGCTGAAGGGCAGGGTGCTCGGTGAATATAAGCGCCTGTAATAATTAACTAAGTAAGAAAATGTTTCTGTTTTGTTCTATACACAAAATATGTTACGGAATGACAGATACAAGACATCAAGAAAGGGACAGAGATGCCAGCAACAACAACGGTGAAAAAAAGCTCAACAGGTCAGTCTGATGAACCCGCCTCCGGCTCAGAGATCAGTCGATCTAGCTATTTCACTAGCGCCAAGAATGTTGCAGGTATCTTGAAGGGTGACTCAGCCCAGGCATTGGCAAGTTTACCCGATGAGACTTTCAATGTCGCGATCACCTCGCCGCCGTACTATTGGGTTCGTGACTACGGTTACGAAGGCCAACTAGGTCACGAAGAAACTGTTGATGCATACATCGAAGAGCTGATGAAGGTTTTCGATGAATTGAAACGCACTCTGCATCCTGAAGGTGTGTTCTTCTTGAATATCGGAGATACCTTCTATTCTGGCAATGGACAGCCACATGGCAGTGATCCGAAGTGCTCATCTCGGAACTTTCTCAGAAGCAAGGTTCGGCCTGTTGATGTAAGCGGCTGGGACATACCCAAGAAGAGTATGATTGGCATCCCCTGGAAGGTCGCGTTCGCTATGCAATCTAGAGGTTGGACACTCCGCAGCTCGATTATCTGGAACAGATGCAATGCATTTGTCGAGCCGACTGCCCGAGACCGCCCTCACAGGCAGTATGAGTTTGTGTTTATGTTCTCAAAATCAAGGTTCTACAGCTTTGATCGCTCGAAGTTGGTTGAAGAAGATGTTTGGAACATTCCCATCGAACGGAATCGACGGGCAAAGCATAATGCAGCATTTCCATCAGAGCTTGTCCGACGGTGCATTGAGGTTGGCAGTCCTCCTGGCGGCCACGTTCTGGACCCGTTCGTCGGAAGTGGAACCACCATTTTCACGGCACTCGAACATCACCGAAACGTCGTCGGCATCGACATGAGTGACGACTACCTCGACTATGTACAGAGCACCTTAGAATCCGATGGACACGGTCCTGTTGATTGGAAGATAGTAGACCAGAAACTGGCTAAGCCATCTGGTCTATGGGACCAATGGACCGGAAACAAAGCAAATTTTCGAAAGCCTGGCCGCGAAAAGAAGGAATAGAGAAATTTGAAGTTCTTCGAAATCCAAACAATAAAATCATCAATTGAAGAACTTCAAAAATTTAGCGCTAACTGGCTAATCCCAGCTTTCGTCTTTGCCGCAAACGACGTCGGCGAAGACGAGCTAGTTGATATGTCTAAGAATAAGGGCACTGATCAATTTCTGGACAATTTCTTCAACGGTGCGCTCATAGGGATACCGCCATTCCCGAGCGGAAATAATCTTCTGAGGCCCCGCCTTAAAGGCGTCACTTGGAACCGCGGTGACTTCGCTGGCGACTACATGATCTGGCAAGATACGAAAATGTGGGGCAACCTCTTTTCAAGTCGCGGTTACCGCGAAATGCGGCAGCGGGGGGAGGTCGAAGGCGAGAAAGCTACAGTCCGTTTGACCGATGCTTTCCAGCCTGCGTTCGAGAGCGCAGTGCCTGAATCATTCAATTTCGAAGACTTTATGGTCTGGCTCTTCGCCTTTTCAGGCTTTCCTGATCACATAACATCTTGGCAAGAGCTCTATGATCACTTGCTGACAGAGAAACTTGAACTGGACGTATTTAAGGCCCCTTACATGGGGCGGTTTAAGTTGGCACCGGACCGAGCGTGGCCAGGAACTGTCACTGAGCGCCCCACGGACGACGAGTTTCTGTCGGAGCTTGCCCCTCGCTTGGAGGCGTTTCTGAATGCACCACAACAAGCAGACAGCGCTGCCGATAGTACAAGTAAGGACCTGCTCAGCCCCGATGATCCAATCTTGTCCACGGTTCAGAGTGCGATTGCAAAGGACACGAGTCGATCCTTTCTTCTAGCTGGACCTCCAGGCACCGGGAAGACGAAGTGGGCGCATGACATCGCAGCCTTCTTGGCAGACGGAGATGAAACGCGAGTGTTGCTCCTCCAGTTTCATCCGGCGTTCGGCTATGATGACTTCGTAGAAGGATTTCGCCCGGCGGTCTCTAAAGACAAAAGTGGTGGTGGAGTCACTTATGTCCTCGAACGTCGCCACTTCTTGAAGTTTGCAGAGAAAGCAACGAAGGACCCCGAGAACCTCCATGTTTTGGTCATTGATGAGCTAAACAGGGGGGACGTAGCTCGCATTTTTGGGGAGTTGCTCACTTATCTCGAACCCGATTACCGCGAGAAAGAATTTACTCTCGCCATATCGGGCAAACCGACAACGCTACCACGCAACCTTATTGTGCTCGCGACAGCGAACCCATTTGATCGGTCCGTAACGGATCTAGACGACGCGCTATTGCGGCGTTTTCTCGTTATCATGATGGAACCCGATAAGGTGTTCTTGGAGAGTTTCCTGAAAGAACGGGGCGTCGAGAGCCGGGTGCTATCACGCACCCTGCGAGTGTTCGATATCCTGACAGAAGCTTTTCCTGCCGGGTTCGGACATACAAATTTCTTACATGTTCAAAGCATTGATGATTTGGCAGACGTTTGGACAGGACGGGTGCATCTCGGACTTCAGCGGACTCTGTTCCATGACCGACAGCGCTACGAGGCGCTCAAGACAGAGATCGAGAATCTTCTTCAGCTCGATGAAGATGCAGAAGCCGCTGGTACAGATGACGGGCAAGGCTGATCGCAGTGGTTGAACCCGTTCGCGTAGTCGAGATTCAAGAGCGGGGCACTCGTTATTTTCCTCGAACCGATCTGTTCGACCCCGAAGGTCGTTCACTGATCCTTCCTGAGACACGCGCGCTCAATGCAATTGAAGTCAAAGATATATCAGACGGGGCGCGTTTGATGGCTCTCGGCCTCATTGGCTATCTACCACTGACGCGTTCCATTACCTTGAACATCGTTCCAAAGTTCCCGATTGCCAACCTTTGGACCATGCTGGAAGTCGGTGGCGAAACCTTCGCAAACGTGTTGCCAACGCTCCGACGCTATCAAACAAGCGACAGCCCGGCCCCCGTTCAGATACTCGCCCGAAGCTTTTGTCACTATTTGAGAGAGGCACTCTCCGCTGGATTTGAGCGGAGTTATTATCCTCGACAGAGAACCGGTTACTACACTCCCAGGGTCGAATTCGGCGCTACGATCGGCCGTTATCTGTCGCGCGGGAATCCTGTCGATACGGTCTCAAGCGTATTCGAGTTCGGCCTGGACTCACCCGTTAATCAAGTAATCAAAGCAGCGTGTTTACGTTTTGCCCGGCTGATCCCGCATCGCGAAGACTGGGAAGGTGAAAGGCTGCTGTTCCAACAAGCGCTAGGCGCACTTCAACGTGTCCAGGAGCGAGAACCAAGCCTTCACGACTTCGACTTAGATCGATCTGTTTCACTTCGATTGCGCCAACACTACTCGGGTTTGCTTCGCGTATACCAGTTGCTTCTGACAGGTGGAGGCATCGCGTTCACTTTCGAGCCTAGCGGAAAGGAGCTGCCGTCCTTTCTTTTCAACCTCGACGACATTTTTGAGCGATTCATTCGCCAAACGTTCGTTCAGGGATTGCGGAGCCACAACATCGCCGTGCTGGATGGAAATAAACACCAAGGACGTCTCTTTGAGGATAACAGAACCTACCCTACCAAGTCCGACTTGATTTTCCGCAGATCAAAGACGGAGATCATTGGTCTGGGCGAGGTGAAGTACAAACCGAAGCTCAAAGAAGCCGATAGGTATCAGATAATTAGCCATGTTACCTCTGCTAAGGCTCCTATTGGGGTATTGTTCTCACCAACAAATGAGGGAGACAGTCAGCGCCTAGAGCGCATCGGTAGACTTTCGACCGGCGCGCAGTTCTACCACTACCGAGTAAACATTCAGGGCGACATCAAATCTGCGCAGCAACAGATGATTGACGATGTGTGCATAGTACTTCCTAAGCCCGCATCAGTTCCAGCGTAGGACACCGCTTCACACACGCCTCACGGTGCGTTCGCTGACTTTGAACAGCCGCGCGATCTCAGGGATTGCACGTTGCTCGACATCTCTCATGCGCCGCACCTCATCCTTCTGAGCGGGCGATAGGGCAGGGGGTCTACCGCCGATGCGGCCCCGCTTGCGCGCAGACTCCAGCCCTTCCTTGGTCCGTTCGGAAATCCGCTCGCGCTCAAACTGGGCGATGGAGGCGAAGACATGAAACACCAAGCGGCCTGCTGGCGTCGTCGTGTCGATATCCTCTGCCAGCGACCGGAAGCCGGCCCCGCGTTCCCGGATTGCCTCTACGATCTCCAAGAGGTCTTTCAGAGACCGCGCGAGGCGATCATACTTCGTGACGGTCACAACGTCGCCGTCGCGGAGTTGCTCCAGCATTCTGTCCAGTTCCGGTCGGACGCGCCTTGATCCGCTGATTTTGTCTGCGAACACCTTCCCGGCACCGGCTGCCGAAAGGGCATCGGTTTGTGAATCCAGGCTCTGGTCGTCCGTGCTGACGCGGGCATATCCGATGATCATGCCGCACTGTGACAAAAATCTGCCAAAACCGCAAAGGCTTTGCCGGGGGTTTTTGTCTTGGCTAACCGATTGATCTTGGGCAGGGCAGGGCGTTTGGCCAAAACCGCCGTTTTTGGCTAACAAATATCAACTGGAACGTTCAAATGCCAAGACAGCAAACGCCTCTTGAAAAGAGGCGCGCCATGTGTCAAATAAATTGCGACACGTGACGCAAAGGAGTCTAGAGATGGCCCAAGTAACGACAATTGAAAATGATATCACTCGAACCTACGCACTCTTAGGAGGGCAAGAGACGATCAAAAAACCCGTCCAAAACAGTTTGGACGCTCATGATCTACTGATGGTTGGGCTTCCAACGTCTGCATTGCTGTACTTAACTGCACAAGTCTCCTTCTTGGCAAACGTTGGCACTCTAGACAAAACTATTGGGCTAAGTGTGCGAACGTTACAGAGACGAAAAAAAGAACCACAGGACAACATACTAAGCGTTGAGCAAAGCAATAGAACTTGGAAGTTTGCTGAAATTCTTGGACGCGCCACCGATATACTCGGATCAAAAGAGGAAGCTGAAGCTTGGATGAACGCTCCAGCTCTAGGGCTTGACCAACGCAAACCGATTGATCTTTTGGCGACAGCTGTTGGGCTGGAGGCCATTGAGGATTATCTCACCCGAATTGAATATGGGGTTTATGCGTGACACCAATATCGCCTCCACTCGGAAGCGGCGAGTTATTCTTCTGGCGCATCGATGCCGAGCGATATGCTACGACATGGCACCGTGGAGAGGGAAGCTTTCGAGTCGGAGGGCGATGGAATTCGCCAGGCGTTCGCGCGGTTTATACATCATTGGACCCAGCAACCGCTGTACTTGAAGTAGCAGTCCACAAGGGGTTCAAGGTTCTAGATACTGAACCACACACACTCACATCCGGCAGGATAATCGATCCTGCAGATGTAACAATTGTGGAGCCTACGGACATACCAAACCCAAATTGGCTTGCTCCATGTACGCCTAATACAAACCAGCAAGAATTTGGTGATAGGCTACTTACAAAACATACATTTATACTCATTCCGAGCGCTGTATCGAAAAAAAGTTGGAATTTAATTTTCAACGCAGCAAAAGTAGCTACCAAGTATGATAGCGTAACCCAGGACCGCTTTTCGTTAGACCCTCGTCTTCAGCCCTGAGATAAGAGGTGGTTCGGTTCATTTGAACAGTTTCGAGCCGTTTCTTGGATGGATTCCTTCCTCATCTAGAGCACAAAAACAACCAGTTGGGTCACAGTTGTGAATAGCCCAAACCGCCCGGACCCAATCCGTTCTGGCGTCGTTCAAGTTCAGACGCATGCCTCACCCGGAGCCTGTTGGCTCCAGAACGCCATGGCCACAGGCCGGGCAAAGGGGCTGGCCACGCAAGGACGTGACCGCGCCGGTCACATCCTCGTTGAAAAATCCCGATCCGCAGGAGGGGCAGAACAGATCAGCGCTTTCCTCCTCTTCGGGCGCGGCCTCCCGCGCGTCCCGGAGCATCGGCACCAGGGTCTCGCGCACGTACTCTTCCAGCATCAGCCCGAAGGCGGACCCGCCAATCCCGGCGGCGGTCATCTGGCCCGGTCTGGTCAGGTCAAGGTGACGGGCAATCACAGTGCCGATCAGCCCGCCCGCTGTGGCAGCCATGACCTGTGAGGCGCTGGCGTTGCCCAGTTTACCCATCATCGGACGCAGCATCTCCACAAGCTCCTGGATCAGATCCGGGCTATGATCACCCGGTTTCCGGGGGCGGGCCTTCCGGGTCCAGCTGATCTTGGTATTGAACTCCCGTTCCAACTTTCCCTTCCACTCCGCAGAGGGGGACCGTGTGCCTGTGCGCCAGCGGGACAGGTTTTGCGGCGTTGTCCCGATGGCCGTGGCAATGTCCTGTGCTGCCCGGTCTGCCGCCCGCAGGCAGTCATCCAGTGTCGGAAGCGTTTCCTCTGCCATGATCCGGTGTCCTGTTCTGAGTGCGCCAAGGATAATCGGATATGTCCATGAATTGTCGGATTTCAACCGGGAAGTGCCCCGAAATAACCTGAAAATACGCCGGATATTGCCCGGAAAGCGGGCAAAAAAGGCCTGACGGTGCCCCAAACGGCCACAGGGCTGGTTTCGGCGGGCCTGTGAAAGGCTAGGCTGCGAACCGCAGATCGCCCTGGCAATTCCCCCGCCCTCTGCCTCCCAGGGACAGGATGGGTCCTCAGAGCCACGCAGAGGCCGCTGGAGGCGGTCTTCTCCTTAAACAGCCCCCTTTCCTGCCAAAGGACGCTGAGAGCCTCCACAAGCGCTTACAGCGCGTCTCAGGCCTTCTCCCTCCACTCACGATGAATGCGTCGCTCAGAGCCGTCCGGGGGCCGTCATTGCCAATGCCGGGCTTCCAGACTGACAGCTTCAAGCCCGGTGACGGCCCCAGCTTCTCGAACAACCTCACGGGCCGTGATCTACTGACACCTGACGAAATCATGCAGATGCCGCCTGATATCCAGCTCCTGCGTATACAGGGACAGCCCTCGGTACTGGCGCGAAAGCTGCGCTTCTACGCTGATCCCGAGTTCAAGGGGCTGTTCCAGCCGCAGGACCATTGATTTGAAAGTGACCCGCTATGTCTGACAACGCTGCTTCCCCTGCCCCGCTTTCTGATAGTGTGATAGTGAGCTGCGCGAAACACTCGAACGGCTTGGCAACCTTGTCCTCGACATGAACGACTACGTTCAGGAACAGACCAAGGCGGTCAATCATGCGACGACAGCGGCAAATGAAGCACGGCGGGCTGCAAAGGCCACACAGGATCAGACTGACCCTGACCAGTATGCGGATTATGTGGTCGAAGTGATCGACAAATGGCTTGAAGAGCGGATGAAGGATATCAGGCAAACGGCTAGTGATCTGCTCAAGGCGTCCAGCTACACCCGTGAGGTTCTCAGCAAGGCTGATCAGGATCGGACGGATGCACAACGCCAGCTTTGGGAACGGGAGCAAAAGCCGTCTCTCGTTCTTTAGTCTGGGTGCTGTCGTTCTGGCTCTAGCGATGACGGTGACGCTTCCTCGTTTCTTAGCCAGCTACGGTCCCACATGGGGTGTCATTGGCGGTGTTTGGACTTCAACATCCACCAATACGGATGTCTGCGCGTTCTATCAGCAGTGAGCAGGGTTTTGCGCGTTCTGGATAAGCCTGACTGCGAAGGTGGGTGTTATATATGTGTTAGAATCTGTGTTACGCGTCCCAAAAATACGCGTAGAGATTTGAAAAATCTGCAATTTCCCTGCTGGTTGGTAACTGATAACACGAATCTTGGTAACTGAAATCCTGCTTTCGGTAACTAATAACACGAATCTTGACTGCGGTAACTAAAACCACGAATGTCGACTCATGGTAACTGATAACACGAATGCTCTCACCCCGCTTCTACCGGATCGTCATCCGCAGCATGATCTGTTCATCTGTGATGTCGCTGATGCTGTCCTGAAGGATGTGATGCAGCACATGGAGCACCCATTCTATTCACTCTCAAAAAAGCCAGAGACGACGATCAAGCGTTACGAGAACGGCGACAAGTGGCTACAGATCACGCCGAGTGTGAAGGGTTTGGCGACGATCTACGACAAGGACATTCTGATCTACTGCATCAGTCAGATCATGGCAAAGCTGAAGGAAGGCGAAGCGGTTTCGCCCCGTGTCCGGATCAACTCCAGAGAGCTGCTTATCTTCACCAATCGGGGCACAAGTGGCCGGGAATATCAGTCCCTGCTCGATGCCCTTGATCGCCTTGAAGGTACGCGGATCAGGACGAACATTATCACGGGCGATGAAGAGCAAGTTGATGGCTTTGGCCTGATTGATGTGTCGTCAATCCGCCGGAAACATGGCCTCGATGGCCGTCTTCTCTGGTGTGAAGTGAAGCTGTCAGACTGGGTTTTCAACGCAATCCGCAACGAAGAGGTTCTCACTCTCCACCGGGACTACTTCCGTCTGCGGAAACCTATCGAGAGACGGGTATATGAGATCGCCCGGAAGCATTGCGGGCAACAGAAAACCTGGCGCATCACGTTGGCAAAGCTTCTGCTTAAGACCGGCTCTCAGAGTCCTCAGAAGCGCTTTCGGCAGATGATCCGGCAACTCGCGGAGCATGACCATTTGCCAGACTATCATGTTGAATTTGATGATGAATCAGACATGGTGATATTTACCAATCGCGGCACGGTGTCTCCTGCCCAGCTTGTTGAAGGCAGTGTTCCACCACTGCAGTCCGATACTTACGAAGAGGCACGCCATGTAGCGCCCGGTTGGGACGTGCGTTTCTTAGAGCGTGAGTGGCGCGACTGGTGTGTTGAGCCACCCCGAAACGCTGATCGAGCTTTCATTGGTTTTTGTCGAAAGTGGTTTGAGAAGCGAGGCATGCCTTGAGATTAAAAACCGGTATGGAAACAAATCCGGTATCAAATTTAATTCCGGTGTTGGATTTGTTTTCGGTATGAGATATAAATCCGGTAACAACAAAGTGGCAGGATCGAGCAATGCCCGTTATCGTTATGGCAAGCCCCAAGGGTGGGGTTGGGAAATCGACATGCGCCGTTCTTCTGACGTCTGAGTTCGCTCGCATGGGCGCAGACGTCACGGTTCTTGACTGTGACCCCAACAAGTCTCTTACCAGGTGGGCATCGCATGGCGCACCTTCCGGCGTGACCCTGAAGAGCGATGTTGGTCGCTCAGAGATCGTCCCGACCATCCGGAGCGCGGACGGTGATGGCAAGATCGTTATTGTGGACTTGGAAGGTGTTGCGTCCCAGCTCGTCAGTCGCGCCATCTCTCAGGCGGACCTGGTGATCGTCCCGATGCAGCCGACAGCGCTCGACGCAGAGATCGGTTCAGAAGCACTGGCTCTGGTTCGTGAAGAGGAAGAAGCCCTTGGGCGGTCGATCCGGCATGCTGTGGTGCTGACCAAGACCAGCGCAGCGGTCAAAAGCCGCGTCCAGAAGGAGCTGGAAGCGCAATTAGGTGGGGCAGGGATCGACGTGATCGAACCGTCACTCGTGGCCCGCGCGGCGTTTTCCGAACTCTTCGCATATGGCAGTGATCTGACTGCAATGTTGAATGATCCTGAAATGGTCACGGGCGGGAAAGTGGATAAGGCACTGATCAACGCTCAAGCGTTCACGGAGGCGGTTTATGAACGGCTCAAATAGGCTCGCAGGCCTCAAAGCGCGCCCAAAAGATACATCCGTCGAACAGGTTCGACGTGCCGATGAAGTGGGGGAGGCGAGGGGCTTCCTTGATCGAACTCCGCGTAAGAAGCCTGGCCGCAAACCCAGCCCCCGAACCCATCAGTTACATCCAAAGGTTCTCCCAAAAGTAGGAGAGGCCATTGCCGCCGAAGCTGAACGGCTAGGTGTCACGCAAGGCCAACTGATCGAGCAAATGTGGGCGAGGTATGAGAAACTTGCTGAAGGGCAGGGTGCTCGGTGAATATAAGCGCCTGTAATAATTAACTAAGTAAGAAAATGTTTCTGTTTTGTTCTATACACAAAATATGTTACGGAATGACAGATACAAGACATCAAGAAAGGGACAGAGATGCCAGCAACAACAACGGTGAAAAAAAGCTCAACAGGTCAGTCTGATGAACCCGCCTCCGGCTCAGAGATCAGTCGATCTAGCTATTTCACTAGCGCCAAGAATGTTGCAGGTATCTTGAAGGGTGACTCAGCCCAGGCATTGGCAAGTTTACCCGATGAGACTTTCAATGTCGCGATCACCTCGCCGCCGTACTATTGGGTTCGTGACTACGGTTACGAAGGCCAACTAGGTCACGAAGAAACTGTTGATGCATACATCGAAGAGCTGATGAAGGTTTTCGATGAATTGAAACGCACTCTGCATCCTGAAGGTGTGTTCTTCTTGAATATCGGAGATACCTTCTATTCTGGCAATGGACAGCCACATGGCAGTGATCCGAAGTGCTCATCTCGGAACTTTCTCAGAAGCAAGGTTCGGCCTGTTGATGTA
>CAWUFB020000001.1:0-52161 GCA_963921265.3 Kordiimonas sp.
TATCTGTGTAAACGTGTGACGTTTACTATCAAACTTACAACTAGATAAAACACCAATCGACATCACTATTCAATCATAAAATGATTAAAGTCTTGACCAGAGTATTTTAGAAGCACAACTCAATGATTGCTTTGCAAAATAATGTAAGAAAACGTGAAATCTCAAAACTAACCAAACCAATACAAAAGTGATGCCAAACACTTCATGATGTTGTTGGACTGCAATTATGTGTTTGAAACATTCTACCGAAACACTAAACATAACAAACTCAATGATGAGACCTGCAACTGTGCATTGCTGTAAATGTGTGACTTTTACTATCAATTTTTACAAACATGCATAATAACAATCAAAACTCATTTAAATCACTATTTAACCATATTGTCACATATCAAGGTTTTGACCTGACAATCGTACATGTAGAACACAATGATGATTTAGCAAATGAGTGTATTATGTAAACCAATTCCAATGTGAAATGTTACAATCTATTTAAATGTCAGTTGTTGGATTATTGTATGTTTCAAATGTTCAACCAGATCACTAATCGTAACAATCCCCATGAGAAAAATCAAAACTGAAATTGTATTACTGAAATTGAGCGATTTTTACTATTTATACTACAACTATGCCCAGTAACAATCCAAATCACTTCAAATCACGATTTGACCATAATATCAATAATTAGGGTCTTGACTCGACATTTGTACAACTATAACACAATGATGATATCGCAAATGAGTGTATTTAGCGAATTCGAGCAAATAGACTTATTTCAATGTCAAAACTTACAATCAACTGTGTGTTACTGCATTTATGTGTATTTCATCATCAATGATCAATTGTAATTGTATGTGTCATGTGCTCAACCACATCGCTAAATGCAACAAACTCAATGATAAAACCTCAACTTGGTTATTACTGTAATTGTGTGGTGTTTGTTATCAAACCTTCAAATATGTACAAAAGTAATCGAAATCACTGCAAATCACTATCGAGCCACAATATCAATGTGATCAAGGTTTTGAACAAACTATTCTAATGCTACTACTCAAATGAGTGTATTAAATGAACCAGTTTCGATGTCAAAACCAACCAAGCATGTATAATATCGTTGGAAAACGTTTCGGTTTGGTGTTGCACTTCATTTGTGTCAAACGATCAACCTAATCAATAAACATCACAAATTGACTTATCAGTACTAAACATGTGTACTTGACCAGACTTTTGTGATTGTATCATTTAAAAAATGATCTTGCACATCGAATAAACCAAAATTAGTGTAAGTATTCAATCATAATTACATGTTTGAAACGCTCAACTAGATCACTAAACATAACAAACTCAATAATGAGACTTGAAACTCTATATCAGTGTAAACGTGTGACGTTTACTATCAAACTTACAACTAGATAAAACACCAATCGACATCACTATTCAATCATAAAATGATTAAAGTTTTGACCAGAGTATTTTAGAAGCACAACTCAATGATTGCTTTGCAAAATAATGTAAGAAAACATTAATTATCAAAACTAACCAAACCAATACAAAAGTGATGCTAAACACCTCATGATGTTGTTGGACTGCAATTATGTGTTTGAAACATTCTACCGAAACACTAAACATAACAAACTCAATGATGAGACCTGCAACTGTGCATTGCTGTAAATGTGTGACTTTTACTATCAATTTTTACAAATATGCATAATAATAATCGAAATCCATTTAAGTCACTATTTAACCATATTGTCAGATATCAAGGTTTTGACCTGACAATCGTACATGTAGAACACAATGATGATTTAGCAAATGAGTGTATTATGTAAACCAATTCCAATGTGAAATGTTACAATCTATTTAAATGTCAGTTGTTGGATTATTGTATGTTTCAAATGGTCAACCAGATCACTAATCGTAACAATCCCAATGAGAAAAATCAAAACTGAAATTGTTTTACTGAAATTGAGCGATTTTCACTATTTATACTACAACTATGCCCAGTAACAATCCAAATCACTTCAAATCACGATTTGACCATAATATCAATAATTAGGGTCTTGACTCGACATTTGTACAACTATAACACAATGATGATATCGCAAATGAGTGTATTTAGCGAATTCGAGCAAATAGACTTATTTCAATGTCAAAACTTACAATCAACTGTGTGTTACTGCATTTATGTGTATTTCATCATCAATGATCAATTGTAATTGTATGTGTCATGTGCTCAACCACATTCCTTATCCAACAAACTCAATGATAAAACCTCAACTTGGGTATTACTGTAATTGTGTGGTGTTTGTTATCAAACCTTCAAATATGTACAAAAGTAATCGAAATCACTGCAAATCACTATCGAGCCACAATATCAATGTGATGAAGGTTTTGAACAAACTATTCTAATGCTACTACTCAAATGAGTGTATTAAATGAACCAGTTTCAATGTCAAAACCAACCAAGCATGTATAATATCGTTGGAAAACGTTTCGGTCTGGTGTTGCAATTCATTTGTGTCAAACGATCAACCTAATCAATAAACATCACAAATTGACTTATCAGTACTAAACATGTGTACTTGACCAGACTTTTGTGATTGTATCATTTAAAAAATGATCTTGCACATCGAATAAACCAAAATTAGCGTAAGTATTCAATCATAATTACATGTTTGAAACGCTCAACTAGATCACTAAACATAACAAACTCAATAATGAGACTTGAAACTCTATATCAGTGTAAACGTGTGACGTTTACTATCAAACTTACAACTAGATAAAACACCAATCGACATCACTATTCAATCATAAAATGATTAAAGTCTTGACCAGAGTATTTTAGAAGCACAAGTCAATGATTGCTTTGCAAAATAATGTAAGAAAACATTAATTATCAAAACTAACCAAACCAATACAAAAGTGATGCTAAACACCTCATGATGTTGTTGGACTGCATTTATGTGTTTGAAACATTCTATCGAAACACTAAACATAACAAACTCAATGATGAGACCTGCAACTGTGCATTGCTGTAAATGTGCATTGCTTTTACTATCAATTTTTACAAACATGCACAATAACAATCGAAATCCATTTAAATCACTATTTAACCATATTGTCAGATATCAAGGTTTTGACCTGACAATCGTACATGTAGAACACAATGATGATTTAGCAAATGAGTGTATTATGTAAACCAATTCCAATGTGAAATGTTACAATCTATTTAAATGTCAGTTGTTGGATTATTGTATGTTTCAAATGTTCAACCAGATCACTAATCGTAACAATCCCAATGAGAAAAATCAAAACTGTGTATTACTAAAATTGAGCGATTTTCACTCTTTATACTACAACTATGCCCAGTAACAATCCAAATCACTTCAAATCACGATTTGACCATAATATCAATAATTAGGGTTTTGACTCGACATTTGTACAACTATAACACAATGATGATATCGCAAATGAGTGTATTTAGCGAATTCGAGCAAATAGACTTATTTCAATGTCAAAACTTACAATCAACTGTGTGTTACTGCATTTATGTGTATTTCATCATCAATGATCAATTGTAATTGTATGTGTCATGTGCTCAACCACATCGCTAAATGCAACAAACTCAATGATAAAACCTCAACTTGGGTATTACTGTAATTGTGTGGTGTTTGTTATCAAACCTTCAAATATGTACAAAAGTAATCGAAATCACTGCAAATCACTATCGAGCCACAATATCAATGTGATGAAGGTTTTGAACAAACTATTCTAATGCTACTACTCAAATGAGTGTATTAAATGAACCAGTTTCAATGTCAAAACCAACCAAGCATGTATAATATCGTTGGAAAACGTTTCGGTTTGGTGTTGCAATTCATTTGTGTCAAACGATCAACCTAATCAATAAACATCACAAATTGACTTATCAGTACTAAACATGTGTACTTGACCAGACTTTTGTGATTGTATCATTTAAACAATGATCTTGCACATCGAATAAACCAAAATTAGTGTAAGTATTCAATCATAATTACATGTTTGAAACGCTCAACTAGATCACTAAACATAACAAACTCAATAATGAGACTTGAAACTCTATATCAGTGTAAACGTGTGACGTTTACTATCAAACTTACAACTAGATAAAACACCAATCGACATCACTATTCAATCATAAAATGATTAAAGTCTTGACCAGAGTATTTTAGAAGCACAACTCAATGATTGCTTTGCAAAATAATGTAAGAAAACATTAATTATCAAAACTAACCAAACCAATACAAAAGTGATGCTAAACACCTCATGATGTTGTTGGACTGCAATTATGTGTTTGAAACATTCTACCGAAACACTAAACATAACAAACTCAATGATGAGACCTGCAACTGTGCATTGCTGTAAATGTGTGACTTTTACTATCAATTTTTACAAATATGCATAATAATAATCGAAATCCATTTAAGTCACTATTTAACCATATTGTCAGATATCAAGGTTTTGACCTGACAATCGTACATGTAGAACACAATGATGATTTAGCAAATGAGTGTATTATGTAAACCAATTCCAATGTGAAATGTTACAATCTATTTAAATGTCAGTTGTTGGATTATTGTATGTTTCAAATGTTCAACCAGATCACTAATCGTAACAATCCCAATGAGAAAAATCAAAACTGTGTATTACTAAAATTGAGCGATTTTCACTATTTATACTACAACTATGCCCAGTAACAATCCAAATCACTTCAAATCACGATTTGACCATAATATCAATAATTAGGGTTTTGACTCGACATTTGTACAACTATAACACAATGATGATATCGCAAATGAGTGTATTTAGCGAATTCGAGCAAATAGACTTATTTCAATGTCAAAACTTACAATCAACTGTGTGTTACTGCATTTATGTGTATTTCATCATCAATGATCAATTGTAATTGTATGTGTCATGTGCTCAACCACATCGCTAAATGCAACAAACTCAATGATAAAACCTCAACTTGGGTTTTACTGTAATTGTGTGGTGTTTGTTATCAAACCTTCAAATATGTACAAAAGTAATCGAAATCACTGCAAATCACTATCGAACCACAATATCAATGTGATGAAGGTTTTGAACAAACTATTCTAATGCTACTACTCAAATGAGTGTATTAAATGAACCAGTTTCAATGTCAAAACCAACCAAGCATGTATAATATCGTTGGAAAACGTTTCGGTCTGGTGTTGCAATTCATTTGTGTCAAACGATCAACCTAATCAATAAACATCACAAATTGACTTGTCAGTACTAAACATGTGTACTTGACCAGACTTTTGTGATTGTATCATTTAAAAAATGATCTTGCACATCGAATAAACCAAAATTAGTGTAAGTATTCAATCATAATTACATGTTTGAAACGCTCAACTAGATCACTAAACATAACAAACTCAATGATGAGACTTGAAACTCTATATCAGTGTAAACGTGTGACGTTTACTATCAAACTTACAACTAGATAAAACACCAATCGACATCACTATTCAATCATAAAATGATTAAAGTCTTGACCAGAGCATTTTAGAAGCACAACTCAATGATTGCTTTGCAAAATAATGTAAGAAAACGTGAAATCTCAAAACTAACCAAACCAATACAAAAGTGATGCCAAACACTTCATGATGTTGTTGGACTGCAATTATGTGTTTGAAACATTCTACCGAAACACTAAACATAACAAACTCAATGATGAGACCTGCAACTGTGCATTGCTGTAAATGTGTGACTTTTACTATCAATTTTTACAAATATTCACAATAACAATCAAAATCCATTTAAATCACTATTTAACCATATTGTCAGATATCAAGGTTTTGACCTGACAATCGTACATGTAGAACACAATGATGATTTAGCAAATGAGTGTATTATGTAAACCAATTCCAATGTGAAATGTTACAATCTATTTAAATGTCAGTTGTTGGATTATTGTATGTTTCAAATGTTCAACCAGATCACTAATCGTAACAATCCCAATGAGAAAAATCAAAACTCAAATTGTATTACTGAAATTGAGCGATTTTCACTATTTATACTACAACTATGCCCAGTAACAATCCAAATCACTTCAAATCACGATTTGACCATAATATCAATAATTAGGGTTTTGACTCGACATTTGTACAACTATAACACAATGATGATATCGCAAATGAGTGTATTTAGCGAATTCGAGCAAATAGACTTATTTCAATGTCAAAACTTACAATCAACTGTGTGTTACTGCATTTATGTGTATTTCATCATCAATGATCAATTGTAATTGTATGTGTCATGTGCTCAACCACATCGCTAAATGCAACAAACTCAATGATAAAACCTCAACTTGGGTTTTACTGTAATTGTGTGGTGTTTGTTATCAAACCTTCAAATATGTGCAAAAGTAATCGAAATCACTGCAAATCACTATCGAACCACAATATCAATGTGATGAGGTTTTGAACAAACTATTCTAATGCTACTACTCAAATGAGTGTATTAAATGAACCAGTTTCAATGTCAAAACCAACCAAGCATGTATAATATCGTTGGAAAACGTTTCGGTCTGGTGTTGCAATTCATTTGTGTCAAACGATCAACCTAATCAATTAACATCACAAATTGACTTGTCAGTACTAAACATGTGTACTTGACCAGACTTTTGTGATTGTATCATTTAAAAAATGATCTTGCACATCGAATAAACCAAAATTAGTGTAAGTATTCAATCATAATTACATGTTTGAAACGCTCAACTAGATCACTAAACATAACAAACTCAATGATGAGACTTGAAACTCTATATCAGTGTAAACGTGTGACGTTTACTATCAAACTTACAACTAGATAGAACACCAATCGACATCACTATTCAATCATAAAATGATTAAAGTCTTGACCAGAGTATTTTAGAAGCACAACTCAATGATTGCTTTGCAAAATAATGTAAGAAAACGTGAAATCTCAAAACTAACCAAACCAATACAAAAGTGATGCCAAACACTTCATGATGTTGTTGGACTGCAATTATGTGTTTGAAACATTCTACCGAAACACTAAACATAACAAACTCAATGATGAGACCTGCAACTGTGCATTGCTGTAAATGTGTGACTTTTACTATCAATTTTTACAAACATGCATAATAACAATCAAAACTCATTTAAATCACTATTTAACCATATTGTCAGATATCAAGGTTTTGACCTGACAATCGTACATGTAGAACACAATGATGATTTAGCAAATGAGTGTATTATGTAAACCAATTCCAATGTGAAATGTTACAATCTATTTAAATGTCAGTTGTTGGATTATTGTATGTTTCAAATGTTCAACCAGATCACTAATCGTAACAATCCCAATGAGAAAAATCAAAACTGTGTATTACTGAAATTGAGCGATTTTCACTATTTATACTACAACTATGCCCAGTAACAATCCAAATCACTTCAAATCACGATTTGACCATAATATCAATAATTAGGGTTTTGACTCGACATTTGTACAACTATAACACAATGATGATATCGCAAATGAGTGTATTTAGCGAATTCGAGCAAATAGACTTATTTCAATGTCAAAACTTACAATCAACTGTGTGTTACTGCATTTATGTGTATTTCATCATCAATGATCAATTGTAATTGTATGTGTCATGTGCTCAACCACATCGCTAAATGCAACAAACTCAATGATAAAACCTCAACTTGGGTTTTACTGTAATTGTGTGGTGTTTGTTATCAAACCTTCAAATATGTACAAAAGTAATCGAAATCACTGCAAATCACTATCGAACCACAATATCAATGTGATGAAGGTTTTGAACAAACTATTCTAATGCTACTACTCAAATGAGTGTATTAAATGAACCAGTTTCAATGTCAAAACCAACCAAGCATGTATAATATCGTTGGAAAACGTTTCGGTCTGGTGTTGCAATTCATTTGTGTCAAACGATCAACCTAATCAATAAACATCACAAATTGACTTGTCAGTACTAAACATGTGTACTTGACCAGACTTTTGTGATTGTATCATTTAAACAATGATCTTGCACATCGAATAAACCAAAATTAGTGTAAGTATTCAATCATAATTACATGTTTGAAACGCTCAACTAGATCACTAAACATAACAAACTCAATAATGAGACTTGAAACTCTATATCAGTGTAAACGTGTGACGTTTACTATCAAACTTACAACTAGATAAAACACCAATCGACATCACTATTCAATCATAAAATGATTAAAGTCTTGACCAGAGTATTTTAGAAGCACAACTCAATGATTGCTTTGCAAAATAATGTAAGAAAACGTGAAATCTCAAAACTAACCAAACCAATACAAAAGTGATGCCAAACACTTCATGATGTTGTTGGACTGCATTTATGTGTTTGAAACATTCTACCGAAACACTAAACATAACAAACTCAATGATGAGACCTGCAACTGTGCATTGCTGTAAATGTGTGACTTTTACTATCAATTTTTACAAACATGCATAATAACAATCAAAACTCCATTTAAATCACTATTTAACCATATTGTCACATATCAAGGTTTTGACCTGACAATCGTACATGTAGAACACAATGATGATTTAGCAAATGAGTGTATTATGTAAACCAATTCCAATGTGAAATGTTACAATCTATTTAAATGTCAGTTGTTGGATTATTGTATGTTTCAAATGTTCAACCAGATCACTAATCGTAACAATCCCCATGAGAAAAATCAAAACTCAAATTGTATTACTGAAATTGAGCGATTTTCACTATTTATACTACAACTATGCCCAGTAACAATCCAAATCACTTCAAATCACGATTTGACCATAATATCAATAATTAGGGTTTTGACTCGACATTTGTACAACTATAACACAATGATGATATCGCAAATGAGTGTATTTAGCGAATTCGAGCAAATAGACTTATTTCAATGTCAAAACTTACAATCAACTGTGTGTTACTGCATTTATGTGTATTTCATCATCAATGATCAATTGTAATTGTATGTGTCATGTGCTCAACCACATCGCTAAATGCAACAAACTCAATGATAAAACCTCAACTTGGGTTTTACTGTAATTGTGTGGTGTTTGTTATCAAACCTTCAAATATGTGCAAAAGTAATCGAAATCACTGCAAATCACTATCGAACCACAATATCAATGTGATGAAGGTTTTGAACAAACTATTCTAATGCTACTACTCAAATGAGTGTATTAAATGAACCAGTTTCAATGTCAAAACCAACCAAGCATGTATAATATCGTTGGAAAACGTTTCGGTCTGGTGTTGCAATTCATTTGTGTCAAACGATCAACCTAATCAATTAACATCACAAATTGACTTGTCAGTACTAAACATGTGTACTTGACCAGACTTTTGTGATTGTATCATTTAAAAAATGATCTTGCACATCGAATAAACCAAAATTAGTGTAAGTATTCAATCATAATTACATGTTTGAAACGCTCAACTAGATCACTAAACATAACAAACTCAATGATGAGACTTGAAACTCTATATCAGTGTAAACGTGTGACGTTTACTATCAAACTTACAACTAGATAGAACACCAATCGACATCACTATTCAATCATAAAATGATTAAAGTCTTGACCAGAGTATTTTAGAAGCACAACTCAATGATTGCTTTGCAAAATAATGTAAGAAAACGTGAAATCTCAAAACTAACCAAACCAATACAAAAGTGATGCCAAACACTTCATGATGTTGTTGGACTGCAATTATGTGTTTGAAACATTCTACCGAAACACTAAACATAACAAACTCAATGATGAGACCTGCAACTGTGCATTGCTGTAAATGTGTGACTTTTACTATCAATTTTTACAAACATGCATAATAACAATCAAAACTCATTTAAATCACTATTTAACCATATTGTCAGATATCAAGGTTTTGACCTGACAATCGTACATGTAGAACACAATGATGATTTAGCAAATGAGTGTATTATGTAAACCAATTCCAATGTGAAATGTTACAATCTATTTAAATGTCAGTTGTTGGATTATTGTATGTTTCAAATGTTCAACCAGATCACTAATCGTAACAATCCCAATGAGAAAAATCAAAACTGTGTATTACTGAAATTGAGCGATTTTCACTATTTATACTACAACTATGCCCAGTAACAATCCAAATCACTTCAAATCACGATTTGACCATAATATCAATAATTAGGGTTTTGACTCGACATTTGTACAACTATAACACAATGATGATATCGCAAATGAGTGTATTTAGCGAATTCGAGCAAATAGACTTATTTCAATGTCAAAACTTACAATCAACTGTGTGTTACTGCATTTATGTGTATTTCATCATCAATGATCAATTGTAATTGTATGTGTCATGTGCTCAACCACATCGCTAAATGCAACAAACTCAATGATAAAACCTCAACTTGGGTTTTACTGTAATTGTGTGGTGTTTGTTATCAAACCTTCAAATATGTACAAAAGTAATCGAAATCACTGCAAATCACTATCGAACCACAATATCAATGTGATGAAGGTTTTGAACAAACTATTCTAATGCTACTACTCAAATGAATGTATTAAATGAACCAGTTTCAATGTCAAAACCAACCAAGCATGTATAATATCGTTGGAAAACGTTTCGGTTTGGTGTTGCAATTCATTTGTGTCAAACGATCAACCTAATCAATAAACATCACAAATTGACTTGTCAGTACTAAACATGTGTACTTGACCAGACTTTTGTGATTGTATCATTTAAAAAATGATCTTGCACATCGAATAAACCAAAATTAGTGTAAGTATTCAATCATAATTACATGTTTGAAACGCTCAACTAGATCACTAAACATAACAAACTCAATGATGAGACTTGAAACTCTATATCAGTGTAAACGTGTGACGTTTACTATCAAACTTACAACTAGATAAAACACCAATCGACATCACTATTCAATCATAAAATGATTAAAGTCTTGACCAGAGTATTTTAGAAGCACAACTCAATGATTGCTTTGCAAAATAATGTAAGAAAACGTGAAATCTCAAAACTAACCAAACCAATACAAAAGTGATGCCAAACACTTCATGATGTTGTTGGACTGCAATTATGTGTTTGAAACATTCTACCGAAACACTAAACATAACAAACTCAATGATGAGACCTGCAACTGTGCATTGCTGTAAATGTGTGACTTTTACTATCAATTTTTACAAATATTCACAATAACAATCAAAATCCATTTAAATCACTATTTAACCATATTGTCAGATATCAAGGTTTTGACCTGACAATCGTACATGTAGAACACAATGATGATTTAGCAAATGAGTGTATTATGTAAACCAATTCCAATGTGAAATGTTACAATCTATTTAAATGTCAGTTGTTGGATTATTGTATGTTTCAAATGTTCAACCAGATCACTAATCGTAACAATCCCAATGAGAAAAATCAAAACTGAAATTGTATTACTGAAATTGAGCGATTTTCACTATTTATACTACAACTATGCCCAGTAACAATCCAAATCACTTCAAATCACGATTTGACCATAATATCAATAATTAGGGTTTTGACTCGACATTTGTACAACTATAACACAATGATGATATCGCAAATGAGTGTATTTAGCGAATTCGAGCAAATAGACTTATTTCAATGTCAAAACTTACAATCAACTGTGTGTTACTGCATTTATGTGTATTTCATCATCAATGATCAATTGTAATTGTATGTGTCATGTGCTCAACCACATCGCTAAATGCAACAAACTCAATGATAAAACCTCAACTTGGGTTTTACTGTAATTGTGTGGTGTTTGTTATCAAACCTTCAAATATGTGCAAAAGTAATCGAAATCACTGCAAATCACTATCGAACCACAATATCAATGTGATGAAGGTTTTGAACAAACTATTCTAATGCTACTACTCAAATGAGTGTATTAAATGAACCAGTTTCAATGTCAAAACCAACCAAGCATGTATAATATCGTTGGAAAACGTTTCGGTCTGGTGTTGCAATTCATTTGTGTCAAACGATCAACCTAATCAATAAACATCACAAATTGACTTGTCAGTACTAAACATGTGTACTTGACCAGACTTTTGTGATTGTATCATTTAAAAAATGATCTTGCACATCGAATAAACCAAAATTAGTGTAAGTATTCAATCATAATTACATGTTTAAAACGCTCAACTAGATCACTAAACATAACAAACTCAATAATGAGACTTGAAACTCTATATCAGTGTAAACGTGTGACGTTTACTATCAAACTTACAACTAGATAGAACACCAATCGACATCACTATTCAATCATAAAATGATTAAAGTCTTGACCAAACGGTTTTAGAAGCACAACTCAATGATTGCTTTGCAAAATAATGTAAGAAAACATTAATTATCAAAACTAACCAAACCAATACAAAAGTGATGCTAAACACCTCATGATGTTGTTGGACTGCAATTATGTGTTTGAAACATTCTACCGAAACACTAAACATAACAAACTCAATGATGAGACCTGCAACTGTGCATTGCTGTAAATGTGTGACTTTTACTATCAAATTTTACAAACATGCACAATAACAATCGAAATCCATTTAAATCACTATTTAACCATATTGTCAGATATCAAGGTTTTGACCTGACAATCGTACATGTAGAACACAATGATGATTTAGCAAATGAGTGTATTATGTAAACCAATTCCAATGTGAAATGTTACAATCTATTTAAATGTCAGTTGTTGGATTATTGTATGTTTCAAATGTTCAACCAGATCACTAATCGTAACAATCCCAATGAGAAAAATCAAAACTGTGTATTACTAAAATTGAGCGATTTTCACTATTTATACTACAACTATGCCCAGTAACAATCCAAATCACTTCAAATCACGATTTGACCATAATATCAATAATTAGGGTTTTGACTCGACATTTGTACAACTATAACACAATGATGATATTGCAAATGAGTGTATTTAGCGAATTCGAGCAAATAGACTTATTTCAATGTCAAAACTTACAATCAACTGTGTGTTACTGCATTTATGTGTATTTCATCATCAATGATCAATTGTAATTGTATGTGTCATGTGCTCAACCACATCGCTAAATGCAACAAACTCAATGATAAAACCTCAACTTGGGTTTTACTGTAATTGTGTGGTGTTTGTTATCAAACCTTCAAATATGTACAAAAGTAATCGAAATCACTGCAAATCACTATCGAACCACAATATCAATGTGATGAAGGTTTTGAACAAACTATTCTAATGCTACTACTCAAATGAGTGTATTAAATGAACCAGTTTCAATGTCAAAACCAACCAAGCATGTATAATATCGTTGGAAAACGTTTCGGTCTGGTGTTGCAATTCATTTGTGTCAAACGATCAACCTAATCAATAAACATCACAAATTGACTTGTCAGTACTAAACATGTGTACTTGACCAGACTTTTGTGATTGTATCATTTAAAAAATGATCTTGCACATCGAATAAACCAAAATTAGTGTAAGTATTCAATCATAATTACATGTTTGAAACGCTCAACTAGATCACTAAACATAACAAACTCAATAATGAGACTTGAAACTCTATATCAGTGTAAACGTGTGACGTTTACTATCAAACTTACAACTAGATAAAACACCAATCGACATCACTATTCAATCATAAAATGATTAAAGTCTTGACCAGAGTATTTTAGAAGCACAACTCAATGATTGCTTTGCAAAATAATGTAAGAAAACATTAATTATCAAAACTAACCAAACCAATACAAAAGTGATGCTAAACACCTCATGATGTTGTTGGACTGCAATTATGTGTTTGAAACATTCTATCGAAACACTAAACATAACAAACTCAATGATGAGACCTGCAACTGTGCATTGCTGTAAATGTGTGACTTTTACTATCAATTTTTACAAACATGCATAATAACAATCGAAATCCATTTAAATCACTATTTAACCATATTGTCACATATCAAGGTTTTGACCTGACAATCGTACATGTAGAACACAATGATGATTTAGCAAATGAGTGTATTATGTAAACCAATTCCAATGTGAAATGTTACAATCTATTTAAATGTCAGTTGTTGGATTATTGTATGTTTCAAATGTTCAACCAATCGTAACAATCCCAATGAGAAAAATCAAAACTGAAATTGTATTACTGAAATTGAGCGATTTTCACTATTTATACTACAACTATGCCCAGTAACAATCCAAATCACTTCAAATCACGATTTGACCATAATATCAATAATTAGGGTTTTGACTCGACATTTGTACAACTATAACACAATGATGATATCGCAAATGAGTGTATTTAGCGAATTCGAGCAAATAGACTTATTTCAATGTCAAAACTTACAATCAACTGTGTGTTACTGCATTTATGTGTATTTCATCATCAATGATCAATTGTAATTGTATGTGTCATGTGCTCAACCACATCGCTAAATGCAACAAACTCAATGATAAAACCTCAACTTGGGTTTTACTGTAATTGTGTGGTGTTTGTTATCAAACCTTCAAATATGTACAAAAGTAATCGAAATCACTGCAAATCACTATCGAGCCACAATATCAATGTGATGAAGGTTTTGAACAAACTATTCTAATGCTACTACTCAAATGAGTGTATTAAATGGACCAGTTTCAATGTCAAAACCAACCAAGCATGTATAATATCGTTGGAAAACGTTTCGGTTTGGTGTTGCAATTCATTTGTGTCAAACGATCAACCTAATCAATAAACATCACAAATTGACTTGTCAGTACTAAACATGTGTACTTGACCAGACTTTTGTGATTGTATCATTTAAAAAATGATCTTGCACATCGAATAAACCAAAATTAGTGTAAGTATTCAATCATAATTACATGTTTGAAACGCTCAACTAGATCACTAAACATAACAAACTCAATAATGAGACTTGAAACTCTATATCAGTGTAAACGTGTGACGTTTACTATCAAACTTACAACTAGATAAAACACCAATCGACATCACTATTCAATCATAAAATGATTAAAGTCTTGACCAAACGGTTTTAGAAGCACAACTCAATGATTGCTTTGCAAAATAATGTAAGAAAACATTAATTATCAAAACTAACCAAACCAATACAAAAGTGATGCTAAACACCTCATGATGTTGTTGGACTGCAATTATGTGTTTGAAACATTCTATCGAAACACTAAACATAACAAACTCAATGATGAGACCTGCAACTGTGCATTGCTGTAAATGTGTGACTTTTACTATCAATTTTTACAAACATGCACAATAACAATCGAAATCCATTTAAATCACTATTTAACCATATTGTCAGATATCAAGGTTTTGACCTGACAATCGTACATGTAGAACACAATGATGATTTAGCAAATGAGTGTATTATGTAAACCAATTCCAATGTGAAATGTTACAATCTATTTAAATGTCAGTTGTTGGATTATTGTATGTTTCAAATGTTCAACCAGATCACTAATCGTAACAATCCCAATGAGAATAATCAAAACTGAAATTGTATTACTGAAATTGAGCGATTTTCACTATTTATACTACAACTAAGCCCAGTAACAATCCAAATCACTTCAAATCACGATTTGACCATAATATCAATAATTAAGGTCTTGACTCGACATTTGTACAACTATAACACAATGATGATATCGCAAATGAGTGTATTTAGCGAATTCGAGCAAATAGACTTATTTCAATGTCAAAACTTAAATAAAATTCCGTATAGCTTTGAAAAAAGCTGTTTTAGCCATAAGCTTTTCGTGACGCTCTCAGTAGTGGCGGTATCGCGTCAAAAGGGAAGATCTGGAGTGAATTGAGTCTTTTATGTGAATAATTTGGATGTTATGTAATCAAGACAGGCCAATGATTGCGTTTGTATTGCAAAGCGCGCGAAAGAAAGATTTCGCAAGTGCGAAAGTTAAAGAAAGCGCGACAGGAGGCCACATGCTACGATTATCGAAAGAGTTTGAGAGTGTAAACAAACTTTTTTTGTCTGCATAACACCGGGCGTCGAGTCTTGATTTAAGTAGCTTCTGAAAGTTTGAGATGAAAAGAGCTGCGCGCTGCGGCGAGGATTGAAAACCGCTTATCATCATAGTTTAATGCGCATCGATCATTATCTAAAAGATGCTGACCAATGCCGAGTCACAATCCGGTTTGGTGTCGGTTCGTTTGCACGATCTGTGTGGTTGAGATCGGCGTGGACGAGTCAATTGCTGTCTTAACCATTGCGGAACATGTTGCTTGATGCGATCCTGTAGTCGTTGAGATGTTCGCCCTACAGAAAGAGTTTGTTTACACTCTCAAACTCTTTCGATAATCGCAGCATTTGGCCTCCTGTCGCGCTTTCTTTAACTTTCGCACTTGCGAAATCTTTCTTTTGCGCGTTTTGCAATACAAACGCAATCATTGGCCTGTCTTGATTACGTAACATCCAAATTATTCACATAAAAGACTCAATTCACTCTAAATCTTCCCTTTTGACGCGATACCGCCACTGATGAGAGCGTCACGAAAAGCTTATGGCAAAAAAGCTTTTTTCAAAGCTATATTAAAATTTTGTACCACCAATAAAATTCTGTGTTACTGCATTTATGTGTATTTCATCATCAATGATCAATTGTAATTGTATGTGTCATGTGCTCAACCACATCGCTAAATGCAACAAACTTAATGACAAAACCTCAACTTGGGTATTACTGTAATTGTGTGGTGTTTGTTATCAAACCTTCAAATATGTACAATAGTAATCGAAATCACTGCAAATCACTATCGAGCCACAATATCAATGTGATGAAGGTTTTGAACAAACTATTCTAATGGTAATACTCAATGCTGATTTTGCAAATGAGTGTATTAAATGAACCAATTTCAATGTCAAAACCAACCAAGCATGTATAATATGGTTCCCAAACGCTTCAGTATAGTGTTGCACTTCGTTTGTGTCAAACGATCAACCTAATCAATACATTTCAAATTCCGTTATCAGACGTAACATGTCTTAATCAGCGTTTGAACCAAAGCGTTTCGACCAAACCTCTTTGAATGCATAACCCAAGAATGATCTTGCGCATCAATGCATTGAATAAACCAGTTTTAATGTCAATGTTCAATCATAATTACATGTTTGAAACGCTCAACTAGATCACTAAACATAACAAACTCAATAATGAGACTTGAAACTCTATATCAGTGTAAACGTGTGACGTTTACTATCAAACTTACAACTAGATAAAACACCAATCGACATCACTATTCAATCATAAAATGATTAAAGTCTTGACCAAACGGTTTTAGAAGCACAACTCAATGATTGCTTTGCAAAATAATGTAAGAAAACATTAATTATCAAAACTAACCAAACCAATACAAAAGTGATGCTAAACACCTAATGATGTTGTTGGACTGCAATTATGTGTTTGAAACATTCTATCGAAACACTAAACATAACAAACTCAATGATGAGACCTGCAACTGTGCATTGCTGTAAATGTGTGACTTTTACTATCAATTTTTACAAACATGCATAATAACAATCGAAATCCATTTAAATCACTATTTAACCATATTGTCAGATATCAAGGTTTTGACCTGACAATCGTACATGTAGAACACAATGATGATTTAGCAAATGAGTGTATTATGTAAACCAATTCCAATGTGAAATGTTACAATCTATTTAAATGTCAGTTGTTGGATTATTGTATGTTTCAAATGTTCAACCAATCGTAACAATCCCAATGAGAAAAATCAAAACTGAAATTGTATTACTGAAATTGAGCGATTTTCACTATTTATACTACAACTATGCCCAGTAACAATCCAAATCACTTCAAATCACGATTTGACCATAATATCAATAATTAGGGTTTTGACTCGACATTTGTACAACTATAACACAATGATGATATCGCAAATGAGTGTATTTAGCGAATTCGAGCAAATAGACTTATTTCAATGTCAAAACTTACAATAAAACTGTGTGTTACTGCATTTATGTGTATTTCATCATCAATGATCAATTGTAATTGTATGTGTCATGTGCTCAACCACATCGCTAAATGCAACAAACTCAATGATAAAACCTCAACTTGGGTTTTACTGTAATTGTGTGGTGTTTGTTATCAAACCTTCAAATATGTACAAAAGTAATCGAAATCACTGCAAATCACTATCGAGCCACAATATCAATGTGATGAAGGTTTTGAACAAACTATTCTAATGCTACTACTCAAATGAGTGTATTAAATGAACCAGTTTCAATGTCAAAACCAACCAAGCATGTATAATATCGTTGGAAAACGTTTCGGTTTGGTGTTGCAATTCATTTGTGTCAAACGATCAACCTAATCAATAAACATCACAAATTGACTTGTCAGTACTAAACATGTGTACTTGACCAGACTTTTGTGATTGTATCATTTAAAAAATGATCTTGCACATCGAATAAACCAAAATTAGTGTAAGTATTCAATCATAATTACATGTTTGAAACGCTCAACTAGATCACTAAACATAACAAACTCAATAATGAGACTTGAAACTCTATATCAGTGTAAACGTGTGACGTTTACTATCAAACTTACAACTAGATAAAACACCAATCGACATCACTATTCAATCATAAAATGATTAAAGTCTTGACCAAACGGTTTTAGAAGCACAACTCAATGATTGCTTTGCAAAATAATGTAAGAAAACATTAATTATCAAAACTAACCAAACCAATACAAAAGTGATGCTAAACACCTCATGATGTTGTTGGACTGCAATTATGTGTTTGAAACATTCTATCGAAACACTAAACATAACAAACTCAATGATGAGACCTGCAACTGTGCATTGCTGTAAATGTGTGACTTTTACTATCAATTTTTACAAACATGCATAATAACAATCGAAATCCATTTAAATCACTATTTAACCATATTGTCAGATATCAAGGTTTTGACCTGACAATCGTACATGTAGAACACAATGATGATTTAGCAAATGAGTGTATTATGTAAACCAATTCCAATGTGAAATGTTACAATCTATTTAAATGTCAGTTGTTGGATTATTGTATGTTTCAAATGGTCAACCAGATCACTAATCGTAACAATCCCAATGAGAATAATCAAAACTGAAATTGTATTACTGAAATTGAGCGATTTTCACTATTTATACTACAACTAAGCCCAGTAACAATCCAAATCACTTCAAATCACGATTTGACCATAATATCAATAATTAAGGTTTGACTCGACATTTGTACAACTATAACACAATGATGATATCGCAAATGAGTGTATTTTGCGAATTCGAGCAAATAGACTTATTTCAATGTCAAAACTTAAATAAAATTCCGTATAGCTTTGAAAAAAGCTTTTTTAGCCATAAGCTTTTCGTGACGCTCTCAGCAGTGGCGGTATCGCGTCAAAAGGGAAGATCTGGAGTGAATTGAGTCTTTTATGTGAATAATTTGGATGTTATGTAATCAAGACAGGCCAATGATTGCGTTTGTATTGCAAAGCGCGCGAAAGAAAGATTTCGCAAGTGCGAAAGTTAAAGAAAGCGCGACAGGAGGCCACATGCTACGATTATCGAAAGAGTTTGAGAGTGTAAACAAACTTTTTTTGTCTGCATAACACCGGGCGTCGAGTCTTGATTTAAGTAGCTTCTGAAAGTTTGAGATGAAAAGAGCTGCGCGCTGCGGCGAGGATTGAAAACCGCTTATCATCATAGTTTAATGCGCATCGATCATTATCTAAAAGATGCTGACCAATGCCGAGTCACAATCCGGTTTGGTGTCGGTTCGTTTGCACGATCTGTGTGGTTGAGATCGGCGTGGACGAGTCAATTGCTGTCTTAACCATTGCGGAACATGTTGCTTGATGCGATCCTGTAGTCGTTGAGATGTTCGCCCTACAGAAAGAGTTTGTTTACACTCTCAAACTCTTTCGATAATCGCAGCATTTGGCCTCCTGTCGCGCTTTCTTTAACTTTCGCACTTGCGAAATCTTTCTTTTGCGCGTTTTGCAATACAAACGCAATCATTGGCCTGTCTTGATTACGTAACATCCAAATTATTCACATAAAAGACTCAATTCACTCTAAATCTTCCCTTTTGACGCGATACCGCCACTGATGAGAGCGTCACGAAAAGCTTATGGCTAAAAAAGCTTTTTTCAAAGCTATATTAAAATTTTGTACCACCAATAAAATTCTGTGTTCCTGCATTTATGTGTATTTCATCATCAATGATCAATTGTAATTGTATGTGTCATGTGCTCAACCACATCGCTAAATGCAACAAACTTAATGACAAAACCTCAACTTGGGTATTACTGTAATTGTGTGGTGTTTGTTATCAAACCTTCAAATATGTACAATAGTAATCGAAATCACTGCAAATCACTATCGAGCCACAATATCAATGTGATGAAGGTTTTGAACAAACTATTCTAATGGTAATACTCAATGCTGATTTTGCAAATGAGTGTATTAAATGAACCAATTTCAATGTCAAAACCAACCAAGCATGTATAATATTGTTCCCAAACGCTTCAGTATAGTGTTGCACTTCGTTTGTTTCAAACGATCAACCTAATCAATACATTTCAAATTCCGTTATCAGACGTAACATGTCTTAATCAGCGTTTGAACCAAAGCGTTTCGACCAAACCTCTTTGAATGCATAACCCAAGAATGATCTTGCGCATCAATGCATTGAATAAACCAGTTTTAATGTCAATGTTCAATCATAATTACATGTTTGAAACGCTCAACTAGATCACTAAACATAACAAACTCAATAATGAGACTTGAAACTCTATATCAGTGTAAACGTGTGACGTTTACTATCAAACTTACAACTAGATAAAACACCAATCGACATCACTATTCAATCATAAAATGATTAAAGTCTTGACCAAACGGTTTTAGAAGCACAACTCAATGATTGCTTTGCAAAATAATGTAAGAAAACATTAATTATCAAAACTAACCAAACCAATACAAAAGTGATGCTAAACACCTCATGATGTTGTTGGACTGCAATTATGTGTTTGAAACATTCTATCGAAACACTAAACATAACAAACTCAATGATGAGACCTGCAACTGTGCATTGCTGTAAATGTGTGAATTTTACTATCAATTTTTACAAACATGCATAATAACAATCGAAATCCATTTAAATCACTATTTAACCATATTGTCAGATATCAAGGTTTTGACCTGACAATCGTACATGTAGAACACAATGATGATTTAGCAAATGAGTGTATTATGTAAACCAATTCCAATGTGAAATGTTACAATCTATTTAAATGTCAGTTGTTGGATTATTGTATGTTTCAAATGTTCAACCAGATCACTAATCGTAACAATCCCAATGAGAAAAATCAAAACTGTGTATTACTGAAATTGAGCGATTTTCACTATTTATACTACAACTATGCCCAGTAACAATCCAAATCACTTCAAATCACGATTTGACCATAATATCAATAATTAGGGTTTTGACTCGACATTTGTACAACTATAACACAATGATGATATCGCAAATGAGTGTATTTGGCGAATTGAAGCAAATAGACTTATTTCAATGTCAAAACTTACAATCAACTGTGTATTACTGCATTTATGTGTATTTCATCATCAATGATCAATTGTAATTCTATGAGTCATGCGCTACACCAAATTGCTATCTCTAACGAATTCAATGATGAAAACTGCAACTCTCCTATGAGGTAATTGTGTGGATTTTAATATGAAACCGCCAAATATGTACAAAAGTAATCGAAATCATTGCAAATCACTATCGAGCCACAATATCAATGTGATGAAGGTTTTGAACAAACTATTCTAATGCTACTACTCAAATGAGTGTATTAAATGAACCAGTTTCAATGTCAAAACCAACCAAGCATGTATAATATCGTTGGAAAACGTTTCGGTCTGGTGTTGCAATTCATTTGTGTCAAACGATCAACCTAATCAATAAACATCACAAATTGACTTATCAGTACTAAACATGTGTACTTGACCAGACTTTTGTGATTGTATCATTTAAAAAATGATCTTGCACATCGAATAAACCAAAATTAGTGTAAGTATTCAATCATAATTACATGTTTGAAACGCTCAACTAGATCACTAAACATAACAAACTCAATGATGAGACTTGAAACTCTATATCAGTGTAAACGTGTGACGTTTACTATCAAACTTACAACTAGATAAAACACCAATCGACATCACTATTCAATCATAAAATGATTAAAGTCTTGACGAGAGTATTTTAGAAGCACAACTCAATGATTGCTTTGCAAAATAATGTAAGAAAACGTGAAATCTCAAAACTAACCAAACCAATACAAAAGTGATGCCAAACACTTCATGATGTTGTTGGACTGCAATTATGTGTTTGAAACATTCTACCGAAACACTAAACATAACAAACTCAATGATGAGACCTGCAACTGTGCAGTGATGTAAATGTGTGACTTTTACTATCAATTTTTACAAATATGCACAATAACAATCGAAATCCATTTAAATCACTATTTAACCATATTGTCAGATATCAAGGTTTTGACCTGACAATCGTACATGTAGAACACAATGATGATTTAGCAAATGAGTGTATTATGTAAACCAATTCCAATGTGAAATGTTACAATCTATTTAAATGTCAGTTGTTGGATTATTGTATGTTTCAAATGTTCAACCAGATCACTAATCGTAACAATCCCAATGAGAAAAATCAAAACTGAAATTGTATTACTGAAATTGAGCGATTTTCACTATTTATACTACAACTATGCCCAGTAACAATCCAAATCACTTCAAATCACGATTTGACCATAATATCAATAATTAGGGTTTTGACTCGACATTTGTACAACTATAACACAATGATGATATCGCAAATGAGCGTATTTAGCGAATTCGAGCAAATAGACTTATTTCAATGTCAAAACTTACAATCAACTGTGTGTTACTGCATTTATGTGTATTTCATCATCAATGATCAATTGTAATTGTATGTGTCATGTGCTCAACCACATCGCTAAATGCAACAAACTCAATGACAAAACCTCAACTTGGGTATTACTGTAATTGTGTGGTGTTTGTTATCAAACCTTCAAATATGTACAAAAGTAATCGAAATCACTGCAAATCACTATCGAGCCACAATATCAATGTGATGAAGGTTTTGAACAAACTATTCTAATGCTACTACTCAAATGAGTGTATTAAATGAACCAGTTTCAATGTCAAAACCAACCAAGCATGTATAATATCGTTGGAAAACGTTTCGGTCTGGTGTTGCAATTCATTTGTGTCAAACGATCAACCTAATCAATAAACATCACAAATTGACTTATCAGTACTAAACATGTGTACTTGACCAGACTTTTGTGATTGTATCATTTAAAAAATGATCTTGCACATCGAATAAACCAAAATTAGTGTAAGTATTCAATCATAATTACATGTTTGAAACGCTCAACTAGATCACTAAACATAACAAACTCAATGATGAGACTTGAAACTCTATATCAGTGTAAACGTGTGACGTTTACTATCAAACTTACAACTAGATAAAACACCAATCGACATCACTATTCAATCATAAAATGATTAAAGTCTTGACCAGAGTATTGTAGAAGCACAACTCAATGATTGCTTTGCAAAATAATGTAAGAAAACATTAATTATCAAAACTAACCAAACCAATACAAAAGTGATGCTAAACACCTCATGATGTTGTTGGACTGCAATTATGTGTTTGAAACATTCTATCGAAACACTAAACATAACAAACTCAATGATGAGACCTGCAACTGTGCAGTGCTGTAAATGTGTGACTTTTACTATCAATTTTTACAAACATGCATAATAACAATCGAAATCCATTTAAATCACTATTTAACCATATTGTCACATATCAAGGTTTTGACCTGACAATCGTACATGTAGAACACAATGATGATTTAGCAAATGAGTGTATTATGTAAACCAATTCCAATGTGAAATGTTACAATCTATTTAAATGTCAGTTGTTGGATTATTGTATGTTTCAAATGTTCAACCAGATCACTAATCGTAGCAATCCCAATGAGAAAAATCAAAACTCAAATTGTATTACTGAAATTGAGCGATTTTCACTATTTATACTACAACTAAGCCCAGTAACAATCCAAATCACTTCAAATCACGATTTGACCATAATATCAATAATTAGGGTTTGACTCGACATTTGTACAACTATAACACAATGATGATATCGCAAATGAGTGTATTTAGCGAATTCGAGCAAATAGACTTATTTCAATGTCAAAACTTACAATCAACTGTGTGTTACTGCATTTATGTGTATTTCATCATCAATGATCAATTGTAATTGTATGAGTCATGTGCTCAACCACATTCCTTATGCAACAAACTCAATGATGAAACCTCAACTTGGGTATTACTGTAATTGTGTGGTGTTTGTTATCAAACCTTCAAACATGTACAAAAGTAATCGAAATCACTGCAAATCACTATCGAGCCACAATATCAATGTGATGAAGGTTTTGAACAAACTATTCTAATGCTACTACTCAAATGAGTGTATTAAATGAACCAGTTTCAATGTCAAAACCAACCAAGCATGTATAATATCGTTGGAAAACGTTTCGGTTTGGTGTTGCAATTCATTTGTGTCAAACGATCAACCTAATCAATAAACATCACAAATTGACTTATCAGTACTAAACATGTGTACTTGACCAGACTTTTGTGATTGTATCATTTAAAAAATGATCTTGCACATCGAATAAACCAAAATTAGTGTAAGTATTCAATCATAATTACATGTTTGAAACGCTCAACTAGATCACTAAACATAACAAACTCAATGATGAGACTTGAAACTCTATATCAGTGTAAACGTGTGACGTTTACTATCAAACTTACAACTAGATAAAACACCAATCGACATCACTATTCAATCATAAAATAATTAAAGTCTTGACCAAACGGTTTTAGAAGCACAACTCAATGATTGCTTTGCAAAATAATGTAAGAAAACATTAATTATCAAAACTAACCAAACCAATACAAAAGTGATGCCAAACACTTCATGATGTTGTTGGACTGCAATTATGTGTTTGAAACATTCTATCGAAACACTAAACATAACAAACTCAATGATGAGACCTGCAACTGTGCATTGCTGTAAATGTGTGACTTTTACTATCAATTTTTACAAACATGCATAATAACAATCGAAATCCATTTAAATCACTATTTAACCATATTGTCAGATATCAAGGTTTTGACCTGACAATCGTACATGTAGAACACAATGATGATTTAGCAAATGAGTGTATTATGTAAACCAATTCCAATGTGAAATGTTACAATCTATTTAAATGTCAGTTGTTGGATTATTGTATGTTTCAAATGTTCAACCAGATCACTAATCGTAACAATCCCAATGAGAATAATCAAAACTGAAATTGTATTACTGAAATTGAGCGATTTTCACTATTTATACTACAACTAAGCCCAGTAACAATCCAAATCACTTCAAATCACGATTTGACCATAATATCAATAATTAAGGTTTGACTCGACATTTGTACAACTATAACACAATGATGATATCGCAAATGAGTGTATTTTGCGAATTCGAGCAAATAGACTTATTTCAATGTCAAAACTTAAATAAAATTCCGTATAGCTTTGAAAAAAGCTTTTTTAGCCATAAGCTTTTCGTGACGCTCTCAGCAGTGGCGGTATCGCGTCAAAAGGGAAGATCTGGAGTGAATTGAGTCTTTTATGTGAATAATTTGGATGTTATGTAATCAAGACAGGCCAATGATTGCGTTTGTATTGCAAAGCGCGCGAAAGAAAGATTTCGCAAGTGCGAAAGTTAAAGAAAGCGCGACAGGAGGCCACATGCTACGATTATCGAAAGAGTTTGAGAGTGTAAACAAACTTTTTTTGTCTGCATAACACCGGGCGTCGAGTCTTGATTTAAGTAGCTTCTGAAAGTTTGAGATGAAAAGAGCTGCGCGCTGCGGCGAGGATTGAAAACCGCTTATCATCATAGTTTAATGCGCATCGATCATTATCTAAAAGATGCTGACCAATGCCGAGTCACAATCCGGTTTGGTGTCGGTTCGTTTGCACGATCTGTGTGGTTGAGATCGGCGTGGACGAGTCAATTGCTGTCTTAACCATTGCGGAACATGTTGCTTGATGCGATCCTGTAGTCGTTGAGATGTTCGCCCTACAGAAAGAGTTTGTTTACACTCTCAAACTCTTTCGATAATCGCAGCATTTGGCCTCCTGTCGCGCTTTCTTTAACTTTCGCACTTGCGAAATCTTTCTTTTGCGCGTTTTGCAATACAAACGCAATCATTGGCCTGTCTTGATTACGTAACATCCAAATTATTCACATAAAAGACTCAATTCACTCTAAATCTTCCCTTTTGACGCGATACCGCCACTGATGAGAGCGTCACGAAAAGCTTATGGCTAAAAAAGCTTTTTTCAAAGCTATATTAAAATTTTGTACCACCAATAAAATTCTGTGTTCCTGCATTTATGTGTATTTCATCATCAATGATCAATTGTAATTGTATGTGTCATGTGCTCAACCACATCGCTAAATGCAACAAACTTAATGACAAAACCTCAACTTGGGTATTACTGTAATTGTGTGGTGTTTGTTATCAAACCTTCAAATATGTACAATAGTAATCGAAATCACTGCAAATCACTATCGAGCCACAATATCAATGTGATGAAGGTTTTGAACAAACTATTCTAATGGTAATACTCAATGCTGATTTTGCAAATGAGTGTATTAAATGAACCAATTTCAATGTCAAAACCAACCAAGCATGTATAATATTGTTCCCAAACGCTTCAGTATAGTGTTGCACTTCGTTTGTTTCAAACGATCAACCTAATCAATACATTTCAAATTCCGTTATCAGACGTAACATGTCTTAATCAGCGTTTGAACCAAAGCGTTTCGACCAAACCTCTTTGAATGCATAACCCAAGAATGATCTTGCGCATCAATGCATTGAATAAACCAGTTTTAATGTCAATGTTCAATCATAATTACATGTTTGAAACGCTCAACTAGATCACTAAACATAACAAACTCAATAATGAGACTTGAAACTCTATATCAGTGTAAACGTGTGACGTTTACTATCAAACTTACAACTAGATAAAACACCAATCGACATCACTATTCAATCATAAAATGATTAAAGTCTTGACCAAACGGTTTTAGAAGCACAACTCAATGATTGCTTTGCAAAATAATGTAAGAAAACATTAATTATCAAAACTAACCAAACCAATACAAAAGTGATGCTAAACACCTCATGATGTTGTTGGACTGCAATTATGTGTTTGAAACATTCTATCGAAACACTAAACATAACAAACTCAATGATGAGACCTGCAACTGTGCATTGCTGTAAATGTGTGAATTTTACTATCAATTTTTACAAACATGCATAATAACAATCGAAATCCATTTAAATCACTATTTAACCATATTGTCAGATATCAAGGTTTTGACCTGACAATCGTACATGTAGAACACAATGATGATTTAGCAAATGAGTGTATTATGTAAACCAATTCCAATGTGAAATGTTACAATCTATTTAAATGTCAGTTGTTGGATTATTGTATGTTTCAAATGTTCAACCAGATCACTAATCGTAACAATCCCAATGAGAAAAATCAAAACTGTGTATTACTGAAATTGAGCGATTTTCACTATTTATACTACAACTATGCCCAGTAACAATCCAAATCACTTCAAATCACGATTTGACCATAATATCAATAATTAGGGTTTTGACTCGACATTTGTACAACTATAACACAATGATGATATCGCAAATGAGTGTATTTGGCGAATTGAAGCAAATAGACTTATTTCAATGTCAAAACTTACAATCAACTGTGTATTACTGCATTTATGTGTATTTCATCATCAATGATCAATTGTAATTCTATGAGTCATGCGCTACACCAAATTGCTATCTCTAACGAATTCAATGATGAAAACTGCAACTCTCCTATGAGGTAATTGTGTGGATTTTAATATGAAACCGCCAAATATGTACAAAAGTAATCGAAATCACTGCAAATCACTATCGAGCCACAATATCAATGTGATGAAGGTTTTGAACAAACTATTCTAATGCTACTACTCAAATGAGTGTATTAAATGAACCAGTTTCAATGTCAAAACCAACCAAGCATGTATAATATCGTTGGAAAACGTTTCGGTCTGGTGTTGCAATTCATTTGTGTCAAACGATCAACCTAATCAATAAACATCACAAATTGACTTATCAGTACTAAACATGTGTACTTGACCAGACTTTTGTGATTGTATCATTTAAAAAATGATCTTGCACATCGAATAAACCAAAATTAGTGTAAGTATTCAATCATAATTACATGTTTGAAACGCTCAACTAGATCACTAAACATAACAAACTCAATGATGAGACTTGAAACTCTATATCAGTGTAAACGTGTGACGTTTACTATCAAACTTACAACTAGATAAAACACCAATCGACATCACTATTCAATCATAAAATGATTAAAGTCTTGACGAGAGTATTTTAGAAGCACAACTCAATGATTGCTTTGCAAAATAATGTAAGAAAACGTGAAATCTCAAAACTAACCAAACCAATACAAAAGTGATGCCAAACACTTCATGATGTTGTTGGACTGCAATTATGTGTTTGAAACATTCTACCGAAACACTAAACATAACAAACTCAATGATGAGACCTGCAACTGTGCAGTGCTGTAAATGTGTGACTTTTACTATCAATTTTTACAAATATGCACAATAACAATCGAAATCCATTTAAATCACTATTTAACCATATTGTCAGATATCAAGGTTTTGACCTGACAATCGTACATGTAGAACACAATGATGATTTAGCAAATGAGTGTATTATGTAAACCAATTCCAATGTGAAATGTTACAATCTATTTAAATGTCAGTTGTTGGATTATTGTATGTTTCAAATGTTCAACCAGATCACTAATCGTAACAATCCCAATGAGAAAAATCAAAACTGAAATTGTATTACTGAAATTGAGCGATTTTCACTATTTATACTACAACTATGCCCAGTAACAATCCAAATCACTTCAAATCACGATTTGACCATAATATCAATAATTAGGGTTTTGACTCGACATTTGTACAACTATAACACAATGATGATATCGCAAATGAGTGTATTTTGCGAATTCGAGCAAATAGACTTATTTCAATGTCAAAACTTACAATCAACTGTGTGTTACTGCATTTATGTGTATTTCATCATCAATGATCAATTGTAATTGTATGTGTCATGTGCTCAACCACATCGCTAAATGCAACAAACTCAATGACAAAACCTCAACTTGGGTATTACTGTAATTGTGTGGTGTTTGTTATCAAACCTTCAAATATGTACAAAAGTAATCGAAATCACTGCAAATCACTATCGAGCCACAATATCAATGTGATGAAGGTTTTGAACAAACTATTCTAATGCTACTACTCAAATGAGTGTATTAAATGAACCAGTTTCAATGTCAAAACCAACCAAGCATGTATAATATCGTTGGAAAACGTTTCGGTCTGGTGTTGCAATTCATTTGTGTCAAACGATCAACCTAATCAATAAACATCACAAATTGACTTATCAGTACTAAACATGTGTACTTGACCAGACTTTTGTGATTGTATCATTTAAAAAATGATCTTGCACATCGAATAAACCAAAATTAGTGTAAGTATTCAATCATAATTACATGTTTGAAACGCTCAACTAGATCACTAAACATAACAAACTCAATGATGAGACTTGAAACTCTATATCAGTGTAAACGTGTGACGTTTACTATCAAACTTACAACTAGATAAAACACCAATCGACATCACTATTCAATCATAAAATGATGAAAGTCTTGACCAGAGTATTGTAGAAGCACAACTCAATGATTGCTTTGCAAAATAATGTAAGAAAACATTAATTATCAAAACTAACCAAACCAATACAAAAGTGATGCTAAACACCTCATGATGTTGTTGGACTGCAATTATGTGTTTGAAACATTCTATCGAAACACTAAACATAACAAACTCAATGATGAGACCTGCAACTGTGCAGTGCTGTAAATGTGTGACTTTTACTATCAATTTTTACAAACATGCATAATAACAATCGAAATCCATTTAAATCACTATTTAACCATATTGTCAGATATCAAGGTTTTGACCTGACAATCGTACATGTAGAACACAATGATGATTTAGCAAATGAGTGTATTATGTAAACCAATTCCAATGTGAAATGTTACAATCTATTTAAATGTCAGTTGTTGGATTATTGTATGTTTCAAATGTTCAACCAGATCACTAATCGTAGCAATCCCAATGAGAAAAATCAAAACTCAAATTGTATTACTCAAATTGAGCGATTTTCACTATTTATACTACAACTAAGCCCAGTAACAATCCAAATCACTTCAAATCACGATTTGACCATAATATCAATAATTAGGGTTTGACTCGACATTTGTACAACTATAACACAATGATGATATCGCAAATGAGTGTATTTAGCGAATTCGAGCAAATAGACTTATTTCAATGTCAAAACTTACAATCAACTGTGTGTTACTGCATTTATGTGTATTTCATCATCAATGATCAATTGTAATTGTATGAGTCATGTGCTCAACCACATTCCTTATGCAACAAACTCAATGATGAAACCTCAACTTGGGTATTACTGTAATTGTGTGGTGTTTGTTATCAAACCTTCAAACATGTACAAAAGTAATCGAAATCACTGCAAATCACTATCGAGCCACAATATCAATGTGATGAAGGTTTTGAACAAACTATTCTAATGCTACTACTCAAATGAGTGTATTAAATGAACCAGTTTCAATGTCAAAACCAACCAAGCATGTATAATATCGTTGGAAAACGTTTCGGTTTGGTGTTGCAATTCATTTGTGTCAAACGATCAACCTAATCAATAAACATCACAAATTGACTTATCAGTACTAAACATGTGTACTTGACCAGACTTTTGTGATTGTATCATTTAAAAAATGATCTTGCACATCGAATAAACCAAAATTAGTGTAAGTATTCAATCATAATTACATGTTTGAAACGCTCAACTAGATCACTAAACATAACAAACTCAATGATGAGACTTGAAACTCTATATCAGTGTAAACGTGTGACGTTTACTATCAAACTTACAACTAGATAAAACACCAATCGACATCACTATTCAATCATAAAATAATTAAAGTCTTGACCAAACGGTTTTAGAAGCACAACTCAATGATTGCTTTGCAAAATAATGTAAGAAAACATTAATTATCAAAACTAACCAAACCAATACAAAAGTGATGCCAAACACTTCATTTTGTTGTTGGACTGCAATTATGTGTTTGAAACATTCTATCGAAACACTAAACATAACAAACTCAATGATGAGACTCGCAACTGTGCAGTGCTGTAAATGTGTGACTTTTACTATCAAATTTTACAAATATGCACAATAACAATCGAAATCCATTTAAATCACTATTTAACCATATTGTCAGATATCAAGGTTTTGACCTGACAATCGTACATGTAGAACACAATGATGATTTAGCAAATGAGTGTATTATGTAAACCAATTCCAATGTGAAATGTTACAATCTATTTAAATGTCAGTTGTTGGATTATTGTATGTTTCAAATGGTCAACCAGATCACTAATCGTAACAATCCCAATGAGAAAAATCAAAACTGAAATTGTATTACTGAAATTGAGCGATTTTCACTATTTATACTACAACTAAGCCCAGTAACAATCCAAATCACTTCAAATCACGATTTGACCATAATATCAATAATTAGGGTTTTGACTCGACATTTGTACAACTATAACACAATGATGATATCGCAAATGAGTGTATTTAGCGAATTCGAGCAAATAGACTTATTTCAATGTCAAAACTTAAATAAAATTCTGTGTTACTGCATTTATGTGTATTTCATCATCAATGATCAATTGTAATTGTATGTGTCATGTGCTCAACCACATCGCTAAATGCAACAAACTCAATGACAAAACCTCAACTTGGGTATTACTGTAATTGTGTGGTGTTTGTTATCAAACCTTCAAATATGTACAAAAGTAATCGAAATCACTGCAAATCACTATCGAGCCACAATATCAATGTGATGAAGGTTTTGAACAAACTATTCTAATGCTACTACTCAAATGAGTGTATTAAATGAACCAGTTTCAATGTCAAAACCAACCAAGCATGTATAATATCGTTGGAAAACGTTTCGGTTTGGTGTTGCAATTCATTTGTGTCAAACGATCAACCTAATCAATAAACATCACAAATTGACTTATCAGTACTAAACATGTGTACTTGACCAGAGTTTTGTGATTGTATCATTTAAAAAATGATCTTGCACATCGAATAAACCAAAATTAGTGTAAGTATTCAATCATAATTACATGTTTGAAACGCTCAACTAGATCACTAAACATAACAAACTCAATGATGAGACTTGAAACTCTATATCAGTGTAAACGTGTGACGTTTACTATCAAACTTACAACTAGATAAAACACCAATCGACATCACTATTCAATCATAAAATAATTAAAGTCTTGACCAAACGATTTTAGAAGCACAACTCAATGATTGCTTTGCAAAATAATGTAAGAAAACATTAATTATCAAAACTAACCAAACCAATACAAAAGTGATGCTAAACACCTCATGATGTTGTTGGACTGCAATTATGTGTTTGAAACATTCTATCGAAACACTAAACATGACAAAATCAATGATGAGACCTGCAACTGTGCATTGCTGTAAATGTGTGAATTTTACTATCAATTTTTACAAATATGCATAATAACAATCGAAATCCATTTAAATCACTATTTAACCATATTGTCAGATATCAAGGTTTTGACCTGACAATCGTACATGTAGAACACAATGATGATTTAGCAAATGAGTGTATTATGTAAACCAATTCCAATGTGAAATGTTACAATCTATTTAAATGTCAGTTGTTGGATTATTGTATGTTTCAAATGTTCAACCAGATCACTAATCGTAGCAATCCCAATGAGAAAAATCAAAACTCAAATTGTATTACTCAAATTGAGCGATTTTCACTATTTATACTACAACTAAGCCCAGTAACAATCCAAATCACTTCAAATCACGATTTGACCATAATATCAATAATTAGGGTCTTGACTCGACATTTGTACAACTATAACACAATGATGATATCGCAAATGAGTGTATTTAGCGATTTCGAGCAAATAGACTTATTTCAATGTCAAAACTTACAATCAACTGTGTGTTACTGCATTTATGTGTATTTCATCATCAATGATCAATTGTAATTGTATGAGTCATGTGCTCAACCACATTCCTTATGCAACAAACTCAATGATGAAACCTCAACTTGGGTATTACTGTAATTGTGTGGTGTTTGTTATCAAACCTTCAAATATGTACAAAAGTAATCGAAATCACTGCAAATCACTATCGAGCCACAATATCAATGTGATGAAGGTTTTGAACAAACTATTCTAATGCTACTACTCAAATGAGTGTATTAAATGAACCAGTTTCAATGTCAAAACCAACCAAGCATGTATAATATCGTTGGAAAACGTTTCGGTTTGGTGTTGCAATTCATTTGTGTCAAACGATCAACCTAATCAATAAACATCACAAATTGACTTATCAGTACTAAACATGTGTACTTGACCAGACTTTTGTGATTGTATCATTTAAAAAATGATCTTGCACATCGAATAAACCAAAATTAGTGTAAGTATTCAATCATAATTACATGTTTGAAACGCTCAACTAGATCACTAAACATAACAAACTCAATGATGAGACTTGAAACTCTATATCAGTGTAAACGTGTGACGTTTACTATCAAACTTACAACTAGATAAAACACCAATCGACATCACTATTCAATCATAAAATGATTAAAGTCTTGACGAGAGTATTTTAGAAGCACAACTCAATGATTGCTTTGCAAAATAATGTAAGAAAACATTAATTATCAAAACTAACCAAACCAATACAAAAGTGATGCCAAACACTTCATTTTGTTGTTGGACTGCAATTATGTGTTTGAAACATTCTATCGAAACACTAAACATAACAAACTCAATGATGAGACTCGCAACTGTGCAGTGCTGTAAATGTGTGACTTTTACTATCAAATTTTACAAATATGCACAATAACAATCGAAATCCATTTAAATCACTATTTAACCATATTGTCACATATCAAGGTTTTGACCTGACAATCGTACATGTAGAACACAATGATGATTTAGCAAATGAGTGTATTATGTAAACCAATTCCAATGTGAAATGTTACAATCTATTTAAATGTCAGTTGTTGGATTATTGTATGTTTCAAATGGTCAACCAGATCACTAATCGTAACAATCCCAATGAGAAAAATCAAAACTGAAATTGTATTACTGAAATTGAGCGATTTTCACTATTTATACTACAACTAAGCCCAGTAACAATCCAAATCACTTCAAATCACCATTTGACCATAATATCAATAATTAGGGTTTTGACTCGACATTTGTACAACTATAACACAATGATGATATCGCAAATGAGTGTATTTAGCGAATTCGAGCAAATAGACTTATTTCAATGTCAAAACTTAAATAAAATTCTGTGTTACTGCATTTATGTGTATTTCATCATCAATGATCAATTGTAATTGTATGTGTCATGTGCTCAACCACATCGCTAAATGCAACAAACTCAATGACAAAACCTCAACTTGGGTATTACTGTAATTGTGTGGTGTTTGTTATCAAACCTTCAAATATGTACAAAAGTAATCGAAATCACTGCAAATCACTATCGAGCCACAATATCAATGTGATGAAGGTTTTGAACAAACTATTCTAATGCTACTACTCAAATGAGTGTATTAAATGAACCAGTTTCAATGTCAAAACCAACCAAGCATGTATAATATCGTTGGAAAACGTTTCGGTTTGGTGTTGCAATTCATTTGTGTCAAACGATCAACCTAATCAATAAACATCACAAATTGACTTATCAGTACTAAACATGTGTACTTGACCAGACTTTTGTGATTGTATCATTTAAAAAATGATCTTGCACATCGAATAAACCAAAATTAGTGTAAGTATTCAATCATAATTACATGTTTGAAACGCTCAACTAGATCACTAAACATAACAAACTCAATGATGAGACTTGAAACTCTATATCAGTGTAAACGTGTGACGTTTACTATCAAACTTACAACTAGATAAAACACCAATCGACATCACTATTCAATCATAAAATGATTAAAGTCTTGACGAGAGTATTTTAGAAGCACAACTCAATGATTGCTTTGCAAAATAATGTAAGAAAACGTGAAATCTCAAAACTAACCAAACCAATACAAAAGTGATGCCAAACACTTCATGATGTTGTTGGACTGCAATTATGTGTTTGAAACATTCTACCGAAACACTAAACATAACAAACTCAATGATGAGACCTGCAACTGTGCAGTGCTGTAAATGTGTGACTTTTACTATCAATTTTTACAAATATGCACAATAACAATCGAAATCCATTTAAATCACTATTTAACCATATTGTCAGATATCAAGGTTTTGACCTGACAATCGTACATGTAGAACACAATGATGATTTAGCAAATGAGTGTATTATGTAAACCAATTCCAATGTGAAATGTTACAATCTATTTAAATGTCAGTTGTTGGATTATTGTATGTTTCAAATGTTCAACCAGATCACTAATCGTAACAATCCCAATGAGAAAAATCAAAACTGAAATTGTATTACTGAAATTGAGCGATTTTCACTATTTATACTACAACTATGCCCAGTAACAATCCAAATCACTTCAAATCACGATTTGACCATAATATCAATAATTAGGGTTTTGACTCGACATTTGTACAACTATAACACAATGATGATATCGCAAATGAGCGTATTTAGCGAATTCGAGCAAATAGACTTATTTCAATGTCAAAACTTACAATCAACTGTGTGTTACTGCATTTATGTGTATTTCATCATCAATGATCAATTGTAATTGTATGTGTCATGTGCTCAACCACATCGCTAAATGCAACAAACTCAATGACAAAACCTCAACTTGGGTATTACTGTAATTGTGTGGTGTTTGTTATCAAACCTTCAAATATGTACAAAAGTAATCGAAATCACTGCAAATCACTATCGAGCCACAATATCAATGCGATGAAGGTTTTGAACAAACTATTCTAATGCTACTACTCAAATGAGTGTATTAAATGAACCAGTTTCAATGTCAAAACCAACCAAGCATGTATAATATCGTTGGAAAACGTTTCGGTCTGGTGTTGCAATTCATTTGTGTCAAACGATCAACCTAATCAATAAACATCACAAATTGACTTATCAGTACTAAACATGTGTACTTGACCAGACTTTTGTGATTGTATCATTTAAAAAATGATCTTGCACATCGAATAAACCAAAATTAGTGTAAGTATTCAATCATAATTACATGTTTGAAACGCTCAACTAGATCACTAAACATAACAAACTCAATGATGAGACTTGAAACTCTATATCAGTGTAAACGTGTGACGTTTACTATCAAACTTACAACTAGATAAAACACCAATCGACATCACTATTCAATCATAAAATGATGAAAGTCTTGACCAGAGTATTGTAGAAGCACAACTCAATGATTGCTTTGCAAAATAATGTAAGAAAACATTAATTATCAAAACTAACCAAACCAATACAAAAGTGATGCTAAACACCTCATGATGTTGTTGGACTGCAATTATGTGTTTGAAACATTCTATCGAAACACTAAACATAACAAACTCAATGATGAGACCTGCAACTGTGCAGTGCTGTAAATGTGTGACTTTTACTATCAATTTTTACAAACATGCATAATAACAATCGAAATCCATTTAAATCACTATTTAACCATATTGTCAGATATCAAGGTTTTGACCTGACAATCGTACATGTAGAACACAATGATGATTTAGCAAATGAGTGTATTATGTAAACCAATTCCAATGTGAAATGTTACAATCTATTTAAATGTCAGTTGTTGGATTATTGTATGTTTCAAATGTTCAACCAGATCACTAATCGTAGCAATCCCAATGAGAAAAATCAAAACTCAAATTGTATTACTCAAATTGAGCGATTTTCACTATTTATACTACAACTAAGCCCAGTAACAATCCAAATCACTTCAAATCACGATTTGACCATAATATCAATAATTAGGGTTTGACTCGACATTTGTACAACTATAACACAATGATGATATCGCAAATGAGTGTATTTAGCGAATTCGAGCAAATAGACTTATTTCAATGTCAAAACTTACAATCAACTGTGTGTTACTGCATTTATGTGTATTTCATCATCAATGATCAATTGTAATTGTATGAGTCATGTGCTCAACCACATTCCTTATGCAACAAACTCAATGATGAAACCTCAACTTGGGTATTACTGTAATTGTGTGGTGTTTGTTATCAAACCTTCAAACATGTACAAAAGTAATCGAAATCACTGCAAATCACTATCGAGCCACAATATCAATGTGATGAAGGTTTTGAACAAACTATTCTAATGCTACTACTCAAATGAGTGTATTAAATGAACCAGTTTCAATGTCAAAACCAACCAAGCATGTATAATATCGTTGGAAAACGTTTCGGTTTGGTGTTGCAATTCATTTGTGTCAAACGATCAACCTAATCAATAAACATCACAAATTGACTTATCAGTACTAAACATGTGTACTTGACCAGACTTTTGTGATTGTATCATTTAAAAAATGATCTTGCACATCGAATAAACCAAAATTAGTGTAAGTATTCAATCATAATTACATGTTTGAAACGCTCAACTAGATCACTAAACATAACAAACTCAATGATGAGACTTGAAACTCTATATCAGTGTAAACGTGTGACGTTTACTATCAAACTTACAACTAGATAAAACACCAATCGACATCACTATTCAATCATAAAATAATTAAAGTCTTGACCAAACGGTTTTAGAAGCACAACTCAATGATTGCTTTGCAAAATAATGTAAGAAAACATTAATTATCAAAACTAACCAAACCAATACAAAAGTGATGCCAAACACTTCATGATGTTGTTGGACTGCAATTATGTGTTTGAAACATTCTATCGAAACACTAAACATAACAAACTCAATGATGAGACTCGCAACTGTGCAGTGCTGTAAATGTGTGACTTTTACTATCAAATTTTACAAATATGCACAATAACAATCGAAATCCATTTAAATCACTATTTAACCATATTGTCAGATATCAAGGTTTTGACCTGACAATCGTACATGTAGAACACAATGATGATTTAGCAAATGAGTGTATTATGTAAACCAATTCCAATGTGAAATGTTACAATCTATTTAAATGTCAGTTGTTGGATTATTGTATGTTTCAAATGGTCAACCAGATCACTAATCGTAACAATCCCAATGAGAAAAATCAAAACTGAAATTGTATTACTGAAATTGAGCGATTTTCACTATTTATACTACAACTAAGCCCAGTAACAATCCAAATCACTTCAAATCACGATTTGACCATAATATCAATAATTAGGGTTTTGACTCGACATTTGTACAACTATAACACAATGATGATATCGCAAATGAGTGTATTTAGCGAATTCGAGCAAATAGACTTATTTCAATGTCAAAACTTAAATAAAATTCTGTGTTACTGCATTTATGTGTATTTCATCATCAATGATCAATTGTAATTGTATGTGTCATGTGCTCAACCACATCGCTAAATGCAACAAACTCAATGACAAAACCTCAACTTGGGTATTACTGTAATTGTGTGGTGTTTGTTATCAAACCTTCAAATATGTACAAAAGTAATCGAAATCACTGCAAATCACTATCGAGCCACAATATCAATGTGATGAAGGTTTTGAACAAACTATTCTAATGCTACTACTCAAATGAGTGTATTAAATGAACCAGTTTCAATGTCAAAACCAACCAAGCATGTATAATATCGTTGGAAAACGTTTCGGTTTGGTGTTGCAATTCATTTGTGTCAAACGATCAACCTAATCAATAAACATCACAAATTGACTTATCAGTACTAAACATGTGTACTTGACCAGACTTTTGTGATTGTATCATTTAAAAAATGATCTTGCACATCGAATAAACCAAAATTAGTGTAAGTATTCAATCATAATTACATGTTTGAAACGCTCAACTAGATCACTAAACATAACAAACTCAATGATGAGACTTGAAACTCTATATCAGTGTAAACGTGTGACGTTTACTATCAAACTTACAACTAGATAAAACACCAATCGACATCACTATTCAATCATAAAATAATTAAAGTCTTGACCAAACGATTTTAGAAGCACAACTCAATGATTGCTTTGCAAAATAATGTAAGAAAACATTAATTATCAAAACTAACCAAACCAATACAAAAGTGATGCTAAACACCTCATGATGTTGTTGGACTGCAATTATGTGTTTGAAACATTCTATCGAAACACTAAACATGACAAAATCAATGATGAGACCTGCAACTGTGCATTGCTGTAAATGTGTGAATTTTACTATCAATTTTTACAAATATGCATAATAACAATCGAAATCCATTTAAATCACTATTTAACCATATTGTCAGATATCAAGGTTTTGACCTGACAATCGTACATGTAGAACACAATGATGATTTAGCAAATGAGTGTATTATGTAAACCAATTCCAATGTGAAATGTTACAATCTATTTAAATGTCAGTTGTTGGATTATTGTATGTTTCAAATGTTCAACCAGATCACTAATCGTAGCAATCCCAATGAGAAAAATCAAAACTCAAATTGTATTACTCAAATTGAGCGATTTTCACTATTTATACTACAACTAAGCCCAGTAACAATCCAAATCACTTCAAATCACGATTTGACCATAATATCAATAATTAGGGTCTTGACTCGACATTTGTACAACTATAACACAATGATGATATCGCAAATGAGTGTATTTAGCGATTTCGAGCAAATAGACTTATTTCAATGTCAAAACTTACAATCAACTGTGTGTTACTGCATTTATGTGTATTTCATCATCAATGATCAATTGTAATTGTATGAGTCATGTGCTCAACCACATTCCTTATGCAACAAACTCAATGATGAAACCTCAACTTGGGTATTACTGTAATTGTGTGGTGTTTGTTATCAAACCTTCAAATATGTACAAAAGTAATCGAAATCACTGCAAATCACTATCGAGCCACAATATCAATGTGATGAAGGTTTTGAACAAACTATTCTAATGCTACTACTCAAATGAGTGTATTAAATGAACCAGTTTCAATGTCAAAACCAACCAAGCATGTATAATATCGTTGGAAAACGTTTCGGTTTGGTGTTGCAATTCATTTGTGTCAAACGATCAACCTAATCAATAAACATCACAAATTGACTTATCAGTACTAAACATGTGTACTTGACCAGACTTTTGTGATTGTATCATTTAAAAAATGATCTTGCACATCGAATAAACCAAAATTAGTGTAAGTATTCAATCATAATTACATGTTTGAAACGCTCAACTAGATCACTAAACATAACAAACTCAATGATGAGACTTGAAACTCTATATCAGTGTAAACGTGTGACGTTTACTATCAAACTTACAACTAGATAAAACACCAATCGACATCACTATTCAATCATAAAATAATTAAAGTCTTGACCAAACGGTTTTAGAAGCACAACTCAATGATTGCTTTGCAAAATAATGTAAGAAAACATTAATTATCAAAACTAACCAAACCAATACAAAAGTGATGCCAAACACTTCATTTTGTTGTTGGACTGCAATTATGTGTTTGAAACATTCTATCGAAACACTAAACATAACAAACTCAATGATGAGACTCGCAACTGTGCAGTGCTGTAAATGTGTGACTTTTACTATCAAATTTTACAAATATGCACAATAACAATCGAAATCCATTTAAATCACTATTTAACCATATTGTCACATATCAAGGTTTTGACCTGACAATCGTACATGTAGAACACAATGATGATTTAGCAAATGAGTGTATTATGTAAACCAATTCCAATGTGAAATGTTACAATCTATTTAAATGTCAGTTGTTGGATTATTGTATGTTTCAAATGGTCAACCAGATCACTAATCGTAACAATCCCAATGAGAAAAATCAAAACTGAAATTGTATTACTGAAATTGAGCGATTTTCACTATTTATACTACAACTAAGCCCAGTAACAATCCAAATCACTTCAAATCACCATTTGACCATAATATCAATAATTAGGGTTTTGACTCGACATTTGTACAACTATAACACAATGATGATATCGCAAATGAGTGTATTTAGCGAATTCGAGCAAATAGACTTATTTCAATGTCAAAACTTAAATAAAATTCTGTGTTACTGCATTTATGTGTATTTCATCATCAATGATCAATTGTAATTGTATGTGTCATGTGCTCAACCACATCGCTAAATGCAACAAACTCAATGACAAAACCTCAACTTGGGTATTACTGTAATTGTGTGGTGTTTGTTATCAAACCTTCAAATATGTACAAAAGTAATCGAAATCACTGCAAATCACTATCGAGCCACAATATCAATGTGATGAAGGTTTTGAACAAACTATTCTAATGCTACTACTCAAATGAGTGTATTAAATGAACCAGTTTCAATGTCAAAACCAACCAAGCATGTATAATATCGTTGGAAAACGTTTCGGTTTGGTGTTGCAATTCATTTGTGTCAAACGATCAACCTAATCAATAAACATCACAAATTGACTTATCAGTACTAAACATATGTACTTGACCAGAGTTTTGTGATTGTATCATTTAAAAAATGATCTTGCACATCGAATAAACCAAAATTAGTGTAAGTATTCAATCATAATTACATGTTTGAAACGCTCAACTAGATCACTAAACATAACAAACTCAATGATGAGACTTGAAACTCTATATCAGTGTAAACGTGTGACGTTTACTATCAAACTTACAACTAGATAAAACACCAATCGACATCACTATTCAATCATAAAATAATTAAAGTCTTGACCAAACGATTTTAGAAGCACAACTCAATGATTGCTTTGCAAAATAATGTAAGAAAACATTAATTATCAAAACTAACCAAACCAATACAAAAGTGATGCTAAACACCTCATGATGTTGTTGGACTGCAATTATGTGTTTGAAACATTCTATCGAAACACTAAACATGACAAACTCAATGATGAGACCTGCAACTGTGCATTGCTGTAAATGTGTGACTTTTACTATCAATTTTTACAAACATGCATAATAACAATCGAAATCCATTTAAATCACTATTTAACCATATTGTCAGATATCAAGGTTTTGACCTGACAATCGTACATGTAGAACACAATGATGATTTAGCAAATGAGTGTATTATGTAAACCAATTCCAATGTGAAATGTTACAATCTATTTAAATGTCAGTTGTTGGATTATTGTATGTTTCAAATGTTCAACCAGATCACTAATCGTAACAATCCCAATGAGAAAAATCAAAACTGAAATTGTATTACTGAAATTGAGCGATTTTCACTATTTATACTACAACTAAGCCCAGTAACAATCCAAATCACTTCAAATCACGATTTGACCATAATATCAATAATTAGGGTTTTGACTCGACATTTGTACAACTATAACACAATGATGATATCGCAAATGAGTGTATTTAGCGAATTCGAGCAAATAGACTTATTTCAATGTCAAAACTTACAATCAACTGTGTGTTACTGCATTTATGTGTATTTCATCATCAATGATCAATTGTAATTGTATGAGTCATGTGCTCAACCACATTCCTTATGCAACAAACTCAATGATGAAACCTCAACTTGGGTATTACTGTAATTGTGTGGTGTTTGTTATCAAACCTTCAAATATGTACAAAAGTAATCGAAATCACTGCAAATCACTATCGAGCCACAATATCAATGTGATGAAGGTTTTGAACAAACTATTCTAATGCTACTACTCAAATGAGTGTATTAAATGAACCAGTTTCAATGTCAAAACCAACCAAGCATGTATAATATCGTTGGAAAACGTTTCGGTTTGGTGTTGCAATTCATTTGTGTCAAACGATCAACCTAATCAATAAACATCACAAATTGACTTATCAGTACTAAACATATGTACTTGACCAGAGTTTTGTGATTGTATCATTTAAAAAATGATCTTGCACATCGAATAAACCAAAATTAGTGTAAGTATTCAATCATAATTACATGTTTGAAACGCTCAACTAGATCACTAAACATAACAAACTCAATGATGAGACTTGAAACTCTATATCAGTGTAAACGTGTGACGTTTACTATCAAACTTACAACTAGATAAAACACCAATCGACATCACTATTCAATCATAAAATAATTAAAGTCTTGACCAAACGATTTTAGAAGCACAACTCAATGATTGCTTTGCAAAATAATGTAAGAAAACATTAATTATCAAAACTAACCAAACCAATACAAAAGTGATGCTAAACACCTCATGATGTTGTTGGACTGCAATTATGTGTTTGAAACATTCTATCGAAACACTAAACATGACAAACTCAATGATGAGACCTGCAACTGTGCATTGCTGTAAATGTGTGAATTTTACTATCAATTTTTACAAACATGCATAATAACAATCGAAATCCATTTAAATCACTATTTAACCATATTGTCAGATATCAAGGTTTTGACCTGACAATCGTACATGTAGAACACAATGATGATTTAGCAAATGAGTGTATTATGTAAACCAATTCCAATGTGAAATGTTACAATCTATTTAAATGTCAGTTGTTGGATTATTGTATGTTTCAAATGTTCAACCAGATCACTAATCGTAACAATCCCAATGAGAAAAATCAAAACTGAAATTGTATTACTGAAATTGAGCGATTTTCACTATTTATACTACAACTAAGCCCAGTAACAATCCAAATCACTTCAAATCACGATTTGACCATAATATCAATAATTAGGGTTTTGACTCGACATTTGTACAACTATAACACAATGATGATATCGCAAATGAGTGTATTTAGCGAATTCGAGCAAATAGACTTATTTCAATGTCAAAACTTACAATCAACTGTGTGTTACTGCATTTATGTGTATTTCATCATCAATGATCAATTGTAATTGTATGTGTCATGTGCTCAACCACATTCCTTATGCAACAAACTCAATGATGAAACCTCAACTTGGGTATTACTGTAATTGTGTGGTATTTGTTATCAAACCTTCAAACATGTACAAAAGTAATCGAAATCACTGCAAATCACTATCGAGCCACAATATCAATGTGATGAAGGTTTTGAACAAACTATTCTAATGCTACTACTCAAATGAGTGTATTAAATGAACCAGTTTCAATGTCAAAACCAACCAAGCATGTATAATATCGTTGGAAAACGTTTCGGTTTGGTGTTGCAATTCATTTGTGTCAAACGATCAACCTAATCAATAAACATCACAAATTGACTTATCAGTACTAAACATGTGTACTTGACCAGAGTTTTGTGATTGTATCATTTAAAAAATGATCTTGCACATCGAATAAACCAAAATTAGTGTAAGTATTCAATCATAATTACATGTTTGAAACGCTCAACTAGATCACTAAACATAACAAACTCAATAATGAGACTTGAAACTCTATATCAGTGTAAACGTGTGACGTTTACTATCAAACTTACAACTAGATAAAACACCAATCGACATCACTATTCAATCATAAAATAATTAAAGTCTTGACCAAACGATTTTAGAAGCACAACTCAATGATTGCTTTGCAAAATAATGTAAGAAAACATTAATTATCAAAACTAACCAAACCAATACAAAAGTGATGCTAAACACCTCATGATGTTGTTGGACTGCAATTATGTGTTTGAAACATTCTATCGAAACACTAAACATGACAAAATCAATGATGAGACCTGCAACTGTGCATTGCTGTAAATGTGTGAATTTTACTATCAATTTTTACAAATATGCATAATAACAATCGAAATCCATTTAAATCACTATTTAACCATATTGTCAGATATCAAGGTTTTGACCTGACAATCGTACATGTAGAACACAATGATGATTTAGCAAATGAGTGTATTATGTAAACCAATTCCAATGTGAAATGTTACAATCTATTTAAATGTCAGTTGTTGGATTATTGTATGTTTCAAATGTTCAACCAGATCACTAATCGTAGCAATCCCAATGAGAAAAATCAAAACTCAAATTGTATTACTCAAATTGAGCGATTTTCACTATTTATACTACAACTAAGCCCAGTAACAATCCAAATCACTTCAAATCACGATTTGACCATAATATCAATAATTAGGGTCTTGACTCGACATTTGTACAACTATAACACAATGATGATATCGCAAATGAGTGTATTTAGCGATTTCGAGCAAATAGACTTATTTCAATGTCAAAACTTACAATCAACTGTGTGTTACTGCATTTATGTGTATTTCATCATCAATGATCAATTGTAATTGTATGAGTCATGTGCTCAACCACATTCCTTATGCAACAAACTCAATGATGAAACCTCAACTTGGGTATTACTGTAATTGTGTGGTGTTTGTTATCAAACCTTCAAATATGTACAAAAGTAATCGAAATCACTGCAAATCACTATCGAGCCACAATATCAATGTGATGAAGGTTTTGAACAAACTATTCTAATGCTACTACTCAAATGAGTGTATTAAATGAACCAGTTTCAATGTCAAAACCAACCAAGCATGTATAATATCGTTGGAAAACGTTTCGGTTTGGTGTTGCAATTCATTTGTGTCAAACGATCAACCTAATCAATAAACATCACAAATTGACTTATCAGTACTAAACATGTGTACTTGACCAGACTTTTGTGATTGTATCATTTAAAAAATGATCTTGCACATCGAATAAACCAAAATTAGTGTAAGTATTCAATCATAATTACATGTTTGAAACGCTCAACTAGATCACTAAACATAACAAACTCAATGATGAGACTTGAAACTCTATATCAGTGTAAACGTGTGACGTTTACTATCAAACTTACAACTAGATAAAACACCAATCGACATCACTATTCAATCATAAAATAATTAAAGTCTTGACCAAACGGTTTTAGAAGCACAACTCAATGATTGCTTTGCAAAATAATGTAAGAAAACATTAATTATCAAAACTAACCAAACCAATACAAAAGTGATGCCAAACACTTCATTTTGTTGTTGGACTGCAATTATGTGTTTGAAACATTCTATCGAAACACTAAACATAACAAACTCAATGATGAGACTCGCAACTGTGCAGTGCTGTAAATGTGTGACTTTTACTATCAAATTTTACAAATATGCACAATAACAATCGAAATCCATTTAAATCACTATTTAACCATATTGTCACATATCAAGGTTTTGACCTGACAATCGTACATGTAGAACACAATGATGATTTAGCAAATGAGTGTATTATGTAAACCAATTCCAATGTGAAATGTTACAATCTATTTAAATGTCAGTTGTTGGATTATTGTATGTTTCAAATGGTCAACCAGATCACTAATCGTAACAATCCCAATGAGAAAAATCAAAACTGAAATTGTATTACTGAAATGGAGCGATTTTCACTATTTATACTACAACTAAGCCCAGTAACAATCCAAATCACTTCAAATCACCATTTGACCATAATATCAATAATTAGGGTTTTGACTCGACATTTGTACAACTATAACACAATGATGATATCGCAAATGAGTGTATTTAGCGAATTCGAGCAAATAGACTTATTTCAATGTCAAAACTTAAATAAAATTCTGTGTTACTGCATTTATGTGTATTTCATCATCAATGATCAATTGTAATTGTATGTGTCATGTGCTCAACCACATCGCTAAATGCAACAAACTCAATGACAAAACCTCAACTTGGGTATTACTGTAATTGTGTGGTGTTTGTTATCAAACCTTCAAATATGTACAAAAGTAATCGAAATCACTGCAAATCACTATCGAGCCACAATATCAATGTGATGAAGGTTTTGAACAAACTATTCTAATGCTACTACTCAAATGAGTGTATTAAATGAACCAGTTTCAATGTCAAAACCAACCAAGCATGTATAATATCGTTGGAAAACGTTTCGGTTTGGTGTTGCAATTCATTTGTGTCAAACGATCAACCTAATCAATAAACATCACAAATTGACTTATCAGTACTAAACATATGTACTTGACCAGAGTTTTGTGATTGTATCATTTAAAAAATGATCTTGCACATCGAATAAACCAAAATTAGTGTAAGTATTCAATCATAATTACATGTTTGAAACGCTCAACTAGATCACTAAACATAACAAACTCAATGATGAGACTTGAAACTCTATATCAGTGTAAACGTGTGACGTTTACTATCAAACTTACAACTAGATAAAACACCAATCGACATCACTATTCAATCATAAAATAATTAAAGTCTTGACCAAACGATTTTAGAAGCACAACTCAATGATTGCTTTGCAAAATAATGTAAGAAAACATTAATTATCAAAACTAACCAAACCAATACAAAAGTGATGCTAAACACCTCATGATGTTGTTGGATTGCAATTATGTGTTTGAAACATTCTATCGAAACACTAAACATGACAAACTCAATGATGAGACCTGCAACTGTGCATTGCTGTAAATGTGTGAATTTTACTATCAATTTTTACAAACATGCATAATAACAATCGAAATCCATTTAAATCACTATTTAACCATATTGTCAGATATCAAGGTTTTGACCTGACAATCGTACATGTAGAACACAATGATGATTTAGCAAATGAGTGTATTATGTAAACCAATTCCAATGTGAAATGTTACAATCTATTTAAATGTCAGTTGTTGGATTATTGTATGTTTCAAATGTTCAACCAGATCACTAATCGTAACAATCCCAATGAGAAAAATCAAAACTCAAATTGTATTACTGAAATTGAGCGATTTTCACTATTTATACTACAACTAAGCCCAGTAACAATCCAAATCACTTCAAATCACCATTTGACCATAATATCAATAATTAGGGTTTTGACTCGACATTTGTACAACTATAACACAATGATGATATCGCAAATGAGTGTATTTAGCGAATTCGAGCAAATAGACTTATTTCAATGTCAAAACTTACAATCAACTGTGTGTTACTGCATTTATGTGTATTTCATCATCAATGATCAATTGTAATTGTATGTGTCATGTGCTCAACCACATTCCTTATGCAACAAACTCAATGATGAAACCTCAACTTGGGTATTACTGTAATTGTGTGGTATTTGTTATCAAACCTTCAAACATGTACAAAAGTAATCGAAATCACTGCAAATCACTATCGAGCCACAATATCAATGTGATGAAGGTTTTGAACAAACTATTCTAATGCTACTACTCAAATGAGTGTATTAAATGAACCAGTTTCAATGTCAAAACCAACCAAGCATGTATAATATCGTTGGAAAACGTTTCGGTTTGGTGTTGCAATTCATTTGTGTCAAACGATCAACCTAATCAATAAACATCACAAATTGACTTATCAGTACTAAACATGTGTACTTGACCAGAGTTTTGTGATTGTATCATTTAAAAAATGATCTTGCACATCGAATAAACCAAAATTAGTGTAAGTATTCAATCATGATTACATGTTTGAAACGCTCAACTAGATCACTAAACATAACAAACTCAATGATGAGACTTGAAACTCTATATCAGTGTAAACGTGTGACGTTTACTATCAAACTTACAACTAGATAAAACACCAATCGACATCACTATTCAATCATAAAATGATTAAAGTCTTGACCAGAGTATTTTAGAAGCACAACTCAATGATTGCTTTGCAAAATAATGTAAGTAAACGTGAAATCTCAAAACTAACCAAACCAATACAAAAGTGATGCCAAACACTTCATGATGTTGTTGGACTGCAATTATGTGTTTGAAACATTCTACCGAAACACTAAACATAACAAACTCAATGATGAGACCTGCAACTGTGCAGTGCTGTAAATGTGTGACTTTTACTATCAATTTTTACAAATATGCACAATAACAATCGAAATCCATTTAAATCACTATTTAACCATATTGTCAGATATCAAGGTTTTGACCTGACAATCGTACATGTAGAACACAATGATGATTTAGCAAATGAGTGTATTATGTAAACCAATTCCAATGTGAAATGTTACAATCTATTTAAATGTCAGTTGTTGGATTATTGTATGTTTCAAATGTTCAACCAGATCACTAATCGTAACAATCCCAATGAGAATAATCAAAACTGAAATTGTATTACTGAAATGGAGCGATTTTCACTATTTATACTACAACTAAGCCCAGTAACAATCCAAATCACTTCAAATCACGATTTGACCATAATATCAATAATTAGGGTTTTGACTCGACATTTGTACAACTATAACACAATGATGATATCGCAAATGAGTGTATTTAGCGAATTCGAGCAAATAGACTTAATTCAATGTCAAAACTTAAATAAAATTCTGTGTTACTGCATTTATGTGTATTTCATCATCAATGATCAATTGTAATTGTATGTGTCATGTGCTCAACCACATCGCTAAATGCAACAAACTCAATGACAAAACCTCAACTTGGGTATTACTGTAATTGTGTGGTGTTTGTTATCAAACCTTCAAACATGTACAATAGTAATCGAAATCACTGCAAATCACTATCGAGCCACAATATCAATGTGATGAAGGTTTTGAACAAACTATTTTAATGGTAATACTCAATGCTGATTTTGCAAATGAGTGTATTAAATGAACCAATTTCAATGTCAAAACCAACCAAGCATGTATAATATTGTTCCCAAACGCTTCAGTATAGTGTTGCACTTCGTTTGTTTCAAACGATCAACCTAATCAATACATTTCAAATTCCGTTATCAGGCGTAACATGTCTTAATCAGCGTTTGAACCAAAGCGTTTCGACCAAACTTCTTTGAATGCATAACCCAAGAATGATCTTGCGCATCAATGCATTGAATAAACCAGTTTTAATGTCAATGTTCAATCATAATTACATGTTTGAAACGCTCAACTAGATCACTAAACATAACAAACTCAATGATGAGACTTGAAACTCTATATCAGTGTAAACGTGTGACGTTTACTATCAAACTTACAACTAGATAAAACACCAATCGACATCACTATTCAATCATAAAATGATTAAAGTCTTTACCAAACGATTTTAGAAGCACAACTCAATGATTGCTTTGCAAAATAATGTAAGAAAACATTAATTATCAAAACTAACCAAACCAATACAAAAGTGATGCTAAACACCTCATGATGTTGTTGGACTGCAATTATGTGTTTGAAACATTCTATCGAAACACTAAACATAACAAACTCAATGATGAGACCTGCAACTGTGCATTGCTGTAAATGTGTGACTTTTACTATCAATTTTTACAAATATGCATAATAACAATCAAAACTCATTTAAATCACTATTTAACCATATTGTCAGATATCAAGGTTTTGACCTGACAATCGTACATGTAGAACACAATGATGATTTAGCAAATGAGTGTATTATGTAAACCAATTCCAATGTGAAATGTTACAATCTATTTAAATGTCAGTTGTTGGATTATTGTATGTTTCAAATGTTCACCAGATCACTAATCGTAACAATCCCAATGAGAAAAATCAAAACTCAAATTGTATTACTCAAATTGAGCGATTTTTACTATTTATACTACAACTAAGCCCAGTAACAATCCAAATCACTTCAAATCACGATTTGACCATAATATCAATAATTAGGGTTTTGACTCGACATTTGTACAACTATAACACAATGATGACATCCCAAATGAGTGTATTTAGCGAATTCGAGCAAATAGACTTATTTCAATGTCAAAACTTAAATAAAATTCTGTGTTACTGCATTTATGTGTATTTCATCATCAATGATCAATTGTAATTGTATGTGTCATGTGCTCAACCACATCGCTAAATGCAACAAACTCAATGACAAAACCTCAACTTGGGTATTACTGTAATTGTGTGGTGTTTGTTATCAAACCTTCAAATATGTACAAAAGTAATCGAAATCACTGCAAATCACTATCGAGCCACAATATCAATGTGATGAAGGTTTTGAACAAACTATTCTAATGGTTATAATGCGAATTATAGGAGCTGGTGTTAGCCTGTTTGAGATATTACTTTAATTAGTGGATGTTAAGGCACATAGGCTAACTCCTAATTATAACGTAATAAAGGCACTGGCTTGGCTGGAAATTAAAAGCATATATCGCATCAAGCTCATTGTAGTGAGCGTGCACCTTATATAGCTTAAAATTAACAGCATCAGTTGAAAGGGCCGATGTCGGAGTGGCATAAACCGCATGAAGCAATTCATGTGACCGTCGGTTCAATACCTGAGTCCACCTGACGAGTTCTAATAAAAACGAAACCGGTCGTGGAAGTGGTATTTTATTCAACTGATTGGAGTTAGCCTATATGCCTTAACATCCATTAATTAAAAGTAATATTCTAATGGTAATACTCAATGCTGATTTTGCAAATGAGTGTATTAAATGAACCAATTTCAATGTCAAAACCAACCAAGCATGTATAATATTGTTCCCAAACGCTTCAGTATAGTGTTGCACTTCGTTTGTGTCAAACGATCAACCTAATCAATACATTTCAAATTCCGTTA
>CAWUFB020000002.1:0-2988 GCA_963921265.3 Kordiimonas sp.
TTAACTTTGCCGGATGAAGTGCCATAACTTTTTTCTGACTGAAAGTGGGCTGGAGGCAAAAACAGGGCAATTATTCCCATGAAGGATGCACAAAAACCAGATCATGTAAGCCTTAATACCCTCATTGGCTGGTTGCGTGAGGGGCGCTTTGTTATCCCGGATTTCCAGAGGGAGTTCGAATGGAAGCCTTGGGACATCCGCGAGCTCATGCGCTCTATCTTCCTGGATTATTACATCGGTAGCTTGCTGCTTTGGAAGGGGAAGAAGGAAAATTTTGACGCGCTTTCCTGCGAAGCGGTTTTCGGCTTCAACGGTAGCGCAGACAATTCCGAATACATCGTGCTTGATGGACAGCAGCGGCTCACGGCACTCTATTATGCTTTCTTTGCCCCGGATGTCCCGTTGCCGGACCGGTCGAACCGGTTTGTCTATTTCGTCCATGTCGACAAGTTTATGAACGAGGAATACGACGATGCTTTTAATCATGAATGGCTGTCGAGCCGAGTCGCTAAAATTCTGGAAAACCGCACCGCGCAGTTCGCGGAGCATATCTTTCCTTTTTCGATTGTAGGCGACGATGGATGGGAACTTTCGAACTGGGTTCAAGGCTATGAGAAGTATTGGAAGGATGCGGTTAGTTCGGCCCGGATCGAAGACAATGATGAAACCGTTCAAAGCGCGGAGATGCATGCCGCGAACGCTAAAGCTTTCGGCAAACACCTGAGAAGCATCACCGACCAGTATCAGGTTTCTTATATCGAGCTCGACCGGGAACTCGAAATCGACAAAGTTTGTGACATATTCACGAAGATCAACAGTCGCGGCGTTCGGCTCGACATGTTCGACCTTGTCAATGCCCTGCTGAAGCCGAAGGGCTTACTACTTAAACATATGTGGCGCAACGCCAAGACTCGGCTGGAATTCGTCGATTCAGAAAAAATGAATGTCTACATCCTTCAGGTCATGTCGATCCTGAGGCAGGCGTACTGTTCGCCGAAGTACCTTTATTACCTGTTGCCGGGGCAGGAGAAACAAGTTCGAGACGCGGATGGAACCCGCCGGAAAGAGATACTCGTTCCAAACGTCGAGGAATTCGAGAAGCGCTGGCATCAAGCGGTCGATGCCCTTGAGCGAGCCATCAACCTTCTGCGCCATCCACAGGAATTCGGCGCTGTCTCTTCAAAATATCTGCCCTATGTCTCCATTCTTCCGGTCTTTGCGGCTCTCCAGGAGCATGTGAAAACATGCCCGACACAGCTTCAATTCGATGCACAACGGAAGATTAGGCATTGGTATTGGGCTTCTGTTTTCACGGAACGCTACTCAGGCGCGGTGGAATCTACCAGTTCTCGCGATTTCCTCGACGTCAAGGCATGGGTTCAAGACGACGGTGCTGAGCCTGTGCTTATTCAAGAGTTCAAGAACCGACTCCGGAGCATGGAACTGAGGCAAAATGTTAGGCGTGGAGCATCCGTCTACAACGGTATTTTCAATCTGCTTGTCTTGCAGGGCGCACGGGACTGGTTCACAGGCAATATCCCCCAACACGATGACCTGGACGACCACCACATCGTACCAAGCTCTTGGGGGGCAAAGAACCTCAGCGGGAACGCAATCGGTACAATCCTTAATCGCACACCCTTGACTGCCGGCACGAACAGAAAAGTAATCGGGGACAAACTGCCAAATGCCTACCTACCTGAATTGATCGAACAGCATGGCGAGAAGGATGTTCTCGCGATGCTGGAAACGCATTTCATTTCGCCGACAGCACTGAAAATATTGCTTCGTGATCCTTTCACGCCAGACGATTTTGAGGATTTTATCACCGAGCGGCAGCGCACCCTTCAGGACGCCATCGAAACGCTTCTCGTGAAAGAGCGACTCGATTTACCGGCTAATTTGCGGGCGTTGGATGAGGACGTCGAAAAGGTCGAATTGTGTCTTCGAAAAGCTGTCGCAACGGGCCTTGGTGGAGACTCTGTGGCTCTGCCCTCGCATGTTTTGCAGAAAATCGAAGATCGTCTGCAACGGGCAACAAAGAAGAATGCCGCACTCGACACGGACTACTATCAGAGTTTGGAAGGTAAATTGGAATATTGTGATCTGCGGGAATTGCAGGATGCGATCCTGGCGAAGGATGCGTGGCCGTTTTTCCAGGCGCAATTTACCAACAAAGAAACGCTTATGTCGAAGTTCGGACAACTGGCTGAGTTACGGAACGGTATTCGCCATAGCCGTACCGTTGACGAGATAACACGGAAAGAAGGTGAGGCCGCGCTTATCTGGTTCAGAAAGGTGCTCGAGAAATGAGTGAGGCACGGCACACAGACGGAAGTACCCATCTTGAGGTAGTGCTTCAAAAAACACCTCGTTGAACAACTCGTAGGTGAGCAGGGGTACAAAGAGCGCCGAACCGAAGACGTTATCGTGCCATGGCTCTAGACAAGGAGCTTGTACTCCGCTTCGTTCAATAGATCCGCGCCGACGAGTGGGCGAAGCTGGAGGCACAACATGCCAGTTACGCCGAGGATGAGTTTTTCAAGAGCCTTGAAAAATCGCTGAAGACCCGTTCGGCACTCGATGTTTTCCGCGACGGTTTCAAGATGATCCCTGGCATCAGATTTTTGCTTTGCTATTTCAAGCCTGCCAGGGCGCTGAAAGAATATCAGGAACCGACCTTGATCCCGACGTTCGCGAAGAATTGGAAGCCTATATGGCCCGTCGCAAAGAGGAAATTGGTGCCGGAGAGCCCTGATCGTTGCCATAAAGACAGTTTGTTCAAAACTGGATATAGTAGCTCGATAGATTGTTGTTGGAGGAGGCTATGCTCAATCACTCCCGAGGACGGGCGCGCATAGGCGTATTGGTGCCTTTCACCAACACCAATCTGGAATCCGATATGATCATGGCACGTCCCATGGGGGTGTCCGTCCACTTTTCCCGCATCGGGGGCTACGATCTGGACGCCGTGCCGGATGCTAATCG
>CAWUFB020000003.1:0-17473 GCA_963921265.3 Kordiimonas sp.
GGTCTACACTGATATAGAGTTTCAAGTCTCATCATTGAGTTTGTTATGTTTAGTGATCTAGTTGAGCGTTTCAAACATGTAATTATGATTGAATACTTACACTAATTTTGGTTTATTCGATGTGCAAGATCATTTTTTAAATGATACAATCACAAAAGTCTGGTCAAGTACACATGTTTAGTACTGATAAGTCAATTTGTGATGTTTATTGATTAGGTTGATCGTTTGACACAAATGAATTGCAACACGAAACCGAAACGTTTTCCAACGATATTATACATGCTTGGTTGGTTTTGACATTGAAACTGGTTCATTTAATACACTCATTTGAGTAGTAGCATTAGAATAGTTTGTTCAAAACCTTCATCACATTGATATTGTGGCTCGATAGTGATTTGCAGTGATTTCGATTACTTTTGTACATATTTGGCGGTTTCATATTAAAGTCCACACAATTACCTTGTAGGAGAGTTGCAGTTTTCATCATTGAATTCGTTAGAGATAGCAATTTGGTGTAGCGCATGACTCATACATATACAATTGATCATTGATGATGAAATACACATAAATGCAGTAATACACAGTTGATTGTAAGTTTTGACATTGAAATAAGTTTACAAGTGATTGCTCGATTTCGCAAAATACACTCATTTGCGATATCATCATTGTGTTATAGTTGTACAAATGTCGAGTCAAAACCCTAATTATTGATATTATGGTCAAATCGTGATTTGAAGTGATTTGGATTGTTACTGGGCATAGTTGTAGTATAAATAGTGAAAATCGCTCAATTTCAGTAATACACAGTTTTGATTTTTCTCATTGGGGTTGTTACGATTAGTGATCTGGTTGAACATTTGAAACATACAATAATCCAACAACTGACATTTAAATAGATTGTAACATTTCACATTGGAATTGGTTTACATAATACACTCATTTGCTAAATCATCATTGTGTTCTACATGTACGATTGTCAGGTCAAAACCTTGATATCTGACAATATGGTTAAATAGTGACTTAACACTTTAAGTGCCAGACGCGTATCGCGCACGCATACACGCTGGTGCCAAGGACTTTTTCGAATCGCGTCATCTCGCGCCCATAGCTATCTCGCATGTGTATTTCGCGCGCTTGTAAGCACTGTTTATACTCAGCAAGCAAAATACAACGTTTTTACATCAGTTCAACGTCTTTCAACGGTGAATTGATGTAAAAACGTTGTATTTTGTCAGGTTTTGTTATCAGGGTAGATTGACAAACTTTCTTTTCCATTTCGGCTTCAATGTACGGTTACTACTGATTAGGAAATACACATTCAAATTTACTTACGATAAATAAATACAAATTCAAATTTACTTACGACAAAAGCTAAACAAGACATTCACAGTATTTACGAGAATGATAGATGCAAAAACATGTTTTTGCGCACAGTACCGTCAAATGGCATTGAAACGATGAGCATGTCCATTTGACGAATATGTCGTCATAAAGCACTCTGCGCATAACACTTCGTGACGAAAATGCCGTCATAACGTGTTAAATGGATTTCGATTGTTATTGTGCATATTTATGAAATTTGATAGTAAAAGTCACACATTTACAGCACTGCACAGTTGCGAGTCTCATCATTGAGTTTGTTATGTTTAGTGTTTCGATAGAATGTTTCAAACACATAATTGCAGTCCAACAACAAAATGAGGTGTTTGGCATCACTTTTGTATTGGTTTGGTTAGTTTTGAGATTTCACGTTTTCTTACATTATTTTGCAAAGCAATCATTGAGTTGTGCTTCTAAAACCGTTTGGTCAAGACTTTAATCATTTTATGATTGAATAGTGATGTCGATTGGTGTTTTATCTAGTTGTAAGTTTGATAGTAAACGTCACACGTTTACACTGATATAGAGTTTCAAGTCTCATTATTGAGTTTGTTATGTTTAGTGATCTAGTTGAGCGTTTCAAACATGTAATTATGATTGAACATTGACATTAAAACTGGTTTATTCAATGCATTGATGCGCAAAATCATTCTTGGGTTATGCATTCAAAGAAGTTTGGTCGAAACGTTTTGGTTCAAACGCTGATTAAGACATGTTACGTCTGATAACGGAATTTGAAATGTATTGATTAGGTTGATCGTTTGAAACAAACGAAGTGCAACACTATACTGAAGCGTTTGGGAACAATATTATACATGCTTGGTTGGTTTTGACATTGAAATTGGTTCATTTAATACACTCATTTGCACAATCAGCACTGAGTATTACCATTAGAATAGTTTGTTCAAAACCTCCATCACATTGATATTGTGGTTCGATAGTGATTTGCAGTGATTTCGATTAATATTGTACATATTTGAAGGTTTGATAACAAATACCACACAATTACAGTAATACCCAAGTTGATGTTTCATCATTAAGTTTGTTGCATTTAGCGATGTGGTTGAGCACATGACACATACAATTACAATTGATCATTGATGATGAAATACACATAAATGCAGTAACACACAATTTTATTTAAGTTTTGACATTGAAATAAGTCTATTTGCTCGAATTCGCCAAATACACTCATTTGCGATATCATCATTGTGTTATTGTTGTACAAATGTCGAGTCAAGACCCTAATTATTGATATTATGGTCAAATCGTGATTTGAAGTGATTTGGATTGTTACTGGGCATAGTTGTAGTATAAATAGTGAAAATCGCTCAATTTCAGTAATACAATTTCAGTTTTGATTATTCTCATTGGGATTGTTACGATTAGTGATCTGGTTGAACATTTGAAACATACAATAATCCAACAACTGACATTTAAATAGATTGTAACATTTCACATTGGAATTGGTTTACATAATACACTCATTTGCTAAATCATCATTGTGTTCTACATGTACGATTGTCAGGTCAAAACCTTGATATCTGACAATATGGTTAAATAGTGATTTAAATGAGTTTTGATTGTTATTGTGCATATTTGTAAAAATTAATAGTAAAAGTCACACATTTACAGCACTGCACAGTTGCGAGTCTCATCATTGAGTTTGTTATGTTTAGTGTTTCGATAGAATGTTTCAAACACATAATTGCAGTCCAACAACAAAATGAAGTGTTTGGCATCACTTTTGTATTGGTTTGGTTAGTTTTGAGATTTCACGTTTTCTTACATTATTTTGCAAAGCAATCATTGAGTTGTGCTTCTAAAATACTCTGGTCAAGACTTTAATCATTTTATGATTGAATAGTGATGTCGATTGGTGTTTTATCTAGTTGTAAGTTTGATAGTAAACGTCACACGTTTACACTGATATAGAGTTTCAAGTCTCATCATTGAGTTTGTTATGTTTAGTGATCTAGTTGAGCGTTTCAAACATGTAATTATGATTGAATACTTACACTAATTTTGGTTTATTCGATGTGCAAGATCATTTTTTAAATGATACAATTACAAAAGTCTGGTCAAGTACACATGTTTAGTACTGATAAGTCAATTTGTGATGTTTATTGATTAGGTTGATCGTTTGACACAAATGAATTGCAACACCAAACCGAAACGTTTTCCAACGATATTATACATGCTTGGTTGGTTTTGACATTGAAACTGGTTCATTTAATACACTCATTTGAGTAGTAGCATTAGAATAGTTTGTTCAAAACCTTCATCACATTGATATTGTGGTTCGATAGTGATTTGCAGTGATTTCGATTACTTTTGTACATGTTTGAAGGTTTGATAACAAACACCACACAATTACAGTAATACCCAAGTTGAGGTTTTGTCATTGAGTTTGTTGCATTTAGCGATGTGGTTGAGCACATGACACATACAATTACAATTGATCATTGATGATGAAATACACATAAATGCAGTAACACACAGTTGATTGTAAGTTTTGACATTGAAATAAGTCTATTTGCTCGAATTCGCTAAATACACTCATTTGCGATATCATCATTGTGTTATAGTTGTACAAATGTCGAGTCAAAACCCTAATTATTGATATTATGGTCAAATCGTGATTTGAAGTGATTTGGATTGTTACTGGGCATAGTTGTAGTATAAATAGTGAAAATCGCTCAATTTCAGTAATACAATTTCAGTTTTGATTTTTCTCATTGGGATTGTTACGATTAGTGATCTGGTTGAACATTTGAAACATACAATAATCCAACAACTGACATTTAAATAGATTGTAACATTTCACATTAAAATTGGTTTACATAATACACTCATTTGCTAAATCATCATTGTGTTCTACATGTACGATTGTCAGGTCAAAACCTTGATATCTGACAATATGGTTAAATAGTGATTTAAATGAGTTTTGATTGTTATTGTGAATATTTGTAAAAATTGATAGTAAAAGTCACACATTTACAGCACTGCACAGTTGCAGGTCTCATCATTGAGTTTGTTATGTTTAGTGTTTCGGTAGAATGTTTCAAACACATAATTGCAGTCCAACAACATCATGAGGTGTTTGGCATCACTTTTGTATTGGTTTGGTTAGTTTTGAGATTTCACGTTTTCTTACATTATTTTGCAAAGCAATCTTTGAGTTGTGCTTCTAAAATACTCTGGTCAAGACTTTAATCATTTTATGATTGAATAGTGATGTCGATTGGTGTTTTATCTAGTTGTAAGTTTGATAGTAAACGTCACACGTTTACACTGATATAGAGTTTCAAGTCTCATCATTGAGTTTGTTATGTTTAGTGATCTAGTTGAGCGTTTCAAACATGTAATCATGATTGAATACTTACACTAATTTTGGTTTATTCGATGTGCAAGATCATTTTTTAAATGATACAATCACAAAAGTCTGGTCAAGTACACATGTTTAGTACTGATAAGTCAATTTGTGATGTTTATTGATTAGGTTGATCGTTTGACACAAATGAAGTGCAACACCAAACCGAAACGTTTTCCAACGATATTATACATGCTTGGTTGGTTTTGACATTGAAACTGGTTCATTTAATACACTCATTTGAGTAGTAGCATTAGAATAGTTTGTTCAAAACCTTCATCACATTGATATTGTGGCTCGATAGTCATTTGCAGTGATTTCGATTACTTTTGTACATATTTGGCGGTTTCATATTAAAGTCCACACAATTACCTTGTAGGAGAGTTGCAGTTTTCATCATTGATGTCGTTAGAAATAGCAATTTGGTGTAGCGCATGACTCATACAATTACAATTGATCATTGATGATGAAATACACATAAATGCAGTAATACACAGTTGATTGTAAGTTTTGACATTGAAATAAGTTTACAAGTGATTGCTCGATTTCGCAAAATACACTCATTTGCGATATCATCATTGTGTTATAGTTGTACAAATGTCGAGTCAAAACCCTAATTATTGATATTATGGTCAAATCGTGATTTGAAGTGATTTGGATTGTTACTGGGCATAGTTGTAGTATAAATAGTGAAAATCGCTCAATTTCAGTAATACACAGTTTTGATTTTTCTCATTGGGATTGTTACAAATAGTGATCTGGTTGAACATTTGAAACATACAATAATCCAACAACTGACATTTAAATAGATTGTAACATTTCACATTGGAATTGGTTTACATAATACACTCATTTACTAAATCATCATTGTGTTCTACATGTACGATTGTCAGGTTAAAACCTTGATATCTGACAATATGGTTAAATAGTGACTTAAATGGATTTCGATTGTTATTGTGCATGTTTGTAAAAATTGATAGTAAAAGTCACACATTTACAGCACTGCACAGTTGCGAGTTTCATCATTGAGTTTGTTATGTTTAGTGTTTCGATAGAATGTTTCAAACACATAATTGCAGTCCAACAACAAAATGAGGTGTTTGGCATCACTTTTGTATTGGTTTGGTTGGATTTGAGATTTCACGTTTTCTTACATTATTTTGCAAAGCAATCATTGAGTTGTGCTTCTAAAACCGATTGGTCAAGACTTTAATCATTTTATGATTGAATAGTGATGTCGATTGGTGTTTTATCTAGTTGTAAGTTTGATAGTAAACGTCACACGTTTACACTGATATAGAGTTTCAAGTCTCATCATTGAGTTTGTTATGTTTAGTGATCTAGTTGAGCGTTTCAAACATGTAATTATGATTGAATACTTACACTAATTTTGGTTTATTCGATGTGCAAGATCATTTTTTAAATGATACAATTACCAAAGTCTGGTCAAGTACACATGTTTAGTACTGATAAGTCAATTTGTGATGTTTATTGATTAGGTTGATCGTTTGACACAAATGAAGTGCAACACCAAACCGAAACGTTTTCCAACGATATTATACATGCTTGGTTGGTTTTGACATTGAAACTGGTTCATTTAATACACTCATTTGAGTAGTAGCATTAGAATAGTTTGTTCAAAACCTTCATCACATTGATATTGTGGCTCGATAGTGATTTGCAGTGATTTCGATTACTTTTGTACATATTTGAAGGTTTGATAACAAATACCACACAATTACAGTAATACCCAAGTTGAAGTTTTATCGTTGAGTTTGTTGCATAAGCGATGTGGTTGAGCACATGACACATACAATTACAAATTATCATTGATGATGAAATACACATAAATGCAGTAATACACAGTTGATTGTAAGTTTTGACATTGAAATAAGTTTACAAGTGATTGCTCGATTTCACAAAATACACTCATTTGCGATATCATCATTGTGTTATAGTTGTACAAATGTCGAGTCAAAACCCTAATTATTGATATTATGGTCAAATCGTGATTTGAAGTGATTTGGATTGTTACTGGGCATAGTTGTAGTATAAATAGTGAAAATCGCTCAATTTCAGTAATACAATTTCAGTTTTGATTATTCTCATTGGGATTGTTACGATTAGTGATCTGGTTGAACATTTGAAACATACAATAATCCAACAACTGACATTTAAATAGATTGTAACATTTCACATTGGAATTGGTTTACATAATACACTCATTTGCTAAATCATCATTGTGTTCTACATGTACGATTGTCAGGTCAAAACCTTGATATCTGACAATATGGTTAAATAGTGATTTAAATGAGTTTTGATTGTTATTGTGCATATTTGTAAAAATTGATAGTAAAAGTCACACATTTACAGCAATGCACAGTTGCAGGTCTCATTATTGAGTTTGTTATGTTTAGTGTTTCGGTAGAATGTTTCAAACACATAATTGCAGTCCAACAACATCATGAAGTGTTTGGCATCACTTTTGTATTGGTTTGGTTAGTTTTGATAATTAATGTTTTCTTACATTATTTTGCAAAGCAATCATTGAGTTGTGCTTCTAAAATACTCTGGTCAAGACTTTAATCATTTTATGATTGAATAGTGATGTCGATTGGTGTTTTATCTAGTTGTAAGTTTGATAGTAAACGTCACACGTTTACACTGATATAGAGTTTCAAGTCTCATCATTGAGTTTGTTATGTTTAGTGATCTAGTTGAGCGTTTCAAACATGTAATTATGATTGAATACTTACACTAATTTTGGTTTATTCGATGTGCAAGATCATTTTTTAAATGATACAATCACAAAAGTCTGGTCAAGTACACATGTTTAGTACTGATAAGTCAATTTGTGATGTTTATTGATTAGGTTGATCGTTTGACACAAATGAATTGCAACACGAAACCGAAACGTTTTCCAACGATATTATACATGCTTGGTTGGTTTTGACATTGAAACTGGTTCATTTAATACACTCATTTGAGTAGTAGCATTAGAATAGTTTGTTCAAAACCTTCATCACATTGATATTGTGGCTCGATAGTGATTTGCAGTGATTTCGATTACTTTTGTACATATTTGGCGGTTTCATATTAAAATCCACACAGTTATTTTATAGGAGAGTTGCAGTTTTCATCATTGAGTACGTTAGAGATAGCAATTTGGTGTAGCGCATGACTCATACAATTACAATTGATCATTGATGATGAAATACACATAAATGCAGTAATACACAGTTGATTGTAAGTTTTGACATTGAAATAAGTTTACAAGTGATTGCTCGAGTTCGCAAAATACACTCATTTGCGATATCATCATTGTGTTATAGTTGTACAAATGTCGAGTCAAAACCCTAATTATTGATATTACGGTCAAATCGTGATTTGAAGTGATTTGGATTGTTACTGGGCATAGTTGTAGTATAAATAGTGAAAATCGCTCAATTTCAGTAATACACAGTTTTGATTTTTCTCATTGGGATTGTTACGATTAGTGATCTGGTTGAACATTTGAAACATACAATAATCCAACAACTGACATTTAAATAGATTGTAACATTTCACATTGGAATTGGTTTACATAATACACTCATTTACTAAATCATCATTGTGTTCTACATGTACGATTGTCAGGTCAAAACCTTGATATCTGACAATATGGTTAAATAGTGATTTAAATGGATTTCGATTGTTATTGTGCATATTTGTATAACTTGATAGTAAAAGTCACACATTTACAGCAATGCACAGTTGCAGGTGTCATCATTGAGTTTGTTATGTTTAGTGTTTCGATAGAATGTTTTAAACACATAATTGCAGTCCAACAACATCATGAAGTGTTTGGCATTACTTTTGTATTGGTTTGGTTAGTTTTGATAATTAATGTTTTCTTACATTATTTTGCAAAGCAATCATTGAGTTGTGCTTCTAAAACCGTTTGGTCAAGACTTTAATTATTTTATGATTGAATAGTGATGTCGATTGGTGTTTTATCTAGTTGTAAGTTTGATAGTAAACGTCACACGTTTACACTGATATAGAGTTTTAAGTCTCATTATTGAGTTTGTTATGTTTAGTGATCTAGTTGAGCGTTTCAAACATGTAATTATGATTGAATACTTACACTAATTTTGGTTTATTCGATGTGCAAGATCATTTTTTAAATGATACAATTACCAAAGTCTGGTCAAGTACACATGTTTAGTACTGATAAGTCAATTTGTGATGTTTATTGATTAGGTTGATCGTTTGACACAAATGAATTGCAACACCAAACCGAAACGTTTTCCAACGATATTATACATGCTTGGTTGGTTTTGACATTGAAACTGGTTCATTTAATACACTCATTTGAGTAGTAGCATTAGAATAGTTTGTTCAAAACCTTCATCACATTGATATTGTGGCTCGATAGTGATTTGCAGTGATTTCGATTACTTTTGTACATGTTTGAAGGTTTGATAACAAACACCACACAATTACAGTAATACCCAAATTGAGGTTTTATCATTGAGTTTGTTGCATTTAGCGATGTGGTTGAGCACATGACACATACAATTACAATTGATCATTGATGATGAAATACACATAAATGCAGTAATACACAGTTGATTGTAAGTTTTGACATTGAAATAAGTTTACAAGTGATTGCTCGATTTCGCAAAATACACTCATTTGCGATATCATCATTGTGTTATAGTTGTACAAATGTCGAGTCAAAACCCTAATTATTGATATTATGGTCAAATCGTGATTTGAAGTGATTTGGATTGTTACTGGGCATAGTTGTAGTATAAATAGTGAAAATCGCTCAATTTCAGTAATACATTTTGAGTTTTGATTTTTCTCATTGGGATTGTTACGATTAGTGATCTGGTTGAACATTTGAAACATACAATAATCCAACAACTGACATTTAAATAGATTGTAACATTTCACATTGGAATTGGTTTACATAATACACTCATTTGCTAAATCATCATTGTGTTCTACATGTACGATTGTCAGGTCAAAACCTTGATATCTGACAATATGGTTAAATAGTGATTTAAATGAGTTTTGATTGTTATTGTGCATATTTGTAAAAATTGATAGTAAAAGTCACACATTTACAGCACTGCACAGTTGCAGGTCTCATTATTGAGTTTGTTATGTTTAGTGTTTCGATAGAATGTTTCAAACACATAAATGCAGTCCAACAACATCATGAGGTGTTTGGCATCACTTTTGTATTGGTTTGGTTAGTTTTGATAATTAACGTTTTCTTACATTATTTTGCAAAGCAATCATTGAGTTGTGCTTCTAAAATACTCTGGTCAAGACTTTAATCATTTTATGATTGAATAGTGATGTCGATTGGTGTTTTATCTAGTTGTAAGTTTGATAGTAAACGTCACACGTTTACACGGATATAGAGTTTCAAGTCTCATCATTGAGTTTGTTATGTTTAGTGATCTAGTTGAGCGTTTCAAACATGTAATTATGATTGAATACTTACACTAATTTTGGTTTATTCGATGTGCAAGATCATTTTTTAAATGATACAATCACAAAAGTCTGGTCAAGTACACATGTTTAGTACTGATAAGTCAATTTGTGATGTTTATTGATTAGGTTGATCGTTTGACACAAATGAATTGCAACACCAAACCGAAACGTTTTCCAACGATATTATACATGCTTGGTTGGTTTTGACATTGAAACTGGTTCATTTAATACACTCATTTGAGTAGTAGCATTAGAATAGTTTGTTCAAAACCTTCATCACATTGATATTGTGGTTCGATAGTGATTTGCAGTGATTTCGATTACTTTTGTACATACTGGCGGTTTCATATTAAAGTCCACACAATTACCTTATAGGAGAGTTGCAGTTTTCATCATTGAATTCGTTAGAGATAGCAATTTGGTGTAGCGCATGACACATACAATTACAATTGATCATTGATGATGAAATACACATAAATGCAGTAATACACAGTTGATTGTAAGTTTTGACATTGAAATAAGTTTACAAGTGATTGCTCGAGTTCGCAAAATACACTCATTTGCGATATCATCATTGTGTTATAGTTGTACAAATGTCGAGTCAAAACCCTAATTATTGATATTATGGTCAAATCGTGATTTGAAGTGATTTGGATTGTTACTGGGCATAGTTGTAGTATAAATAGTGAAAATCGCTCAATTTCAGTGATACAATTTCAGTTTTGATTATTCTCATTGGGATTGTTACGATTAGTGATCTGGTTGAACATTTGAAACATACAATAATCCAACAACTGACATTTAAATAGATTGTAACATTTCACATTGGAATTGGTTTACATAATACACTCATTTACTAAATCATCATTGTGTTCTACATGTACGATTGTCAGGTCAAAACCTTGATATCTGACAATATGGTTAAATAGTGATTTAAATGGATTTCGATTGTTATTGTGCATATTTGTAAAAATTGATAGTAAAAGTCACACATTTACAGCACTGCACAGTTGCAGGTCTCATCATTGAGTTTGTTATGTTTAGTGTTTCGATAGAATGTTTCAAACACATAATTGCAGTCCAACAACAAAATGAAGTGTTTGGCATCACTTTTGTATTGGTTTGGTTAGTTTTGATAATTAATGTTTTCTTACATTATTTTGCAAAGCAATCATTGAGTTGTGCTTCTAAAACCGTTTGGTCAAGACTTTAATCATTTTATGATTGAATAGTGATGTCGATTGGTGTTTTATCTAGTTGTAAGTTTGATAGTAAACGTCACACGTTTACACTGATATAGAGTTTCAAGTCTCATTATTGAGTTTGTTATGTTTAGTGATCTAGTTGAGCGTTTCAAACATGTAATTATGATTGAATACTTACACTAATTTTGGTTTATTCAAATGTGCAAGATCATTTTTTAAATGATACAATTACCAAAGTCTGGTCAAGTACACATGTTTAGTACTGATAAGTCAATTTGTGATGTTTATTGATTAGGTTGATCGTTTGACACAAATGAAGTGCAACACCAAACCGAAACGTTTTCCAACGATATTATACATGCTTGGTTGGTTTTGACATTGAAACTGGTTCATTTAATACACTCATTTGAGTAGTAGCATTAGAATAGTATGTTCAAAACCTTCATCACATTGATATTGTGGCTCGATAGTGATTTGCAGTGATTTCGATTACTTTTGTACATGTTTGAAGGTTTGATAACAAACACCACACAATTACAGTAATACCCAAGTTGAGGTTTTATCATTGAGTTTGTTGCATTTAGCGATGTGGTTGAGCACATGACACATACAATTACAATTGATCATTGATGATGAAATACACATAAATGCAGTAATACACAGTTGATTGTAAGTTTTGACATTGAAATAAGTTTACAAGTGATTGCTCGAGTTCGCAAAATACACTCATTTGCGATATCATCATTGTGTTATAGTTGTACAAATGTCGAGTCAAAACCCTAATTATTGATATTATGGTCAAATCGTGATTTGAAGTGATTTGGATTGTTACTGGGCATAGTTGTAGTATAAATAGTGAAAATCGTTCAATTTCAGTAATACAATTTGAGTTTTGATTTTTCTCATTGGGATTGTTACGATTAGTGATCTGGTTGAACATTTGAAACATACAATAATTCAACAACTGACATTTAAATAGATTGTAACATTTCACATTGGAATTGGTTTACATAATACACTCATTTGCTAAATCATCATTGTGTTCTACATGTACGATTGTCAGGTCAAAACCTTGATATCTGACAATATGGTTAAATAGTGATTTAAATGAGTTTTGATTGTTATTGTGCATATTTGTAAAAATTGATAGTAAAAGTCACACATTTACAGCACTGCACAGTTGCAGGTCTCATCATTGAGTTTGTTATGTTTAGTGTTTCGATAGAATGTTTTAAACACATAATTGCAGTCCAACAACATCATGAGGTGTTTGGCATCACTTTTGTATTGGTTTGGTTAGTTTTGAGATTTCACGTTTTCTTACATTGTTTTGCAAAGCAATCATTGAGTTGTGCTTCTAAAATACTCTGGTCAAGACTTCAATCATTTTATGATTGAATAGTGATGTCGATTGGTGTTTTATCTAGTTGTAAGTTTGATAGTAAACGTCACACGTTTACACTGATATAGAGTTTCAAGTCTCATCATTGAGTTTGTTATGTTTAGTGATCTAGTTGAGCGTTTCAAACATGTAATTATGATTGAATACTTACACTAATTTTGGTTTATTCGATGTGCAAGATCATTTTTTAAATGATACAATCACAAAAGTCTGGTCAAGTACACATGTTTAGTACTGATAAGTCAATTTGTGATGTTTATTGATTAGGTTGATCGTTTGACACAAATGAATTGCAACACCAAACCGAAACGTTTTCCAACGATATTATACATGCTTGGTTGGTTTTGACATTGAAACTGGTTCATTTAATACACTCATTTGAGTAGTAGCATTAGAATAGTTTGTTCAAAACCTTCATCACATTGATATTGTGGCTCGATAGTGATTTGCAGTGATTTCGATTACTTTTGTACATATTTGGCGGTTTGATATTAAAGTCCACACAATTACCTTATAGGAGAGTTGCAGTTTTCATCATTGAATTCGTTAGAGATAGCAATTTGGTGTAGCGCATGACTCATAGAATTACAATTGATCATTGATGATGAAATACACATAAATGCAGTAATACACAGTTGATTGTAAGTTTTGACATTGAAATAAGTTTACAAGTGATATCTCGAGTTCGCAAAATACACTCATTTGCGATATCATCATTGTGTTATAGTTGTACAAATGTCGAGTCAAGACCCTAATTATTGATATTATGGTCAAATCGTGATTTGAAGTGATTTGGATTGTTACTGGGCATAGTTGTAGTATAAATAGTGAAAATCGCTCAATTTCAGTAATACAATTTCAGTTTTGATTTTTCTCATTGGGATTGTTACGATTAGTGATCTGGTTGAACATTTGAAACATACAATAATCCAACAACTGACATTTAAATAGATTGTAACATTTCACATTGGAATTGGTTTACATAATACACTCATTTGCTAAATCATCATTGTGTTCTACATGTACGATTGTCAGGTCAAAACCTTGATATCTGACAATATGGTTAAATAGTGATTTAAATGAGTTTTGATTGTTATTGTGCATATTTGTAAAAATTGATAGTAAAAGTCACACATTTACAGCACTGCACAGTTGCAGGTCTCATCATTGAGTTTGTTATGTTTAGTGTTTCGATAGAATGTTTTAAACACATAATTGCAGTCCAACAACCTCATGAAGTGTTTGGCATCACTTTTGTATTGGTTTGGTTAGTTTTGATAATTAATGTTTTCTTACATTATTTTGCAAAGCAATCATTGAGTTGTGCTTCTAAAACCGTTTGGTCAAGACTTTAATCATTTTATGATTGAATAGTGATGTCGATTGGTGTTTTATCTAGTTGTAAGTTTGATAGTAAACGTCACACGTTTACACTGATATAGAGTTTCAAGTCTCATCATTGAGTTTGTTATGTTTAGTGATATAGTTGAGCGTTTCAAACATGTAATCATGATTGAATACTTACACTAATTTTGGTTTATTCGATGTGCAAGATCATTTTTTAAATGATACAATTACAAAAGTCTGGTCAAGTACACATGTTTAGTACTGATAAGTCAATTTGTGATGTTTATTGATTAGGTTGATCGTTTGACACAAATGAATTGCAACACCAAACCGAAACGTTTTCCAACGATATTATACATGCTTGGTTGGTTTTGACATTGAAACTGGTTCATTTAATACACTCATTTGAGTAGTAGCATTAGAATAGTTTGTTCAAAACCTTCATCACATTGATATTGTGGCTCGATAGTGATTTGCAGTGATTTCGATTACTTTTGTACATGTTTGAAGGTTTGATAACAAACACCACACAATTACAGTAATACCCAAGTTGAGGTTTTATCATTGAGTTTGTTGCATTTAGCGATGTGGTTGAGCACATGACACATACAATTATAATTGATCATTGATGATGAAATACACATAAATGCAGTAACACACAGTTGATTGTAAGTTTTAACATTGAAATAAGTCTATTTGCTCGAATTCGTTAAATACACTCATTTGCGATATCATCATTGTGTTATAGTTGTACAAATGTCGAGTCAAAACCCTAATTATTGATATTATGGTCAAATCGTGATTTGAAGTGATTTGGATTGTTACTGGGCATAGTTGTAGTATAAATAGTGAAAATCGCTCAATTTCAGTAATACAATTTCAGTTTTGATTTTTCTCATTGGGATTGTTACGATTAGTGATCTGGTTGAACATTTGAAACATACAATAATCCAACAACTGACATTTAAATAGATTGTAACATTTCACATTGGAATTGGTTTACATAATACACTCATTTGCTAAATCATCATTGTGTTCTACATGTACGATTGTCAGGTCAAAACCTTGATATCTGACAATATGGTTAAATAGTGATTTAAATGAGTTTTGATTGTTATTGTGCATATTTGTAAAAATTGATAGTAAAATTCACACATTTACAGCAATGCACAGTTGCAGGTCTCATCATTGAGTTTGTTATGTTTAGTGTTTCGGTAGAATGTTTCAAACACATAATTGCAGTCCAACAACATCATGAAGTGTTTGGCATCACTTTTGTATTGGTTTGGTTAGTTTTGATAATTAATGTTTTCTTACATTATTTTGCAAAGCAATCATTGAGTTGTGCTTCTAAAACCGTTTGGTCAAGACTTTAATCATTTTATGATTGAATAGTGATGTCGATTGGTGTTTTATCTAGTTGTAAGTTTGATAGTAAACGTCACACGTTTACACTGATATAGAGTTTCAAGTCTCATCATTGAGTTTGTTATGTTTAGTGATCTAGTTGAGCGTTTCAAACATGTAATTATGATTGAATACTTACACTAATTTTGGTTTATTCGATGCGCAAGATCATTTTTTAAATGATACAATCACAAAAGTCTGGTCAAGTACACATGTTTAGTACTGATAAGTCAATTTGTGATGTTTATTGATTAGGTTGATCGTTTGACACAAATGAATTGCAACACCAAACCGAAACGTTTTCCAACGATATTATACATGCTTGGTTGGTTTTGACATTGAAACTGGTTCATTTAATACACTCATTTGAGTAGTAGCATTGGAATAGTTTGTTCAAAACCTTCATCACATTGATATTGTGGTTCGATAGTGATTTGCAGTGATTTCGATTACTTTTGTACATGTTTGAAGGTTTGATAACAAACACCACACAATTACAGTAATACCCAAGTTGAGGTTTTATCATTGAGTTTGTTGCATTTAGCGATGTGGTTGAGCACATGACATATACAATTACAATTGATCATTGATGATGAATTACACATAAATGCAGTAACACACAGTTGATTGTAAGTTTTGACATTGAAATAAGTCTCTTTGCTCCAATTCGCTAAATACACTCATTTGCGATATCATCATTGTGTTATAGTTGTACAAATGTCGAGTCAAAACCCTAATTATTGATATTATGGTCAAATCGTGATTTGAAGTGATTTGGATTGTTACTGGGCATAGTTGTAGTATAAATAGTGAAAATCGCTCAATTTCAGTAATACAATTTGAGTTTTGATTTTTCTCATTGGGATTGTTACGATTAGTGATCTGGTTGAACATTTGAAACATACAATAATCCAACAACTGACATTTAAATAGATTGTAACATTTCACATTGGAATTGGTTTACATAATACACTCATTTGCTAAATCATCATTGTGTTCTACATGTACGATTGTCAGGTCAAAACCTTGATATCTGACAATATGGTTAAATAGTGATTTAAATGAGTTTTGATTGTTATTGTGCATATTTGTAAAAATTGATAGTAAAAGTCACACATTTACAGCACTGCACAGTTGCAGGTCTCATCATTGAGTTTGTTATGTTTAGTGTTTTGGTAGAATGTTTCAAACACATAATTGCAGTCCAACAACATCATGAGGTGTTTGGCATCACTTTTGTATTGGTTTGGTTAGTTTTGAGATTTCACGTTTTCTTACATTATTTTGCAAAGCAATCATTGAGTTGTGCTTCTAAAATACTCTGGTCAAGACTTTAATCATTTTATGATTGAATAGTGATGTCGATTGGTGTTTTATCTAGTTGTAAGTTTGATAGTAAACGTCACACGTTTACACTGATATAGAGTTTCAAGTCTCATCATTGAGTTTGTTATGTTTAGTGATCTAGTTGAGCGTTTCAAACATGTAATTATGATTGAATACTTACACTAATTTTGGTTTATTCGATGTGCAAGATCATTTTTTAAATGATACAATCACCAAAGTCTGGTCAAGTACACATGTTTAGTACTGATAAGTCAATTTGTGATGTTTATTGATTAGGTTGATCGTTTGACACAAATGAATTGCAACACCAAACCGAAACGTTTTCCAACGATATTATACATGCTTGGTTGGTTTTGACATTGAAACTGGTTCATTTAATACACTCATTTGAGTAGTAGCATTAGAATAGTATGTTCAAAACCTTCATCACATTGATATTGTGGCTCGATAGTGATTTGCAGTGATTTCGATTACTTTTGTACATGTTTGAAGGTTTGATAACAAACACCACACAATTACAGT
>CAWUFB020000004.1:0-1876 GCA_963921265.3 Kordiimonas sp.
GGGTAGCTCCCTGCGTCATGGCGAATAGGCGGGGACATCCATACGCTTGGACTTGTGCAACGACCCGGCACCAGCTTGTGGTTCCGGTAACTTGCATGGGAGCGTTATCATGAAGAAAATTATCTTGGTCACAATCATCGCCGCCGCCGTTTTTGTTTCAGCACAAAACAAGGCACAGGCATTTTCTGAAAGTGAATACAAAATGGCAGTTTTGAATTTGTTTTTGGATTTCATTTATCTCAAAGAGAGCGGGGTTCTCAGCCCCGGTGGGACGTATTTCGGTCATGGCGGTTCGGGCGGCAAATGGCTTGAAGATATCAAGAAGCTTGATGAAAAAGCATAAGCCGCGGGACACCGTTCTGTTTGTTTTGACATTCCCACAACGGCAATTTCTACGGGTATATGTTCATATGATTTGATATCTCTGACAAATATAATGTACCCAGATTCTTTGAATTTTGTGGATGCACTGATGGCAAAATTCTGGCTTGCGTTAATTTGTACAGAGAGTTCTATGAAGAAGGCCTGTGAAGGATTTATCTTGAATTAAGAGGTGATTGAATACGCCGGAAGTCGAGTATTTATTCAGAATCATACCCGTTGCGATTTCGTCTGTTCGACGAAAAAGGGCCAGCCAGGGTCTTTGAATTTTGCCGGCTTATGTCTGATAGTTCCGCTCGACTTCCGGCCTTTGGAGATGCTTCCAGCAATGGCATTCTGGAGTTTCTTGCGATTCAGCCGCTGGATATACTCCCGTTGCGGGCGGACAGCATCAACACCTTCGACCAAGACTCCGCAGAATGGACAAGTTACATCTCTAATTTCAGCACCCTATTTGATAAGCTGCACATCGATTTGGCAGTGGCGAGCATTTAACTGGGAGTTGGTTTTAAACAGAAGATGAGCTGCTTCGTTCATATAAGCCTTTTTGCCTCTCAGTTTACAATTCTGGCGACTATCTTTACAGTCAACTATGCTTCTTCATCATCTGCGCCCGAAAAAAGGAATGAATTAAATGAAGGTCAGGATAAAAGACTTCAGCATCGATACGGAAATTAAAAACAAAGGCATTGAATTTGAGGTGCGTGACAACAACGAGAATTTACTTGGTGATTGTTATCTGACCAAAACGAGTATCATATGGTGTCAGGGGAAAACTCAAAAGAAAAACGGAAAATTCGTGAACTGGAATGATTTTATTGAATGGATGGAAGGATAACAGACCGCCGCTGTCATACAGAGGAGCGAAGTCTTCTCCCCCTGTTATTGGATTTGGGACGGGTTGCCGACCTATATCCTCCCGATGTTTCTAACAACCCGCCCTTCGGATATGAGGGGCAAGGGAGAGTCAAAGACAAGATCTTTTTTCACCTTTTTTGAATAATTTCCTTGACAAATGAATCCTTCTGCCCTAATGGTAGGTTTAGTGACAGGGGCAATTGCGTCCGCACCGCACACCAGAGTTTGCTTGGCAAACCCTCTCACTATTCGGGGTTATCCCATCCATTCCGGTTACGGAGTTTCATGGCATCGGTGAGAGCGAGCGTTTCCACACTGACGCGGGGTGCGCGCCACAGCATGTCAATGACGTGTTCCCTGTAATCGGCATCAGGGTATTTGAAGGGGCATCGGGGGAAGATCCTTGTATAGACCCTGCCACCCCGCTCCAACAGGTCAAGTACCCGGACTTTCTTCGCTGCGAGTTGACCCTGCTTTCCCTTCCAGGTGCCCCCGGAAGCACCGCGTGTCTACTTCCAGCTCGCCGCCAAGCATGGTCTCGCTCGCGGCGGCGTGGATTATCGCGATGATTTCGCGCAAGACGGCAAGAGAAGAACGCCGCTGCCGAAGCGGTTCACGCTGCACAGGCTGGCCGCCG
>CAWUFB020000005.1:0-29825 GCA_963921265.3 Kordiimonas sp.
GTTTTGTGCAGTTCGGATGACAGCCCCATGAACTGATCCTGGAGCTGTCGCCGGATCAAGGGATCCAGAGCAGAAAACGGTTCATCCATCAACAGAACATCGGGATCGGATGCCAAAGCCCGCGCCAAGCCCACACGCTGTTGCATACCCCCGGAGAGTTCGCGGGGGAAACGATCCTCATAACCGCTGAGGTTTACCATTTCGAGACAGCGCTGCGACACATCCCACCGTCTGGATTTGGGTTCACCGCGGACCTGTAAGGGAAAGCCCACGTTGTCACGAACTGTACGATGCGGCAGCAACGCCATATGCTGGAACACCATACCGATGTTCATGGCCCTCATTTCCCGCAATTCTTCACTGCCCAATGCCAGCATATCCTTGCCAAGCACAGAGATTTTACCTGATGTGGGTTCAATCAGGCGGTTGAGATGGCGCACCATGGTCGACTTGCCCGAACCGGACAAACCCATGACACAGAATATTTCACCTTTGTTTACAGTGAAGGAGCAATCGGCAATCCCGACGACACATTCGAATTTTTCCAGAACTTCTGATTTGCTGAGGCCCTGCTCCTGAATAGCTTTCATGGCTTCCTGAGCGCGATCGCCAAAGATTTTCCAGACGTTCTCGAGGACAATGACATCTTCGTCCACGTTCATCCCCTTTTCTGATACAAGATTCTGCCAGGATCATTGTCCGGCGAAAGGGTGTTAGCCCCGTTTTTTTCCGGGGTCATTGCCCCGGCGATGCCACCAAGGGCATCGCCGGAGAATAATGACGATGCAGGTTTACTGCATCCAGGAGTCGACCAGGTCTCCGTTGTCGGCAACCCACTGCTTGGCGAATTCGGCAGGATCTGCCTTTTCAACCACGAGGGCGTAGGTCATCTGGGAAACCGTATCGGTATCCAGTTTTACATTCGAGAGAAGGCTGGCAGCACCCGGATGGGAATCTTCCAGAGCTTTCGCAAAATGTATGTGCAGATAAGCCAAATCCCAGGCGACGCCTGCATCGGATTTTTCCAGCCATTCCGGATCATCGGTGGGCTGAATGACGTTCCACTTCGCGGCGTCATATTCCGGTTCTTCTAGGATAACAACATCATGCAAGGCAAACAGGTGATGCGGCGTATAGCAGAAGAAAACAATGTTTTCGCCTTTGGCAACAGCATTGTCGACCTCGGCCATCGCCAGGGTTTCGTCCATTTCCTTGAGGTTCATGGTTTCAGCATAACCATAGGACTTGGCACGAATTTTTTCCACATTCGTGGAAGCCCAGCCTGCTGCACCGATCCAGATTTCACCCTTGCCATCACCGTCGGTGTCAAAGTTCTTGGCCATATCCGGGTCGGTCAGTTCAGACAGGGATGAAATCCCGGTCCGATCAGCCGTACCCTTGGTGACACACATACCCTGAAATGCCGGAACACCGTTCGGGTTCATGGCAACGGTACCTTTTTCCTTCACAAAGGTATTGTTCAGGTTGGTCTGGTTTGGCAGCCAAACTTCCGGATGAACGTGCATGGAGCCAGAATCCATAGCCTCGAACACAACCGGGTTTGTACCGTTCTGCAGTTCGACTTCCAGCCCCAGATTGTCTTCCATGATCACTTTCAGCACATGCGCGGTTGCCCGCACGGACGGCCAGTTGGGCACACCGATAACAATATCAGCCGCCTGAACCACGCCGGAAAAAGCAATGGCTGAAGCCGCAGCAATACCGGCGAGAGTGGATTTAAATTTCATTGTTGATTTTCCTCCAAGTTAAAAATCAGTTTTTTTCTGTGAAAACGACTGTTATGCGAGAAAGGTTTCTCAACCTGCCGCATCCCAGAACATTGACTTTTCACGCACAAACAAACACGCGTATTCACGCGTGTTTCATATACAGTGACATGACACAGTGTCATATACAGTGTGATTTAACCCCATATACCCCGAAAGGGCTATCACATAATTGCAACATTGATTAACCAGCCTCCTTATTTCAATGGGTTATGAAGCACTGGACCCCCAATTAACCGGAAATTGGCCCCGTTTCTGGTGGGCTTCAATGGTCCGCAAACGCGTGTCAGCGGGGCTGATTTGGTGTCTCAAAACATGTCCCAACAGCAACGGGCGCACCGGTGCAGATCATCAGACCCACCCCCTTGTCACACCCCCAGCAAACGACGGCGGTCCTGAAAGGCCGCGTGAGCGTTTTCAGTACCATCGTGGAAAGATCCTGCCCAGGCATCCATGGGAATATCCAGTGACCCGTAATTGCATTCAAAGTAGCGATGGTGCATCTGATGATGATAGGTCCCAAGTGCCATACGCAACTTGCCGCCAAGGAAGAAACCCTGATATCCCGTGTGGGTCGTTGCCGCCGTCAGGGTAATGAATTGCAGATGATAGAGAATGTGTAGCGGGTGGGCGGCAACCAGAAAATGAATAAGAACCGCGCTCAGATAAATGATGTGTTCAACCGGATGCATGGAAAGTCCGGACCACGGTCCCACGTTTATGTTTCGGTGGTGCAAGGCATGCACGTGCTTGTACAGAAACGGGAAATGAATCAGCCGGTGAATCCAGTAAAAATGAAAGGCCTCCCAAAATGGGATGAGTAAAAACAGGCAAACGAACCAAACCGGATTGTCGTTCCAGTCCAACCAGGGAACATAGCCGTTTGCCAGTCCCCAGAACATGAGCGCTTCGTAAGCGGTCCAGACCGTAACACCACTGGCCAGTGTCCAGAACATGTTGTCGTGGACCTGATTGTTCAAGGTGAAGGTTCGGTTGTTGCTCGCCAATGGTCGCGTATCATACTTTCCCTCGTCGCCCTGGCATCGGAGAGTAAAAAAATACAGGTGCAGGCCGCCAGCCACCAAAACCATCAGAGCGATGTTGCGGGCATACATTTCCAGCACCCAGCCCCAGGCAAACGACGCGCTCTGTTCCAGCGGTGGCTGCAACCAGAACCATGAAACAAACGCAAGGCCCAGAATGATGAGACGCTCGGAAATGGGCAGCCATGCCTTCACAAACCATTTGATGACGTGCGCAGCACTGAAAGGCCGAATGAAAAGCGGCGACACCCGGAGCGGCAGTTCAGGTTGAAAATTCCAGCCACGGATACTCGTTACGGCGGAAGGGGAGTCGTCGTTCACGATGTTATCTCCTCGGGTTTTATATAGAGTTGGGCAGCGCGTACCGTCAGAACCATATCGGTCCAGCCTTCACGTGCCAGATGATACAGCGCGGACAATCCGGCAACACCTACACTGATAGCGCCCGCCCGCGCGCTGATGTTCATATCGCCCCTTAACCCTCTCTCTAGCGCCGACTATACGTCAATCTTGGAACAGAGACCAAATAATAGATAGGTCTGCCACGGGCAACGCTGATTTGGGCTTATTATGGGCGTTATGCGCCAGCGCCGCCTCAGCAGCCCCGTCAGTGACCGCCTCAGTTTCTGTCAGTAGCCGTCTCAGTTCCCCTCAATAGCCACAGGGGATGTCGCGCATGACGTCGGCCATGGCGGCCTGGGTTTCCGCGTCGAGTACCTCTTTCCATTCATGGATCCGTCCCGTGCGGAAATGGGTCGCGGCGGTCTTTTCCGGGAAAACCAGCGGGTAATCCTTTAGGGACAGGCCGAGAAAATCATAGATGGAGGCCATAAACGCCGTTTCGTCCCGGGCCAGATCCTCATGACGAACCACATGGATGTCGATATCGCCCGCATCGCGCGCCTTAAGCCAGGAATTGTTCCAGAGCACATAACCCAGGAACGCCGCCTTCACGGATCTGATTCTATTTTTATTCTGAGATACCGATGATGTTTTATCTGCATAATGCTGGAGCGACAAGGCCGCGGCGCGGGGATCGCGCATCTGGATCACCACTTTCCCGATGCCCTGTTCGCGGATAACGTCCAGGTTCTCCGCGTGCCCCGAAGCGTGGCCGCTGAGCAATATCCCCCCCCCCCCCCCCCCCACTGGTAAGGGCAACAATCTCCGGCGCGAGGCGAAAAAATAAACTTTCCCAGTTCGTTCCAATGCCAAGCCTCTCAATGGAGGGCCACTGCAACGATGCACGGTCCAGGATTATTCTGTTAAACGGACTATGATATGTGCAGACAACATTGGGTATATTCAGAGAGGAAGAAAGCGTACGCGTCGTGAAAACGGTCCCGGATTTCTGAAGGCTCTGGAACAGAAAGCCGCGAATATGCGCGCGCTCCGGATTCTGCGGGTAGCCGCCCCGCGCGATCGTACGGGCGATCCAGTCACGCTCGAGCGGCGCTCCCGCCTCGCCGCCGCATCTGAAGTAACATGCGATGGCGTATGACCCTAGACCCCGCGACGAATCCTTTAAGGCAAACCCGACCAGGGGGACTATGGAGTTGTTTGACCTGCTCGCATCCACGCGCCAGGCCACATCGCCATAGGCCAGAATCGCTTCCGCAATCCGGCTTTCCAAATCGTCAGCCTCAAGCAGGCTCCTTGGCAGTCCCGCAACCCGGCCGTAGTCACCTATCCATTCCAGAACCCGCCCAGGCAGGGTCTCCAGGGTTGGGTCCCGCTGCCAGACAAGAAACACGACCATGCCCAAAATCAGGTTTTGAGCGGCGAGTTGTCCTTCTATTTGTCCAACGGCAAGCCGGTCCCGGTCCGCGGCCGTCGTCTCAAAGGCGTGGCGGTATGTCGCCAGTTCGTTGACGAGCCGGCCCCGGTCCGGGGCGACCCGATGTCGCCATCCACGGAATTTATCCAGCACCGTTTTTATCCGGAATTTTACCCTGTCCATCCGCTCTCGTCTCCTGTCAGTTTCTATCATTAGCCGCCGAAGCCGCCATCCTAATAGCCTCACGGTATGGCACCCCGACTCCTTCCGGCGCTCATAGCACTCTGGGCACCATCGTGCCAACATAAATGCTTAAAACATCTATGCCAACACCCTGTTTCCTTCGCTCGAAATACCATAAAAATGCTCCGTATACGTTCGATAAACGCGGGGGGTTGAGCAACGGGCACGGCGCGATAAGATGAGGCGATGTGATCAATTGGATCGGCACACTCACAGGGGCATAGATTCTTTGGAGACAGATTCTTTCATGAGCCAGACCAAACTTCCCCTGTTGCACAGAGGCTTCAAATCCTCCGCCTCGAAGACAGATAAAGTTCCGCAATCTGCCCCCGAACAGGATCAACAGATTTTTGGCGCCATTGATCTTGGCACCAATAACTGTCGGTTGTTGGTCTCCGTATCCGACCCCCGGGTTGAGGGTGGCTTCCGGATTATTGATTCTTTTTCCCGTATCGTGCGACTGGGAGAAGGTCTCAGCAACACTGGCGCCTTGTTGGATGTCGCCATTGACCGGGCGGTGGATGCGTTGGCCATATGCGCTGAAGTGATGGCGCGGAACAAGGCGGTCCATTACAGGGCCATCGCCACCGAGGCGTGTCGGCGCGCCGCCAATGGGGCTGCTTTCATTGATCGGGTTCGGCAGGACACGGGGTTAAATCTGGAGATTATCTCGGCGGCGGAAGAAGCAGACCTAACCTTCGCCGGGTGCGCTAGTCTGCTGGAGCCAAACCAGCCGTTTGGTATCGTTCTGGATATCGGCGGTGGAAGCTCGGAACTCATGTGGGTGGAACGGGACGATCATGGATTGGCCACCCTCAAACACTATCACTCCGTACCCGAAGGTGTGGTGACGCTTGCGGACCAGTTCGGTCACGGCATGGATGCCCCGGGCGCTTATGAGAATCTCATTGCGCGGATCATGCCCTGGTTTGATGATTTTTCCGCGGGTACGAGGGCCGATGAGGCGCTGATTTCCAATGAACTGGCCATGCTCGGCACCTCCGGTACGGTAACAACACTGGGTGCCCTCCATCTGGGCCTTAGGCGCTACAGTCGCAACCGGGTTGACGGCATGGTGATCGATTTTGACAGTATCGCCGCCCTTAGTCGTAAACTGGCCATGATGACGGTTGATTCAAGAGCCTCACATCCTTGTATCGGCGAAGAGCGTGCTGATCTCGTGGTTATGGGCTGCGCCATCCTTGAAGCCGTCTGTCGGCGCTGGCCGGTTGGTCGCATGCGGGTTGCGGATCGTGGTATCCGGGAAGGCATCCTCAGTCAGTTACACGTTGTAAACGGCCGAGGTGCCGATCAGGTCTACTCCTCCCTCCTCACCCAAGCAACGCAACAGACCCCATGAGCAAACCAGCAAAACCTCGCCGCCCGGCGAGCCGGTCATCAAGAGCCGGAAAATCCGCTGGCACGAAAGCGGGCGGAACCCGGTTTATCAATCGGTCCATGACCCAGAAAGTAAAAACCGCCAAGGGGCGGAAACGTTCTTCCACACGATGGCTGCAACGGCAGTTGAACGATCCTTACGTTGCCGAAGCCCGGGTGCGGGGATACCGTTCCCGCGCCGCTTTCAAGCTCCTTGAGATGGACGACAAGTTTCACCTTCTGAAACCGGGGAAGCGGGTTGTGGATCTGGGGGCAACGCCCGGAGGATGGACACAGGTTGTGGTCGAGCGGGTCAATCCCGATGTTAAAGACGACGAGGGCTCCGCTCAGGTAGTGGCCCTCGACATCAATGAAATGGAAGCTGTTCCGGGAGCGATTTTTGTTCAACAGGATTTTCTGGAACCACAAGTACCCGATATCCTGAAAGAGGCCATGAACGGTCCCGCAGACGTTGTGCTCAGTGACATGGCCGCTCCAGCCACCGGGCACACCGCAACCGATCATATGCGTATCATTGCGCTTTGCGAATTGGCCCTCGGGTTTGCAGAGGAAGTTCTGGCCCCCGGCGGCGCTTTTCTCGCGAAGGTGTTACAAGGCGGCACGGAAAACCGGCTGCTGGCCCGCATGAAACGATCCTTTCGCACCGTTAGGCATGTAAAGCCACCCGCCAGCCGGGCCGATTCGGCGGAAATGTATGTGATTGCAATGGGCTTTAGGGGACGCATGAGCCGCCGTCTCTGAGTGGCGGAGACCGCGAGGCCGCGATTATTGCGAAAACCACCGGAATCCCTATTGGCAAGGGCTTCGCGATGTGTATGATGTGCCGCCAACTCGCCCCATGCTGTGAACGTCGTGCAGCATGTTCAGGATCAGGAGGTGGCATGGAAATCAAGGAAGCGCTGACGTTTGATGACGTCATTTTAACCCCCGCAGCATCCGAAGTTCTCCCCGCAGACGCTGACACGTCAACCCGCCTGACACGGACGGTCAATCTTGGCATTCCCCTGATTTCGGCGGCCATGGATACCGTTACGGAGTCGGGTCTGGCAATTGCCATGGCACAAGCCGGCGGGATCGGCGTTGTTCACAAAAACCTGACGGATGAAGAGCAGGCCGCTGAGGTCCGTAAGGTAAAGAAATTTGAATCCGGCATGGTGGTCAATCCCGTCACCATATCCGCGGAACAGACCCTGGCAGATGCCCTTGCGATCAAGGAACATTATGCAATCTCAGGTATTCCGGTGGTCGAGGAAGGCTCCCAAAAACTCATAGGCATCCTTACCAACCGGGACGTGCGCTTTGCCACCAATCTGGAAGCCACGGTCAGCGAACTGATGACCCGTCATACTTCGGAGCGGCCTCTGATCACCGTCAGGGAAGGGGTCGAACGGGATGACGCCATGCGCCTTTTGCACCAGTTTCGGATCGAAAAACTTCTGGTGGTTGATGATGACTTCCGCTGTATCGGCTTGATCACTGTCAAGGACATCGAGAAAGCGCAACAACACCCCAATGCCTGTAAGGACGACAAAGGTCGCTTAAGGGTAGCCGCCGCCACTGGCGTCGGCGAGGCGGGCTTTGCCCGGGCGGAACAATTGCTGGATGCGGAAACCGATGTCATTGTTGTAGACACCGCCCACGGGCACTCTCAGGGCGTTCTGGGTACGGTGGAGCGCATCAAGAAATTGTCCAATTATGTTCAAGTCATCGGCGGCAATGTCGCAACACCCGACGGCGCACGGGCGCTGATTGATGCGGGAGTCGATGCCGTGAAAGTGGGGATCGGTCCCGGGACAATCTGTACCACGAGAATGGTTGCAGGTGTCGGTGTTCCGCAATTAACCGCCATCATGGAAGCTGGCGTTGTTTGCAAGGAAAAAGGCGTTCCCATGATCGGTGATGGCGGCATTAAAACATCCGGCGACATTGCAAAGGCCATCGCTGCCGGTGCAGATTGTGTCATGCTTGGCTCCCTGTTTGCCGGAACAGATGAAGCCCCCGGCGAGGTGTTCCTGCATCAGGGCCGCTCTTTCAAAGCCTACCGCGGCATGGGTTCCTTAGGCGCCATGGCACGCGGGTCGGCGGATCGTTACTTCCAAGCCGAGGTTTATGACAATCTGAAACTTGTCCCTGAGGGTATTGAGGGACAGGTACCCTACAAAGGTCCTGTGGGACAGGTTATCCATCAGTTAGTTGGTGGATTGCGAGCCTCCATGGGCTATACAGGCAATCGCACCATTGGCGATATGCAGGCCAACTGTGTATTCCGGCGTGTTACCGGTGCGGGTCTTCGCGAAGGCCACGTACATGATGTGACCATCACACGCGAAGTCCCCAATTACCGCGTTGACAACTAGGTCAACAGATCATGACGCCGGGCGCCCGCCTGTCGGCCGTGATTGAAGCGCTGGAGATCGCGGCTAAGGGCTCAATCGCGTTACACAAAGTAACAGATACCTATTTTCGCAGACGCCGGTATGCGGGCTCTAAAGATCGGCGGGCCATTACGGCACAGATCTATCGCATTGTCCGTCACCGCGCCCGGCTGGAATGGTGGATTCACCGATACGGCAGCACTCTTGAAGTCACACCGCGAACGGAGTGTATCGCAGATCTAGCGCTGAATGAAAAACTGTATACTCCTGAAATTTGCATGCTTTTCAATGGATTTCGGCATTGTCCAAACTTGCTCTCCGATGCCGAGGCGGGGCTTGCCCAAGCCCTTGCCGGGCGCACAGATACCGACCCCAGCGAGATGCCGGAGGCCGTGACCCTGGAGTACCCTGAATGGTTGGATACCCGTTTGAAAACAATATTCGGTGACAAACTTTCTGAGGAAATGAACGCGCTCAATCAGCCCGCACCTGTGGACCTAAGGGTAAACATGTTGAAAGGGACCGTCGAGGATGCGCGTAAGTCTCTGAAACATCAGCATATTGAACCAACGACAACCCCCTTCTCACCGATTGCGCTCAGAACAACAAACAACGTTCAGTTCGCTGGCACATCGGCATTCAGACAGGGCCTGATAGAGATACAGGATGAAGCCTCACAGATCATTGCCCTGTTGACGGACGCTCGGCCGGGCATGACGGTCGTGGACTTTTGCGCCGGTGCTGGCGGGAAAACACTGGCGTTGGCGGCATCCATGGCACGCGGTAAACGACTAAAAGGCTCTCTGATCGCGTGTGATGTTTCTTCCCGGCGCCTTGATCGTATGCGACACCGGTTACAACGAGCCGGTGCAACTGGGGTCGAAACCCGGGTACTTTCAAGCGAGACAGACTCCTGGATAATTGAGAGCACCGGGATAGCTGATCGTGTTTTGCTGGATGTGCCCTGCACGGGAACGGGCACGTGGCGGCGGTCTCCCGACGCAAAATGGAGACTTCAGCCGAAAGACCTGGAGAAGCATCGAGAAACGCAACGCAGTATCCTTACTCACGCCTCACATCTGGTGCGTGACGGCGGCTGGCTTGTTTACGCAACGTGCTCGATCTTACAGGAAGAAAATGAACAACAGGTTCTCAGTTTTCTGGAGAATAGCTCCGATTTCCGTACATTGGACGCGACAGAAATTTGGCAAGAAACTATTGGTGGCGACTGTCCCGTCGAAGGACCCTGGATACGCCTTTCACCGGCCACGACCGGGACAGACGGGTTTTTCTGCGCGGTCCTGAAACGTGACCCCCAATGAAGCACGAAAAGACGATCATCATTTAGTCTTTTCGACCAGATCAGAGGCCCAATTGGATCGGCACCTGCCCGCCTGCCCGCCGGCGGCCGTATGGAGGCATGGCCGCGCTGGACCTGATGACAGCCGCTTCGGAATCCCCGGTTTGCGCGCCAAACCTTTGTGCTCCTTCAGAATCGGAGAATATCGACTGAGCGATTAAACAGTTCCTCGACCGGCCAAACATCCTGTGCTAGAGCAATTTTACTCAACATGCATTTTAACACCGGATACCATTTGCCCTGGACACTTTTGATTACATCATCGTTGGCGCGGGATCGGCAGGTTGTGTACTCGCCGATAAACTGACAGAATCGGGAAAACACATGGTCTTGCTGCTGGAAGCTGGCGGTACGGATCGGCGGTTCTATGTCCAGATGCCTATCGGTTACGGCAAGAATTTCTTCAACCCGGCAGTTAACTGGAAATATGAAACCGAGCCTGAGCCTGCTCTGAACAATCGATCTATCTATTGGCCGCGCGGCAAGGTTCTCGGCGGATCCAGTTCCATCAATGCAATGGTTTACATACGCGGGTTGCCTTACGATTTTGACGATTGGGAAAAGGAAGGTAACGCCGGTTGGGGTTGGGAAGACGTCTTTCCCTATTTTCGGGACTTGGAAGACCATCCATGGGGGGAAAGTCGCCATCACGGGATCGGGGGACGTCTCAAGGTTTCGGACGTTCGAGCGTCTGCCCATCCTCTCTGTGAGTTGTATCTGAAGGCCTGCGAAGAAGCCGGATTCGGCGTCACGGAGGACTTTAACGGACCCAATCCGGAAGGCGGCGGTATCTTCCAGATCACGACGCATAAGGGAATCAGGCAGTCTTCCGCAAAGGCTTTCCTTCGCCCCGCTCTCAAGCGCTCCAATCTGCATTTGCTGGCCCGCGGGCACGCAACCCGCGTCATATTCGACGGCCATCGGGCGGTTGGGATTGAATATGACAAAAACGGAAAACGCGAACGGGTTTATGTATCAGGTGAGGTGATCCTTGCCGGTGGTGCCGTTAATTCACCACAGTTGCTTCAGTTATCCGGCGTCGGGCCTGCTAAACTGCTGCAATCGCATGGCATAGATGTTGTTCATGACCTGCCCGGTGTGGGTGCAAACATGCAGGATCATCTGGGAGCGAACTTTCATTTCCGCGTCAATTGCTCAACACTGAACGATGTACTGAGCCCGTGGTGGGGGAAACTGGCGCAGGGTATTCGATATGTGCTGACCCGTCAGGGACCTCTATCACTCAGCGTCAATCAGGGCGGTGGATATGTCAGAGGTCGTGACGACTACTCGCACCCGAATATCCAGCTTTACTTTCAGCCGGTCAGCTACACCAAAGCACCGGAGGGCGCACGACCAATGATGCACCCGGACCCGTTCTCCGCCATCATGATTGGTCACCAGCCCTGCCGCCCGACAAGCCGCGGATATCTTGCAATTCGATCAAGTGATCCGTTTGACCATCCGAAAATCCACGCCAATTATCTGAGCACGGACAAGGACATCAATGATGTCATTGATGGCGCGCGGGCCGTTCAAAAGATTGCGGAAACACCCACCATGCAATCCATCATCATCGGTGAGGATGGCAGGTCACTTGCAACCATGAGCGACGACGACATCGTTCAGCATTTTCGTGAGGTTGGCAGCACCAACTTTCACGTTTCCTGTACCTGTATGATGGGCTCCGATCCGAAGACAGCTGTGGTTGATCAATCGCTAAAGGTTCACGGACTGGAGCGATTGCGGGTTATCGACGCCTCTGTTTTTCCCTGTGTACCGTCGGGCAACATCAACGCCCCGACCATGATGGTGGGAGCCAAAGGGGCGGACCTTGTGCTCAGGGACGTGAATTGATCCCGTGACACTGAATTCACTGGTGATCCGTTGACGCCTAGGGTATGGTCCGGCCTCTCGAATTTGCGGGATAAAGCATGTCACAGGATACCCGGAACACGACAGCCGCAGATAGCATTTTGATCCTTGATTTCGGGTCGCAAGTGACCCAGTTGATTGCCCGCCGCGTTCGGGAATCCGGGGTTTACAGCGAAATCCACCCGTTCAACAAGGTTACCATCAACAGTATCCGGGCCTTTAATCCCAGAGGCATTATTCTGTCCGGTGGACCTGCATCCGTAACCGAGTCGGACACGCCCCGTGCGCCTGAGGAAATTTTCAACCTCGGTCTGCCCATTCTCGGCATTTGTTACGGGGAACAAACCATGGTCGAACAATTGGGCGGACGGGTGAGCTGTTCCGATCACCGGGAGTTCGGGCGTGCTTTCATCAATGTGGTCGATGACTGTCCCCTGTTTGATGGAGTCTGGAGCAAGGGTGACAACCGGCAGGTCTGGATGAGCCATGGAGACCGAGTAGATGCCATCCCCGAAGGCTTTCGTGCTGTTGGTGTATCCAACAACGCACCTTATGCCGCGATCGCCAATGAAGAACGCAATCTCTACGGCATTCAGTTCCATGCCGAGGTTGCCCACACACCCGAAGGGGCACAATTGCTCGCCAACTTCACCCACAAAATTGCCGGGTGTCGTGGGACCTGGACCATGTCCGCGTTTCGTGAGGATGCCATCCAACGGGTGCGTGAGCAGGTGGGCGATGGAAAGGTTATCTGTGGATTGTCAGGCGGTGTTGATTCCTCTGTGGTTGCCGTGCTGCTTCATGCGGCCATCGGTGATCAGTTAACCTGTGTCTTTGTTGATACCGGCATGATGCGGGCCGGTGAAGCGGAAGAAGTGGTGAGCCTGTTCCGCGATCACTACAACATACCGTTGATCCACAACAATGCCAGTGACCTGTTCCTGGGCAAGCTTGCCGGTGTCAGTGACCCCGAACAAAAACGCAAGATCATCGGCGCCACGTTCATTGATGTGTTTGAAGCCAAAGCCAGAGACATCGGGGGTGCCAATTTTCTGGCGCAAGGCACACTCTATCCGGATGTCATTGAGTCCGTCTCCTTCACCGGCGGCCCCAGTGTGACCATCAAATCCCACCACAACGTGGGTGGCCTGCCGGAACGCATGAACATGAAACTGGTGGAACCCTTACGCGAACTGTTCAAGGATGAGGTCCGAGCACTGGGGCGGGAACTGGGCCTGCCGGACAGGTTTGTCGGGCGGCACCCCTTCCCGGGTCCAGGTCTCGCTATTCGCACACCTGGCGAAATCACCCGGGAGAAACTCGATATTCTGCGCAAGGCCGACGCCATCTATCTTGAAGAAATCCGCGACGCCGGTCTTTACGATGATATCTGGCAAGCCTTTGCTGTCCTGCTACCGGTCCAGAGCGTGGGCGTTATGGGCGACGAGAGGACCTATGAATACGTTTGTGCGTTGCGCGCCGTTACGTCAACGGATGGCATGACTGCAGACTATTATCCCTATGACCATGAATTCCTGAGCCGCACGTCTAACCGGATCATCAACGAGGTCCGCGGGATCAACCGGGTGGTCTACGATATTACGTCGAAACCGCCTGGTACCATAGAGTGGGAATAGCGCTCGCGTATCGAATATTTGGCAGAAAGTACAGCGATGACAGCCAGGTCGGGTGTAAAAAGGGGAATATTGGAAAAAAGAAGAGAGAAAACATATGAATGTTATTCAGTTTCTGGGGGTATGGAAAATCCTGGACAACGCTGATTGATAAACTCTTTCTTCTCTTATCGAATAGAAAATACTCAACAAGCTAAATAAGAGTGAAATTCAGCGTTCCTTTTTGATTTAGATTACTAAGCGGTTCGGTATTGAATCTCTGCCGGTACATAGAAACGACCTCAGAGTTAAATGTTTTGCGGATGGCGGTTTAAAAAACACTACTCAGATTATCGATAGAAAAATAGAGATAGCTCTCTCAATCAGTTCTTTACTACATTTGTGTCGTCGCGTGGAATTAGTTTGGAACATTGGAGACCTATACAATGAAAACCATTGGCATGCTGGGTGGTATGAGTTGGGAATCCACAAAAGTCTATTACCATCACCTCAACACGATGGTGAAAGAACGCGCAGGTGGGTTGAGTTCCGCAAAGATTCTGCTTTCCAGTGTCAATTTCAGCGAATTGGAAGCCTGTCTTCAATCGGCCGATTGGGTGGCCATTGAAAATACTCTGGGCGAAGAAGCACGCAAACTGGAGCACGCCGGGGCGGATTGCCTGATACTTTGCACCAACACCATGCACAAGGTCTATCCGGGTATTGAGACCACCCTGACAATCCCGTTTTTCCATATTGCGGACGCCCTGGGCGAACATCTTGCCACAGCGGATATTGACACCATAGGTCTGCTCGGCACCCGGTTTACCACGGTGGAAGATTTCTATGCTCATCGTCTGAAGAAAAAGTTCGATATCTCTACTCTCATTCCCGATGACGATGACATCAAGATCATCGATGATATCGTGTTTCAGGAACTTTGCCTCGGGATCGTTCGCGAGGAGTCACGGCAAAAATACCTGACCATCATGCAAAAGCTTGCCGACCGGGGTGCTGGCAGTATTGCACTTGCCTGCACCGAAATCGAAATGCTTGTAAAACCTGGGGATTTTCACCTGCCACTCAGTGATACGACTTACATCCATGCCCGCAAAGCGGTGGATTTTGTATTGAGTTGATTTAGCCAGAACTCAATGCAATCCGCCAATAGGCTCCGCGTCCATAGTCAGGACGACAGGCTCCGCCGCCATAATCAGATAGTCACGGCGGCGATAGCGTTTTGACAAGGCACGTTCAGCGGCCTTCTCAGCACTTTCGCCAGGCAATCCACGGGTATGAAACACTTTCATGGGGGGCGAGACGCAAATCCTTGCGAATCGGATGGAATCGAACTTCAAACACCAGCTTTTTCATGGCTTTTATCCATTTATCTGTTCATAGAAAATTAGTATGTTCTTTTTTTGTTCTCATGTCAAGTCGCGAAAAACCAGCGCTTCTTTTGTTCCTCGTTGCTCTGTGCGCCAATTGTCTGCATTAGATGTTAATCCTTGAAAAGCCGTACAGGAAAACTATCTCATAGGACCGGCGCTTAAGGCCGGACGCCCAAGGTTTAAAGATCATGCAACGGCGCGAGTACACCAAAACCCATTCAATCACTCAGGATATGCAGACTATTCGGACCCTGCTGCCTTATTTGTGGCCGAGGGAATCATTCAATCTGCGCGCCCGTGTTGTCATTGCGCTGATCCTGCTCGGGCTTTCCAAGCTGGCCAATGTGGTCGTTCCGATCTTCTACAAACATGCCGTGGATGCCCTGGGCGGTGACGGTAAAATTGACGGCGCACCGGAGGCATCGGGCGTCCCCACCGTCATTGTGGTGCCTGTCATGCTGCTCGTCGCCTATGGCGTCGCCCGTGTTCTGGCCCAGGCCTTTGGCGAGCTCAGAGACGCCGTGTTTACCCGGGTTGCGCAAAGAGCCGTCCGCCAGGCCGGACTCAAGACGTTCAGGCATCTGCACAAACTATCGCTGGCCTTTCATATGGCACGAAAGACGGGCCGGATCAGCCGAGCGGTTGAACGGGGAACCAAGGGAATTGAGTTTCTGCTGCGGTTTACCCTGTTCAATATCTTGCCCACGCTGCTGGAAATTATTCTGGTCTGTGGCATTCTCTGGAAGCTCTACAATATCTGGTTTGCCCTGGTAACCTTCGCGACCATCGTTGGCTATATTGCATGGACACTAATCGTCACAGAAATCCGGATCAAACACCGCAGGGCTATGAACGAGTCGGATTCCATCGCCCATTCCAAGGCCATCGACTCACTTCTGAATTTCGAAACCGTGAAATACTTCACCAACGAGGATCACGAGGCCAAGCGTTTTGACAGTGCGCTCCGAGCCTATGAAGATGCCGCGACCAGGAGCGGGGAGTCCCTCTCTTATCTGAACATCGGACAAGGCGTGATAATCGCCATTGGGCTCACGCTGGTGATGCTGATGGCGGCAAACGGCGTTGCGCGCGGCGGCATGACCGTTGGTGATTTCGTGCTGGTCAATGCCTACCTGATACAGCTCTACATGCCGCTCAATTTTCTGGGCTTTGTCTATCGGGAGATCAAACAATCCCTGGTGGATATGGAACAGATGTTTGGCCTGATGGTGGAAAACCCCGACATCTCTGATCGCGAAGATGCCACCCCACTGACTATCAAGGGCGGTGAAATTAGATTTGAAAACATACGGTTCAGTTACGATCCTCGTCGCGAAATCATGAAAGGTGTGTCTTTTACGGTGCCCGCTGGAAATACAGTAGCCATCGTCGGGCCCAGTGGGTCCGGGAAGTCTACTATTTCCCGCCTGCTCTACCGGTTCTACGACATTGACGAGGGTTCGATATTCATCGATGATCAGGATATCAGGGGGGTAACACAGGACTCATTGCGCGGCTCATTGGGAATGGTTCCCCAGGATACTGTCCTGTTCAATGACAGTGTCTACTACAATATCGCTTATGCCAAACCCGGCGCAGCTCCCACAGAAATCGAGACTGCGGCGCGTAGTGCGCATATCCACGATTTTATCATGTCTCTTCCGGACGGATATGAGACCGTTGTCGGGGAACGCGGCCTGAAATTGTCCGGTGGCGAGAAACAACGCGTCGCTATTGCTCGAACCATTCTGAAAAACCCGGACATCCTTATCTTTGATGAAGCCACGTCCGCCCTTGACAGCCACACGGAACGCGAAATTCAGGCATCACTGAAAGAGCTTTCCGCCAGACGGACTACTCTGGTAATCGCCCACCGTCTTTCCACCGTCGTGGATGCAGATGAAATTATCGTGCTTGAAAAAGGCTCAATTGTTGAGCGGGGGGATCATCAGGCACTACTGACCGCGAACGGGGCATATGCCGCCATGTGGAAACGTCAGCAGGAAACGGCCAGGGCAGAGGAAATCCTTGCTAAGGCACCAGACGCGCCATTAGCTGCGTCCCCCCAATGATCAATTCAAGGCCCAAAGTTCAGAGCCCAAGTGGTGAAAAATCGATATCCGGATAAAACCGGGTCATGGCGCGAACCGATTGCATCTGTTCCTTGGTCAGGGTTTCAGCACCTCGTCCCGAAACACCAACATTTTTACGGCTAAGGTTTTTATCCCCGTCTACGGTGTCCACGCAACGTTGAATTAACGGCGGTTCAGCATCACGACCCGCCTGACGGCAAATCTCTCTGATCGACGCGACCTTGTCATACATCACATCTTCATATGTCCAGAACTGCGCATTGATTTTCCCATCTCGTTGCGCTCTTATCCATGAGGTATAGAAATCAAGTTGCCAGTGAGCCCATTTCGTGATGATCGCATCCATCTGGGTCTCCGTGTCCATACCTACCATTTCGTTCTGAAAAAGCGTAACAACGCTGCCGTAGGTATCCGAGGCCAACATGTCTCGCATACTAACCATGTTGTCAAAAATGTTACGGACAAGCACCACGACCTTCATGTTGAAAGCCTGCGCAATTGCCAGATTTTGAGGCGTTGCCCGACAATGCTCCTGGGCAACGATGTTTTCGTAGGCCAGCCTCGTCACTGTTTCAGGATGGAGCATGTTTTCTTCGTTGGCGTAACTCAGACCTAATTTCGGACCTGATGAATTGGTTATCATCATCAAGCAGCTCTGTAAAAAGGTGGAACCCGTCTTCGGAATACAGGCAATCAAGATATGTTTGCCGAGGGGATGGCGCGTAGGTCGTCCCAGGAAATCTTCAGGCCGGGCGTTTGCTCCACTGGCCGCCACTGCGCGAAAGTATCGAAAACCCGCAACGAATGCGGGTTCGTTGGTAATCTCGGCCGTTTTACGAATTGCACGAAGAACATGGTTAAACGTGTTAGTGCCTTCCCCCATGACCACCAGCGTGTTCAGGATAGAAAGATCACTGTTGTCCATATCATCGATGTACTCGGGAACCACGACGTCCAGGATTTGCCGGGCTTTTTCAATGTCCGTTGCGTTATAGGAATCTGCAGCTTCATTGACCAAGGCCCGCATGGCGATATCCCGATCACGGTCCTGCATGAAATTCCTCTTTCAGAAAAACGTCGATTTCAGATCAGACACCGTAAGGTGGAGTCCTTAAGAACCGGTGGACGCTTTCGCTCGCCGCATAATCCAGCCGCCGCCCATGACCCGCTCACCCTGATAAAATACGCAAGCCTGGCCAGGTGAAACACCGGCTTCCGGCTCATCCAGAATAACGTCGGCATATCCCTCTAGCCTTCCGTAAACCGTCGCGGGCGCCGGTTCTTGCGTCGAGCGTAATTTGACCTGCACCCGAACACCATCTTCGGGTATTGCCGGCGTATCCCCAAGCCAGTTCACATTCCGAATGTTTACCTGCTGTTCCAGAATATCGTCATGGCTACCAACGACAACCCGCTTTGTATCCGCTTCAACTCGGACAACATAAAGCGGTTCACCCACAGCAACCCCGAGGCCGCGTCGCTGTCCGACCGTAAAATTGATGATACCGTCGTGCCGTCCCAGCACGCGGCCGTCCGTATGAACGATATCGCCGGGATCGCACGCCCCTGGCCGCAGTCGCTCAACAATGCGGGCATAGTTGCCATCCGGCACAAAACAGATGTCCTGGCTTTCCACTTTTTCCGCGATCCTCAGTCCCAGGCGTTTAGCATGGCCCCGGGTTTCCGCCTTGTCCATGGTACCTAGGGGAAACCGCAGGAACGACAATTGTTCAGACGTGGTGGAAAACAGGAAATAGCTCTGATCCTTGCCATGATCCACACCCCGGTGAAGTTCCGGCTTACCATCCGCACCGGGTTCACGACGAACGTAGTGTCCGGTGGCTAGCGCTGCCGCCTCCAGGTCTTTGGCCGTTGCCAGCAGATCACGGAATTTTACGGTCTGGTTGCAAGTGATACAGGGTACCGGTGTTTCACCGTGCAAATAGGCATCAGCAAACTCGTTCATTACCTCTTCGCGGAAGCGGCTTTCGTAATCCAGAACATAGTGTGGAATCCCGATCGCATCCGCCACGCTTCGGGCATCATGAATATCCCGCCCCGCACAACATGATTTGGCACGCGAAATTGCCGCCCCGTGATCATAGAGTTGCAGCGTAACCCCGACCACATCATAACCCTGTTCAGCCAGCAATGCCGCTGTCGTGGAACTGTCCACACCACCGGACATGGCAACCACCACACGGGTATCTTTGGGGTCTTTATCAAATCCTAGGGTATTCACGAGATTACTCGTCAGGTTTCACCGTGTTTGGCGCGGACTATAGGCATATCCGACCTATTCGCCAACCCATGTCTTGCCGGCATGGCAGTCTTGCCACCGAGGGAATTGACCGGCCCCAAAAATCCTGCCATGACATGGGCTTAAGATTAACATTTGGCAAGCAGTGGTGACACCCATGGCCTCAGAAAATGAACGTCCCGTTGTCCAAGTGCTTCTTCGCGGATTTCGTCGACGCTGCCCCAAGTGTGGTGACGGGCACCTGTTCAGGAGCTATCTGAAGCCCGTCGATCATTGCCAGAACTGCGACGAGGCTCTTGGCCATATTCGTGCAGACGACGTGCCCGCCTATTTCACGATCATGATTGTCGGCCACATCGTGGTGCCTCTCGCCCTAATCACGGAGCAACAGTATCATCCGTCAATATGGGTTCATATGTCGATCTGGATTCCCCTGTTACTGGTGATGACGTTTACGTTGTTGCCCCGTATCAAAGGATCTTTAGTGAATCTCATGTGGCACCTCAGCCTCAGCGGCGATGAGATGCAGTAAAGGCTAAACACGTGGCGTCCGCACCTTCACCAGAGGAACTGACCCACCATCAAACAGGCATTATTGCCTACATTCTTCTACTTTTCATGGGCGTTGCATGGGGGCTTGCCATCTCCATGTCAAAGATCGCTGCAACAGCAGGCGGGCACCCCGTATCTCTGGCCCTATGGCAAGTTTGCATTAGCAGCGTTCTAATGGGCTGCGTCCTTCTGATGTCCAGCAAACCATCATGGCCACGCCAAAGTGTTATGGGGTTCAGCTTGTTCTGCGGTGTTTTCGGGGTTGCCACACCCGCCATGATCCTGTTCTGGTGCTCAATCTATCTGCCCGCCGGGATTGTCGCCATTGCTTTTGCCAGCATGCCTATGTTTACGTATGCCCTGTCGGTTCTGTTTCGCGTTGAAACCGGTGCCACACGGCGTTTTGTAGGCGTGGCAATAGGTCTGATCGCCATGGGTTTACTGATTTTTCCGGAAACGGCTCTGCCGTCTCCTGATTTGGCGGGGTGGGTGCTCATTGCGCTTGTTGCGAGTGTCAGCATGTCGGCGGAGAACGTATACGCTGGCGGCATGCGACCACCTAGTATTAACTCCGTACAGTTGAGTTTCGGGCGGCAATTCGCGGCGGTTCTATTTCTTAGCCCCATTGCATTTGTTGTTGCCGAGCCAATCCCTGTTTTTACCGACTGGCAGCATCTGCAATGGTCAGCCACCGCCGCGGGGCTTCTCAGCGGAACGGCGTTTACGTGTCTTCTCTATGTGATTAGGACCTCTGGTCCGGTATTTGCCAGTCAATCCGCCTATATCATCACATTGGCAGGCGTTGCCTGGGGCATGATCCTTTTTGAAGAAACACACTCGACTTACATCTGGGCGGCCTTGGTTCTAACCATTCTGGGCGCAGCCATGGTACGCCCACAACTTCCCAGATTGTCGAAATTGTTAAGGGTTACGTCCGGTATCGCATAGCGCGTTGAATTCTCTTTGATCAATCCTGGACCGAGTTTCGCTTCCTGCAAGGATCGTATGTTCTACCATCCCGGAATAAGCGGAATAGTGTTCCTGGTCATTTTTGCCGCCACTCTAACGGCTGCTGTTATGGCAATCCGTTTCGTAAGACATATAGACCTTCGTATCGCGCTGGCGCGGGCGACGGCCATCCCGGCGGCCTTTCTCACGGCTACCCCCATGACCCTGGCGCTTTAGCCTGTAGCCGGTGAAAATTAACCAACTCGGCGCACCTTCAACGTGCGCCTTAGCCAATTGAAAAGCTTTCACCACAACCGCAGCGGCTGGTTTCGTTTGGATTGTCGAATACGAAACCAGAGTGGAACCTGTCTTCCACGTAATCCATGGTGCTGCCGACCACGTACATGATCGCCATGGGATCAACAAAGATTTTCACACCCTTATCCTCGACCACTTCTTCCATCATGGAATGCTCGTGGGCGTACTGAACTTCATAGGACATACCGTTACAACCCTTGGAGGTCACGCCGACACGCAGCCCCACAACGGGCTTGTCGCTGTGCTCCATGAGCGCCAGCGCACGCTCGGCGGCTGCGTCTGTCAGGCTCAGTAATTGTGGTCGTTCGCTCATGCTCGCCCTCTCCGCATCACTATAGCATAAATAAGCTCAGAACATACCCAATGCAAGTTTGGCATCTTCGGACATGCGGTCCATGGTCCACATGGGCTCCCACACCAGCTTTGTGGTGCAGATACCAACACCGTCCACTTGGGCGACAGCATCGGAAACCATGCCCGGCATTTCACCGGCCACTGGACATCCCGGTGCGGTCAGGGACATTTCCACGTTCACGTCACCGGAGCCCTTGATGTCAATGGTGTAGATCAGACCAAGGTCATAGATGTTGACCGGGATTTCCGGATCATATACGGTCCGCAACGCTTCAATCACGGCATCCTCATCCGCCGCTTGCGTTCCGGGCAAAAGCGTCTCGCCTGCGGTGGCTTCAAACTCTTCTAACTCACCCATATCCGGTGCCGCATGCATGGGCATGCCGCTGTGCGGGTCAGTGTGATACATGGGCCGTTCGCGGGCGGGTGTCGGCGCGGGCGCAGGCGGTAGCGCGGCCTCAACAGCAGCGGCGTCCAGCGACGGGCCGCCATTTTCCACGACATCAAGCACGTCCTTACCCCTCTCGGTTTCCGTGTTTTCGGAAATCGACCCATCGGTCTTGCCGGACAGAAATCTGGTTAAAAAGTTCACCATTATTCCCACGTATCCAAAACTATTCCGTACTGACTTCCTGTTCACCCTGAACCGCTGCGTCCAGCGTGTGCCATGGCAAAGTTGCGCATTTCACCCGCATGGGAAATTCACGCACACCGGACAGCATATGCAGCCGTTCAGCCGTCTCTTCGCCAAAATCCACCAACACGTCATCAGCTTCCTTTTCGCCGGTGCAAATATCGTGAAAAGCTTTGTAGAGGGTTTCGGCTTCATTGACCGACATGCCTTTCAACAGTTCAGACATGATTGATGCCGAGGCCATGGAAATCGCGCAGCCCTGCCCCTGGAACGCGATATCCGTGATACGTTTCTCATCATCCATAGACAGATAGACCACCAGAGCATCACCGCAAAGCGGGTTGTTGCCGAGGGCCTCGACGGTAAACTCGTCCGGTCTTCTGAAATTACGAGGATTCTTGCCGTGATCCAGAATCACTTCCTGATACAGATCTCTGAGATCATCAAACATCAGCTAAACATCTCCTGAACGGCACCGATGGCGGCGGCGAGCGCATCTACCTCTTCCATGGTATTGTAAAGCCCGAAAGAAGCCCGTGCCGTCGCAGCAATACCATAACGGTCCATGACAGGATGGGCACAATGATGGCCGGTTCGCACGGCAACCCCCGCCCGATCAATAATTGTTCCGATATCGTGGGGATGGGCGACTTCCATAATAAATGAAATGATGGCCGCTTTTTCTTTCGCCTGTCCAATAATCTTCAAGCCCTGAATGCCGGACAATTTGCTCGTGGCATAGTGCAGCAAGCCTTCTTCATGGGCGGCAATATTGTCCATTCCAATCGCCGCCACATAATCGATTGCCGCCCCCAGACCGATAGCCTCCACAATGGGCGGCGTCCCCGCTTCGAACCGCAAAGGTGCATTCTGATAGGTTGTCTTTTCGAAAGATACCGACATGATCATGTCACCACCACCTTGCCAGGGTGGCATGTCATTCAGCAAATCTTCTTTACCATACAAGACACCAACGCCCGTGGGGCCATAGAGCTTATGGGGTGCAAAGACGAAGAAATCGGCATCCAGGTCTTGTACATCAACCGCAGTATGAGGAACGGACTGACAGCCATCTACGAGGGCGACAGCACCCGCCTCATGAGCCATGTCAATGACGTCCTTGATGGCAACAATGGTGCCCAGCGCATTGGAAATATGGGTCATGGCAACGACCTTGGTTTTCGGACCCAGCATATCTGCATAGGCCTGCATATCCAGATTGCCGTCGTCATCAATGGGAACCACCTTCAGCTCAATACCGATCTGATCACGCAGCAACTGCCAGGGAACGATATTGGCGTGATGTTCCATATGGGAAATGATGATTTCATCACCGGCACTCAGGAACTTACGACCATAGCTGTTGGCAACCAGATTGATTCCTTCCGTTGCATTGCGGGTGAACACAATCTCATTACTGGATCGCGCGTTCAGAAAGCGCGCAATGGTCTCACGAGCGCCCTCGTAGGCTTCCGTGGACCGCTGGCTCATGTAATGGACACCACGATGGACGTTGGAATAGCAGGTATCCATGGCGGCTTTCATGGTATTGATCACCGCCAGAGGTTTTTGCGCACTGGCGCCATTGTCCAGATACACCAGCGGACGACCGTACACTTCCTGCTTGAGGACGGGGAAATCTTCACGGATGCATGCCACATCAAACGCCTGTAGCGAGTTGTCTCCGGCCTTACTGGTCATGCCATCCATGGCGTTCATGCCTGTTCTCCGGCGTTTGATGCATTGCCTAGCAACCAGTCCATGATCCGTGAAAGTACATAATCGCGGAGCTCTGTATCTGCAATACGATCAACCACTTCGCCCACAAAAGATTGAACCAGCAGGCCCCGCGCGAGATGTTCGGGGATGCCACGAGTACGAAGGTAGAATAATGCTGTTTCGTCGATCTGGCCCGACGTTGCGCCATGGGCACATTTTACGTCATCGGCGTAGATCTCCAGTTCCGGCTTACTGTCGATTTCCGCACCGTCACCCAACAGCATGGTTTTGTTCAACATCTGACCGTCGGTTTGTTGCGCATCGGGATGCACAACGATCTTGCCCTGGAAGACGGCCCGTGCCCTGTCATCCAGAACGCCCTTGAACATTTCATTGGACGTGGTGTGCGGAACCCGGTGATCTACGCGGGTCGTATGATCACAATGCTGTTCACCGCGCATGAGATAGGTTCCGTCCAGTCGGCATTCCGCCCCCTCTCCTTCCAGAGAGATATGCTGCTCTGTTCGACTTATCCCACCGCCCAGCGAGAGATTGAAACTGTTGAAGCGACTATCGCGGGATTGCTGCACAAGGTTGGCATAGAAAGATGTCGCATTTGAACCCTGTTCGCCCAGCACCGCCAGGCTCAAATTCGCGTTTTGGGCCAACTGGATGTTACTGACGCTGTTGGCGAAACATTGCGCATCACCCAGACCGTTTTCATGAACGGAAACGAAAGCCTGTGCGTTTTGCTCGAGCACAATGACATTGCGCGGGAACACGGCAAGTGACGCGTTCGTTCCACCATTGAGAGATACTACCTCGACCACACCGTCAACAACCGCGCCTCTCGGGACGAAAATCGCGAACCCATCGCGCAAGGCAGCGGTGTTCAGCGAAATCATGGGGTTCTCAAGGCCATTGTCCGACTGTTCCAAAGCACCCTGCACCCACGACGCACCGGCCGCGACAGCAGACCGTAATGAACCACAAAACACACCATTCGGTAGATTACTGTTATGAGACAGATCGTCCCGGTAACCTCCGTTCACAAAAACCAGGCGCGCGGCCAGACGGTTCGTATCGAAGGCGGACGGAATCAGATCGACATTTTGCGTCGTATGCTCATCAGTCGCCAACACATATGCCGTGTTTTCAAGCGGCTCCATGCGCGTGAACTTCCACTCTTCACGTTTTATGGTCGGCAGGCCGGTTTCTGCAAAAGAGGTGTTTCCCCGAATACGAAGGGCTTGCAGCCACGGCAAGGATTCACCGGGTTGAGTGGCCAGAAGATCAAAAAAATGCTGGTTTGGATTCGTCATGGCAGGTGTCTATCAGTTTTGTCAGGCCGCTTCGGTGTTACCTGTGAAGGCAGCATAGCCGTTTTTCTCAAGCTCCAACGCCAACTCCTTGCCACCGGTTTGCTGAATACGACCATGTGCCAGAACATGAACATGGTCCGGAACGATGTAGTCCAAAAGGCGTTGATAGTGGGTGATCACCAGCATGGCGCGGTCTGGACCGCGTAAACGGTTCACGCCGTCTGCCACAATCTTTAAGGCATCGATATCAAGACCACTATCCGTTTCGTCGAGAACAGCAAGTGCTGGTTCCAGAACCGACATCTGTAGAATTTCATTCCGTTTTTTCTCACCACCGGAGAATCCCGCATTAACCGCCCGCTTCAGCATCTCATCGGAGATGCCCAGTTCCTTGACCTTTTCCCGCAACAGGCGCACAAACTGCATGGCATCCAGTTCGTCCTCGCCCCGGTGCCGACGAATGGCATTCAGTGCTTCTTTCAAAAATGTCGTATTGGCGACGCCTGGAATCTCCACCGGATACTGAAACGCCAGAAACACACCTTCCGCGGCGCGCTCTTCCGGACTAAGATCAACAATGTCCTGGCCCCTAAAGAGAATTTTTCCTTCCGTAACGTCGTACCCGTCCCGACCGGCAATGGCATAAGACAGCGTGCTCTTACCGGAGCCGTTCGGTCCCATAATAGCGTGGACTTCGCCACCGCTCAGGGAAAGGTTGATGCCCTTCAGGATTTCAGCGCCGTCAACGGTAACGTGTAGATTCTCAATTTCCAACATAGCCATTTCTTTTCCAAAACTCTCTTTGATTGATTAGCCAACACTGCCTTCGAGGGAGATACCGACGAGCTTTTGGGCCTCAACGGCAAACTCCATTGGCAGTTGCTGCAGAACCTCGCGACAAAAACCGTTTACGACCAGAGCCACCGCCGTTTCTTCGTCAATGCCACGCTGGCGCAGGTAAAACAGTTGATCTTCGCTGATGGTCGATGTGGTCGCTTCATGCTCCACCATGGCGGAGGCATTTTTACTCTCGATATAGGGGACCGTGTGGGCACCACACCTGTCGCCGATCAGCAGGGAGTCGCACTGGGTGTAGTTGCGAGCACCGTCCGCCTTATTGGCCATACGAACAAGACCACGATAGGTCTGGTCTGATCGCCCTGCGGAAATACCCTTGGAGATAATCCGGGAACTGGTGTTCCTACCGATATGGATCATCTTGGTACCGGTATCGGCCATCTGGCAGTTGTTGGTAATAGCGATGGAGTAGAACTCGCCCACGGAATTGTCGCCCAGCAGGACACAACTTGGATACTTCCAGGTGATGGCGGAGCCGGTTTCAACCTGGGTCCAGGAAACCTTAGAGTTGCGCCCACGACATGCCGCCCGCTTGGTGACAAAGTTGTAGATACCGCCGACACCATTTTCATCGCCGGGATACCAGTTCTGTACCGTGGAATACTTGATTTCCGCATCGTCATGGGCAATCAGCTCGACCACTGCGGCGTGCAGCTGGTTTTCGTCGCGCATTGGCGCAGTACAACCTTCCAGATAACTGACGTATGATCCCTCGTCCGCAATGATCAGGGTCCGCTCGAACTGTCCTGTGTTCTTTTCATTGATTCGGAAATAAGTCGACAGTTCCATGGGACAACGAACACCCTTGGGGATGTAGACAAATGATCCATCCGTAAAGACAGCGGAATTCAATGTTGCAAAGCTGTTGTCGTTGAAAGGCACGACAGAACCCATGTATTTCTGAACCAGTTCCGGACACCGTTGAACGGCTTCTGAGATGGGACAGAAGATTACACCGGCTTCTTCCAGTTTTGCCTTAAACGTGGTCGCAACCGAAACACTATCGAAAACCGCATCAACCGCGACACCCGCTAACATTTCCTGCTCACGCAGGGGAATGCCCAGTTTTTCATAGGTGGCCAGGAGCTCCGGGTCGACCTCATCCAGACTTTTCGGTCCGTCCTTCATATCCTTAGGTGCGGAATAGTAACTGGCTTCCTGATAGTCAATTTTTGGAAACTTGGGTTTTTGCCAATCGGGGTCTTCGATGGTCTGCCAATAGGCGAAGGCCTTCAGGCGCCACGCCAGCAGCCATTCCGGTTCATTCTTTTTTGCGGAAATGAATCGGATTGTTTCTTCGCTTAAGCCCGGAGGCGCAATATCGGATTCAATATCGGTGACAAACCCGTATTTATATTTTTCGTCCTTGAGGGTATTGACCTGATCGACGGTTTCAGCGGTTGCAGACATGCTCTGTTTCAATCCTTCGTAAAATCAAGCGGCGACGTTGTGTTGCGCGCGTTCATAAACAGGACGAAGGGCGGCAACAAATGCCTCCACATCCGATTTCGTGTTAGACCAACCGAGGCTGACCCGAATGCCGGAGCGGGCCTGTTCATCAGAAAACCCCATTTCCTGAAGAACCCGGCTGATCTTGACCGTGCCGGAGGAACATGCCGAGCCGGCACTGATGGCAACACCCTTCAGGTCCATTCCCATGACCATGGTTTCGCTATTAGCCCCTGGAATAATCAAAAAAGTGGTGTTGCCCAAGCGAGGGGTGTCGTGACCGACAATCGTAACGTCAGACATGGTAGAGAAAATGCTCTGTTCCAGAGTGTCGCGAAGGCCGGCTACGCGATCACTATCTTCCATGCCCCGCTCCGAAACCTCGCGAGCCGCGGCGCCAAAACCGGCAATACCGATCAGATTTTCCGTTCCGGAGCGTACTTTTTTCTCCTGACCCCCACCATGGGTTCTGGGCTCCAATTGGACACCACTCACGTTGATTAAAGCACCGATACCCGCTGGACCGCCTATCTTGTGCGCAGACAGGGTCAACAAATCCGCACCGAACGTCTTAACATCGATCTCTGCTTTTCCAGCCGCTTGAACCGCGTCACAGTGAAAAACCGAGCCATGAATTCGCGCGAGTTTGGCAATCTCCGATACAGGCTGGACAATGCCGGTTTCATTGTTGGCGTACATAACGGAAATCAGCTTGGTATCGTCATAAGTCGCCAATTGCTCACCCAGCGCGGAAAGATCGACGATGCCGTTGCTGGTAACAGGAATAACAATTGCGTCCGGCCGGGCTTCCAGAACAGAAGGATGTTCAACAGCAGATACAAATACGTGTTGAAACCCTGGCTGGCGCAAGGCCAGATTGTTGGCCTCCGTTCCGCCACTGGTAAAGGTCACCTGATCGGGTACTGCGTGACACATACCGGCAACCCCGGCACGGGCATCTTCAATCACCTTTCGTGCAGCACGACCGTAACCATGGACCGACGACCCGTTTCCCACGACACGCAGCGCCGCTTCAACAGCGATGACAACGCTGTCACGCAAGGGCGACGTAGCGTTGTGGTCGAGATAGTGGGTTTCCCGGATCATGCTGCCAAATCTCGATTCCGGTCTACTGGGCCGCGCTCAGGGTTTCGACCCGGTTTGGCACGACGTCGGACAAGGCTGCACATGGGTTTTCGGTTTGGAACAGAGCTCCAGCGGCACCCATAACACGCCTTTCAACAACATCTTCCAGAGACACCGAATTCAGGAACAGGTAAATTTGATTGCTGAGTTCCTGCCACAGATCGTGTGTGATACATCGTCCCAGAGAACCGTGACACCCAGCCGGTGAGCCGGGCTGACACCGGGTTGCCTTTATGGGTTCGTCGACAGCGAGGATAATATCAGAAATTCGAACATCTTTCACGTGATGTGCAATCTGATACCCGCCACCGGGACCGCGAACACTGGTAACCAGACCACCGCGCCGCAACTTGCTAAACAGCTGCTCTAGATACGAAAGGGAAATTTCCTGACGTTCCGCAATATCTGCCAACGTCACGGGTTTATGCGTTGCATTGCCGGCCAGATCGGCCATTGCCATCACCGCGTAGCGACCTTTAGTGCTCAGTTTCACAATACTTCTCCCAAAACCGTTGCTGATTTTTCACGCCGGATGAACCAGTTATTGGTCATCAGCAGGCTTCCTTGTCTTTACCTGTCGAACCGGGTTTTCCGGATTGATTTTCCGACTCCAGTTCCTCAATACGTGCTGACAGCGATACAACCTGGCGCCGCAACTCATCAATGGTTTGCAGAAGCGGATCGGGTCCATCAACTGCCGTACCATAGGCCATAAAATCACGAGACTTGTTCTTGTCTTTGGGCATGACCACCCGTGCGGGTATGCCCACCGCCGTCATGCAAGCCTCAACGGGCTTGGTCACCACCGAATTGGCGCCAACCTTTGCGCCTTCACCAATGGTTATGGGGCCTAACACCGCCGCGCCTGAGCCGATAATCGCACCGTCACACAACGTTGGGTGACGTTTCTCGCCAATCTGGCTGACGGAGTCGACCGACGGAGCAATGCCGCCCAGGGTAACGCCTTGATAAAGGGTAACATCGTCACCGATATCGGACGTTTCTCCAATAACCACACCGGTTCCGTGATCAATGACAAAGCGACGACCAATCGTCGCACCGGGATGAATCTCAATTGCCGTAAAAATCTTGGCAACGTGGGCCAGAAACCTGGCAGGTAAACGCCACCCAGCCTTCCACATCCAGTTGGTCAGGCGGTAAAACATCAACGCATGGAAACCGGGGTAACATAACGGAATTTCAACCATGGACCGTGCCGCAGGGTCACGCTCCATAAATGCACGAATATCTTCCTTTAAAGTCTTGAACATGGCGCAATCTTGACTATCTTACGGGGGCTTCCTTACGGA
>CAWUFB020000006.1:0-18600 GCA_963921265.3 Kordiimonas sp.
AGCTTGGCGAAATATTCCAGAGGGTTTTTGCGGATGACCATCGCTGTATCGGGCGTGTTCAGCCAGTCATAAAGTCGAGTAAGTAAAAACCGCATGGCCGCCCCCCGCGCCAGCACCGGCAGGACGTCCAGTTCTGCCGGTGAAAGCCCGCGCTCAATGCGATAGGCCGATAGCATCCGTCGGGCCTTGGTGATATTGAAGCCGCCATCAGGTTCAAAACACCACGCGTTCAGGCAAATGGCAATGTCATAGGCAAACGCATCCGTACACGCGAAATAGAAGTCAATGATCCCGGAAAGATGCCCATCCCGGAAAAAAACATTATCGGGAAAAAGGTCCCCATGAATCGCCCCTGTTGGCAAACCGGCCGGCCAGTTAGAAGATAGAAATGCCAGTTCCTCTTCCAATGCGGCGTATAAACCGCCCTGCATTCTGTCTGTTTGTTTCCGATCAACGGTGTGCAACAATCCAGGCCAAGCGGCCACGTCCAGATCGTTGGAACGGCTCATCGCAAAATCTGATCCTGCCATATGCAGGCGCGCGAGACCTTCACCCAGTTTCCGGCAATGTTTCGATTTGGGTTTTTTAGGCCATAGCCCGGGTAGGAAACTGACAATAGCCGCCGGTCGGTCACATAAATTCAGAAGCGTTTGCCCGTCCCGTGCCGCCACCGGCAACGGGCACGGAATGCCTTTTTTCGCGAGGTGATCCATGAGCCCCAGAAAATAGGGCAAATCATCCGAATTCACTCGCTTTTCATAGAGGGTCAGGATGAAAACCCCCTGATCCGTGGTCAGCAGGAAATTGGAATTCTCAACACCCTCCGCGATACCCTTGCATGCCAGCACAGCACCTATATCATAGTACTCAACATAGGCGGAAACGTCGCTGTCGGAAACTTCGGTATAGACGGCCATGGGAACTCCTGGTGATGGAAACACATTCCTATCACCCTGTTCTTTCGGCTGTCCAGTCACCTGGCTCCTATGAGGTCAACGTTGTATAATTTGATCTGTAAACGGCTGATTTTGGTTACCCTTTTAGGGGCTTTCCTGGTAATCAACACGACCGTTGAGGCAGCAAAGCTTGTTCCGGAAGACCTTGAAAACGCAAGCCCGGATACGGACCACGACAATCCGCAAACAAAAATGTTGATCAGCAGAATCCAGGCTGCCCTTGGATCACTCGGTCTGTATAAAGGCCCGGTTACCGGGGTTATGAACGACCAAACCGATGCAGCCATCCGACGCTATCAAAAATCGAAGCAGCTCACGGAAACCGGCATTGCTGACGATGCAATGGCCCGGGAACTCGAAACCACTGTCAACGTAAACAACCTGCTGACGCGACTGGAGAAAGTACGCAAGGAAGGTAAGAAGGCGGCGCGGGATGCTTTGTTAAACAACCCGGAAACTCGCGATCTGGTGGAAAACAATGCAGCGGACGCGGTGGCAGACCCAACGCGAGACACTGCCGCCTGTTTTTCCGATCCGACTGTACAATGTTTGCTGCGTGAAGCCCTGGAAAACGCGAAAACAGTTCCTCGAGACAATATGCGAAACTGGGCCTATAGCGACATTCTGGTTTCTCAGGCGCGCGCCGGCCTCACCGCCGCTGCACGGGATACAGTACGCCATATTTCTGATCCTCGAATGATCCTCCAGGCCCTTGGCAAAATCGCCGCCTCCGAAGCTCTGAGCGGGAACGCGGAAAACGCCATTGCCGCTGTCGAGGGTATTCCAGATCAGGCCGTAAGACTGGAAACCTATGCCAATATGGTCTTAACTATGGCGGAAGGCGGTCACGACGACGGGGTTCTTCACCTTGTGGATCACCTCCGCAATCTGACCCATAATATCGAGTTTACCGTCAAGGTTTCTTCTCATTTGGCAAAAGCCAGTCAATCGCTGTTTTTTGTCAACGAACGGGATATGGCGCTGATCCTGCTGGAAGAGATCAAGGAAAAAGCCAACAGTCCCAATCTCACACCTGACCACCGCAACACATCGTTGCGCCATGTTGCCGATACACTGGCGTCGGCGGGATACGTTGAAGAAGCCGTGAAGCTTCTGGAAAGAATCTCGGATACAGATGAACGGCTGCCGGTGTTGATGAGCGCGGCACGGGCGGAAGCCCTCGATGGAGAGCCTGAAGCGGCACTGGTTATGGCCGGTGCCATTGACGCACTGCGTTACCGGGCGCTTGTACTTGCCACCATAGCCGAAGGTTATGCCCGGACTGGCGATGACGAGTACGCGAGGCTTATGTTAACCGAATCCCGTCGCGCCACGGAAAACATCTCATTGCCTTTTGCCCGGGATTATGCCCGCAGTCGCCTCGCCCTGGCCAAGGTTGCGGCCTCTAACTATCTGGGAGACGATGATGGTGCCATGTATGAAGACAGTAAAATTCTGGCCCTATCCATCGAAGATCCACGGCTGGCCGCATACACCATCTGGAAACTGATGTTTCTGAAGTATGGGAGCAGCAACGATATCCCGGAAGACGAGATATCCATAGCGCTCGCCAGTACGGAACGCATCCTTAGCCCCAGCGGACGGGTCTGGCTCCTGGCTGAATTGGTCGAGGAACAGATTCACCTGGGTTACACCAAATCAGCCTGGGACGTCTTCAACCGCGCCATGTTGCGCGCGGTCTCCATAACCAATGCGTGGGGCAAATCAAGAGCGTTGAGCAGACTTGCCCTTTCGTTGATTCATCTTCAGGAACAATCAACGGACGCTAGCAAAACCAAACCCTGATCCTTTCAGTAGGGGATTATATACAAAACTGGCAATTACCGTTGCGCAAATGGGTTTTTAGGCTGTACCTCATGTCAACTAGGCCGTAGACTGATAAAGTCCGCAGCCGAATCATGACGCCCTAAAATGTACAACGTCGCCCGCAACAATTTCTATCGGAACACCAAAAATTCCACAGTATACACGCCGTCCGGCGTGAGCCGCTTCATCTTTGACGTAATCGCAGACAAAATATGCGGGGGGGGGGGGGGTGGGGGGGTAAAATTGTTGACCCGTGCGTTGGCGCGGGATCGTTGCTTCATCCATTTAAAGAAGCTGGCTATGAAACCCTGGGAATCGACATTGAGGATCAAGGGTTCCCGAACACAGTCAAGTGCAATTTCATAGATATATTGCCGGGCGAATATGATACGCCCGCCTTGGTCATCGCCAATCCTCCCTTCAACGTCGACGCGAAGACCAAGGAAATGATCAAGCGGCTTTACGGTGGCCGTCCATTGCTTCCCGAAATTTGGTTACAGAAAATCATCGAACTTTGGGGGCGGGATATTCCAATAATTCTTTTTGCCCCTTATGGGCTGCGGCTGAATCAAACTGTCGGGAGCAAGCGTTGGCAGCGATTTGTTGATGGCACATACCCCCCAATATCGTCAATCATCGCTCTTCCAAAAGATATTTACCGAGGTGTTCTTTTTCATAGCGAGATTTTGATTTTCAATATTGACGGCTTGGCAGGGCATTATTTCTACAATGGCTAATTCTGAACAGCTTCGCCAGAATAAAGAACAGCACAAGCCGAAGAATACAAAATCCAAAAAGGATGATAAGGAAATCTATGCGGCGATGAGAGACTGCATCAAGTATTTAGAAAGCAGGTTCAAAAACATTTTGGATAATCACTATTTAACATTTGAAAAGGAAATATCATTTGAGAGTTTAATTTCATTTCCGCAAAAAATTGGCCTGCGAAAAGAGTTTGATAACACTTTCGGGAGTCGAACGATAAAACCGGATGGTGGAATCATTTTTCTCAAAAATCACGATGATCCTGAATATCTGCAAATCATCCTTATTTCGGAAGTCAAACGCCAGGGAACGAATAAGCAGCGCATGGCCGAGGGCAAAGCCAAGCAGGCCCAAGGGAACGCTATAGAGCGGCTGGGCAAGAACCTTGCCGGTATTCGAGCGGCATTAAACCATGAGCCGATCACACCGTTTGTATGTTTCGGATCGGGGTGCGATTTTGTTGAAGACTATGACCAAAACGCCTTTGTGATGTCCAAGGTGGCGATGATGAACGAGTTCTACCCGCTCAATAAAACCTTTGTTTTTAAGAAAGACGGCTCCAGCGATAAGAATTTCTATGCGCCGGTTTCGATGTATTTTCGGGAAGAAGAATGGACCGCTTCGGAAATGCTTGATATTCTTAAAGAAGTTGGAGAAACGGCACTGCGATTTTACATATTCTGAAAATGGAGGGGATTAGTGCTCGCCTTGGCGAAGAAGCTGCCCAGACCCAAGCAGGGCCTACCGGTCAGGAACAAGATCGAGCGTATTGCCGCTAGCCCGTAGCAAATCGTAATCACATTACGAAAGGTGCGAGATAAGAAAATCAAATCGGCAAATTGCTAGTTCTGTATACAATCCCCTTTCAGTATAAGATTTCGAGACGCTTGTCGTGCCCGACATGCCTCCGTTAGAATTCCCGTCGTCCAACCTGTGCATAGGAGGAAGAAATGTGGTCCCTGGGCCTGAGATCTGACCGCAGAACAACAATTGCTCTCCTTGTTGCCAGCACAATACTGGTATCCGCTTGCGGTTCCGTGGAGGACTTCAATCCGTTTGCCTCAAATGAAGCCACGCTACCGCCGCCTTGCCCGTCAGTGTCCATCCTGGCCGCTGCCGACCGCATGGTCGTGTTCCGCGAGGGTGCGGGCCGTGATTTGACGGATATCGACACCGAAGCTGTGGTCGAGGATTTTCTCGCCAATTGTATTTACGACGTGGACGATGAAACCGGAACTGGCCAGATCGATATTGAACTTAGCCTTGGGATTACCGTCGCAAGAGGACCGGCGAATACAACAGGTTATGCAGATATACCGTACTTCGTAACTCTGGCCACCCGGGAAAAGACAATTGTCAGCAAGGGCAATTTCGAACTGCCCATTTCATTCGAAGGGAACCGTTATCGACTGACCGTATTTGATGAGCCTGTTCTGTTGACCATTCCCATCGAACCGCCGGATGACGGCTATAACTACATAATTTATATTGGCCTTCAGGTTACGCCCGAGCAGTTAAAGTACAATCAGACCACGTTGCCTCTCTATTACTGAATAGTGTGAAATCAACTCCTTCGGGTGGGTTGCGGCTACTCGAAAGAGTTGATAGATTTCCCGACAAGTGGAGACATATTTCTCAGCAACGCGCTGCGGGAGAGTCCTGTGCCTCAATGGATCAGGCGCCGAAGGAGCAACCGCCCCGGAATCTCTCAGGCTTACGGACCGCCAGCGTTATGAGACTCTGGAAAGCAGGTTGACCGATTTTCTGTTAACCTCACCGAAGATGTAACCCGGATAAGTGTGCTGTCGTATGCTTATCAGACGGGGAATCTTTCAGGTTCCAAGACAGAGGGGGTGTTTCTTCGAACCGTTGGTTCGGCCCTGAAACTGTTCTGGAAAGCTGGAGTAGAAATATGGAAACGCAATCTGAAAGCCCTCCGAAAACTATACCGCTTGATTCCCTGCATCGGGAACTGGGTGGCAGGATGGTCCCTTTTGCGGGCTATTACATGCCGGTCCAATACCCGGACGGCATTATCAACGAACATAACCATACCCGGACAGAAGCCTCGCTGTTTGATGTTTCCCATATGGGACAGGTCAAGCTGCACGGGGCAAATCCTGCAGAAGCACTGGAGGCCCTGGTCGTTGGCGACATAACAGCAATGTCGGCGGGCAATACGAAATACACCATGTTCACCAATGAACGCGGCGGTATTCTGGATGACTTGATGGTTACCCAAAAAGGGGACCATTTGTATCTGGTCATCAATGCCGTCTGCAAAGAGGCGGATATCGAACATTTACGCACCAACCTCTCTGGCACTTGTGAAATCGAAGTTATCGAAGATCACGCACTGCTGGCCCTTCAAGGACCATCCGCAGCACATGTACTTGCCCGCTACGCCGCCCCGGCACAGCACATGAAATTCATGTCTGCGGCGGAGCTTCATATCGGTGGTATATCCTGTTTCGTGACTCGCTCCGGGTACACGGGCGAAGACGGTTACGAGATTTCTATTCCGGTGGATGATGCCGAAAATATTGCCCGATTGCTGCTGGCAGAACCGGAAGTGAAGGCCGCCGGACTGGGATCGCGAGATTCCCTGCGGTTGGAAGCCGGTCTTTGTCTCTATGGCAACGACATCACGGAAAACACCACACCTATTGAAGCGGGTTTGCTGTGGACTATCTCGAAACGCCGTCGGGAAGCGGGCGGGTTTCCAGGGGCCGATGTCATCCAGCAGCAGATCGCCGAGGGCACGACACGACGACGGGTCGGCATCAAACCAGCGGGCAAAGTGCCAGCAAGGGCTCACACGGAAATCGCAGATGTTGACGGAAGCATAATTGGCGAGGTTACCAGTGGCGGTTTCGGCCCCACAATCGGCGGCCCCGTCGCGATGGGTTATGTGGCAAGTGAACACAAGGCTACTGGCACACCCGTCAACCTGATGGTTCGTGGCAAAGCCCTGCCCGCCACTGTTGTCTCTCCGACATTCACCGAACATCGTTATTTCAAAAGCTAACTCAACATTCTCACGGGAAGGATTAAATCATGAGCACCAAATACACCGCCGACCACGAATGGGTAACTGTTGAAGGCGACGTCGCCACTGTTGGCGTCACCAATTACGCTCAGGAGCAAATGGGCGATGTCGTGTTTGTCGAAGGACCCGCCGTAGGCGATAGACTGGACAAGGGCGGCGAATCCGGCGTTATAGAATCCGTTAAAGCGGCCAGCGAAACCTACGCACCGCTCAGCGGTGAAGTCGTCGAGATCAACGAAGACCTGGAAGGTGACCCGACATTGATCAACAGCGCACCGGAAACCGACGGTTGGATGTATAAAATCAAACTGTCTGATGCGGGTGAACTGGAAGACCTGATGGATAAGACGGCCTATGACGCACATGTGGAGGACCTTGGTTGATGGCACACACACCCCTTAGCGAACTTGAAAAAAAGGACGACTTCATCAGCCGTCATGTGGGTCCGGGTGAGCAACAGATTGCCGAAATGCTCGAAACCATCGGCATGTCATCGGTGGAAGAGCTTGTCGAGAAAACCGTACCGGAAACCATTCTGAGCCATGAACCTCTAGCCGTCCCTGACAGCATAAGTGAACGCTACACGCTGACCGTTCTGCGCCGGATGGGCGAGCGCAACAAGGTCTTCATCTCTATGATCGGCATGGGATACTATGGTACCGTAATTCCTAATGTGGTTCTCAGGAACGTCCTTGAAAATCCGGGCTGGTACACGGCCTATTCGCCCTATCAGGCAGAAGTGTCCCAGGGTCGATTGGAAGCCGTCCTGAACTATCAGCAGATGGTCATGGACATGACCGGTATGGAACTGGCCAATGCGTCTCTGCTGGACGAAGGCACAGCCGCGGCTGAAGCCATGGCCATGGCTCATCGGATTGCCAAAAAGAAAGACTGCAATCGCTTCTTTGTGGACGCCGATTGTCATCCTCAAACGATTTCTGTGGTCAAGACCCGTGCCGCTCTCGCCGGTTTTGAGGTCGTCGTGGGCGATCCCTGGTCGGACCTCAATGCAGAGGACCACTATGGTGTCCTGATCCAGTATCCGGGTTCCACAGGCACTGTTCGGGACCCCGAACCGGTCATACAGGCTGCCCACGACGGCGGCGCCATGGCATGTGTCGCAACCGATCTTATGAGTCTGGCCCTGCTGAAACCGCCGGGAGAAATGGGTGCCGATATTGTACTGGGTTCCTCCCAACGATTCGGCGTTCCCATGGGATATGGTGGCCCACACGCCGCATTCTTTGCCTCAAGGGAAGCGTATAAGCGGCAGGTTCCCGGACGTATTATCGGTGTATCCGTTGATGCCCTCGGCAAGCCTGCCCTACGGATGGCCCTGCAAACCCGCGAACAACACATCCGACGGGAAAAAGCCACCAGTAACATCTGCACAGCACAGGTGCTGCTGGCGGTTCTGGCCGGATTCTACGCGGTCTTTCATGGTCCCGCCGGTGTTCTGCGGATTTCGTCCAAGATTCACCGCATGACCCGTATTCTCGCCCTGGGCCTTGAAAAACTTGGCATCGAGATTGTCAACGACAGTTACTTCGATACCCTGAAAATCAGGGTTCGTGGCCAGGCCGGAAAGATTGCTGCGCGGGCGCGTGAGTCTCGTATTAACCTTCGGGTTATCGATGCGGATCACCTGGGCATTTCGGTGGATGAAACGACCCGACGGCGGAATATCGCTGCACTCTGGAAAGTCTTCGACTCCAAGGCCCATCAGAAATTGAGCGTGCCGGACCTGGATGAGCAAGTGGAGGGCGTTATCCCCGACGCTCTGGCCCGTACCAGCGGGTTTCTGCAACATCCCGTATTCAGCCTCTATCATGCGGAAACGGAAATGCTGCGGTACTTGCGCCGCCTTCAGGCCAAGGACGTTGCCCTCGACCGGGCGATGATCCCGCTCGGTTCGTGTACGATGAAGCTGAACGCTACAACCCAGATGATTCCCGTGACCTGGCGGAACTTCTCGGCACTTCATCCGTTTGCCCCGCTGGATCAAACGCAGGGATATCAGCAGTTGTTCGAAGAACTCGAAGAACACCTGTGCGAAATCACCGGCTTTGATGCTATCTCCCTTCAACCCAATGCGGGGTCTCAAGGGGAATTTACCGGGCTTGCCGTCATTCGCCGTTACCACGAATCTCGTGGAGAAGGCGGGCGGAACATCTGTCTGATCCCGTCCTCGTCACATGGCACCAATCCGGCCAGCGCCATGATGGCGGGGATGACGGTCGTGGTGGTTGCCAGCGATGACAACGGCAACGTGGATATTGACGATCTCAAAGCCAAGGCCGCCGAACATTCCCATAGCCTGGCCGCCCTGATGATCACTTACCCATCAACCCACGGGGTGTTTGAGGAAGCCATCGTCGACATTTGTGAAACCATTCACAATCACGGCGCTCAGGTCTATCTGGATGGCGCAAACATGAACGCCATGGTGGGCCTGGCAAAGCCCGGTAAATTTGGGGCGGACGTGATGCATCTCAATCTGCACAAGACCCTCGCCATCCCGCACGGTGGCGGCGGACCGGGTGTAGGCCCCATCGGCGTCGGCGCGCATCTGGCACCGTTCCTGCCTGACCATCCCATTGTGGAAGGGGTCAACCCGGCGGAAGGTGACAACGGAACCGTCGGTACCATTGCCTCAGCGCCCTGGGGGTCGGCAAGCATTCTGCCTATTTCCTGGGCTTATATCGCGATGCTGGGCCCGCGTGGCCTCAAGTTAAGCACGACCACGGCAATCCTCAGTGCCAATTATATTGCCAAGCGTCTCGATCCTCACTACCCCGTTCTCTACACGGGGCGTAACGGAACCGTTGCGCACGAATGTATTGTGGACTTGCGGCCAATTAAGGAGAGTTGCGGCATCACCAACGAGGATTTGGCAAAGCGTCTGGTGGATTATGGCTTCCATGCCCCAACCATGTCATTCCCGGTTGTCGATACCTTGATGATCGAGCCGACAGAGTCCGAGGCCAAACGCGAGCTCGACCGATTTTGTGACGCCATGATCCAGATCAGGAAGGAAATCCGGGATATTGAAGACGGCAAGGCTGACGCCGAAAATAACCTGTTGCGCAATGCCCCGCATACGCACGACCTGTTGTTGCAGAGTTCCTGGTCCCTGCCCTATTCGAAAGAAGAAGCATACTTCCCACTGGATTACATCCGTAACGACAAGTTCTGGCCGCCGGTTGCCCGTGTGGACAACGTACACGGAGATCGGGTTTTGGTTTGCTCATGTCCGCCCATGGAGGCGTACCAGGAAGCCGCAGAATAAGATCCGCTTTGGAACAACGGATACAACAAGGGCCGGTTTCAAACCGGCCTTTTTTGTATGCAGATTACTCTGGAGAAAACCGCCGCCATCGGCGGCGGCAAAGCCGGCATTGACAGCCTCGGCGGCCCCCGAACGAATCGGCTACATAGGTGAATTTTTTCCGCATACGGTGCCGTTTAAGCAGCTTTTTCTGCGCCACTTCGGGAAAATTCTTGAAATTGGTGACATTCTTCTTGATGAGAGCCTCAATCAAATCCTCCATAACAGGGGCACGCGTCAGATCGGATTCCCGCCATTCATTGATCAGCGTCCTGGGTGCGATGGTCCGCGCGCGTCGCGGGGCAAAAACATCCCAAAGAAGCAGTAAACTGTCCTATGTTCAAAGAGGAACATACGGAGGCCGTCATATGCTTGACCATGACCAACCTATTACGCCGTACTTCACTGTCGATAGTGCCGACAGGTTGATCGATTTTCTATCAGAAGTGTTCGATGCCGATATGGTGATGGAAAAACGCTACGAAGACGGAACGGTCCGGCACGTCAGAATGATGATCGGTAAGTCGCTGTTGATGATAAACCAGAGCACCGCACCCTATCTGCCCAACGTTTCTCAGATGCATGTCTACGTTGATGCGGTCGAGCAGGTCTATGCAAAAGCATTGAGCCTAGGTGCCACATCTCTAATGGAGCCGAACCTCCGACCACACGGTGACAGAATGGCCGGGTTCACAGACCCATGCGACAACATCTGGTGGATTGCGACACCGGCAGACTGAAACCGCGGTCTTACTCCGGACCGGATTTTGGTGTCGAGGATTAACTCCATCTGTTCATAAAAACCCGTTTGTTACACTTCCTTGCGTGCCTTGGGAAAATCCCAGGGCCATTGCACCGCAACGGGGTGCCCCTTCGCGATCAACGGCGACTGTTTTGGCGTGGATTTGCAGTAACCAAAATCACCCGCAGGCAATTGGTTTCAAATTCAACGAAACAGCACAAAAGCATCCCCAGTGATCAATTATCTCCTTCCGGCCCGATCATGACGGCCTCACAAACGCCGTCGAGAGCCACCGGGCAATGCTCCACGCCGTAGGGCACAATGATGAATTCTCCTTGGTTGAGTATCTCGTCCCGGTCCCGGAATTTGAGTAGCATCCTGCCTTTATGAACGAGAAACAACACGTCGTCTGATTTATGATAATGCCAGATGTGTTGACCTTCGAACTTCACCAGCCGCACTGACTTATCGTTGATATGGCCTGCACTTTGCGGAGCCCAAGCGTTCGCCAGACCTGCAAAGGTCTCTACCAGATTTGTAGCCCCATGAGGTGACAAATGATCATTAACCTCCGCCACGTCTCGCAAAATTGAGCGCAGCTGGTTTTCCAGTTCCGGGCTGTCGGCCGGATAATCACCTTCTAGCGCCGCCGTTCCAATGGTGAACCCCGCGGCACCCGATCGATGGACAATCTCAATACGTTCGCGGCTTCCAATGGAGCCCGCCATGATCACGGGCTTTCTGACCGCTGCACATACGGCAGCCATGAGACCCGTGACATTCTCTGTTGACCGATAAGCCAGTAAATCCAGGCCGTGCACGCCGTCAAGGGCCGCCAGTTTCTGCGCACTATCCACAATGTCGTCAATGGAACCCATGAGCGCACTGGGGTGACCTTCTATTCGACCGGGGAACGGAAAGTACTGAATGCTTGTGTCTTTTAAAATAGGAATAATTTCTTTAAAATTCGTGCCTCCCAGCAGAATATCCACACCGATATCAACGGCGGCTTCGGCAGACGTAACCTCGCTTTGTTTGTCCAGCGACACCACTTCCAGATAGCTGGTGGCCCCGCCCGCCTTTATCGAGGCATTTAGGGCTTTCAATCTGTCGAAGGGGACGCCTACATCCTTGAAGCCCATGTGATGGACTCCGGCCGCTAGAGCGGTTTCCAGATGTGTTTCTGCGTCATCGACCGTCTGGTCGTTGCGGGTCAGCATGAAAATAAAACGAAGCCCCATGGACATGGCCCCTTGTTCCGGTCACACCCCGGATTCTCTTCGGCATCACCAAAAAGTCCATGCAAATTTCAGTGACTAACGCGCCGTTTTAGCGGGCTGCGCTCATCAAGCCCCGGCACGTAGGCGGTTAAGATACCAGTTTATCAGGTAATTGGTGCCTTTTTCATGGCGTGAATAGGGTCCAGGTTCGTAGCGGCGCGACAGGATGCCCTGTTTATTGCCTTCGATGATGGTCTTATCGGCGATGGCCGTCACATCCCAGAGCCAGATTATTTTTTCCAGATCGTAATCTCTGCCTTCCTCGGCTTCGGCCCGAACCAGCCAGATCAATTCCACATCCGTGTGGTCTTCGTTGACCGGGATAAATCGGAAGATGGAAGCAAAGTCGTTGGGCATGAAGATCGTGGCAAACGGACTGAACGCCGTAGCAGAATAACCGCCATCCCAATCCTTGAAGGTTCCCATGAGCGGGGCGGCCGGTTGACCATCCCTGGTTTCCGACAGCCAACCATCCTTGAACGGTGTGCGCGCGGCACTGCGCATGTGAGGTGAATTATCATCCGTTTCGACAAAGCTGCCATATAGGTGGCCGAGGCTTTTACACTTTTCGTTAAAGGCGTCCAACTGCGGCTGAAATACGACCTCTGCCTCTTCCGGACCGGAACCGTTGCCGCCACCATAGGCCAGAATGTAGTCCTTGGCGTGAACCTGACAATACTCCGGGTGCGCCGGCATGCAGTGATAGCATTCAAAGAAATTTTCCAGCACCAATTTCCAGTTAGCCTCCGTGGGGTAACTGGCACGGTGGGCGATCTTGGCATTGGCCAACCCATGCAGCTCGAAGTATGGCGTAAAGGGGTCGATAAACGTGTCAAAATCAATGCCCGGTTGCGGCGACAAATTCACAAAAATCAATCCGTGACTGACCCCGATATGACACGGGTGCAGGCCATAATCCTTTAGATCGAAGCCTTCGTGCATGAGTTGGGCAACCTTGAGGCTGCCGTCCAGATCGTAGGACCAGGCATGATAAGGACAGCGCAGCAGACGTACATTACCGTGTGCTTCGCGGCAAATGATAGAGCCTCGGTGACGGCAGACATTGTAAAATGCCCGGATTTCACCTTCCCATCCACGCACGACGATGATGGACTCACCAGCCAATTCAAACAGGAAGTAATCGCCCGCATTGGGAATGCGCGATGCATGATCAACAAGATGCCAGATGGGCATGATGACTCGCTCCACATCGGCCTCGAACACACCCGGGTCCAGATAAAACGGTTTCTCCATGGAAAATCCGTCGCGATGTCTCGCAATCATCGCATCAATATCCATACCATTTGTACGCGTCATTTCACGTCTCCGTTTAGAGTTCGATCATATTGTGCTCGCGAACTCTACAAGATCGGAAATTAAGGGAAAATAGCCAGATTTGGGCAGGAGGAGTCCAACAACGCCCCCCTAACTAGGTTCCAGGTGCGCCCATGGGCCTGCCCTTCAGGTGACGATAGTAGTGCCACAACATCAACGCCGCCGTGGATCGCCAGGGCCGCCAACGCTCGGCAATCTCATCCATCTGTTTTACGTCAGGTCGGTGCGGAAGTGACAATAATTGCCCTGTCGCCTCGGCTAAAGCGGTATCACCGGCAGGCCATACATCGGAGCGACCAAGAGCAACCATCAAATAGATTTCTGCCGTCCAGCGACCGATTCCCTTGACCTTTACCAGCGCCTCTGTCACCCGGTCACCTGACATTTGGGATAACGCGTCCAGAGGCAGGGAACCATCAAGGATGGATTCGGAAAGCGCCAAACCATACCGAGCTTTGGCACGGCTGAAGCCAACAGCCTTCAGCCCCGCCTCATCCAGCGCAACAATGGTGTCAGGTGTGATTTCGGATACTGTTTCCGCCAGACGTTTCCAGATGGCCGCGCCGGACTGGGTCGAAACTTGTTGATTGACGATGATGCGAAGCAGCGTGGCAAAACCCGGCGGCATATGACGCGCCGCAGGTAATCCTGCAACGCGTCGAATGTGAGCCATGGCGGGACAAGCCTTGATTAGCTTGCGCAAACCCCGCCGGTGTGTCGTGGCCATGGCGCCATCTTCCTTCAGAAAATGAGGTTGATCCCCCTTTTATCAGGAAATGCCGGCATCAGGAAGACCAGGGATAAGGAACATCAACCAGAACGATTTCGGTATCCGTTTCCGCCATGAGCGTGATTTCGGATTCCGACTGGACATCCAGCCCATCTCCCTCTTCGAGGATAAGTCTGTCGACACGTACCCGACCCGATGCAACCACCAGATAACCGGAACGCCCGTCCTCAAAAATGTGTGTCAGGCGTTGATCTTCTGACAGATTGCCGCCGTAAACCGTGGCGTCCTGATGGATCATCAAAGCATCCGTTGTGGCGTACCGTTCTTCCCCGGATGCCAGCGGTCTGAGATTGGCTGTCTGTTCAGCACCCGGGAAACGCGTGTTTTGCCACCTCGGCTCATACCCGTTTTGATCCGGTTTGATCCAGATCTGGAACAACGTCGTATCTTCCTCTTCTAGATTGTACTCGGAATGCACGATCCCCGTACCGGCACTCATGACCTGAACATCACCGGCTTGAGTTCGGCCCGTGTTGCCGAGAGAATCTTCGTGGGTAATGGCACCGGATTTGACGTAGGTGATGATTTCCATATCCCGGTGAGGATGCATGGGAAACCCCGTGCCTGCGGCGATCCTGTCGTCGTTCCAAACCCGTAACGGCCCGATCCCTATCCGGCTGGCGTCATAGTATTCAGCAAAGCTGAAGTGATGTCGGGCCTGCAACCAACCGTGATCTGTACGCCCGACATCATTGGCTCTGAAAAGCTTGCTCATGTTTGCACACCTTCGCTCGTAGCGCGAGCCGACTTGCCAAAGGATTCATTCAAATCCAGGGTACTGGTACCCAACAGGACAGAGATCAAGGCCAGGGATGCACGGCGAACAGAGAGCCCTGTAATCAGGGCGAGGCCCCCGCCGATTTCGGCGATCATGACCAGATAGGCGGCAAAGCCGGCGCGCCCAGGGGATTCAAAGAAGACGGCAGTACCCGGCATGGTGCATTTCTCCTAAATCAAAAGTTTTTGGTAGTCGGGGCTTTACGCCGCAGCACGAAAATCCTGTGAAACGAGAGTCTGAATTTGATCGATGGCCCGATCTTTACCATTCGAGGAACCAGCCATGCCTTCCGCATGAACAAATGTAAGATCGGTCAATCCCAAAAACCCGAAGAGGGTGCGCAGGTAGGGTTCCTGCATATCCATGGACGCAGCAGGTGCGCCGGCCTGATAAGAATCGCCACGACTGGTGAGAACATAACCCTTGCGCCCACCCAATTTTCCAACGGGACCATTTTCCGTGTAGTTAAACGTACGGCCAACCCGGGCAAGATGATCAATCCACGTTTTAAGGCTCGAGGTGATGGTAAAATTGTGCATGGGCGCGCCGATCACGATGGCATCTGCATCCACAACTTCATCCACGACACCCTCGGACTCCGCAATCGCGTCCTCTTGTTCAGGTGTGCGTTGGTCTTCAGGCGTGTAATAGGCGTTGACCATGTCCTGAGTGACATGGGGCAGCGGATTTTGCCCGACATCCCGATGAGAAATTTGTACGTCTGGTGTTGTCCCTCTTACGGCATCGGCAAAGGCCGCGGTGAGATCGCGACTGGTGCTGGACTCGGAATTGGGACTGGAATTGATGATCAATAGGTTTCTCATGTTTTGTTCCTTCATTTTATTCGGGCAATTTGTTCAGGCTGGGTCATTCGACCGTTTTGTTTCGATGAGAAGAAATCTAGTCCTTGTTTTTTTTGTAGACAATTATTCTAATTTGCATAAGATTGTTTCTATATCAGAAACAATTGAATTTCCCCATGCAATCACTCGAAACCCTTCAAACCTTCGTCACCGTGGTCGATGTAGGCAGCTTCTCAGGTGCTGCCCGTGTCTTGGGTCAAACAAAATCCTCCGTATCCAAACACATTGCGAAACTGGAAAATCGACTGGGCGTGCGTCTCCTTAATCGGACCACACGTCGGATGAGCGCAACGGAAGCGGGACAGGCCTTTCAGTTGCGGTGCCGGCAAATTCTGGACGACCTGGCGGATGCGGAACGGTCGGTTACCAACCTGCATGATACGGCGCGAGGCTTGCTCCGCATCAATGCACCCATGAGCTTCGCCATCCGTTATCTGGCGCCTGTCGTTGCGGACTTCATGAACAGTTATTCGGAACTTCAGGTGGATATGGATCTGAATGATCGTATCGTTGATGTCGTGGAAGAAGGCTATGACTTGGTCATTCGTATTTCCAGGTTGCCGGATTCATCACTGATCGCGCGTAAGGTTGCCCCCTTCAAACGCATTATCGCGGCCAGTCCGGACTATTGGGATAAATACGGACGGCCACAAAAACCCGAAGATCTGAGAGACCACAACTGCTTGATCTACAAATACCTCTCCAGTGGAAACGAATGGCCCTTTGTCGATGATGAAGGAAACACGTCTTACGTCACCGTGGGCGGAACATTTATGGCCAACAACGGTGATGCCCTGTTGGCAGCAGCCCGCAACGGCCTCGGCGTTTTATCAACGCCATCGTTCATTTCGTCCGACGATTTGCGGGCAGGAAGCCTCGAACCGGTTCTCACCGCCTACGATGACGTCAACCTGAACATCTATGCGGTCTATCCCCACAACCGATATTTATCGGCGAAGGTTCGTCTGTTTGTAGATTTTCTTGTCGAGACCTACGGCAACAATCCAGTGTGGGATCAGTGGATTCAGGCTAGCAATCTGGTGGCAAAAGCCTGATCTAGCGCCCTTCCCGCCACCAGGCTCCCAGCAACAGCAAATTTACAATCAGTACCGTTGCCCATGCCGGTAACAGGTCATCGGTTTCCAGACCAGTCACTACATAAGCATCATTACCCTGCAATCCTAGCCAATTGTTCCCGGATTGGTTTCTTCCCGGTTTGGTTCGGCGAATTTCCGGCGTTCCCTCGTTCAACCACCAAACACCCCCGCCGGTCGCCGATGCAACCGGCCCGAGCACCCGGTCCGTTGCCGTGAGATCGTTATATTCCCGTGGGTTTATAGCACCGGCCGATACAAGAGTCCGCAACCCTTTATCGTTGACTCTGTAGACACCCGGCAACCCCGCCGTCATGCGCCCGCCCGCCCGTCCCGGCTCGACTTCGTTGAGATTAACGATCTGATCAACACCCGTAGGGCCTGTTACGGTTACCGTTTCCGGTAAACGAGTTTGGGAAACCCGGTCAATCACCAGAGCCTGCCCCTCTATACGCGCAATGAGACGTTCCTCTTCAAGGGTCGGCTCCTTCATTAACCAGTGAGCCGTACGACGAAGCAGTTCGGCCTGTGGTCCGCCACCTTCAAAACCCCGTGCCCACAGCCAGATATGGTCGCTGGTCATGATACCAACCCGCCCCTCACCTTCCCGACTGACCAACAGCAACGGCTGATCTGCGGCGCCCGTCATCAGGACTGTACCTTTTTCCTGATCAGTTTCTTCATCCAGATAACGCTGCGTTTCCAGTTGTCGGAACCAACGTCCCCAGTTCGGTTGCTCGGATGCCTTAGTATCAAATGCCGTCAACGGTTGTGTAATGGGATGTAACCGTCCGGCCTCACTGACACGGGGATGGAACCCCTGCTCAAGGATTTCGCCGGTCGGTTCAACAGGCAGGATTGAGCCCAGAGCGGTTTCATTAAGGCTGCGGCCATCCGCATACTCCGGCCCGACAACCACTAAAAGCCCGCCGCCATCCTTGACGTAGTTTTCAATGTTGTTGAAATAGCGTGGTGACAGGACGTACCGCACCACGTAACGATCAAACACCATAAGATCGAATTCGCTGATTCTGATATCGAACAGCTCAAACGTGGGGAATGTAATGAGCGCGAGCTCTTCAATCGGGGTAAAATCGCTCTTGCTGGGCGGTCGCAGGATGGTGAAATGAACAAGATCCACCGCCGGGTCGGATTTCAACAGGTTCCGCCAGGTTCGTTCCCCCGCATGAGGCTGCCCCGAAACCAGCAACACCCGCAGCCGATCACGCACTCCGTTGACGGTTGCAACACCAGTGTTATTCACAATGGAAAGTTCGCCGTCTGCGGCGGCGGCAATGATCTCAACCACGGTTTCACCAGCATGTTGAACCACGAACGGGAACACCGCTCTCTGACCCGGTACCACCGCCTGACGAAACTTGAGGTTGCCATCCACATTCAAGGTAACTGTGACAGGTTCGTTTTGTGCTTCCGACAGTTCGGTATCTTCAACACGAAACACGATCAGTGCCTCTTCACCGACAACCGCATAAGCCGGCGCGGTTTCGATCACCACCCGCCGGTCAAACCTGTTCTTTTCACCGTTGAGCAGAACATGAACAGGTCCATTCAATCGATCGTGCCAGTCGTTGGTCTGTTCGATGTCGTGAACCTGACCGTCGGTTACGACAATCGCTCCGGCAAACCGATCCGCCGGAATGTCGTGCGCCGCACGGTTAATCGCATCAGTCAGATAGGTTGCGTCAATGCGCTCTCCACTATTTTGCGGTAGACCAAACTCAACAACAATCGTTTCCAGGGACTCCGAAAACCCCGTCAGATTCTCCAGCAGT
>CAWUFB020000007.1:0-2505 GCA_963921265.3 Kordiimonas sp.
CAACTCATCCAAGACCATGTTAAACAAGATCGGGGACAAGGGGCATCCCTGCTTCACCCCACTACGTATACTGATCTTACCAGTGATTCTACCACTTCCATTGGATACCCGAGTCGTGACTTGATCGTATAGGTCGCGTACCACATCAGTGAAGTGGTCGCCGGCGCCGTGTCGCCGTAGTGCTCGGAAGATCAGCTCGTGGTTAACCGTGTCAAAGGCTTTGGCAAGGTCTAACGTCACAACATAAATGCTGCGACTCCTTGTACGCGCGTCTCGGATCATCCCATGAAGCATTGTTATGTGCTCGGCACATCCATCTACTTCACGAAAGGCCTTTTGCAGTGGACTCGTCTTCACACGTGTTTGGAGCCTCCGTGCCAGAATCTTCGCATAGCATCTTATCAGATGCGAGCCGATGGTGATAGGTCGCCAGTTGCCGACCTCGTGCGAGTTCTCTGTACACTTTGGCACCAGTACCGTGCGACAACTCTTGGTCCACTGCGGTGTCCGCCGTGCCGCAAGCCAGCTGGAATATAGAAGGCTAAGGGTCGGGCTACCCATCGCCTTCAGCTCACGCACGCTAAGTTTGTCCGGTCCCGATGCGGACGTCTGGTATTGGGCAAGTACCAGTTTAACCTCCTCGGGTGTGATTAGATCAGTCAGTCCCGCCAACTCGATGCCCCTGGTAGGGAGGGACGGCAAAGAGCCGATTTCCCGTGGACAAGAGAAGCGTTCCCGATAGACCCTTTCGACATGCCCGATGGCAGGCGGCCTGGGGTTCACCGGGGCGTCGTCAAGTATAACCTTGACCAGTTGCCTTCGATTGGTTTTCCACATACGTTGCTGGGTACGGTAGCGAATGCGCTTCCTCTCGCGGGCTGATTCAACAGTACGCCAGTCTACGAGTTTAGGTCTGCTTGGTGTTTTATTGCCTCGATGTCTAAAGATCTTGGGATAGGCATTACGCATGACCTGGTCGAGCTGTTCCACTGAGACAGATGGCCAGCCCTCAGCATGCCCCGCCACAGAGCATTTGAATAACTCAAGATACCTTTTGTCCTTACTGCATGCAGTAAGGAACGGCGCCACGGTATCGCTGGGGGTTGGTGTCGGGACGGCAGCCGGGTTCTCCACATGAGAATTCCGGCCACGTTCAGATTCCCTAGCTCGCGATTCTCGTAATTCAGAAAGAAGAGTGCGGTAGCGCTCTGTCTTCCTTATCTGTCGTATCTGTTCAGCCGTCCTTGTCACGATTCCTGCATCCGCTAGAGCCTTGTTCAGGAAGCGACATGACTCATTCAAGTCAATCTCCGCTTCGGCCAGGAGTACGAGCTCCGCCTGCTCGTAGGTCCTCCTCCCGGCTGCTTCTCGGTTTCTCGCCTCTAGCTGATCAAAAAAGCGGGACGGGTGTCTGGCCTTCATGTGAAGGGTCAGACCACGTTTGCTAGAGAACGAGGCTGAACAAGACTCACACTTATTCGTCAGATGGCCTGTGGTGGACGAACTCGTGTTTGCAGCTTGCAGGTGACTAGTGCAACGCGGGAAGTGGCATGAGACCTGTGAAAGGCGCTCATAATTCTTGCCACATCTACTACATACGTAGTGCCAACTTCTCGCATTGTGTGACCCACTTAGGTGCTTTTCCGCATCCCCATGAGAGCTACAGTATACGCCGCATCTCCCACAGAGTAGCTTCCCAGCCCCTTCATAGGCCACAGCGTCGGGGTACGGGCCGACGCCAGTAGTCAGAATGGCTGACGCGCCAGTCAATTCCGGTCCAAAGTCAACGTTTTGATCGTTTCGGTTTTCTCTCCTTGAACTTGTTCTTGTAATCATCTTTTTCCTTAGGAGGGTCGGGTGATTGGCCCTGGCCTCCGCACCACTGTTCGTTTATCAGGGCACCGTGATAGGTACAGTGGACCCCAGCACTCTTAGTCTCGACCTTTAACCATAGTGCTACTGCCTACACCGAGAAATAGGCGATGTTATGCCCAACCCGAGGTATAGGCATCTTTTCCAAGACAACAGCTATGGCCTACATGGCCTTAACACCAGCGGGTGGAATCACTTCCCACATGGCGTTCCACTTTACTATCCCAGTCTTTTGTCACCATACTGGCAACGGTCTACGAGATCCAGGCGATCTCTTGCGTCCAGACGTTTCACGTTTATCCGTTGAGATCTGGGTGGAATCACGCCCAGAAATCTACCACTTTACGAGACCAATTAGGTGCAATCGTACCAGAATCGGTTTTGTCCATGTTAAGTCGATGACTACCATTCCGCATGGCATTCCACTTCATAAAACCAGCATCATGTCGCCGTACCAACATCGGTTTACGAGATCTGGGTGCACCATCACCAGATGTCTATTACGTTTTCCGTTTACGAGATCTGGGTGGAATCAAGCCCAGATCTCTTCCACTTTACGATACCGGTCAGGATCAAATCAAGCCGGGATCAGTCTCAAGCCACACACGGGTCGAGAAGCTCCTTCACCGATGG